>NZ_JBHXVZ010000009.1:0-358402 GCF_042672005.1 Nocardia sp. NPDC127579 | reverse complement strand
GACCCCGCTGCGGCTATGCCCGGCGGGGTTCTCTTGCCTCTGATGGTCGGCATCTTCAACGCCTGGTTGATCGGCATTTTCAGCGTCGCCTAACAACCTGCACGCGAATGGCAGGTCCGACGAAATCCTCTGTGTCAAAAGCGATTCGAACTCCCGAGGGCACCATGTCGTCCATGCCCAGGCGCGCGGAGATCGCAGACATGTACGGGGCCAGGCCGTAATCCACCAACTCGGCGTTGCGGCCCTGGGTCGTCTCGTAGGTGAGCGAGGCCGTGGGGCCGGTCGCGTCGATCGAGGCGGCGGGCAGACCGGCAGCGCGCGCGATATCGACAGCGGCGGCGTTGCGGCCCTCGATCAGCAGATGCTCATTCGGTGCGCCGTGCTCGCGAAGCTCGATCGCGTTGTTGGTGTAGGCCACACCGCCGTTCGCGCCGCGCCTCGCGGCGGCCCAGGCAGCCACCAGGGCGTCGATTTCGGCCTGGGGCATCGGGGCGTCGGTGGTCTGGTGTAGCTCGAGGTTCGGCGTCGGCGTCGACGCGGCGGAATCGGCGGCGGCGATCAGCTTGGCGGCGTGCCGGATCGCGCGCTGGGCGAAGTACAGCAGGCCCTCGTCCACGCCGGGAATCAGGCACACGTCGCGGTCGGCGGCGAGCTCGCCGTCCACCACGATCCGGCCCACCGCGTCGAATTCCCAGCGCTCCCAAGGGATTCGCCCGGCCGATATGACCTGGCCCGCATCGTCACGTGACAAGCCCCAAAGCGACCAGCCGTAGAACAGCAGGTCATCCACCGTCCACAGCATCCGGTGAAACGGACTCACCGGCCCGTCGGTGCGGTCGAGCCAGGCCGGCTGAGCGGTCAGCACGTCGTCACCGTGATAGCCGCGCAGCGGCATTCGCGCGATGCTGCCCACGATGATCCGGCGCGCCCGCGCCATGGCGGGCACCGTCATGGCCTCCAGGCGCGTCATCGGAAGCACGTTCTCCAGCCCCACCAGATCGGGCCAGACCACCTGATTCAGGTGGTTCGGATATGGCGAGAACGGCGAGGCGACCTGGACGGCATTGCTATGCGCCGCTGCCAGTTCCGGCAGCGAGCGAATTGCCAGCAAGGACCGAATGAATCCCATGCCTCCGATCCTGCGCACGTTTGCGACTCTCACGCCGCGACGCGACACGTGCTGAATCAGCAGCGCGTTTCACCGCTTGGGGCTCGTCGTGGTGGGAGTTGCGGGCATGCTCGCGCACCGCGCGGGCGTTCTGCGCGTGGGAGTCGCCAGCGAATCGCCAGCCACAATCACAGACGGTCAGCACCATGTACTCGGTGGCGTCGGTACGGACCCTCATCCGAACACCACCACCGGCGTGGCACTGGGCGCGCCCTGGTGATCGAGGGCGTAGGCGGCCAGCGCCCCGGCCTCCAGCGCGGCTATCGAGCCGGGCGAGCGCCGCGACAGCGCCACAGCATCACCGACCGGACGCAGTGCCGCGATATCGGCGGCGGCCGAGAACGCCGGATCGGTACGGAACCGAATCCCAATGGGGCCATCATCTTTGGGATTCAAGCGGTCCAGCAGGTTCCCCGCTGCGGCCGTGACATCCCGAATGCCGATCGGCAGCAGCACCACGCCGAGGCGGCCGAGTTCGTCGGCCAGAGTGCCCGATGGCCCGTACTGGTCCACGGCCACGCCGTGGTTGCGGTGCCCGGCGGCCAGCTGGGCAAGCCGCGGTGCCGCCCACGACGTCCCGGGACGGCATTCGATCAGCTCGAGCACGGGCATCCCGTCGACCAGGGCGGCGGCCACGATGGCGGTTTCGCTGCGGTCGATCGAGACGGCCGCGCCGAATGCAGGTCGGGCGTCGTCGGGGAACGCGACGGCGGTCTGTGCCTCTTCCCAGCGCGGGAACAGTCGTTCCCCGGCCCCGGTGCGCCGGTTGCCGTAGGCGCGGGCGAACTCGCCTGGCTTGTCGCCGAGCTGGTCTCGTGCCCGGCGCAGCGCGTCCATGTCGATGGTGTGGCCGTAGGCGGGGTGGTGGGCGGCCACCACGTCGAGGTCCAGTGGGTCGGCGGTCTCGGGTATCGACCACTCGAAGTAGCACACGCCAGGGTCGCCGTCGCGGCCGCGATCCGAAAGGCCGTGGAACCACGTGGAATTCGCGGTGCCCATCGTGGACAGGATGATGGTCTGGGCACCGGGGCGGGTGGCCTGGGTGGGCACGATGGCTTGCATGAGGTTCGCGCCCTGGGCGTCGTCGAACACCCATCCCTCGTCGATGTCGTTGAGGTCGGACTGTTTGCCGTGCAGGGCGTCCACGGTCGGCGGGTGCGGGCGTAGCTCCGAGCCGGTGGCGAAGATCATCCGGGAGTCGCCCGCGCCCCACTTCACGGTCACCAGCGGGTTGAGCGGTGAGCGCAGCAGCCGCCCGGCCATCTCGCGCCACTGGTCGCGCGCGTCCTGGCCGGTCTGGGCGGTGTGCCAGGCGCGTTGATTGGCGCGGAAGATGCAGCGGTGCACCGCGTTTGCCAGAACCAGCGTGGTCTTTCCGGACTGTCGGGGCACGGAGATGACCACGAGCGAGTGCACGAACCGGCCGCGATCATCCACCTCCAGGGCGGTATCTGCCACCTGGCGTTGCCAAGGCATGAGCGGCTGGCCCATGGCGGCCGAGACCTTGGCCACGGCCGGGCCGAAGGTGGGCCTACTCGGGTTGCGCGGCGTCGCGAACCGGGGCGGGGGCGTCAGGGGATGGGGTAGCGAGTTCACGTAGCAGCTCCTCGAGGGTGTCGTGTTGCGCGACGGCCCGGGTTTCGGGTGTCATCCGCAGTTCCTTTAGGGCGTCCAGGACAGGGCCGAGAAGCTTGCTCGGGCCGTAGGGCTTGTTCTGGGCCTCGAAGACATCCAGCGCCCAGGCACCGGCGCGCACGAGCGTCAGCGCCGCTTCGTCGGCGTCGATGAGTGTCTGGTCGGCGCGGGCCGCCGTGATGGCCTTCTCCACGGCCGCCGCGTGCCGACCCGGCGCGGTACGCACGACGGCATCGGTGTTCGGCAGCTCTGGGAACATCGAATCCTGGCCCTGGTCAGGGGAATTCGCAGGTCGCCTGGGCATAATCGGGTCTCCTTGATCGGTGCCCTATTAGGGCTTTTCGGTGGGTGCTCCGGTCGATGTTCCTACCCCCGGTGGTGGGGTCTGGTCGGGAAAAAGGGAGGTGGGCGCGGTGGTGTCCAGCGGCCGAAATCCCAAAAAACTGGGAACTTTTCGGATTTCGGATTCGGATTTGCCAGCGATTTCGCCCGATTCGGCGGGCCAGAGGTCCGGGCAGTGCTGGCCCGCGATGTGACGGGCGTACAGCCGCACCCCACGTGCCCGTGCGCGGGCCAATGCGGACCCGGCCAGCACGGTCGCGCTGTTGTCGTCGTCCACGCGCACGGTGCCGTCCTCGTGGGGTTCGGTGTCCAGGGGCAGCAGCTGCGGCAGGGTCCGGGTGATGCGCCACGCCAGCGCCGCACCACAGCCCCGGCAGTAGGTCTCGGTGTCGAGTTCCATTGCTACTCACCACTCTCGCGACGGGGCCACCGTGGCGGCCTGGTAGCGGCGGGAGGCGAACCACTCGTGCAACCACATGTCCCCGCGCGCGGAGTTGCAGGACTTGTGCGCTGGGCGCAGGTTGTCCAGGGAGTCCGGCCCGCCTTTGCTGCGAGGGATCAGGTGATCGGCGGTCGTGGCGCGGGGCCGCCCGCACAGGTGGCAGGTCGTGCCGTAGGTGGCCAGGCACAGCAAGCGCAGGGCCTGAGCGCGGCGGCCGCCCCAACTCATCGCGCTGCCTCGTCGTCGGAGGGTGCCGGAGCCAGGGCGGGCGGTTCGGCGGCGGTCGGCGGCGGCCCGACGTGGGCAGGTGGCTTGCCGGGCCGGTCGCCAATGGAGACCAGCAGCACGCGGGCGAGTTCGCCGATGCGGTCGGCGGGCTTGATCTTGCCCGGCCGGGCCAGGTTCGACGGGTCGGGCAGTCCGCCGGCCAGGCGGGTGCCTTCAGTTGCGGCGGGACTCTGGGCGGCGTGTTCGAGGTTGGCGGCGAGTGCTCGTGCGCGTTGGAGGGCGCGGGCGGCCATCTCGGTCGGTGGGCCCATCTGCTCGTCTGTGTCCCACTGCGGGTCATCGTGTGTGGTCACGGGGGGAGTTCTCCTGTCTGGTGGCCGCCTAGGGGCGGCTGAGCTACCACGGAGGGAGCGGCGGGAGCGTGAGGGCAGGGCGTACCCCGTACCGCTGAGGTACGGAGTGCCACCACGTCAGTCGCTTCGATCGGATCGGTTGGTGATGCACGCGGCCTCGGGCATTACTCGGGCCGCCGGGACTGGGATATTGCGAACGTCCGGTACGCCTGCCACGGCGTCCCCGTCCGAGTCCGCCTTTACCGGGTCGGACGCTCGCATCGGAATGGGTGCAGTGGCCCCTCTGACGGGCGACGACTCGGCGGGCTAGGCCGATCACCCGAGTAACCCACGGGCGCACCGGGATCGAGCTCGGGTCATCTCACGGCGGCATCACCCCTGCGGGTGGCCATGCCGTCCAGCGGCGTGGGATCGGAGCCGGGGTTGTTGCGGCACTCGGCGCAGCGCCATACCTGGCCCGTTGGCAATCGCGGAACGCGTGCTCGAGGGTGGTAGGGCCGCTGGCAGTGCGGGCAGCGAGGCAAGGGTGCGGTGCGGGTGAAGCGGCGGCCGGTCATGACTCACCGCCGGATTCGAGGTCATCGGCCAGCTGGCGCAGCGCGGCGACAGCCAGGGACAGCGGCACCGGTGTTGGGGCGTCGTCCGTGTGGAACGTGTGGGTGAGGACGCGGCCGGGGTGGTCGGGGTCGAAGCCGATCGTGACGACCGCCGACGCGTAGTAGACCGCGTCCAGCATCTCGGCGGGCGAAGCGTGCCCGCTCATGACAAAGCCCCCTGTGCCGAGATCGGCAAGGGGGCAACAACACACGCCTGAGAGCGCGGAGAATCGACTACTATGCGGGCATGACCAAGCCGCATGGAGACAGGCGAGAGCCTGCCAGCAACCGGAAAATTCCGGCACCGAATTTCGACTGGTGCGCCATCAGGGACTCGAACCCCGAACCCGCTGATTAAGAGTCAGCTGCTCTGCCAATTGAGCTAATGGCGCTGGTTTGCTCCGGCGGGCCGTTGGGCTCCGTTCCGGTGCGGGACAAACATTAACAGGAAGCGGGCGCAGAAGTGAAATCGCCAGGTGAGCGCGGGTTTTGTCACGGGTTGAACACGGTGTGCCAGCGGTGTTAACGCCGCGAGCGGTTCGTCGGATCTATCCGGTGTAACTCCGCCGCGTCCGGAGTGGTGTTGACGTTGGTTCGGGCCGGTCGGGCTGGCAGAATAGCGGTCACGTGGTCTCGACCGATCCCGCCGGCGCGGTGGGTTGAGCTGTGAGTCGGTTTGGATCCGAAGCCATCGGCGCGTTGGCGAACGGCGTCGGGACTTGAAACGGGGTTGAAAACATGCGCTTTGGTCGTGGTCGTTCGGTGCGAATGCTCAGCGGACCTCTGGTTCTACTCGCGGTGGCGACACTGGGGCTTTCGGCGTGCTCGTCGTCGTCCGGCAGCACCGACTCATCGGTCGCGATCGACCGCAACCCGATGACCGAGCTGATCAAACCGAAGCTGGTCGCTCCGGTGAAGAACGGCGACGTCGGTGTGTCGCCCGCCATGCCGATGACCTTCAAGGTCGACGACGGCAAGTTCACCAACGTGCAGTTGCTCAACGCCGAGGGCCGACCGGTCAGCGGCAAGCTCGGCGCCGACGGCCAGACCTGGGAGACCACCGAGGTCCTCGGCTACGGCAAGACCTACCGGTTGCAGGCCGACGCCATCGGCCTGGGCGGCGCGAACTCGACAGCTATGAGTTTCACCACCAGTTCGCCCGGCAACCAGACCAAGCCGTACCTGATTCCGGGCGAGGGTGAGGTCGTCGGCATCGGCCAGCCGGTGGCGATCCAGTTCGACGAGAACATCCCCGACCGCAAAGCCGCCCAGGACGCCATCACCATCAAGACCGAACCGCCGGTGGAGGGCGCCTTCTATTGGGTGAACAACCGTGAGGTGCGGTGGCGGCCGGAGCATTTCTGGGCCCCGGGCACCAAGGTCAGCATCGACGTCAACGTCTACGGCAAGGATCTGGGCAACCGCCTGTTCGGCCAGGACAACATCACCTCGCACTTCATCGTCGGCGACGCGCTGGTCTTCACCGCCGACGACAACACCCACATGGTGACCGTCGAGAAGAACGGACAGGTCATCATGGAGATGCCCACCTCGATGGGCAAGGACAGCACCCCCACCGACAACGGCATCTACATCGTGGCCGACCGGCACGAGAAGATCATCATGGATTCCTCGACCTACGGTGTGGCGGTCGGCTCGCCCGACGGCTACCGCACCCCGGTCGATTACGCCACCCGCATCTCCTACAGCGGCATCTTCTTCCACTCGGCCCCCTGGTCCCTCGGCGCCCAGGGCAGCTACAACGCCAGCCACGGCTGCCTCAACCTCAGCCCCGCCAACGCCCGCTGGGTCTTCGAGAACGCCAAACGCGGAGATATCACCATCATCAAGAACACCGTCGGCAACACCCTCTCCGGCGTCGACGGCCTCGGCGACTGGAACGTTCCGTGGGCCGAGTGGAAGGCCGGCAACGCCGACATCAGCTGACGAGTAACGCGGCAGACCGATGAACGGGGGGTTCGGGGCGGGCTCGGCGCCTCGCGGCGACCCACGGGTTCCCGGGTTCCTGGGCCGGATAATGACCGCGGACGGTAGTCCGGTCGGCACCTGCTTCCAGCTGTCACCGGGTCGGCTGGTCACGGCGTGGCATGTCGTGAACCAGCTCGGCGGTGATTCCTCCGGCACAACGGTGTATGTCGATGCGTTGGCCGGCGGTATCGGATCGTTCACCGCATGGGTGGAACGCTGCGATCCCCTGCACGACCTCGCAGTGCTCGGCACGGACGGCGTGTTGCCGGCCTCCACCGGCCCGTTGGCGGCTACCGACCGGGTACCGCAGCGGACGGCGGTCATCGTGACCGGGGTCGTGGATGTCGACGATCCGGCGCACAACTACGAATTCCTCGCCGCGACCGGCGAATGGGCGGGTCCGACCACGCGCGACGGCCGAATCAGGATGGGCCGGTTGCGGTGTCGCGATGTGGTTCCCGGTATGAGTGGCGCGCCGGTCCTGCGTGAATCGGACGGCGCTGTCATCGGGGTGGTGTCCGCACGCTACAACAGCGCCGACGGTTGGCTGCGGGATTCGGTATGGGTCGCGCGAACGGAGCTGCTGCAACCGTTGATCGGGAGTGCGGAGACCGCGCGGGAGGAGGAGGCGCTGCCGGATATCCGGATTCCGCGCGAGGTCGAGACCTTCCTGACCGAGTCCATCAACGACACCGAGTATCTGGTGTTCGGGAGTCCGCACTGGAACGGCCGGGGTCGGGCGTTGCGGCTGCGCGACGTCTGGATTCCGCCGAACGCGGCGGTGCGCGCGGTCGGCCGCGACGAATACTGGCGTCCCGGCGGCACTCGACTGCCGGCCCACGGCGAGTCGGTGCAGATCGATGCGTTGCTGAGGAGCACCGATGGTGCGATGGTGATCGGGCGGCCGGGTTATGGCAAGTCCACCCTGTGCGCACGCCTGACCAACATGTACGCGCGCAGTGCCGTGCGGGATCGGCAGGGATGGATCCCGGTTCGGGTGCCGTTGCGGGTGGTCAACGAGGGCGGCGTGTGGACGTCCATGGAGGATCTGCTCGGACGTTTGCCGCTGGTGCGCAATAGCGCGCAGCTGCGCGGACAGGTGTCGGCGCTGGCGGGCCGGCTGACCGAGGCGGCCGGGCTGGGACAGCTGTGGTTCTTTCTGGACGGGCTCGAGGATGTCGCCGAGCAGCATCTCCCCGGGTTGCGCCGGCTGCTCGGTGAGTACGCCGAGCTGTCGCACAATCGGCTGACCGTCACCTGCCGGCGCGCCGATCACGATGCCGCCCATCCCGACCGCCGGATTCCGGATCTTCCACTGTTCGAACTGGATTCGTTCTCCGAGGACAAGCTCGATCTCTACATCGATCAATGGCATACGCACGCCGAACCGGCCGAGCTCCGGGCCCGGGCGGCGATCAACCAGACCCGCCTGCTGCTGGACGCACACGAGGATCTCCGCGAACTCGGCCGGATACCGTTGCTCGCGGCGGTGATCTGCCTGGTCGAGTCGCAGCCTCGGCAGGCACGGCTGGGGCGGGCATCGTTGATGCGGCGGGCGGTCGAGTGCCTGCTCCGGGAACCGGCGTGGCGCGATGTCCGGCACGACCAGGTGGACCCGGAGGTGCTCACCGAACTGGCGCAGTGCCTTGCCTTCGATCTGTGCGCGGGGACGGTGTCCGACACCGCCGACACCGCTCTGGTGTCGCGGACCCGGCTGCGCCACGTGCTCGCGGAGATGTTGGTCGCGCTGGGTGAGATCGAGGCGGACGACGCGCAGGGCCTCGATTTCGCCTGTAGCGCCTACTGGCACCGGCTGGTGGGTTCCGCTTCCACCGGTCTGATCCAGGAACGAGACGTCGGCCGGTACGAGTTCGTGCACCGCAGTTTCCAGGAGTATCTGGCGGCCGAGTACGTGCTGCGGCACTGCGAGCCGACCCGGCGGCTACAGCTGGCCAGGGATCCGCGCTGGCGGGAGGTCTTCGTCCACGTCGTGAGCATCGTTCAGGTCACCGGCCAAGGTACCGGCGATCTTCTGATGCTGCTGAAGCAGCTACTGCGCGAGGCGGACTCGGCTCCGACGGCACGCTGCGGCGCGGCGGATCCCGTCGTCCGGGCCGAATCGGCCTGTGCCGCGGCGGAACTGCTGGCGGAGTTCTCCGCCGAGGCGATCGGCAAACTGGGCTTGGAGCGCGCTGCGACAGATCCGGAGACAGGCCGGCCGGATGGACCGGAGTTTTCCGGACTGTGGTCGTATGCGCGTCGAATCGTCAGCGCGCTGGCCGGCGACGCCGGACTCGACCGCGCCCTACGATTGCGCTGCTGGTGTGCGGCCGGCCGGCTCGAACGCCGCCGCGATGCGCCGGCCCTGGACCTGGTGCCGATCGCCGGTGGACGTGGCCGGGTGGGGACGGCCGAGCCGCTGCCGATGCGGGAAGCCAAGCGGGTGCCGTCCAGTCCGCAGGTCGAAGTGCAGGTCGCGTCCTTCGAGATCGCGCGGCACCCGGTCACCAACCTCGAGTTCGCCGCGTTCATCGCGGACCGGGGCTACGCCACGCCGCGCTGGTGGACCGGCGACGAGGCGGCGGCCTGGCGGGCGCGAGACCCGGATTTTCTGGCGGAGCTCGTCGAATTGTGGGAAACCCAGCGCGATTTGAACTTCGTCAAGGAATTCTCCGAACCCGAGTTCGCCCGCTACGCGGCTGCCGAGTCCCGGCATGTCGCACACCGAATCATGGTCCGGGACCATCCACTGTATTGGCACGATTCTCGCTTCACCATCGCGAGTGCGCCGGTGGTGGGCGTGAATCTGTGGGAAGCGCAGGCGTATTGCCGCTGGTTGCAACATCGGCTGCGGCTGTCTGGGGCGCTGGGCGTCGATGACGAGGTACGGCTGCCGACAGAGGTGGAATGGGAGTGGGCTGCCGCGCGTGGGAAGCCCCCGGGAACGCCGCGCGCCTATCCCTGGGGAGAGGCATACGATACGCGGGAATGCGTGGTGCGCGATTTCGATTCGGCCGCCGAACCCGCCATCATCACCTTCGGGGCGGTCCCGGTGGGGTTCGTCGGTCACGGGCGAACGCCGGCCGGGCCCGAGGAGATGGCAGGCAATGTCTGGGAGTGGACTTCCAGCGCGTCCTACCCCTGGCTGGATCTACGCGACCGGGAGCGCCCGCCCGCGCTGACGAAGCGGATCGTGCGCGGCGGGTCGTGGTACAGCCGGGAACGCTGGGCCACCCACGTCAGCTTCCGTCTCGACGATCCCCCCTGTAATGCGTACTGGGACCTGGGTTTTCGAATCCTGGTGCGGCGCGATGCCGGGTGCCCGCCGTGACCGGCCGAGAACCGCTCGGGCTACGTGCCGCCGATCACCCGACGAGCCGGAGGAACAGATCATGAGCTCACATCGGATCGTCGTGACCGGTTCCACGTTCCCGAGCGAGGTCGTAGGGCGGCTACAGGCGGCGGGCCTGGTCGTGGAGATGATTCCCGGCGATCTGGACGAGGATTGGGTGGTCCGGGCGCTCGACGGGGCGTGGGGTTACGTGCTGGGCGGCTCCGAACGGATCAGCCGCGCGGCCTGGGCGCGGGTGCCCGAGCTACGAATCGTCGCCTTTCTCGGTACCGGATATCAGTCGTTCCTGGAACTCCCCGAACCATCCGGAGACCTGCGGTTCACCTACACCCCGCATGCGAACTCCGAGGCCGTCGCCGAGTTCACCGTCGCGCTGATGCTCGACCTGGTACGTCAGGTGACATCTCGGGTAACGCTGGTGGCGGACGGGAAGTGGACCGAAGGGACCACATCGTCGTTGATCGGCGGCCGGCTCGGTATCTGCGGCACCGGGCATATCGGACGTGCGATCGCCCGAATGGCCGCGGCCGCTTTCGGAATGCAGATCTACTACTGGAACCGGACCCCACGACCCGAGCTCGCTGCGTTGGGCTATCGGCGCTGCGACTCTGTGCTCGAGCTGTGCCGGGCAGTGAATGTGCTCAGTATCAACTGCGCCTACGTTCCCGGCGTGAACGACAACCTCATCGGCGCCGCGGAATTGGCCGCCCTGGGTCCCGAGGCCTTTCTCGTCAATACCGCACGTGCCGAGCTCGTAGAACCCGACGCACTACGAGTAGCGTTGGAAAGCAACGTGATTGCCGCCGCGGCTATCGACGGCTACTACATCGAGCCCACCCCGCAGCCGGAAACCGACCCGTACGGTCTGATCCGCATGATCCCGGATCGGCTCCTGGTCGCGCCGCACAGCGCCTACCTGAGCGCCCACGCCGCCCATCGGATGGCGGAGATGGCATGCGAGAGCATGCTGGCCCTGCACGCCGGGCTCGCGGTACCGCACGCCATTCCGATCGACTGAACAGGTGCGCCGTATTACACTGTCGGCCAGGTTATTTCGACAGCATCTCGAGGCGGGGTTCCATGGCGGGACGAGTTGTGCCGATGCGGTTCGGCGAGGTCGACGTGCTGGTCGAGACCATTCCCGCACCCGGCACACAACCGACCTCCACGCTGTCCGATGCCGCGCAGAAGGTCGAGAACGCCTGGGATCGAGCGATGACCGTCATCGAGGCGGCCGCGGTTTCCAGCCTGGAAATGGTCAAACGGCTCGGCCACACCTCGGCGAGTCCGGACCGGTTCGAGATCGAGATGGGGCTGAGTTTCACCGCCTCGGGCACTGTCATCGTCGCCGGGGCCTCCGGCGCAGCCACCCTGAAGGTGAAGCTCACCTACGAACGCCAGCCGAGCTGACACTCGTTTCGCACAGATTCGCCGGGCTTCGTCTGCCGTCCGGCCTGAATTTCGGAACGAGGACGAACCGAATCGACTGCCGAGCGCATCTACGCCACAGAACCAGGTGCGCATCGCACGAGATCCACTCATCGACATCGAGTCGGCCATGCGCATCGCCGGCGGATTCCGTCGTTCGGAACTCACGCGGCGGCAGGGGACGCCGGCGCCCTGACCGGGCAGCTGGGTGACATTCGAGGGGGTGGACAGGTGGCCGAAAAGCCGACAACGTCGCGGTTCTCCGCGCCGACGGCGCGTAGCGCGGCGCGCGACGAGTGGGAAGCACTGATGGCGCGGACCTACGTGCCGCTGGCGGTCGATGCCGATCCCGAAGGACCTTTCTACGGGCGGCTCACCACCGGGTCGTTGAACGGCCCGGCCGACTTCAGCCTCAGCACGATCGCGGGCAGCAACCAGGAGCTTCGCCGCACGGCACGCCATATCGCCCGATCGGACGAGGAATACCTGCTGGCCAGCATCCAGACCCGCGGACGCGCGTGCTTGAACCAGGACGGCCGATCGGCGTACGTCAGCGACGGAGACATGGTCTTCTATGACACCTCCCGGCCGTACAACTGGACCAATCCAGGCGAGGAATTCGAGCAGGTGGTGGTACAGATTCCGATCGCATTGCTGCGCCGGCAACCCGGGATGGGCCGGCTCGAGCTGCCGACGGCGGTGACCGTCCCCGCGGCAAGCGCCGCGGGCGTGGTGGCGGGATTCTTCCGCGACCTCGCCCGAGTACGCGACGAAGCTCCCGATCAGGCCGAGATATTGGCCTCCAGCGCACTCGATCTGATGGGATCCGCGGTGTCGCTGACCGCACGGACGCTGCCCATCGACACCTGCGCGGACGCGCTCGGCCGCGAGCACATCATGAGCTATCTGCGGCAGCGATGCACCGACCCGGACCTTTCGATCGACGAGGTCGCCCGAGCCTGCCATATCTCACGTCGCACCTTGTTCCGGCTCTTCAAGGGGGCCGGTGACAGCTACACCGGCACCGTCCGCAAGCTGCGGGTGCGTCATGCCAAAACGCTACTGACCCGCGAGCAATCGATACCGCCCGCCCTCGTCGCGTTCGAATCGGGCTTCGCCTCCGAGCGGACCTTCTATCGCGCCTTCCAGTTGGAAACCGGGATGACCCCGAGCGAGTATCGGCTGGCCGCTTCCTCCTGATCGCAGGGTGGCACGCACTGTCAGAGGACTGGCATCGCCTGACTGCGGGTTACCGAACAGTTTTCATGACACTGGATCTCACCGATCGAGCGAGGTTGAGGAGCCAGCATGACAGGACCGGTATGGAATCGGGGTGCGCGTGAGGGGTGACAACCTCGATCAATGGCTCGGCGCGAAGTGGAAAGACATCCCCGTCCGGCACCGCGCGGACACAATCGAATACGTCTTCGGCGCCGACCTGACCACCATCTCGTCCTACGCCGCGAGCAAGGCGCGCTACCTGCTCGCGAACCTGGATCCTGATACCCGCACCGATTTCGAGGACATCGCGCAGGACACCGTCGCCGACCTCATCACCACGCTGCCCACCGCCCGCGTCACGCATTGGCGAACCTTCGTCCTGCACCGAGTCGACTGGCACATCCGGCAACGCCGCCGCCACCGGCTCACCGCGAAACGCCACCCCGGAGTGCGCATCGACTTCGACACCGCCGCCCCTGCCATCGAGAGCGTCCCCGACCCGGACAACGAATCCCACTGGGTGAACCGCGATCTGCTCCAGGCGGCACTCGACGCGATAGCCGATGCCGACCTCGCAGCCGTCCTGCGGGCAACGTTCATCCTCGCCTCCGACGGCAGCTACGCCGATATCTGCACCACCGACGAAGTCGCACACGATCTCGGGTACAGCAGATCCAAGGTCAAACGTCTACGTGCCCGCGGCATACGCGAACTCCGCGAATACCTCGACAGCGCACGCGATCACACAGAGTCCAGGTGATCGGCGAGGTGGCGCATAGCGCGAACCGTTCACACCGGCGAACGCATCTATGGGACAGCACCTTCCATCTCAGCCAGGAGTCGTCGATGAGGTTCACAGTTGCGTGCCGTGCCGGGCATGGCGGATCCACCCGGCCGGGTCGGCCCCCCGCTCAGAACTGCCGGCAGCGGCTGTGCTGAGATCTGTGCGATCCACACCGCTCGTGTCGTACGACAACGCCTCGGTCGAACACAGACCGGCAGCAGACGATGGATCGCTGGACAGATGGCTCGGCGTCGAGTGGCAGGCAGTACCCCCGCGGCTGCGCACCGAGGTGGTCGCACACATCTTCGGTACCGATCTCGAAACGCTGTCGGTGTACGCGGCCACCAAGGCGCGCTTTCTGCTGGCACACGTATTCCCGGATGGTCAGTCCGATTTCGAGGATATCGCCCAGGAGGCGATCGCACGGCTCGTCTCGCCGCTACCCACGTACCGGATCGACCACTGGAAATCCGTTGTGCTCAAACAGGTCCAATGGCAGGTGCTGGAGGAACGGCGCCGCCGCCTGGCGCGCAAACGGCACCCGGGCACTCGCGTCGATTTCGAGACCGCGGTGCAGACACTGCGGGCACCGGCGGAATCGGACTGCGAAACCCGTTGTGTCGATCGCTCGGTCATCCTCGAGGCGCTCGCCGCACTGGGACACACCGAGTCCGCGGCCGTGCTCCGAGCTACCTTCGTGCTGGCGCTGGATGGCGGCCATGCCGATATCCTGACTACCAGGGAAGTCGCCGACCAACTCGGCTGGAGCCAGGAGAAGGTCAAGCGGCTGCGCGCCGCGGGCATCCGCGACCTGCGGGAACTGCTGCGACGCGCGCTACAGGGCGACGACCACAGCACCGAGGAGGCATCGTGAACGAGGACGAACACCACGCCCGACTCGATCTCCCGGTCGACGCGGACGTGCTGCTGGCCCTGGCGGCCGAGGAGGACGAGAGGGATCCGGCGGCCCGCGCGGCCGGCGCGCGGATCGCGGCGCGCCTACTGGGCGGGCTGCCCACAGCGCAGCCGATGTCCTTCCCCGACCGTGCGCCCGTTCTGCTGCGGGTGCCTGGTTGGACAGTGTCGGCGCTGGCGGCCGCCACCGAGGGAGACGCCGAGCGTCCACTCCAGCGGCAGATCGAACGGGAACTGGGCATCGAGTTCAGTCGCACGCCCGAGGGGCCGGAACAGACGCGGATCTCGGTGCGGTCTTCTGGAACCCATGCCGCGGCAGGCGATATCATCCGGGTCGCGGTCGGCTCCGAGGCCGAATTGCTGGTGCTGCTCTACACCGATGACACCGGCGCTCTCACCGGCCAATTGGTCACCCGCTCGGTGACCATGTCCGAAGACCTCGAGATCTCCGTGCTGCGCGGCGCGAGTCTGGGATCTCCCTCCGCCGCGGCGGTCACCGACGCGGTGCGGGGATCGTTCACCGCCGGGCGCAATGCGTGGCGACGCGTCGCCAAGGCCCTAGAGCCCGGTGATCCGTTGCGCGACGCGATCATCGCCGGGCTCTGATCGACCAGGCGGCCGACATGCTCGGTAAGAGGATCGTCGTCGCGATGGCGCTGGTTTCCGCCGCCGTCGTCGGCTTGCTCGCCGCACCGCGGGCTGCCGCGGCGACGTCGGGAACGGTGATCGCGGTGTTGCCTCAGGCGGCGGGTTTCCACGGTGCGGCCGCGAGCAGCATCGTCGAATACTGGACCACCGGGCCCGACGGCTCACCGGCGCCCGCCAGCGGTGTCATGTACGAGCCGGCCGGCGCGCCGCCGCCGGGCGGCTGGCCGGTCGCGGTGTATCTGCACGGCACCGCGGGGCTCGGCAAAGGGTGTAGCCCGCAATCGAATCCGGCCGAATACGTCACCGAATGGGGCGAGCGGATGGAGGACGGTTCGGTCGGCTACCTGGTGGACCACGGATTCGTCGTCGTCGCGCCCGACTTCCTCGGCCTGGGTCGCTTCGACACCGGACCGCACCCTTACCTGCACATCGACACCGAGGTCACCGCGACGACGGACTTCCTGCGCGCGGTGCACAGCCTGCGCGACGATCTATCCCCGCGCTGGTTCGCCCTCGGCACCTCGCAGGGCGGTCAGGTCGCGCTGGCGGCCGGGCACCAGACCCGGAGCCGGGTCCCCGAACTCGAATACCGCGGTTCGGTGGCAGTGGATCCCGCGTCCGGCCTCGAACACGTCCTGCCGCTGCTCGGGCCGGGCATCCCGATCGTGCCGGACCTGGAACTCGGCGCGGGGTTCGTCATGACCTTCCTGGCGGGCCTACGCGCGGCCCGTCCGGACAGCGAGGTCGACAGCTATCTGACCACTCGCGGGCGAATACTGCTCGATGACATAGCCGGTGACTGCATCACGACCATCGCCGAGAAAACCGCACGCGCCGCAGGTGCGGGCGAGTTGTTCGCGCGTCCACTCGGCAGCGAACCGCTGCGCGCCATCCTCACCGAGTACACGGAGGTACCCACCAGCGGCTACACCGCGCCGATCCTGCTCATGATCAATACCCGCGACACCGTGGTACCGGCCCCGCTGCACGCGCTGCTGGCCGCCGATCTCACCGCGCATCAGACTGACGTCGAGGTGGTCGTCGGCCATGATCTGCACTGCGTGATCAGTGCCGAGATGAACATCGCCTACGTCGGCTTCCTGGCCCGGGTGCGGTCTTGATCAGGTCGGGCAGGTCGGCACGAACGGCCGGCCCGGCAGGATGCGCGCCCATTCCTGGGAGGTGATCGGCGCGGTTCCGCTGGCGCAGATGTCGCGCGCGATGCCGTCGGTGTCCAGCCGCCACTGTCGCAGCGTGCCATCGGTGGCGGACTCGGCAAGTATCCGGCCACCGCCGACAAACGCGATCTGGGTCTTCTTCCAGTGCGTCACTCCGCGGTGCAGGTCGGCAAAGAGCCGCGGACGATCGGGGTCGGCGAGATCCCAGATTCGGATCACGTCGAGCGAGCCGGGAGCGGCGAGCCGGGTGCCGGTGGCATCGAATGCCAGTGTGGCGGCGATATTGTCGCCACCGCTGGGCAGATCGATCCGGCGGGGTTTTCCCGGCGTGCCGATGTCGTAGAGTTCGACTCCACCCAGGCTCGACACCGCCAGGCGGTCGCCGCTCAGCGCCAACGCCATCAGATATCCCCCGAAGCGGGCCAGGGCCACCTCGGCGATCGGCACCGAGGGATCGGGAGCGTGCAGATCGTAGGCGGCGACCCGGCCGTTGATATAGCTGCCGACCACGAAGTGGCGCCCATCGGGACTCAGGGCCAGGGTCCCCGCACTCGGCACATCCACCGGAATCCGCGTCCGTAACCGTGGAGCGGCCGCCACATCCCACAGCTCCACGGCATTGCGCATCCAGTGCTGGACCGCGAGTGCGCCGTCCGGGGCGAACACGACCCCTTCGGGGTCCACGTCCATGCCGTCCAGAAGACCGATCTGGCGAGGCCGCCCGGGGTCGGTGATGTCCCAGATCTGTAGTGAGCCCGGGCCGATTCGGGCGGCGCGGGTACCGTCCGGGGAGACCACGACACGGTCGGGGATACCCGGCGGGTCACCGTGCCGGGTATCTTCGCCGGGATCGAGCGGAGTATGCGAGAGCGCCCGCAGCGCAGGGAAGAGCGTCGCCGGTTGCGCCGCAACGGGTGCGTCGGCCTGGTCATAGGGCAGCCGGTAGGTCGTGAGCGCCCCGGTCTCGAGCGGTGCGCCGGCCATATCGAACACATGCACACCGTGGTCGAGGCTGCCGGTAACCACCGACCGGCCGCCCCGCAGGAACCGTGCCCGCACGACCCACTGCGCGGGGAAGGTAGCCATCGTCTCGCCTGATTCCGGATCCAGCACACGAGCCGTGGAGTCGCCACCGACCGCGATGACCCGCTGCGCGGCCGGATCCGGTGCGAGGTCGAAGTACTGGTTCTCGGTATCGATCAGTGGTGGAAGGGGCTGGGGCGCCGCGGGATCGGTGAAGTCACGACGGAGTACCTGCCCCGGGTTCATCCCGATGGTCAGGATCCGGCCGTCCGCGCTGAATTCGGCCGACCGGGCCTCCTGATCGTCGTTCCCGGCGAGGACTTCCTCGTACACCGGCGTACCGGCGGCGAAATCGGCGGTGCGCCAGGCGATCACCTTGGTGAGCCAGCGCGCGGTCCACATCGGAAACGTGGGAACGGTTGCTACCAGGGTGGATTCGTTGAACGTGACGCTGAGCTGAGTGGCGTCGACGAAGGTGCGGTGCAACACCGGCACCGGACGATCCGGGCCGAGCTCCCAGACGGTGAGAATCCCCTCCGGCCTGGCGGTGGCCTCGTTCGCCCCCACCATCCGCTGGCGACCGACCGCCACGTAGCGCCGATCGGGACTGAACGCGGCCGACCAGGACTGGCCCAGACCGGTATCGAGCGTGCCCGCCTGGCGCGGATGTTCGCGATCGGAGACATCCCACAGGGTGGTGCGGTCGGCGCCGGCCACGACGATCATTCGCTCGTCGGCACTGAGCGCCAGACCGGTGATGGCGCCGCTGCCGGCATCGAAACGCGGCCAACGGACCATACCGGTGTCGGTGATCCGGGTCAGCGCGATCGAACCGTCCTGCTCACCGACGACGACGAGGTCACCGTAATGCGTGGTCGCCAGGCGCGGGGCGTCGGAGACGAAGACGAGATCGCGATTGTCGCCGTAGCGCGGCGTCACGCGCAGCGGCGCGTTGGCGCCGGTGCTGTCGATCAGCGCGGCACGCGCCTCGGGCGTCGACCGCGTCCGGTACGCGGCCAGCGCCAACTGCTGGGCCAGAGCGGGATCGGTGGCGATCGTCTGCTGGGCGACATTGGCATAGAGCCGCGAGCTCAGTTCGGCGCGAACCACCGAATTCTCGATGCGCTGCTGGATCACGGCGGTGGCGGCACCGACGATCAGCACCAGTGCCAGCACCGCGGCCGGGATCGAGGTCCACAAGGTCAGATTTCGCCGCGTGCGGGTCCGCGCGATGGCCTCGTCGACGGTGCGGGCGGATTCGATTCCGGTGTAGTGATGCGGCGCGGTCCGGACGGCGTCGTCGCTGCCCGCGGCGGCGACCACGACACGCAGCGAATGTCTTTGGGCGGCCTGCAGTTTCCCGGCGTAGCCGCCCACCTTGGTGAGTTTGCTGCCGTCCAGTCCGGCCGTGACCGCGCAGTGTGGGTCGAGACGACGTGGTCGCAGCTGGCGCAACCACCGATAGCGCGGCGCCAGATCGTCCAGGGCGACCGCCAGTGCGGCGCCTAGAGATTCGCCGTTGACATCGTTGGCCGGCGCGCCACGATCCGCGGTCACGGACCAGAGCACGCAGGCATCGCTCGCCGCGAGCCTGCTGATCTGCCATGCCTTGCCGAGACTGGCGGTGAACGCGGCATCGGCTTGCAGGAAGCCCATCCGGGCGGGATCCGGATGCAGACCGGACGGCCCGCCGTCGACCTGGGTCAACCGCAGCAGACCGACCTGCCCGACGTCGTAGGCGTCGACGAACAGCACACTGATCTCGGTGGTACGCACCGTGTCCGGTCGCCGCCCCGCGAGCTCGAGTGCGGCGAGGATGGCGAATCCGCGTGCGGCTCGATCACCACGCCCGAGCAGGTGCAGTACCAGCGCACCGAGGGCGCCGGGTTCGCTCGTCAGCGGGACACCCGCCGGCAACAGCTGAGTGCCCATGGAGCACAGGCCCGCTCGTTCGGCGTGGTCGAGAAAAGCGGTCGCGGCCGCACCGGCCGACGTCACCGCGCTGAGCGCGCAGGCGAGTTCGGCGAATGCCCGCGCCGCCGAGAGATCCGCGGTGATGGGCAGATCGTCCTGATCGAGAGTCTCGGCTTCCTCCGCCAGCAGATCATCCTCGCTGTCGAGGTCCTTCCATCGTGCCAGCGAGGCTCGGGCCAGCACCGCGGTCTCGGGTCGCGGCGCCAGCAGCCCACGAGCCGCCACCGGACCGTCGGCCACCGCCGCCCGGCACATTCGCAACCAGCCCTGTTCCGCCCCGGTCAACTCATCGAGCAGAACATCGTCGGGCTGACCGGCTCGGACCGTCGTCATCGTCCCCCCTGGTTCGGTAGCCGTCGATGCTACGCGGCGGATTCGCGGCATGACGGTGGTCGGCCTACTCGATCGGGACCACCCTCAGATGTACAGCGTCCGGCTCAACGTGACCAGCGCGAACCCGACCAGGCCGACGCCACCGAGCACGATCGCCAGTATCGCCTTGCCCTGCCCCTCCGCGCCGGTGCGCGCGATCTGGTTTCGGGCGAGCACGCCCAGCACCAGACCCGCGATCGAGAACATCCCGATCGGGCACAGGACCAGGCCGACGCAGGACAGAATCAGCGCGGGCGTCACCATCGTGTTGGCCGGCATCGGCGCGGGCGCCGCGAATTGCGGTGGGGGCTGATAGGCGGGGGGCGCGGGCTGCCAGGCCGGAGCGGGGGCGGGCGGCGGCACCGGTGCGAAACTCTGCACCGGCGCGACGGCCGTGGTGGATGCCGGCGGCCGTTGCGCGTCCGCGAGCCGCTGGTCGTACTCGGATCGTTTCCCCGGATCCAGCAGCACGGCTTTCGCGTCGGCCAGCCGCTGGACGTTTCGCTCGGCTTCCTGTCGGCGCTCCAGATCCGGCAGCCCGGTGCGTTTCATCCACATTCGCTGCGCCTGAGCGATCTCCGACCTGAGCAGGTCTTCGGACGCCGACGGTGACACACCGAGCAGATCGTAGAAGTCGTCCAACGACGTTCCCTTTCGTTGTCGCAGCAGTCGGCCGTCGGTCAACAGCGTTCTGGTGTCACTCACAGAGAAGCCATCGGGCTCGGAATCGGTTCGAACCGATTACCCGCCGAACCGCATCTAACGTTCGACCACCTTTCAGACCCGGCGAGGACACTTCATGCAAGCGATCGGCATCGATCTCGGGACCACCTACTCGGCAGCGGCATTGGTGCAGGCGGGTAACCCCACGCTCATCGAGAACCAGGACGGCGATCAGCTGACGCCGTCGGTGGTGCTGATCGGCGCACCCGACGATGTCCTGGTCGGTGAGATGGCCAAGCGCAGCGCGGCTCTGATGCCGACGAGTTGTGTGCAGTTCGTGAAACGCGAGATGGGCAACCCGAATTGGCGGTTCATCGATCCGACCGGCGCGGAGTACACGCCGGAGCAGATCTCGGCGGCAATCCTCAAACGGCTCGCCGCGGGGGTCGCGAGCCGTTTGGGCGAACCGGTCACCGACGCGGTCATCACGGTGCCCGCCTATTTCGACGACGCACGTCGCAAAGCGACCCAGGACGCCGCCACGATCGCCGGTCTGAACGTGCTCCAGCTGGTCAACGAGCCGACCGCGGCGGCCATCGCCTACGGCGTGACCAAGCGCCGGGACGGTCTGCTGTTCGTCTTCGACCTGGGCGGCGGCACATTCGATGTCACGCTGTTGCGGGCCGACGGAACCGATTTCGACGTCAAGGCGACCGACGGCGACCGCAACCTCGGCGGCTACGACTTCGACAACGAGCTGATGGCGCATATCAACCGTATGGTTCAGGCCGACGGCGGTCCGGATCTGACCGAGGACGAGGTCGCCGTGGCGGATTTGCGCGAGCGCGCCGAAATCGCCAAGCGCACATTGACTTCGGTGGCGAAGACGCAGGTGATCGTCAGCGGCAAGGGCCGTACACACCGGATCGCGATCACCCGCACCGAGTTCGAGCAGCTGACCAAACCGCTGCTGGACAAGGTCGAGGTGATCGTCGAAGGGGTGCTCGCCGACGCCGGGGTCGGCTGGGCCGAGATCGACCACATTCTCCTGGTCGGCGGGTCGACCCGGATGCCGATGATCCCCGAGTTGCTGCGACGGCTCTCCGGCAAGTCCCCGGAGACCGGAATCAATCCCGACGAAGCGGTCGCGCTGGGCGCCGCGATTCTCGCCGATCAGCTCGCCGCGGTGGATACCGGACTTCCGCCGAAACTGGATGTGCCGCTGACCATCTCCGATGTCACGTCCCAATCGCTTGGCACGCTGGTCATCGACGACGGTCAGTTGGTCAACACCGTCATCATTCCCCGCAATTCCACCATTCCC
This sequence comes from Nocardia sp. NPDC127579, assembly GCF_042672005.1. Classification (NCBI taxonomy): domain Bacteria; kingdom Bacillati; phylum Actinomycetota; class Actinomycetes; order Mycobacteriales; family Nocardiaceae; genus Nocardia; species Nocardia sp. NPDC127579. Next base: position 336,767 of record NZ_JBHXVZ010000009.1, on the reverse strand, counting down.
TGCGCCGAGGAGGCCGTCTTCGGAACGACCGTGCCGAACCAGGAGACGGTCAAGACCGAGATCACCGAAGGGGAAGGCAGCGATCCCGACTACGTGACGATCTTGACCCAGAAGCTGATTCCGCTCCCGCCGGGATTACCCAGGGGCGCCCCGTTGCGCCACATCATGTCCTATGACATCGACGGCATGGTCCACCTGGAGATCATCGACGAGACCAGCGGCCACACCCTCGGCGAGATACCGCTGGACCGTCCGCTGAATCTCGGAGACGCGCAGGTCGACGCCATGCGGGCGGCGATGCAGGCATTGGAGATCCAGTGACACAGCACGACGAGACAGCAGTCGACGGCCTGGTTCGTGAAATCGGCTACCTGCGTGACCTTTTCGTCCGGCGGCTACGCGAGGACACCGACAAGCGCGCGCTCATCGACGACCTGTTCGCACGTACCAAACAAGCCGAGCTCGGACCGTTCCGTCAGTATCTTCAGCCACTCGTCTCCGATCTCGCGCTCCTGATCGGCCGGCTCGACGACTACGCGGGCAGCGACGCGGGATTCATCGATTCGGTCCGGGACGAACTACTCGAGGCCCTGGCGCGATACGGCGTCCGCGAGGTTCCGACCGACGGCGTCTTCGACCCGAGCCTGCATGAGGCGGTGGCAGTTCAGGAGTCCGAGGCCCCTCAGCACAGCGTGCTCGCTGTCCGGCGGCGAGGGTTCAGCCATGACGGCTGGGTATTCCGGCCCGCATCGGTGGTCATCAGCACACAGGACGCCGGGCAATGAACAGCCCGCTCGACCGGATCGATCTCGACGACATCGCCGGCTGGCAGGGGCGCGTCCGCGCGCTGAACGCGGCGACCGGCCGATTCCGCACGGCAGCCGCGCGGGTCGGCGCCGAGATCGTCGCCACCGCGCAGCGGCAACGAGATACCGAAGCCGCCGCGGCGAACTCGGCCGCACAGCTGGCCGCCCAGAAGCTCGACGCGGCGTCGGCACAGGCGGTTCGAGCGGCTGAGACGCTCGCCACCCGCATGTTCGACCAGCTGTGCCCGGGTGGTGCGGGGATGCCGTTCGATTCCGCGCAATGGAGGTCACCCGACCTCGTGGGCATCGGGCTGCCGACCCACCTGCGCGCCGGTAGCTGGCGGGGTGTCCCGGTAGCACTGCCGCTGCTGTCGGCCCGCGGCTGGTCGGTCAGCGGCGACCCGGCCCGTACCGCGGATTTCCTCCGCGGCGTCGTCTTGCGTCTGATCAGCTCGGCCCAACCCGGCCGGCTCCAGATCAGCTGCTTCGACCCGAACCTCTCCGGAACGCTCGGTGCGTTCGGCGGTCTGCGCGAGGACGACCGAGCCGCCGAGATCCTGCCGCCGACCATGACCTCCACCGCCGAACTCGAAACCCACATCAAGGATCTGGTCGCCACCATCTCCCGGCGAGCGGACCGGCTCAATCAGTTCGGCTATCAGTCCTTCGAACAGATGCAGCGCGAGAATCGTCGTCTCACCGAGAGCTTCCGGGTGCTGGTCCTGCTCGACTATCCAGCCGGTATCGACGCCCGCCTACAGCAGGAGGTGAAACGCGTCGTCACCTCCGCGGCCGGACGGGGGGTCTTCGTGCTCGTGCAGCACAACACCGAGGTGGTGCCCGCACCCGATGTCGTCCCCGCCGAGGTGACCGACCAGCTGTCCGGTATCACCGGGTCGGGCACCGGATGGGCCAGCACCGTTCTGCCGTCGGTGCGGATCGAGCACGAGAACGCGCCGGGTGCGCGGGAATGCGCGGCGGTCGCGGCGGCGGTCGCGACGGCAGCGGCCGGGGCCGCCCTGGACTCGGTGTCGCTCTCCGAGGTGCTGGTGCCTCCGGCCCGGAGGCTGGCTCGCGTCGAAGACGAACTGCACGTCCATATCGGCCTCGACGAGAAGGGCGAACCGACCGGACTCCGCCTCCGCAGTTCCAATCCGCCCCTGCCGAACGTGCTCATCGGCGGTGCGGTCGGCCAGGGTAAGTCGAACCTGCTGCTGACTCTGATCCACGGTCTGGCCGCCGCGTACGCACCGCGGGACCTGGAGATGTACCTGCTGGATTTCAAACAGGGACTGGAGTTCTCGGTGCTCGGCCCCGGGCCGGACCGCAACTACTGGCTGCCCCACGCCCGGGTGCTCGGTGTCTTCGCCGACCGCGAATTCGGGCTCGCGGTGCTGCGCCACGTCACACAACAGCTCGAGGTGCGCAGCACGCTGTTCCGCGAACTCGGGAACATCACCGATATCGCGAGCCTGGCACCGGACGTCGAACGGCGACCGCCGCGAATCCTGCTCGTCCTGGACGAATTCCAGACGCTGCTGAGCGAGGACGACGAGATCGCCGTGGAAGCCACCGAACTCCTGGAGAAGCTGGTCCGGCAGGGGCGGGCGTACGGCATCCACCTGGTTCTGGCGACCCAGACGCTGCAGGGAATCCAACGGCTCGCGGTCAAACGCGACGCGATCTTCAATCAGGTCCCCTACCGAATCGTGTTGCGCACCAGCGAGAACGACTCGCAGGAACTGTTGTCCCCGCGCAACACCGCGGCTGCCGGTTTGCGATTCCGGGGCCAGGCGATCGTCAACGACAGCCTGGGCGCCGTCGACGCGAACAAGGAAGTCCTGATCGCGCATGCCGACAAGTCCGAACTCGCCGACCTGCGCCTGGAGCTGTGGCGAACCGCGCCGACTCCCCCGCCGCGGATCTTCTCCCAGGAGGATCCGGCGGCGCTACTGGACACCGTCCGCCGGCATCATGACACGCTGCGTACCGGCGAGGAGAGCCGGCGCCTGTGGCTGGGGCTCCCGGTGAGCGTCGAGGAGACCCCCGTCGCGTTCGAGCTCCGGCCGGAACCGGGTGCGGGACTGGTGATCCTCGGAGACGACGCGGCGACCGCGCTCGGCGTGTTGTCGGGTGCCGCTGTCTCCCTTGCGATCTCGGCGCGCGGTGCGGGCGACCGCTTTCTGTTCCTGGATCTGCTGCCCGCTGACCCGCAGATCTCGCGGGCACGCGACACCCTGCTGCGCACGATGCGCAACCTGGGCGCGGATGTCGACATCGTCGGACGAGCCGAGGTCTCCGCGACCCTGATCGACCTGGCGGAACGCATCGCGTCGCGTGATGGCACCGAACCGCCCATCCACCTGCTCGCCTTCGGCTTACACCGAGCCGTCCGGCTCGACGCGGGGATCGGCGGCACCGCCCGAGATGCCCTGCAGACAGTGGTCACCGAGGGCGCGACGGTCGGTGTGTTCCTGCTCGGCTGGTGGAACCGTTTGAAATCCTGTGTCGACCAACTCGGATACAACCACGGTGTCGGTGCGCATCTGTTCTTGAGGCACCCGCTCGACGGCATCCGCGAGATCTGCGGATCCGGCACCGTGTGGGCACCGCGGCCGTTTCGCGGGCTGTTGAACGACGGCATGGCCGACGAGCCCCGCGCTGTGGTCACCTTCGTCGCTCCGACCCCGACCGAAGCCTCGGCCATCGTGCGGAGCGTGTGATGACCGATCCATGGAATCACTATGCCGAGGCTTTGCGCGCGCTGGCCGACGCACCGAACATGACCGCCGGTCAGCGGCGGGCGATCACCGACACCAGAACCAAACGTATCCAGAACGCGGACAAGCTGTTACGGGCGAGCATCGAGAAGCGTGAGCGGCTCGATCAACGGCTGCGCGAGCTGGCCGCCCTGGCCCGCAGCGCCGACTCGCAGGTTGTCGGCGACCGCAGCACACCACCGCCGACCATCACCCTGCCCGAACCGAAGACGATCGCCGAGGTCGTCCAGATCTGCGATCTGCTGACCGAGCATTTGCGGCACGCGACCAAATGCCTTGCCGAAGCGCGTCGCCGGAAAGAACGCCGGCAGATCGTCGTACCCGCGCCGGTCGCGCCCGCGCCGGTCGAACCACCACCGGTGCCCCAGGTCCCGCAACGGTCGGAACTTCCGTGGCCGTTGGTCGCGGCGGGCGTCATCGCCGCGGTATTGCTCCTTACTCTTCTCGTCCTCCTCGCCTTGTAAAGGAAAATCATGGCTCAATTGCAGAATCTCCGGTCCGAATTGCACCGCCTCGCCGCCGACGCCAAGAAGGTCAGTGCGGAGATCGCGGCGTTCGAGGCAAAGTTCTCCAAGCAGATCAGCGAAGTGGAGCGGCTGATTTCCGGGGCCTCCAAACGGGAGGACAAGAAGATCATCGAAATCCTGCAATCGGCCTCGAGCACGACCAAGAGCGCCGCGGCGACATTGCAGCAGGCGGGCAATGCCGCGCGGTCCTTCGGCGACAACCTCTGACCATGTCCGAGCTGAAGCGGATCACCGATGAGCTGACCGAATGCCTGCGCGCGGGCCTGGAGTCGGCCGACCGGTTGCGTTCGATCGCGCGACGGCTCGACCTGCTCGCCCATTCGGCACGCAGTCTGGCGGCGCGCGCCGACATCGACTCGCCCGATTACGTGCCCGCGGCGGCCGCCGCACGGACCGCGAGCCTGCTCGAGCAGGCGGCCCGCCAATGTGTCCGGGCCGCACCGCAGTTGGAGCAGGCCCACCGGCTGGGCATGCGATGGGTCGCCACGGCCGGCGAGTCCGCGTTCACGGAGAGCCTGCTCGCGCCGGACCCCGTGGACGAGGCCGCCGCGCGCGCCCGAGACGCGCAACGGCAGGCGTGAGCACCTGTCCGCTCAGCACTCCGGATCGACGCTCGCATCGCACAGGTCGGGAGCGTCGGTTGCTCTGTTCTGTTCGACCGTCCCCCAGACCGCCCGGGTAGCGATCAGTCCTCCGTTCAGGCCACCAACGACTCCACCCACGAGAACAAGCACCGCGGCGCACACCGCCGCGGCGATACTCATGACATACAACGCCTTTCGGCCGTGCCTGTAGCCCCGCGGCAGGCCGCTGACTGCCGCGCTCGCGGGCGGCATCGACACCGGGGCCGCGGTTGCGGGCCGTACCTGGCCCAGCCACAGCAGCGGATCGGCACCGGCCGAGTTGCCCGGATCGAGCCCGGATCGGTAGTACCTGACCTCCGTCGCGCTCTGTTCGAGCAAACGAACGTTGTTTCCCCAGCCGACCTGTTCCAGCCAGCTGCGCACGGACTCCCCCGTCCGCAGGTCCTGTCCCACCGCATGATCGATCAGCGCATCGGCCTTGCTCACCACCACGGCGATACGCCGCAGCCTCGGCAGCCGGGAGCGCGAGCGCAGCGCATCGAGCAGACGTCCGACGATGACATCGGGCAATCCCACCTCGGGCATGCCCTGCGGGCCGCCGACAGCGTGGCTGATCTGCTCACGTTCCATCGGTGTCAGCACGCGTGCCACCCCGTCCAACGCGAGCGGGTCGACCACGATCAGAAGTCCCTCGGCGTGCTCCAGGTAGCCCTGCGCTTCGACCCCGGCAGCGTCGACATAGGACTCGCCCGCCGGATCGAAGACGTAGAGAATGCGGTCCGAGCGACCGCCGGAGTCGATGTCGACCATCAGGCCGTCCGGCATGCGCTGCACGGTCTTCAGCACCGATCCCCCGTCGCGCAGTGCCGCTCGTGCCGCTTCGAACGCCGACTGCTGTGCTTGTTCACCGAAGGTCATGCGGGCGCCGGCGCTGTCGAGCGTGTGCCGCAGCGAATCCACCGACAGGCAGATCAACGTGCTCTTGCCCGCGGCCGTGCCGCCCACGACCGGGATGGCGACAATCGGCACCCGGCCGATGCGCCGGGGCAGTCGACGGTCGCAGTGCGGGCAGACCGCCGCCGCGGCGCCCCGGTGCCGCCCGAAGAGGACTGTCGTGGTCAGCGAAGTGCCACAACGACAATCGTGGCGCAGCAAGCCGAACCGATTGGGTAGCAACCGTCGATGCACCTGCTGACAGCCCGCACAATCGTAGGCGGGCAGCGCGATCGCTCGATAGCAGCCCGCGTAGGGACACGATTGGCGAATCCCCCGCCACACCATGACGAGGGATTCCATCGCGCTCACCGCGCTCCAGGCCACCAGCCACACCGACCCGCCCACCATCAGCAGCAGCGTCAGGAAGACCGCGATCAACAGATACGCGGACATGATTCCGGCGACGCTGCCGGCCACGATCGCGACCAAGGCCGGCAGCAGGACGAGCACCGGCACCACACCGAGGTCGAGCCGATCGAAGCCCGCTCGGGCCGCGAGCCTGGTCTCTTCCCACGCGCTGCCGCCGATTCGCGCCAGGTCCTGCCACAGCTGTCTGATCGGATAGGCGAGGTAAGCGGGTTCACCGGAGTCCTTGTCCGCACGCCGACGATAGGGCGGCAATTCCGTTCCGGCTTTGGTCCGGTCGCCCAGCACGATCCGGGTCTCGTTCACATAGTGCAGGATCGTCACGCCGGCGAAACCGATCAGTGCCACGCACCCGATGATCGGAACCAACGCGATCTGCAGCATGAAGAACATGACCGCGACGCAGACGCCGAACCCCGCGATCAGCAGCCACACGATCCATCGGTCATCTTTCACGAGTGAACTTCCTTAGAAAATGCCCCGGCTCGGCGGCGTTGTGCGCGCGGCGACCACGCAGCAGATCGTTGAATTCCGTAACGAATCCAGGGTCACGCTGACCGAGATAGCGTTCACATCGGTGCTTCGCCGACCGGGTACCGAACAGATTCCGCAGGTGGTATTCGAACTGTCCCTCGGTCTGCCCGAGTCGGTAGAAGCGCAGAATCGTCTCCGCCAAGAAATGCGGATCCACGTGCAGGTTGGTCGATTCGATCCACACCTCGGCGATATCGCATCGAAACCCCGGGGCCATCTCGGCCAGCAGCTGGGCCAGGAACGCCGAATCGTAGGAACGGAGTAGACCCGCCAGGGCACGGTCGGCGTGCTGCCTCAGCAGCGGGGAAGCGTGCCGCCTGAGCTGGTACACCGACTCGATCGCGGCCCCGGGATCGAGGTCGGCGTCGAATGCCTCGCAGACCTCCCAGACGGCGAGCACGAACTCGGCGTCGCAGTGGATGGCCTGATCGGACCAGCGGTCCCGCTCGCCGACCGCCGCGGTGCGCGACAGATCGAGGACCGCCCGCGCCAATTGCGCGCTCGCGCGCGCGTCGGCCAGGCCCGATGCGAGCGCCTGGCCCAGCATGGCGAATACGTCCGGCTGGTATGCGATATCGCGGTCGAGGACTTCGAGCACATCGAGGCTCTCGCGTGCGCTCGGCGGATTGCCGTCCCACAGCCGGGCCACGCTCGCCGCCAGGTCCCGGCCGGACAGTTCACCGCTGTGGTAGCGCCGCACTGCCTGATCGACGGCGTCGAGGCGACAGCGTGGATCATGGCGGGCCGCCGCGCGCTGTGCGGCGGACCCCACCTCGACCTCGACCTCGGCCCCCGCCTCCGACATCTCGATCAGCGTGTCGATGGCCTCGAGATCTCGCTCCCGCCACGCCCGGACCACGGCGGTCGCGAACGGGCTGCACGCCGTGGAATCGATCTCCGCGACATCGGACATATCGAGATGGAAGACGCGGCCCCGGGGGCGCGCAGTAGCCCAGATGCCCGGCGTGGTGCCCACCAGGCGATACTGCGCGGCATCCGGGTCCGCCGAGTAACTGAGGAAGCTCAGTTCGTCCGTGCTCGTCGCGGGCAGCGAATAGAACAGTGCCGCGATCCACAACGCGATCTCGTCCGTGTCGACGGCGGTGAGCAGAATTCGACCGACATTGCGAGCCAGGCTGTCCTGGACCGCGTCGAGCAGCGAGCCCAAGAGCGTGTAGGCGTCGGGTCCGCGCGCATCGAGGTGCTGCGCGATCACGTCGGGGCTCAGGTCCGGGTTCGGCATGATCTCTGCCAGCTCCGGCAACACCGCGTTCTCGGCGACGGATTGCGGCCATATCGGCGAGCGCCAGAGTTCGATCGGGCGAATGCCCTCGAGTTCGTCACCGTCGATGATCAGCGCGTGCGCGAGGAAATTCCCGTACCGCCCCGAATAGTCCCTGCCCAGATATCGGGTCTGGGTGATGGTGCGACGCGGGCCGCCGGACAGGTAGCCCAGAGCGACCGGAAATCCGGCGAGGTCCGCGGCGTCGGGCCGGGCCGCCAGCTCCGGTGGCGGCCGATAGGTCATGTGCGGCAGCACAAGTCGCTTCTCTTCGTCCGATACCGCCGGGCTCGCCGCGACGTATTGGAACCCCGAATGGCCGGAGAGCCCGCGTTCCACCGAGGAGAACTGAAGTTGCTTGACCATCCTCGTTCACCCCTTCGTCGCGGGCAGCATGCCGAATTCGTGCAGCAGCCACAGCACGGGATCCTCAACGCGATGCGGCTGCACGCCGACCGGGTCGACCGTCTGATCGATCGGGGCGTTGCCCAGGGCCGAGAGGCCGAACAATCCGTACCGTCGATAGTTGTGTGAGATGAACAGATCCAGTTGCCGGGCCTGCCAGATATCCAGTAGCGCGCGAATCTCCTCGTGCACCGCGTTGCGGTCGGCGCCGTCGAGGATGCCTGAGGCCGGCCGGGGCTCCAGCAGACGCGAGTTGCGGGGCAGGTCCGAACGCAAGGTGTCCGCCTTGGATAGGGCGAGTGCGATCGGAACAGGCAGCAGCGCACCGCTTTTCACCCGATGGTGGGCACGCAGATGCTCGGTTACCCGTGCGATCACGTCCAACCCGGCTTCATCCCGCAGCGTGCTCGGATCGACCAGGAAGATCACCGCGTCGGCGGCGCCCAGGTAGGCGAGATTGCGAGCGACGGCATCCTCGCTGGTGAAATCCTCCCCGGCATTGTCGAACAACACCATCGTCACGGCGGGGTTGCGCCCCCAGCGCCGACGCTCACGGCCGCCGGTGATGGTGTACAGCAGCGGATGATTGAGGCCCACCGCCGTGGACTGGGTGCTCTTGACCATTGTTCGCGCACCGAACAGCGGATCGAAGAATTCCTCGCGATAGCGCCGCCGGGTCGTGTCATCGCACTCGGCGAGCGACAAACCGAATTCCTTGCCGACCCGATTCTTGAGTTCGTGGATCAGTGTCGCGATGTAGGTACTCTTCCCCGACTCCTTGGCTCCGATCAGTGCGACGATCCGGGCCGGTGTGTCCACATACTGCCCCGGCAATCTGCTGTGGCAGTGCGGGCATACCCGGTGCGCGGATTCGAGCCTGCACTCCGGGCAGATCGCGAGCGAATTCCGGCCGTCCGCCGCGAACACCGGCGCCATCAACTCCGGTGCGGGTAGCCGCTTGAACGTCGCGAACGCCCTATCCGGCACGTCCGCACACCCACGCTGACCGGCCACCTGGCCGCGACACCGGAACTTCACCTCCTCCAGCGACGCGGAGCCGAAACAGTACGGGCAGGTCAGTGCGGCCCGCGCGGCGACACTGCGTTTGGGTCTCACCGTCGGCCCCTCCGAAGTTGATCCACTGGCGGGTCGGCCAGTTCGACAGCGTCACCTTCGACGAATCCGCGCAGCCAGAACGGTTTCGGTCCGGCGGGCAACGAGAGCACCCGGCGCACCGGCGCGTCCGGGGCGATATCGACGACCAGCTCGAGCACCCGGGCGCATTGCTCGACCAGCACCGGCATGACCGTGCCCGCCCGCTGCCCGAGGATGAACCGGACACCGGACACGCTGGTCGCCGACCGCAGTTCGAGAACCAGCTCGCGCCGCCAGGGCAGCCCCTGGGCGGTAAGGGTGTAGGACACCCGGGATATGGCGGGAACAGTGGCGCGCTGCGGTGCACCGACCCGGTCGATACCGCCCAGCCGCGCGATCGGGCGCACCGCGACCACGGTCGCCCGGCTCCGGTCGACGTCGAATCGGATGGCACCGTCACGCTCGTACTGCGCCCTGCTCGCGGTGATCAGCCGGCGCTGGTCCCCGTTCCACCATTCGACCGAGGCCGAGGCCAGTTCCTCGGGCCAATGCCAGCTGACCGTGACCTGATCGCCGGCACCGCCGGCACGCAGCCCGCGCAGCGGGGCCAACGGCAGGTACTCGATATCGGCGCCGATCACCGCCGACTCCCCGCCGATGCTCACCGCGACCACACGCAGCGCGCGGTCCGGCAGCTCGAGGGTCATCCCGCGCGATCCCGCGCGTCCAGGCAATCGGCGTCCCGCGGCGGTCAATTCGGCGATCGGAACACCGGCGCCGAACGGCCACGGCACACCCGACTCGAAACCGAAGAATTGGACGACCCCCTCCGCCGGCTGGGTGTAGCTCAGGTCGAGCCGGCCGTTGTCGACATCGAAGTCGAGTTCGCGCACCGGCTCGGGCGGGCTGGACGGCTGGACCGTGTGGAACGTCCCCGCGGTGCGGGTCTCCGCGCCGTCACCGTCCAGATAGACCGCGGAAATGTGGTAGCGGTAGGCGATTCCGTTGCGCACGCCCCGGTCGAGGAATCCGTCCCGCTGACAGGGAATCTCGACTCCGGTGTCGTCTCTGCCGACCTCCCGGCGCCGAACCACAACCCGGTCGGCTTCGGGTGCGATGGTCCAGCGTCCCGATACCGTCAGGTCGTGGGTCTGCAACCCGATACCGTCCGGTTCGGGCCGCAGCACGATCGGCGAGGCGACCGCCAGCGTGGACGCGATGCCGTCCCGCTCTGCGAGCACCGCGTAATGCAGCGCCGAGTTCACCGGCGGTGCGCCGTCGAGCACGGATCGAGTGCCGGTCTCGCCCACTGTCCGTTCCGCCTCGAGCTCGGTGCTCGGCGCGCGATCTCGCCCCACCAGCACGCGATAGGAGATCTCCCCGGCCTGCGACCGCGATCCCCGCCACGTCACCACGACACCGTTACTTGCCTGCGCCGCAACCACATCCGTCACCGGCGCCGGTGCCAAGAGCCGGGCGAGCCGGGGCAGCGCCGGCAGGTCCGCGGCGAGGTCCTGCGCTTGCTTCCACAGACCCCAGTGCAGATCGACCGTCACCGGATCGGCGCGGCCGGGTTCGATTCGCGCACACAATTCTTCGGCCTGCGCGACGCGCTCACGAGCCAGTGTCGCGATGGTCTGCGCGTCGGGGGGCACCGGCGCGGAGTTGGCGACCAGCTGCGCCGCCGCGTAGACCTCGCCCGCGGCCATGAGATCCTGCAACTGCGCGAACAGGGGACTCGCCCCCACCGCCAGGTCCTCGTGCATCACCGCGAACACGACACGCTTGCCGTCGGCGCGATCGATACCGAGGTCGCCGACGAGGTATTCGAGCAGCCGATCCTCCGGTGTCCGGCTACGGCGCCGGTCCCGCACATATTCGGCGATCTCGTACTGGAGCAGCTTCAGGATCGCGTCGTGTCCTTCGGCGACCACACCATGCAAAGCGACTCGAACGGTGTCCGCGTGCGTCGACCGATGATCGCGTGGGCGTTCCTCCCAGGCTCGGCGCACCCGCTCGAGCTGGGCATCATCGATCCGGAGCCCGGCGCGCCGCCCCACCGCGAACCGGTCGAAGACCGAAATCGCCTGATGCCGCTCCTCGAAGACGAAGTCGACGGTATGGCGATGATCGAGGACACGCAGCGCGTCACTGTAGGTCCCGAAGGTTCGGATCGGCGGCACGGCAGGCAGTAGGTCGGGCTCACCGATCCGAACATCCGGCAGCGCGCCGGCCGTAGCGAAGGCGGACTCGCGCACGAGCCCGTGCTGTCGCGCCAGCTGTTCGACAATCGCCGGCGCCACCCGTCCGGTCACTCGTGCGACCGCCGTGACCGCCTCACCGAAGCCGCGCGACCGGGAACTCAGCTCTTCGCGTTCCGCGCGGATCGCGGCCTTGATCGCCGAATCGTCGCCCGCCCGCGCCGCGGCGAAAATCGCCTCCAGATCGGCGTGTTCGGCCATCATACGATCGACGAGGACCGCGTACTGGGCCTTCTTCCTGGCCCGTCGCCACGCGGCCCGCACCTCGTCGGCCCGCTCGGCGATCCGTCGTCCCGAGAGATCCCCGATCTGATACCGCTGCTCGAGTGCGGGCAGAAGATTGCCCGCCCGCCGCGCGGGCGTGAGCACTTCCTCCACGTAGCGCTTTTCGTCGAAATCCACGGCGGTGCCTCGTCTAGCTGACCGCCGCCGCGGACACCGATTGCCGTGCCTGCTCGACCTCGTCCTCGGTCATCCCGCCGACATCGATGGTGAGATCGAGCCGGGCGCCTGTTTCCCGCTCGATCGCGACGACATCGAGGGTGCCGTTCTTCGCCAGCCCGAAGGTGACGTCGATCGGCCAGCCCGCGAGTTTGCCCGGCGGTATGGCGACATCACCCTCACCGATGCAGGCGTTGTTCTCGAGCTTGTCGGATTCGCGCGCCCCGGCCTGCTCGTGCACCCGGACCCGGATCCTGGTCTGGCCGTCTTCCAGGGTGTAGAACGGCTGGGTCGCCTCGGTCGGCAGCACATCGTTGCCGTGGATGAGGTGATGGACACGTTTGATCCGGGTCGTCTTGTCGGTTGCCTCCATGCCGAAGCTCCGTGAGGCGACCGTCTGGATCTGGCGTTGCGCGATCACCTGTTCGTCGGCCGCGGACAAACCCGCCTCCGCCGCCAGTTGTTTCGCCTTCTCGGTGTCGCCGCTGATGACCGCGTGCCGGAACGACTCCTCGAAGGCGTAGCGGGTGGCCCCCTTCGCCACGGCGAGATCGGGGTCATGGACTTTGACGTCGAAGCCGAACTGTTCGGTGAGCCGCGTGAGAACGGCCGGCATGCGGGTGGATCCACCGACCAACAGGACCTTGTCGAACGACGAGACACCCCGCCGCGCCGCCTCTTCGACGGTGCGTTTGGTGATGTCAATGGTGCGGTCCAGCAGGTCGCGGGTCAGATCCTCGAAGCCCTGCCTGGTGAGCGTGACGTCGACCCGGCGGCCGTCGTGCAGGATCTTGCGCGTCAACTCCTTCTTCGAGGACAGCATCTGCTTCGCCTCCTCGGCCAGTTTCAGCAGATCCTGCTCGACCTCGCTGCTCTCGAGCGGGTCGGAGGCATCGGGTTGACCCGCCCGGAACTCTTCGGCGAAGTACTCGACAAGCCTGCGGTCCCAGTCCGCGCCACCGAGATCGTGGTCGCCGTCGGTGCACACCACCTGGATGTCGCCGCCACGAATACTGATCACCGTGGTGTCGAACGTGCCGCCGCCGAGGTCGTAGACGAGGATGTCGGCATCGGTGCCACCGCTGACGACACCGTAGTCGACCGCGGCCGCGACGGGCTCGCTGACGATATCGATGACATTCAGTCCGGCGATCTCGCCCGCGCGCCGCGTCGACTCGCGTTCGGCCGCACCGAAATACGCGGGGACGGTGATGACGACGTCACGGACTTCGTGCCCGGAGAACTGCTCGGCCTCCGCCGCGAGCTTGCGCAGGATGTAGGCCGAAACCTCCTCCGGGGAGTACCGCCGGCCATGGATCTCCGGCGTCTTGTACTCGTTTCCCATCTCCCGCTTGATGAGACCGACGACCAGGTCGGGCTGAATCAACGCCGACTCCTTGGCCGCGGCGCCGACCGTGATGTCCTCGGCCGATTCGAAATAGACGACCGACGGCAGGATGTCGCGCCCCTCCGACAGGCGCACGATCGCTGGGCGGCCGACGTCATCCATATAGGCGATGCACGAATAGGTCGTGCCGAGGTCGATTCCGAACACTGCCATGTGAATTCCCGTTCGCTAGAGGGCGTTTACTGTTCTCGATCGGCGACGAATCGACCGACCACGACTTGCGCGGGCCGCACGACGCGGTCACCGCGTTCGAATCCGACCGCCGTCACCTCCAGCACGCACGCGTCCGATTCCGGATCATCGACGTCCATCCGGCGTCCGACGCGGTGCCGGACCGGATCGAAACGCTGCCCCGGCGCCACGTCGTAGGGCTGCACGCCCGTGCGTTCGATCAGTTCACGCACGTCATCGGCGAAGGCGTCGAACAGATCGCGCACCGCTTCGACCGGGGGCGGAGTTCCCGGTGCCCAGCGGCCCACCTCGCGGCACAGCGCATCGTGCAGTCGAAACAGCCCGTTGCGCACCGGGACCAGCATCGAATCGATCTGGTCGCGGCGCAGTGCCTGGTTCTCCTGATGCAGCCGGTCGATCACGACTTCCCGGGCACGGGCCCGATCGTGTTCCCGGCGCACCTGCGCGGTGAGCTCGCACAGCGCGTGCACGAGGTCGGTCTCGGGAGCCGCGTCGGCGACTGCGTGCGGCTCGGCCGATTGCTCGATCGCGTCGGATGTCATCTGGTCCTCGCTGGACTGTCGAGTTCACGGGAAATGCGGTCGTGCAGAACGAGTCCGGGATTGCAATCGCCGAATACGATCCGCCGTTGCTCACCGGCCGGTTCGACCAGGCAGAACGCCGTCGGGGGCAACGCCTGGAAACGGGTGGGCTCGACGATGAACTCGTATTCGCGCGCGGTCACCTCGCCGCGGCCTTCGCTGGTGCCGCCGCCCACCGTGGTGGTGCGGCTCCATGCGATATTGCGGGAGTCCGTCACCGATCGCGATTTCTGCGTATCGATGAATTCGTTCCATTGCCGGGAGCCGCCCTTGGTGCCGGAATCGCCGTAGCCCTTGTTGACGCCGTCCGACTCCGACCAGTTGACCTGCTTGCCGAACTCGACGGTGAGCTGGCTGAGGGTGAATTTGTGGTCGCGGCCGATGAATTCCGCCGCTGCCGCCGCATCCTGGTCGTGCCCCAGTTGCATCAGGATCGCCGCGCTGTGCGCGGTACCGATCAGCTCGCGCAGATCCCCGTGCAGTCGCTCCATGACGAAGACCAATCGGGTGCCGCCACGGCGAGCCTGCAATGCCATTTCCGTGAGCCGTTCGCGCCCGATGCAATCGGCGCCCGCGACGACGAGAACCCGGTCGCGCGCCCGGCCGGACCGCCCGCTCAGTTCGTGCAGTGCCCGTTCGAACAGCACCCGCTGCATGGTGCGGCGACGCCGCGCGTGCGGGCTGCTGCAGGTGGCGACCACCAATCCTGGCTCGTCCCACCAGGTCCGCGGCGTCGGCCGGTGCGGTGCCGGGCCCGATTCGGCGCGGGCGGCCGCACGCGCGAGGTGGCCCAGCTCCGAGGCGAGGAACTGCAGATTGCGATCCGACTCTCCGGTGGCGTCGGCGACCTCGACCAAGCGCCGCGTCTCGTCCTCGGACAACGCGGTGCTGCCCGCCGATCGGTAGGTGCGGCGCAGCACACTCAATGCCTGGGACAGGCGTTCCAGGGTGATCGTCGTTTGCAGCTGTGCCGCGGCCAGTTCCAGTAATTCGGCATCCAGAGCGCGGAGGTCCTCCTGCTCGGAAGGGGACTGGACGGGCCGGATCGACGCGGCCAGGATCTCGGCGACGTCATCGGGCGAGAGTCCGTCGAGCAGTCCCCCGATCTCGAGGTCGGCGGGGAAGTCGAGCTTGACCGCGCGATGTCCCACCTGCACCGTGCACCGGCCCAGGGCGTTGGCGACGTCCTCGTCGGTGAAGTCGAGTATCACCACGGCGCTGCCGGACCGCAGCGCCGAGGCGCCGAAAGTCGTGAGCAGACTTGCCCACCCGTGGCCGGAGCCGCCGAACACGTCGATTCGCGTCGCCCCCGACCGCAGATCCACCGGCTGCCACCGCGAACCGGCCTGCTCGGCGGACAGCTCCCGGCGGTGCGCCTGCCGCTGTTCCCAGGCACGCAGCGCCGCCCGATGCCGGCGCTGCGCACGTCGCCGGCGCACCGTCGGCTGTCCGCTACGCACCGCGGCCGAGGACAGCACCACCGGCCCGAAGCTGAAACCGATCACGACCAGCAGCGTGAGGAAGAAGTAGGTCCCGTCCGGATCGAGGTCATTGGTCTCGTCACCGCTGAGCACGACGAGAACCACCACCAGCACGACACCGCTGATCTTCAGCCGGGTCCACAATCCCCGCACCGACTGCGACCGCCGCTGCGTACGCTCGACCATGACCTCGGCGGACACCGGTTCCGGCTCCACGAACTCCGGCATCAGGTCGGTGCCGGAAGCCTGTTCGACCGGCTCCCGGAACTCCCACCCCCAACGCTCCCGAGCGACGAAGAGCCGCTCGGCCAACATGCTGTTCAATCGCTACCCGGTTCTCTGCGTGGACCTTTCGTTCACCACACAGATGCGATCGGCGCGGGGGTCGGTTCGCGGCGGTGGGACGAACCGAACGCACCACCACTCGCATCTGAGTAGTCGGGCCGATGCAGCGCGTGTCCGCGTTGCACAGCGTCGCCTGGTAGGGAGGTCCACGACACCACGATGAGCGCGGCACCGAGCCTGGACCGATTCGAATTCCACCGCATCACCGCGACACCACGCCTGTACGCCGAGCCGAACGATGTCGAACGCGAGGATCTGACCGACACCAAGATCGCGGCTCAGTTGTTCGCCGGGCTCACCGCCGCGCATGCGGAACTCGGCGACCTGGACGACGGCGCTCTCGCCATCGCGTGGGATCGTCTGCCCGGCACCCGGGAGCTGCGCGTGCTGCACGGTGGCCGCCCGGTCGATCCCAGCGTCGAACGAAGCAGTGCCGGAACCGAACTGCCGGTGCTGTACCCGCCGGGCAGCCGGGGCCAGCGGATGCCGGCCGGTCGACTCGTCCGCGAATGGGCGTCGTTTCCGGTCTGGATGTGCTGTGCGGGCCGTTCCGATCCGCTGTGGGGTCCACAGGGCCGATCCGAGACCACAGCCCCCGGCCGGGGCGGGTTCGAAGACTACGTCGCGCACATCAACGGCGGTTTCGCCTGGCTGGTGGTGGCCCAACCGCTCCCGACTGCGGCCGTCGATGCCGAACTCGCCCGGCTGAACCGGGAACTGCCCGGTTTGCGGCGGCGCGAGAATGTCGAATCCGATCGGGTTGCGTTGCTGCGCGGCGAAGCCCGCTTCCGGGAACTGGCGCGAGCGCATGCCGCCGGCCTGTGGTCGGTGCGCATTCTCGTCGGTGGCACGGACCTGGCGAGCGCGAAGCAGGCCGCTCGCCTGCTGTGCAGTTCGTCAGACCTGGACCAACTTCCCTACACGGTGCGACCGCTGCCCGGAAGCTTCGACCTGGCCGGTGCGCTCGCCGCGCACGAGAACGCCACCGACGAGTTCGCCGCTCCCTTCACGGCCACCAGCGAACTGGTGGCCGCACTCGCACGGCCACCACGCCGGGAACTTGCGGGTATCCGGGTGATCGAACCACCGGTCTTCGATCAGACACCCGAACGCCCCGGCGAGGTCGGCATCGGCGTCGTCCTCGACAGCGCCGACCAGGAAGTCGGCGAATTCTCGGTCTCCCTGGACACGCTGAACCGCCATGCATTCGTGGCCGGGGCTACCGGATCCGGAAAGTCGCAGACGGTACGGCATCTCCTGGAAGGGTTGCACGGCAGGGGAATTCCCTGGCTGGTCATCGAACCGGCCAAGGCCGAATACGCGCGCATGGCCGGTCGGATCGACGATGTCGTCACGGTGATCCGGCCCGGGGATCCACACGCGGCCCCGGTTGGGCTGAACCCGCTCGAACCCGAACCCGGATTCCCCGTGCAGACGCATATCGACCTCATCCGCGCGTTGTTCCTTGCCGCTTTCGATGCCGAGGAGCCGTTTCCACAGGTGCTCGCGAAGGCGTTGAATCGCGCCTACACCAACCTCGGCTGGAACACCGTCGTCGGAACGTCCATCCATCCGAAGGCCACCCCGCGCTATCCGCGGATGTCCGAACTACGCGAGGTCGCACTGGAGGTGGTCGATGACATCGGCTACGGAAGAGAGGTGGCCGACAATGTTCGCGGCTTCGTCGACGTCCGTATCGGCTCACTGGCCCTCGGCACGCCGGGCGTCTTCTTCGAAGGTCGCTATCCGCTCGACATCGGTGATCTCCTGCGGCGCAACGTCGTCCTGGAGATCGAGGACGTCGGCAACGACCAGGACAAGGCCTTCTTCATCGGCGCGGTGCTGATTCGAGTCTTCGAGCACCTGCGCATCCGAGCCGACGGAGGTCCGGCCACCCTGCGACACGTCACCGTCGTCGAGGAAGCCCATCGCCTCCTGAAACAAGCGCTACCGGGTTCTCCCGCCGAGCACGGCGTCGAATTGTTCGCGGGCCTGCTGGCCGAGATCCGCGCCTACGGTGAGGGAATCGTGGTCGCCGAACAGATCCCGGTGAAGATCGCGCCGGAGGTCGTGAAGAACACCGCGCTCAAGATCATGCACCGGCTCCCCGCCGCGGATGACCGTGAATTCGTCGGCGCATCGATGAATCTCGATGACGCGCAGTCCCGCAGCGTCGTCGCCATGGCGCCCGGCGAAGCCGCCGTGTTCGCCGACCGTATGGACCGGCCCATCCGCGTGCGGGTACCGGTCGGGGAAGGCCGGGAAAGCACCGAGAAGGCGTGCGGCGACGCGAAGATCCATGGGTCGGCAGCGCCGTTGACACTGCTCGAGCTCGAGGTGGCCAGACGGCTCGCCGACGACCCCCGGCTCGTGATCTGGATCGAACTGCTCGTCATCGCACACCTGACAGGAAGTCCATCGCCGGTCCCGGATCCCGCCTGGCTGGCCGGACTTTCGAACGGGATCTCTTCCGGCGTACTCGACGAGGCGATCGCCCACGGTATTCGAACCGCGGTAGACGACAGGTACGCCGGGCTGGCGGCGCATTATCAGCCGGAGGATCTGACCGACCACCTGCTCTGGTCGGTCGCACGAACGCGCCGCCTCGACCGCAGTTGCAGCGGATTCGAAGTCGAATGGCAGGCAGGGCGATTCCGTTGGGCGGACGTCATACGCACACTGGCGAAATGCGCGAAGCAGACGACGGGTGGCCCGCATCCGATGACTCCCGCGTGGAAAGCCCGCGGACTCGTCGTACCGGGTGACAGTCCGGCAGAGCAGTTCGATCAATTGCGCGATGATCCGAGCAGCTGGCTGCCGAATCGTTCGATCGTATTCGGCTCGGGCACGCCGAACCGGCTGGCCGCCGCACTCTCGAGAACGTCTCGAGAACGTATACCAGTCAATAGATTACGCGAAGGAAGCAGGTTCCTCCGAATAGCTGGGTCATGGCCCGAAGAAGTTCTCGAGCCATTGCTCGAGAACGAGTCCCAATGGAAGGTGAACACGAAATGAGCGAACTGCGTCCAGGTGGCGATTCCAATGGTATCGAGGACACCAAAGAGAACCGGCCCGACGCTGGTCAGAATCAGACAGAAGTCGACGACAACAGGGTGGACGCGCAACCGCGCGAAACCAGTAACGAGCGAATGTCGAAGTTCGATCAAATGCCGGGCGGGCGTGCGGAAGCCGATGAGCCCGGGTATGCGAAGGCCAACGACAAAGAGACCGACGCCGAGACCGGTAGCCCGGAGCCGCTCTCTGCGGACAACGCCAGCGACAGTAGCAGCGGCGACGGCGACGGCAACTAGCGCTGTGTCAGATGCGGGAACTACGCAGCGGCACAGCCGATCAGACTGCGGCGGCTGAGGGTTCGAGCCGCTCACCGCAGGACGAAAGCCAGGCTGTCGATGGGCAACGCGGCGGACCCGGCACCCACGACTCGGCGTCGGGACCGCAATCGGCCGACTCGTATCGCCCGGCCACGCTGCGCGATCTCGGCTTCGACTCCTTCGATGAGCTGTCGCCGAGCAAACGGGATGGCCTCGAACAGGCGCTGTCGGTCACCGAGATGGTGCCGGCAGCGCAAGTGCGATTCACCCAGCGCAGCATCAGTCCGGCCACTTCCGACGGGCTGTCCATCACCGATCTCGCCGCGGCCATGCGGGAAGGAGGCTGGCGCGGCGGTCCGGTCCATGCCGTGAGGTGGGAGACCGGCGAGCTGGCGAGCCTGGACAACAGACGCGTTGCCGCAGCCCGCATGGCGGAGCTGGATCAGGTGCCGACCGCCATCCACGATCCGAGCGATCGGCTCGAGGACTGGCCGCACGAATGGGACCGGGCCCGCCGCGAACGCAACGCACTCGGCGTAGACATTCGAGAACTGCCCGATGGAACTCTCCGTGTCGGCGGCGACGAAGGCGACATCCGCCACCACCGGGGGCAGGTCGCCGAAACCTGGGGCGAGATCGCGCTGTTCCGAGCGGCGGAGCAGCGCAGCCTGCTGCCGGGGGAACTGAAGGGTTCCGCCGAGCGGCCGGTCTACGCCGCCAAGCCCGCGGATCGCGGGGTCGCGGAGTTGCCCGCCGACGATTCTCGCTATATCTCCGAAGCCGTCGCCGCTGCCCGACCTGCGGCCGATCGAACCCGAGACGACCTGCGCGAAACGATCGGCGGCGTCATCGAGGACCTCGAGCTGAATGACGAACCGCCGGAGCTCCTCGGCGAGGATCACCGAGTGAAAGCGCCGGAATCGCTGGAGCGAAAGTACCTGACGGAGCGGAAACCTGGTGAGACGGTACCCGACTTCGTCGAACGGCAGAACGATCTGATTCGCTTCTCGATACAGCTGCCGGAAGGCGAAGACTATCGCCCCGCCTTCGAGGCTACACTCGGACAGCTACAGGAACGCGGGTACGAGGTCGTCGACATCAAGAACTTCTGGAAGGCAGACAATCGGTATCTCGGCATGAACACGACCGTGAAATCTCCCGATGGAGCACAGTTCGAACTTCAGTTTCCGACTGCCGACAGCTGGCGCGCCAACAAGCTCACCCATGAGTACTACGAGGTGTTTCGAAACAAGGACGAGCCGATCGAACGCAGAGTCCACGCGCTTCTCCGAACACTCCGTGTCAACAAGGAACTCGGGCTTCCCGACAGGATTCCACCAGGAATCGAAAGCCGATGGGCACCGGCCGATACCGGTTTCGAGACGTGGCGCAGAAAGCACCCGGATCTTTGGGCTGACTACGATGACTGGCTCGAGAACAACGGTCGCGACCCGGAATGGGCGGCAAGGCAATTCGAATTGGGCACAGCTCAATTCAGCGGGCACAACGAGGAGATCCGGGAGTGAGCATGCTCTACTACACTGCGGTATGCGAAGGCAAATTCAATGAGACACCGCCCTTTACACTATTCGTGAAGAATCGATCAGGCGATGCGCTGGTCTGGAATCAAGGAATTCAACAGTGGCAGTACGATCCGGCAAGGGTCGACTGGTTCACTTCCGACGATCGCAACTGGGAACGTTACGAGCCGGTCGACCGGGCGGCAGCGGAAGCGTTCTCCCGCCAGCTCGCGGTGGACGGCTCCTCGATCAGCGAACTGCCCAGCGAGGAGTGGATCGAGTGGTTCTTCTCCTGGAAAGGGGATCCGCCGTCCCACGAGGATGTTTCATGGGACGACGATCTCTATGTACGGGAGGCGAAGGAGGCCCGGCGGCAGCAGCTCGAGAACGGAGGCGAATAGATTTCGCGGCTATTCGGAGTACGCGCCGGGGCACACCCGCCATTGCCCATCCACGAGCGCCAGCTCGACCGTGCCCGTCCACCTGTTCGATGGATCATCGCGAGCGGCCAATCGTATTCGTACTCGCCCGACGGCGCCTCTGACCTTCACGTCGTCGAGCTCATCGATGGTCACCGGACCGGGGTCGAATCGTCCGACCGCCGCCTTGTTTTCGAGAAAGCTCGCGCAGAACGAGAGTGATAGATCGTTGCCTGCCGTGAACGCCCGCTCCACGACAGCCTTGATGTCCTGTGCTTCGCCGGCGGTGGCAGGTCGGGCCGCCCCCGCCGCCACTTCGAACGCGACAAGAACCGCGCCGCCCAAAGAGGCGGCGAAGGCGCCGACTGTGATCGATTTCGAATGGCTCATCGGAAGAATATCGGCTCGCTCGAGTTGGCGTCGACCAGACAGACGACGACTATCCAGGACAGGCCGACGATTGCCAGCCCGAGAGCAGGTCCCGCGCTTCCCCAACTCCCGCCGGCCCGGACGGTCCGGCGCGCGCCTGCGACAGCGAATCCCAACCCCCACAGATTCAGCACGGAACTGGTCAAGAAGACCAGCAGGGTCGCGAGTACGTGCTTCGAGGTGCCGATCATCCCTGGACAGCTGAGCAGGCTCACGGCCGACAGGGCGAGCGAGATCGTCAGCATCGGGTCGTCCGGGGTGCTCGGCTTCGAATCCTTCAGCACCGCAGTGGGTTCCGTGTCATCATCCGCGGCGGGACCTGTCTGGCCGAACGGAACAGGCGCATACGGTCGCACGACGGGCATCGCGGATTCGTCGACGGTGGGCAGACGCGGCGGTGTTCTGCCCGGTGGCGAATCACGCGGCGGCGCAAGCTTCCTGTCGTAGGCGGAACGCGCCACGGGGTCCAGCAGAACCGCCTTCGCCCGGTCGATCCTGCGCACCATCTGTTCCGCCTCTTGACGCCGATCCAGATCGGGCAGGGCGGTACGCCGCAGCCACAGACGCTGCGCCTCGGTGAGCGCCCCCCGCACAGCATCGGGCTGGGCCGTGGGAGATATGCCGAGGAGTTCGTAGTAGTTGTCCAATGGGGTCCGTCCGTGGTGCCGGCCAGGTCGATGGCGCGTCTAGCCGGCCGTGGTCAGGTAGTCGCTGTTGCCGTCAGGATTGATCCACCCTCGGATGACCTGGGCGAGTTGCGGCGGTTTCACCTCGTTCAGCGCCACGAACGGCGGCAACTCGGCCAGTTCCGGGAATTCCGACGGTGCCGGATAGGTGGTGTAGGCAGTTTCGATGAAGGCTCGAATCATCGCCGCCAGCTGCCAATTCGCGTCGTCGACAGCCCAACCGGGCGGTCGCGCGCCAGGTTCGATGACGGGGTCGCAGCCGAAGTATTCGACGCGCTGCCGATGCAGGTGCTCGCGCACCTCGAGCAGGACGGCCTTGCGCTTACCCGGCTCGATCAGCGTGCGCCGCCACCCGGAACGCAGCTCGTGATCGCTCGGGAGGAAGGTGAGATAGCCGTAGGTGACGCCGTCGGACTGCCAGGTGTGCTCGAGATCCCCTTCTTCGGCAGCCCATTCGGCCCGTGAAATCGATTGCCGAACGATCTCTTCGAATGCCGTCAGCCACTCGCTGTTCCTGCGCTCGAGCGTTTCTACCAGCGGCAGCACCCGATCGCACCATTCCTGGAACGCACGCCCGTCCGCGGTCTGCCGGTAGGTCATCCACGCATTGCGCTGCTGGATCTCGAGCATCTGCCGGTTGTGCTCTGCCTGCGCCTGCGCGTGTGCCCGCTCCGCATCGAACTGTTCGGCCTGCCTTCGTTCCAGTTCATCGAACCGATCCTGCTCGGCTTGCTGCCGATTCCGCGCAGCGTCGGCCTCGAGGCTCGCGTTGTACGCGGCCACCGTCGCCCGTGCCGCCGTCCTGGCGGCCGCTCTCGCCGCGGACTTGGCCAAGCCGATCGGCAGCCCATCGGTCAGGTGGTTCAGCATCGCGATCTCCTCTGGCACGCTCGGATCGCTGAGCGATCACACGTCTCCTACAGAGAAGCGGTTGCGGCCCATACGGTTCGGCGGATGTCTGTAACGAGGCCGACCACCCGCCGGATCTCCTTCGAAACAGGTGTATGGGAAAGGGTTTCGTGCATGTCCGGGAGATCTACCTTGATCGGTGTCGCGGCTTCGGCCGCCGGTGTGGCGTTGCTGCTGGCCGGGTGTAGCGGAGCAGGGGGTGCCGGGTCGGCGGCCGGCGATACGACAACAGCGTCGACGACGAAGGCGGCGAGCAGCGCTGCCGCGGCACCGAGCAGCGCGACGGTCGCGTCCGAGCCCGAGTCGGCGGAAGCGACCACGGCGACCCCGGCTCCAGCGAAACAGCCTGCGGGAGCATCGATCTGGAATCCGTGCGCGCTGCCGGACTCCGCCCTGGCCGCAGCGGGATTGGACACCGGTTCCAAGGAGAAGGTCGCCGCCCTGGACGGTTCGGGCGCGCTGACCTGCAAGTGGAAGTCGGTCGGCAATACTCTCGAACTGCATATCGTCTCGTCCACCGCCACGGAGGCGGATCTGAAGGCGACCGGGAATTACGTGAACTTCGTTCCGACCTCGATCGGCCTGCGCAGCGGGGTGCAGTATCGCGCGGCCCAGGACACCAGCAAACTGGGGTGCTACCACAGCACCGCCACGCAGTACGGCCTCGTCACGTTCACGGTCAAGACCTTGAAGGTGCAGACCGATGCCTTCAATTCCTGCAACGACGTGGGCAATATCGCCGCGGCACTGGTCGACCAATTGCCTGAGTAGACACCGTTTCGGTGCGGCACGCGAAGCCGGTGCACGTCGATCCCCCTCCGAATCGGCGTACCCGCATCACGTGCCGCGCTGGCGACGAAGGCGAGGGGGGCCGCGGGCTATCGCCCCGGGAGCGGGTGTGTGCGATGTTTCACAGTTGTGATATCCGTAGCGGATCGGTAAGTGCGGCAACAGTGGTCTCGATTCCAGGCATCCCAAAGCAGACCCACTTTTGCGGGCCCCTGCTTCCGGGCGGGAATCACTCACCTACCGGCGCGGTCGCGGACGAGCACGTCGCGACCGAGCGATGCTATCGGCTACGCTCTCACCTGGCAAGTTCGGTCCGGCTCAGTGGAATTTCGCTGCTTTATGCTGTGCGACATGGCACTACCGGCGATGTGGATCGCGGTCGATCTCATCGGCACCGAACTTTCCGACGACGTATTCGTCCATTCGGCCGGGGGTGACCGCGTAGCCCGGCCATTGCGTCGCTGCGCACCAAAGCTCGGATTCGATCGCGCCGGCGAGGCGCTGTTCCGGGCCGTGGTGGCGGCATCGGCGCGTGGCGCGGAGATTCCGCGAGTCGATGGCGTGGTGGTCGAAACCCACCGGATCGACGCCGCGGACGGCACGCCGGTGGGACTGGTGGTGTGGCTGTCGCCGCAGCGGCCCGATCCGCGCCCGACCTACAACGCCTGGGTGCTCGACATGACCGCCATGACCACGCGCACCAGCGGTGACGATCCCGCGATGATCGGCGACGGCCGGCAAGCGGGCGAGGAACGGCATGTGCAGTATCTGTTCACCTGGCTCAACCCGGAGGACGCGTGGTCGATGGTCGGGGGCTATTACGACGCCCTGACCGGCGACGACGGCCTGCTGATCCAGAGCTACTGGAGCCTGCGCCCCGAAGGCGCGGACTGGGTGCACATGTGGTCGAGTTGCCGGCTGCGGGTGGACGCGAGCGGGCAGCGCACGCTCTACGGCTTGACCCTCAAGATCGCCACCCGCGAAATCGAAGCCAATATCGCCTCACTCATCCGCTACAGCCGCGCGACCCTGCTGCTCGTCGAGGCCAACAACAAGATCCCGATCACCACCGTCGGTCGCCTGGCGCCGCTCGGCGAGGCCCGCATCGGCCAGATCCTGGACCAGGTGGACCTGGATCAGCTCGCCAACCCGCAGTCGCCCGAAGCCGCCGAGCAGCCGATCCAGATCGACGGAGCCCCTTTCCTCGCCTCGACTTTCGCGTTGCATTCCGCGCGCGAGAAACACGGCGACCCGGTCGCCATCATTCTGCTGGTACAGGGCGATTCGGCCTGAGCACCCAGCTGTTCCACTGTCTATCTACCCGGAGGTCCAACCCGTGCGTGTCCTAGTGACCGGAGCCAATCGCGGTATCGGAGCCGCTATCGCCAGCCGCCTCGTCGACGAAGGCCACACCGTGTGGGGCACGCATCGCGGGGCCGCGGTGCCGGACGGGGTGCGCGGGGTCGAATGCGATGTCACCGATGACGAATCGGTGGATGCCGCGTTCAAGCTGATCGAAACCGAGGACGGCCCGGTGGAGGCGGTGATCGCCAATGCCGGCATCACCGACGACACGCTGATCATGCGAATGAGCAGTGAGCAGTTCGGGCGGGTGATCGACACCAATCTCACCGGTGTCTTCCGGGTCGTCAAGCGCGCCACCCGGAACATGCTCAAGCATCGCAACGGCCGCATCGTCATCATCGGGTCGGCCTCGGGTCTGTCCGGCATGCCCGGCCAGGTCAACTACACCGCCGCCAAGGCCGGTGTGGTGGGGATCGCGCGATCGCTGGCCCGCGAACTGGGCTCACGCAACATCACCTCCAACGTGATCGCGCCCGGTTTCACCGAGACCGACATGGCCGCCGCGGTCAGCGAGAAGGTGGTGGAGACGGCGCTGTCCCATATTCCACTGGGCCGGTTCGGCAAGCCGGAGGAGATCGCCGCCACCGCCGCATTCCTCCTCTCCCCCGGCGCGGCCTACATCACGGGCACCGTCATCAATGTCGACGGCGGTATCGGCATGGGGCACTGAGGGATTCGGCTAGGCCGGGACGAGGGCACGCGCTGGGCGGGTCGCTTCGGCCCAGCGGGCGACTCGCGGCACCATGAGTCCCGCGGCGACCAGCAGACCGGCGGCGATGCACCAGCCGAGCACGCCCAGGCCCAGGCAGAGCCACATCAGCAGGAGCGGGCCGACGGTGTCGGCCAGCCGGATGCCGCTGCCGAAGACGCCCAGATACTGACCGATGGCGTGCTCGGGCGCCAGGGCGTTGGCGAGCTCGTAACCGCCTGCGGTCTGCAGGATTTCGCCCATGGTCAATACGGCCGCGCCGATCGCCACGGCGGTCACTGCGACCCAGGCCGGCTGGTCGCGGGCGGCCGCCATCAGCACGAGCGCGATACCGAAGGCCAGGCCCGCGCGCCACATGGCGGTCGCGCCGTCGCGGGCGGTGACGATGGTCCTGCTCACTTGGATCTGGCAGCAGACGACGAGCGCGATATTGATCAGGTCGGGTACCACGACGGCCCAGCGTGGCGCCGTCGTTCGCTCCAGGATCCACAGCGGCAGGGCCGCCGTCAGAATCCACGCCTGGAGCGACAGCACTCCATCCAGAGCGGTCAGCGCGAGAAATGGCCGGTCGCGCAACACGATCCAGCGGTCCGCGGGCGAATTCCGCTCGGCCGCAGCGGGGCCCGGGTCGGGTAGCCGTTCGACCAGAACGGTGCCGCCGAGCAGGCAGATCGCGCCGACCACCATCGTCACCCGATAGAATTCGGCCGAATCCAGTTGCACCGCAACCGCCGACAATCCGAGCCCGATACCCATGCCCAGGTTCAGGATGGTCCGGATGTAGGCGCGGAACTCGTTGGGGCGGTCTGTGACCATTCGGCTGATCAGCGTCGAGATCATGAGCTGGACGACCGCCTGCCCCGCCGCGGTGATCGGCACGATCACCAGATACATGGCGAAACCGCGCACGGTGAGAAAGGCGAGTGTGCCGCCCGCCGCCACCAGCAATCCCGCGCGCAGCACCAGCAGCGGCCCGCGCCGGTCCGAAGTACGTCCCGCGAGTACGTTCGCGGCAATGCAGGCGACACCGGCGACGCTGAGCCCGACACCCACCTGCATGGACGAAATATGCACCACCCGAGTGAAATACAGCACGACGGTCGAGAGGTAGACACCGGAGAAAACCGCTGCCATGGCGGCGATCAGGGCGAGTGTGCGACGTGGGCCGCGCGGCGGTAGCGCCAATCGGCCGGGAATCGAATCGTTCACGCCGACCGCACCAGGGTCGCGGCCGCCGCGCCGGGCGCACACTCGAATACGAATCGCTCAGCCGTGCGCCGCATGGACGCCACCACCTGCGCGGTGGACGCACCGTGGAATCGGAAGGCCGCACCGACACCGGTGTAGCCGAAGCTCTCGCTGATCACCGACCCGGGTCGTGGAATCGACTGATAATAGGGAGCATTCGCGTCCGGGACGTCGAGCCGGGCAGCCAGTACCGTGCAGGGCGGGGACACCGGCGGATGGACGAGCAATTCCCCCGCGACCACGCCTTCGAGCAGCGGTGCGATCACGGGTTCGCGTCCCAGCTGGAGATCCAGTGCCGTGCCGAACAGGTCGTGGCCGTGCAGCTCACGCCACAGGTGACTGGTCTCCCCACCGGCGACCCGCGCCGCGACCTCCAGAAATCGCGGTTCCGGCGCGGTGTCCGAGCCGCCCAGGAAGAGTTCCAGATGGAAGACCGAGGGCGTATTCGGACTGAGTGCGGTCAGTACGGTTGTCGCGAATTCGGCGAGCGCGGAGTTCAGCACCGGGTGGTCGATTTCGACATAGCCGAGACTAGGTGCGCTGGCCGCGAATTCGAGGCAGGTGCCGACGTATCGGGAGGCACGCCACGGCCCGAGCCGGGCGCCGGTCCACACACCGTCGACCGCGCCCACCTCGTCGGGGCAGAAGCGCTGCACGAGAAAGGGTTCCGCGGCCAGATCGGGGAGCGCGGCCAGATCGTCTATCGAATCGAGTTTGACGACATCGCGGCTACCGGCACCCAGGCGCGGCTTCACGATCAGCGGAAACCCGTGCACCGCGGCGAATTCCTCGACCGCGGCGAGGTTCGGCGCGGGCGCGAACTCCGGCGCCCGCACACCGGCAGCGACCACCTGCCGCCCCATGACGAGCTTGTCCCGAAACGGTGCCACATAGTCCGGCCGGTCGCCCGGAATCGCGAAGTGGGCCCGCAGTTCCGCCGCCGCGAGCAGATCGAATTCACTGAGCGCGACGATGCGCTCCGGCCTGCCCCACCGTCGCGCCAGATCCAGCACCACCGGACCGACCTCCGACATGTCCTGGAGCGGAACCACTTCCGCCGCCGAAACACCCGGTATCCCGGCCACGGCGTTCTCGGCGCACACATACGTCACCGCGGTCGACTCGTGGTCGAGGCGCTCGAGGTAGGAGACGTCGACTCCACGTACACGATGAATCACAACCACATGGGGCCGCACGATTTCCTCCGGTCTGATCTTGTTGCCGAAGCTAACCGAACTGGCCGGAGGTGACTGTTCGGTGACATGCCAGCTAACGACCGCGGGCCCGTGAGGGAAGGATCCCACCGTGCTGTTGCTCCGTAGCCGCGGCGGCCGACCCGGGTGAAATCTCCTCCCGGCAAGTCCGCCGATCGGTGCCGATTGGGCAGTTGCTAATGTTCGCAATCAATTATCGGTGTACAGGGAGACGAGCATGCCCATCGCAAACCTGAACGGGATTCAGCTCAGTTATGAGGTCAGCGGGGACGGACCGCTGGTCGTGCTTGTCATGGGGACCGGCAGTCCCGGCAGCGTGTGGCGGTCCTACCAGGTGCCCGCGCTGGTCAAGGCGGGGTTCCGGGTTGCCACGATGGACAATCGCGGGATCGCGCCGACCGACGGCGGCCTCGGCGGCATGCGCTTCGAGGACCTGGTCGGCGATACTGCCGCGCTGATCCAGCATCTCGGCGGCCCGGCTCACGTGGTCGGCACCTCGATGGGGGCGCGCGTGGTGCAGGAGCTCGCGCTGGCCCGCCCGGAACTGGTCCGCAAGGCCGTCATGATGGCCACGGTCGGGCGACCGCATCCCCTGGCCCAGCTGCTGAACCGCGGCGAGCAGGCGATGATCACCGAAAAGGTCACGCTGCCCACGGAATACGCGGCCTCGATCAAGGCGATGCTGAACCTCTCGCCGCATACGCTGGCCGATCCGGACCAAGCCCAGCAGTGGCTGGACATCTTCGAATACAGCGCGGGCACCAAACCCTCCCCCGGCGTGCTGGCGCAGCTGGCCATGGACCGCTCCCAGAACCGGCTCGCAGAGTACGCGCGCATCCGGGTGCCCAGCCTGGTCGTGGGTTTCGCCGACGACCGGATGGCCCCGCCGATGTTCGGCCGCGAGGTCGCCGAGGCGATCCCGGGCGCTCGCTACGTCGAGATCGAGAAGTGCGGCCACTACGGCTATCTGGAGCGCCCGGACGAGGTCAATCGCGTGCTCGTCGACTTCCTGACCGCTACCGAATGAGGACGTACCCATGACGGACACCCTGCCGCCCTGCCCCGCCTGTTCGAGCGTCTACACCTACGAGATGGGCGCGCTGCTGGTGTGCCCCGAGTGCGCACACGAGTGGTCGGCCGCGCCCGCCGAGGCGAGCGCCGCCGATGCTGTGATCCGCGACGCGGTGGGCAATGTGCTCGCCGACGGCGACACGGTCACGGTGATCAAGTCGCTCAAGGTGAAGGGCAGCCCCACGGGGATCAAGGCGGGCACCAAGGTTCGCAATATCCGCCTGGTCGACGGCGTCGGCGATCACGATATCGACTGCAAGATCGACGGTATCGGCCCGATGCAGCTCAAATCCAGTGTGGTCAAGAAGATTTGACGACCAGCGCACGCGCCGCGGCGATGGCGTCCGGCGTGTGCTCGAACAGCCGGCCCGCGGGTAGCGCGCCGAGGGCCGCGAGCCGGCGGTGATGATCGGCGCGCAGGCCCGACATGAGCACCGCGATCCCGCGATGCTCGAGTTTTCCGATCGCGTCCTTGAGTACCAGCGCCCCGGTGGTGTCCAGCGCGGTGACGTGCGACATGCGCAGGATCACCGCGTGCACATCGCAGACTTCGGCGAGCTCGAGCAGGAAACGGTGCGCGGCGGCGAAGAACAGCGGACCGTCGAGCCGATAGGCGACGATGTGATCGTGCAGCAGGTCGTGCTCCTCGGCCAGGTGCTCGGTGCTTTGTTCCAGCGGAATCTGGTGCAGCCGAGCCTCTCTCGCCACCGCGCGCAGCGCCAGCAGCACCGCGATGCCGACGCCGACCGCGACCGCGCTCACCAGATCCAGCGCCACCGTCACCAGGAAGGTGATCGCCATGATGAGCGCGTCACCCCGGGAGGCGCGTGCGATCGCGGCCAGCGACGCGGTCTCGACCATGCGCACGGTCGTCGCGAGCAGCACGCCCGCCAGCGCCGCCAAGGGAATATGCGCGACCAGCGGCGCGGCCAGGTAGATGATGGCGGCCAGCACGGCCGCGTGGGTGAGCGCCGCCAGCCGGGTGCGGGCCCCGGAGCGCACATTGACCGCGGTGCGCGCGATCGCGCCGGTGGCGGGCACCCCGCCGAACAGCGGCGCGGCGATATTGGCCAGGCCCTGACCGAGCAGTTCCCGATCCGGATCGTGCCGGGTACCGACCGCCATGGAGTCGGCGGCGGTGGCCGACAGCAGTGACTCCAGGGCCGCGAGCGCGGCCACCGCCAGCGCGGGCGCCAGCAGCGCGCCGATCTCGTCGAGATGCACGAAACCCACGGTGGGGGCGGGTAATCCGGACGGCAGGTCACCGATCGGGGCCAGGTCGAGATCGAAGACCCGGGCCGCGACGGTCGCGGCCGCCACCGCGATCAGCGCGAACGGCAGCTTCGGCAGATATCGTCCGCCGATCAACACGACGAGCGCCACGACCAGCGCGGTCACGAGTGTCACCGCATGCGGCTGCGCGGCGTACTGCCGTACCGCGTCGGCCGCGACCTGCCACACCTTCTCGCCCTCGGCCTGGGCGATCCCCAGCGCGGACGGGAACTGCTGCAGCGCGATCACCACCGCGATCCCGGCGGTGAATCCCTCGATCACCGGGGCGGGCATATAGCGCACCGCACGCCCGACCCCGGCGATCGCGAGCACCACCAGCAGGAGGCCGGCCAGCAGCCCCACGGCCAGCACTCCCTCCGCCCCGTACTGGTGGACGATCGGTACCAGGACCACGGTCATGGCCCCGGTCGGCCCGGAGACCTGGAAGCGCGAGCCGCCGAAAACGGCGGCCACGGCACCGGCGACGACGGCGGTGGCCAGGCCCGCCGCCGCGCCCAGACCGGAACTGATGCCGAAACCC
Source organism: Nocardia sp. NPDC127579 (assembly GCF_042672005.1). Lineage (NCBI taxonomy): Bacteria > Bacillati > Actinomycetota > Actinomycetes > Mycobacteriales > Nocardiaceae > Nocardia > Nocardia sp. NPDC127579. Next base: position 305,179 of record NZ_JBHXVZ010000009.1, on the reverse strand, counting down.
AGCGCGAGCGGTAGCGCGACCAGTGCAACGATCAGACCGGACAGCAGGTCGGCCCCGGGCGAGCGCACCGCCGGTCGCCAGTCGGACCAGGTCGGCAGCAGCGCCCGCACGGTCAGTGCGCCTGGACTTCGGATGAACGATGCGCTGCCAGCCGGGATTTCAAGGCGGCCAGCTGTTCGCGCAGGACTTCGGGCAGACGGTTGCCGCCGATGGTGGCGAACCACTGATCGATCGAGTCGATCTCGGTCGTCCATTCGTCGAGCCGCACGGTGAGCGCGGCGGCGGCGAGTTCACGTTCGGCGTCGGTCAATCCGTCCAGATCCAGGGCCTCGGCGGTGGGCACGTAGCCGATGGGCGTGGCCTCGGCGGGCGCGTCACCGTCCAGGCGCTCCAGCGCCCATTTCAGCACGCGCACATTGTCGCCGAAACCGGGCCACAGAAACTTGCCGTCCGCGGACCGCCGGAACCAGTTGACCTGGAAGATCTTCGGCAGTCGCGCCCCCTCACGCTCGGCCAGACCGAGCCAGTGCGCGAAGTAGTCGCCGACGTGGTAGCCCAGGAACGGCAGCATCGCCATCGGATCGCGGCGCACCACACCGACCTGGCCCGCCGCGGCGGCCGTGGTCTCCGAGGACAGCACCGACGCGGTGAAGACGCCGTGTGCCCAGTCGAAGGATTCCGCGACCAGCGGGATGGTGGTGGCGCGCCGGCCACCGAAGAAGATCGCCGAGATCGGCACGCCGGCCGGGTCGTCCCATTCCGGCGCCACCGAGGGGCACTGCGCGATCGGCGTGCAGTACCGCGAATTCGGGTGGGCGGCGGGCTCTTCCGACTTCGGGGTCCAGTCGCGGCCGTGCCAGTCGATCAGGTGGCCGGGCGCCTGGCCGGTCAATCCCTCCCACCACACGTCACCGTCGTCGGTGCGGGCGGTGTTGGTGAAGATGGAGTTGCCGCCGTCGATGGTGGCGATCGCGTTGGGATTGGTCTTGGCGCCGGTTCCCGGTGCGACGCCGAAGAATCCGGCCTCGGGATTCACCGCGTAGAGCCGCCCGTCGGCGCCGAACCGCATCCAGGCGATGTCGTCGCCCACGGTCTCGGCCTTCCAGCCGGGCAGTGCGGGCTCGAGCATGGCCAGATTGGTCTTGCCGCACGAGGACGGGAACGCCGCCGCGATGTAATGCGTCTTCCCTTGCGGCGAGGTCAGTTTCAGGATGAGCATGTGCTCGGCCAGCCAGCCCTCGTCGCGCCCGAGCACCGAGGCGATGCGCAGCGCGAAGCACTTCTTGCCCAGCAGCGCGTTGCCGCCGTAACCCGAACCGTAGGACCAGATCTCCCGGCGCTCCGGGAAGTGCGAGATGTACTTGGTCTTGTCGCACGGCCACGGCACGTCCGCGTCACCGTCGGCCAGCGGCGCGCCCACAGAGTGCAGGCACTTGACGAAATCCGTTCCGGCGGTGAGCTTCTCCCACACCGGCGCACCGGAGCGGGTCATGATCTGCATGGACACCGCCACATACTCCGAATCGGTGATCTGCACCCCGAACTTCGGGTCCTCGGCATCGATCGGTCCCATGCAGAAGGCGATGACGTACATGGTGCGCCCGGCCATGGCGCCGCGGTAGTGCTCGGTCATCACGGTGCGCATGTCGACCGGGTCGACCCAGTTGTTGGTCGGCCCGGCGTCCTCGGCGTTCTCCGAGCAGATGAACGTCCGGTCCTCCACCCGCGCGACATCGTCGGGGTCGGACACGCACCAGAAGGAGTTCGGCTTCTGTTCGAGGGCGACGAAGGTGCCCTTGTCGACCAGCAGGCCGGTCAGCCGGTCCCATTCCGCACGGGAGCCGTCGCAGAACACGACCTGCGCGGGGGCGGTGAGTTCGGCGATCTCGGCGACCCAGGCCGCGACGCCCTCGTGGTCGGTGGTGGACTGCTCGGGCACGACGAATTCTCCTTCGCGAAAACAACAACGTATTTATTTTAGAAAAGATGCAATCAGTGAACCGCACACACCCTACCGAGCCGGGGCGCGATGGGTCTATGCGGGCTTTTCGAGGGCTTCGACCTGCCCGGCGGCCACTCCGGTCAGGATGGCGCGGGCCGCGGCGAGCAGCTCGGCGACCCGAGGCGAGGTCAGCTCATAGGTCACCGAGAGCCCCTCGCGCCGGGCGACGACGAGCCCCGCCCGGCGCAGGATGGACAGCTGCTGGGAGAGGTTGGCCGGCTCGATGCCGATCTCGGCGAGCATCTCCGAGACGGCGTACTCACGTTCGCTGAGCAGTTCGAGGACTCGGATCCGCACGGGATGGCCGAGGGTTTTGAAGAAGTCGGCCTTCATTTGATAGAGCGGTCGCCGCAACCCTGGCACGCCGTCACTCCCTCTCCACATCGTCCTGATTGCACAGTTTAGCAAGCAGAGCAACCCGCCGATCGAGGCGCAAATCCGGACATACAAGGCTTCTGGACGATTGATCAGTTCGTAATGAAGTCGCCGCATTTCTGGCAAATCGGACGCGCCCGCCAGGGTCTAAACCTTAAATCACGGATTAGTTACAGATTTTTTTGTGACCTGGAGCACGGGCAAGCGAGGGGCAAACTCCCCGCATAGCGACGGTTTCATGCGCTCTGGCCAGCGCAAACCAAGATCGCTACACCCTGCCGTTCGCTTTTCGTTCACCCTGTGTTCACCTTCCGTGATCACTCTGTAACGAGGTCGCAAACAGACCCGAAGTTGGTTAGACCAAGGAGAAGTACAAACCCCATTCGGAAATGAACCGCTTGGGCCAGGAACAGAACATGATCCTGCGGCGGTTGGCGGAACGAGCATCCAGCTCGCGATCCCCATTCCGATTCACCCTTCTCGTCGGTGTGACGAGAAGTTCCGCGCGACGCCGCGGACCAGGGAGCGCCTAGGAGCGCAGACCCGATGTCCGCACCCCGACCTGCGTCGTGTCCGGGGACAGAGTTCCCCCACAACAAAACCAGACAACAGCACAGCTCTGCGGCGAGCCTCCCACATGGTAGCCCGCCAAGGATTCGCGCTGCTACGCGGCCGGATCGACCCTGTCCCCGAACAAGGAACCGACTACGTAATGAAGCTCTCCACGCTCCGACGACCGAACCTCCGCGAAGGCCTGACCTTCGGTGTGGCTGCCCTGGGTATCGCGGCCGTCGCCGCCTCCTCCGCGGTGTCGGTGGCCGACGACAGCGTTCCCTCGCGTGTCGCCATGATCTCCGAGGCCAAGCCGGCCACCAACCTCGCCGCCTCGGCCGTCAAGGCCGCCGCGCCGGTCGAGAAGGCCGCTGCCGCCGCCCCCGCCCCGATGCCGGAGCCGGCTGCCGACTACCCGGACAACCTCGACGGCTGGATCCGCGAAGCCCTCGACATCATGAAGGAAAAGGGCATCCCGGGCACCTACGAGGGCATCCACCGGAACATCATCCGCGAATCCGCTGGTGACCCGGGCGCGATCAACCTCTGGGACTCCAACGCCGCCATGGGCATCCCGTCCAAGGGCCTGCTCCAGGTGATCGACCCCACCTTCCAGACCTACCACGTGGAAGGCACCGAGTTCGACGTCTGGAATCCGGTCTCCAACATCGTCGCGGCCTGCAACTACGCCGCGCAGCGCTACGGCTCGATGGACAACGTCAACTCGGCGTACTGATTCATCGACAACTGAACAAACAAACGCATAGTTCGAGAAGCCCCGCGACCGCTGTATCGGTCCGGGGCTTCCGGCATACACTCGGCCGGTGGCCGATGACTACGCGCACTCCGACGTGTCGGTGAACCGGCGCGCCGAGAAGGCGCGCCGCCTGGCCACCTATCTCTGGGATCGCGATATCAGCGGCGCCGAAGTCCTGGATCTGTCCGCCGCCACGCGGCGCAAACTGGCCCGCGCCGCCGACACCAACCCGCCGAGCACCGATGAAACCTGGACGGTCGTCGCCCGCCTGCTCGACGAGAAAACCGCTTGGGCGACACGGAATCCCGGACATCCGGCCGCGCGGCGACCATCTGCGGAGGAAAAAATACTGTGGGTGAAACCGCCTGTCAGGCCATGGTCTGCGGACTGAGCACGCGATGATCGGTATTGTGCGCGGTTGACAAGCGGCGCGACCGTAACCACAGTGTGATGCGGCGTCGCTTGACCGTGCGCCAACCCAACCGCAGCAGACCACCGCAGTAGTAGACACAGAGGAATACATGAACGTTCGCCGGCTCACCGTCAGCGCCGCCGTCGCGGGCCTGACGCTCCTCGCGGCGCCCGCCGCCATGGCCAACCCCACCGGGTCCTCGGGCACCGGTTCGTCCGCCATCGACACCGGCTCCGCCGCGACCGGTTCGGCTGGCCTGTCCCAGACCGGTTCCGCCCAGGGCACCTTCCGCAATTGCGACGAAGCCATCGCGCAGGGGCGCGCGCCGCTCTTCCGCGGGGAACAGGGTTACTCCCCGCACCTGGACCCGGACGGCGACGGGTTCGCCTGCCCGACAGTCTGATACAGCTGAAACGAAAAACACCCGGTGGTGACACCGGGTGTTTTTTATTGCCGCGCCGCGGTTTCCGGTCAGCGGCGGAAGACCTTGACCAGCACCAGGCCGACGACGACCGCGCCCGCGCCGATCAGGCTGTACTTCACCTTGGGTTCGTTCAGCTTCGCCAGCACCATGTGCTTGGTGTCGTCGGCGATCCGCTGCGGATCGGCGCGCACCGCGATCTCGTCGAGCGTGCTCGCCAGCCGGGTGCGGGCCAGCTCGATCTCCCGCTCGATCCGCTCGGTATCCCTAGCCACTCTTGTGTCCTCCTGTCGGATTTGGGTCCGAGTGTATCGGTCGGTATCGGCGGGGTGGGTTACCGTGCAGGAGTGACCGACAAACGACTCTCCCCCGGCGACACCGCCCCCGCGTTCACGCTGCTCGACGCCGACGGCGCCGAGGTCTCGCTGGCCGATTACCGCGGCCGCAAGGTGATCGTCTACTTCTACCCCGCCGCGAGCACACCCGGTTGCACCAAACAAGCCTGCGACTTCCGCGACAACCTCGCCGAACTGGAAGGCGCGGGCATCGAAGTGGTCGGCATCTCCCCCGACAAACCCGCCAAGCTGGCCAAATTCCGCGATGCCGAGAAGCTGACCTTCCCGCTACTGTCGGACCCGGACAAGCAGGTCCTCTCCGCCTACGGCGCGTTCGGCGAGAAGACCATGTACGGCAAGACCGTCGTCGGCGTCATCCGATCCACCTTCCTGGTGGACGAGGCGGGCAAGATCGAGGTCGCCCAGTACAACGTGCGCGCCACCGGCCATGTCGCCAAACTGCGGCGCGATCTGTCGGTATAGCCGAGCACATATCGCCACACATTTAGACGCTCTGAGCAGTATCTATTTACACATATAGTCTTTTGGGGGACTATATGTGTATGAACGAGATGACGGCCGCCCAGGCGGCCGAGGTACTCGGCATCTCACCCCGCCAGGTTGCCCGCATGGCATCCGCTGGCCGAATCGATGTGGTCAGGCGAGTCGGACGCACCCTCCTGATCGATGCTGGATCAGTGCACCGACTCGTTCGGCAACACAGACACCCCGGGCGAATTTGGACTCAGCGCACAGCATGGGGCGCGCTGACGTTGCTTTCCGGCTCCAATCCCGCGTGGATATCTCCTGCCGAACGCACTCGGCTCACTCATCGGCTCCGCAGAATGGACGCGGAAGAGCTCACACATCTGAGTTCCAACAGAGCTGACACCCATCACTTCCGCGGCAACTCCGATGCTCGGCACAACCTGCCGAACTACATCGCGGCGACCGGATCATCCGCGACGCAACACCCCGACTGGCAGCGCTTCGATCTGACTTCCGAGACCACGGGAGTCGATGGGTATATCCCGACCTCCGAACTGGCAACTCTGGTAGACCATTTCCATCTCATCCCCGATCCGGAAGGTGAGATAGTTCTTCGCACTACAGCGTTCGAGGATGCGTTCAACGCCGATGGCACCCCCTGGGCAGCGATCGCCATCGATTTGGCCGAATCTCTCGATACCCGCGAGAGTCGGGCTGGCCACAACGAACTCGCCGAACTGCTCACAAAGATGCGCCATCATGAGCGATAGCGTCGACCGCCCACTCTGGCGCATACAGGCTCCAGTAGGCGGTTGGGGCCCACCTTGGCCACAGGTGACCGAACTCGTCTCGGTTTTCCCCGGCGACCTGTGGACATTGGTCGGCGGTCTGATGGTCCAAATCCACGCCGCACATGCCAACCTGCCGATCCACAGAGCAACCATCGACATCGACATGGTTCTACATATCGAGACCGGTGCAACGACATTCGGGCGGGCCCGACGTGCCCTGGAATCGGTGGGCTATCAGCTTCATCTCCCGACCAATCGGAAAACACCTGTGCACCGATTCGAACGGGGTCCTCAGCAAATCGATGTCATGATCGCTGATCATCTGGCGCCGAGCCATCGCCCGACCGTGGCGGGACGCGAGTATTTCGCATTCCGGCCGGTACCTCGGCGCTCCGCAAGACCGTGAACTGCGACATCGAACTGTCCGAAGGCAACACCATCACAGTGAGTGTGCCGAACGTTCTCGGGGCACTGGTACTCAAAGGTGCCGCCTATCTGGAGGATTCACGCGACCGCGATCGCCATCTCGACGATGCGGCCTTATTGGCGTGCGCGATCACCAATCCGCGGGCGGATGCCCGCGAGATGTCCGGCAACGATGCCAAGCGAGTCCAAATCCTCACGACTCAGTTGCAGGACCCCTTGCACAGATCCTGGTTGGCCGTGCCCGCCGAACTGCGCAACCAAGCCCGGGATGCCCTGAGCGCGATGGTCCGCGCCCCGAAACCACTGCCACCCGTGCGGCGGCTCGGCAACCGGTGAACTCACGATTGAGGCGTGTGGCGCCCAGTACAACGTGCGCGCCACCGGCCATGTCGCCAAACTGCGGCGCGATCTGAGCGTCTAGGTCTCGAAGGAGCGGATGAAGTTTTCGTAGCCGTCCAGCATCCGCTCCAGACCGAAGTCGAAATCGAGTTTCTGCCAGTCGATTTCGTCGTCACCGAAGGGGAAGTCGGCGAAGGCCGCGATGACGCGGGGGAAGCGTCGCGGATCGATCAGGGTGGCCAGCACCGCGCCGAAGTCGTCGTCGGAGCTGTCGGTCGGGTCGATATTGCGCGCCACTCGCGCCCGGCCCATGACGTAGAAGGTCATGTTCATCAGCAACTGCATGCGCAGCGGGGGCGGCAGGGGGGTGTCGTCGAAGGTGGCCAGCCCGGCTTCGAGCCACGCCATATTGTTCGGCCCCATCGGCGGGTCGTGCACCGGGATGTCGAGCCACCAGCGGTGCGCCTCGATGGCGGCGAATTCGGCCTGCGCCCAGCGGCGCAGGCCGTCGCGCCACGGCATGCCGGGCACGATCTCCGGGGGTAGACCCAGTACCCGATCCTGGAGCATTTCGAAGAGAGTCTGCTTGCTGTCGACGTAGCGGTACAGCGACATGGCGGTGAAGCCGAGCTGCTTGGCGATCCGGCCCATGGATATCGCCGCCAGACCCTCGCCGTCACCGATCTCGATGGCGGTTTCCAGGATCTGATCCAGGCTGAGACCGCGTTTCGGTCCGCGCTCGCCGCCGGTGTCCAGCCCCCACAACAGGGCCACCGCCTTCGGTATCGCCCCGTCCTCCGGTGTCGCCATCGACGTTCATGCTCCCTTCCTGCACCCGCGGGTGTGGGCTCAATCCTGCTCGTTGCTACCCGGTACCGCGCAAGCGGTCTCCAACTCTTGCGCCCTTAAACTGTTTACTCTATAAACTGAGTTTAGTGCATACACAGTTTTGGATCGGAGCTCTGCTGATGTCCCCACAACCACCGCCCGCACTCGCGGTCCACCAACTCGGCAAGTCGTTCGGTGCGCACACGGTGCTCGACGGCATCGACCTGGAGGTCGCGGCCGGCAGCATCTTCTCCCTGCTCGGCCCCAACGGCGCCGGCAAGACCACCCTGGTCCGCATCCTCGCCACGCTCAGCGCGCCCACCACCGGCACAGCGCGCGTCTTCGGCCACGATCTCCTGCACGAGGCCGACACGGTGCGGCGGTTGATCGGCGTCACCGGTCAGTACGCCGCGGTCGACGGCGTGCTCACCGGCACCGAGAACCTGCGGCTCACCGGCAAACTCCTACACCTGGACCGCGCCGAATCCCGCACGCGCGCCACCGAATTGACAGACCGTTTCGATCTCACCGACGCCGCCGGCCGCCGGGCCGCCACCTACTCCGGCGGTATGCGCCGCCGCCTCGACCTGGCCATGAGCCTGATGGGGCGGCCGCGCATCATCTTCCTCGACGAACCCACCACCGGCCTGGACCCGCGCAGCCGCCGCGACCTGTGGCAGGTCATCCGGCGGCTCGCCGCCGACGGCGCCACCATCTTCCTGACCACCCAGTACCTGGAGGAAGCCGACCAGCTCGCGGACCGAATCGCGGTGCTGGACAACGGGAAGATCGTCGCCGAAGGCACCCCGGCCGAACTCAAACGGCTCGCGCCGGGCGGGCACATCCGGCTCGCCTTCGGCGACCGGGACGCTCTCGCCGCCGCCCTGCGAGTCGTCGACGGACAGGCCGATCCCGAACAGCTGAGCCTGCAGGTGCCCTCCGCCGGGCACGCGGACGAGGTACGCAAGCTGCTCAACCGCTTCGCCGAACTCGATATCGCCGTCGACCAGGTCACCGTGCACGTGCCCGACCTCGACGACGTCTTCTTCGCGCTGACCGGCCACCCGGCCGAGTCCGCCGCGTGAACCCGAAGGAACCACGGACATGACCACACTCACCCGCAGCGCCGCCGACGCGGGCACCATGCTCGACCGCAATATCCGCCACACGCTGCGCAGCCCCGACGCCGTGATCATGACGGTCGCGCTGCCGATCGTCATCCTGCTGATGTTCGTCTACGTCTTCGGCGGCGCGATGGACGTCGGGCCCGGACCGTACATCGACTACGTGGTGCCCGGAATCATCCTGCTGTGCGCGGGCTTCGGGGCCGGTGTCACCGCGCCGAGCCTCACCACCGATCTCGCCGATGGCATCATCGACCGGTTTCGCACCATGGCCATCGCCCGGACCGCGGTGCTCACCGGGCACGTCCTGGAAAGTCTGATCCGCAATATGCTGACCACCGGGATCGTCATCGGGGTGGCGGTGGCGCTCGGCTTCCGACCCACCGCCGACCCACTGCGCTGGCTAGGCGCACTCGGCGTGATCGCGATGTTCGTGTTCGCGCTGTCCTGGGTGGCCGCCGCGCTCGGCGTCCTGGCCAAGAGCCCGGAGGCGGCCAACGGATTCACCTTCGTCTTCATGTTCCTCCCGTATGTGAGCAGCGCGTTCGTCCCGCCGGAGTCGATGCCGAGCGCACTGCACCGGTTCGCCGAGTATCAGCCGGTCACGCCGGTGATCGAGACCATGCGCGGGCTGCTGATGGGCACGCCGATCGGGAACAGCGGATGGCTGGCCGCGCTGTGGTGCGCCGGGATCGCCGCCGTCGGATACCTGGCGGCCGGGAAGCTGTTCGAGATCCGCACCAGGGACTAGCGGATGGGAAAGGCCCGGCGCCGTTGCGGCGCCGGGCCTTTCGCGTGGTAATGGTCAGGCGGGCATGATCTGCTGTGTGGCCCACGTCATCATGATGCGAACGTGGTTGTCCCACCACTGGTAGGACTCCGGGGTGAACGCCGCGGGCGGCGGGGTCTCACCCGGGAACAGCAGCGCGCCGTTGGGCGCGCCGACCTTGACGGTGGCGCCGGGGACGCCGGTACCGGGCAGCGCGGCGGCCGGTCTCGGGGCGGTGTCCGCGGCGCCGAGTTCCTCGAGCGGCACCGAGTTCTCCGGGCCGGAGTGACCCCAACGCGAACCGACCAGGTGCGAATCGGGTGTCTGGGTGTCGAGGATCACGATCGTCGGCTCGGGACCCGGCACCGGAGCCCGGGACGGACCCGCCGCCGGCTCGACCGCACTTCCCGCCGACGATCCGCTGGACGAGCCCGTAGGAAGCGGCACCTCGTCCTGGATCAGCCGGGCATCCGCGACCACCGCGGGCGCTGTCCGCGAGTTGGCGACGTACAGGCTGCCCACGACCAGGCCGCCGGCCAGCACGCTGGCCGCAGCGACCACCGCCGCGGTGCCGCGCGCGTGATGCACGGGCTCGACCGGATCGGCCACGCCGACCAGATCGGCCATGGCACACAGCGCCGCGCCGACCGCGGGGGCCGTCGTGGCGATCGCGCAGGGCAGCACCGGGGCGCCGAAACCGTCCACCGCGGCCCGCACCTCGGGCGTGCTCGCGGCGGACCCGACCAGCACCACCGCGTCGGGACGGACGGCGGCGGCCTCGAACTGATCCCAGGCCGCGGTGACCGCTGCGCCCAGCGACTCCGGCGTCGCGCCGCCGACCTGGCTGGTGGCGGCCAGCACCCGGTCGCGGCCGCGATCGATCAGGGTGAACGCCTGGTGGCCGGGGACCACCTCGCAGATCACCAGATCGTCGAATTCGCTCAGCCACGTCATCGCGCCCGCCACGCTGAGATGCGCGGCCCGAGCCGACACCAGCGACGCGGTATGCCACTGCCCCGAGGCTAGTTCGGTGACGACGGCGCGCCGCTCGGCCGCGTCCCGGTAGGTGACGGCGGCGCCCGCGATCTGCGCCACGCCGTCGAGTTCGGCGGCGAGCGCGTCCATGACCGCGTGCACCGCCGCCGCGACATCGGCCTTGGTGTCGCCGCGTGTTTTCGCCACCAGATGCCGCAGCACCCGCTCCGGTAGCCGCTCACCGCCCTCGGCCAGCGCTACCGCGTGCACGGCACCGCGTTCGGTGGATACGCCGAGAGTGACCACTGATCGAGCTACCACTGATACGCCTTCCGCTGTGAACCCTGCGCCTGTCTGCGAGCACGCGAATGCAGGCCCGCTCGATATGGGTTCGGCACTGTTCGGGGCCTGGATGGGTGGTGAAAAGTGACAGACCTCGGACACGCAGTACGCATGCGCGTGTCGCACGCGTGTCGGTACCGCTAGCCTGGGGATGTGGATGTGCACACGGAGGCCAGGGCAAAGCGGCACCTGGACCCCGCGTTGGAGTTGCAGGACGACCCGCAGGAACTCATGCCGCGCCGCAGGCCCACACAGGAGCGCAGCAAGCGCAAGTTCGACGCCCTGTTGCAGGCGTCCCGGGAACTGCTCACCGAGGTCGGGTTCGAGTCGTTCACCTGTGAAGAGGTCGCCGCGCGCGCGGAGGTGCCGATCGGCACGCTGTACCAGTTCTTCGCCAACAAGTACGTCATCGTCTGCGAGCTGAATCGCCAGGACCTGGTGGCGGTCTCGCGCGAGCTCGCCGACTTCCACGGCGAGGTCCCCTCGCTGGACTGGTTGCGTCACATGAACCAGTTCGTCGACCACATGGCCAACCTCTGGATGACCGATCCGTCCCGCCGCGAGGTGTGGCTGGCCATGCAGTCCACCCCGTCGACCCGGGCCACCGGCGCACTGCACGAGAAGGAATTCGCCGAGGTGGTCGCGCAGATGCTGCGACCGCTCACACCACGTACCCCCCGGGTGCGCCGCACCATGATGGCCGAGGTGCTGGTCCATGTCGTCTATTCGATGCTGAACTTCTCGGTCCAGGACGAGCAGTCGCACAAGGACGCCGTCTCCGAGCTCAAGCGCCTGATGGTCGCGTATCTGCTTGTGGCCGAGAAGGAATCCCGTTCCGCAAGCGGTCGCTGAGGCCTACTATGCAGTTATGTCGATTCCGCATATGACGCAGGACGAGCAGGACCGGCCGGACCTTCCCGAGTTCATGACGTGGGACGAATTACTCGAGCTGCCCGATCAGATCGCGCGCCAGATCGAGCTCTGGGCAGGCCGTGTGGTCTGGGCACGCACCGGTACGCCCGAGCATCAGTTGTATCGCAACCTCCTCTGGAAGGAGCTGCATCGGTGCGCCCGGGAATACCGAGCCAGTACTCCGGAGCAGTGCTGGCTCGTCAACACCGAAACGAACGTCTTCCTCGACCGCAGCCACAAGAACGACTTCCTCACCCCGGATTTCGTGGCCTACCGCTGTCTGCCGAAGGAGTACGACTACGTCCATTTCGACGACGTCGCGCTGGTGGGCGAGGTCCTGTCGCCTTCGAACACCGTGTCCGACATCAGTGCGAAGAAGGCCAGATACGCCGGCGCCGGAATCCCGATGTACTGGCAGGTCGAGCTGGCCCGCGAACCCCGGGGCATAGCCCGGGTGACGGTTTCCGCGCTGCTGAGGTACGACCAGGAACTGTTCCCCGGCATCACGCCACTGAAGCCGGTGCACTACGTCGAGATCGCCGAATGGACTCCGGAGAGCAACCCCGACGGCATCCACATCTCGGTACCGTTCCCGATCCACATCCCTTGGGATGAGCTGGCGTTCTGACTATTCGGCGCTTTTGTGGGCGAAAGAAATCCCGTTCCGGACGCGTCGGCTGAGCACTACCATGCTGTTATGTCGATTCCACATAGCGGAGCTTCGGACATACCCCCGTACATCCAGGAACTCCCCAAGTACATGACCTGGGATGAGCTGGGAGATCTCCCCGACGAGGTCGCCGGGGAGATCGAACTCTGGGACGGCCGCGTGGTGTGGGCACGCACCGGATCACCCGCGCACCAGAACTACTCGGTCGAATTCCGCAATGCGCTGAAGAAGCGGGCAGCGGACGAGGCCGAGCGGAACACCCGCGACTGCTGGCGCGCGACGACGGAAACCAATGTCTTCCTCAGCCACCATCACAAAAACGATTTCCTTACCCCGGACTTCATGGTCTACCGCTGTCTGCCGGACGAGTTCGAGTATGTCCACCACAACGATGTCGCCCTGGTCGGCGAAGTCGAGTCACCATCGAACACCAGCACGGATATCGAGCACAAGAAGGCTCGATACGCCGCAGCAGGCATCCCTTGGTACTGGCACGTGCAGCTGTCACGCCACCCGCGCCGTGTCGCGGGTGTCACGGTCTTCGCTTTGCTGCGCGACATCACCGAGGTGCTGCCCGGCGTAAGTCCGTTGCATCCCTCGAACTACATCGCCATCGCCGAGTGGAATCCAGAGGACGATCCGGACGGCATCCAGATCAACTTGCCGTTCCCCATCGTTATCCCGTGGGAAGAGCTCGAGTACTGACTATTTGGCGGCGTCGCGGCCTTCGATGAGGTCGGCGAGTTCGCCCGGATCCTCCAGGACGACCATGGCGGCGGCCGTGTCGCCGTCGTGGGTCAGCGACAGGTGCACCCGGACCCGGGGCAGGAATTCGGCCGCCAGACCGTGCAATTTGATGCTGGGCCGCCCCCAGGCGTCGTTGACCACCTCGATCAGCGGGTAGGGGTTGTCGCCGATCTGTGGGCTACGGGCGAAACGTGAAGTGGCCCAGGCCTTCAGCACCGCCTCCTTGGCCGCCCAGCGGGCCGCGTAGCTGCGGGCCGGGTCGGTGCCCTTGCTCTGGCAGTACCGTCGCTCGCCGGGGGTGAAACTCTCCCGGACCATGGTGGTTCCGGCGCGATCGAGCTGTTCGGCGAACTCGGAGATGGACACCAGGTCCAGGCCGATCCCCACGATTGTCACAGCGTTGTGGCTCCTCGATATTCGGGTAAGGGGCAGCCGCCGGATCGGCGACTGCCCCTTGGATTCTCAGCAGAGTAAATCAGAGACCGGCGTCGAGCTGGCCCAGAATCGCCGCACCCGTACCGCATCCCGAGCCGTCGACCCGGTACGCCCCGCTGTCACCGAGGCGTGCCTCGGGCGAGAGCAGCACATCGGCTTCCAGCTGCCGAATCTGCTTGGCGGGGGTGCCTTCCGCACCCAGTCGCCGGTCTGCCGGACGCTCGTACAGCGGCGCGCCGCCACACATGGCCTCGGCGAACCGCTGGCGGCCCGCCAGCTGCCGCTGCTGCGCCCGCTGCTGGTACTCCTCGCGCCGGCCCGGCGCGATGGCCTGGACGAACGCCTCCGGATGCACGATCGCGAGCAGACCGGAGACGTGCCCGAAGCCGAGCGAGGTGACCAGACCGGCCTTGAGCGGGAAGCGCTCGCCGAAGCGCAGCGGCTCGCGCGCCCACACCAGGTGCGGGTAGGCCCGCATCTTCTCGTCGACGCAGTCCAGGCTCCGGTTCGGCGGCACCACACCGTGTTCCAGCACCTGGCACAGCCCGATCAGCTGGAACGCGGCCGCACCGCCCTTGGCGTGACCGGTCAGGCTCTTCTGCGACACCACGAACAGCGGCGCGCCTTCGGAGCGGCCGATCGCCGTGGCGAGCCGCTCGTGCAGCTCGGACTCGTTGGGATCGTTGGCGGCGGTGGAGGTGTCGTGCTTGGAGATGACCGCGATGTCGTCGGCTTCGACACCGAGCTTGCGCAGCTCGACCGCGAACCGCGACTGGGCGCCGCCCCGGCCCGCACCCAGCGCACCGAGTCCGGGCGCGGGGATGGAGGTGTGCACACCGTCGGCGAAGGACTGCGCGTAGGCCACCACGCCGAGTACCGGCAGACCCATTTCCAGCGCCACGTCGCCGCGGGCCAGCAGCACCGTGCCGCCGCCCTGCGATTCGACGAAGCCGCCGCGACGACGGTCGTTGGCGCGGGAGAAGTAGCGGTCGCTGATTCCCTTGGCGCTCATGGCCGCCGAGTCCGCGGTGGCCGACATGTCACCGAAGCCGACGATGCCCTCGATACCGAGATCGTCGTAGCCGCCGGCCACCACGAGTTCGGCCTTGCCGAGCTTGATCTTGTCGACGCCCTCCTCGACCGACACCGCGGCCGTGGCGCAGGCCGCGACCGGATGCACCATCGCGCCGTAGCTGCCGACGTAGGACTGCACCACATGCGCCAGCGCCACGTTCGGAAGCGCTTCCTGGAGAATGTCGTTCGGGCGCGACTCGCCGAGCAGGTTGTCGACGTAGAGCGAACGCATCGAGGACATGCCGCCCATGCCGGTGCCCTGGGTGTTGGCCACCAGCGACGGGTGCACCCAGCTCATCAGCTCGGCCGGGCTGAATCCGGAAGACAGGAACGCGTCCACGGTGCAGACGATGTTCCACAGCGCCACCCGGTCCACCGAGGCCGCCATATCGGCGGAGATACCCCAGATGGTCGGGTCCCAGCCGGTGGGGATCTGGCCGCCGACGGTGCGCGAGAGCTTGGCCCGGCGCGGCACCCGGATCTCGGTGCCCGCCTTGCGGGTCACGGTCCAGTCGCCGGAATCGGCGACCGGGGTGATGATCGTCTGCTCCGGGTTGGCGACCTGGAAGGCTCGCGCTTCGGCTTCGCTGCCGACCGTGAACGACAGGTCCTCGTCGAGGAACACCGACGTCATCAATGGCGCGGAGTTGTCGACCATGGCGCCCTCGTCGGCGTAGCGGCGCACGCCGCAGCGTTCGACCACGGCGTCGTGGTAGCGCTGCGCCAGCTCCGATTCCGGGACGTAGTCGCCGGATTCGGTGTCGTACCAGCCCGGCTTGGGATCGTTCTCCCAGGTCACCAGGCCGGTGGTCCAGGCCAGCTCGAGCACGCCCGCCGCGGAGAGCGTGTCGTCGACCTCCACCTCGAAGCGGGTGCGCGCCGAACCGTAGGGGCCGAGCTCGCCGGCGCCGACGATGACGACCATGTCGGCGAGATCGGCGGTGACCTCGCCCCACTCCGGCACCGGCAGTGCCGAGGTCTGGGTAGGCGGCGCGGGCAGCGCCGAAATCGTCACCGCCGCATCGTCTTCGACGACCTCGTCGGCCGCCTCGTCCGCGGCCTGCTTGGCCAGGGCGGGCAGATCCAGCTTGGCTTTGGCCAGCCCGCCGGTGAGGTCGATCTGCTGCGGTCCGGCGATGGTGACCTGACGGGCCCGCGAGGTGCACCACTTGAGCAGCTCGTCGGCCATCTCGGCGGTGGACCAGGTCTGCACGCCCGCCTGCTCGACGGCCGCGACCATCGGGTCGTTGTGGCCCATCAGGCCGGTGCCGCGCACCCAGCCGATCAGCGCGTGCACCAGGGTGACCCGCGTCGACCAGGACTTCTCGGCCCGCCACTTGGCGACCACCGCGTCCAGCGCGGCCTTGGACTCGCCGTAGGCGCCGTCCCCGCCGAACATGCCGCGGTTGGGTGAACCCGGCAGCACCACATGCAGTTTCGCGTCCACGTCGTGGTCGGCGCCGAGCTTGGACAGCCCGCCGATCAGCCGCTCGACCGACCAGAGCAGGACCCGCATCTCCATTTCGGCGCGAGCGCCGGCGTCGGCCAGGTCACCCGCGACCCGCGGCGCCGCGAACGGCAGCAGCAGGGTGGGGGTCATGGCGTCCTTGGTCTTGAGCTTGGCGCCGCCCGCGTTGTCGACCTGCTCGGTGCCGACCCACTCGATCAGCGCGTCGATATCGGAGTAGGAGGCCATGTTCGCGGGCACCACCCACAGCGCCGCGCCATGGCGGGCGTTGTCGCGGTAGAGCTTCCGGTAGAACGCGAGCCGGTCGTCGTTGAGGCTCGAGGTGGTGACCACCACGGTCGCGCCGCCGCCGAGCAGTCGCCCGGTGACCGCGGCGGCGATGGAACCCTTGCTGGCGCCGGTGATCACGGCGATATCGGAGGACCACAGGCCCGGGTCCTCGGTGCTCAGTGCGGCCTCGGCGATCCGGCCGTAGACGCCGGCCAACACCGAGCGGGCTTCGCTCTTGGCCCGCTCACGCCACCAGTTCGCCTGTGCGGCAACGGCTTCGCCCGCGCCCAGATATCCGTCGACGGCGATGTCGGCAGTGTCGGAACCTACGGGGGTGGCAGCCGTCGGAGCTTGCGGAGACGGCGGGGTGGGTGAACCCAGCCAGAGGGTGACCAGGTCTTCGCGGGCCGTCGCCCAGCGGTCGTCGATCAGCACGGCCTTCTTCGCGTCGAAGGCGGGCGCGACCAATCGCGGCCAGTCCGAACCCAATTCGGCCGAGACCAGATCGACCAGGGTGTCCGGGGTGGTCTCGGGGGCCGAGATCCGCTCGGACAGGCCGAGCTGCTCGAGCACCACCCGCGCGGCCGTGGCCAGCACGCCGTCGCGGCCGGTGATCTGCTCGGTGAACTCGCCGAGGGCGGCCGCGTCCACGGTCGCTCCCCCACCGCCACCGGCGGAGGGCAGCGAGACCGCGACACCGCGCCGAGCGGCGACCGCCTGCACAGCGGCGTCGATGGCCGCGTCGACCGCGGCGCCGTCGCCGAGCGCACCGGAGACGAGTCCGCCGAGATCGCCGCCGCGCACGCTGACACCCTCGCGGGTGCCGAGCGAGACCTCCGCAGTGACGTGGCTGGCCCAGCCGTCACCGAGCTCCCAGACCTTCTTGACCCGCTCGGCGATGGCCGCGGGCCGCTTGCCGGAGGGACCGAACACCTTGCGCAGGTGATCGCCGATGGCATCGGACAGCACCGAGCCGAAGGGCTTGTAGGTGCGCGCCAGGCGTTCCACGGTGGCCGCGAGCGCGCCCATGTCGGCATCGGCCGCGCCGTCGATGGCGCCCAGCGAGAGTTCCGCGCCGAGGTCGACCAGCAGCTGGTTGCGCCGCGAGGAGACGCCGTCGCAGAGGCCCTCGATGGTGTCGACCGGGCCGATCTGGTCCAGCCGCAGCTTGGTCCACAGCGCGATCAGCACGCGGGTGGCGTCGGCGGCGGAGAACCCGATGTCGTCCGGTCGCGGCCCGCCGGAGGGGGCGGCGGGCGCGGCGACCGGCGCGACCGGCGCCGCGGTGGCGGCTTCGGCCGTCGCGGCGACCGGCTCGTCCGCGGGCTCGTCGACCGGGGCGGGATCGGTGTCGGTCGAGTAGACGACGCCCGCCTCGCGCTCGATATTGAGCACCTCGACGGTGACGCCGCCGAAGTCCGGCAGCTTGAGGGTCTGACTGGCCAGGTTCGCCACGGTCGGCGTGGCGCCCAGGCCGATCTCGAGGAACCGCTCGACGCCGAGCCCGCCGTGCGCGGTATCGGTGAAGAGCAGGTCCTGGGTCTCGATCCAGCGCACCGGGCTGGCGAACTGCCAGGCCAGCAGCTCGATCAGCAGCACCCGGCAGAGTTCGGCCGGTCGCTGCGCCCAGCTCTCGAAGTCGGCCAGCACCGCGTTCAGCGGCTCGGACGGCACCAGATCGGCGATCTCGGCGAGGAATTCGCGATCCAGCGTGAACGGCCGCGGTACCAGGTTCGGAATGTAGCGTCCGACAAGCACTTCCGGATCCAGCACCGCGGGCAGCAGCTGCTCGAGCTTGTGCCGGAACTCCGGGACGCCCTTGCGCAGCACCGTGGAGTGGAACGGCACATCGATGCCGGGCACCAGGATGAAGGCCCGCTTGCCGCCGAATTCCGCACGGCGGCGGTCGATCTCGGCCTCCAGCGCCTCGAGGCCCGCGACCGTGCCAGCGATGGCGTACTGCGATCCGCGCAGATTCAGGTTGACGACCTCGAGGAACTCGCCGGCCTGCTCGCCCACGCCTTGGACGAACCCGACCACCTCGGCGTCCGGCAGCCCGATCTGCGACGGACGGATCGCTGCCATCCGATAGTTACTGCGCCCCTTGGCATCTCGCGGCACCAGCTCGTGCATGGCAGAGCCGCGCTGGAACACCACCTCGAGCACCGCCTCCAGCGGCAGCACCCCGGCCACGGCGGCCAGCGCGTTGTACTCGCCGACCGAATGCCCGGCCAGCATGGCGCCCTCGACGAATGCGCCCGCCTCCCGCAGCTCCGCGACCTGCGCGACCCCGAGGACCGCCATGGCGACCTGGGTGAACTGGGTCAGGTGCAGCACGCCGTCCGGATGCCGGTGCTCGACGCCGCGCGCCTTGAGATAGGTCGGGTTGTCGCGTACCACCGCGAGGATCGAGAAGCCCAGCGCCGCACGGGTGTGCTTGTCGGCGCGCTCCCAGATCTCCTTGGCGGCCTTGGAGCGCGACCGCGCGTCCAGACCCATGCCCTTGCGCTGGATGCCCTGACCCGGGAAGGCGTACACCGTCTTCGGCGCGGCCGTGCGGCCGGTCGCGGTCATCACCAGATCGCCGCCGGTGCGGCAGGAGACCTCGATGATCTCACTGCCCGCGTCCACCGCGACCCGCTCGACCCGGACGTCGATCTCCGCGCCGGGGCGGACCATGCCCAGGAAGCGGGTGGTCCAGGCGGTGAGAGTGCGTGCGGGAACCGTACTTTCGGGATCCACCGCGGATACCGCGTGCTGCGCGGCTGCCGAGAGCCACATGCCGTGCACGATCGGGCTGCCGAGCCCGGCCAGCCGGGCGGCGGAGGAGCTGGTGTGGATCGGGTTGTGGTCGCCGGAGACATGCGCGAACGCGTGCATGGTGCGCGGCGCGACGATGGTGACATCCCGGCGGCGGCGACGCGGCGTGTCGGTCGCACCGCCGGACAGCGTGCCCGCGGCGCGCGGCGGATCGGTGAGCTCACCCGTGCCGTTGCGGCCGCGGATGGCGAAACGCTCGGTCAGGGTCGCGACGGTCGGCATGGACAGCCCGGTCTCGGGCTTGTCGAGCATGCCGGTGATCTTCACCCGGACCTCGACGACCCGGCCCATATCGGTGTCGAGGGTCTCCCCCGCCTCCGCGCGGACCGCGAGAACGCTGGTGGCGGACGGCAATTCGGCCGTCAGCTCGATCTGGTGATCGAGATGGACCAGATCCAGCATACCTTCGATGACACTGGTCCCAGCCGCATTGCGCGTAGCACCGAGCACCGCGAACACGGCAGGCCAGCAGGCGCCGACCAGCACGTCGGGGACGGTGCGGCCGAGCGTGCTCAGCGTGGCGGGCATACCCGAACCGGTGACACCGGCGTGATCGGCGATCAGATCCGGGGTCCAAGCGATATTCACATGCGCGACACCGCCCTTGACCTCCGGCAGCGACTGCCCCGCGGCCACCGCC
Organism: Nocardia sp. NPDC127579; assembly: GCF_042672005.1. Taxonomy (NCBI): domain Bacteria; kingdom Bacillati; phylum Actinomycetota; class Actinomycetes; order Mycobacteriales; family Nocardiaceae; genus Nocardia; species Nocardia sp. NPDC127579. The sequence goes on along the minus strand of NZ_JBHXVZ010000009.1, from coordinate 285,206 downwards.
AGCAGCGCGGACATGGCCGTGTCGGCGTCCGCCTCGGTGATGACGGGCGCGCCGCCGTTGAACGTGGAGGCGGGCACCGTGATCCGGATGGTCACCGCGTCCCGGCCCAGCAGCGGCACCGTCAGCTCGACGTAGGAGTGGTCGGCCTCCGGGCCCTCGGTCTCGACCAGGGTCGCGCCGGTGCGCGGGTGCACCGCCCCCTTGCCGTCGACGGTCCACTCGTCCAGATCACCCAGGCGGTGAATCGGATTGATGGTGGTGCGGCCCGCCCACTCGACATCCGGCGCGGCCAGCACCGCGTCGATCGGACCGGCGGTCACGCCCGCGACCCGGCGTGCGTCCACAGCGACCGGAACCACCCCGGCGCGGACCAGCGAGTACGCGGTGTCCTGCTCGAAACGGTCCAGCAGCTCACCGACCGGCTCGTCGACCCGGGTGATGCCCGCGACCGCGACCGTGCCCGGAATGACGCACACCTGGTCGGCCGAGTAGCGCGGATCATGGGCCTGCCACAGCGAATCCGAGCGCCACCAGCGGCGCACGTCGCCGTCGACCACCGGCACGAAGTTCACCGGCTTACCCGGGGTCTTGCACAGGCTGACGAAGAACGGGACGTCCGCCGGATGCAGCAGCGTCTCGGCGGCCGCCGGGTACTGCTGCTTCAGCGCGCACAGCGCGTCCACCGGGCGCTCGAAGGCCGCGGCGGTGGCGAACAGCGTGGGGATCTCGCCCCGATCGGCGGGATGCAGGCGAGATTCGGTGCGGCGCACCATCTCCGCGAAACGGTCCCGCCAGGTGATGTCGAGCCACACCGAGCGGGTGGCGTCCAGAATGGCCTCGCCCAGATCGCTGCCGCAGTCGAAATCCTTGCGGCGGTCCAGGCCGACCGCGAGCTCGACGTAGCGCTCCAGCCACTCCAGGTAGGTCATGGTGGCGACATCGCCGAAGTACGGCTTGGCGGTGCCGTTCAGCGCCGCGATGATCTCGTCCCGGCGCTCGGCGACCGCGTCGGCGTCACCGGCGACCTCGTCCAGCAGGCGGCCGGTGCGCGAGGCGGCGTTGTCGATCTCGTGGATATCGGCACCCAATTGGCTACGGCCGGAAGCCATTCCGCCGCTGGCCGTGCCGGCGCCGACCCAGTCCGGGGTGCCGGGGGTGTCCACCAGCAGTTGCTTGACCTCGGGTGCGGTGGTCGCCTCCAGGGTGGCCATGGCGGCCGTGCCGACCAGCACGCCGTCCAGCGGCATCACCGGGTAGCCGTGCGGGGTCGCCCACTCGCCGGTCAAGTATTCGGTGGCACGCTCGGGGGTGCCGATGCCGCCGCCGACGCAGATCACCACATTGGCGCGGGCGCGCAGCTCGGCGTAGGTCTCGAGCAGCAGGTCGTCCAGGTCTTCCCAGGAGTGGTGACCACCGGCCTTGCCGCCCTCGATGTGCATGATCACCGGGTAGCCCGGGACCTCGTCGGCGATCCGCAGCACCGCGCGGATCTGGGCCACGGTGCCCGGCTTGAACGCGACATGCGAGATGCCGACCTCGGTGAGCTCCTGGATCAGCGCGACCGCTTCCTCCAGCTCCGGGATACCGGCCGTGACGATGACACCGTCGAACGGTGCGCCCGCCGTGCGCGCCTTCTGTACCAGGCGCTTGCCGCCGAGCTGGAGCTTCCACAGGTAGGGGTCCAGGAACAGCGAGTTGAACTGCACCGCGCGACCCGGGTGCAGCAGTGTCTGCAATTCGGCGACCCGGTCGGCGAAGATCTGCTCGGTCACCTGACCGCCGCCGGCCAGCTCGGCCCAGTGGCCCGCGTTGGCGGCCGCCGCGACGATCTTCGCGTCGACGGTGGTCGGGGTCATGCCGGCGAGCAGTACCGGCGAACGACCGGTCAGCTTGGTGAACGCGGTTTCCACCACGATCCGGCCGTTGGGCAGCCGAACCGGCTTGGGCGCGAACGCCGTCCACGGCTGGGCCAGCTCGGGCGCGGCGCCCGGGGTAAGCAGGCTGCGCTGCCCGGCACGGGTGGCCGCGGCGACGATGCCGACGCCGGTGCCCTTCAGCGAACCCGAGGTGAGCCGGCTCAGCAGATCGCCCGGGCCCAGATCCAGCATCCACTGCGCACCGGTGGCGACCGCGGCGTCCACGGTGGCCACCCAGTCGATCGGGTCGACCAGGATCTCACGGGTCAGCGAGCTCGCGAGCGCGGCATCCAGACCGCACTGCTCGGCCCAGCCGCCGACCAGGTCGACGGTGTCCTCGAGTGCCGGGTGATGGAAGGCGACATCGACGGTCAGATCCTCGAACACCGGCGCGAAGACCGCGCCGCCGCGGGTCTTCGCCTCGCGCGCCTTGGTCTGCTCGTCGTGAATCGCCGTGCAGCGCTGCCGCACTCGCTCCAGCTGCGCCGGGGTACCCGACAGCACCGCCCGGCGACGGCCGTTGACGATCGAGACCACCGCGGCGGCCATCGGGTCCACACCCGCGCTCACCTCGGCAACGACCTGACGCAGCCGCGCCGGATCGACATTGGAGACGGCGACCATCGGCGACTTCGCGCCGACGGGCATCAGGCCGCGCCGACGAGCCACCAAACCAGCTGCGGCGCCGATCAATTGGGCGATCGCGAGGAGTTCGGCGTCTCGGTCGCCCGCGGCTTCGACCGCGGTCGCGGCCAGCCGGCCCTGCGAGTGACCGACGACGGCCACGGGGGCGTGTTCGGCCGGGTCGAGCCCCTGCAACTTCAGCGCCTTGAGCGCGGCCAGCTGGGTCAGCAGCACGCCCGGCATGGATACCGCGGCCGAACGCAGCACCTCCGGCGCCGGTGCGGTCGAGACTTCCTCGTCGGCGAGCTCGTCCTCGAGCATCCAGCCGACCGGGTCGAAGCCGACCGGGCGCACCACCAGCAGTTGCGCCGCAACGGGTTCCAGTAGCGCCGCGGCCTCGTTGACCAGCGCGGTCAGTTCGGGTTCCAGCGCGCTGTCGCGGCCGATCTCTTCCAGTTCGCCCAGCCAGCGCGCGCCTTGTCCGCCGAATGCGAGCGCATAGGGGGTACCGCTGAGCAGACGATCCACCAGTGGCGCCCGCTGATCCTGCGCGGCACCCATCTTCGCGTTCGTTCCGGTCCCGGTCTCAGTGCTCTCGTTGATCGTCAAGACGCTTCGACTTCCTTACTCCTGGCGGTGCGCCCACGGACCCACCGCTCCCTCCGGTACGCAGGGTGCTGTTCGACCTCTAGGCCTGATACGGGCGAGGATGGCACAAAATCATGAGGAAAGCCTCACGTTTGCCTCCCCAGCCCAGCCTTACCCTCCAGTATTCATGCACGGTCGTACCAGAACGCCGAGAAACATGAGGGCCACTCACGTTTGAACCCGCAGGTCTACCGGTTACCAACCCGTACGAAACATGAGTGCCCCTCATATTGGCCGTTACCTAATCGTTATAACCCCAGGTCGTGTTACTCACCAGTACGCCACGCCCATCCAGAGCTTCGCGATCCCGATCAAGCCCGGTAGAGTTTGGACGGTCGTACCACCAAGCGCGAGTGGCGAAATTGGCAGACGCGCCAGATTTAGGTTCTGGTGTCTTAGGACGTAGGGGTTCAAGTCCCCTCTCGCGCACCACTCGAACACGTATTTCTGGCAGATCCGCAAGAACTGGGCCGCGCCGTCCGAGGCAGCGGCCGACCAGGACCTTCGTAGTTGAGCGGGTGGAGAACCGTTCGCGCAGATTCCCGGCAAGGCGGGCACCGGCTTCGGCGACAGCCAGTCCGGCGGCCCTGATGCTTCTGAACGCTGTCGTCAGCGACGGACGATTCAAAACCACCAGGGTGATCGACGTCGCACTGCTACTCACCCTCGCCCGTCGCTCCAACGTCGACGAACGCACCGGTGACTACGGTTTCGTCGTGGTCGACGAATGCCACCACATCGCCGCCTCCGCCTTCATCGGCGTCCTCACCCAAATCCCCGCCCGCTACCGGCGGCCTGACCGACGAACACCTGGCTCGATAGGGCGGCGATCAGACCTTGATGACGCGGATTCCAGGGCCGCACAACACCTTCAGGCCCTCGGGATCCGAGGTCAGGACGGTCTGCACCCATTCGAATTGACCGCCGAAGCGATCGCGCGCACAGTGCGCCTGGTTCGTCGATTCGCCTCACACACAGGCGATCTACAGACGGGACCGCCGGGGATTCAGGTGTTGCCCTATTCGGGCAGGCCCTTCGACGCGGACGGCGTCAGGAACTCGAGTCGCGTCGAACGGACATAGTTGTCGTGCCGGCTCCTGAAGTGCTGAATGTGTTCGCCACGTAGACCAGGGGGCCGGGTTCGGTCGCGCAGATCTCTGCGACGGATGAAAACTCCTCAGCGCCTTGATGATACGTCAAGCAGAGCAGTTCGGCGCGCTCACAAGATCCGATCCCCTTGCAAGCGCTCCGATTCCGCCCCCGTTACAGCAGGGCTCGGCGTAGAGTCACACGCTGAACACAGCGGTTCGAACAGGAGAGCAGGAGCGCGCTACGGGCACCAGCAATTCCGGCGGCACCCGCGCATCGGGCTGGGACAAGATCGCCGTGATCATCTCGATCTGCGCACTCGCGGTCAGCGGAGTAAGCGCGTGGTTCTCCTGGAACGCGAACGACATCGCAAGGGACGCCAACGATTTGTCGTCGGCGCGCAACGATTTGGAGCGGCAGGCCAGCTTGCCGCTGAAGCTGGCCGACGCCAGGATCGTGGTCTGGTCGACGGTCGCCGCCCCGCCGCATGCCGCCGACGGCATGTACGTGGACGGTGACGACACCGAGGTAGCGGATGACCACTGGATGTCGAGCACGAAACGGTTGGTCCGGCTCAGGTTCACGAACACGAACAGCTTCGATGTCTTCGTGAGCGATCCGTACATCACGCTCGCGGACGGCAGATTCATGTTCCCCCAGTACCGCTGCGAGGATCAAGAATTCGACTCCGGCGGCAAATGCACCATGAGGCTGAAAGCCGGTGACAACAAGGGCATCGAATTCGACATCCAATCGGCGAAACTCGACACTCATTTCACCGACGCGTGGCGCAAGCGCGGACTGGAACTGTGCATCAGCACCACCCTCGGACAGCAGTGCAACCTGACGACCCTGATTCTCCCACCGGGCTCGGCCGGCAGTTGAGGCCCACCGAGCTCTCTCGGTAGGGCCGCACCGGAGGCGGGACGCGCGGCGGCGACCGACATCTCGCAGGTGACCTCCATCACTTACTCTGCATGTAACCTTTGGTTACATGCAGTTGATGTGCCAGACTCCCCAAGGGCGCCCGGGTTCGTACCGGCGTGCTGAGATGAACCGGATTGGCAAGGGGGCCAACGGTTTACGGTGAATGCGGCTTTGTCGCCGCGATAAGGACGGTCGTCGGAGACCGGTGATTCAGCGCTGGACATCTGCTCGACGTCCAGGCTCTGTCTCGCATGCCCTGAGGAGAGGTAAATGACCGCTGTTCTGGATGGCATCACGATGAAGAAGAAGACGAGCTCGCCCGCGCGTGAGGTCGCACGGCTGGCGGCGTGGCTTCCGTACTACGGCACCAAGGGATATCGGCAGTTCCGGCGCAGCGGGGACAAGGCGGTCGTGACCTCGAACCTGCGCGAGTTCCTGGTGCGCATGGGTCCGATGTACACCAAGGCCGGGCAGATCCTGGGCACACAGACCGGGCTGTTCGACAGCGACGCCATCACCGAGTTCCGCGAACTGTTCGCGGACATGCCGGCGATGCCGCCGGCCGAGACTTGTATCGTGCTGCGGGACAAGGGATCCGCGGAGATGAATCGGCGGCTCGTCGACTTCGACCCGGTGGCGCTTGCGGCCGGGACGGTCGCCCAGGTGCACCGCGGACGACTGGACACCGGCGAGGTCGTCGCCATCAAGATAGTGAAATCCGGTGTGCGAGAACGCCTCGTCGCCAGCACCTCCGCGACCACCGCGATGCTGTCCACCGTGCAGAAGCTGTTTCCGCCCGCCCGGTCCTACGACGCGGTCAGCCATTTCGCCGAACTGCGCCCGTTCCTCGTCGACCAGTGCGATATGCGCGTCGAAGCGCAACGCCAGGCGCGGGTCCGGGAGAACTTCCGCGCCCATCCCTTCGTGCGCGTGCCGGAGGTGTATCCGGAGCTGTGCACCGAGGACGTGCTGGTCATGGAGTTCATCGACGACGCCATCCCCGGCACCGAATTCGAGCGCTGCACCTATCCGCGCGGTGAACTCGCGCGCCGCATGCAGGACATCATCTACACGATGGCGTTCTTCCACGGCGAGTTCCACGTCGACCCGCACCCGGGCAACATGATGGTGACCGACGACGGCCAGATCGTCATGCTGGACTACGGGCTGGTGGGCACGCTGTCGGAGGACAGCAAATGGAATCTGGCCGCCTTCTACTACGCGTGCATCCACCGCGAATGGGACAAGGCCGTCGCACGATTCATCGAAGCGTTCACCGTGCCTCCGGAGGATTCGACCGGCTTCCCGGCCGCGCGACGCCAGCAGTTGACCGCCGTGCTGCGCTACCACTTCGAGGAGAAGACCGAATCGTGGTCGACGATGGGCTTCTTCGACGACGCGACGAAGGTCCTGCGCGCCGCGAACTGGCGGCTTACCACCGAGTTCACGCTGCTCGGGCTCGCGTTCCTGACCGGCGAGGGTTTCGTCAGCGCGGTCGACCCCGATATCGACGTGTGGGCCAACGCGCGCAAGTTCACCGACCGTTTCTCACCGTTCATGAGCGCGGAACTGAAGGACCTGTTCGATACCGAGATCGCCGGCCACATGCCCCGGGCGATGGCGATCAAGAACGACGACGAGCGTGCTCTGATCGCCCAGATCCACATGGACCGGTACATGCTGCCCAGCGAGTACCCGCTGATCGTGGACACGGCCGAGGGCAGCCGGTTCACCGACATCGACGGCAACAGCTACATCGACCTGTCCAGCGGTTTCGGCCCGCACATCCTGGGTTACCGGCCGAAGCAGGTGGTCGAGGCGATCGAGGTGGCCGTGCGCAAGGGCGCGGTCAACGCGATCGGTAATCGCGCGGAACTCGACCTCGCGGCCCTCATCGCCGACGCGTTCGGCGGCGACCGCAATGTCGTGTTCACCAACTCGGGCACCGAATCGGTGCTCACCGCCTCCCGCATCGCACGGGCGCATACGGGCAAGGACGTGGTCGCCAAGTTCGAGGGCCACTATCACGGCTGGTCCGATCAGGGCATGGTGTCTTCCTGGTTCCGCTACAGCGGCGCTCCCGAAGAGCCTGTGCCGGTGAGTAATTCGGCGGGCGCACAGCGCGGCGTGGTCGAGAACACCCTCGTTCTCCAGTACGGCGCGGACTACTCGATCGAGCGGATCCGCCGCCACGCCGCCACGCTGGCCGCGGTGGTCGTCGAGCCCATGCCGTCGATGAACCTCGACTACGACCCGGAGTTCCTGCGCAAGCTGCGGGCCGTGTGCGACGAATGCGATGTGGTGCTGATCTTCGACGAGGTGGTCAGCGGGTTCCGCGTCACCTACGGCGGGGTGCAGACCCTCGCCGGGGTCGCGCCCGATCTGACCTGTCTCGGCAAGATCGTCGGCGGCGGGCTGCCCGGCGGCGCCGTGGTGGGCAGTCAGCGGGTCATGCAGACCGCGCGCACCACCGACGATCCGTTCGAGGATTTCGCGTCCCGCGCGTTCTGCGGCGGCACCACCAGCGGCAACTCGGTGTCGACCGCGGCGGGTGCGGCGGTGCTCGGCTACCTGCGCGACAACCCGGAGGTCTACCGCGAACTCGATGCCAAGACCGACTATCTGCGTGAGAGCTTGCAGCGGGTGGCCGACGAGGAGGGGGTGCGCGCACGGGTGAGCGGCAAGCACACTGTCTTCAGTATCGGATTCGAGTACTCCAAACCCGCGCTGGCCCGCGATCAGGTCGCCGGCAGCCACATCAAGGCCATGCTGGCGCTCGCGTACTACATGCGGCTCAACGGCGTGTATCTGCCCGAGCTGCATACGATCATGCTCGGCGACGCACACTCCTATGCGGACCTGGACGCGGTCGCGGTCGCGTTCGGCAAGAGCATCCGGGAAATGAAGCAGCAGAACTTCTTCGCCTTCTGATGATGACGGTACTCCAAACACGTTCTCGCCCTGGCACATCCGGCGGCACCGAGCCCCGCTCGGGCGGGCTCGCCGCCGGATGGGCCCGGCTGTGCCACCGGTTCCGCTGGCTGATTCTCGGTTGCTGGGCAGTCGTCGCGGTGGTCGGCGGACTCCAATTCGCTGCACTGGAACGACATCTCAGCCTCCCGGACTACTCGATCTCCGACTCGGAGTCGGCGGCGGCGACCCGCCTGCTGGCCGACCGGTTCCCCCGGATGGGCGCCGAACAGGTGGCCGTCGTGGTGACCGGGGCGGACGGGCAGGCCGTGGCCGCATCGGTGCGGCCGATCGTCACGGCGCTGCGCGAGATGCCGGAACTCGGCGAGATCCTCGATCCCACCACGGCACAGGTGGGTCAGCAGCTGAGCACACCGGACCGGCGCACGGCGATGATCCTGGTCGCCCTGCGCGGTCCGGTGCCGGAACGCGATCTGCGCACCGATCAGATCACCGCGGCGCTGCGCGAGGTGCGCCTACCCGACGGTGTCACCGCCGATCTGACCGGCGAGACGCCGTTGAACAAGGCGCTGGCCGAGGTCGAGCGCGAGGACCAGGCCCGAGCCGAGCTCATCGGACTGACGCTGGCGGTCCTGCTGCTGGTGTGGGGTCTGCGTTCACTGCTGGCTTCCGCGCTGGCCGTCGGCGCGGCGCTGCTCGGGGTCGCCCTCAGCAGCTGTGTGATCGCCCTGGTCTCGGATTCGGTCGGCATGTCGCAGTTCGCGCTGGTCGTCGCGACCATCATCGGTCTGGGTGTCGGCATCGACTACGCGCTGTTCCTGATCAGCCGGTTCCGCGAGGAACTCGCCGAGCGAGATCACCTGCTCGGCGCACTGACCCGGGCCTTGCGGACTTCGGGGCACACGGTGATCATCTCGGGTGTCATCGTCATGGTCTCGCTGTGCTCGATCATGATCATCGACGGGCCTGTGTTCCGCGAAATAGCCATTGCCGCAGGGCTTGTCGTGCTGTGTTCGATGATCGCGGCCGTGACCGCGCTCCCGGCCGCACTGGCGGTACTGGCGGACCGCCTGCGGCAGCCCGCTCCCGCGGCGGCGTCCACCGGCGGGCGATGGTACCGGTGGGTCGGGCACGTGCAGCGCAGACCAGCGCTGTGCGGAATCCCGGTGCTGCTCGTGCTGCTGCTCCTGGCCCTGCCGCTGACCGGCATGCGCCTGGGACTGGACCTGGGCATCAAGACGCTGGCGCAGACACCGGCCGGGCGCGGATACGCCAGCGCCGCCGAGGCGTTCGGCGGGGCCGCCGTGGCCCCGATCTATCTCACCGCCTGCGCGCCGGACACACGGACACTGACCGGCGGTGACGCCGCCGAGATCCGCCGTTACCTCGACCAGCAGCGCGGCAAACCCGGTGTCGGGTCGATGGTCTCGGTGTTCGACGTGGCCACCGGCGATTTCGAGGCGTTCACGCGAGGTCCCGTGGGCGGTGCGGTGAGCGGCTCACTGATCGACGACTCGGCCCGGCCGCGCTGCCTGCTCGCCGTGGTGCAGCCCGCGACTCCGGTCGACGCACCGGAGACCGGGGCGTTGGTGCGAGCGCTGCGGGACGATTCGGAAGGATTGGCGGCCAACGGAATCGAGGTCACGGTCGGCGGAATGTCGGCGCAGTACCGGGATCTGGCGACGGAAACCGCGCGGATGCTGCCGCTGGTCGTAGCGCTGGTGCTGGTGGTCTCGCTGATCTATCTGGTGATCACGCTGCGCAGCGTCGTCATACCGATCAAGGCGATCGCCCTGAACGCGTTGGCCACCGCCGCCGCCCTGGGCGCGACCGTCGCTATCTTCCAATTCGGCTATGGTGAACCGCTTTTCGCGTTCACCAGCGTCGGAAGCATCCAGGCGTTCCTGCCGGTGGCCATGTTCGCGGTGCTGTTCGGCCTCTCGATGGACTACGAGGTGTTCATGGTCCGCCGCATCCGTGAGGAGTATCTGCGCTGCGGCGACACCGCCGAGGCGGTGCGGCGCGCCATGGCCAGGGTGGCACCGCAGATCACCGTCGCGGGCCTGATCATGATCGCGGTCTTCGGTTCGCTCGTGGTCGCCGACGTGCTCGAGCTGAAGCAGATCGGATTCGGTCTCGCCGTCGCCATCGCGATCGACATCTCACTGGTCCGGTTGATCCTGGTACCGGTGCTCATGTCGCTGGCGGATCGCTGGAACTGGTGGTTTCCCGGCGCCGCGGCGCGGGGGTCGGAGAAGTCCGCCGAGTCCGACCGTGGCGCGTCCGCGCCCGGTAGCGTCGGCGCTGAAGGGAGTCGTTGATGCGGGTACTGGTCTTGGGTGGCGCCGGTGAAATCGGCAGGGCGGCAGCGCGATTGCTCGCCGCCGAGGTCGATCAGCTGGTGATCGCCGACCTCTCGGCGGACGCGGCCGGCGCGGTGGCCGAGCAACTCGGGCCCACCGCTGTCGCGCGGCCGATCGATGTGGCCGACCACGATCGGCTGGTCGCGCTGGCGCGGGACTGCGACATCGTGGTCAATACCGTGGGGCCGTTCTTCCGTTTCGGTCCGGGCATCCTGGCGGCGGTGATCGAGGCCGGGCGCGACTACGTCGACGTCTGCGACGATCCGGCGCCCACGGCCACCATGCTGGATCTGCATGAGCGGGCGGCGGCCGCCGGAATCACGGCGGTGATCGGTATGGGCGCCAGCCCCGGCGTGGCCAATCTCCTTGCGAGCAAGGCTGTTTCCCTGCTCGATCGGACCGAGTCGCTGGTGACCGGGTGGAACCTGCTGATGGCGCAACCGCAGCAGCGCGGCTGGCGGCCGAGCGCGGCGATCGTCCACGGGATCGAGCAGGTGAGCATGCCGATCCCGGTGATTCGCGGCGGTGCGCTGACGCGCGAACTTCCGCTGCGCAGAACCACGATCGACTACCCCGGTATCGGGCCGGGCGTCGGATGGACCTTCGGGCATCCCGAGCCGGTCACCCTGGCACGGACCTTCCCGGATCTCGCGGACTGCGTGAACGTGGCGCTCGCCCCCCGCTACGCCGTCGCCTCGCTGTCCGCGCTGGGGTCGGCGGTGCGCGCCGGGCTGGTCTCGCGCGAGCGGGCCGCGACCCTTGCCGCGGCGGCCGAGCACGTGCTGCCCAGCTCACCGTTGGCGGCACTCGACCATGGTTGCCTCCCACCGCTTTTCGCCGTCGCTACCGGAACGTTGGATGGTGCCGCGGCGACGATCGGGTGCGCACTGGGGCAATTCCCGGGATTGACCATGGCCGAGGCCACCGGCATTCCGCTCGCTGTGGGCGCCCTGCTGCGCCCGGACCGCCCCGGCGTGCACCCGCCCGAAGCGGTCTACGACCCCGACGAGTTCTTCCACCGCCTGGCCCCCTACTGCCTGGGCAACCCCCGCCCCGAATCCATGGTCGTGGTGACCAACAGCCAGTGGACCCAGGCGGTCAACAACGCCGCCCTCGACAGCGGATCCCTGGTGACCGCTCTACTGCGCTCCCGAGCCCGCTGATCAGGATTACCCGGCCGGCCTTCGACCGCGGGTGGCTGCACTGTCACTGCCCGCGCCGAAGGTCCGGGTCCCGCCCGGACTCAGCTCACCTCACGCAGTTGCTTGCGTACCCATTCGGTGTGGGGATGGTCGACGCCGAAGAGCCGCTGACAGTCGGTCAGCACATCGAGCATCAGGTCGATGCCGGCGGGCCGACCGACGAATTTCGCTACGGCTTGGGCATACCGGACTCGGCAGCCCAGCGTGCGCGGATCGGCGCTGCCGAACTCCCGATCGAATTCGGCCAGCAACTCCTCCAGAAGCGCCAGCGCCGCGCGCTCGCCCATACGAAGCATCGCCATCGCACGGTGGCGGTGCACCAGCAGAGTGTCTTTATCGGTCTCTCCGAGGACCCTGCGGCAATCGGCCAACAGGTCGTCCACCTGCTCGAGTTCCTGATTCGGACCTGCGGTCAACCCGATTGCCTCGGCCAGCATTCCTCTGATGTGCAGCGTGCTGCGATGATCCGGTCCGAGGATATTCGTCTGTCCTGCGACGGCCTCGATCAGTAACGGCAACGCCCGATCGCCATCCTCGATCTCCAGATATGCCTCCGCTAGCACCCCCTTGACGGTGATGGTTTGTTCGGCGTCGGCGCCCAATCGGTGCCGGATCACCGTTTCGACGTCGATGAGCATCGCCAGCGCGGGTGCGGGTTGCCCTGCTCCGATGTAGATCTGGGCGAGGTCGCCGCGCATGTAGGCAAGTTCGAGATCGTCGGCCCCAGGCGAACGTTCGACCTCCGCGATCAAGGATTCCAGCATCTCGGCGGCAGTGCGGAAGTCCGAGGACCACCAGTAGGCGACCGCTAGCAGCCGACGCGCCATCGCTGTGGTCCGGTGTGATTCGCCCAGCACCCGCCGACACTCCGCCGCCGTCGTGGTGAGCCAGTCGCGTGCCTCGGCTAACTGTCCCGAATGCATGTACGCACCTCCGACCGCGATGCGAGCCGCCAGAGAGTGCGGTGATTCGGATCCTTCCGACGACTCGCAGTGACGCATCCAGGCAATCAAGTCCGAGACTGTTCCGGCCGGGACGGTGCCCGATTTGCGGAATGCGATCGCTTTCAACCAGCCGACGGCGAGTTGGACTGGGCGACTATCGGCTCCATGTACCGGCTCGGCCACCGTCCGGATGTGGGTCGCGAGCGATTCAGCCGCCGCGATGTCGCCCGCTGTCATATGGTGCACGGTCAAGGTCATTTGCGCATCGAGTGTTTCGATGTGCTGCTCTCCGTACCGCCGGAGGCGAACCTCGACGAGAGCCTCCAATGTCGGCAACCGCCGGGGATCGGCGGCCACGAGGTTCTGACCTGCGGCCTGGAGCACAGAATCGAGCCGGGCCAGGTCTGGCGACGGCTGATTTCGTAGTGCGGCGGCGGTGGCAAGCTGATATGCGGCGACCTTCTCAGTGAGCGCGCGCCTGGCCTGCGCGTGTTCATCGGAGTACAGGGCGGCCAGCATGTGCCAGGCTCGCACCAGCGTGTCGTAGTCAGCGTCGGCCCGAGCTTCCAGCTCGACCGCGGCGGACTCGGCCAGCGCGATCGCGGCGCGCTGCTCGCCGGACGCGACACAACGACAGATCTCGAGCTCACGCTCTGCCGCGACTGCTTCCTGTGCCGCCGCCCCCAGGGCGCGACGGCGCTCGGCAACGATCTTTTCCAGTACCGGTACCGCGGCCTCGAAATCCCTGAGAGTGATCAGCGCGGTAGCCAGGCCGTCCCAGAGTTCCCGTATGAAGACGAGATCCGCACCGAACAATTCCTCGAAGAAGGTGTACATCACAGCCATGGCGATCGCTGCTCGCACCTTGATACCCGACAGCTCGAACTTCTCCCGGTATCCGAGCCTTTCGACATACGCCTGGAATGGTTCCGACCCCAGCATTTGCTGACAGAACGGCAAAACGGTGTCCATCAACCGCGCGGTGCCCTGCGCCTGAGCGTTTTCCATGGCGAGAGAGGCGAGCGCTGAGCGCGCGACAAAAGAAGCTCCACTGTCCGGGCCGTACTGCTGGTCTGTGTCGTCCTGAATCGCCCGATAGAGGGCCAGCGCCCCCGCCACATCCCCGGCGGCCGCTCGTGTCTCCGCCAAATCGAATCGGGCCGCCAGAACGTCCGGGCCCGGCTCGTCGGACCCGAGCTCCGCGGCCCGTAACAGCGACTCCCGGCACCGGATGGCCTCCTCGTGGCGGTGACCCGCTGTATGCGCCTCGGCGAGTGTTCGGTACGCGGCGGCGACACCCGGCGAAAGACTCTGTTGCACTTGGTGGCCCGTGTCGGAGCCGATCACATTTACCAGAATGGTCGTCGCACGGTCGATCTCGCCGCGCTGCAGCAATGCGTCGGCCAGCCCGATCAACGGCCAGCATGTGGCTGGATGATCCAGCCCGAGTATCGCCTCGTAGTCGTGGGCAACGCTTTCGAACAGTTTCAGCGCCGCAGCCCCGGTGGGATCGGCCAACTGGTGGGCCTCGGCCTGCCAGAAGCGAGCACGGAGCGTGTCCACGTGATCCGGGCTCGTCATATCCTGGAACCCGGCGATAACACCGGGATAGCGGGCGAGCCCCGTCTCGGCGTGTCCGGCATTGACAAGTGCCCAGGCCAGGAAGGCTTCGGCCTGCAGAATCATGCCGGCCCGCGCGTCCTCGTATCTGTCCAGTGTGTGCCGCACCTGATCCGCACGGTGCTTCAGGTCATCCAGGTCGCGCCGACGGAAGAAGACAGCTCGCTCGGGATCGAAAGTCAGGCAGAGTTCCGCCGCGGGCCGCAGCATTTTCCACAGCGGACCCGGGGTTCCGTGCGGCACGCGTTCGGTGACGACAAGGGCATGGCGGATCAGAGTCCGGTACTGGGCGATCGGCAGCGCGTCCATACCGCTGTATGACGATTCGTCCAGCAGCGCCGCGAGCGCACCGATAGCGGCGTCACGCCATTGGGTCGCACTTTCGGCCCCGGAGGTATCGCGCAGGATCGTCTGCGTCAGGCGATGCATGCGCACCGTACCGGTCGCCCGGAACACCAACTGGTGCGCCAGCAGGTGCGACAGCGCGATATCGACCTGCGGGCGTTCGCCACATGCTTCGACCAGGACATCGGGTATTTCCTCGGGGGCGAACCAGGCCATAACCCTGATCAGGTCCACCGCCGACGGGCAGTCCGCCCCGAGTCGCTCCAGCGAGACCCGCAGCACCTCGGCCACCGTGCGCTTGGACCGGTCCGCCGCGGGCAGCAAAGTGGTGATGAGCCTGGGATTCTCGGCCAGCCGAGCGAGGTATTCCGCGCAGCTCATCGGAGTACCAGGCAGGCACAGCAGGGCGCGGGCCTGTTCCAGGGCCAGCGGCAGGTAATCGAGTTCCCCGCAGAGCCGGTCGGCATCCGGGTCCCGGGCCAGTCGCGGTGCGTCCCGAGCCAGCAGCTGCCGCGCCGCATCCGGGTCCAGGACCGGAAGCTGGTGCACCACAGCCGTATCCGGCCACCCCGCAGTACGCCGACTGGTGAGGAGATGATGACCTTCGAGCTTGGCCAGCAGATCCCCGACCTCGTCGGGATCCTCGACGTTGTCCCAGACGAGCAACCATCCGGAGTGCGCCCGCAACCAGCGCATCGCCCACTCGGCGAGAATCTCCGAGGAAACGCCGTCGGCTCGTTTACCCTGCAATTGGCGGCACACCGCAGCCAGCGAATCCGTCAGTTCCGCACTACCATCGGCCACGATGCGCCAGATCGGGTACCGAGCACAGCCTGTGCCGACCACCTCGGCGACGGCTGTCTTACCGATCCCGGCCGCGCCGACCAGCACCCGCGTACTTGCGGCATCGGCCAACGCCTCGGTCAACTGCCCGATCAGCTCACCGCGCCCGTAGACGGCGGCCACCCGCGGCCTCGGCAGATTGCCGATACCCGCAGGCGCCACAACAGTTTCCGGCGGCAGCAGGTCCAGCCCCTGGTGCTGGATGGCGATGCTGTGCGCGGAGACGTTCCGAAATTCGACCCGTAGACCGTAGTCCTCCCGCGCGGCTGCGGGGTCTGCTACGGCCGCGCGTTCGGAGGGTGGATAGGCCCCGATCCCCCGGCGCGGACTCCCGTGATCTTCACGGCACCCGCCACTTTGGCATCCTCGACCACGACGCCGCTACCGACGGCAGCGATATCGGTGATCTCGAGTTGCCCGGATTCGATGCGCCGCAGACGAACACCGACGATCTCGGCGGCCTCCGGCCGCTCATCCTGGATCGCGGCGAGCAGTTGCCGCGCCGCCTCGATCAGTTCTTCGTCCGCACCGGCGCCAGCTTCGGACAGCTCCTCGGCCAGTACCGCGCGCCGCGAAGCCAATTCCGGCTTGGACTCGACCACACCCAGGTCTACCGTCTCGTATCTCCGCGTGATCAAGCCCTTCAACGCAAGGTAGGCATCGGATATCGCGTTCTTCGCGGTTTCCGTCAACCCCGCTGCCGCACCCGCAGCCACCGCCGCGGCGATCATCGTCACTGGCTCCACCCCACCAACCCTCCCATTCTCGGACGAAGTGGCCGTCGCATACCGCCGATCGTAATGCCTTGCAGCACAGCGAGAAGCCGCTACGGGCGCACTGCCCCCTCACACCAGTGCGCCGGCCCCCGGGCGGTCGAATTTCAGCGTCGAGATCTGGTAGCCGGACCGCTTCGCCAGCGCGGTGAGCGTCTTGGCCTGCCCGTACTCCACGATGGTGTCGCACCGCAGATCCTCGACCAGGGCGCGAAATCCCGTGTGCCACAGCACCGGCGAGGTGAGCTGGCGGATCAGGCGGTCTCGCCAGCCCGCGCCGTCGGTGTGGGGGCGGCCGTCGACATTGGCGACGACGGGCGCGTGCCGGGCGGCGAACCGCACGGTGTCCAGCGCCTGGGCCAGTGGCTCGCACGCGGATTCCATCAACGGGCAGTGGAACGCTCCCCCGACCGAGATCCGGACCGGGCGCAGGGCCAGCGCGTGCACGCGCGTCGCGGCTTCGTCGATCGCGGCGACCGTGCCCGAGAGCACCACCTGTCCCGGGCCGTTCACATTGGCGACCCACACGTCGTAGCCCTCCGAACGCGCCTGTGTCACCATCTCGTCCACGGCGGAGACGTCCGCGCCGACGACGACGAGCATGGTCGAATCGGCGCGCCGCGCGGCCGCGAGCATCGCGCTACCTCGCGCAGCGACCAGTCGGGCACCGTCGGTCACCGACAGTGCCCCGGCCGCGACCAGAGCGACGTATTCGCCGAGACTGTGGCCCGCGAACGCGACGACCTCCGGATCGGATACGCCGAGGTGCGCGTCGTGATATCCGAGCACACCCATGGCGAACATCGAGAGCTGAGCGTTGTCGGTCTGTTGCAGGGTCTGCTCGTCCGATACCAGCAGCAATTCGGACACATCGCGGCCCACACTGTCGGAGATCTCCTCGACCAGTGACCACGCCGGGCTGTCCCGCCAGTGCTCACCCATGCCCGGTTTCTGAGCGCCCTGTCCGGGAAAGACCGCTGCGCGAACCGTACTCATCCGCATCCTCCGGCGTGCGAGATGTCGGCTCCGACCAACTGCGGTTCCCCGCGCTGGTCGGTGTCGGCCGGGGTAATGTCCGCGACCGGCTCGGGGTTGCCGCGGGCACGGACCGCTTCGACGAACTCCTCGAGCCGTTCCAGCCCCCAGTACTTCTGCCGTCCGACAATGAACAGCGGCGGGCCGAAAACGTCGTCGTGGAATGCGGTCGACAGTGCTTCGACCGCTAGGTCCCGATACCGTGGATCGTCGGCCGCCGTCGAGACCAGTTCGGGGTCCAAACCCAGTTCGGTGGCGATATCGGCGATTACCGCGGGATCGTCGATCGCACGCCCCTCGGTCCATCGCGCCTGGTAGACCCGATCGATGTACTCGAGACCGCGCCCCTGCTCGGCGGCCGGGAAGTAGCCGATATGCGCCACCTCCCACCGCACCGCGTTGTCGAACGGCCAGGTGACCCGCAGATTCCGCCGCTGGGTCAGGCGCCGGATGTCCTGGAGCAGGTAGCGGTGCTTCTCCTTCGACATCGGAACGTAGACGAAATCGGCTCCGGCCGCGCGGGTCCGGGCGAGAATGTCCTCGTCCGGATCCCAATAGGGAATCCAGGTCAGCTCATCGGGCAGATGTCCGTACAGTTCTTTCATGTCCCGGAACGCCAGCCACGAGTAGGGACTGCGAAACGAGAAGTAATGCCGCGGTGGCGTGGATTTCCGGTTCATCTTCGATTCCTCTTGGTTCGAACCATGACGCTTGTGCCCTGAGGCGGTGGATCAGATGACGGCGCCGCCGTCGACGTGCATCACCGAACCGGTGACGTAGGAGGCGTTGTCGCTCAGCAGGAACTCGACCATCGCCGCGACCTCGTCGGCGGTGCCGACCCGGCGCACCGGGATGCTCTTGACGATCTTCTCCGACTGCGCGGCCGGAATCTCGGCGACCATATCCGTGTCGATGTAGCCGGGGGCCACCACGTTCGCCCGGATGCCGTAGCGGCCGAGTTCGCGTGCCATCGACTTGGTCATTCCGATGACCCCGGCCTTGGTGGCCGAATAGTTGGTCTGCCCTGGATTGCCGTAGACACCGGAGATCGACGACATGGTGACCACCGCACCGCTGCGACGCTTCATCATCTCGAAAACGACCGCGCGGCAGACGTTGTAGACACCGGTCAGATTGGTGTCGATCACCGACGACCAGTCCTCGGGGTCGAGCATCACCATCGGCTTGTCCTTGGTGACACCGGCGTTCGCGACGATCGCGTCGATCGGGCCGAGGTCCTCGGCCACCGCATCGACGAATTTGCGCACCGCGGGCCCGTCGCTGACGTCGACCGCGAACGAGGACACTTTGCGGCCCAGCGCGCGCACCTCGTCTTCGACCGCGGCCGCGGCGGTGGCGTTCGACGAGTAGCAGAACGCGACGTCGTATCCGGCCCGGGCCAAGCGAAGGACACATGCCCGGCCGATACCGCGGGATCCACCGGTTACTACCGCTACCTTGGTCAACGTACTACCTCCATCGGCTCATGTTCTGTCAGTTGTGCGGGCCGGGACCGGATCTCGTCCTGGTCCCGCATGGTCACCACGGCCGAAGCCACCTCGAGGACGAGCTGCCCGTCCACCTCGCACGTCCCTTCGAACACGAAGGTGGTGCCGGTGGAGCGAACCAGTCGCACCCGGTTCTCCAGCCGGTCACCCGGCAGCACGGGGCGCAGCACCCGAATGTCGGTGATCGACCCGAAAAGCATTGCCTTGTCGGTCAAGTCGTCCGCATCGTCGGTGCTCCACAGCGAGAGGATCCCGGCCGCCTGGCACCACGCTTCGATGAGCAGCGGGACCGGATACGCGTAGGCGCTCAGCGGAGCGTCGTCCGGCACATCGCGATACCACGGCTCGTTGCAGGTGATCGCCTTGGTCGCGGTGATCGTCCGGTGCGGCACCAGCTCCTCGACCCGATCCACCAGCAGGATCGGGAACCGGTGGGGCACACGCTGTTTGATCTCGTCGATCTGGATCGGCATCATCGCACCTCGTCCGCGCCGCTGATCGGGTAGCGCAATCGCGCTCGTACACACACGTTTTCGCCCGACGACACCACCGAGCGGAGCACCCAGTCCTGATCCTCGCGCTTCCACACGTTCGTGATCGACACCTCGTCACCCGGATAGATCGGGTGCAGGAACCGAGTGGAGGCGATGGCGCCCAACGTCAGTCCGGGTTCGGGCAGGGCCTGTTCGGCGGAACGAGCGACCAACTCGATCGTGCACACGCCGGGAAATATGGCGAAGTCGGGATAGTGCCCGGCGAACACCTGCTCGGTGCGGGCTATCGAGACCTCGGCGGTGGAATTCAGGCCGTCGCGGTGCACGACCCGAACCTCCGCCTGAACTGCCCGCGCGGCGACACTCATTGCTCCGCCTCACCCACACGCAGCACCGCGCAACCCATCGCGCCGTCGCGGTCGTAGGCGGTGACGACGGCGATCGTGCCCGGGCTGTCGCGCACCGTCACCAGCACCGACGCGAGGGCGAAACTCGTGCACGCGGCACCGGTATCGCCGATCCGGTCGGACACGTCGATCGCGGCCGCGGACGAAAGCCCCGCTCGTGCCAGGGCCGCCGACTCGATGCCGTCGACGTCGCCGGCACCGGCCATGATGCCGACCTGCTCGGGCCGAACCCCCGCGTCCCGCAGCGCGGACGCGATGCAGGACGTCATCAGCTGCACCGGATCGACGCCCATACCCGGAGCACACACCCGGAAACTGGTGGACAACAGCGTCGCCAGCGGCGTACGTCCCGGGCCGGCGGTCTTCTCCAGCAGGAACAGCGCGCAGCCTTCGCCGAGGGTCACCGGCTCTGGCCGCGGACCGCGGATGAGCCGCTCCAGCCAGGCGCGATTCACGGTGTACTCTTCGGCCGCACCGCAGATCACGGCCTCGGCCTGCCCGCCACGCAGGATCCGGCTGCTGTATTGCAGCGCCGACAGCCCGGCGACCCGCCCCGAGGAAACGGTCGCGTTCGGCCCACGCAGCGAGTACCAGATGGCCGAACGCCCGGCGGCACAGTTCATGACCGCGTTCGGGAAGCGGGACGGATCGACATGGTAGGGCTTCTCGCCGACGAGCGAGTCGCGGGTGAAGTCCATCATCGACTTGGTGCTGCCGGTGTCGGTGCCCAGGACCAGAGCGATGTCGTCACAGCCGCCGATCTCGTCCCGGCCGCCGAGATCGCCGAGCAGTTCGCGGACCGCGGTCACGGTCAGCCCCGTGAGCCGGTCCAGCGAGCGCGTACCTTTCGAACCCAGCTCGGCGCGAATATCGAAGTCGGGGACGACGATCGCCGTCCAGTCGTCGACCTCGCACGAGAGGGACTCGGGACGGTCCGTCGAGCGCAGACCGGCGCTCGCGGCCGCGGTGCCGATCCCGAATGCCGACACCGCCGACCATCCGGTGATGACGCCCAGCGCGGTGCGGGCCTGGATCGGTGCGTCCGAAGGTGATTCGGCCACGACTGTCATGCGCGTGCTCCATGGGTGAGTTGAATTCGGTCGTTGAAGCGGTCGATCGCGGCGCTGAACTCCGCCGGCGTCTCGACCATCGGGAAGTGGCCGCAGTGCTCGAGCAACGTCAGCTCCGCGTCGGGGAGCTGGCCGGCCAGGACCGTGCTGTCGGCCGGAGGCGCCGCGACGTCGCCTCTGCCGGAGAGGATGAGACACGGGATGTCCATCTCACGAACGTTCATGTCCGGTGTCCGCAGATAGGTTTCGAAGAACTTCAGCCACCCGTACGGGCCGATCCGATCCTGTACCCGCTCGGCCATGCCCATGAGCAGGTCGCCGGAGATGGGCCGCCCCTTGGCACTGACCCGGATGCCCTCCGCCATGATGTGCACGAACCCGTTCACATACGAGGACAACACATTCCAGTCGAAGTCGTCGTGCGCGGACTTGTAGAACGGCGAAACCAGGACCAGGCCCTTGACCCCGCCGAGGACTTGCTCTCGGATCGGCCGCGTCGCGAGATCGAGCAGCATCGTCGCGGCGAACGAGTGTGCGATGACGACATCCACACCGCCCGGCACCGCGGCGACGGACCGCGCTATCCACTGGGTCGGGTCGGGATGACGCGCCCAGGCCCCGTCCTCGGTGCCGCTCCACGGCAGATCCCCGACCCACACCTCCGGGTCGGCGGCGGCCCCGGAGATACAGCCGAGCGGATTCGCCAGGCCACCCCACCGCCCCAGCACCGGGTCACCATGCCGGGTCCACACCCGCCAGCTGGTGCCGAGGCCGTGCAGCAGCAGCGCACGAATCGGGTGCTGCTGCTCGGACCGGCGCACCAGCACGACCGGGCCGGTGGCCACCTCAGCCGGCACGGGCCACCTGCTCATCGCCGAAGACCACGACGGCGTTGTTGCCCGCGAAGGCGAGACCGTTGTTCTGCACCACCGAAACCGGCGTTTCGATGGACTGATTCGGCACGCAGTCGACCCCGCATTCGGGATCGGTCTCCTCGTGGTTGATCGTCGGGGGAATGAAGCCGTGTGAGATGGACAGGGCACAACCCACCGCCGCCAGCGCCGACGCGGCCCCCATGGTGTGCCCCAGCATCGACTTGATCGACACCGTGCGGGGCAGATCGTCGCCGAAAACCTCCCGGATGGCGGCGGCCTCGGTGATGTCGTTGGCGCGGGTGCCGGTGCCGTGGGCGGAGATGTAGTCGATGGACGACGCGGCCACGCCGGCCGACTGCTGCGCCTTGCGCATGCACCGCTCCACCGACCCCCGGTCCGGAGCCACCGGATGCAGTGCGTCGCAGGTCATTCCGTAGCCCAGGACGACCGCGTAGACGGTGGCGCCGCGGGCCCGCGCGCGGTCGAGATCCTCCAGCAGAAGCATCCCCGCACCCTCACCGGTGAGAATCCCCTTGCGGTTGATATCGAAGGGCTGGCATTTCTCGGGCGCGATCGTTCCCAGTCGATAGAAGCCGGAGAACGTCTTGCGGCAGAACGCATCCGCACCGCCCACGATCGCGTAGTCGACGTCCCCGTAGGAGACGGCGTCGTACCCGTAACCGATCGCGTAGTTGCCCGCGGCGCAGGCGACGGGCAACGTCAGGACCTCGACGTCGGTCAGCCCGAGTTCGGCGGCGACACCGCTGGACAGGCGTCCCGCGGGGACGCGCCGTGCGATCTCCGGCGACAACCCGGCCCAGCCCTGCTCGACTTCCTGCGCGACCAGGGAATCGAGGTCGCGTGACTCGCCATCGGTGGTTCCGACGCTCACCAGCGAGCGTGCCGCGGCGAGCTCGGCCGGGTCCAGGCCACCGTCCGCGACCGCCATCTTCGCGGCCGCGATCGCGAACTGGGTGGCGCGCCCGAGACTGTCGATCTCGAGCCGCTCGATCCAGTCCTCGGGCGCGAACCCGCGGACCTCACCGCCCCGGGAGTGCTCGAATCCGGTCGTGTCGAAGGATTCGATCGTCGAGGCTCCGGAGCGACCCGCACGCAATCCGGCCAGGAATTCGGTGGCACCTATTCCGATACTCGAGACCGCGCCGAGCCCGGTGACGGCCACAGCCCTACGTCCGGCGTCGTTCGCCTTTGCCATTTCCATGTCCTTCGAGTGAGCTATTCGGCTTTCGCCGTGGAAGATTCGGCCTTCGAGAGCTCGGCCGTAACTGATTCGTCGACGGTGCCGGGCGAGCGCACCGCGGCCAACAGGACCGCGGAAAGCACGGTGCCGACCACGAGGACACCCCCGCCGACCAGGCCGACGATGTCGATGCTGTCGGTGAATGCCTCGACCGCCGCGGTGCGCAGCGCCGCACCGGCCTCGGCCGGCAGTTCGGCCGCGACCTGGAGCGCGCCGACGACCGTCTCGCGAGCCGTCGCAGGCAGGTCGGCGATGCTCGAGCCGGTCACCTCGGCCTCGGCCAGCCGGTCACGGAAGATCCCCGCGCCGACCGCACCCAGGACCGCGATACCGACCGCCGACCCGAACTCGGTACCGGTCTCGGTCAACGCCGACGCGGCTCCGGCCCGCTCGGGCGGAGCCGTGGTGAGAATCGTGTCGGCGGTGAGGGTGGTGGCCACCAGGACACCCGCGGTGAGCGCCGACTGGGCGGCCATGATGTACCAGACCGACGAGTCCGGCGTCACGAAGCACAGCAGGAACCCACCCGCGGCGCCGATCGCGATTCCGGTGCACACCACGATCATCGGGCGCACCCGCTTGGCGATCTCCACCGCGGCGACCATCGCGAGGATCCCCGGCGGCATCGCCGTCAGGAACCACAGTCCGGCCTTCAAGGTGTCGTATCCGAGCACCATCTGCAGGAACTGCGTCGTGAACAACGCACATCCGAAGAAGCTGAACATCATGACGAGGTTGACGGTGATCGCGCCGCTGACCGCCCGCACACGCAGCAACGCCGGTTCGATGAGCGGCGATTCGACCCGCAGCTGGCGCCAGCCGAAGTAGCCGAACAACGCGACACCGATCAGGATCAGCGCGGCGATGGGAAGGTCCAGGCCGACCCGGGCCCACTCCTTGATTCCCTGGATCAGGGTCAGCATCGCGACAATGGACACCGCCGCGCTCACCAGGTCGATACGCCCGCTCGCACCGTCTTTGGTTTCCGGGAGGAAGAACGGTCCGCAGACGACCAGCAGCAGCATGACCGGCACGTTCATGAAGAACACCGAGCCCCACCAGAACTGCTCGAGCAGGGCGCCGCCCAGGACCGGACCGAGCGCCGCGCCGGCCGCGAGCCCGCCGTTCCAGATCCCGATCGCCTGGGTGCGCTGCTTCGGGTCGACGAACATCGTGCGGATCAGGGCCAGCGTGGAGGGCATCAACGTCGCTCCGGCGATGCCCATCAGCGCACGGGCCCCGATCAGCATCTCGGGGGTCGTGGCGAACGCGGCGAGGGCGGAGGCGAGACCGAATGCGGTGGCGCCCACCAGCAACAGCAATCGACGACCGATGCGGTCACCGAGCGCGCCCATGGTGATGAGCAGTCCGGCCAACAGGAAGCCGTAACTGTCCAAGATCCACAATTGCTCGGTCGAGGACGGCGCGAGATCCTCGGAGATATGCGGAAGCGCGAAATAGAGGACCGAAAGATCCATCGAGATAATTAGACACGGAATTGTCAGTATTGCGACGCCGATCCATTCTTTCCGCGTCGCTTGCGGAAATTCTCCGGAAGTTGTTGCCCGCTTCGAGCTTTGGCCGTCGTCCATATCTTTGACGCTATCTGCTTCGGAAGTTACATTCTATGATCTGACAGGAAGTTGCCGATCCCGGCATTCAGGGCGCGACGGCCGCCGTCGGCAGCGCGACAATCCGTGCGTCGGCACCCGCGTAGAACCCGTCCCAATCCACCGCGACGCCGAAGACGTGCGCTTTGGCCATCGAGAACACGAATCGCTGCATGCCCCCCTCGTTCCGGCGCAGCGATCCGACCACTCCGACCTGCTCGCGCGCGCCGTGCGCGGTCGCCGATTGTTCGATCGGCACGGTCAGCACCGGGTGCGGTGAGATCTCCACGAAGCACCCGGCGCCGTGGTCGATCAGCGCGCGCACGGCGGGCTCGAAACCGACCCGGTCGCGCAGGCTGCGATACCAGTAATCCGCGTCCAGCCGGACGGTGTCGATAAAACCTCCGACCGACGTCGAATAGAACGGAATCGACCCCGTTCTCGGCGCCACCGCGGCCAGGAGTTCGCCGAGCTCGTCGCGGATGATCTCCACCGGCGCCGAATGCGAGGCGTAATCCACCGCGATCCGCCGCGCCCGAATCTGCTCGCGCTCGCACACGCGGAGCAGTTCGTCCAATCCGGCGGGTTCGCCCGAAACCACCACGGAGGTAGGGCTGTTCACCGCGGCAACCGACATCACACCCGCACAGCCGGAAAGTACCCGCTCGACCCGTTCGACCGGCGCGACGATGGAGACCATGCCGCCGAGGCCGGCCAACCGCTGCGCGATCGCCCGGGATCGCAGCGCGACCACCCGCGCACCGTCGGAGCGGGACAATCCACCGGCGACGACCGCGGCGGCGATCTCACCTTGGGAATGCCCGACCACCGCGGACGGCTGCACGCCGTACGAGCGCCACAGGGCGGCCAGACTCACCATCACCGACCACAGCGCCGGTTGCACGACGTCCACCCGGTCCAGCGACGGCGCCGCGGCCGCCCCGCGCAGGACCTCCGCGAGCCGCCAGTCGACGAACTCCGCCAGCGCCTCGTCACAGGCCGCCAGCTCCCGCGCGAAAACCGGTGCCGATTCCAGCAATTCGACGGCCATCCCGCGCCACTGGGCGCCCTGGCCGGGAAACACGAAAACCGGTGCGCTACCGGTGCGTACCCGGCCCGCCACGACGCCGTCACCGAGATCGTCGGCGGCCAGCCCGGCCAACCCGGCCAGCAGCTGGTCACGATCGCGGGCCACCACCGCCGCCCGGTATTCCGGTTGCTCGGCCGCGATCGCCGACGAGAATCCGATGTCGATCACCGAATCGTCGTGTGACGACCGCGAATCCGCGTCAGCCGTCGACAGGTACGCCCGCAGCCGGTCCGCCGCGACCCGCAGATCGACCGGCGTGTGGGCGGAGACGAACACGGGGACCGGCCGGCTACCGGCGCTCATCGCGAAACCAGCAGGGTGAAGGTGACATTGCCGTATTCGGACGTCGCCGCCACCAGCCGCCGGTGGGCACTCGGAGTGTTCGCCAAACGCGCCAGCACTCGCATCGGTTCGAGCGATCCGGCCCGGGCGATCGACTCCACCTCGACCTTCACACCCGGCCGCCCCGCCAACGTGTCGTAGAGAAAGGAGGTGACCGCCGAGTCGGGCCCGACCACCGTCACCTCGGTCGGCCCATCGTCCGGACTCGCGGCGAGCGCGGCGAAGGCCTGGTCCAGGCCGGGGTTGCGGGCGGCCCCGCGCGCGTTCGGCGGGAGGAAGCACGATCGCGCGGCGATGACATGCCGAGCGGCGTCGTGCACCGGGCGCAGGACCGCGAGCACCGCGCCGTCCTGGGCTCGGGCGCCGGTCTCGGTGCTGTCCAACGGGCATTCCGCGGCGCCGGCGAACACCAGATCGGCGCGTCCGCCGCACACCGCGCGCACTCCCTCTTGGATCGCCTCGAGTCCGGCGGTGCGCGGGGTGTGCAGGCTCAGCGCGAACCCTTTGAGCTGGTGTTCCATCGCGACCCGGCTGGCGACGAGGTTGATCGAGAAGTACGGGGCCGAGGCCGGGCTCAGCACATGCGATCCGCGCTCGGTGATGGTCCGATCGATGTCGCCCTGCGGGACCGAGGCCGCGTTGTTGGTCCCGACGCAGATCGCCCGGCGTTCCTCGTCGAACCGGTCGAGCACCGTGCCCGCGTCGTCCATCGCGCGGCGCGCGGCGACCAGGGCATACTGCGCAGCCCGGGGCAGATACTTGTACCCGCGGCCCAATTCCTGCCGCTGGTCGAACCATTCGTCCGCGGAGCTGTCGTGCGCTGCCGGCGGCTCGACGACGCCGAGGCCGTCGAGCGCGGCCACCGCCACCCCGGCGTCCGGTGACAATGCCGTGTCAGAGGGATTCACGATCAACCTTCTTCACAATCAGAGACATGTTGTTGCCGCCGAAGCCGTACGTGTTGACCATCGCGGTATCGCCGGCCAGCGGTGTCTCCCGCATCGGAAGCATGAGCCCGACCTCGGGATCGACCTCGTCGATCAGCAGATTCGGCGGCATCACGCCACGGCCGAGAAATGTCACCGCGGCAATCACACTCAAGGTTCCCGAGGCGCCGGCCGTATGCCCCAGCAGGGCTTTCGAGCTGTAGAACGGAATCCGCGCGGCGTGCGGCGCCAGCGCGACCGCCGTCGCGGCGGCTTCGACCGAATCGTTGTTCCGGGTACCCGTGCCGTGCGGTACGACCATGCTCAAGTCCCCGGGTGTCACCCCGGC
Organism: Nocardia sp. NPDC127579; assembly: GCF_042672005.1. NCBI lineage: Bacteria > Bacillati > Actinomycetota > Actinomycetes > Mycobacteriales > Nocardiaceae > Nocardia > Nocardia sp. NPDC127579. The sequence goes on along the minus strand of NZ_JBHXVZ010000009.1, from coordinate 258,014 downwards.
TTCGGCCATCGACGTCCGCATCGCCCGAATCAGTTGTCCGCCTTCGGGATCCAGGCCGGTCACATGGAACGCGTCGCAGGACCAGCCCTGCCCGGCGATCTCCCCGTAGATGCGACAGTCGCGCCCGGCCGCCAGATCGGCGCGCTCGAGTACGACCGCCGCGGCGGCTTCGCCCAGCGTCGTCCCGTCCCGGTCCCGGGAGAAGGGCAGGCAGGTACCTTGCGAGACGGCGCCCACCTGGTTGAAGACCGCCAGCGCCACCCGGGAGAACGTTTCGTAGCCACCGGCGATCACGACGTCGGCCTCTCCGGACTCGATCAGTTGCGCGCCGATCGCGATGGCGTATCCGCTGCCCGCGCAGGCATTCGACAACGAGAGCGCGGGTCCGGTCGTACCGAGCTCACTCGCGACCGCGGGCGCGGCCGCGAACATCGGCACCCACCCCTGTTCGCTGAGCTGCTCGCCACGGGTGCGGTACTGCTCGACCAGGGCGGCATCGCCGTTCGAACTGCCGAGCACCACACCGATCCGGAGCGAATCATCGTCTTCGTGCCCGGCATCGGCCAGGGCTTCGCGGGCCGCGACCAGGATCGCGCGCATCGACTCGCTCGTGGCGAACCCCGCCACCGTCTCGGGTGCGGCCGGCCGGTCCTCGTCCGCCATCAGCGCGAAACGTTTGGTCGGGATGTTCATGTCGCCGAGGTCGGGGGCGACCACCTCCGGCGCCTTCGGGTCGTACAGTCGCGACACCAGTTCGGGCACTGTGCGCGCGGCGTGCGAAACCGCCCCGAGCCCTGTGATGAATACCCTGGTCATAGCGTTCCTTCACGGTTACATGTACAGAATCTGCGAATAGTCGGGCCACCGTCCGTACAGCTCGGCGTCGTCCACGATCCGCACGCCCGCGCGCAGCCGCTCGGGGCGCAGGCGCAGGCCGACGATGTCGTCGTGGCACACCAGCACCCGGACACCGGTTTCGAGCAGTCGCCGGACCTCCGAGCGCGGGTCGTTCACCGCGATCGGCGCACCGCCGAACAGACCGGTCAGCGACTCCGGGCCGAACTCCGCGGTGTCCAGCGCGTAGGTCGCGGCATGATCACGCAGCAGCAGGTCGACGCCCGCGAGTTGCCGGTGCAGTTCCAGGAGTTGGTAGAGCACATCGAAATAGCCGACCTCGATCGCGCCGCGATAGGCCCGTTCCACGATGACGAGATTGCGTGCGTTCGACATCAGGCCGTCCCCATGTAGATCGTCCGCCGGGCGGCTCCGACATGCGCGGCGAAGCGGTGCGGCGAGCGCACCGGGACCCCGTCGATGTGCCGGGCGCCGCGATGCTCACCACAGGTCCGGCAGCCGTACCAGTACAGCTGATCCGGATGGGCTTGCAGCAGCGCCGATATCAGTGACGCGGTGGTCGGGTGCTCGCGGTAGCGGTCGAGCAGATCGGTGGGTTTGGCCTCGCCGAGCGCGGTCTGGGTGAGCTGTGTCGCGTACCCGCAGGCCCACACCTGTACCGAGCGGCCCGAATCCAATGCGGCGCGGACCAGCCGGAGCAGGGTTGTCACCAGTTCACCCTGATGCGGTGAACCCATCACCACCAGCAGCAGGTCGGTGGAAGGCGCGACTCGTCTCAATGCCACACCACCGTCGAGTTGTCGTCGAGCAGGCGCTCGAGCAACCAGTCCATGGTCACCAGCTCGCGGCCGGGCACATCGGAGGCGTCGTAACCCCACTGCTCGAGCGACAGCGCGTCGACGCCGATCACGGCACCCGCCTCGCTCAAGGTGGTGAACACCGGATGATCGAGCACCGCACCGAGCACCGCGCCCTCCAGCAGCGCGACGGTGACCGTCGCGCTCCCGGTGGCCAGCACCTTGACCGCGTCCCGCAGCAGCCGAGGATCCCCGGCGGCCGCGGGCGCGATGGTCTCGACGAACACGTAATCACGCATTGGTCAGCGCGGCGAGCACACGGTCGTCGAAGTTGACCAGCCCCCAGTCGTCGCGGCGATGGATCTGGGCGTAGCCGTGTACAACGGTGCCGGTCGCGGTGTGCACCGGCGTACCGTCCCGCAGCACAAAGCAGTCGAACCGCGACCGATAGGTGAGGTTCTTGAAGACGTCGTCGACGGTGTAGGCGATGTACAGCGTCTCCTCCATCCTCGCCTCGGCGAGCATCGTCACCTGGGAGTGCGGCACCGCCGGAATCCACCGGTGCTCGTCGAGCAGCGTTTTGACCGAGATTCCCCGGCTGTCGACGAACCGGTCCTTGGCTTCCTCGAGCAGGCGCAGGTACCCGCTCATCGCCATCCGCTCGTTGTAATGGCAGGACGGATAGCCGATCCGGGCCGACCAGCTGATCCCGTTCGCGCCCGCGACGAGCGCGGCCAGGAACTCCTGCGGTCCTAGACCCGAAGGCGGAGCCGGACGTCGCGCTCCCTTCGGATACGGCCGCTCGATCTCCTCGGCCGCGAAGGGACGCAGCTCGGCCGGCACCCGGTCGACCGGGTCGATGTAGGTGTCGCGCCGCAGCACCGCGCTCACCTTGGACGTGACGACCTTGGTCCCCTCGTCCGTCGACAGCACCACCTTGAAGGTCCAGGCGTCCTCGGCGGCGGCCGGGATGACCGTCGCGGTCAGCTCGTCGTCCAGGTGCACCGAACTCAGGATCCGGGTATCGATGTCGACGACATCGAACCCGAGCCCGTACTCCTCGTAGAGGAACCGGCTCGACAGACCATTGCCTTTGATGTGGGCCAGGATCGCGTGTTCGACCAGATAGTTGATGTGCTTGAACCCGATCCACGCGCACACATTGTTGCCCTCGTACATCGGGGTGACCGAGCGCGCCGAGGTCTGCTGCCGGATGGCCTCGACGGCCTTGGTGAGTTCCACCATCTTCTTGTCCATTCTTGTCTCGGTCGCCTCAGGGCCCGACCGCTGCCGGGACCTGTTCGGACGTACTGTGCAGGCGGTCCCACACCGCGACGACCGTGCTGTCGGCACCGTCGACCGGCGTGAAGCCCGCGGCGTCGACGACACCCACGGCCGGCCGCGCGTCCAGGCCGGAGCGCGCCACCAGCAACGCGACCGCGCCGGTGCGCCGCTCACCACCGATCGCCACCGCGATGTCGGTGGCCGGCTCCACGCCGATCACCAGCACGTGGTCGGCGCGACCGGCGGCCAACAGCCGCCGGGCCAGGGTCACGGCTTCGTCCAGACCGCCCGGATAACCCGACACGAGCAGGTTCGGACCACGGAACCCGTGCAGAATCGCGACCGAGCTGGCCACCACGTTCGGCGACGCATTCGGCAGATCCATCGGACTGGTTGCCGCGATACCGCCCTCGTCGATCTCCCGCGCGACCCGTGCCACCGTGTCCACATTGCCCAGATTCGATGCGACAACCACGGCCACCCGATCCGGATCCGCCTGGATCGCGCGAGCCACGACCGGATCGGCCAGCACCGCGGTGCTGAGCGCCATCGCGGTCAGCGAGGCCCGGTCCTTGTAGCGCAGGCCGCGCTGGGTCATCACCGTCCGTGGATCGACCTCCGGCGCCATGGCCGTCGCGGCGATGACCGGGAATGTCGTTCCGGCCTCGGTGATCTCGGGCACCGCGGTCGAACTCGGGGCCGTAGCGGCGGCGATGATCGCCACGGCGTTCACGCCGCCGAACCCGAACGCGTTGACCTGTGCGAGCGCGAACTTCTCATCCGGGGCCGGAGCACCGAAGCGCAGCAGCCGAGCCTCGTCGACCGGTGCGCGACCGAGCGTGGTGTGCGGCGTCGTCCCGTGCCGCATCGACTCGATCGCCGTCAGGACCGCGATCAGCCCGGACGCGCCCGAGGTGTGGCCGATCATGGATTTGATCGCCACAGCGGCAGGCTTGCCGATCTGGTCACCGAATACCGTTGTCATGGCGGCGGATTCGGCGGTGTCGTTCTGCGGGGTGCCGGTACCGTGCAGCATCACCAGGTCGATATCGGCGGGGGTGACCCCGGCCATCGTGTGCGCGAGCCGGATCGAATCCGCCATACCGTTGCGGTCCGGGTTGGTGACGTGGCCGGCATCGCAGTTCACACCGACCGAACGCACCTCGAAGGCACCCTCGACGGCACGGGAGGTCAGCACTACAGCCGCCGCGCCCTCCCCCATGATCACGCCTTTCGGGCCGCTCTCGAACGGCCGCAGCGCATCCGGCGTCACCGGCTGCACCCGGTCGAGCAGGCCGTGCATGGACGCGGTGACCACATCGACACCGGCTACGACGACCTCCTCGGCCTCACCGAGCGCGAGCAGGTCCAGCGCCGCGGCGAGTGCGTGCAGCGATGCCGAACAGGCGTTGACCACCGTGGTGACATCCGAGGCACCCAGCGCCGCCCGGACCGCGTGCCCCAGATCGAGCTCCGCCGGTCCCGGCGTGCGTCCCTCGCACACCGCCAGTTCGAGCGTCCGGATCTCGGCCAGGCCGGTGCCGATGAGCACCGGTGTGCGCCCGAGATCGATCCCGGCTTCGTCCGATGCCTGCCGGATGGCCTCGATCACCAGACGAGACGCTCGCCCGGCTTCGGGCTGACCGTCGTCGATCTGGTAGGCCTGCTGTCCTTTGAACCGATCGATCTTCTGCCCGCGCAGCGGCCCCAATCCGGAGCGCCCCTGACATAGGTTGCGATACGTCGACGACGCATCCGCGCCGATCGACGTGATCATCGCGTAAGCCCTGACTGCAGCGCTCATTGCTTGACCGACAACGCCTCGCCCACGACGGTGTAGACACCTTCGAGATTGACCATGCGCGGCAGTTCTTCCTGATCGATCGTCACGCTGAACATCTTTTCCAGTGCCGCAAGGATTTCGATGGCCCGCAGCGAGTCCGCGTCATGGTCCTCGGCGAACAGGCTCTCCCGCGTGACCTCATCCTTTTCGATTTCCAGGATGTCGCAGATCAGATCCTTGATCCGGGCTTCGGTGTCTGTGGAAAGGCTCATTACAGATACTCCGTTTCTAGATACTCGGTGAACTAGACGCCGAGGTTGAACTTGTCACGAATTTCTCTGGAGGCGTCGAAGAACTTCTCGAGGTGCGCGTCGGTGTGGCCCTCGTTGATGATGATCCGCAGCACGGCCTTCTTCCGTTTGGCCGCCGGGTAGGCGTACACCGGAAGATGCAGGCCCTTCTCGAGATATGCGTGGTAGACCTCGAATGCGAGAGCTTCGTCGCCGATCTCGATCGAGGTGAAGCAGGTCTGGGTGTCGTAGACCGGCATTCCCTCCGCCTGCAAGCGGGCCCGGAACAGGTCGACCTTGCGCAGGTAGTTGTCGACGATCTCGGGCTCCCGATTGGCGAGCAGATCCATGATGTAAGTGGTGGCCGCCGCGGCCGGCGCGGACATTCCGGCGGTGAACATCGCCGTACCGCCCGGCTCCAGCGCGATTGTCGCGTCGGAGGTGCCACAGACGACACCGCCCTCGACGCCGACCGCCTTCTTCATCGAGACCATGATGAAAGACGAGCGCAACATGCCCTCGTACTCGCGATGGAACCGTCGATGGCTCGGCCCGTAGATCAGGAATCCGTTGGCGTCGTCGACATAGGACAGCGCACCGTACTTCTCGCAGACGTCGACGATGTCGTGCATGGGCGCGACGGTTCCGTCGAGCGAGTACACCGACTCGAAGACCACGCAGACGCGCTTACCGGCGAGGTCGCGCAGGATGGACTCGAGGTGCTCGACATCGTTGTGCTTGAACGAGAAGAGCCGCTCGCCGTACTTGAGGGTCTCCACGCCTTTCCACAGCGACCAGTGCGCGTCCCGGTCGAACACCATGACGACGTCGCTGTGGTCGAGGGTCAGCATCGGGTTGAACATCTGGTTGGCGGTCATCATCTGGGTGAAACCCAGGTTCGCCAGGGCGCCGCTGCCGAAGCTGACGCAGGCTTCCTTCTTGTGGTAGGCCGCCATCGCGTCCTCCAGGGCCGAATGTGCCACCGACACACCCTGCGAGATGCGCGATCCACCGCTGGCGATACCCAGCGACCGGCTGGTTTCGACGATGACGTCCATAACGTCTTCGCGCGATTGCAGATTCAGGAAGTTGACCGGCGCGAAGTTGATGAGCTTGTCGTCGCCCACGCCCTGCAACGCGCCGGGCATAACATCGGAAAATGGGGGCCGATCGACGCCGAGTTCACGCATTCCCTGCGCGAACTTGGCGAATTCCCAATTACTGTAGTCCATATACCTTCACCTAAGCGCCTCGATTCGCGTCCATATGACGATGTGATTCATGGTTGTGCACTGTCACCGCCTTGTCCACCCTCCCCAAAGGTATTGCAGTTTCCTGACTTACCTGCTCGCTCGCCGGCCGATTACTGGCAGCTTGATGCCCGGGCCGTAGACGGCTCGAGCGCCTACTGCTGAGATAGGCTGACATAGCAACGAATAAACCAGCGGAGGCCGAGACATTGTCTGATCCGGTTATTACGGGTGTCGGCATTACGACATGCGCGGGCGCGGATATGACGGCGCATCGCAAGTCGCTCGAAACACCCACACCCGCCGTAGCGACAATTGTCGACGACGAGCACGCCCGGGTCGCGCATCGCCTGTACGCCCTCGCGCCCGAACCGAATCTTCCCGCGTCCGAATACGCCGCCCGGGCCGCGGCGGAGGCGTTCGCCGACGCCGGCTTGACGCCGGAATCCGTTGCCGGCCGGCGCGTGTGCGTGATCCTGGCGAGCAGCATCGCCGACGCCCGCACCGCGGAGCAGGCCCGGATATCCGGGCAGGCCTTGCCGATCTCGGATTTCGGCAATATCGAGGCCGTGCGGCGGCGCATCGGACTGCCGCACGCGACCGGATACGAACTGGGCAACGCGTGCGCCGGCAGCGGCTACGCGATCTCCGTCGGCTGCGATCTGCTCGCGTCCGGTCAGGCCGATGTCGTCATCGCCGGTGGCGCCGAATCGTATTCGCGGGTCACGGTGGCGGCGTCCAGCGCCATGGCGGCGCTCTCGCCGTCAGGGGTGTGCCGGCCGTTCGATCGGCGCCGCGATGGTGTCGTCTTCGGCGAAGGCGCGGCCGTGGTCGTGCTCGAGACCGCGGACAGCGCACGAGCGCGCGGCGCGTCGAGTTACGCGGCCGTGGCCGGAGCCGGATGGAGCTGCGACGCCCATCACCCGATGGCCTCGGACCCGGCCGGAACCCAGGCCACGCGGTCCCTGCGCGAAGCGCTCGAGCGCGCGGGGACCGCACCTGCCGAGGTGGGCTGCGTAATCCCGCACGGCACCGGAACCCCGCACAACGATGTCGTCGAATCACGAGTGCTGGCAGCGGTATTCGGTGCGGCAATGGAACAGCTGCCGATCTACAGCGTGAAGACCGCGATCGGTCATCTCGCCGGCGGAGCGGGTGCGTCGTCCGTGGTGATCGCCGCGGCGGGTATTCGCGACGGCCGGCTGCCCCGCAACGCGCCGATCGAACCCGACCCCGAATGCCCGGTGTGGCTGCCGACCTCGCCCATCGAGCTCGCGTCCCGGCCTGTCGTCATCAACGCGTACGGCGCGGGCGGGCACAACATTTCACTGGTCCTGCGGGAGGCAGAATGAGCGCGGTAGCGGAACGGACGTCGGTGGTCGTGGCTTTGGGCCGCTGTCGACCGCCGAGCCCGGATGCCGAGGGATGGTTCAATCCCCGCACGGAACTCGGGCGGGGCTATCGGCACCTGCCCGATGCCGCGCACTACCTGCTCGCGGCCGCCCGCCAGGTCGCGCCGCTGCTCGACCGGCCTGCCGGTGACCGCTGGGGCGTCAGTATCGGCAGCGCGTTCGGCAGCGCCCGGCTGCACGACGACATCGAGCGTTCGGTCGCGGACGGCCAGGCGCACCTGCTGTCCCCTACGGCCGCTCCGTATTTCGCGCACAACATGGTGGCCAGCCAACTCTCGGCGGAGTATGGGATCACCGGAATGTGCCTGTCGGTGCATACCCCGGGTACCGCGGGGCTGGATGCCATCGGCCTGGCCACCTCCGCCCTCGACGCGGCCCGGGTCTCCCGCGCGATCGTCGGCGGGTTCGAGGCGCCGCGCCGCGAGGCCGCCCCCGGTGAACGCGCTGAAGGGGCCATGGTGCTGGTACTGGCGGCGGACGCGGCCCTGACCGCCGATACCCCGGCCCTCGCGCGGATCACGGTACGCACCTATGCCCGAGGCGAACTCGAACGGGTGGTGCGGGGCCTGGACAGTGCCGTCCCGACCGTCTACACCGCCGTCGACGACCGGACCGGCGCGGATCTCCGCAAGCTCGTTCCCGACGACGCCGACCTCACCGTGACCTCGAATTCCCTGGCCGCGCTCTGGCCGCTACCGGACATGATCGAGAGCGGCGAAACCGCCGGCACCGTCGTCGCGGTGGCCGGGTCCGTCGTGGTCGCGACCGTGAAACCGATTCACGCCTGATTCCCCGAAAAGCAGTGCCCAACCCGATGAAGAGAAAGTGATGGATATATGTCCACCTCCACGCTGAACAAAGAAGACCTTCGTGAACTGGTCGCCGATACGCTCGATGTGGACCTCGAACAGGTCACCGACAAAGCGGACTTCCTGGAAGAACTCGGTGTCGACTCGCTGATGTCGCTCGAGGTCGCGGTGCAAGTCGAGAAGAAGCTCGGCTTGAAGATCACCGAAGAGGAGCTCAAGGAAATCCGCAACTTCCAGGACGTGTGCACCATTCTCGACCGGAAGATCTCGGCCTAGTGCTCGCTCGTACCTGCCTGTCCGTTCCGGATCCCTTTCCGGAAACGGCAGGCACCACCTACAGCGCACGGATTCAGCAGAACGCCCGGGTAGTGGATGGACACTACCCGGAGTTCCCCATCGTTCCCGGCGCGATTCTCGTCGAACTGGCGGTCGAGGCAGCGTTCCGGGCGGCTCCGGCCGCGGCGGACACCTGCACGAGGTTGTCCGTGGAATCCGCGCGATTCCTCGCGCCGGTGCGGCCGCACGACATCGTCTCGTTCACCACCGACGTACGCGCCGGCGAGGACGGCGACACGGTTGTCCGGGTCACCGGCAAGCTCGCCGACGAGACGCTGTGCTGCCGGACCCGCATACGAATATCGAAGACAAAGGCTGTCCTTTGACCATTTCGGAGATCACCAGCCGGATTCCGCACCGGAGTTCGATGCTGCTGCTGGACAGAGTGCATTTCTTGGTGCCGGGAAGTCACGCCATAGCCAGCAAAGCGGTGACCGCGACCGAATGGTGCTACGAGTCGGAAGCCACCCGACGCGAATACGGCTACCCCATCGGTCTGGTCCTCGAGTCGTTCAACCAGACCGCCGCCCTGCTCACCACCCACGACAATCGGTCGGTCGGCGGGCGCGGGGCGGTCGTATCCGTGCTCGGCAGCTACACCGATGTACACATCGAGGGCACGGTGTATCCCGGCGACGTGATGGTGCACCACGCCATCGCCGCGGGGAGTCTCGGTGGCGCCGAATTCTTCACCGGCACCACGTCGGTGAACGGCACGGTGATCCTGAGGGTCGAGCGCTCCGTGCTCGCCCGCCGAGACGCTGCCCTGCTGCCGGACTACCCGGCCTGAAAGTCGTTGCCGAACAGGAGGAATCGACCATGTATCGTCGTGTCGCCGGCGCGCTTGCCGCCACCGGCCTCGCAGTAGTCGGTGGGATGCACCTTGTCTGGACTGCCAGCCCCTGGCCCTGGGACTCGGGCGATGAATTCCGTGCCGCGGTATTCGGAAGCGCCGAGACCGATGTGCCCAAGATCGGATACGTCCTCGTCGGTCTCGGGACGTTCGGCGCGGCGGCGATGGTCCTGGGCCAAGCGGGTGCACTGCCCCGGATCGGATCGGATCGGCTGCGCGCGCTGGCCATGTACACGCTGTCGGGTGTGTTGCTGGTGCGCGGCTCCGCCGGATATTTCCTCAATAGCGGAGCCTCGGCGGATTTCCGCGAGCTCAACACGGTCGTGTACTCGCCGCTGTGTCTCGTGCTCGGCGGGCTGACGCTCGCGGTGCAGCGCACCTACCGCTGAATCACGCAGCACCCGAACCCGTCTCGGCTCGCTATGAGCCGAGACGGGTTCTCGGTATCAGGCCTGAGCGGAAACCGGATCGGCGAATCCCGGCATCAGCTCCGATACCAGCCGCATGAACTCCAGCCGGGCGTCGAGTTGGGCGTACATGCTGATCGACCCGATCAGTACCCGGACGATCATCACGTACTCACGGGGCAGGTCGATCGCCCGCATCGTCTGCAGATCCGACCGATTGCCCAGGCCCATGCCCGAGGTCGCGGACCGCTGCAACCAGGTGCGCGTGAAATGGAACGACTCGGACTTCAACGGTTCGGTGATCAAGCGCAGATACTGTGCGATCGCGGCCGGTTCGACGTCCTGCCCGGGCTGGACGAAACCGTTGTCGCGCATGGTGATCGCCAGCGTGTCGAAATCGCCCGCACCGGCCAGCCGCACCATCCGGCCCAGCTCCGGCGGCAGGCCGCGCGGAAACCGTGCGCACGCCCCGAAATCGATGACGCCCAGCCGACCGTCGGCCGTCATCATGAAGTTTCCGGGATGCGGGTCGCAATGCAGCAGCCCGGCGCGCGCCGGCGCGGACAGATGGAACTCCGCGAGCAGGCGGGCGGCCCGATCACGCTGCGCGCGATCACCTTCCGCGATCACTCGCGACAGCGGGATTCCCTCCAGCCACTCGGTGATCAGCACCCTGGGCGCACTCGCGACGACGCGCGGCACAAGGAAGTTCCGGTCACCGTCGAACGCGGCGGCGAACGCGCGCTGATTGTCCGCTTCGATCCGGAAGTCGAGTTCTTCGACGGTGCGCTCGCTGAATTCCGCCAGCAGCGCCGAAACATCACCGGATCGGGTCAACCGCGCGAAGGCGCGCCCGTACCGGTTCAGCATGGCCAGATCGCCGCGCAGGGCCTCGGCGGCGCCGGGGTACTGCACTTTCACCGCGACCGGCCGGCCCGACGACCACACTCCCCGATGCACCTGCCCGATACTCGCGGCGGCCACCGGTTCGTCGTCGAAATGCTCGAACCGCTCCCGCCAGCGGGTACCGAGCTGCTGGTCGAGCACGCCGTGCACATGGTGCACCGGCATCGGTTTCGCATTCGACTGCAGCTTGGTGAGTGCTTCCTGATAGGGCCCCGCAACCGATTCCGGGATGGCGGCCTCGAACACACTGAGCGCCTGCCCGAATTTCATCGCGCCGCCCTTGAGTTCGCCGAGGACGGCGAAGACTTGTTCGGCAGCCTTGCGATCCAGCTCCGCATCGATCTGCTCGGCGTTGGCGCCCAACAGTTTTCGCCCGGCACCCAGCACGGCTCGACCAGCGATCCGGACCGGGATACCGGCCAGCTTCCGGCGCCGCTCGCCCGGTCGAGCGGGAATTCGATCAGCGTTCTCCGCCACCGGCCGACCTCATCCTTCGCTGGCAGCGGCCCGCTGCGTCGATTCGGCCAGATCGCGCAAGGTGCGCAGCTGTTTACGACTCATGACGAGATCGCCGTAGCCCAGCAGCGGACCGGAGACCGCGGGCACCGGCACCCGCGCCCGTGTCCGGATGATCAGCCGTGTACCACCGGTGATCGAGGACACCGCGTAGGTGACGGTGATCCGATCCGACGCGGTCATCGTGAGGTGGCGGTCGACCTCGAACGACACGAGTTCGAACATCGACATGAATTTCTGACCGACCTCCAGTCGATCCAGTCCCGGCGTGAACTCGCGGGGGCTTCGCTTCCCCCCGTTGTTCAGCAGGTCGTAACTGTATGGGGCGACCCGCAATTGGCACAGCCACCGGAAAACGACCGACACCGGGGCGTCGATCGTTATCGCTCGGTCCAGCTGGATACCCTGCGGATTCAACTCGTCGCAGGGGTATCGGTGTTCCTGTTCGGCCGAGGTGGCTCCCCAATTCGCGCCGATCATGGCCTCTCCTTCGCTCGTCGTGCTTCGACCGAAACTCCGCCGGCATGGCCCTTCCCCTGGCCTTCGCGGCGCTAGCAGGACAATGACTTCTCTTCTCGCGCAAGCATTTCTACGCGGATAACCTCGACTCGTCGACGGCGGCCGGATCCGGCACCGTCGGTGCGTCCCAGTATCGCATCAACAAGCGCTCGGCACGCATGCCGGCCTGGAATCGCGACTGCGCGCCGAGGTCTTCGTACAACTCCGCCACGTGGCGGCGGTAGGTACGCACCGAGATGCCCAGACGCTGGGCGGCGGTCTCGTCCTTCAGGCCGCGCGCGAGCGAGGCGATGACATCGCGGGTCAGTTCACATTCCCGGCGTTCGCGCAGCCGGGAGTGGATGTCGTATCCCGGTGACAGGGACCAGGTTTGGTCGAACCAGTTGGTCAGCACTTCCAGCATGGGTCCGTTGTCGACCTCGACCAGGCCACCGGAGCGGCCGTGGTCGATGAAGGCGCAGAATCGGTCCACCAGGATCAAGTTGAACACCGGGACGTGCGCGACCCGGCAGTCATCGGCGCGTTCGGGGCCCAGCGCCATCGGAACGTCGCCGAGCTGCACATCCGGCGAGCAGAGCACGGCGAACTTGGTGGACGGGTCCTTGGTCCATTCCCTGAATTCCCCGAGCACTCGGCTGTACCGCTCCGTTCCCAGACCGATCCGCATGGTCTTGGGCCCTCGGCCGAGGATCCATCGGACGGCGTCGTGCAGGTTGTCGGTGGTGACCAGCTGGCGCTCCGTCGAGGTTCGCAACTCGTCGAGTACACCACCGATCAGCAGTTTGGCCTGTTCCCAACCGTGCGCTGGCTGGTCGTCGGCATCCATGACAAGTGCTCCTTCGATCGATCGAGCTGTGTCCGACCGTGCGAAGCTCGCACGTGTCGTCCGAGGTGGTAGAGCCCACGGACGCCGTCGCGGATACAACCGCCCGGGTCGGGGCCGTCGCGATCAAGCCACCCAGCTCTCGGCGGTGGAGGGAAGGAGACCGCGGAGGCGGGTAAGTGCGCGGCCGCGCATGGGGCCGATGGAGCCACGCGGTAGGCCCAGCTGGCAGCTGATGGTGTCGTAGTTGGGGGCGGCGTCGGACATGAGCAGGCCGAGCAGGCGCTGGTCGCGTTCGGGGAGCTGGGAGAACGCGGCGCGGACCTCCTGGCCGGCGAGTAGGCGCAGGACCTGGTGGACGGTCGTCTCCTCGGCGGGGTCGACGGCATCGAGTACGGCGTCGTCTCCGACCGGGACATGCCGGGAGCTGCGAGCGATCTGCTTGAGGCATTCACGGCGGGCGGTGGTGGCGATCCAGGCCGGGAGCCGTTCCGGCGCTTGCAGATCCGCGAGATGGCTCACCACATTGGCCCAGGTCGCCTGGTAGACGTCCTCGCGGTCGTGCTGGGCGAGGCGAAAGGAGCGGGTGATCGACCACACCAGTGGCGAGAACCTGTCGATGAGCGTGCGCCAGCCCGATGGGCACCCCATCAGGCAGCGGGCCACCAGTAGTGGAAATGCTTCGACTTCGGTTGAACCTTCGGAAACGGCCATGTAAATCCCCTGCCACTACCAGGCGCACTACCGCGAACGCGCCGCCTGTAAGCCAGGCTATGCAGCGGCGATACCGGGGAGTAGGCCACCAACGGTGTATGCCCTCTGCATCAAAGGGTGCAGGCAATTGCCACCCGTTCTACGTAGGTGCGCATCCGGGTTCGTGATATAGCGCGCAATACGACCGCAGCTAATACATCGCGCCCCAAGCATTTCCGGATTCCGGGTTCTCGAATTACCTGATATGACAACGAAGTAGCCCCCGGAAATACACCGCCCATTCTGTATCCAGGCTTCGGATCGATCTCTCTGAACTGTCAGCCGCGACGGCTCGAACACGTATCGAGAGGACGCCATGGGCACGGAGACAACCGAAGTACTCGACCCCGCACGCCGGCTGCGGAGCTTCCAATGGTTCAACTGAATGATTCCATCAGAGTGGTCCGGCTCGGCATCCTGGAAAGCCGGCCCATTGTTCAGCTCATGTGCGTACTGCGGTTCGTCGCGGGCACCATGTGGGCCCTGCAATCGGACGAGAGTGGCTGTTCGGCGGGCTGGCCCGCCTATATCGCGTCCGCACTCGCCTGGTCGTGCGCGTCGGTGTCGATCTATCTGATCAACGGCGCCGTGGACGGCCCCGGCGACAAGCTGAACGGGGTCGGACGCCCGGTCGGCCGGGGTGATCTGAAACAGGATGACGCCCGCCAGTTCGCCACGGCGACAGCGGTACTCGCGATCGCCATCGCCCTGCTGTCCGGCAGCTACTCGATGCCACTGCTGGTGGGCGGGTATCTGCTTATCGGCTACGCCTATTCCGTCCCGCCCGTCCAGCTCAATCGCCACCTGGCCGGTGCCTCGATCATCGTGTTCTGCGGCGGCATGCTGACCTATCTGGCCGGCGCGATGGCCGTCGGCGCCGCGATATCCGCCGAATTGCTGGTTTTCGCCACGGTGATGTCGGCGTGGATGGGGGCCGTGGGCGCGATCGTCAAGGACTTCTCCGATTTCGCCGGTGATTCCGCGGTGCGCCGGAAGACCCTGGTGTGCATGCTCGGCGAGCGAACGGTCCGGCGGATCATCGCGACCTCCGCGATCGGCCTCACCTGCGCCACCGGGCTCGCGACGCTGCGGCTGCCGGCCCTGGCGGTAATCTTCCCGCCGCTGTTCATCGGCGCCCTCGCCGTCGCCTACACCACACTGACCACCCGCTATGCCGACCCGCGGGCGGTGAGCCGACGGCCCTATCACGCGTTCATGGGCACTCAGCTCACCGTGCACGCGGCGGTACCTGTAGCACTCATTTGACGTCCTCTTCGGCCTGAAAGCCGGAGATTCCTACCAGCACCCCGATGGGCACTCTCGGCGGGTTCCTGTTTCGCTGGGACTCGCTTTCCGCTCACACGGAAAGGCTTACGGTCCCTCCACAGGCGTTTAACCTCTCCGCACGTCCTGCGGCGAGAATGTTCTTCGCTGCGTTGAGATCCCGGTCGTGGACGGTGCCACACGCACACGCCCACTCCCGAACCGACAACGGTTTCGGCCCGTCGATCCGGCCACACACCGAGCACAACCGACTGGAGGGAAAGAATCGGTCCACCTTCGAGAAAACCCTGCCGTACCGCGACGCTTTCTCAGCCAGCATGCCGGTGAACATCGACCATCCAGCGTCGTGGACCGATTTCGCCAGCCGGGTGCGGGCCAAGCCCTTTACACACAGATCCTCGACATAGACCGCTTGGTTGTCGCGAACTATCGCCGTGGAATGCTTGTGCGCCCAGTCTCGGCGTGTATCAGACACTTTCGCGTGCGCTGCCGCCACCTTCACGCGGGCCTTGGCGCGGTTGGCAGAACCTTTCCGCTTACGCGAAAGACTCTTCTGCGCGCGGCGCAGCTTACGTTCGGCCTGCCGTAGAAATTTCGGGGACTCGATCCGTTTCCCGTTCGACAACACCGCGAACGTGGTCAAACCCAGGTCGATACCCACCTCGGAGGCCACCGGCCGCAACGGCTGTTCGTGCACCTCGATGACGAACGACGCGAAATACCGGCCCGCGCTGTCGTTGATGATCGTCACCGACGACGGCTCGGACGGCAACTCCCGCGACCACGCGAGGTTCACGTCCCCGATCTTGGGCAAGCGCAGCTTCCCACCGGAGGTAACCGCGAAGCGGGCGTTGCGGGTGAACCTGATCGAGCACCGAGTGTCCTTGCGGGACCGGTATCTCGGTGGCGCGACCCTGGGGCCTTTGCGGTTCCCGGTCACCGAAGCGAAAAAGTTCCGGTACGCGATGTTCAGGTCCGCCAGGGCCTGCTGCAACACCACCGCCGACACCTCGCCCAGCCACGCCCGTTCCGGGGTGTTCTTGGCCGCGGTCAGCAGCTTCGACAGCTCGCCATCACTGATGCGCCGCCCGTTGGTGAACGCCTCGCGCCGCACGGTCAGCGCGTCGTTGAATACCACTCGCGCGCACCCGAACGCCTTCGCCAACAACCGCTGCTGCCCCGCCGTGGGGTAGAGGCGGTAGTTGTATCGAAGCTGCACCTGTCGATCCCATCATTGGTTCATGACCGAATATCAGTCGATCAGGACAGGCAGATTCAACGGCGATAACAACCATGTCCACCTGCTGGTGGACTTCCACCCAAGGTCGCCCTGTCACGGCTGGCCAGCTCCCTGAAGGGAGTGTCCTCGCGCAGGATACGCCAAGAGTTCCCGGACCTGGTCGAACACTACTGGCGTGCGTAACGCCTGTGGTCCGGCTCGTACTTCGCCGGATCGGTCGGCGGAGCCCCGATCGCGGTTCTACGGCAGTACATCGAACAGCAGGAACGTCCCGTCTGAAGACACGGTCGGGCCTCGGCGGCCCTCCCGCGTGGGCCTTCACCACCGGGCTGAAGCCTGGCGCACTGGCCCACACCCGGTAGCGCTCAGCCGCGCGTCTCCTGGATCGGGATCCAGATGCGCACCCGGGTACCGCGGTTCAGCGTGGACGAGATGGTCACCGATCCCGACAGCAACTCCGCGCGCTCGGTCATCGACTGGATTCCATTGCTGCGCTCGACGACGGCCGGATCGAATCCCGTGCCGTCGTCGGCGACTATCGCACTGATCTCGTGCGGTGCGATGTTCACGACCACCGCCGCGCGTTCGGCGCGGGCGTGCAGATACACATTGCGCAGGCACTCGCGCAGGATCAGGAACAACTCGTCCAGGACATCGCGGTCGACCCAGTACTCCGCGCCGTTGACCATGATGTCGACGGCCGGGGTCTGCGACCGCATCACCGAAACGAACGCCTGCAACGCTGTTTCCAGGCTCTGTAGTTCTTCCCGGAGCCGAAGATCGGTGATGATCGCGGAAATCCGATCGATCGCATTGGACAGGGTGGCGATGACGGGCTGGACATCGCGCCCGCCACTGGGATTCTCGGCGGCATACAGTTCGAGCTGGCGCATGGACAGGCCGAGTTCGTTGCCGAGCCGGTCGTGCAGATCGCGGGCCAGCCGGTGGCGGGCCGAGTCGTTGATCTCGCCGAGTTGTCCCAGCAGAAAGGAATCGTAACCGGAGGCTCCCGCCTCCAGGCGCCGAAACAGCGCGCGCCCCAAGGTAATCAGTACCGGCTCCAAGCGGCCGGCGTGGCCGGCCTCGGATTCGAATGCCCGATTGATCTCGTCGACCATGATCTCGAACAGAATCCCGGCCGCCACGACCGAGCAGTCCGGGCGGATTCCACGATCGGCCCGGCCCGCGGCCATAGTTTTGATGAGATCGAGGTTCCGGCCCTGGATCACCTGGCCGAGCTCCATGGATTTCGCGCAATCGGAAATTATTTGCCTGGCCTGCTCGGCGCATTCTTCCCATATCGACTGGACGGCGACCAGCGGGCTGCCGACATCTTCCAGACCCTGTCGGTAACGGTCCAGAATTTGCGTACTCCGATTGACGATTCCGCCGACCATCTCAGGATTGACAAGATCAGTCACGATCTTCCCCCCTCCAGGTGATTAGGCCACCGCGGTGAGAAATGCTGCCCCAACCCTGCCCGCGATCCTGCTGCCTCGAATCCAACCCGGAAGCCGTCCGTCTCGTCAAGCCGAAAAACGGTGAACTCCCGGCCCTTTGCCACACAACGCCGTACAACGCAAGCCCACAGTCTCCGGGAAATTCATCGAGCCCTTCGGTCGAAGCGGACCAGTCATCCACTTGCGCCTCCTGCATGAGTCTCGTCCTTCCCAGGAGTGGATTGCCGCAGTCCAGGATATGCGATTCCGGTCAACTATGCTGTGGCATTGCTCGCCCGCTGGCCAGCCGGGCCCAACGAGCCTCGCACACCGAGGCGAGGCGTCCGACATCGACGATAGGGCCACTTCGGCCGGATAGTGGCATACCATTCGGGCACGCCTCCGATGCCTACCGAGCCCAGAATGCTTTGGCATTCTTATGCTGATCGTTTCACTCTCAGGAACGTGCTCGAATGACCTTCGCGGCGACCGCTCGGTTCACCGCGTCGAGCCGGGAGACCGCGCCGAGTTTATCGAAGACACTGCGCATATGCCGTTTGACCGTTCCCTCTGAAATACCCAGCAACACACCGATCTGGCGGTTGCTCATGGCATCGGCGGCGTGGTCGAGAACCTGTATCTCGCGGGCGGTCAGACAGGACCGCATTCGGGTATCCGGAGCGACCAGCAACCGCTGTCCGGAGATCACCGGCACCGCCCCGGCCGCCTCGGCGGCGACGGCTCGAATCGTCGACAGCAGCGATTCACGACTGGCGCTCTTGTGCAAGTAGCCAGCAATTCCCAGGCCCGCCAATTCCTGAATCAGCCGCATGTCCTGGTGCATGGTCACAATCAGAATTCGGCTCCGCGGGCTCGCCGCGCGCAATCGCCCGATGTTGTCCCGCACCGACTCGCCGGGCATCTCGACATCGAGCACCACCACATCGGGCCGCAGCCGAGCCGCCATCCCGACGCCGGAGGCGCCGTCGCCGACCTCGGCGACCACCGCGAGATCGGTTTCGAGCGCGATCATCTCGCACAGCGCCGCGCGCAACAGCGTGTGGTCATCGATCACCACGATCGAGATACGCGGACCGGCCATCAGGCGTCGAGCAGATCCCGGTACAACCGCTCCAGCTCGGCGCGCAGGCTGGAACCACCGTGCGCGTCCAGCTTCTCCAGGTCGTCCAGCACGTCGTTGGCGTCGTTGATGGTCACCGCGTAGGTCCAGCGCCGCCAGAACAGATAGGCGTCGGCGCTCGGATGTTTGCGGCAGAACTCGCGCAGGTTCGCGAGGAGTTCGGCACGGCGGCGGCGCTGATCGCGCGGCAGCGAATCGGCGCCGATCGGGTGCACCTGGTGGTAATTGATCGCGGCCGGGTGCACCGCGAAGCGCGCACCGGCCGCGTGCAGGCGATAGCTCAGCTCCGTGTCCTCCATGCCCCAGCCGCGAAAGGACTCGTCGAAATGACCGACCGCGGCCAGCATCTCGGCGCGCACCGCCAGGTTGGCCGTGGTGCCCAGGGCCCAGCCGAAGCGGAAGCCGGCCAGCTCCGGGCCGAAGCGTTCGAGCACCGCGTGATAGTTGTCCTCCTCGTCGCCGAGGTCGATGACGGCCACGGCCGCGGCGAAATCGTCGAGCAGCGCCTGCGGCGTGATCAGCGCGAAACCGCCTGCCTCCATACGGGACAGGAGTTCCGGGTCGCGGGCGGCCAGGGTGAGCAGGTCACGTTCGGCGGTCGGGAGCCGACCCGGCTCCCACAGCGTCAGCACGCGCCGCTTCCAGCCGATCGCGACGGCGTCGGGGTGCTCGCGCGCGAATCGCACGTGCTCGGCCAGCAGATCCGGATGTGCGATGCGGTCGTCGTCGTTGAAGACGATCAGCTCACCCGTCGCGTGCGCCAGCCCCAGGTTCCGTGCCGCGGATCGGCCGCCGTTGTCCTGCCGCAGGTAGGTCAGCGCGTAGTGCTCCCGGTATCGGTCGACCACCTGCTCGGCGCCGTCGCCGCCGCCGTCGTCGACCACGATGACCTCGAAGTCACGAAAACGCTGATGTACCAGCGATGCCAGCGTGTAGTCGAGATAGCGCGACTTGTCGTAGGTCGGGACGACGAGGCTCACTCGCACGAGACCGCCCCCTTGAACGGCAGCATGTGCTGTTCGACATAGGCGGCGAACTGCTCCACCCCGGACACACCGTCGAACCCGGCGGCGACCTCGGCGGCCCGCGCGGCGTAGCCGCCATACAGCATTTCGTCCAGACGCCGCGGCAACGCCGTCTCGATCTCGTCGTGCTCGATGATCACGCCGGTACCCAATCGCACACTGCGCGAAGCATTCTCGTGCTGTTCGCCATTGTGCGGGATGCAGATCACCGGGGTGCCGCAGAGAATGGCCTCCATCGTCGTGCCGTGCCCGCCGTGGATCACGGCGACATCCACCGCCTTGATCAATTCCATGGAGTGGTCGCTGAATTCGTGCACGGTGACCCGCGCTCCTGCGGCTACGAGCTTGTCCGCCAGCGGCGTGATGTCATCGACCGACACATTCGGCCCGGTGATCACGGTGAAGTGCGCGAGCGTGCCGGTCAGTGCCTCGAGTGCGCGCGGCAGGAATTCCCGTCCCGACGAAGAGCCGCCGAAGGTGATCAGCACCTGTGGGCCGCCCCCCAATTCGAGCTCGGCGCGCAGGGTTGCCACCCCGGGCAGCTCCGCCGGAGCGCGGCGCAGCAGCGGTCCGACGTAACGGATCTCGCGCAGCGTCGAATGCATGAACTCGGCGATATGGGCGGGGATCACCGACTGCGGTTCGAGCGCCGCGTAGTCCGGGATCGCGACCACGTCACCGAGCAGCTTGTCCACGTGCTCCCCCGCGATACCCATCTCCCGCAGTTTTTCGATGATCATCGGCTGCACGATGCTCATCGGGAAGACGAACAGGCGGGCGTTGTGGATGGACACCGACGGCACCCCGGCCATCGACGCGGCCACGCCCGCGGTGCTGCGCATATCGGAAACCACCAGGTCCGGGCGGAATTCATCGATCAGGCGGCACTCGTCGTCCAGGCAGGCGCGCAGGTAGTCCGCGCTGGCCAGCCGCCCGCGCGCCATCTGCCGCAACCCCTCCTCGCCCTTGACCTGGGTCCACGGCGGCACCGGGCCGATCTCGTGCACCGTCGCACACCGCAGCCCGATCCCGCGCGGGATGTGCACCGTCTCCGCCGCGCACGCGAACAGCACCTCGTGACCGCGCCGGAGCAGTTCCTCGGCGACCGCGATCGAGCGCATCAGATGCCCGAGGCTGCTCCTGCTGAACGCCACCACCAAAATCCGAGCCGGATCGACCGCCGCCATGTCACCTGTCCTCACTTCACCAACCGAACCGATCCCAGTGGCCGACACCGAGATCGACCATGTCGTGGATATTGCCGCGCACCGGGTGCGCGGGCGGCGTGCGCTCGGGGCCGAGCACCGTCGCCGGTATGCCCGCGCGCGGGGCCATCATGAGCCCGACCCGACGCGAGATCGTCGCGCCCGGCCCGATCGCCAGCCGAAATCGCGGCACCACCATGGCCAGGATCAGCCGCATCTCCAGCCGGGCCAGCACGGCTCCGATGCAGACGTGCGGGCCGAATCCGAACGGGAGGTACTCCACGGTGTTCGGCGTCAGGCCGTCCAGCCAGCGCTGCGGCCGGAACCGGGACGGCTCCGGGTACAGCGCCGGATCGCGATGCGTGACGTACTTGCTGGTCACCACCACGGTTCCGGCGGCGAGCGAATACCCGCCGAGTTCGGTTGCAGCGGTGGTGATTCGCGAGGTGTTGGGCCCCGGCGGCAACAGCCGCAGGGTCTCCTTCACCACGGCGTCCAGCACCGGCAGCCGCTCCAGATCGGCGACCGTCGGCACCGCGCCGCCCAGCGTGCCGGCCAGCTCGGCGGCCAGCGCGTCGAGCACGTCGGGATGCTGTGCCAGCAGCAACAGCGCCCACGCCAGGCTGTTCGAGGACGTCTCGTGCCCGGCGACGATGAGAGTGTTGAGCTGTCCGACGATTTCGTCGTCGGGCATCGGGTCGCCCCGCTCGTCGCGCAGCGCCAGCAGCAGACCGAGCAGGTCGCCGCCCGCGCCCGCGCGACGCCGGTCGATCATCCGCTGGAGTTCGGCGTCGAGTGCGCGCACGGTGCGCAGCAAACTGCGATACGGCGTGCCGGGCAGGTCGTAGGGGAACCAGGCCACCGCCGGGGCGAAGAACGGCAGCGCGAGCATATCGGCGACCAACTGCCCGACCCGTCCGGACCGGTCGGCGATATCCAGGCCGAACAGGGTGCGGCAGGCGATCCGCAGGGTCAGCCGGCGCATCTGGTCGACGAGGTCGAGCTGTGCGCCGACCCGCCAGGTGGACAGCTGGGCGTCGGTCATGGTGACGATGTCGTCCCGGTAACCCGCCAGTACCCGCGGGTGGAACGCCGGGGCCAGCATCCGGCGGCTGCGCCGATGCCGCGGCCCGTTCATCTCGAGCAGTCCGATACCCCGCCGCGCGCGCTTGATCGGCTCCGGGGTGAGGTACTCCAGCACCGTGTGGAAGGTGTCGGCGTCCAGCAGCACCGCGCGATTGTGCTGCGCGCCGAACGCGAAGACCTGCTGCCGATCACCGCGCACCAGCCCGGCCACCGGCCCGTAGCGGTGGTACAGCCGGGAGGTGTAGGCGATCGGATCCTGCTGGTAGCGATGGCGATTGACGCGTCGGCCACCGATTCGCGCCGGCGCCGGTCCCGGTAGCTGTGCGATCATCGGACCTCGGATCCCGGCGGGCTAGGTGCGGTAGTCACGGTTGACCGCCAGCAGCGCCGCCGCCTGATCCTCGCGATCCGGTTCGGCCCGTAGGTCTTTGAGCTTGGCCGCCTTCCAGCTGACGAAGGCCCCGGTGGTGGTAACCGGATCCAGTTCGGTCACCCACTCCACACCGACCGGCACCCCGAGCTCGGCCCCGATCAGACGTGCCAGTCGCTCCGAGTCGGCGCGTCCGGCCGCCACGGACGGCTGGTCCACGGCGTCCAGGCGCACGCGCAGCCGATCCCGACCGTGCTCGTCCCGCTCGATCTCGACCTGATAGCCGAGGCATGCCTCGACGTGCCGGAGCACCGCCTCCTCCAGACGCCAGGCCCGGAACCGGTTGGCGCCCAGCTGAACCTGGTCGCGAATGCGCCCGTTGATCCGGATCAGCGGGCCGACGATACCGCAGCCGCAGTCGTTCGCGCCGATCTCGACGACATCGCCGGTCCGGTAGCGGATCAGCGGCTTGCTGCCCTCGATCAGCATCGTGACGACCAGCTCCCCCGTGCCGTAAGGCCCGCTCAGCGCGCCGGTCTCCGGGTCGCGAAGTTCGTGGATGTAGTTGGGCCGCGCCAGGTGCATCCGCCCGTTGGCGCAGGCGGAGGAGATGATCAGGCTTTCCTGCGCGCCGTACAGTGCGTTGTAGGTGGTGACATTCCATGCCTGGTCGATCTGCCGCGCCAGCGCCGGGGTGCACAGCTCGCCGGTGACCAGGAAGACCTGCGCCGCGAAGTCCTTGGCCGGGTCGTAGCCGTAGAAGTGGGCCGCGCGCGCCAGCGTCATCGCCACGCTCGGCACGCAGAAGATGACATCCAACTCCAGCCGGTGCATCAGCTCGAGTGCCTTCTTGTAGCCGATCACCGGCGAGTAGGGCCAGATCTTGACGATCATCGAGTCCAGGTTGCGCGCCACGTCGCCCAGGGTGTCGCCGCTGGAGTGCACCTCGGTCGGCACCATCGCACCGATCCGCGGCCGTCGGCCGGGGAAGTGGCGGCCGAAGATATTGCGCCAGGATTCGGTCAGGTGTGCGTTGCTCGCCAGCACCTCGCGGGCGTCGCGCGGGCACGGCGTGGCCGGGCCGGTGGTGCCGGTGGTCTCGTAGAAGAAGCAGGCGTCGTCGAGGTCGCGGCTGAGCATGTCCAGCATCTGCTCGCGCAGATCGTCTTTGGTCGTGAACGGCAGCTGCTCGAGCTCGCTCAGCTCGAAGGTCGCCGGGTCGATCCCCGCCAGGCGCGCGGCGTAGAACGGCGAGCCATTCTGGGCCAGCGCGAGTACACGGCGCAGCTGATCGGTTGCCCAGACCCGATAGTCGTGGTCGCTCAGGGCGCCCGCGAGGTAACTCGCGTTCATCGAGAAATATCGGTCAACGAAATCTTTGTACTTCGGATCCGTCGGCAGCCACATTATCTACTGATTCCCTCCTGAAACTCGTTCAACGTATCCAGCCGAACCAGCGGAGGCCATGTCACCAAAGTGATATGGCGACGGCGCGCGCGATTTGCTCGACTGTATTTCGTTTCCCGACAGGTGGACTGGATGAACGACAGCATCGAGGAACTGCTCGCCCGACTCGATCCGGCCGCCAAGGTGCGGCTCGTCTCCGGCTCCGGTTTCTTTCGTTTCGCGGGCGACACCACTATCGGTCTCGCCGAAATGCCGGTGTCCGACGGCCCCTCGGGGGTGCGCGGAGAACACTGGGACGAACGTGACCCGTCGGTCAGCCTGCCGTCCGGCACCGCGCTCGCGGCCACCTGGGATCGCGGGCTGCTCACCGACATCGGCGCGCTGATCGCCGCCGAGGCGCGGCGCAAGGGAGTGTGCGCGGTCCTCGGACCGACGATCAATCTGCACCGATCCCCGCTCGGCGGCAGGCATTTCGAGTGCTTCTCCGAGGATCCGATGCTCACCGGCGAACTGGCCGCCGCCTATGTACGCGCGGTCCAGGCGCACGGCGTGAGCGCCTGCCCCAAGCACTTCGTGGCCAACGACTCCGAGACCGACCGTTACACCGCCGATGTCCGCGCCGACGAGCGCACGCTGCGCGAGGTGTATCTCTACCCGTTCGAGCGGGCGGTGCGGGCGGGCGCGTGGCTGATCATGAACTCCTACAACGCCGTCAACGGCGTCACGATGACCGAGAACCCACTGCTGGATGAGCCTTTGAAGGGCGAGTGGGGTTACGACGGCGTGGTGGTGTCGGATTGGACCGCGGTACGTTCCACCGCCGGAGCGGTCGGCGGCACCGATATCGCCATGCCCGGACCGGCCGAGCTCTGGGGCGCGCCACTGCTGGCGGCAGTCCGCGATGGCACGGTGCCGGAGTCGGCGATCGACGAGAAGGTCCGCCGCATTCTGCGATTCGGGCTCCGCGTCGGCGCGTTGCACGGAACAAGCAGGCCCACACCGTCTTTCAGCGAGCCCGCGGTGCGCGGGCTGATGCGCGCCGCAGCCGCACGGGCCATGGTGCTCGTGGCCAACGACGGGACGCTGCCCCTGCGCGGGCCGACCCGAGTCGCGGTCGTCGGGCCCGCCGCGGACGCACCGCGCTTCATGGGCGGCGGCAGCGCCACCGTCGTTCCCGGCCACACCAGCACACCGCTGGAAAGCCTGTCGGCGGTGCTGCCGGTGGTGCACACGCCCGGCGTACATCACGACGATCGGCTCACCCCGGTACCGATCGACCTGGTCACCGATCCCCTGACCGGCACGGCGGGACTGTCCCTGCGCTACCTGGACGGTGACACCGTCCTCGCCACCGAGCACCGCGGCTCGGGCCGGCTCATGCTGTTCGGCAACTCGCACGCCCGACGGTCGAGGACGATCGAACTGCGCGGGCGGTTGCGGGCCGACATCGCCGGTGTGTGGCGAATCGGGTTCGCCGGAATCGGTGCGCTGCGCCTGGATCTCGACGGCGAGACCGTCCGGGCGGAGACCGTGTCGCCGGAGGGCGGAGATCCGGTCGAGATGCTGTTGCATCCGCCGCAACGCTGGGTGAGCCGCACACTCGCCGCGGGCGCCGAGGTGGACGTGCGCATCACACTGAGCACGGCGAGCACCCAGGGCCTGCCCCCGGCGGGACTGACCTTCGCGATCGGCCGCCCACGCCGCGATCCGGACGAAGAGTTCTGCGCCGCAGTCGAATTGGCGCGCGCCAGTGAGATCGCGGTGGTCGTCGTCGGCACCACCGAGCAGATCGAATCCGAGGGCTACGACCGCACCGAGCTACGCCTGCCCGGCCGCCAGGACGACCTGGTGGCGGCGGTCGCGGCCGTGAATCCGCGCACCGTGGTGGTGGTGAATTCCGGCGCGCCCGTGGAGTTGCCGTGGCGCGACGACGTCGCCGCGGTCCTGCTGGCCTGGTTCCCCGGTCAGGAGTTCGGTGCGGCCCTGACCGATGTGCTGACCGGTGTCGCCGAGCCCGGCGGCCGGTTGCCCACTACCTGGCCGGTCGTCATCGCGGACGTGCCGGTGCTGAACACCCGGCCCGCGGCCGACCATTCGCTCCGCTACGCCGAAGGCATACACATCGGCTACCGGGCGTGGCTGAAAGCCGGTGTGGCACCGGCTTATCCATTCGGGCACGGTCTCGGCTACACCAGCTGGGCGCTCGGCGAGCTGACCGTCACCGGCCGCACGGCCGCGGTCGCCGTGCGCAATACCGGTGCGCGCCGAGGTCGTCAGGTGGTGCAGGCGTATCTGTCGCGCGCGGACAGCGCGGTGGACCGGCCGATGCGCTGGCTGGCCGGCTTCGCCGCGGTCGAGGCCGACCCCGGTGCGACCGTCGAGGCAGTCCTCGAATTGCCGCGGCGATCGTTCGAGCACTGGACCGAGCAGGGGTGGGTCGTCGAGCCGGGCGAATTCACCCTGCACGTCGGCACCTCGGTCGCCGAGCTACCGCTCACGGCACGGGTCGGCGCACCGCCGGATCATCCGAAAGATGCTGTGCCCATGTCACTTTAGCGGCATGGCGGATGGCCGTTCGGTGCATGGCCCACGCGCGGGGGTGCCGGTTACGTTGAGGATCACGAGTCAGGAGAGTTGATATGCGCATCCCGGTCACGGTGGTTCGTACGGAGCTTCCGGGAGGTGAGGCACTGGATCTCTACGAGGCGCTGTCGGCCGTGCGGCCCGACGGCGATGTCTTCCTGTTCGAAAGCCTGGCCGGCCCCGCGCAGGACTGCCGGACGGCGACCGTCGGGTGGGGGCGGCTGGCGGATCTCCAGATCTTCGCCGACCGTGTCCATCTCGAAGCAGCGGGGCCACTGGGAGTTTCGCTCTCGGCGGTGATCACCGGCGTGCTCGGTCCGCGGGCCGACGAGGCGTGGCCGGTGCGCGACAGCACCCAGGTGTGGGCCGTGCTGCGGGCCCTGCAGCAGGCATTCGACCTGACCACCGACCTACCCGCCGACCGGTTCGCCTTCGGCTTCCTGGCCACCTTCGCCTACGAATCGGCCTGGGACATGGACGAACTCGACCCGCTGCGGATCGAACGCGACGTGCCACGGTGCACGATGTCACTGTTCCAGCACACCGCCTGGTACGACCTGTCCGCCGCGGCGGCAAGTCATCTGGCAGCGTCCGGCCCGCATCTGCCGGGACACGAAGGCGCACTTCCGGAATCGGCCCGCGACGACACCGTCCCGGCGCCCCGGACCCCGGACGCGGTGCGCTCGCACGTCGGGGAATCGCAGTTCATCGCCTGGGCCGAGCAGTGCCTGGAGCACATCCGGGTCGGCGACATCTATCAGATCCAGATAGGTCACGCGATCGAGGTGGACTCCACGCTCACGCCGCGACAGGTGTATCGGCGGCTGCGTCACCGCAATCCGTCGCCCTACATGTACCTGCTGCCCTGGGCCGGACGCACGGTGATCGGAGCGAGCCCGGAGCTGTTCCTGCGACTGGAGGACGACCGGGTGATCATGCGGCCGATCGCCGGTACCGCGGCCCGCGCGGCCGATGCGGCCGCGGACCGGCTCCGGGTCGCGGCGCTGCGCGAGGACCCCAAGGAGCAGGCCGAGCATGTGATGCTGGTCGATTTGTGCCGCAACGACATCGGCCGGGTCTGTGTACCCGGGACGCTCGCGGTCGAGGACATGATGGATGTCGAGCCGTTCGCCTACGTGCACCATCTGGTGTCCACGATCTCGGCCCGGGTGAGCCCGGGTATCGATGTCTGGGCGGTGCTGTGCGCGACCTTTCCGGCGGGCACCATGACCGGCGCGCCCAAACTGCGCGCGATGCAGATCATCGACGAGATCGAGGGCGCCGGTCGCGGGATCTATTCCGGCGCGGTGGGTTTGATCGATATCCGAGGTCAGTCGACGCTGGCGCTGTGCATCCGCACCATCATCCATCGGGACGGGACCTACCGGACCCAGGCGTCGGCGGGCATCGTGGCCGACTCCAGTCCACCCGCCGAATGGCGGGAAACCCTGGCGAAGATGAGTGCCGCCTACTGGGCACTCACCGGTGAGGAGCTACTGCGGTGAGAGTCCTGCTTGTCGACGCCTACGACAGCTTCGTCCACATCATCGACCAGTACCTGCGCGCGCTCGACGTGGAAACGATTGTCGTCCGGTCGCATTCGCGCACTCCGGCCGAACTGGAAGAGCTGGCTCCCGACGCGATCGTGCTCGGCCCGGGCCCCGGGCATCCCGCGGTGTCGGGGCATGTGGAGATCGTCCGGTCCTTCGCCGGGCGTACCCCGCTGCTGGGTGTCTGCCTGGGCCATCAGGCCATCGGACTCGCCTTCGGCGGGCAGATCTCCCTGGCCGCGCACCTGATGCACGGCAAGAGCAGCCGGATCGAACACGACGGCGACGGGGTCTTCCGTGGTCTGGAGCTGCCGACGACAGTGACCCGGTATCACTCGCTGATCGTCGCCGACCCCCTGCCCGACGACCTCGTGGTGACGGCGACCTCGATCGATGACGGATACGTCATGGGCCTGCGGCACCGGCACTGGCCGATCGAGGGCGTGCAGTTCCATCCCGAGAGCATCACGACGGAGTCGGGCATGGCGATGCTCGGCAATTTCCTCTCGACGTCCGCCGCGACCGTCACGGAGCCGGTGCGATGAAAGAGACCGATGCACCACCACGGTGGGCTTCCATCGTCGGCATCAACGGATCGGAGCGCCCGAACGGGCTCACCGGTCAGGTACTGACGGCGCTGGCGGCGGCAGCCGCCGCGCGTGGTGTCGGCTTCGAGATCATCAACCTGTCCGAACACGTCATCGGGCTGTGCGGACGCTGCGGTGACTGCAATACCCGCGACACGCCCTGCGCCCAGGTCGACGACGTGCCGGCAATCCTCGAGCGCGTGCAGCGCCACGACGGCGTCGTCTACGCGACACCGGTTTATGGATTCGGCATGTCCGCGCTGATGCAAGCCTTCATCGAGCGCGCGGGCGTCGGGTACCTGCGCTTCACGCGACCGCTGGCCGACAAGGTCGCGGGTGTGGTGGTGACGGGCCGTCGCTACAGCCACGACCGGGTGTACGGCCAGTTGCTCGACAATGTGCTGCTCAATCGAATGATCGTGGCGGGCAGCGGATTTCCGGCCTTCGTGCACGGTCAATTCGGGGGCGAGGCGAGCGCGGACAGCGAAGGCATGACCGCCGCGGTGCTGACCCTGGAGCGGATGATCGATCTGCTCAGTGTGCTGCTGGTGCCGCACTCCGGGCCCGAGGAGGTGCGGCAGCGGTTGACCTCGCTGCCGCACAACGAACGGGCCGCGCCGCGGCGCTGACCGGCAAGATCAGCGCTCGCCGCCCGGATAGGCCGCGGCCTCGCCCAGCGTCGAAAGCCAGTGCTGCTCCGCGGCTTCCGCGTCGCGAATGCCGAGGAACAGCGGAGCGGCCGGAAAGTCGAAATAGAGCCGTCGAATGTCCTCCGGCGCCTCGGCATAGCCCCACATGATCGACTCGACGGTCGATCGGTAGTCGGCCCGGGAGGGGTAGCGCCGCTGTGGGTCCGACAGCTGGTAGATCGGCGGAATCCAATCCTTGCCCTCGTAGAGCGCGTACAGCATCGACACCGCCTTGTCGGTGTCGATCTCACCCTGTTCGACCGACAGCATGATGTCGTAGGCGGTATGGAACAGGTCCTGATACGCGGGTAGGTCGGCGCAGATCGTGCCGACGAACGGATGGGTATCCAGCGCGTCCAGATGTCCGCGATCGCCGGACAGGCTGTACTTGAGGTGCGCCTGCCGGAATCGCAGCGAGCTGAACGATCCCCCCAGCGCCCAGACCCGGTACCAGGCGTTCCAGAGCTCGAAGGACCGGAAGGCGATGTAGGAACCGTGCACGACACGGTCGTGCGCATCGAGCAGCCCCTGGGTGAGCCGCTCGACCTCGGCGAAACGGGCCGGGTCGAAATCGTCGGCGCGCACCGCCTCGATCAGCCGGTAGCCGAGCGCGTTCACCGCCTCCATGGTGATGTAGAGACCACGCGAGAACAGCGCGTCGACCGCACCGGCGGCCTGCCCGACCAGGCAGTACCGGTCCCCCAGGATCCGGGTGGACGAATACTGCGTGCGCGGAATCCGCACCCAGGGGCGGACCGGCCGCGCGTGGGTGAACTGATCCTTGATCTCCGGGAACCGGTCGAGGAACTCGGCGAAGACCTGCTCCGGAGGCTGCGACTGATCGAAGCTCGACTCGCCCCGCTGATCGAGATGCAGGCCCACGCTGCACGCGTCGTTGGTCGCGGCGTCGTAGTTGTCGAACGGGATGACCCACAGCCACCCGCCGTCGAAGATGTGGTGCAGCGTGCCCTGCGCCAGCGCCTGCGGAAGTCCGTGCCGCTCGGCCGGATACAGCGCGTCGAACGGCCGCACACCGACCATGTGGGTGAAGACGCAGCTCGAGTTGGTCCGCATGCGCGTCGGCGTCTCGCGCAACCCGAAGGTCTTGGCGACCAGCGAGAAAGCACCGGTGCAGTCCAGGAGATACTTTCCGTCGATCACCTGCCCGGACCCGAGCTCGACCCGCACGCCGTCGCTGTTCGCCGCCACCTCGGTCACCGCGGTGTTCTGTAGCACTTCCGCGCCGTACTTCACCGCGACGCGGTACAGGTAGGCGTCGATGTCCTGCCGGTACAGATGTGCCTCGGGACCGTGCGGGTAGTGCGGCACCACCAGCATGGTCGACTCCGCCGGGTCGAAAGGCCGGTCGGGGTCGTGGTGGACGAACGAGAAATTGCGTTTGATCCCGGAGGAGGATGTGACGTTGCGGCGCAGTTTCAAGAAGGTGCTCATGGCGTCGAACTCCGGAATTCCGTAGCGATCGGCCATGATTCGCAAGAGATAGGACGTGCCGGGGATCATGGATTCGCCGAGCGCGAATCGCGGATGCTCGGCCCTGTCGATCAGCACGGTCGACACACCGTGTTTGGCGAGAATGGCCGCGATGGCGGATCCGGCGACTCCCGAACCGAGGACGATCACATCGAAATTCATATAGTCCGAACCTATTCAGTGCGTAGCGGATTCGATATCGGTGCGGAACCGCTGCTCGGGCTCCGGCACCGGAATGCGGCGGTTCATGACGAAGGCCATGTCACGCATCGCGTTCTGCAACCCCTCGAGATCGCCGGGGCGCAGCGCCTGCGGACCGTCGCAGAGCGCGGCCTCGGGGTCGGGGTGCACGTCGACGAGCACCCCGTCCGCGCCGGCGGCGAGCGCGGCCCTGGTCAGCGGCAGCACGAGATCACGGCGGCCCCCGGAATGCGACGGGTCGACGAGCACGGGCAGCTGCGACAGCCGCTGCACGGTGGGCACCGCCGCGATATCCAGCGTGTTGCGATAGGCGGGTTCGTAGGTGCGAATCCCGCGCTCGCACAGCACGATATCGATCGTGCCCTGCTTGGCGATGTACTCGGCGGCCAGCAGCCACTCCTCGATCGTCGCGCTCATCCCACGCTTGAGCAGCACGGGTTTGCCGATCTTGCCGACCGCGGTGAGCAGCCCGAAGTTCTGCATGTTGCGGGCGCCGATCTGGAGCATGTCGGCATGCGCGGCGACGAGTTCCGCGTCGCGCGCGTCCACGACCTCGGTCACCAGGGGCAGGCCGGTCTCGGCCGCCACCTCGGTCAGGATCGCGAGGCCACGCTCGCCGAGCCCCTGGAACGCGTAGGGGGAGGTTCGCGGTTTGTAGGCGCCGCCCCGTAACACCGTGGCGCCCGCCGCTTGCGCCATCCGCGCCGCACGCAGAGTCTGCTCCGGCGTCTCCACCGCGCAGGGCCCCGCGATCAAGGTCGTGGTGTCCGGTCCGATCGAGCTGTCCCCGATCGAAACGGACGCGCGTGGCGCGCGGGGCTGTCGAGCTACCAGCGGATAGGTGGTTGCCATTCTCGTCTCTCTGGCCGATTGTCAGGGATTTACAGGGGTTTTCGCACCGGGGCCGGTACTCACCCCGACTGTCGCGGGCCGGCGGCCGGCCAGCACGGCCGGGATCACCGACAGCGCCACGATGGCCGCGCCGGCCCACCCGAGCGTGTCGAGGCTGTCGGTGTCCACCTGCTCGAGCACCCGATTGCCGATCGCGCCGCCCAGGGCGATACCGGCGAAGGTGGCGGCCGAGTTCAGCGAGAGCAGCAGCGGTCCCGCCTGCGGCGCGATGCCGAAGAGCCGATGTTGTTGCGGCGGTTGACTCGCCATACCGGCCAGACCCCACAGGGCCAGGGCCGCCGCGGCCAGGCCGAGGTGGGCCCGGGTGATCGACAGCGTCGCCAGGACGACGAACAGACCGGCGATCGCGAGCAACAGCACCGGGGCCGCGCCGAAACGATCGGTGCCCCGCCCGGCGAGCACCGTGCCGCAGACTCCGGCCACACCGAAGATCAGCAGCAGGAACGCGAGGGTCGTGCCGTTGCCGTCCGTCGACTCTCCGAACACCGCCCCCACGTAGGTCAGCGCCGTGTAGCCGCCGGTCAGGATCAGGAAGGTGGTCGCTACCGCGGCGAATACGCGCGGATCGCGGGCGGGTGCGAGCCGAGCCGCCAATCCGGGCGCGGCGGGCAGCGACAGCGCGGGCAGGCACAGCGCGAGCAGAGCCGCGCACAGCAGCCCGATCCCGGCCACCACGGCGAAGGTGGCCCGCCAGTCCAGGTCGGCGGCCAGCCAGGTGCCGAACGGCACGCCCGCCACGGTGGCCACCGAAATGCCGCCCAGCACAACGGACATCGCCCGGGCACGCCGCTCCGGCGGGGTCAGCGCCGCCGCGACCGCGGACGCGGTCGGAATGTAGAGCGCCGCGCACAGGGCGGTCAGCGCCCGCGCCGCCAGCAGTGTGCCGATGGTGGGCGCGCACGCGGACGCGATATTGCCCACACCGAATCCGAGCAGCGAGATCAGCATGACCTTGCGGCGGTCCATGCGACCGGTGAGCGCACCCAGCACCGGGGCCATCACGGCATAGACCAGGGCGAACAACGAGCTGATCCACCCGGCGGTGGCGATGCTGATCTCCAGCGACGCGGCGACGCTCGGCAGGACCCCGGCCACCACGAAGGTGTCGGTGCCGACGGCGAAGGCGCCGACCGCGAGGACCGGCAGAATCGGCAGGGGCAGCAGGGCCCGGCCGGTTTCGGAATCCACGAAAACTCCTGGAAGGACGGGCGGCTAGACCGCCGCCGGGTGGTATCGAGTCGGATCTCCGGCGACCACGCGCCCGCCGAGCAGGACCGCCTCGATCGCCTCCGGCCGGGTCAGAACGGTGATGTCCTGTGCCGGATCGCCATTGGTGAGCACCAGGTCGGCGAGGCGTCCCGGCTGTACGGTTCCGGCATCGTCGGCGCGACCGGCGAGAGCGGCGCCGTTGGCGGTGGCCCAGCGGATCACCTCCGGTGCGGGGATACCGGCCATCCGCACATAGGCGACGAGTTCCTCGGCGTAGGTGCCGTGCGGTGTCCAGGCGAAACCGAAGTCGTCGCCCGCGACGATGGGGATACCCAGCTCGACCATCAGCGGCAGGATCCGCAGCGTGTTCTCGATCTCCGCCTCGAATTCCAGCGATTCGAGGTAGTCGGTGGTCTTGCCGTGCTCGGTGCCGGTGGTCAGCAGCCGATGCGGCTGATACAGGCTGGGAATCACGAAGATCCCCTGTGCGGCAATCGCTTCCAGGGCCGCGTCATCGGCGTAGGTGGCGTGATCGATGATGTCCACGCCGGCGGCGATGGCATTGCGGATGCCGTCCAGCCCGCGCGAGTGCGCCCGGATCCTCACCCCGAGCTCGTGCGCGGTGTCGGCGGCAATCCGCAGCTCCTCCGGGGAGAACAGCAGCTCGTGCGAGCGCGCGTTGGGGAAGGTGTCGTCGCCGGAGGAGAACACCTTGATGACCTGCGCGCCTTCCGCGACCTCGGTCCGCACGTAGTCGACCAGCTCCTCAGGAGTGTCGACCAGCCGCATGAGATCGGTCGGAATGCGCTTGCTCACCTCGCCGTCGCGGCGCTCGGGCGGGCCGGACACCATCAGATCCCGGCTGCACGGTGTGATGCGCGGGCCGATCATCCGGCCGGATTCGACCGCCCGGTACAGGGCCATATCGATACCGGACACCGATCCGGCGCCGACGAATCCGGTATAGCCCAGCGCCAGCAGGTTTCGCGCGTTCTCGGCGGCGCGCAACGTCAGCTCCGGCACCGGATACCGGTAGAGCATGTCGCGCGCGTCGAGCACGTTCTGATACGCGATGTGCGTGTGCCCCAGGGTCATTCCGGGCATCACGGTCCGGCCCGAGACGTCGAGTACGTCGATGCCCGGCGTGGACAGCGGCGCCTGCGCCGCGGGTAGCACGGCTTCGATTCGGTCCCCGGCGAGCAGGACGCTGCGGTCCGGCACCGACGGCAGCCCCAGCCCCTCCTGCACAGTGACCCGGTGCAGCAATGTCTTTCGGCTCATGTGGATTCCTCGTCCCGGCGCCGTTCGAAGACCGCCCAGACGATTTCCGCACCGGGTCGGCGCGCCACCCAGCACAGATCGTTCGTATCCACGCCCGGGGTATTGGTGATGCCCAGCTCGCACGCGCCCGCGGCAACCAGCCGGGCCGCGTGCTGGGTCGAGTCGGCGTCGCGCCACCGCACCGCCCGGCCCGCGAGTTCGGGCGGCGCGAGCTCGGCGAACAGGCGGCGCACCTCCCACATGGAGGCCACGTGGATCGGGCCCGTCACCGGCAGCGGCGGCGGATCCTGTGCACGCCGGACGATGCCGTAATCCGGTGTCGGATATTGGAAGTAGGACAGCAGCCGAAGCGCGGGATGCCAATGGAACCCGGTGATATCGCGGTACGCGCTCGGCACCAGGGCCAGGTCGGCGGACTCGTCCAGCACGGCCGCCAGGACGGCGTCGAAGGTCGGGAACAGCCGGACCCGCATCCCGTAGCGCTCGGTCAGCAGCCCGGCCACCACATCGCTGGAGGTGCCCGCGGGGCCGATGGTCGCGATCGTCGCCGAGCGCCGCCCCCACCCGGCGGCGAGTTCGTGCCAACGCTGGGCGAAATCGGTCAGCAGCCCGTCCGGGATCGGTAGCTCGGTGGGTGTACTCACTGCAGGCCTCCGTTGACATCCAGTACCGACGCGGTCACATAGCTGCTCGCGGGGCTGATCAGATAGCCGATCGCCGCGGCGACCTCATCCGGCGTGCCGAAGCGACCGACCGGGATCTGCGCCCGGTACGCGCGTGCCCTACCGTCGGGAATTCGTGCGGCCATAGGTGTTTCGATGATTCCGGGCGCCACCGCGTTGACCCGGACCCGATGCACCGCCAGCGCTCGTCCCAGGCCGCGGGTCAGGGCGATGAGCGCGCCCTTGGACGCGGCGTAGGCCGCGTCCGGGCTGCCGGATTGCCCGCTGATCGATCCCACATTGACCACCGAGCCGGTCGCCCCCGTGGCGATCAACCGCCGCGCGACGTGCTGGGTACAGAAGAACGCGGCGCGCAGATTGACATCGAGCACCGCGTCGAAGTCGGCGGCCCCGTAGTCGAGAAAGTCACGGGCCAAATAGATTCCGGCATTGTTCACCAGTGCCGAGACCACGCCGTGCGTCTGCTCCACCGAGGTGAAGAAGGCGCAGATAGCGGCGGGGTCGGACAGGTCGACCACCTGACAGTCGGCGGCCGCGGCACTGTCGAATGGTCGTTTGTCCACGGCGACAACGCGATAGCCCGCGGCAGCGAGCAGATCCGTAGTGGCCGTGCCGATTCCACCGGCCGCACCGGTGACGACGGCCAGCCCCGCGGTCACTGAACTCCCGGCCGACGGTCGGCCCGGCTCTTGTCCCAATTCCGCTCCACCATGCGAAAGAACGCCGGATTCACCACCAGACGGCGGAACGGGCGGATTCCCGCCATGTACAGCCGGCCGAGCACACCGTTGGGCCGTACCAGCACCGTCATCTCGCCGCGATGCACACCGCCCTCCGGTACCCAGCCGACCAGCATCAGCGCGTGCACCGTCCGGCTCGCGTACTCGGTCACCCATTCCCGGTCGGTGCAGTAGACCGAAGTCCACGGCGCCCCACGCTGATCCGGCCCGCGCTCGTAGCCCGCGTCCTGCGGCAGGCGCTCACGCAGCGATATCGCGCGGGTGCCGAGGCCGTGCTCGGGACGGTCCCAGCCGAACCAGGCGCCCAGCTTCTGGCGGGCCACATAGATCAGGACGGCGAACCGCTCCCCCTCGAACGCCCCCTCCCCCGCGGCGATCTGGCGCACCAGCTCCGGAAACTCGTCGGGGCTACCGCCCGCGGGCAGCATCCACACGTCCTCCACCCGGAAGTCGGGGGCGATATCGGCCAATGCCCACGCCCGCGCCGTATAGGTGGAATTGGGGAGCTTCATGGGTCGAGACCTCCGTCGGTGACCGGGAATTCGTGGGGCTAGCGGACAGACCGCGCGGCGGGCCCGCTGGATACATCGACGCGGACAGGAGTGGCCGCGGCCAGCCAGGCGGCGGGCACCGGCCCGACCGAACGCCCCAGGCCGATGGCCGGATCGTCCCCGGCGTGCACCTCGGCGACCCAACCGTGCCCGGCCAGCCACCGCTCGAGATCGTCTCGGGCCGAAAGCCAGCGCGCGCCCTGCGACTCGACCCGCTCCCTTGCCCAGCGGCCCGGCTCGCCCAGCATCGAGGCTTGGAGGTGCTCGATTAGCAGCAAACTCCCCGGCGCGGCCGCTCGCCGCACGGTCGTGAGCAGGGCATCACCCTGCGCGTCGGTCAGATACATGAACAGCCCCTCGATCAGCCAGACGGTCGGCAGTGCCGGGTCGAACCCGGCGGCGGCGAGCGTGGCCGGCCAGTCACCGGTGAGATCGGCCGCCACCGGCTGCCATCGACAAGCGGCCCGCAGCCCCGCGAGGTGGGTGATCGACTGCTTGAATCGGCACATGTCCGGCAGGTCGATCTCGAACCAGCGTGCATCCGGCGGGCATGCGAGCCGGAACGGTCGCCCGTCCAATCCGCCTGCGAGGGTGACGATCTGGTGCACGCCGTCGTGCAGCGCGGCCATGATGCGGTCGTCGAAGAACCGGGTCCGGACCGTGAAATAGTCCGGATAGCGGGGCTTCTCACCGAGCACCTCCCGCACCATTTGCGTGCAGTGCGCCATGACCGGATGTTCGGCGAGCGTGCCGGTCACCCAGTCGGCGAGCGGATCACGGAAGAGGGCGTCGGGCCGGATACTCTCCGCGTGCCGTTGCCAGGCGATGAAAAGCGCTGTCCGGCCGACGCCTTCAGGGATGTACAGGTCGGCGAGCGAAGCGGGGGTGCTGGTCATGACTACTCCGAGGTGCTGGTTGGTGGTGGTCTCCGGCGCTGGATCGCTCAGGGTTGCAGTCGTTTCCACTCCCACCGCCCACCGGTCCGGCGGTAGGCGAGGCGGCGGTGCAACCGGTCCGGATCCGAGCACCAGAACTCGATTTCGTCGAGGACGAGCCGATATCCGACATAGCGCGCGGGCCGGGCCAAGGGTTCGGGGCCGGCGGCGAGTTCGGCCGCGCGCCGGGCGAGCAACTCGGGTGATTCCAGCTCCAGACTCTGTTCGGAGGCCACCGTCATGGGATGCAGGGCCCGTGGCCGGGCGTGCCACATGGCCTCGGACCCGGCCGCGCCGACCGGGTCGACACAGCCGGACAGCACAACCTGCTGACCGGTCTCGCGCCAATACAGGACACCGCCGGCCCGCGGATTCATGGCCAGGTCCCGGCTCTTACGGCTGGTGGTCTGCGTAGCGAAGACGAGCGCGCCGGGTTCGACGGCGCTGATCGACACCATCCGCGTCGACGGCCGTCCCTCGGTGTCCGCGGTGGCCAGCGCGAGCGCCAGCGGTTCGCGCACACCCTGCCGGTGTGCCGCCGCCAGCCACGCGTCCAGCAGCCCGGCCGGATCACCGGGCGGATCGAGGTATTCCGGAAAGCCGCAGTCGACGGTCGCGGTCAGGGTTTCGAAATCGGCTGGGCGCATTCGCGATTCCCTTCCACCGTTCACAACAGCAGGTGGCCGCGCGCGACCGTGACGGCGTCACCGCTGACCAGGACCGATTCGACGGCCGTCGCGCCGTGGTGCGCGACGGCGAACAGATCCGAGGGACGGCCCAGCTCGACGCCCTGGCGGATCCACACCTGGTCGCCGAACCGGGCCTTGCCGTGGCGGGCCAGATGGATCGCCATCGGACCGGCCGCCGAACCGGTGGCGGCGTCCTCGGCGACGCCGTAGGCCGGGGAGAACATGCGCATCCGCCAATGCTCGCCAGATGCGGCGAAACAGATCGCCGACATGTCCTCGTGCTCGGCCAGGCGCCGCTGATCAGGGGTGAGCGCGACCAGTTCGGACACGCTGTCCAGGCCGACGAGCACGTGCCGCGGGCCGTTGCGGTACTGGGTCACCGGCAGCGCGGGCGTGGTCACGCCGAGCGCGGCCAGCAGTTCCGTGCTGCGCTGATACGGCGACCACACCGGCACCGGCTGCGACATACGCACCCGCCCGCCCTGCGCGCCGCGCGGCTCGACCTCGACGCGCACGAGCCCCATCGCGGTCTCCAACGCGAGTGACCGCGATCGGGTGCGCTGCGAGAGCGCCAGCGCCGTACCCAGGATCGGATGACCGGCGAACGGCAGTTCGTTCACCGGCGTGAAGATCCGTACCCGGGCATCGCCGCCGGACTGTGGCGCCAGCACGAAAGTCGTTTCCGACAGGTGCATCTCATTCGCGATCCGCTGCATCGTGGCCGCGTCGAGATGATCGGCCGCGAAACAGACCGCGACGGGATTGCCGGTCAGCGGCTCGCTGGTGAAGGCGTCGACAACGGTGTAGGCAAGCATGATCGGCACCTAACGGCCGCGCACGACGGCGGCGACATCGAAACGGACACGGTGGGTGGGCGCGGCGCCGATCAATTCCAGCGCTCGATTCGGCGGCAACAGTTCCGGGTCGGGCGGCCGGTCCCACAGCATGACCGCGCCCCACCGGCCCCGCCGCGGGTCGGCGAGCCAGAGTTTGGCGCTCAGTCCTTCGACCTCGCGCCACTGCCGCAGTCGCCGCTCGGTCAGATCGGCGCGCAGCCGTTCGAGCCCGATCCCGGATTCGGGGAGATCCCACCAGGCGATATCGACGATCATCGCAGCACCTCCGCGCCCGCCAGGACCACACCGCAGCGGCGCGCGATGTACAGCAGCGCGGCCGAATGCTCGTCCGCGGTGAAATCGGCTGTCGCGTCGGCCACTACGAACGGCTGGATATCGTGGCTGAACGCGTCGATCGCGGTCGCGAGGATGCCGACATGCGCGTACACACCGCAGATGAGGAGCTGATCGCGGCCCGCGGTCCGCAGCCGCGCCAGCAGCCGCGTGTTGTGGAACGCGCTGTAGCGCCACTTGGTGATCACCCAATCCGCCTCGGCGGGCGCCAATTCCGGCACGATCCGCCGGTCGGCGTCGACCGTGCGCATCCCGGGCCCCCAGAAGTCGGCGAGCAGGCCGCGCTGGATCGTGGTCATCCCGCCGGGCTGGGTGGTGTAGGCGACCGGGACGTGCGCGCGGGCGCACCGGTCGCGCACCGCCGCCGCCTGACCGATCAGCTGCCCGCGCAGCCGCGGCGGGACGGCCCGCAGGAAGTACTCCTGCATGTCGTGGACCAGCAGGACCGCACGCGCCGGATCGAGCTGCCAGGCAGCGGTATTCGCCGGAAACGGCGGTGACAGGTGGTAGTCGTCGATGCTCGGCAGGCTCATCGGCTGCTTCTTCCTCGCTACACCGGCGGGCTAGGTGGGGATGCCCTCGCGCTTGATCACCGGCACGGAAATCCCGAGCGCCTGGAACTGCCGACAGGGATTCATGAACTCCCGCTGCCGCTTGATCAGACCGTTCTCGAACTCGAAGGAATGGATGAAGTGGTTGGTGTAGTGCCCGGGCTCGTACCCCGGGAAGCGGATCGCACCGGTCCCCTGGCACTCCACCCAGAACCGATTCGGGTCCTGGGTGTCGAAGATCTCCACCTCGGTCCACTCCCAATCCGGGAAACAGCGCAGCGACCAGACGGCGTGCGCGCCGAGTTTGTCGCGGCCGGAGATCACGATCGGCTCCCCGGTCTCGGTGGTCCACAATCCGCCGGTGCCGTCCTCGGTGAACAGCGAATGCCGGCTGAGGCGATCATTCCCGCGGCAGCCCATATAGGTCGCCACCATCCGGCGATTGGCGGCGCGGACAGCCGCGTCGGAGGGGATGGAACCGGAGTCGGTCGAGATCGTCATGGTGTCGCTCCACAAGGTCGGGCGGCCTGGGCGGCGCTGATCGAATGTGACAAACAGGTTTCACAGACAGAGCGAACGACCGCTGCCATGGATACACCCCGGCCTAGCCGGGGCGTTCGGCATCGATCAGTGCCATCCGCTGCTGTTCGCGCCGCGCCTCGTCGGCGGTCTCGGTCGTCGCGGCCATCGCCCGCCGCAGGATCGGCGGCGCCATCAGGGAGGTGATGACGGCGACCAGGATCAACACCGTGTATGCCTCGACGCCGAGCACGCCCAGGCGCAGGCCGACCATCGCGATGATCACCTCGATGACGCCGCGGGCGTTCATTCCGGCGCCGAGCGCCACGCATTCCGCGCGCGAGAGTCCACTGGCCAGGCCTCCCAGCGCCGCGCCGAGGAACTTCCCGGCGATGGCGATGGTGAGTACCGCCAGCGCACCGGCCAGCAGCGGCGGGTGCGCCAGCGCGGTCAGATCCATGCGCAGCCCGGCCGAGGCGAAGAAGATCGGCGCGAGCACCGACATCACGACCGAGTTCAGCGGCGCCAGCCGGGCCAGATCCATGCCGCAGGATCCGATCAGGATGCCGCAGAGGAACGCGCCCAGGATGGCCTCGAACTTCAGCGCGTGCGTGCCCGCGGACGCGAGCAGCAGCAGAATCACCACCGCGCCGATCGGCGCGCCTCGCTCCGAGGTGCCGCTCGCCCACCGCATGACCCGCCGGACCAGCGGCCGGGCTACCACCATCGTGAAGATCAGGACCAGCACCAGCCAGCCCAGCGACACGAGTACCGTGCTGCCGCGAAACCCGTTGGTGGCCATGGCCGCGACCACCGACAGCAGCAGCCAGCCCGCCACGTCGTCGACCAGTCCCGCGGTCATGGTGAGCTGGCCCATATCGCGGTGCGCCAGCCGCAGTTCGATCAGCGTCTTCGCGATCACCGGAATCGCGGAGACGCAGATCGCCACGCCGAGGAACAGCGCGAATACCAGCCGCTCGGTCCCCTCCGGGCGCAGCGGCGAGGGCAGCGCGAATCCGGCTCCGATGCCGAGCGCCAACGGAATCACCAGGCCCCCGGCACTGATCTTCGCCGCCTTTCCGACGTT
The DNA here is from genome assembly GCF_042672005.1 of Nocardia sp. NPDC127579. Taxonomy (NCBI): domain Bacteria; kingdom Bacillati; phylum Actinomycetota; class Actinomycetes; order Mycobacteriales; family Nocardiaceae; genus Nocardia; species Nocardia sp. NPDC127579. The sequence continues at coordinate 216,776 of NZ_JBHXVZ010000009.1, read as the reverse complement.
CTTGCGCAGGTGCCCGAGGTCCAGCTGCGTACCCGCCAGCCCGACCAGCAGTAGCACGCCGAGCTGGCCGACACCGTCGAGCAGATGCATCTGCTCGGCGACGGGCGGAAACAGCCAGCGCGACACCGGCGGCGCCACATGCGCCAGCACCGAGGGCCCCAGCAGCACACCCGCGGTCAGTTCGCCGACCACGGCCGGGGCGCCCAACCGGTTCGCCAGCGCACCCAGCAGCCGCGCCGCCAGCAGCAGCACCGCCAGTTGCAGCACGAGTACCAGCAGCACGTCGCCGGACAGGGGCGCGACGGGCGCGGCGGCGAGGGTCATGCCGATTCCGCGTATCCGCGCGCGGAGATCTGCCAGATCGCGGGGGCCTGCGGTACCGGGGCGATGCGGGCCTGCTCCACGGGCAGTCCGCGCAGCAGTGCCCGGGCGTTGTCCAGGCTCACGCCGGGCCCGGCCACACAGGCACGGAAGAAGCGCGCACCCAGGCCACGCAGCGGACGCGGATACTGCAAGCAGCCCACCGTGATCCGGGCGTCCGCGAGGGTGGTGGACCGATCGGCCTCGAGCACCCGGAGCAGTCCGCCGGGCCGCAGCACCCGGACCATCTCGGCCATGCCCGCGGCCGCGTCCGGCCAGTGTTTGACCGACCCGACGCTCACCACCGCGTCGAACGAGTCGTCCGGAAAGGGCAGCCGATCCGCGCTGGCCCGCTCGAAACGCAGCCGGTCCGCACGCTGGACGACGCGGCGCGCGGCCCGCCTGACCTGTCCGGGGTCCGCGTCGACGCCGACGATCCGCAATCCTGGATTGCGCGCGGACAATTCGAGGGCGAGCTGACCGCCGCCGCAACCCACATCGAGCACTCGGCTCCCGTCGGGCAGGGCGGTGCTCAGCTCCTCGACCAGTCCCGCGTTCATGGCTTGGACACCGTCGGCGATGACGTGGTCGTAGAGCCACCACACCACCGGCGGATAGGTCTTGGTGATATCGAATTTCATGGGATCTCCTCGGTGCAGGGAAGCGAGCGGGTCAGCGCGGGGCGCGGCGTCCATTGCCAGATCCCCACCGGGGTGCATCTGGCCATCCAACCGGCAAGTGCCAGTAGGAGATTCGTGTGGTCCAGGGCGCGGCTCAGCGCCGCCGGGCCGACGGCGGTCACCGCGGGCGACACATAGCGCACACCGGGCCGGTCGCGGCCCGGCTCCAGCACCAGGGTCAGATCGTGCACCCGGACCCGGCGCAACAGCGCGACCGTCACGGACGCGACCGGTCCCGGCGCGACCGTGAGTACCGCCGAGCGATCCGCGCCCCCGGCCGGATGCCGGGGCCGCCACGACACCCGCCACGGCCGCACCAGGGCCCGGTAGGCGGCGAACTCCGCACCGAATCGCTGGGTGAGGTCCGGGGTTTCGGTCCGGTTCGAGATCGTGATGACCGCGCAGAACATGGTGATCAGCACCACGAGCACGAGCAGGTCGCCGATCATCGCGCCCCAGCCGAACACCACCGCCGCGCCGCCGAGCTGCATCGGATTGCTGACATAGGCGAACGGGCCCGAGGACACCAGGTGTTTGGGCGGATCGAACGGCACCGGCGTGCCCCGGCCGATCAGCGCGCATTCGATCACCGCCTGCACGCCGACGGTCCCCGCGCACACCAGGATCACCCCGAACACCGCCCACGCCGCCAGCGGCCGGTGCAGCAGCGTCGTCCAATCGCCCGCGCCGACGCTGAACACCGCGGACGGCACGACGAAGCCGAGCAGGGTCGCGAATCCGTTGACCTGGATCGCCGCCCGGGCGAACAGGTGGGTGTCGCGCGCGGTCGCGACCCCGAGGACCACCGCCGGGACCAGCACGACCACCACATTGACGACCTCGCCGAGCAGCCAGTACCGGTGCAGCGTGACGACCGGCTCGAACCGTCCCATCACGACCGCGTCCACCGCGACCAGCGCGCCCGCCGCACCACACACCGCCGCGGGCACACCCACCGTGGGAAACCGCGCCGCCACCAGCGGCGGCAGGGTGCCCCAGAGCAGCGCCCACCCGAACAGCAGGTCCACCGGCACACCGGCGATCCGGCCCGCGGCCTGGAAAGACCACCACCCGAGCTCGATCGCGACCACATTGACGACCAGCAGCGAGACGCCCGCCCAGATCGTCGCGAGCACGGCGCCGGCGACGACGCGCCGGCTGGGCCGCCACCGCCATGCCACGCCCAGCACGAGCGCCAGCGGTCCGCCGGTGGCGATACCGCGGAGAACGAGGTCGCTGCTCATGCCGCGGCCTCGTCGGGGCGGGGGGCGAAGCTGTAGTCGGTGAGTGGGAACCGCCGATCCTGCCAGTAGGCCTGCACCGTCGGCCGCGGACGGACCAGCCTGGGCTTCCCGTGCTCGTCGAAGTAGTAGCTGTTGGCCGTCGCGCAACCGCTGCTACGCCACACGCTCGCGCGCAACAGCCGATCCATCCCGGCCACGAATCGTTGCTGCGCGGGACGTTTCACCTCGAAGGTGCCCGCGCACCGCCGCCGCATCTCGGTGACCACACGGCGGATGTGCGCCATCTGCGATTCCACGGCGAAGAAGTAGGAGAGCCCGGCGAAGGAGTACGGCCCGCTGAGATAGAACAGATTCGGATAGCCCGCCACGGCGATGCCCTCGTAGGACTCGTACCCGTGCGCGTGGAACCAGTCGCCCATCTCGACTCCCGCCCGGCCGACGATCGGGAACGGCGGAAAGGAGCCCTGCTGCTGGAGTACGAAACCCGTTGCCAGGATCAGCACGTCCACGTCGTGCGCGACGCCGTCGGCGGTGACGATGCCGTGCGGCGCGACGCGCTCGATCGGGGCGGTGACCAGATCGACCTCGGCCCGGTTGAAGGTCCGCAGGTAGTGGTTGGAGAAGGTCGGCCGTTTGCACCAGAAGGTGTAGTCGGGCGTCAGCCGTGACCGTATCTCCTTGTCGCGCACCTGCATTCGCAGATGGAGCCGACACAGGGCCTCCAGCGCCGCGATGCCCGGCGGGAAGAACCGGTAGACCAGGAAGGCCAGCGCGAGCACCTCGTTGGCGGCGGCGTTGAGGAAACGCAGCGCGCGCTGGGTGCCGGGCAGACGGCGGAACATGCTGCGGGCCAGCGGCGGCATGGCGAAATCCGGCTTGGGCGCCACCCAGATCGGCCGGCGCTGGTAGACCTCGATGTGCTCGACCCGATCGGCGATCTCGGGTAGCAGTTGCACCGCTGTCGCGCCGGTGCCGATCAGCGCGACCCGCTTACCGGTCAGATCGACCTCGTCGTCCCAGGCGGCGGTGTGCACGATCGCGCCGGTGAAGCTGTCCAGTCCCGCGATATCGGGTCTGCGCACCTGGGACAGCAATCCGGTCGCGACGATCAGCATCCGGCAGGTCACCGGGCGGCCGTCGGCGGTGCCGACGGTCCAGACCCCGCTCGCCTCATCCCAGTGCGCGCCGGTCACCGTGGTCGCGAATCGGATGCGCCGCCGCACCGCGTAGTCGTCCGCGATCCGCGCGGCGTACTGCTGCACCTCCGCGCCGGGCGCGTACAACCGGGACCAATCCGGGTTGGGCGCAAAGGAATACGAGTAGGTCGGCGCCGCGGTATCGACCCCGATCCCGGGATAGCGGTTCGCGTGCCAGGCGCCCCCGACATCGTCGGAGCGCTCCAGCACGGCGTAGTCGATGCCGAGCCGGGAGAGCTCGATGGCGGCGCCGAGCCCGCTGAAACCTGCGCCGATGACGACGGCCTCGTGGTCGACGCGCCCCGACGGCGCGGCCCGACCATCGGCGCGGCCGCTCTTCTCGCTGGTACTCATAACCGGGCCCCTTGTTCGATCGTCGCGATGCCTAGCTGCCCACCCACTACTCCGAGCGCGCCCGGCGGCTCGCGGATACAGCCGGATTCCGTGCGCGGTCCACGACTCTCCTTCGGCCACAACGCGATACAGGTCGACGTATCCAGCGGGCGGGCTCACGCCTCTGTCCCAGCGAGCTTTCCGCCGGGAGCGTGCGGTGACCCGTCGCTCCGAGCGCGGAGCGCCGGCCGACCCGGAGGAGTCACCATGTTCGGTGCGTGGCTGGACCGGCTGCGAGTCCTGCATCTGCGGGAGCTGCGGTCACACCGTGCCCGGGCGCTGATCTCGATCGGGGTGGTGGCGGTTTCGGCCATGCTGATGGTCACCGTCGTCGGCATCACCGGCTCGATCAGCGGCTCGGTCGACAAACTCGCCGAGGGCGTGGGCGGTGCGGCGCGCCTGGAGGTACTCGGCATCACCGACAGCGGCTTCGATCAGTCACTGTCGCGCGAGATCGCCGCGATCGACGGGGTGCGGGCCGCGGTGCCGATGCTGCGCAGCGTGTTCGACGCCGAATCCGGTCGCACCCTGCTGCTGGGCGTGGATTCGACCGTCATGGCCCTGGGCAGCGATCTATTGCGCGCCGTAGGCGGAGGTTTCGAGATGGCCGCCGAGCTCGCCGCCACGCCGAACGGTGTTGCGATCGGCACCGGTCTCGGACTGGCCGAGGGCGCCAGCTTCGAGCTCGGCTCTGCCCGGGTCACGGCCGCCGCGGTGCTCGACAGCGATGCCGCGCGCCGGATCAACGGCGGGCATTTCGTCCTCGCCCCACTGGGTTCGGCGCAGCTCCTCCTCGACCGGCCCGGCTCGCTGGATTCGATTCTGATCGTGCCGAAGCCCGGATCGGATGTGCGGGCCCTGCGGTCCCGTATCGAGGCGGTCGTCGCCGGGCGCGCCGTAGTGGCCGACCCGAATTTCCGTGCCGCCCAGACCGGTAGCGGGATCGCGATGCTGCGATACACGACCCTGATGGCCGCCGCCGTCTCCCTGATCGTCGCGGCGTTCCTGGTCTACACCACCACGACGACGGTCGTTTCGCAACGGCGAGCCGCGCTTTCGACGCTGCGCGCGCTCGGCGGGCGGCCACGGTCGATGGTGCGGGACCTGCTCACCGAGACCGCACTGCTGGCACTCGTCGCCGCGACGGTCGGCGGCGCGCTGGGTGTGCTGGCGGGCCGGCTCGCGATCGGCGCGCTGCCGCCGGCCCTCGTGCAAACCGTCGAGGCCAGACTGGAATACATACTGCCGCCCCGCACCCTGCTCGGGACCGCCGTCGTCTGTGTCGCCGTCACCGTCGCGGCGGCCGGGCTGGCCGCGCGCGATGTGCACCGGGCCACACCTATCCAAGCTCTGACACCCCTCGGCGCCGAACCGGCGCCGGGACCCGGCGGACGGCTGCGGGCCGGGGCCGCGCTGGCCGGGCTCGCAGCGGCGATCGCTGCCGGGATGCTGGCCCGCGCGGACGTGGGCCGGTTGTCGACCGCGGCGCTCGCGCTCGCGTTCCTCGCCGCGGTCTGCCTGTGCTGCACGGCGAGCGGAGCCATCGTGCGCGCGGCGGCGGCACTGACCCAGCGCTTCGGCGCACCGGGTGTGCTGGCGGCGACCTCGCTGCGGCGGGCGCCGAAACGCGTGTGGGCCACGGTGATGACCGTGACGATCGCGGTGGCCATGACCGTGACGATCACCGGTTCCAGCGGGAATGTCCTGGATTCGACGGGCGGCTACTTCCGGTCGCTGGCGGGTACCGAACTCTGGGTGGGCTCACAACCCGCGGACTCGTTCTCCACCGCGCCGCTCCCGCCGGGCACCGCCGCCGCGGTCGCCGCGATCCCCGGGGTCGCGACCGTGCTGCCGAGTCAGTTCGTGTTCGCCACGGTCCGGGGCACCCGGGCACTGCTGCAAGGACATTCGCCCGAGTTGCGGCATCCGGTATTCGACACCGTGGACCCGGCGGTTCGGGCCCGGATCGACGCGGGCCTCGGCGTACTGGTCTCGCGTGATCTGGCTCGCGCACTGGGCGTTTCGACCGGGAGCACGCTGGAGCTGCCGACTCCGAAGGGAATTCGGCACACCGAGGTGCTCGGGGTGATTCCATACTTCTCGGTGCTGGCGGGCGCCGTCGTCGCGGGACTGGATCAGCTGCGCGACTGGTTCGACCGGCCCGGCGCGACGCTGCTCGGCGTGCACCTGTCCCCCGGCGCCGACCCCGGCGCAGTCGAAAAGGCTGTCCGCCAGGCAATTCCGGCCACTGCCCACGTCTTCACCGGCGCGGCGGCGGTGGCCGGAGTGCGCGGCGCGGTCGCCCAGGGCGCCGCGCTGACCTGGGCGATCACCTGGATCATCGGCGGTGTCGCCGCCGTCGCCCTGTTGAACACCTTCATGCTCTCGGTGCTCGAACGTCGCCGCGAACTCGGCGTGCTGCGGGCCACCGGCGCCGGCCGCCGCTTCCTGCTCCGCTCGGTGCTCGCCGAGGCTGCGGGCGTCGCCGTCGTGGGCGCCCTGCTCGGTCTCGGAATCGGAAGCGCCACACAGTATCTGGGGTCGATCGTCAGTTCGGCCGCACTGGGGCTGGACATCGGCTACCGCGCCTCGCCGGCCACGGCCGGATTCGCCCTGCTGGCGCTGGCGGTGAGCCTGCTCGGCGCTGTTCCCCCCGCGCTACGCGCCGCGCGCCTGCCCGTCGTCGATGCCCTCGAGGCCCGATAGCTCGCCGATCCATGGAGGAATCAGTATGCGGGACAAGGTAGTTCTGATCACGGGCGTGCGCGGCATGGGCGGGGCGACCGCGCGCCGGCTGGTCGCGGCCGGGGCGCGGGTCGTGCTCGTCGACCGCGATGCCGAGGCCGCCGCCGCGCTGGCCGCGGAGCTCGGCGCGAATGCGCTCGGCGTCGTCGCCGATGTGACAGACCAGGCGGCCGTGCGGGGCGCGGCCGATCGAGCCTGCGAGGCGTTCGGCGGCATCGACGCGGTCCTCGCGAGCGCCGGTATCGCCGGGGCGATGCGACCGGTCGACACCCTCGCGCCCGCCACCTTCGACGAGGTCATCGAGGTCGACCTGCTCGGCGTGTGGCGTACCCTGCACGCGACTTTGCCTGCGCTACAGCGCAATCGGGGATACTTCCTGGCGATGTCGTCCGCCTACGCCCTGCTGCCCAGCCCCCTGATGGCCCCGTACGGCGCCGCCAAGGCCGGTGTCGAGGCGCTGTGCCGCGCCGCGCGCATCGAACTCACGGGCACCGGGGTCGCGGTGGGTGTCGCCTACGCGGGCCTGGTCACAACGCCGCTGCTGGAAGCCTTCGTGGCGGGCAACCGGGCGGCGGTCGATGCCCGATCCACGGTGACCGCCGACCGGCTCGGCCGATTCCTCCTGGCCGGACCGGCGACGATCTCGCCCGACCAGGCGGCCAAGGCGCTGGTCCGCGGCATCCGCCGCCGATCCGGGCGGGTCTATACGCACCGATATCTGCGGGTCGCGCAGGCCACCCGGGGCATCGCGATGCCGATCGACGCGCTCCTCGGACGGCTCGCGCCGGTCCGCGCCGTCATCGATGCGGCGCGGCTGGCCGAGCCGCATCGATGACGCTCAGACGGCCGGTCGCGCACCGCCCGAGCGTGCGCTCTCGACGCCCGCCGACGCCCGGATCACCTTGGCGGCCACCGCGCGGTTGACCGCGTCCAGCCGCGACACCGCGCCCAGCTTCTGGAAGATATTGGCCAGGTGCCGTTTGACCGTCCCCTCCGAAATCCCCAGCTTCCCCGCGATCTGGCGATTGCTCAACGCGTCGGCCACATGTCCGAGTATCTGCAACTCGCGATCGGTCAGCGCGGGTTCCGTGGCGGCGGTGAGATGCAGCGCCTGCGCCGACATCACCGCGACGCTGTGCCGTTCACCGCCGTGGATGGCACGGATGTTGGCCAGCAACGATTCTCGGCTCGCGCTCTTGTGCAGATAGCCGGAGATCCCCGAATCCGCCAACTCCCGGATGAGCCCGATGTCCTGGTACATGCTGACGATCAGGATTCGCGAGTCCGGGCTGACCTCCAACAGGTCGGCGATGTTCTCGCGCACGGTTTCCCCGGGAATCTCCACGTCCAGCACGATCACATCCGGCTTCCACCGCCGGACCAGGTCGACGCCCGTTCGGCCGTCCGGGACGTCCGCCACCACCTCTATATCGGATTCCAGTTGAAGCATGTCGCGCAGCGCGACTCGCAATAACGTGTGATCGTCGACGATGACAACAGAAATGCTTCTTTCTATCATGCGGCCCCTTTCCCACACAAAACACTACGGGCATCCGAAGACTTCTGTGGCGGCACCCAAATATCCAGAGTTGGCGAATATTTGGCAACCGATCCGGGCTCCGCGCCGTGGCCGGGGCATGGCCGCAGCCGACGCTTGTCACCTACGAGCCAGATCAGAATTTTGCGAAAAATGAACTAGTCACTTGTTTCCATACGAAACGATTGCTATGTTAGCTGCGTCACTGACGAGATATAACTGTGACCTTCCGTACGGCGCTACCCCTCGACGTCGCACGGTGCTCGAAATCTAGATGAAGGAGAGCCGGATGGGTTCCCTAAGTGATGTAATCGCCGCCATGATTCCGCTGCTCGGATCCGCAGTGGCAGGCGATGGCCTCTGGGATGTATTCCTCGGATCACTCGGCGGCCTCGCGGGCTGATCCCGCGGGCATCCAGATATTTCAGACCCGTCCCGGCACGGCCGACGATGCCCGTGCCGGAATGCTCGATAGGAGAAACACATGGGTTCACTCGTTGAAATCTTGAAGCTGGGCACGAACAGTGTCGGACCGATCGGCACCAACATCGTGAACGCGCTGATCACCATCAGTGGTGGTACGCCCGCTCCCGGCAAGTAATCCCGCCGCGAAGATCGGGGGCTCGCGGTGTGCGGGCCCCCGATCTTCGGCGCTCAGCCCCGAAATCGATGTGAATGAACTATCTCCGAAGTCTCGCAATACTGATCACCGGTCTGTGCACGCTCTCCCTTTTCCCGGCATGGCACAACAGCGCGCCGGCGACGGCCGCGACCGGCGCCTGGCTGGTCGGTCAGACACCCCGTGAGGGTCGGCTGGTCGAGATCTCCGTGCACTCGCAGGCCATGGATCGTGACATATCGTTGCAGGTCCTACGCCCGCCAAACACTGCCCTACCAGCGCCGACGCTCTATCTGCTCAATGGCGCGGGCGGCGGCGAGGACGCCGCGAACTGGCTCGGGCAGACCGATGCGGCGGCGTTCTTCGCGGACAAGCACGTCAATATCGTCATTCCGATGGAAGGCGCGTTCAGCTACTACACGGATTGGCAGAACGACGACCCGGGCCTTGCCGAGCATCTCGGCAACAACGGCCGGAACATGTGGGCGACATTCCTTACCAAGGAGTTGCCTCCGGTCATCGACGCCACGTTCGGCACCACCGGAAAGAATGCGCTCGCGGGTATTTCGATGGCCGGTACCTCGGTACTCGACCTCACGATCCAAGCGCCCGATCTATACCGGGCCGCAGCCGCCTACAGCGGCTGCGCCATGACCAGCGACCCCTGGGGAATGGCATTTGTAAAAACCGTCGTACAACTCGGCAAGGGCGATGCCGAAAATATGTGGGGTCCCTATGACGGTGACGGCTGGCGGGCACACGACCCTTATGTCCAGGCGGACCGGCTGCCCAGAATTCCGATGTATATTTCCAGCGGCACCGGACTGCCGGGACGTTTCGACAGTCTCGACAATGCGCGACTGGACAACGACAACCGGAAACTGGTCAATCAGATGCTCGTCGGCGGCCTGATAGAAACCGTGACAAATTACTGCACGGGAAAACTCTCCGACCGGTTGCGGGCATTGGGGCGCACCGATATCACGGTGAACCAGCGTCCGGCAGGAACACATTCCTGGGGATATTGGCAGACCGATCTGCACCAGTCCTGGCCGATGCTGGCGGGGGCGATCGGACTCTGAACGACGGCAGCGGCCGATTCGCCGGAAGTTCCGGCGGGTCGGCCTGTGTCATGCGGGGCTCCGCTCGAGTGCGGCCGTGAGCGCGCGGAAGGAACCGAGCAGCAACTCGCCGTAGCGCGCCGGGTCCGGCAGCATCGCCGGATCGGCGCTGAAGGTCAGCAGAATCCGATCCCCCTGCGAGGTGATGAGGTGGCGTAGGCCGTCACCGTCCATGATGGGCAGGACGCCGAGCGCCACAGCGAGTCCGGCGCCGCCGAACGCGAGGTCCTCGGCCACTCGCGGCACATTGCTGATCGTCGTATTGATCAGCGGCACCGTCTCGACATCGTCGAAGACCCGCCGGGCCCGCGCCCAGCCGGCCAGTCGGAGCAACCATGCGGGCGCGGTCTCGACGCGCGATTCCCGCGCGAGCACCGCGCTGTCGCGCTGACGCTGCTTCTGCCGGGCGGCCGACCGCGTGATCGCACGCAGGCGGCGCACCGGGTCGGCGATATCGGTATGCAGGTCGACCGCCAGCTGTGCCAGCTGATTCGACGAATTCCACTGTGCGATACCGCGCATCGACATAGGGACCATGGCGGCCAGCGAGGTCGGCGGTGTCTCGTTCCGCTCGCCCAGGTAGGCCGCGAGCGCGCCGGATACCACCGTCAGCAGCAGATCGTTGACGGTCACACCGGCGCCGAAACCGTCCTTGGCGGCCTTGATCTCGTCGAAGGAGAACTCGACGGTGTCGAAGGCGAGCCGCTCGCGCACCCGGCGATTGAAGCGGGTGGCGGGGCGGAAAGGCTCGGGCTCGTGCAGCTCTCCGGCGGCAGCGCGCGCCCGGACCCGCGCGGCGGCGGCGCGGGTGCGCTTCAGGCCCACGGCGAACCGCACGAGGTGATAGGGCAGGGTCGCCACCGCACGCCGACGGGCGGCCGAATAGGACCATTCGGCAATGCTTTCGGCGCGCGCGGGCACGGCATCCGGGGCGAACAGTCTGGCTTCCAGGGCTCGGGTCGCCACGCCGTCGCAGGCGCTGTGATGGAACTTGAGCACCACGATTGTCGCGGGGCCCGGCAGGTGCGGGGCGTCGCGAATGTCGTTCATGACGTGGATCTCCCACGGCGGTCTGGTGAGATCCATGCGCGTGGACGCGATATCGGCGATCCTGCGGCGCGCCTCGGCCCAGTCGGCGGCCGGGCGGGTATGCACGTGGCGGTGGATGTCGAAGTCCGGATCGGGGACCCAGTACGGGAAGCCGAACGGCACCTGCCGCAGCCGCTGCCGGAAGATCGGCGAGTAGCCCAGGCGGTCACGCATCCAGTCGACGGCCGCCGCCCCGTGCGGCGGCGCCGCGCCGGGCGTCGATTCGTCGAACACGTAGACCGCCACGATGTTCGAGAGGTGTCGATCCGTCTCGTCGTAGACCAGTACCGCGTCTCGCGCCGCCATCTGCCGTGCGCCAGCGTCGTTGCTGGTCATCCGCACACCCACTCTCGAACACGCCTTGCTTGCGCGACAGACTATGTGAACATAGGTCGCTTTTGTGGCGGAATCCGTCAAACTTGACAAGCAACTGCTTGTTCGATGGTCAGACGGTCTCGTCCTCGAGTGTCGCGCGAACCTGCTCGCGCAGCTCCGGCCCGTCCTCGTGCCCGTGCACCGAGACCGCGTGCTCGGTCGCCGCGCGCACGACCTCGTCCTCTTCCCCGGAGATGGTGAGCGTGCAGTTCGATTCGCTCGGGAACCTGCGGCAGTCGGCTATCTTCCTCGTCATCGCCAGTCCTCCTTTACCGTGCCTATCAACGGTAGGCCCGGCCCACACCGACCAAGGTCACAATCCACGCACAGTGCGGGAGGCAGGACGACGTGCGACACGACCCGGGCCCGGCCGATCGGACGGAATCCGGATCACATCCGCGACTTCAGGATGTCGATCTCGCCGCCCGGTAGCGAGGGGTCGAAGCCGTGCTCGATCAGCCAGCGGATGCCGCGCAGGCAGCGCAGGGACCACCAGGCGCGGATCACGTCGGGGTCGAGGCCGGGGCCGTAGCCGGTCAGGACGTCGTCGAGCCGGGTCTGGTGGCCGAGGGTCAGGGTGGCGATGTCGTAGTGGGCGTCGCCTCGGGCGGCTTCGGTCCAGTCGATGACGCCGGTGACCTCGTCGTCGGCGACGAAGATGTGGCTGACCTGAAGGTCGCCGTGGATGAACACCGGTGTCCAGGGCCGCAGGGCCGGATCGGCGAGCTCGCGGTTGCGGGTCACCACCTCGGCGGGCAGCACGTCGTTGGCGAGCAGCCAGGCACATTCGCCGTCGACCTCCGCGGCGAGATCCGCCCGGCTGCGCTCCGGAAACGGGGGCAGCGGGGCGTCGTGCAGCTTCCGGATGGTGGCACCGGCCGCCACCCAGGCGGCCGACGACGCGGTCTCCGGGTGCCCGAGCCGGCCCAGCGCCCGTCCCGGCAGCGCGGCGAGCGCGAGCACGGGGGGCTCGCGCCACCGGATCTCCGGCGTCGGAATCGGCGCCAGCGCCATGGCGCGGACTTCGACCTCGGTACGCGACTGATCCGAGTCGATCTTCAGGAACACCGCGCCGACGCGCAATGTCGCGCAGTCCCGGTGGGCGACGACCACTTCGACCTCTTCCACTCGGCCAGTATGACGAACGGACCCGGCGCGCCATATCGGCTAATCACCGGCTAACGGCCATAGTTGACCGTGATGAGTACCGAGAAGCTGGATAAGCCGCCTGCGCCGGACCTTCGGCTCATCGCCATCGGTGTCGTGGCGGTGGTGGCCATCTCCGGGTGGGCGGCCCTGGACCAGGACGGGTTCGAGTCCGCTTCGAGTGCGGCACTGACCTGGGTACTGAGCAATTTCGACTGGCTGTTCGTGGTGTCGGCGGATGTCTTCCTGGTGCTGTGCGTGGTGATCGCGATCAGCCGGTTCGGGCGGGTCCGGCTGGGCGCCGACGACTCCGAACCCGAATTCAGCAACCTGGCCTGGATCGCGATGATGTTCAGCGCCGGCATGGGGATCGGCCTGATGTTCTACGGCGTCGGGGAACCGTTGCAGCACTTCGTCTCTCCGCCGCCGTCCACCGCCATCACACCGCAGACCACCGACGCGGCCAAGACCGCGTTGCAGTATTCGCTGTTCCACTGGACCCTGACCCCGTGGGCCATCTACGGCATGGTCGGGCTCGCACTCGCCTACGCCGGATTCCGCAAGGGGCGCGGCAACCGGCTCTCGGCGGTGTTCGTGCCGCTGCTGGGCGTCCGGCGGGCGAACGGCTGGGCGGGGCAGGCGATCGATCTGCTCGCGGTGTTCGCCACGGTCTTCGGCACCGCCACCAGTCTCGGGCTGGGCACCCTCCAGGTCGCCAAGGGCCTGCACCTGACCGCGAACGCGCCCGATACCGTGACGGTGCAGCTGATCATCATCGCCGCGCTCGGCACCGCGTTCGTGGTGTCCGCGTTCTCCGGACTGCACAAGGGCGTGAAGTGGCTGTCCACCGTGAATATCGCGCTGGCGGCGCTGCTCATGGTGTTCATCTTCGTGCTGGGGCCGACGGTCTACATTCTCGACAGCCTGCCCGCCAGCATCGGCAACTATCTGTTCAATCTGCTGCCGATGGCGACCCGCACCAGCGCCTACGCCGACCCGGACTGGCTGGGCACCTGGACCATCTTCTACTGGGCGTGGTGGGTGTCGTGGGCCCCGTTCGTCGGCACCTTCATCGCGCGGATCTCGCGGGGGCGCACCATTCGCGAATTCCTGATCGGCGTGCTACTGGTGCCGAGCGCGGTGACCACGGTGTGGTTCTGCATCATGGGCGGCAGCGCGATTCGGCTCACGGCGACCGGCGTGGCCGATCTCGCGCAGTACGCGACCGATGCGGAGGCGTCCCTGTTCGGCATGCTCGACGCGCTGCCGCTGGGCACCGTCACCTCGTGGATCTCGATGATCCTGGTGATGACCTACTTCGTCACCAGCGCCGATTCCGCCTCCCTGGTGATGGGTTCGCTCACCAGCCGGGGCGCGCTGCACCCACCGTCCTGGCTGGTCGTCACCTGGGGTGTGCTGATGGCCGCGGTAGCCGCCGTCCTGCTGGTCGCGGGCGGCCTGAAATCCCTGCAAACAGCCACCATCCTGGTGGCGCTGCCCTTCGTCCTCGTCATGCTCGCCCTGTGCTGGTCGCTGTTCAAGGAACTTCGCGAAGACCCCGGCGCCGGCCCCGCCACCCACCACCCTCTCTACGGCCTCCGCGAGGCGGTCCGCGCCGTGGTCGGCGAGGCCAGCAGCGAACGCGACGCGGACCGCGTCAAGCGGTCGTCACCCGCTCCCCCGTCCGCGCGTGGGTCGCATACAACGTGAGCCCCACGAAGGTCAGCCCGCCCACCAAATTCCCTACCACGGTGGGGATCTCGTTCCACAGCAGATAGTCGCCGAGAGAGAAGTCGCCGCCGAGCAGCAGCCCCGACGGGAACAGGAACATATTGACGATGGAATGCTCGAAACCCATGTAGAAGAACAGCATGATCGGCATCCACATGGTGATCACCTTGCCCGACACCGAGGTCGACATGATCGCGGCGACCACGCCGGTGGACACCATCCAGTTGCACAGCACGCCGCGGATGAACAGCGTGAGCATTCCGGCCCAGCCGTAGTTCGCGTAGCCCACCGTGCGCGATTCGCCGATGTCACCGAGCCGCTGGCCGACCTCGTTCGGGTCCATGGCGAAGCCCATGGTCACGATGATCGCCATCATGACCGCGACGGTGAGCGCGCCCGCGAAGTTGCCGAGGAACACATACGCCCAATTGCGGAGCAGCGCACGCAGGTTCACGCCGGGCCGCTTGTCGATCCAGGCCAGCGGGACCAGGGTGAACACTCCGGTCAGCAGGTCGAAGCCGAGCAGGTAGAGCATGCAGAATCCAACCGGGAACAGCACCGCGCCCAGCAGCGGCTGGCCGGTCTGGACGGTGATGGTGACGGCGAACGCCGCCGCCAACGCCAGGATCGCCCCGGCCATGTAGGCGCGAATCACGGTGTCGCGCGTGGACATCAGCGCCTTGTCCTGTCCGGCGTCGACCATTCTGGTCACGAATTCGGCGGGTTTGAGGTAGGACATCACGATCCAATCGACGCAGAAGTGGGGATGCGCCGATTCTGCGGAGTGGTCGTTGCCGACCTGTGAAGAGCGTGTTTCCGGCTTGGTATACCGCTAATCGAGCTGGCAGCCTGGTGCTCATGATCCCCATCATGAGCAAGTCCGAGGCCGCGGAACTGGTGGTAGCGGCGCGCATTCGCGGCGGCAAGACCTGGGCGGAGCTGGCCACCGCCATCGACGCGCCACTCGTGTGGAGCACCGCGGCACTGCTGGGCCGGCACCCACTCACACCCGACCAGGCCGAAACCATCTGCGCCCTACTCGGTTTGGACACCGCCGTGGGCGAGGCGCTGCAACGCCAGCCGACCCGCGGCGCCGACCCGGAGGTGATGAGCGACCCGACGATCTACCGATTCGTCGAGGCCGTCAATGTCTACGGGCCGGCGCTGAAAGAACTCATCCACGAGGAGTTCGGGGACGGCATCATGAGCGCCATCAACTTCAACATCGATATCGCCCGCCGCCCCGACCCCGACGGTGATCGCGTGGTGATCACCTTCGACGGCAAATTCCTCGACTACCGCTGGTGACTATTTCGCGGCGGGTAGTTCCACGCCGGTGACGCGGGCGATGTCGGCGAACATGGCGCGGGCGGCCTGGATGCCGATACCCGACATCCAGACCTCGTCGTCGACCTCGAAGACCTTGTCGCCCTTGACCGCTCGCAGGTCACGCCAGACCGGGCCGCCGGTGACGGTCTTGCGTTCGGTCTTGTCCGGGTCGTCGATGGTGGCAACGAAGATCATGTCGGCGTCGGCCAGATCGATCTGCTCGGCGCTGATCTCCTTCATGATCTTGGCAGCCGGATCGGCGGCGACCTGGGAGGCGGGGCGGGGCAGGCCGATGTCGCCGAGCACCACGCCGCTGTAGGAATTGCTCATGTACAGGCGGGTCGGCCCGGCCAGGAAGCGGATCACCGAGGTCATCGGCAGCGCACCGTTGTACTTGGCCTTGATCGCCTCGCCCAGCGCGCGCGCCTGATCCTCGTAACTCTTCAGCGCCTGCGCTACCTGATCGTCCAAGCCGAGTGCCTTGCCGTGCACCAGCAGGTTCGCCTTCCACGGACCACCGGTGGTCTCGGTGAAGACGGTCGGCGCGATCCCGGAGAGCTTGTCGTAGATCTTGTCGTGGCGGACCTTCGAGGACAGGATCAGATCGGGCTTCAGCGAGGCGATCCGCTCCAGGTTCGGTTCCAGCAGCGGGCCCACATCGGTGATGCCCTCGGTCCGGTCACCGAGGTAGGCGGGGAAACCACCGCGGGTCTTGGTGTGCGGTACCACCGCGCCCACCGGCTTGATCCCGAGCAGGGTCGCCGAGTCGAGCTCGGCGGTGTCGAGCACCACCACCCGCTGCGGCACCTTCGGAATCCGCACCTGCCCCATCACCGTGTCCAAGGTGCGCGGGAAGCTCGCGGAGTCGGCCGCGGTGTTCACCGAACCCGTTGCGGCGGAGTCGCTTCCGCACGCGGCGAGCCCGGATACCGCGATGGTGGCCGCGATCAGCGCGGCGCCGAGCCGACGGAATCGTGCTGTGGGCATGACTGGTCCTCATCTCTTTCGGGGGTGGAAACGGATCGCCGCGCCCGGGGCACGACCAGCGGTGTCCCGGTCTCGGGATCGGGAATGACACGGGCGTCGACGCCGAACACGGTGCGCACCAGGTCCTCGTCGAGCACCTCGCCGGGCACACCCGCCGCCGCCAGCCGCCCGTCGTGCAGGACCACCAGGTGATCGGCGTAGCGGGCGGCCTGGCCCAGATCGTGTAGCACCATGATCACCGTGCGGCCCGCGTCGGCGTGCAGGTCGGCCACCAGATCCAGGACGTCGAGCTGATGGCGCAGGTCCAGGAACGTGGTCGGTTCGTCCAGCAGCAGCAGATCGGTCTCCTGCGCGAGCGCCACAGCGATCCAGGCACGTTGGCGCTGGCCGCCGGAGAGCCGATCGACCGGTTGATCGCGCAACGCGTCGGTTCCGGTGCGGCGCAAGGCAGTGTCGACCGCGGCCTGATCCTGCGCCGACCACGGACGCAGTAGCCGCTGATGCGGATAGCGGCCGAGCCGGACCAGCGCCTCCACGGTGATGGCGTCCGGTGTGATCGGTTGCTGCGGAAGCAGACCCAGCTTCAAAGCCAGATCGCGCGCCGCCAAACGGTGGATATCGGCGCCGTCGAGGGTGACGGCGCCGCCGGTGGGCCGCAGCAGGCGCGCCAAACCGCGCAGCAGCGTGGACTTTCCGCACGCATTCGGGCCGACGATGGCGGTCACCGCGCCGCCGGGCAGCGTGAGCGTCAAACCGTCGATGACGGCGCGGTCGCCGTAGTGCAGTCGAAGATCCCGCGCGGCAAGCTCGTTCGCGTTGGTCACACTGTCCTCCGAGAGGCCGGGCCGCCGTCACGCAGCAGCAGGATGAGCAGCCAGGGCGCGCCGATCGTCGCGGTGACCACGCCGACCGCCAGTCCGTGCACCGGCAGTAGATGCTGGGCGGTCAGATCGGCGCCGAGCAGCAGGGTGGCTCCGGCCAGTGCGGTGGCGACCAGCGTTGTACCCGTGGGTCTTCCGGCCAGCATCCGGATCAGATGCGGCACCGCCAGCGCCACGAAGGCGATCGGTCCGGCGATCGCGGCGGCCAGCGCCGCCAGCGCGGCCGCGGTCACCAGCAGACGCAGCCGGGCGGTGGTCACCGAAATACCCAGCGCGCCAGCGGATTCGTCACCCAGGTCCAGGACCGCCAGTTTGCGGTATTGGACGAAGAGCGCGACCAGTACCGCGAGGCCGGCCAGCGCCGCGCCGGTCACTTCGGGCCAGGTGCGGCCGTAGAGCGAACCGGCGGTCCACTGCATGGCCGATCCGGCGAGCTCCTGGGGAAACCGCACCACGATCAGGTTCACGGCGGCCGCCAAACCGGCCTGCACCGCGATGCCGACCAGGACCAGGCGGGTGACCACCATGCCGGACCAGCGCCCGAGCAGTGCGAGGGCCGCCGCGGCGAACAGTCCGCCGCCCAGCGCGCCCAGCGGCAGCAGCCGCTGACCCGCACCCGCGGCCAGGATCAGCACCGCGCCCAGCGACGCACCGCCGGTGATACCCATGACATCCGGTGAGGCCAGCGGATTGCGGAACAGGCGTTGCAGCACCGCGCCGGCGGTGGCCAGGCCCGCGCCCGCGACGAGGGCGGCGGCCAGGCGCGGTGCGCGGAATTCCTGGACGATGTACACCTCTCCCGGATCGCCGAAGCCGAGCGCGGCGCGCAGTGCGGTCCCGGCGGACATGCTCACCTCACCGGTGGTGAGCGCGATGACGCTGAATCCGGCCAGGGCGGCCAGGCAGAGCGCGGCGACCAGCCGGGCGCGACGGCGCTCGCGGGTCAGGGCGGTGGGTTTCGTCGCCAGCACGCTCATCCGCGGGCTCCCGCGCGGCGGGCCAGGATCGCCAGTAGCGGCGCGCCGAGCAGGGCGGTCACGATGCCGACCTCGACCTCGGAGGGCCGGGCGATGAGCCGTCCCGCGATATCCGCGGTGAGCAGCAGCAGTGGGCCGCCGATCAGGCAGCCGGGTACCAGGAGGCGATGGTCGTTGCCGACCAGCAGTCGCACCAGGTGCGGCGCCCCCAACCCGATGAAGGCGATGGGGCCCGCGACCGCGACCGCCGAACCGGCCAGCAGCACCGCCGCCAGCATGCCGGTGACCCGAATCCTGGTGACCGGCACGCCCAGTGCGTGCGCGGCCTCGTCGCCGAGCGCGAAAGTGTTGAGCGCGGGGGCGATCACGAGGCCGAGCACGGCGCCGAGCACCAGCGTCGGCAGCATCGGCAGCAGAACCTGGAGGTCACGCTGTGCGATCGATCCGGCCAGCCAGAATCTGGCCTCGTCCAAGGTGCGTTCGCTGAAGACCAGTACCGCCGTGGTCCACGACACCAGCACCAGTTGCAATACGGTCCCGCCCAGCACGAGCCGGACCGGGTCGATATCGCCGGAGCGCCGCCCGAGTACGAAGGTGAACAGCGCGGCCCCCGCGGCACCCACGAACGCGAACCACACATATTCCACCGGTTGATTCAGGCCGAACGCGTAGATGGCCGTCACCACCGCGAGACCCGCGCCGGCGTTGATGCCGAGCGTGGTCGGGGCCGCCAGCGGATTCCGGGTCACCCCCTGCACCACCGCTCCGGCCAGCCCGAGCGCCGCCCCCACCACGATCCCCACCA
Source organism: Nocardia sp. NPDC127579 (assembly GCF_042672005.1). Classification (NCBI taxonomy): domain Bacteria; kingdom Bacillati; phylum Actinomycetota; class Actinomycetes; order Mycobacteriales; family Nocardiaceae; genus Nocardia; species Nocardia sp. NPDC127579. Next base: position 197,561 of record NZ_JBHXVZ010000009.1, on the reverse strand, counting down.
GCGTCCGCGGCATCCGCATACCGGTGACCACCAGCGCGTCCCGCCCGTCCCCCTGCCCCACCAGCGCCGCCACCACGGTCCCCACCGGCACCGACCGACTCCCCAGCGCCAAACTCAGCACCCCGACCAGCAGCAGAACAGCGAACCCGATCAGCAACAGCGGAACCCGCCGCCACCGCAGGCCAGAAGAGGAAGTGTCCACCGCAGTCACAGCCGAAGAGCTTAGGTTAGCCGTACCTAATTCTGTCAACTCGCTCGGATACTCCGCGGCTCGGACGAGTTGCCCACTCCGGTTCCCGCCGTGACGCCGGCACCACCCGGCCGCACACGCCGAACCGGTTCAGCCAGGCCGCGCCGGTCACGGATGCAGGTCGAGGCGATAGCCGAGCCCGCGCACGGTCACCACCAGACGCGGGGCGGAGGGGTCCTGTTCGATCTTGGTGCGCAGGCGGCGCATGTGGACGTCGACGATTCGGTGGTCGCCGAAGAAACCGCGGTCCCAGACGCGATCCAGCAGCACGTCCCGGCTGAAGACACGGCCGGGCGCTTCGGCCAGTTCGCACAGTAGACGAAATTCGGTGAGGGTCAGGTGAACCGGGTCCTCGCCGCGGCGAACCATGCCGCTCAGGCGTGAAAGTACCAGCGGTGGCCCGGATTTCGTATCGAGCACGAGATCGTCCGGGCCGGGGTCGCGTTCGTGCGCCAGGCGGGCGCGGCGGCGCAGGGCACGCAGCCGAGCCGTGATCTCCTTGATCTGAAAGGGTTTGGTGACGAAGTCGTCGGCGCCCGCCTCCAATGCCGCCACCACGTCATGGGTGTCGTCGCGGGCACTGACCACGACGATGGGCACGTGATGCTCGCGCCGGATCTCACGGATGCAGGTGAATCCGTCCATGGTGCCGAGCATCAGGTCGATGATGATCATGTCGGGCGCGCCGCGGCGACGCAGTCGATCCAGCGCGGCCTCGGTGGTCGGCGCCTCGGCGACGTCGTAACCCTCGTCCTCCATCGCCAGCCGCAACGCGCCACGCACCCGGTCGTCGTCCGCCACGATCAGCAGGCTCGCGCTCATCGACCATCCTCACCACACCCGACCCGGACCGCGCGCACCGTGCCGACGCGGCAGGAATGCAGAGTACCCAGGTCAGCGCCGCCGACGCGGCGGCCTGCCGATCGTCATCCAACCGCAAAGTAGCTGTGTACTTCTCCGCAAAGAACGCTCCCAATGATCTAGGAGTGCTCTGTGACGCCGACACGCCCCGGTCCCGGTGAGCGATCCCGAATCCGCCGTCGACGTTCGAATCAGCTTGCGCTTTCCCGAAGGCGGGGCCGTCGTCGAATACAGGTCCTCCGCCGCCGTCGCGCATCGGGTCGCCGAAGCCCTGCGCCGGCACGGCGTCATCGTCACCATCGACGACCAGGTGCGCCCCGGCCTGGCCGAGCTACCGACACACGATCTCTGGGACTAGCCCTCGCGATCGAGCACCGCGGACAGGAACTCCCGGGTGCGCGGCTCGACCGGGTCGGCGAAGAGCTGATCGGGCGGACCCTGTTCCAGCACCCGCCCGCCGTCGAGCACCACCACTCGATCGGAAACACCACGGGCGAAACGCATTTCGTGGGTCACACAGAGGAAGGTGAGATCGGTGCTTTCGGCGATATCGGCGAGCAGTTTCAGCACCCCGGTGACCAGTTCCGGATCCAGCGCCGAGGTCACCTCGTCGAGTAGCAGAATGTCGGGCTGCATGGCCAGTGCACGGGCGATCGCCACGCGCTGCTGCTGACCACCGGAGAGCTGTCCCGGCTTGGAGTTCGACTTGTCTTGCAGCCCCACCATTTCCAGCAGCTCCAGTGCCTTCACCTCGGCCTCCTCGCGGCCCTGCCCGAGACTGCGAATCGGGCCCTCGGTGATATTGCGCAGCACCGTCATGTGCGGAAACAGGTTGAACTGCTGGAACACCATGCCGATTCGGCGGCGCACCCGTCGCTGGTGTGCTTCGGGGGCGGGAATCAGCTTGTCCCCCTTGCGCACATGGGTCAGGCATTCGCCGCCGATGTCGATGGTGCCGGAGCTGACCTGCTCGAGCGTCATCACCAGGCGCAGGATGGTGGTCTTGCCGGATCCCGAGGGTCCGATCAGCGTCACGAATTCCCCTGGGGCCACCGAGAAGTCGAGCCCCTCGAGGCAGGGGGTATCGCCGTAGCGTTTGCCCACATCGTTGAACCGGATCATCGGTTCAGACAGCTCCGACACGGCTTTGCACCTTTCGAACCAGGATCGAACACGGGTAGCTCAGAGCGAAGAAGGTGAGACCGACGGCGAACCAGGCCTCCGGTCCCGCACCGCCGGAGCTGGCCGCATAGACGGTCTTGACCTGATACACCATGTCGAGCACCACGATGGAGGACAGCAGCGGCACCTCCTTGAGCATGGCGATGGTGTAGTTGCCCAGCGCCGGCAGCACCCGTGGAACTGCCTGCGGGAGAATCACATCGGTCCAGGTGCGGGTGCGGGGCAGGCTCAGCGCCCGGGCCGCTTCCCACTGGGTCGCCGGGACCGCGTCGATGCCGGCCCGGTAGACCTCGGCGGTGTAGCACGCGTAGTGCACGCCGAGCGCGGTCACGCCGACCACGAGCCGCTGCGCGTCCACCGACAGCCCGCCGAGCAACTCCGGCCGGACCAGCCAGTACAGCACGAAGATCTGCACCAGCAGCGGTGTGCTGCGCACGAATTCGATGAAGGCCCACAGCATCTGGTCGAGGACCGGGATCCGCATGGCGCGCAGCACCGCGAACAGCAGACCGAGCACATAGGCGACCAGCGAGCCCAATAGCGTGAACTGGATGGTGACCAGCAGCCCGTCCCAGATGAACGGGAAGGTCTCGAAGAACCGATCCCAGCGCCACTTCTCCATCAGATCACCGCCAATCGCCGGGTCCGGCTCGGCGCCTTACGCCCGACCCGGCGCGCAGCCAGCGCTTCGGCGAGCCGCATGAGGACTGTCACCACGACCGCGATCAGCAGGTAGCAGACCAGTTCGATGAGATAGATCAGCCCGAGTTCCCGGGAGAACGCGGGGACGGCGCGCAGTTCGTCGGTCTTCTTGAAGATCTCCGGCACCGCTATGAAGCTCAGCAGCGCGGTACTTTTCACCAACTGGATGAACAGGTTGTTGAACGAGGGCAGCATTTCCACCACGGCCTGCGGCAGCACCACGCGCCACATGCGTTGCAGCGGCGTGAGATTCAGCGCGACGGCGGCTTCCAGCTGCCCTTTCGGCACCGAACGCACGGCGCCGCGCACGATTTCGGCTCCGTAGGCGCCGTGGTTCAGGCCGAGTACCACGATGCCGATCAGCAGCAACCCCTGCGCGGTCGCGCCGAGCGCGATGCCCAGGAAGATCGGCACGGCCACCGCGAAGAAGAACAGCTGCACCACTTCCGAGCTGCCCCGGAAGCCCTCCACGTAGATCCGGGACAGAACCCGGACCCAGCGGCGGGGCGAGAGCATGGCCAGCCCGGCCGCGAAGGACAGCAGTACGGTCAGCGCGATGCCGCCGACGGTCGCCCACAGGGTGAAGGGCAACCCGGCGAGCATGCGCTCCAGGTAGATCGAGAAATTGTCGGACAAGGCGCTGGATCAGGCCTTGCAGTACTGCTCGGTGGTGAGCGCGGGCGCCGGTTCGTTCGCCGCGGTCAGACCGAACGGCTCGACCAGGCGCAGCCATTCGCCGCTGGCGTGCAGTGCGCGCAGCTCCCGGTTGAAGTCCGCACGGAATTCGTCGTCGCCGATCCGGAAGTTGAAGGTCCCCACATCGGGCCGCGAGCTGTACTGGAACGACTCGGTCACTTCGAGATTCGAGTTCGGGTTGTTCTTCACCAGCCAGGCGGCGGTGACATCGAGGATGGCCGCACCGTAGACGTCGCCGTTGCTGACCGCACGCAGGATATCGTCCTGCTTGGCCATCGGCTCCACCAGATTGCCCGGCACGCCGGACTTTTCGGCGTAGCCGTTCTCGACCGCGCCGCCCAGGGTCGCGACCCGCACATTGGCCTTCGGGATATCCTCGAATCGCTTGATGTTCTGCGGGTTTCCCTTGGGCACCAGGAAGGCCGAGCCGACCTGATAGTCGGGAACGGCGAAGGCGGAGCTCTCGCAGCGCTTGGGATTGATGAACATGCCCGCGGCCACGAACGCGTAGTTCTGCGCCCGCACGCCGTCGATCAGTCCGTCGAAGTCGGTGACCACGCCTTCGACTTCGTCGATGCCGAGCTTCTTCAGCACTGCCCGGGCGACGGTGGGCGCGTACCCGGTGAGCTCGCCCTTCTCGTCGAGGAAGGCCCACGGCGCCTCGTTGGCGAAGCCGACCTTGATCTTGCCGGAGGACTTGGCGTCCGCGTAGGTGACGGCGGCGCCGGTCTCCCCGCCCAGCCCGCATCCCGACACCGCCAGCGCGAGCACCGCGGCCAAGGCCCCCAGCCGCATCCGTGAGCTCAACTTACCGATTCGCATTCGATCATCTCCGACGACGGCATCAAGATGGGCTCCCCCACCACGGCACGAGTCGCTAAAGGTTCCCAGGAGAACTTTGCGATCTACGCCACAATCTCTTTGCGGTCCGATGACGATCGAGGCGCGTCACGAAGTTCATCCCTGCGCAACCTCGCGGTTGCCCGCCTCGGCAACGATCTCCGGATTCCCCGTCCGCGGGGACTGAGTGTGTTCGAGGAGTTTGGGTTGACCAGGATGAACAAAAGGCGATCAACCGCGACGGTGCTGGCGGTGGCGATGCTCGCCGCCGCGTGTGGCACCGACGACGAGCCGGGCGGGCCGGCGGCCGCACCCGGCTGGGAGCGGGACGCGGCGAACAGCTATCACCGGCTGGCCACCTATCCGGTCTTCCAGAATCGCCCCGAGGGCGTCGCCGCGGAGACGGCCACCTCCGCGGAAATCTCGGCCGTCACCCCCGACGGCAAGACCCTGATCTATACCGACGCCGCCGGTAAACGGATCGGATTCGTCGATCTCGGCGATCCCGCGCATCCCAAGGGCGCGGGCACGCTGTCGCTGGCGCAGCTCGGGCACGCCGACGACCAGCCGACCTCGGTGACCGTGGCCGGTGCGTACGTCCTGGTGGTCGTCGACAGCAGCGGCGGCAATTTCGCGCAGCCGTCCGGGCGGGTGGATGTGGTCCGGATCAGTGACCGCGCCAAGGTGCACAGCATCGACCTCGGCGGTCAGCCGGATTCGATCGCCCTCAGCCACGACGGCGCGCGCGTGGCCATCGCCATGGAGAACCAGCGCGACGAGGAATTCACCCCGGCGGGCGGCGCGAAGGGTGACCTGCCGCAGCCGCCGACCGGGTTCCTTCAGCTCATCGATCTGACCGGCGCGCCGCAGCAGTGGACGCCGCGCCCGGTGCGCATCGACGAATCCGCCGCGCGCGCCGCCGGTTTGGCCGCGCCCGAGGACCTCGAGCCCGAGTACGTGAGCTTCAATGCGCGCGGTGAGCTGGCCGTCACCCTCCAGGAGAACAACGGCATCGCGATCATCGACGCCGCGGCCGCGACCGTGCGGACGGTGTTCTCCGCCGGGAAGGTCTCGGTCGCCGATATCGACAGCAAGAAAGACGGGCTGATCGATCCGACCGGTTCGGTGCGCGATACGCCGCGCGAACCCGATGCGATCGCCTGGATCGGTGACGATCACGTCGCGACCGCCAACGAGGGCGACTGGAAGGGCGGCAGCCGCGGCTGGAGCGTCTTCGACGCGAAGACCGGCGCGGTGGTCTGGGACGCCGGCAACACCTTCGAGCACCTGGCCATGCGGACCGGCCTGTTCAACGAGAAGCGTGCCGGTGCCAAGGGCGCCGAGCCGGAGGGTATCGCGGTCACCGAGCTGAACGGCGCCCCGGTCGCGCTGGTCGGCTCCGAGCGCGGCAATTTCGTTGCCGTCTACGATGTTTCGGATCCGCGCAAGCCGGTGTTCCGGCAGATCCTGGCGACCAATGCCGGGCCGGAGGGCATCGTGCCGATCCCGTCCCGCAATCTGCTCGCCGTCTCCTCGGAGCAGGACGACGCGGAAGCCGGTGTGCGCGGCGCGATTACGGTGTTCGGCTTCGGCGCCGACTACGCCGGGCAGGGTGACCCGATGTTCCCGTCGATCGTGTCCGCCGACGCGGGCCGGGCGCCGATCGGCTGGGGTGCGCTGGGTGCGCTCACCGCCGACCCCGCCGCCGCGGATCGGCTGTACACGGCCACCGATATCGCCTACGGCCCGGCCCGCGTGCTGGGCCTCGATGTTTCGCTGGTTCCGGCCGTCATCGACACGCAGTTGCCGATCACCGAGGGCGGCAAGCCGGTGAGCCTGGATATCGAGGGGCTGGCCGCCCGCCGCGACGGCGGGTTCTACCTCGCGGTGGAGGGCGAGGACGGCCCGGGCAACGCGATCGTGCGGGTCGCCCGCGACGGCGCGATCGAGCAGCGGATCCCGCTGCCCGCCGAGATCGCCGCCGGGCTCGGCAAGCAGGGCCTCGAGGGCATCTCGGTCCAGGGCTCCGGTGCCGAGGAAACCGTGTGGGTCGTCTTGCAGCGCGAGCTGAAGTCGGATCCCAAGGGTGTCGTCCGGATCGGCAGGTATCTGCCGAAGTCCGGCGAATGGCAGTGGTACGGCTACCAATTGGACACCACCGCGACCAAGGGCGATTGGATCGGCGTCTCGGAGATCACCGTCGACGGCGATTCCCTGCTCGTGCTCGAGCGTGACAAGCTCAACGGTCCCGCCGCCGCGCTGAAGGTGGTGAACCGGGTCGCGCTGCCGACCACACCTGGCGTGACCGGCACCGCACAGCCGGTCGTTTTGCCCAAGGCCCGAGTACACGATCTGCTCCCCGCGCTGCGCGCCACCAACGGCTGGGTACAGGAGAAAGTGGAAGGTCTGGCGGTGGCGGGTAACGGCGAGTTGTTCGCCGTCACCGACAACGACGGCCTCGACGACGCCACCGGCGAAACGGTGCTGCTGCGTTTGGGCGCGGCCCACTAGTCACACCGGAATGAGGGGGAGCGGCGGCGGGCCCGATGGGTCCGCCGCCGCTCGGACTCACACCCGGTGATCGTGGTCGAATCCGGTTGCCAGATCGCCACATTCGATGAGCGCGGTGTCGGCACGCCCGTTCAGATACCGGCGACCGCCGCGATCGCCAGCGGCGACGGCACTCATCGGCAGCCAGTGCGCGCGCGCGGCGACGACGGGATGTCCTGGGGCGCCGTCGAATACGGCGCGGACCAGCCCGCTCGGGGCAGTCCGGCCAACGGTGAGCACGCGGTCGACCACGTCGGCTCCGACATCCGGGGTGTCCACCGGCATGATCACCGCGTACTCGGCGCCGGTCGGCCACGCGGCGGCCAGGCCGGACCGCAGTGCGGCGCTGACGCCCCGCCCCCAGTCCGGCGCCCAGATCTGGCGAGCCGACGCGGGCAAGCCGAGCGGTAGCGGCGCGGGACCGGTTGCACCGAGCACCACCAGGACCGATGCGCAACTCTCCAGTGCTGCAACGGCTTTACACACCCACGCGCCGTTCTCGGCGAGCGCCTTGGGGTATCCGTACCGCGTGCCCGCCCCGGCCGCGAGCACGATGCCGATCGAGTCCGCCGCGCTCAGCACATCGTGACGGGACGCAGGGCGATATCGTCGGGCCGGACCGGAGCGCGCGGCAGGTCCAGACCGGTGGCGGCCCGCAGCGCGTTGAGAATGGCCGGCGTGGAGGACAGCGTGGGCGGTTCGCCGACACCGTTGAGTCCGTAGGGCGAATCGGGATGGGGGAATTCGAACATGCTGATCGGCATCGGCGGAACGTCGAGAATGGTGGGAATCAGGTAATCGGTGAACGAGGGGTTGCGCACCCTGCCCTGTGCGTCGACGACGATCTCCTCCATCAGCGCCAAGCCCAGCCCCTGCGCGCTGCCGCCTTCGATCTGCCCCTGTACCGCAAGGGGATTCATCGCCTTGCCGACGTCCTGGGCCACCGCGAGTTCGACCACGCGTACCAAGCCGAGTTCCACGTCGACGTCGACCACCGCGCGATGGGCGCAGAACGCGAAAGCGATATGCGCGTTGCCCTGGCCGCGTTCGGGATCGATGCCCTCGGTCGGCCGGTGATGATATTCGTGTACAGCCGACAGCGTTTCGTCGCCTAACAGGTCGGCCAGCGTGAGCACCGTCGTGCCGGTGGCGGCGTCGGCGATCGTCCCGTCCTGCAGCGCGAGGCCGGACACCGCACGGCCGGTGGCCCGCTCGGCGCGAGCCAGCAGTTCGCGTGCCAGCTCGCGGCTGGCGCCCTGGACCGCGCCGCTGGACATCCAGGTCATCCGGGAGGCCGACGCCGAACCGGCGTCGCCGATCCGCGTATCGGCCGGGAGCACCACCACCTGGGCGACGCCGAGTTCGGTGGTAGCGATCTGTGACTGCACGGTCGTGATCCCCTGCCCGCATTCCGCGGCGGCTGTGTGAATCGACACGACGGGCTCGCCACCCGCGATCGAGAGGGTGACCCGCGCGGTCGAGATGTCGTCCACCCCGCCCGAGTAACCGATCGCCTTGACGCCGACCGCGTAGCCGATACCGCGGCGAATCCCCTCGCCGCGTGTCGTATTGCCGACGCCACCGGGCCGGGTACGCGGATCGTGGGCCGAGGCGGCCGCGGGCAGCGGCCGCTGCCGCAGGGCCTCGAGCAGTTCGCGCACCGGGGCGGGGCCGTCCACCGCCTGACCAGTGGGCAGGATGGTGCCGGTGGTCATGGCGTTCTTCAGGCGCAGTGCCAGCGGGTCCATCCCGAGTTCGCGCGCGAGCCGATCCATATTCGACTCACAGCCGTAGGCCGACTGCACCGCGCCGAATCCGCGCATCGCGCCGCACGGCGGATTGTTGCTGAAGACGACCAGGCCATCGATCTCCGCGTGCGGCACCGCGTAGGCGCCGGCGACGAAATACGACGCGTTCGCGATGACCACAGGCGAGGTCGAGGTGTACGCGCCGCCGTCGAACAATAGGCGCGCCTTCACATAGACGAGCTTCCCGTCGCGGGTCGCGCCGTGTTCGAACCGCATCCGTGCGGGGTGCCGATGCACATGCCCGAAGAAGGATTCGTGCCGGTTGTACATCATCTTCACCGGTCGGCCCAGACGCAGCGCCAGCATGCAGGCGTGCACATGGACCGAAAGATCCTCGCGGCCGCCGAAAGCGCCGCCCACGCCGGCCATCGTCAAGCGGACCCGCTCGACCGGCAGGGCCAGGCACGGCGCGATCTGCTCGAGGTCTTTGTGCAGCCACTGCGAGGAGACGTAGAGCTCCACTCCCCCATCCGGCGCGGGGACCGCGAGGCCGGATTCGGGTCCGAGGAAGGCCGGGTCCTGCATGCCCAGTTCGTAGTCACCGACGACCACGACCTCGGCGGCCGCGCGGGCGCGCTCCATATCGCCGTGCCGGATCTTGACGTGCCGCACCAGATTCGAGTCCTGGTGCAGTACCCGGGCCGCCGGGTCGAGGGCAAGCTCGGGATCGGTGACCGGCTCGATCGCCTCGTAGTCGACCACGACGAGTTCGGCTGCCCGGCGCGCGATCTCGGGATCGTCCGCGGCTACCAGCGCTACCGGTTCGCCCTGGTAGCGCACCTCGTCGATGGCCAGCACGGGCTGATCGGCGACCTTCATGCCGTAGGTCTTCACGCCCGGGACGTCCGCGTGGGTCAGGACCGCGTGCACGCCCGCGAGCGCCAGCGCGCGGCTGGTGTCGATCGCCCGGATCCGCGCCGCCGCATGCGGGCTGCGCACGGTGGTCCCCCACACCATGCCGTCGATCCACAGGTCCGAGGAGTAGGCGAACTCGCCGGTGACCTTGAGCGTGCCGTCGGGGCGCAGCGCACTGCTGCCGACGCCCTTGCCCTCCCGGGTCCGCGCGCCGGAGACCAGGGTGCTCATCGCGCCCTCCCGCCGGAGGTCACGAGTCGACAGGTATCGGGCGCTCTGCGCATGGGATATCTCCTTGGAACTACGGCGTTTTCGACACACGCCGGTGACTGATCGAGGCCGCCGGTCCTTTCCCACACGCTCGCCGCCGAATACCGCGGCCGTCGGCATATCCCCGACCGGAACCCTGCCGACTCTACACGTGTAGATACCCTCCTGTCAGCGATTCCCACCCCGTAATCTGGCCTCGTGCAACGCGTTACCCGCAACGATGTCGCCCGCCGCGCGGGCACCTCACCGGCCGTGGTGAGCTACGTGATCAACAACGGCCCGCGTCCGGTCGCCGCCGCGACCCGCGATCGGGTGCTCGCGGCCATCGCCGAACTCGACTACCGGCCGAATCTGGTGGCACGGGCCCTGCGGTCGACGAGCAGCAACACCATCGGACTCGTCGTGCCGGACAGCAGCGAAGGCTTCTTCACCGAACTCGTGCGCGGCATCGAGCGGGCCGCCTTCGACGAGGGTTCGCTCGTGCTGCTGGGCAATTCGGGTCATTCGCCGGAGCGGGAGCTACGCTACGCGCGCACCCTGGCCGGTTTCCAGGTCTGCGGCCTGCTGCTGGTACGCGCCGAGGTGGCCGAAACTCACACGGCGAATGCCGATTTCGGCGTCCCCGTGATCTATGTGAACAACAGGGCCCCCCGCGCCGCACAGGCGACCTCGGTGACCCTGGCCGACCGGACCGGCGGGCGCCTGGCGGCCGAACACCTGCTGGCGCACTCGTATCGGCGCATCGGCTGTCTTACCGGCCTCGCCCACTCCGGCCCGGTAGCGGAGCGGGCGCGCGGCTGGACGACGGCGATGCGGCGCGCGGGCCGCGATGTCTCGGCCGTGCGGCGCACGGGCCTGGACCGAGCCACCGCACGCGTGCAGGTCCGGGAGTGGCTGCGCGAACCCCAGCGCCCGGATGCCGTCTTCGCCGCCGCCGACGGCCTGGCCCTGGATGTGCTTGCGGCGGCGCAGGAATCGGGCCTGCGCGTGCCCGAGGACCTGGCCGTGATCGGGTTCGGCGCGACCCGGCCCGCGGCGCACAGCTGGCCGCCGCTCACCACAGTGGGCTGTTCTTTCGACGACTTCGGTCGTGCGGCGGTCGAGACGCTGCGCGCGGCGCGGGCCGCAGTCGAGCTTCCGCCCGACCGCACGCTCGCGGTCGAATTGATCCGTCGGCGCAGCTGCGGATGCCCCGAAGATTGCATGTAATATGGCGAGGCCACTACGAGGAGGGGCCCCGCGATGTCCGAGTCGCCCGTACTGCAGAGCATTTCGCCCGGCGACCTGCTCACCGACCGCACCTACGAGGCACTGAAGACCGCGATCCTACGCAATCAGCTGGCCCCCGGCACCCCGCTCAGCGTCCCCGAACTCGCCAGACAGCTCAATGTCAGCCGCACGCCGGTGCGCGAGGCGGTGCAGCGGCTGATCTACGAGGGCCTGGCCGATCACGTCTCCCGGCGCGGCGCCGAGGTGAGCCTGGTCGACATCGACGACCTGCGGGAACTGTATGTGGTGCGGGAAATGCTGGAGGGGTTGGCCGCACGCCTGGCGACCGAGCGCCTGGACGGCGTCGGCCTGGCCGCGCTGCGAGAGGTGCTCGCCGAGCACGAGCGGGTGCTCCGCGACGGCACCGATCAGGCAGCGCATGTCGAGCTGGATATCCGCTTCCACCGCACGCTGCGTGACATCGCCGCCAACCCCCATCTCACGGCGACGCTGGAACCCATTGCCGGACGGTCGCACCTGGCCTTGCATTCGCTGTGGCGCAGCCCGGACGCGCCGCGCTTCGCGCTGGATGAACACATCGATATCGTCGAAGCGATGGCCGCGGGCGATCCGGAGTTCGCCGAAACCGTGGCGCGGCGGCACATTTCGCGATTGCGAGTGCGGCTGTCGCAGGCCACGACCCGGGAGCCCCAGGGGCGGACGAGACTTCGCGCGCCCCTGGGCTCCCCACGCTGAGCGTTACCGCGCCGCGTTCGCCGCGGCTTCCTCGGCCCAGGCCGAGGGCGTGTAGCCGCTGTAGTGATCGGCGTGCGAGTTCGTCGCCGATGCCTGCGGGATCTCGCCGCGCAGATAGGCTTTCGCCTCGGCCTCGTCCTTCGGCGGCGGGGTGGGCGCCAGCCCGAGCAGCTTGGCCATGTTGTTGCCCAGGTAGCCCTCGAGGTCGTCCTCGGACAGGTCGAGCCCCTGCGGCGGCTTGTGGCACAGCACCTCGAGCTCGCGCGCCCACATGCCGGGCTCGTTCGGCGGCGAGTCGGTGCCGAACACCATCTTGCTCTTCTTCATCTCCTTCGCGAATTCCACGATGCGCGACTGGAGCAGCCAGCCGGACTCACCGATGACATTCGTCGAGTCCTGGATCATCCAGAACGCCTCGAAGCAGTAGACGCCGCCGGTTTGAATGCCGAAGTGGCCCAGGATGAAATTCACCCCGGGAAATTCCCGGATGATCGGATAGAACTGGGTGGGGATGGAGTACGGGCCGTCGCCGGTGTGGATCAGCACGGTCACGCCCAGTTCGTCGCAGACGCGCAGCGCCGGGCGCAGCCAGTCCAGCGCCCGGTCGGGGCGGTAGGAGTGCATATTGGCGTGCAGTTTCATCATCTTGTAGCCGTGTTCCTGCACGTGGAACGCCAGTTCGGCGGCGCCGTTCTCCGGGCCGAAGCGCGGGTTGTAGATGAAGTTGCCGACGAAGCGGTCCGGGTACTTCTGCACCAGCGAGGTGACGTAGGCCTGATAGTCGCGAATGCCTTCGCGGCCCGGCCGATTCCCTTCCCGCCAGGCGGTGTTGCCCGGCGGCGGCATGATGCAGCTGACGTCGACCCGGCGCGGTTTGCCGTTGATCCAGAATGGACCGTCCATCATCTCCAAGGTGCGTTCGCCGGTGAACGGTTCACCGGTGTGCCGCCAGGCCTCGTCGACGAGATCGGTCGGATGGACGTGCGTATCGATGATCATTGCGAATCTCCTTGATCCGGCCGGGATGAGATCCCCGGCCGCGATTCACGCACCTACGGGCCGCGGGTTGCACCGCGGCGGGCCGGCCCGACCACCGGCTCGATGGCACCGAGTGGACCACAGCCCGCCATCGGTGTCAACGGATTGCATGTAATTACAAGATCATTGGATCTTCGGTTGCCCCTGTTCAGTGGGCAATTCGCGACGAGTGAATCCGGCAATGCCGTACGAACAAGTATTGACAAGGGTCGTGGCCGCCCGTTTACATGTACCCGTGACCACGACATGTGCGCCAGGTCACATCGCCGGTGACCTCCCGCTTCCGGGTTAAACCGTTCGGCACCCGCCAGGCCTCGGCCTGGCCGGGGGAGATATCTCCCCTCACGCCAACGGATTTGGGCGGCGATGCCGTCCGGGAAGGCAGCGGCGGCCATGACACCCCCCTCCCCTCAGCACTGCGATCTGCTCCTCACCGGCGGGACGGTACTCACCGTCGACGACGCCCGCACCGTGCATCAACCGGGCGCGGTCGCCATTACCGGCACGCGCATCGTCGCGGTCGGACCGGCCGCCGAATTCACCGACTGGCAGGCGGATACGGTCATCGACTGCACCGGCCGGGCCGTGCTGCCCGGCTTCGTCGACGGCCACAACCACCTGTATCAGGCCCTGGCCCGGGGGCTGGGCGAAGGCATGTCGATCGTGCCGTGGCTGTGCGAGTTCATGTGGCCCTACTCCATCGCCATGACCCATGAGGGCGCCATGGCCGCCGCGCGACTCGGCGCGGTCGAGGCGCTGCGGACGGGCACCACCACCGTCATCGACAATCATTACGCCCCGAGCGATCTGGTCACCACACTGGCCGTAGCGGACGTGATCGAGCGGGCGGGCCTGCGCGGCGTGGTCGCACGCGGCGTGATCGGCGAGCGCACCGAGATCGCCGCTCGCCGTGGCCAACCCGAAGGACTCTTCCGCTTCACCGCCGCCGACGAAATCGCCATGACCAGGGACGCGCTCCAGCATCGCCCGCGCGGATCCAAGGTCGAAATCTGGCCCGCACCACTGAATCTCACCTACGTGGACCAGAAACTGGTACGCGCCTGCGTCGAACTCGCGAACGAGTACGACACCAAATGGCACACCCACTGCTGCGAGAGCGCCAAGGATCCGCTCGGCTATCTCGACGCCTACGGCGTGCGGCCGGTCCAGTGGCTGGCCAAGGAAGGACTGCTCGATCACCGCGCCACCCTGGCCCACGCCATCTGGCTGGACGACGCCGAGATCGAGCAGGTCGGCGCGGCGGGCGCGGGGGTCGCGCACAACCCCTCCTCGAACGCCTACCTCGCGTCCGGCACCGTGCGGCTGCGGGAACTGCGCGAGAGCGGCGCGGCGGTGTCGCTGGGCAGTGACGGCCCGAGCTGCGGGCACCGCCAGGACCTGTTCGAGGCCATGAAACTCGCGGTATACGCGCAGCGACTGTCGACCCTGGACCCGACCAGCTGCCGCGCCGAGGACGCGCTCGAGCTGGCCACCCGCGAGGGCGCCCGCTACGCCGGTATCGACGCCGGTGTGCTCGAGCCCGGCCGCCTGGCCGATCTCATCGTCGTCGACCTGGGTCGTCCGCACCTGCGTCCCGTACACCGTGCGGTGAGTTCGCTGGTCTACGCGGCGCGAGGTTCGGATGTCGAGATCACCATCGTCGACGGGCAGATCGTCTACCGCGACGGCGAGTGCCTGTCCATCGACGCCGATGCTGCCGTCGCGGAGTCCGAATACCAAGCCGAACAACTGATTTCACGCGCGGGCATGTCCGGTCTCCGGACGCCGTGGGCGCGCTGACCCGTAATACCGCACGGCCCGGTCCGGCCCGCTCCAGGAGTTAGCAATGAAGATATTCACCCGCCCGCGCGGCCGGTCCGCGACACCGAGAGACCCCGTAGACACCATTCCGCCACTGCGCCACCTGATCCCGCTCGGCCTACAGCACGTGATCGTCGCCTACTCCGGGATGGTCACGCTGCCGCTGGTGATCGGCCTCGGCATCGGCCTGTCCCCCGCGCAGATCACCACGCTGGTCACCGCGAACGTCTTCGTCAGCGGCCTGGCCACACTGCTCCAGACGCTCGGCATTCTCAATATCGGTGTGCGACTACCCATTGTCATGGGGTCCACGTTCACCGGCATCACCCCGGCCATCATCGTCGGCACGGAGTCCGGGCTACCCGCCGTGTTCGGCGCGACCATCGTGGTCGGGTTGATCACCTGGCTGATCGCCCCGTGGTTCGCGCAGCTGGCCAGGTACTTCCCGCCGATCGTGACCGGCACGACCATCGCGATCATCGGGTTCTCGCTGCTGCCCAAAACCGCCACCATGATCGCCGGTTCCGCGTCGGCGCCCGATCACGGCGCACCGAAACGCCTGCTGCTCGCCGCCGTCACCATCGTGCTCGTGGTGGTGCTGGAGCGGGTGATGCGCCCGTCCATCGGCCGGTTCGCCATTCTCATCGCCCTGGTCGCCGGGACGCTGGCGGCCTGGCCGCTCGGGCTGACCGACTTCGGCGCGGTCGGTACCGCACCGGTATTCGGTGTGGTGCAGCCGTTTTCGTTCGGCGCACCGACCTTCCTGCTGGCCGCGATCCTGCCGATGCTGATCGTGCAGGTGGTCAACATGGTCGAGTCCACCGGTGACACCCTGGCCGTCGGCCAGGTGGTCGGCCGTGAGGTCGGTCCGGGTGATATCGCCCGTGCGCTGCGCGCCGACGGTGTCGGTACCGCGCTCGCCGGACTGTTCAGCAGCTTCCCGTTCGTCACCTTCGGCGGCAACGTCGGCCTGGTCAGCATCACCCGGGTGATGAGCCGGTACGTGGTGGCCACCGCGGGCGCGATCCTGGTGCTCATCGGCCTGATGCCCAAGCTCGGCGCGGTCGTCGCCTCGCTGCCCGGGCCGGTACTCGGCGGGATCGGCGTCGTCATGTTCGGCACCCTCGGCGCGATCGGCATCAAACTGATGCTGGGCGCGGATTTCAGCCGCCCGCGCAACCATCTCGTCGTCGCCATCGCCTTCGGTTTCGGCCTGATCCCGGTGGGTTCACCGGACTTCTACGATCAGCTGCCCGGTCCGATGCAGACCGTGCTGTCCAGCGGCATCGCGGCCGGCGGCATCGCCGCCTTCCTGCTCAATCTGCTGCTCAACGGCGTCGACAAACCCGCTGTCGCACAGCCCGATCCGCAGGCTGCGAGCTGAATCGCCATGACAGACAAGGAAATCGACCCCGTCGTCCAGTCGGCCGTCGACACCCGCCCGAGCGCCGCACGGACCGTACTGCTGGGCCTACAGCACACGCTCGTCATGTACGCGGGTGTCGTGGTGGTGCCCATCGTGTTCGGCGCCGCGATCGGGTTGTCCGAGGCGCAGCTGGCCGAGCTGGTCAGCATCGATCTGATCCTCGCGGGCATCGGCACCCTGCTCCAGGCCCTGGGTCTGTGGAAGTTCGGCATCCGCATGCCGCTGGTGGTCGGCGCGGCCTCCAGCGGTGTGGTGCCGATGGTGCTGGTGGGCCAAAGTCAGGGCCTGGCAACGGTATACGGCTCGCTACTGGTCGCCGGGGTGATCTGGATCCTGGTCGCGCCGTACTTCAGCATGCTGCTGCGGCTGTTCCCGGAAGTGGTGACCGGCACGGTGATCGCGCTGATCGGACTGACCCTGATCCCGGTGGGCGTCCGGCTGATCGCGGGCTCCGATCCGAACGCCGCCGGTTACGGCCGGCTGAGCCACATCGCGCTGGCCGCCGGAACCATCGCGCTGATGGTGCTCTTCCGACGGCTGTTCACCGGATTCCTCGGCCAGCTCTCGATTCTCGCCGCCCTGGTGACCGGGGCGATCGTCGGCTGGTCGACCGGGATCGGCAGTCTGGCGCAGGTCGGCGGCGGCCCGCTGGTCGGCATGATGCGGCCGTTCCACTTCGGCGCCTTGCAATTCCACGTCCCGTCGATCCTGCTGTTCCTGGTCATCGTGTTCGTGATGATGGTCGAGGGCGCGGGCCAAGGCCTGGCCGTCGGCCAAGTGGTGGGCAAGTCGGTGGGCCCGGACGAGATCACCCGGCTGCTGCGGGTGGACGGCCTGATGACGGCGCTGAGCGGCGTCTGCAACGGCTTCGTCTACACCACGTTCGGCCAGAACATCGGGCTGATCAAGCTGACCGGCGTACGCAGCCGGATGCCGGTGGCCGCAGGCGGGGTGATCCTGCTCGTGCTCGGCTTCGTGCAACCGGTCGGCCGGGTGGCCGCGGCCATTCCGGAACCGGTGGTCGGGGCGGCCGCGCTGGTCACCTTCGGCGCGCTGGCCGTCGCCGGGATCCAGATCCTGGCCCGGGTCGACTTCGATCGTTCCAGCAATCTCATGATCGTCATGCTGTCGCTGGGCGTCGGGCTGATCCCCGCCTACGCCCCGCGCTTCTACCACCAGCTGCCCACCTTCGCCGAGATGTTCTTCAAGAGCGGCGTCGCCACCGGCACCATGCTGGCCCTCGTGCTGAACGTGGTGTTCCACGAGCTCCGCAAGTCGCCTCGATAAGCAGAAAGTCCCTCATGTCATACGAATTCGACGACGGCGCGCGCCCCCGGCTGATCATCGGCATCACCGGCGCCAGCGCACCGCATCTAGCCCTGCATCTGCTCACGGCCCTCGCGCAATCGGGAACGGTCGAAACCCATCTGATCGTGTCGCGGGCGGCGCACCGCACCCTCGAACTCGAGGCGGGCCTGCGGGCCGACGATCTCGCCGGGCTCGCCGATGTCCACCATCAGCGCGGCGATATCGCGGCGAGTATCGCCTCCGGTTCCTTCCGCACCCTGGGCATGGTGGTGGTCCCATGCTCGATGAAGACGCTGGCCGCGATCGCCCACGGCTATTCCGACGACCTGATCGCGCGGGCCGCCGACGTCTGCCTCAAGGAGCGGCGGCGGCTGGTGCTGGTCACCCGGGAAACCCCGCTGAGCCTGGTGCACCTGCGCAATATGACCGCGGTGACCGAGGCGGGCGCGGTCGTGCTGCCGCCGATGCCCGCGTTCTATCAGCAGCCGACCTGCATCGACGATCTGCTCGCGCACCTGAGCGGAAAGATCCTCGACCAGTTCGGAATCGACCACGAACTGTCACCGCGCTGGCAGGGACCGGATTCGGTCCGTCAGCTGACCGGAGGTCCGGCCCGATGACCGATCCCGCCAGCACCCAGGATCCGCACGCCTTCGTCGAGCAGTACCTGGCGGCGCATCCCGAGGACGTGCTCACCGTCGGCGAGGTGGTCCCGGCCGATCAGGGCGTGACCGGGCTGATCTACGAACTCGCCGCCCGCGGCCGCGACGAGATGCTGGTGTGCCGCAAGGTCGACGGCCTCGAGGTCCCGGTGGTGAGCAATGTCTTCGCCTCCCGGCGGCGGATCGCCCGGCTGCTCGGCACCGACCCGGGCGGGCTGCACGAGGCGTTCGCGGCCCGGGCGGCCCAGCCGCTGCCACCGCGCCGGGTGGCGACCGGTCCGATCCTCGATATCGTCCGGACCGGCGCGGACGTCGACCTGGCGACGGTGCCGATGCTGCGGCACTTCGCCTCCGATCGCGCGCCCTACATCACCAGCGGCATCATCGTCGCGCAGGACCCGGACACCGGGGTCGGCAATCTGAGCTATCACCGTTCGATGGCGCACTCGCGCACCGCGCTGGCGACCAGCCTGCATTCGCGCGGTGACCTGTGGCGCATGCTCGGAAAATACGCCGAGCGGGGTGAGCCCATGCCGGTGGCCATGGTGCTCGGCGGGCATCCGCTGTTCATGCTCGCCGCCTCGGCGCGGGTCGGCTACGAGGTGGACGAGCGGGCGATCGCGGGCGGCCTGCTGGGGGAACCGCTGGAGGTGGTGCCGACGCCGCGCTACGGCATCGGCGTTCCGGCCTGGTCGGACTTCGTGCTGGAGGGCACGATCGATCCTGCCGAGCGGGTCGAGGAGGGGCCCTTCGGCGAATTCTCCGGCTACTCCTCGAATCGGTCCACCAACAATCTCTTCCAGGTCACCGCCGTCATGCGGCGAGCGCGGCCGATACTGTTCGACGTCGAGGGCGGCAATACCGCCGAGCATCTCAATCTCGCTCGGATTCCGCGCGAGTCGGAGATGGCGGAGAAGCTCAAGTCGCGGTTCCCGGATGTCACCGCCGTGCACTACCCCACCTCCGGAACGCACTTCCACTGCTATGTGGCGCTGCGGCAACGTCGTCCGGGACAGGCCAGGCAGGTGATGCTCGGCCTGCTCGGCTGGGATCCGTACGTCAAGACCGTCGTCGCGGTGGACAGCGATATCGATCTCACCGACGATTCCGCCGTGCTGTGGGCGCTGGCCACCCACTTCCAGCCGCACCGCGACATCCTGACCGTCGACGGCCTGCCGGGTTCGCCGCTGGATCCATCCTCGACCAGCGACGGCACCACCTCGCGCATGGGCCTGGACGCGACCCGCGGCCCGGACTTCGAAGGCAAGCGCATCGAGATCACCCCGGACGCCCTGGCTCACGCTCGCACGATTCTGAATTCCCTTACGTCAACAGGAGATACGCATGTCTGACAGCGGCAAGATCCCGGTGACCGTCCTGACCGGATTCCTCGGTTCGGGCAAGACGACACTGGTCAATCACATCTTGACGGCCAATCACGGCCACCGAATCGCGGTGATCGAGAACGAGTTCGGCGAGATCCCGATCGACAACGATCTGGTGCTCAACGCGGACGAGAAGATCATCGAGATGAGCAACGGCTGCTGCCTGTGCTGTACCGCGCGCACCGATCTGATCGAGATCCTGCGCTCGCTGCTCGAACGCAGTGATCGCTTCGATCGCGTGCTGATCGAGACCAGCGGGCTCGCCGATCCGAATCCGGTCGCGCAGACCTTCTTCGTCGACGAGGAGATCGCCGCGCACTTCGCGCTCGACGCCATCGTGACACTGGTCGACGCCAAGCACGTGCGCGCCCATCTCGCCGAGGTCGGTGGCGACGGCGTGGCGCACCAGGTGGTCGACCAGATCGCGTTCGCGGACCGGATCGTCGTCAACAAGGTCGATCTGGTCGACGGCGAGACCGTGCGCGAGGTGACCGCGGCGGTGCGGGCGATCAACGCGACCGCGGACATCCTCACCTCCCGGTTCGCGGCGATCGATCTCGGCGCGGTGCTCGGCATCGGCGCGTTCGACCTGGCGCGCACCATGGCGGGCGACCCGCACTGGCTCGACGAGGACGAGCACAGCCACGATCCGAGTCTCACCTCGGTCGGGATCACACTCGACGGCGACGTCGATCCGGCTGCGCTCGAGTCCTGGCTCACCGCGCATCTGGCCGAGCACGGCCCGGAGGTGTTCCGGCTCAAAGGTGTCCTCGCGGTCGCCGGCGACGCTCGGCGCTTCGTCCTGCAAGGCATACACAGCATGTTCGAGATCCGACCGTCCGCGCCGTGGCCGGACGCGGAGCGCCCCGGCAAGGTGGTGTTCATCGGCCGCGACCTCGATCGCGACCAGCTCACCGACGGCCTGCGGTCCTGCCTCGCCCTGCCCGCGGCGGTGCGCTGACATGGATTTCCTGCGACCCGCCTCATGGTCTGAAGCGCTGGCGGCCAAAGCCGCGTATCCGGCGGCCGTTCCGCTGCTCGGCGGCACCGATGTCCTGGTCGAGCTCAATTTCGATCTGCGGCGGCCCGAGGTGCTGCTGGATCTGACCCGCGTCGGCGAACTCGGCGAATGGGCACCCGCCGGTGACCGGCTGCGGGTCGGCGCGGGAGTCACCTACACCCGGCTGATCACCGAACTCGGCGACCGGCTGCCCGGTCTGGCGATGGCCGCCCGCACCGTCGGCTCACCGCAGATCCGCAATCGCGGCACCGTCGGCGGCAATCTCGGCGCGGCCTCGCCCGCCGGTGATTCGCATCCGCCGCTGCTCGCCGATGACGCTGTGGTCGAAGCACATTCGGTGCGTGGTGTCCGGCACATCCCGATCACGGAGTTCTACCAGGGCGTCAAACGCAACGCCCTGGCCCCCGACGAACTCATCGCCGGGTTTCGAGTGCGCCCGGCCACCGGCCCGCAGCAGTTCGCCAAGATCGGCACCCGCAACGCCATGGTCATCTCGGTGACCGCGCTGGCGCTGTCCCTGCGACCCGAACACGGGGAGGTCGGCGTCGGGTTCGGCTCCGCGGCCCCCACCCCGCGACGCGCGGCGGCGGCCGAGCGCTTCCTGAGCGAGGAGCTGACCGCGACCGGCCACTGGGAATCCCGCTCCGCGCTCGACCCCGCCGTGGTCGAGCGCTTCGGACAACTGGTCGCGGCGGCGGCCACCCCCATCGACGATGTGCGCGGCACCGCCGAGTACCGCCGCCACGCCCTGTCGGTACTGGCCCGGCGCACCCTCGCCTGGGCTTGGAAAGACTATGTGAGAGAAAGGAAGGCGGCCTGATGCGAGTCACCTTCACGGTCAATGGCGCACCGGTCACCGTCGAGGACGTGTGGCCGGGCGAGAGTCTGCTGTACACCTTGCGCGAGCGCATGGGGTTGCCCGGCTCCAAGAATGCCTGCGAGCAAGGCGAATGCGGTTCCTGCACGGTGGTGCTGGACGGTGTGACGGCCTGTTCCTGCCTGGTGGCGGCGGGCCAGGTCGAGGGTCGCTCGGTCCGGACGGTCGAGGGGCTGGCCGAGGGCAGTCAGCTCGCGCCGATGCAGCAGGCGTTCGTCGAGGCCGGTGCGGTTCAATGTGGTTTCTGCACACCGGGTCTCATTGTGCAGGCCAGTGATCTGATCGAACGAAATCCGGAACCGTCCGACCTCGAGATCCGCGAGGCGCTGGCCGGAAATCTGTGCCGCTGCACGGGTTACGAGAAGATCCTGGACGCGGTGCGGCTCGCGGCCCGGCGGCGGGCGACCCGGTGACGGTCCGTCGTGCGTGAGATCGCCCGTCAGCTGTATGAATGGCAGTGCGCCGGAACGGACTTCGCCCTGGCCACGGTAATCGGCACCGGCGGCAGCGCGCCGCGTCCACCGGGCGCGGCAATGGCCGTGTCGGCGCAGGGGCAGGTGGTCGGCAGCGTGTCCGGTGGTTGCGTCGAGGCAGCCGTGCACCAGTTGTGCCTGGAGGCATTGGAATCGGGTGTCGCGGTGCGGCAGCGCTTCGGCTACAGCGATGACGACGCCTTCGCGATCGGGCTGACCTGCGGCGGGGAGGTGGAGGTCTTCGTGCATCCGCGCCCCGGTCCGGCGCTGGCGCCCGCGCTGACCGCGCTGGCGCGCGACGAACCGGTGACGGTGCTGCGCACGCTGGACGCGCATGCCCGCACCACCGTCCGGGCCGGCGAGCCGGAACTCGAAACCGGTGTGCACGGCCCGGAATTCGTGGAGTGCTACGGCTCGCCACCGCGCATGCTGATCTTCGGAGCGATCGACTACGCCGCCGCGCTCGCCGCGCTGGGCCGATTCCTGGGGTACCGCGTCACCGTGTGCGACGCCCGCGCGGTGTTCACCACGGCGGACCGGTTTCCCGAGGCGCACGAGGTCGTCGTGCAGTGGCCCGATCGCTATCTGCGGTCACTGCCGGTCGACGCGCGCACCGTGGTGTGCGTGCTGACCCACGACGCCAAATTCGACGTGCCGCTGCTCGAGGTCGCCCTGCGGCTGCCGGTCGGTTACGTGGGCGCGATGGGTTCGCGCCGCACCCATGCCGAACGGCTGGCGCGATTGCGCGAAATCGGCCTGACCGAGGGCGAACTCGCGCGGCTGCGATCACCCATCGGGCTCGATCTGGGTGGTCGCACTCCCGCGGAGACGGCCCTGTCGATCGCCGCCGAGATCGTCGCCGACCTGCGCGGCGGCAGCGCGGCATCGCTGGCGCGGACCGCCGGCGCCATTCATCGCTGACGCGGCTGCGCCAGAATCGCCGAGCCCATCCAGCGGCGCAGATACCGGCGCAACTCGGCGTCCGCGCGCGGCGGGTTGCCGGGTGCGGCGAAGAAGGACTGCTGGGTGCGCAGGCAAAATTCGACGAGTTCGTGCAGCGAGTGCTCGTCGTAGCCGTAGCTTTCCCAGTCGACGTCGAAGCGCCGGATCATCTGCATGCCGAAGTCGAGTGCCTCGTCGGAGACCAGGCTGCCGGGGTCGACGTTGGCGTAGGCGCTGGACACCAGCCAGCCCAGGTGCGGTGTGCGGCTGACCTCGGCGAGGGTGAAGACCACGCCTTCGGTCATGGCGTCGGCGGGATCGTGGATGCCCGCGACCTGCTCGGTCAGCCGGTCCAGGAAGTCGGCCACCGAGCCGATGGCGACGGCGCGCATCAGCGCGTCGGTGCTGGGGAAATACCGGTAGACGGTCTGCCGGATGACGCCGAGCGCCTCGGCGACCTCGGAGATGCTGATCGCGGAGCCGGTGCTGCTGGTCAATTCGATTGCGGCGGTGACGATTCGGGTCCGCGCCTCGTCGTCACTGCCGGGCGGGTTGCCGCCCCATCCGCGCCTGCCTGCCACTGGCCAGACGGTACCAGAGGTCCGGCTCCGCGAATTCAATCATACAAACATACAACCTTGTGTATGTTGTCCATTATGACCGACCTGCAAGTCCGGAAGATGCGCTTCGCGTTCGCCGACTACGACGTGCCCTTCCTGTGGAACCCCCAGAACCCGGCCTTCTCGGCCATGGCCAACGCGGTCTCACTGCTGGCCATCGGCTTCGAGAAGATGATCGTGAACATGATCCGCGAGGCCATGCCGCTGATCAGCGATCCCGAGGTCGCCGCGGAGGCCGACGCGTTCGTGCGGCAGGAGGGCCAGCACTCGACCGCGCACCGCCAGCACGTCAACGGCCTGATCCGCGCCTACCCCGGACTCGAGGACACCTACAACCGGGTGATCGCCGAATTCGACCGGCTCACCACCCACACTCCCCTGGCCTACCGGCTGGCCTACACCGCCGACCTCGAAGCCACCTTCACGCCGGTGTTCAAGCTGATGCTCGACAACGACAAGACCCTGTTCGCGCCGGGTGACGACCGGGTGGCCTCCCTGTTCATCTGGCATTTCGTCGAGGAGGTCGAGCACCGCAGCTCCGCGCTGATCATCTTCGATCACGTGGTCGGCAGCGACGTGTACCGGATGCGCAAGGCGCCGTCGATCTTCGCGCACGTGCTGCGCGTGATCCGGATCGCCAACGAGGGCTTCAACGAGCACGTGCCGACGGCGGATCGACAGGTCGACGCCATGGCGATGCACGCCACCTACCGCCGTGGGCAGCAACTACGCCGGCTGCTCCCGGGCCTGCGCGCCCAGGACAACGGGCCGATGCCGCGCGCCTTCGACGGACTCCCCCTGAAAGAACAGCTGATCGCGCTGGCCGGCATCATCCGCAGTCAGCTGCCCAAGCACAATCCGGATCACGAGCGGCTACCCGAACTGGCGGATCTGTGGTTCCGGCGGTTCGACGAGGGATACGACGTCTCGCACTGGTACACCGCCGCGACGCGGAAGGCGCACTGATGGCCGCCGGGTGCGCGCAGACCTTCGCGGAACTGGCACAGGCACTGGGATTCTCGTGCGCGGAGGCGGGCGGGCTGGTCGAGTTCCGCAATCCGTTCGCATTGGAGAATCCGACGCTGGCGGTACTCGAGTTCACCATTGTGCTCGGCGCGGTCCTCGCGCTGATCTATGCCGTAGTGCGGTTGCGCCGGCACGGCGATCCGACCAATCTGGTGCTGTGGTTCGGCGCCACCGCCTATCTGTTCATCATCGAACCGCCGCTGTACTTCCCCCAGGAATTCGGCATCTCCGACTATGTCGACACGATGTTCGCGCACAACGTGTTCACTGTCGATTTCCTGTGGGGCCGGCTGCCGCTCTACATTGTCGCGATCTATCCCTTCATGGCCACCCTGGCCTACGAGATCGTGCGCATGCTGGGTGTTTTCCGCAGTTACGGCGTCGTGGTCGGCGCGGCGTGCGTCGGGTTCGTGCACCACGCGTTCTACGAGATCTTCGATCACCTCGGCCCGCAGCTGCGCTGGTGGGAATGGTCGGTCGACAATCCGATGAACCAGCCCATGTTCGATGCCGTGCCGCTGCCGAGCGTGGTGGTCTTCGCGGCGCTGTGGCCGATGTCGCTGGCGCTGTGCGTGCGGTGGTTCGTGGGACGTCAGGTCGACGCCGGACAGCAGTTCACCGGGCTCCAATTGGTCTGGCGCACAGTGGTTATCGGACTGCTCGCCTCGCTCGGCACGGCGATCCTGCCGATTCCGGCGACGGTCCTCGGCGCGGGCAGCACGCCCGTGCGCGGATTCCTCTACGCGCTGGAACTGGTCGTGGTCAGCGTGGTCGCCGCGGTGGTGCTCTGGCGGCAGTGGCGCACGCCGCGCGCGGATTCGAACACACCGCCGTATCGGAACCGTTTCGTCCAGATTTACGGCGCGGTCTATCTGGCCGTCATGGGCGGGCTCTGGATTTCGGCGCTGCCGGACTTCTTCGCGGCCGAACACGGCGTCACCGACAATGGTGATCCGCTCGGAAACCTCTGGTACACAGCGGTTTGCTTCGCGGTGGCGCTCGGCTGCCTACTGGCGACTCGACACGCTCGCGCGGCTGTCGCGGCGGCAGCCCGGTAAATGCTGAGTACACTGCCTCCGATTTCGTTTTCCGGGATCAGGTGCGACGTCTAGGCTGGACTTCAAAGGTTCTTGTGCGCGAACGCAAGGGAGCAGATGACCACCATCGCGGGAACCGTGCGGTATCGGGAGCCGACGCGGGCCGACCTGCCCGATATTCAGGTGATCGATGGTGCGGCCTTTCGTGACCGCTATCCCTTCTTCGTGCTCCGGCAATTACTGGACGCGCACAGTTCCCGCTGCGTCGTCGCCGTCGAACCCGGCGGCGACGGCGAGGACAAGGTGGTCGGTTACGCGCTGACCATCATGGGCGAGGGCGAGCGCGCCTGGCTGATCAGCCTCGCCGTCTCCCCTGATCGGCGCGGCGCCGGATACGGCCGCGGCCTGCTCCGGCACAGCATCCAGGTGTCCCAGGACAAGGGTGATGTGGACGAGGTCTGGCTCACCGTCGATCCGCAGAACCTCTCCGCCTACAACCTGTTCAAGGATTTCGGCTTCGTGTTGCGCGAACACGACGAACGCTATTTCGGCGACGACGAGCCGCGCGATGTGCTCGTCTACAAGCTGCATCGGCTCGCGGCCCCCTTCGGCGAAAACGGTTACCCTGGAAGCTGATTGCCGGTGTACGACAGGGGGTAGGCGGATGCCGGGGGGTGATGCGCAGGTATGGCGGCTCAATTCGGTCATCGACGATATCGGTAATCGCGCCCTGCGCTACACCCAGAAACTCGATCCGCCCACCGTCGCCGAGGCCGAAACCCTCGACGAACTCGACAACCACATCGAGGCCCTGATCGACCGGCCCGAACTGATCACCCTCGGGCGGCAGAGCAACCGGCTGCGTTTCGGTTCGCTCTACGAGCAGGCGCCGAACGTGACGCCGGGCGAGGAGGCCTGGCGTACACCGCTGATCGCCGGGCTGATCGCCGCCGAAGTCGAATTCCGCGGGCCGCTGCGCCTGAGCCCCACCCAGAACGCCCTGCTGGCAGGCCAGTACGAGACGCTGGCCGCCGAGCTGAGCCGCTGCGGGCTGCCTCACCACGCGGTACGCGCCTGGAACGGCGCGGTCGAACTGTACCGCCGCGCCAAGAACACCGCCGCCGAGGACCGGTGCGGCCTGGCCCTGGCCCGCACCCGCCGCCGCACCTTCGCGCCCGGCTGGCGGCGCGGCCTGTCCGCGGTCTCGGATCTGCTGTGCGGGTACGGGTATCGGCCGTTCTGGCTGCTGGGCTGGGTGGTCGCGCAGATCGTCGTCTGCACGGCGCTCGGCCTGCTCTGGGCGGGGAACAAGTCCACGACCGAGGTCGTCTACCTGGGTGTGCTGACCTTCCTCAATCCGCTCGATCCCGGTAACGCGCAGGGCATGGCGCCCCAGGCGAAGGTGCTGTTCGCGGCCGAGGCGTGGCTGGGCGCGGTGTCGATGTCGGTGTTCTTCGCGCTGCTGGTCCGCCGCTGGTTCCGGCTCTGATCACCAGTCGCCGGCCGGGTGCCCGCCGCGCGCGGCGTGATAGGTGGCCACCTCGATCCGGCGCTGCAACTGCTCGACCCGGGCGGTCCACTGTTTGGAGAAACTCGCCGCCGCCTGTAGGTCACGCCACGGCGCTCGCATGGCGGCCGGCACCTGCGCGCCCGGCATCCACAGATGCGCCAGATGTTCGAGCACCGGAGCCAGCACGGCCACCTGCCGCCCATCGCTGAACCCCTCGGCCGCACGGACTTTCGCGTCGATCACGGTCAGCAGCCAGTCGTGCACGGCGATGTCCTGGCACAGGCGCAGCGCGTCCGGTAGGTCCTTGTCCTCGCGCACGATGACCCGCGCGGTCCGCGACAGATCGTCCTCCAGCCGCAGCGACACCGCCGGTCCGGCACTTCCGCCGATGACGGCGGTCCAGCGTAGCCGGGTGGTCGGCGCGCGCAGCGGCGGGCGCTGATCCAGCTGCGGCGCGGCGCGCAGATCGTCGAGGTGCCGGGCGCAGATCGACGCGAGATCCAGCGTATTCGGGCCCGGCACGGCGAAATAGCCCGCGCTCAACTCCTGGTCGGGACTCCCGCGATCGGGCAGTTCACCGAGCACCTCGGTCACACCGACCTTGCCGATGTAATGCGCCCACGGACGGCGCTTGCGGTGCCGGGCCCGCACCACCGTGGTGTGCGCGGACAGTTGCGCCACCCGTCCGCCCACCAGCACCGCGGTCGAGGCCACCGTGCCCACCACCCGCGCCGAGCCCGTCGACCCCCAACCCAACCGGCAGTCGACGCCGGTGGCCCGGCGCGGCGAGAAGGCGAGCGGGCCCGGTCGATCCCGCCGCAGCACGGTCGCACCGGGCACCGTCGCCAGCAGGTCGTCGGTGGCCTGGCCGTCCAGGGTCACCGAATGCGGCAGCAGGCAGGTTCGGATCTCGCCGAGCAGCACCAGCGGCGTGGGCGCGGCCCGGCGCGGCGGGGCCCCCGCCGCGCCGGCGCGGTTCACCACATCTCCGCTCGTCACCGTCACGTCCCGTCGAGCAGCAGATGTCCTACGCGTTCCACGACTTTGGGCGGCACCGGCACCCCGGCCCGCGCGCCCTGCGCGGCGACCTCGGCGGCGACATCGTCATCCGGGGCCAGATGATCGAGGATGACCCGCACCGCCGACTCGATCAGCAGATAGCGCTTGGGCAGCATGGACAGCGTCCGGTACGCCGTGAACGGCGCCGCCTCCGGATTCAGCCGCACCACCGGCGGCAGGTCCTGCCAGCGGTCCGGCCAGTCCCGGTCGGCGGGCCACTGCTGCGGATCCACCACGGGCGCACCGTGATAGCGCAGCATGCCCAGCCGCAGCAGCTGCCACACCGCGGCCAGGAACGGACACGACCAGCGGCGCGCCGCGTCCCGGTCGTGCCACAGCTCCACATCCAGAAAGATCGAATGCTCGCCCCGCCCGTACTCCTGCGGCGGCCGATACGGCTGCGGGTGCATGGCCGGGCGGGACACGCCGTTCTGCTCCCGGCGGCCGTTGCACAGCCAGCCGGATTCGGTGGTGGGCGGGCGGCTGCCGTTGGCGGTCTCCTCGTCCTCGGGCTGAGCGATCAGCCGCGCGGACACCATCTCCGCGACCGGGATCGGCGCGCCCACCGCGACGCCGCCCGCGAACACCGGCGCCTGATGGCAGCTCGATTCCCGGGCCAGATAGTCGATGCTCAGCCCGGCTTCACCGGCGGTGCGCAGCAGCCGGTCGAGCACCTTGGCCGGTTCGAACCGGGGCTGGAAGTAGTCGTCGGTGAGATAGCAGGTGCTCACCTGGGTATCGGGCCCGAATTCGATGCGCGCCGACTCGATGAACGCGGCGACCAGCGGGACCGCGCGCCGGAACTGGGCGCGGACCAGATCGGTCTCGTAGAGGATCTCCTCGTGCCGGAAATGGCAGATCTCGATCGACAGGTGGGCCATGGGTAGCGGCGCGATGGCGGATTCCTCCGACGCCTCCCGATAGGTTGGCAGATTCATTACTCGATGTCCCAGGTCGCCGAATCGGTAAGTCGCCGAGCCAGATCCGTGTACGCCTCGACCGTGGCCAGATTGGCCAGCCGGGCGTTCACGTCGGCGTCGAGAATGAGCTGTTCGCGCCACTGCAACATCGGCTCGATCGGCGTCTGCCCGAGCACCATGGCCGCGCCGATACCGTTGGCCATGGCCAGTTCCCGCAGCGCGTTGGCCTGCTCCTTGAGCCAGGCGGCCTGCGGCGGACGGTCCACCGTGCGGGTCCAGTCCGACGCGGCGACCGCGGTGCGCACGCAGCGCGTCGAGGCCAGCAGGGCGTCCTCGTCGTGGCCGAAATGCGCTCCGGTGGTGATCAATCCGTGCGGCCCGTGCACCAGGCCGCCGGCCGCCAGCACATGCTGATGGGTCCAGCGATGGAAGACCAGCCAGCGATGCGGGCGGTGATTCAGCATGGTCGAGGCGGTAGCGCGCAGCGCGATCTCCAGGGCGACCGAGCGCCCGGCGCTGAGATCGACCATCACCACCGCGAATTCGCTGAGCAGCTTCGCGAGCAGCCGCGCGCCGCGCTGCACCATGGCGTCGTCACAGCCGAATTCGGCGCCGCCCAGATCACCCGGAATCAGCACCAGCTCACCGGCGCCCGGCGGATTGCGGCGCAACTGGGGCCGGTCGGTCTCGCCGCTGACGGTCAGCCGCTTCGGCTCCCCGATATTGCCGAGCAGATACGAGTGCAACCCGTGGCCCTCGGTGATGCCGCGTTCGGCCTGGCCGATCTCGAACAGCGCGCCCGCCGTCGGGGATCCGAAATCGAAATCGACATAGGCGACGTCGAGACCGCGCAGACACAGCCGGTAGGCGATGTTGCAGCTGGTGACCGAGCGGCCCGTGCCCCCTTTGTCGGAGGTCGCGAAGACCAGCATCGAGTCGCTGTCGGCGGCGCTCATCGGGTGGCGTCCTCCCGGGCGTAGGCGAGCGCGTTGAGCCGTAACAGCGCGTCCACGGCCAGGGCCTCGGCGGTGTGCGGCCGTTTGCTCAGGATCTCCCGGGCGCGATCCAGGGCCTGCTCGATCGCCTCCAACTCCTTGAAGCGCGGCGAGTAGACGGCATCGCTGACCTGGAGCAGTTCCTGATTGAGCAGATGCTCGGCCTCGCTGATCTTGCCGGTGGTGGCGTTGATCATGCCCTGGGTGGCCAGCGGTGGCCGGGTGTAGGTGTTGTGCGCGACGACCAGACACTCCATCATGCGTTCGGTCAGGAACCAGGACGGCGCGGCCTCGGCGGCGTCGCCGAGCGGGGCGAGGTTGTCCCACAGGCCCGCCGACCGGCCGCGCGCGATCGAGCGCTCCAGCATGTGATCCATGGACGAGGTCGCCAGATCCAGCAGTTGCTCGCGGGTCTCGACGTCGCGGGCCAGCCGGGCGGCCTGTAGCGAGCGCTTGAGCAGCAGCGTGGTGAAGTCGGCGACGTGATAACCCAGCAGCGGGCCCGCCTCCACATCCTCGGACCCCTTGAGCGTCAAGGTGATTCCCGGATAGTGCAGGCGCGCGGCGGGATCGTCCGGCACCTCCCGGTTGATGATCCGCGCCCGCTGGGCCAGCTGACGCAGCACCGCGACGGTGCGCGCCAGATCCGTGGTGGACTCCCGTTCCAGCAGATCCTGGATCAGGAACGCGGTCACCGCGAGACTGTAGTAATCGGACTGTTTGCCGTCGGAGGTGCGCCAGGGCAGGTCCTCCAGCGGCCAGCGCCCGGTACCGAACCGCGAGATCGTCGCCCAATAGCGCTGGGTCAGCTCCGCGCGGCGTTTCAGCGACTCGACCAGCAGCAGCTGACGCGGCTCGAACAGGTCCGGTTCCTTGGTGCGCTGGGAGTACAGGTCCTTGATGCCGTCGAGGGCGACCAGCGTGAAATAGAGGTAGGGCTCGGAGACGGCGTAACCGGGCTGGGTGGCGATCCGGGTGGTGACATCCACGATGTCACCGGCGTTGACGTCGATGCCCCACGCCCAGCCGCACTCGAAGGCCAGATTGTCGTCGCGCAGATCGATATCGGAGGCGTGACCACTGCGGACGTCGGTGGAGGCCTGCACGCGGATCTGCTCCAGCGCGGCCGAGAAGTCGGCGATGACATCCTTGGCCGAGGCGCCGGTCTGGTTCACCAGCCGCAGGATCTCCTGTCCGGCAGGTGAGCTGAACGGCGGCGTGTGGATCACGAAACTGCGGATCAAGCCGCCCATCGCGGCGGTCAGGCGGGCGCTCACCCGGGGCGTCAGATCGTCGATCCGCTGGTTCAATCGCCGGGCCTCGCGGCGCACCTCGTGCACGAGATAGCGCTGCAACCCGCGCAGGAAGCGCAGAGTCGCGATGCACAGACTCAGCGACATCGAATACGAGTCGACCACTTCGAGTTCGCGTTGCGCGGCCGTCGGCTCGCCGAAGCCCACATCGCGAAAGTAGCTGCCGCCTGCGAAGTTCGACTCACCGTCGGCGCCGGTGTAGGCGTCGAAGAACTCCTCGATCTTCGTCACCAGCGCGCCGCCGACCCGGATGTCGTCGCCGAGGACCGCCATCACCGCGGCCACGTCGTCGGCGGTGGCGATGCTGTCCGGGTCCAGGGCGAAACTGTCCAACTCGGTCGACGGATACAGCAGGCACATCAACTGTTCGGCGTCGCTGATCGAGTTACGTCCGTCGCGCCCGCCCCAGACCCACGTATCATCGCGGAACGAGGTGTGCAGGTGCGCTCGCCACAGATCCAGAAGTTGTTGCCGCGGTCGAATTCTCATCGATGCCCCTCCGTACAACTGCCCCCTCAGTGTGAACGCTCGACCAAGACCTTGTCATCGGTTGTGCCGGAATATGTTTCGATGTTTCCGGGTAGCCCTGGCTGGGTACCGACCCGAACGCGAGGAGAACACCGAATGCGCGTCACCATCCGCCGTGGACTCGCCGCCATCGCGATAGCCGCCGCCGGCATCACCGGCCTGGCCCCGTCCGCCGCCCCCCAGCCGTCCATCTACCACCCGGTGATCACCCCGTGCAGCCACCTCTTCCGGACGCCACTGGAACCGCCCCGCCCAGGCACCGCGGTGTACTGGAGCCCCTTCGGCACCTCCGATATCGCCTGCTACGACGACGGCACCGGCATCCGCCACCGCTACCAGCGCGACCCCTCCGGCACCTGGCACGACATGAACGAACTGGCCCCCGGCCAATGGTTCTACGTCATCTACGGCTCGACCGTCCCGAACCAGGCCACCTGGGCCTAAGCCCTCTCAAGCCGGGACATGACTGCGGTGTTTCGCGAGAAGCCCCCGCAGTGGTGTCCCACTTACCGGCATCGTGGCGGGCTCAGCCCAGGAACTCGTGGATGCGGGGCCAGGTGGTGTGGCGGGCCTGGGGGCCGGCGATGAGGGCCAGGTGGTTGAGGTCGGGGATGTCGGTGAATTCGACTTCGGCGGCGCCGGTGAGGATGTCGACGCCGGGGGCGATGGTGGCGGAGGGGGCGAGGGTGTCGGCGCTGCTGCCGAGCAGCAGGACGCGGCAGCTGAGTTTGGTCAAGTCGATGCGGCGGTCCGGGCTCAGCCGGACCTGGCCGCGGGCGAGCTGGTTGCCGACGATGAGCTGCTTGTAGGTCTGGCGGTAGAGGCGGCCGGGGTAGCCGGGCATGGCGTCGATGAAGCGGTCGATGGCCTCCATGCGGGCCAGCGCCTCGGTGTCGGCCACGTTGCGGGCGATGAACAGCGGGCGGGTCAGTTCGCGCGAGAACGACATGCCGCGGAAACCGGCCTGCACGAACAGGCCCGGGATACCACCGAAAAGGTAGGTGGCATAGGTGATTTCGCGGCCACCGGAGAACTTGGCGAACATTCGCACCGGTTTGAGCAGGATGTTCTTGCCGAAGTCCATGGGCGAGCCCAGGGTGGTGACCGAGCCCAGCGGCAGCTCGTTGTGGTCGGCGGCGGTGAGCAGGCTGATGATGCCGCCCAGCGACCAGCCGATCACGTCCACGTCGGCGCCGCCGTGCTCGGCGCTGACCCGGGCGATGGCGGTCGGGAGGATGTCGTCGATCCACTCCTCGAGGCCGAGGTCACGGTCGGCGGCGGTGATGCGGCCGTAGTCGATCACGTAGGGCTGGCGGCCGGTGTCGAGCAGGAACTGGGCCAGGCTCTGCCCCGGCCGCAGGTCGTAGCAGGAGGCGTCGACGGCCAGCGGCGGCACCAGCAGCACCGGGTTGCCGGTGGCCGGGGTGTCCCGGTCGAACCGGCGCAGCTGCCGGTGCGGGCGGTCGTAGAGTACGGTCGAGCTTGTGCGCGTAGGCATTTCGATGCCATTACCGAAAGTCAACGCCCACCCGTTGCGCAGCGCGGGCGGCAGACTGGTGACAAGCCAGGTCATCCGGGGCGATTCCTCTCGGGCAGGGGTGCACGACCACCCCGACTAGACGTTACACACTGTAACAGACACACCTGTATGTAACTTCGCCGGGACGCCCAACTCTCGACGCGGCACCACAGCCACAGGGCAGTCCAGCCCTCCGGCAATCGGCTGTCGACCACAAACCCGCCGGACAGCCCAGCCAATCACCGACCCCGGCCTGCGGCACCACGCCCCGCGGGTCAGCCCGGCCATTCGTGGACCCGGGTCTGCGGGACCACCTGGGGCGCCTGGGTCGCGGGGCTCTGCGGGCGCTGGACCGGGGGGACGTATTGCTGGGTGGTCGGGGCCGGAGCGGCGGTCTGGTGAGTTTCGACCGGAGCCTCGGCCGGCAGCGGCGGTGGGCTGGCCGGGGCACCGGCCGATGTGGGCGTAGGCGTAACCGATTGCGGCGCAACCGTTGTCGTGGGTGCGGGACCTCCCGCCCCAGCATCCTCGCGCAGGGTGAACACCATGCCGACCAGTACGCCGAGCACTACCACCGCGAGCACGGCGAACAACGCGGTCTGCCGACGCCGGGCCGACACCCGCCCCGGGCTCGCGGGCCCGAGCGAATCGAAGCCCGCCGACGATCGCGAGGCCCCCGCTCGAATCACAGTCCGCACATGCGCCTGATCGGGAGCCACGTCCGACGCGTCTGGCGACCCATCAGGAAGCGGTGCTTGATCGGACACCGAGTTACCGGGCGCGCCTGACGCTTGCGCACCGCCCCCGTCACGACGAGGTGAACCCGCAGCCGACTGCACGCCGGGAGGCGAGTCGGCCGGGACACCCACGAAAGGCGTTCGCCGAGCAGCGACCGGCGGGCCCGGCATCACACCGCGGGGCGGCGCGGAGTTCGCATCGCGAGGCCCGTGGGCTGCCTCCGAGTCAGGCGAGTTGACGGCCGGGTCCGACACGAACCGATCGGAATTCATACCACTGCGCCGCGCGCCAGCCACCGGATCGGAAACGTCACCCGCCGACTCCGACACGGACCGATCAGAGTTCGGACCACCGCGCCACGCACCAGCCACCGACGCGGAAGCATCACCCGCCAACTCCGACACGGACCGGCCAGAGTCCAAGTCACCACGCCGAGCAGCACCTACCGAAACGGAAACATCACCCGCCAACTCCGACACGGACCGGCCAGAATCCAAGTCACCACGCCGAGCAGCACCTACCGGGCCGGAAACGTCGCCCACCAACTCCGGCGCGGACCGGTCAGAGTTCGGGCCACCGCGCCGGGCAGCAGCCACCGGAGCGGAAACATCACCCGCCGACTCCGGCACGGACCGATCGGCGACGCCCGGCTTCGTGAGGAGCGGCGCCTTCTGTGGGGTGCCGGTCTCGGTGGGGGCCGCTGCGGCGTGTGCGCGGGCGGCGGAGTGGAGGGCGTGGGCGGCGGCTTCAGCGAGAGCGGTGCAGTTGGGGTAGCGGTCCTCGGGGGATTTGGCCAGGGCGGTCGCAATGACGGTGTCGAGTTCCGCGGGCAGGTCGGGACGGCGGTCGCGGGGTGCCGGTGGCGGTGCGCCGAGGTGCGCGCCGATCACCGCCGCCTGGTCCTTGCGCGGGAAAGGTGTTCGGCCGGTGAGCAATTGGAACAGGGTGCAGCCCAGGGAGTAGACGTCGGCGCGGTGGTCGGTGGGGCCGTCGGTGAAACGTTCCGGGGCGGCGTAGGCGAAGGTAGCGGCGATACCGGACAGCGTGACGGTGTCGTCCAGGGTGCGGGCGATACCGAAATCGGTTAGCACGGCCCGCTCCCCGTGCATCGGGCTGTTCTCGATGAGCAGGTTCGCCGGTTTCACGTCCCGGTGCAGGACGCCCTGCTCGTGCGCGTAGTCGAGCGCGTGCGCCGCGCCGGTCAGCAGGCGCACCGCGCGGTCCGCGTCCAGACCGTCGGGATGCCGGTCCAGCAGTTTGGCGGCATCACCGCCGTCGATGTAACGCATGGTCAACCAGAGCGCCGGATCCTCGGCCTCGCTGCGGTCGTATACGGGCACGATATTGGGATGGTCGAGCCCAGCGGCCACGGTGGCTTCCCGGTCGAAAGCCGAGCGCGCCTTGGGATCCGCGAGGAAGGCGTTGGCGAGCACCTTCAGCGCCACCTGCCGCTGTAGCCGGGGATGCCCGGCCAGGTAGACCGTGCCCATCCCTCCGGATCCGAGCCGCCGCTCGATGGTGAACCCGGCGAACTGGGTTCCCGCCTGCAAAACCACTGACATCCTCCCCGCAGCACCCGAATTGCGCTGCGACCCTGAGCCAATCTAGTGCCGCCCCGGTCCGCCTGCCGACCGAGGGGCGACGAGTTCAGCCGGCGTTGGAGGTGCAGATGGTGTCCAGGACGAACGCCGGGCGGACGATCTGAAAAGTGGCGGATTGGAGGCGGGGCGCGTCGGCGAGCCGCATCGCCGCCGCCTCGGCGTCCGCGGCCGTGGGGCCCGTCCCGTAGTAGTAGAGGGGCTGGACGGACAGACCCGGGACATCCGGGAGCACCGTCCACGGAAAGGCCTTCACGTCCAATTCGGCGACCGAACCGCATTCGTTCTGGATTCGGACCGCGATCCAGCATCCGCTGGGCTTGCCCTTCTGGCACGCCTCGAGGGCGGCCGCGTCGGCGGAGCCCTGGTCCGGGTAGTCGAAGGATTCGCCTACGGTGCCCAGGCCGAGGGCGATCGATCCGTACAGATAATCGGTGGCCTGGGCGGAGCCGGTATTGGCGGCCAGCAGCACCCCGACGGTCGGAACAACCATGGCCCAGGCCGATTTACGCGGCAGCGACATGAGTTCGGTTCTCCTATCCGGCGTTCGAGGTGCAGATGGTGTCCAGGACGAAGGCGGGTTTGGCGACCCACCAGACACCCGGAATCGAGATCGGCTCCAAACCGGCCATCCGCATGGCGTTTTCGTGCGCCTTCGCGGCGGTCGGCCCGGTACCGGCCCAATAGTTCGGGCTGGTGCCGAGCGGCCAGGCGATATCGCGTTCGGCGACCGAACCGCACTCGTTGTAGAACCGCGCCATCACGGTGCACAGGGAAGCGTCACCGCAGGCTTTCATGGCCGCCGCGTCCGCTTCCTTCTGCGTGCGATAGTCCGCGGCCGCGCCGACTCCTTTGGTCCGCACCGCGATGGCCCCGTAGAGATCGGGCGCCGCCTGCGCGGACCCGGCACCGGTGACCATCGACGCGGCAGCCGCCGGAATAACCAAGGCCAACGCGGATTTTCGCAACAGCGACATCAAACACACCCCGAGCTCGAGTAGCAGTACCGGGAGATCATGGCGGCAATCCCGCCGACTGTCCAGCCGGTTACCTACAGTGAGTGCCCATGAAGGTATTCCAGATCGGTGCGGCCGGTGGTGTCGGACGCAGGCTCGCCCGCCTGCTCACCGAGCGCGGTGACGCGGTCACCGGGATGTACCGCAATCCGAGCCAGGCCGAGGTGGTCGCCGCGACAGGCGCCACTCCTCTGCCGGGTGATCTCATCGCGGAGTCCGCCGCGGAACTGGCCGAGAAGATCGCCGGTCACGATGCCGTGGTGTTCTCGGCCGGAGCCCACGGCACCGGCACCGACCAGACCACCCTCATCGACGGCAAAGGTCTGGAGAAGGCCGCCGAAGCCGCGATCCGAGCAGGGGTTTCGCGTTTCGTCCTGGTCTCGGTCTTCCCCGAGGCCGGCCGCGACCACGACACCACCCCCGGCTTCGAGCACTACATGCGGGTCAAGAAACTCGCCGACGTCTACCTGACCCGCACCACCCTGGACTGGGTCATCGTGCGCCCCGGCACGCTGCGCGACACCCCGGGCACCGGCCACGTCACCGCCGGCCCCGCCATCGACTACGGCGACGTCACCCGCGACGACGTAGCCGCCTTCCTCGCCGCCACCCTCCACCACCCCGCCCTCACCCGCGTCATCATCGAACTCACCGGTGGCGCAACCCCGGTCGCCGAAGCGGTCGCCCATTTCACCCGGCCCGTGGTAAGTGGGACCTGACCGAGGGAGTCACTCGACGTTTACCTCAGCCATGTCCCACTCACCCAGGTGCGAGACCGACCGCGACGGCCAGCCGACGGTGGGATTCGAGGCGGGCGGTGCGGTCGAAAGTGCTGGTGTGGACCAGGATTTCGTCGGCGGTGGTGCGGGTGATCAGGGATTCGAGGGTGGGGAGGATGTCGGCTTCGGGGCCGTGGATGTGGGGGCGCAGGCTGTCGGTGAAGATGGCGCGCTGGCGGTCGGTCATCGATTCGGGGGTGATGTCCTCGGGGGCGCGCAGCGGCGGGAAGGTGCCGTGGGTGCGGGAGTAGGCCGCCGACCAGGCTTCCGGCAGCAGGAGCCGGTGCGCTTGGGCGCGGCTGTCGGCGATCATCACCGAGGCGCTGACCACCACATACGGTTCGGCGGCCCAGGCGCCGGGCTGGAAGTCGGCGCGATAGCGCTCGATCGCGGTCACCATCGCCTGTTCACCCCCGACGGCGGCGATCACGAGCGGCAGGCCGAAGCGCGCCGCCCGCTCCGCGCTGGATCCGGTGGCCAGCAGGAACGGGGTCACCGGCAATCCCTCGGCGGGCCAAGCGTGTACCCCCTGCCGTCCGCCCGCGAAATAGCCGAGCAGTTCGGTCAATCGGGTGTCGAAGTCGGCGGCGTCCTGCTTGTCGTGGCCCAGCGCCCGCCGCACCCCGCCGGTGAAACCCACCGAGCGGCCCAGCCCCATATCGATGCGCCCCGGAAACAGCGATTCCAGCACGCCGAACTGTTCGGCCACCACCAGCGGCTGATGGTTGGGCAGCATCACACCACCGGTACCGACCCGGATCCGCGAGGTCGCCGCCGCCACGGCTGCCGCGAGCACGGTCGGCGCGGACCCGGCGATACCCGGCACGCTGTGGTGCTCGGACACCCAGAACCGGTGATACCCCCACTGCTCGGCGAGCCGGCCGAATTCGACGGTCTCCCGCAGCGCTTCGGGATGGCTCTGTCCTTCCCGGGTGCGCGACCGGTCCAGGATGGAGAAGCGGGTAGTCATAGGTAGTACCAACGCGCCGGGGGCGGAGGGATTCCGGGCGGGTTCAGCGCAGCGCCGCCTCGGCGGCCGCGGCGAGCTCGCTGGGCGAGTGATCGATGTCGAGGGTGATCACCCCGGGTTCGCCGGTGGGGTCCTCGAGCGTCGCGAGTTGGGAATCGAGCATGGACGCGGGCATGAAGTGGCCCTTCCGGTGCGCCATGCGCCGGTGTAGTTCCGCGCGGGTGCCGTGCAGATAGACGAAGATCAGGCGGGCGTCCGGGTGGTCGGCGACACCATCGCGCAGCAGGTCGCGATAGGAGCGCTTGAGCGCCGAACAGGTGACGACGGCCGACCCGTCGGCGGCGACCCGCGTGGAGATCCAGCGGGCGATATCCCGCAACCAGGGTTCGCGGTCTGCGTCGGTGAGCGGATGGCCCACCGACATCTTCGCGATATTGGCCGCCGGATGCAGGTCGTCACCCTCGAGCATCGGCCAGCCCAGGTCGGTGGCCAGCGCGGCGGCGACCGTCGACTTGCCCGCACCGGACACGCCCATCACCACGACTACGCAGGGCCGGTCGGACATGCCTCGACCCTACCGTCCGGCGTCGATCCGCTCCCAGCCCCGGCGCGCGGGCCGTTCGGCGAGCTGACGCGGGTCGCGGCTGCGGTAGACGATGTAGGGCCGGAACAGGTACTGCACCGGGGCGCTGAAGATGTGCACGAGCCGGGTGAACGGCAGCAGCGCGAACAGCAGCATGCCGATCACGG
This sequence comes from Nocardia sp. NPDC127579, assembly GCF_042672005.1. Taxonomy (NCBI): domain Bacteria; kingdom Bacillati; phylum Actinomycetota; class Actinomycetes; order Mycobacteriales; family Nocardiaceae; genus Nocardia; species Nocardia sp. NPDC127579. The sequence continues at coordinate 158,251 of NZ_JBHXVZ010000009.1, read as the reverse complement.
CGTGGATCTGGAAGGCGGTGGGCGCACCGGCCATCAGATCGACCTCGGGCCGCAGGGTGAAGATGCTGCGCGCCCAGGGCGCGATGGTGGAGCGGTAGTCGTAGCCCTCGTCGATGCTGGAATGGCTCAGTTTGGCGAACATGCCGGTGACGATCGCGCCGACCAGCACCAGGTACATGAGCTTGTCGTTGCGGGTGGTGGCGTGGAAGACACCGGCATTGGTGCGACGCCGGTAGATGAGCATGGCGATGCCGAGAACGGTCAGCGCGCCGGCGGCGGTGCCCGCGAACAGCGAGACCAGGTGGTAGGCGTGCTCGTCGAAGTGCAGCGCGTCGGTCCAGCTCGCCGGGATGAACAGGCCCATGATGTGGCCGAGGAAGACGAACAGGATGCCGTAGTGGAACATCGGCGAGGCGATGTTCAGCAGGCGGGATTCGTAGAGTTCCGAGGAGCGGGTGGTCCAGCCGAACTTGTCGTAGCGGTAGCGCCAGGCCAGGCCGGTGGCGAGCAGCGCGAGGACGAGGTACGGCAGCGCACCCCACAGGAAGATGCTCATCGACGGTCTCCTGTCAGCAGGGGCAGCATGGCGAGATGTCCGTAGGGTTCCAGGCCGACCGACTCGCGGGGCGGCCCGCCGCGCGCCATGGCCCGGGCTGCGGCCCGGTCACGCGGCGAGGGTCCGGGCAGGGTCGCGCAGATTCCGGCCAGCACGGCTGCATAGGCGTTGTCCTTGTCGCGCAGGGCGATTCGAAGCAGTTCCAGCGCGGGCCGATGCTCGAGCAGCAGCGCGGTGGTGCGGGCCAGGGCGCTGAATTCGAGGACAGCGGGCAGGAAGTCGGGCAGTTCGTCACCGCCGAAATCGAAGCCGCGTGCGCGGTAGTAGTCCTTGAACCGCACCAGCGCAGCGCCTCGGTTACGGGTGTCGCCGTCGGTCCACCAGGTCAAGTACAGGCTGTGCCGGTTGGTGAAATCGAAGGTGTCCACGTAAGCCGTGGCACGCCGGTCGAGATCGAGTTCCGCTGCGGTGGAAAGGAATTCGCGAAGAAGTCGAGCGCCCGGATGCCGTACCCGCGCCAGCGCCGAATCGAACAGCGGTATGTCCGCGTCGAATTCGGCGTCCGGATAGGCCAGGCAGGCCGCGGCGGCCCGGTAGACCAGCGCGATCTCGTCGTTCACGGCCGCGTCTCCTCCGGTGTGTCCGCGGTCTGCTGTTTGCGCATGGCGTGGAAGCTCTCGATGGTGACCAGCGGCAGCGATTTACGCCCGGACCCACCGCCGAACGAACCGTCCTCGGACATGCCGGGCCCGCCCTCGTAGTCCAGGCTGCATCCGCTCTGGATCGCGGACTCCTCCAGAGCATGCGCCTCGGCCATGGCGGCGGTCGGAATCACGTAGCGGTCTTCGTATTTGGCGATCGCGAGCAACGTGAACATCCGCTCGATCTCGGCGGCGCTCATACCGACGGCCGCGGCCTTGTCCTCGGTGACGGTGCGCCCGAGATTGATATCGGCCATATGGGATCGCATGGCCGCCAGCCGGTTCAGGCTGTCGCGCACCGGGCCGATATCGCCCGCGGTGAACAGTTCGGCCAGGTAGCGCAGCGGAATCCGCAGGGCGTCGATCGCCCCGAACAGGTTGCCCGCGTCCTCGCCGTCGAATCCGGTGTCGGCCACCGCGTCCACCACCGGGGACAGCGGCGGGATGTACCAGACCATCGGCATGGTGCGGTATTCCGGGTGCAGCGGCAGCGCCACCCGGTAGGTGCTGATCAGCGCGTGCACCGGCGAACGGCGCGCGGCGTCGATCCATTCGCGGGAGATGCCGTCGCGTTCGGCGGCCCGCCGCACCTGCGGGTCCTCGGGATCGAGGAAGCAGTCCAATTGGGCTCGGTAGAGCTGTTTCTCGTCCTTGGTGGCCGCCGCCCCGGCGACCCGGTCGGCGTCGTAGAGCATGACGCCGAGGTAGCGCAGCCGGCCCACGCAGGTCTCCGAGCATACGGTCGGCAGCCCCACCTCCACGCGGGGATAGCAGAACGTGCACTTCTCGGCCTTGCCGGTGTTGTGATTGAAGTAGATCTTCTTGTACGGGCAGCCGGTGACGCACTGCCGCCACCCCCGGCAGTGGTCCTGATCGACCAGCACGATGCCGTCCTCGGCGCGCTTGTAGATCGCGCCGGACGGGCACGACGCGACACACGCCGGGTTGAGGCAGTGCTCGCAGATGCGCGGCAGGTAGAACATGAAGCTCTCTTCGAAGGTGAAGCGGATCTTCTCCCCCACCTCTTCGCGCATCTTCACCACATTCGGGTCCGCGGGACCGAGTTCGGCCGCGCCGCCGAGGTTGTCGTCCCAGTTGGCGGACCATTCGACCGCCATGGGCTTGCCCGTGATCAGCGATCGCGGCGGCGCGACCGGATAGTCGTCCCCCAGGGGCGCGTCGGTGAGGTTGCGGTAGTCGTAGGTCCACGGCTCGTAGTAGTCACGAAGGGTGGGCATGACCGGATTGGCGAAGATGCTCGCCAATTTCCATGCTCGCGAACCCTGTTTGAGCTTCAGCTTGCCGCGCCGGGTGAGCGTCCAGCCGCCCTTCCACTCGTTCTGGTCCTCGTAACGGCGCGGATAGCCCTGTCCCGGACGGGTTTCGACATTGTTGAACCAGGCGTACTCCATGCCGGCCCGGTTCGTCCAGGTCTGCTTGCAGGTCACCGAGCAGGTATGACAGCCGATGCACTTGTCCAGGTTCATCACCATCGCGATCTGTGCCATCACGCGCATCAGTACGTCACCTCCTGGGAGCGGCGGCGGATCACGGTGATCTCGTCACGCTGGTTGCCGGTGGGACCGAAATAGTTGAATGCCCAGGACAATTGGGCGTAGCCGCCGATCAGGTGGGTGGGTTTGAGCAGGACCCGGGTCAGCGAGTTGTGGAAACCGCCACGGCGACCATCGGTTTCGGACTTCGGGACATTGACGGTGCGCTCCTGCGCGTGGTGCATGTACACCGTTCCGCGCGGCATGCGCGGGGAGACGACGGCGCGCGCCACCACTACGCCGTTGCGGTTCACCGCCTCGATCCAGTCGTTGTCGGCGACGCCGATCGCCGCGGCGTCCTCGACCGACATCCAGATGCCCTGCCCACCCCGCGACAGCGACAGCATGAACAGGTTGTCCTGGTACTCGGAGTGGATCGACCACTTGTTGTGCGGGGTCAGGTAGCGCACCGTCACCTCGCGCTGACCGTCCGGGCCCAGCGCGGGTTCGCCGAAGAGCCGCCGCATGTCCAGGGGCGGCCGGTACACCGGCAGCGCCTCGCCCAGCTCGTGCATCCAGTCGTGATCGAGGAAGAAGTGCTGTCGTCCGGTCAGCGTGTGAAAGGGCTTGAGATGCTCGGTGTTCAGGGTGAACGGCGCGTACCGGCGGCCGCCTGATTCGCTGCCCGACCATTCCGGCGAGGTGATCACCGGCACCGGCGCGGCCTGGGTGTCGGCGTACGTGATGCGCACGCCCTCCTTCTCCATGGCCAGGTGCGCCATGGGCTGGCCGGTGCGCCGGGTCAGCGTCTCGAAACCCTGAACGGCCAAGCGCCCGTTGGTGGTTGCGGACAGCGCGAGAATCGTATCGGCGGCCTTGACGGCGGTGTCGAGTGCGGGCCGCCCGGCCGCGACGCCGGAGGCCACCACCCCGTTGATGCCGCGCAGGTAGTCGATCTCCGCGTCGGGACGCAGCATGATGCCCTTGGCGGGCAGGCCGAGCTTGTCGACCAGCGGGCCCAGCGCCGCGAATTTGGTGGCGATGGCGGTGTAGTCGCGTTCCACCACGGCCAGGCCGGGCATGGTCTGGCCCGGGATCGGCTCGCATTCGCCCGCACGCCAATCCAGCGCCACGCCACCCGGTTGCGCGGTCTCGGCGGCGGTGTCGTGTTGCAGCGCGGTCGCCACCACGTCGCGGCGGGTGTCGAGGTGCCCGGCCGCCAGTTCGCTCAAACGGGCGGCCAGCTCGTAGAAGGCGTCGAAGTCGGTGCGCGCCTGCCACGGCGGGTCCACCGCCGGGGCGAACGAGTGCACGTAGGGGTGCATGTCGGTGGAGGACAGATCGTGCTTCTCGTACCAGGTCGCGGCCGGCAGCACGATATCGGAGAGCAGCGTCGAGGAGGTCATGCGGAAGTCGATGGTGAGCAGCAGATCGAGTTTGCCCTCGGGCGCGTCCTCGCGCCACACCACATCCCGCGGCCGCAGGTGCGGCGGCGCGGGTTCGGCGCGCAGCGAGGAATGCGTGCCCAGCAGGTGTTTGCTGAAGTACTCCGCGCCCTTGGCCGAGGAACCGAACAGATTCGACCGCCACAGGGTGAGCACGCGCGGCCAGTTCTCCGGGGCATCGGGGTCTTCGACCGCGAAACTCAGTCGGCCGTCCCGTAATTCGTCGACCACGTGATCGATCGGCGACTTGCCCGCCGCCTGCGCCTCGTCGGCCAGATCCAGCGGGTTGCGATCGAACGTCGGATACGAGGGCATCCAGCCCAGGCGCGCGGACTTGGCCAGCACATCGATCCCGGTCATGCCCTCGAACCGGCCCGTGCCCAACGGCGAGGCCAGCACATCGGCGGTGAAGTGGTCGTAGCGCCACTGGTCGGTATTGGTGAAATGCCATGCGGTGCCGATCATCTGGCGTGGCGGGCGAGACCAGTCGTTGGCCGAGGCCAGACTCGCCCAGCCGGTCACCGGGCGGCACTTCTCCTGCCCGACATAGTGCGCCCACCCGCCGCCGTTGCGGCCCTGACAGCCGGTGAGCAGCAGCAGCGACAGGAAGGCGCGGTAGATGGTCTCGGAGTGGAACCAGTGATTGGTGCCCGCGCCCATCAGGATCATGCACCGGCCACGGGATTCCTCGGCCACCGCGGCGAATTCGCGCGCGATCTTGACCGCCCGGGCGGCGGGCACCGAGGTGATCCGCTCGGACCAGGCCGGTGTTCCGGGCGAGGAGGCATCGTCGTATCCGGTCGGCCAGTCGCCGGGCAGATCCGTTCGCGCCACACCGTATTGGGCCAGCAGCAGATCGAAGACGGTGGTCACCACCGGACCGTCCTCCGTCAGCCGCAGTGCCGGGACGCCGCGGCGCATGGTCTCGCCACGTCCCTGCCCGTGCTCGCCGCCCTCGGTGTCGAAGCGCGGCAGCAGCACCTGCACGCCGATGCCGTGCTCGGCCACCGACAGCAGCGGGCGGGTGTCCTCGAGGTCCAGATTCCAACGGCCGGCGCCGGATTCGGTCCAGCGGAAACCGAGCGAGCCGTTCGGCACCACCGGGGCGCCGGTGGCCTCGTCGAGCACCACGGTCTTCCACTGCGCACCCTCGCCCGTGTCGCCGAGATCGGTGGCGCGCACGAATTTGTCCGGCACATAGGCGCCGTCGCGTTCCACCAGCGTCACCAGGAACGGCAGATCGGTGAACTGCCGCACATAGTCGCCGAAGAACGGGACCTCGCGATCGACGAAACACTCCTTGAGCAGCACATGCCCCATGGCCAGGGCCAGCGCGCCGTCGGTGCCTGGATGCGGGTGCAGCCACTCGTCGGCGAACTTGGCATTGTCCGCGTAATCGGGGGCGACGACCACGACTTTCTGTCCGCGATACCGGGATTCGGCCATCCAGTGCGCGTCCGGGGTGCGGGTCACCGGGACATTCGAACCCCACATGATCAGGTACGCGGCATCCCACCAGTCCCCGGATTCGGGAACATCGGTCTGGTCACCGAACACCTGCGGCGAGGCCACCGGCAGATCGGCGTACCAGTCGTAGAACGACAGCATGGGCGCGCCGATCAAACTCATGAACCGCGCGCCCGCGGCATGCGAGACCATCGACATGGCCGGAATCGGCGAGAACCCGGCGATCCGGTCCGGGCCGTGGGTCTTGATGGCGTGCACGTGCGCGGCGGCGGCGATCTCGATGGCCTCGTCCCAGGTGGCGCGGACCAGTCCGCCTTTGCCGCGGGCCTGCTGGTAGCGGCGGCGGCGCTGCGGGTCGGCCTGGATATCGGCCCACGCCAGCACCGGGTCGCCGAGGCGGCGGCGCGCCTCGCGATACAGCTCGACCAGGACACCGCGCACATACGGGTAGCGCACCCGGGTCGGCGAATAGGTGTACCAGGAGAACGACGCGCCGCGCGGGCAGCCGCGCGGCTCGTACTCGGGGCGATCCGGGCCGACCGAGGGATAGTCGGTGGCCTGGGTCTCCCAGGTGATGATGCCGTCCTTGACGTAGACCTTCCAACGGCAGGAGCCGGTGCAGTTCACGCCGTGGGTGGAGTACACGATCTTGTCGTGGCTCCAGCGGTCGCGGTAGAACACGTCGCCTTCGCGTCCGCCCACGATCTGTTCGCTGTGCAGATCCGCTGCGGGGGTGCCGGGTCGGAAGTAGCGGGCCGAACGCAGCAGCAGTTCACCGGTTTCGCCCGGCCCGGGAGCCTCCCGCATCATCGAAATCACCCTTTCGACACCACAGCCAATAGCCAGCAATAGGGCTCGCCCGTCGAGTAGAGCACAGACGAAAGCCCAGATCAGCGGGCCACGCCGGGGTGATTCCGGGGATCAGCAGCCAGTCGGCAACCGGTGTGGTCGCGATGCCGGGCGGCTCAATTCAGTGCCGGGACCGGCACTTCACGCGCCAGCGGTTCGGGTGCGGACGCACTGCGTGCTGTGCGCCGGTCACGGTGGTCGGCGCACATCACCGCGGGTGCCGAAGGCCGGCCGCCGCACTCGGCCTGCGGATCGGCCGGCGACGCGACGGCCGGGCGGCGGGCTCCGTGCTCGGCCTGCGGATCGGTCGGCGACGCGGCCTCCGGGCGGCGGGCTCCGTGCTCGGCCAGTACTACAGACGGACCGGTCAGCGTCGCTGAAGCCAGCGGCCGAACTCCATACTCGGCAACCACCGCGGGCCCACCGGTCGGAATCGCGGGCGCCGGAGACATCTCCTCGCGTGCGGCACCGGCAGCGGCGAGCACCACGACGGCGATACCCGCCCACTGGGCCGGGCGCAGCATCTCATCCAGGAGCAGCAGGCCCGCCAGCGCGGCGACCGCGGGCATCAGGCTCATCATGACGCCGAAGGTGGCGGCCGTGAGGCGGCGCAGGATCGTCAGCTCCAGCGCGTGCGGCAGCAGCGAGGACAGGACGGCGACCGTGAGCAGAGCCAGGAGTACCAGCGGGTCGAGCACCAGTGGCGTTGCCTCGGCCAGCCCCACCGGCAGCGCCAGCAGCCCACCGCACGCCATCGCCCAGGCGAGTCCGTCGTGGCCCTCGGTGTGCTTGCCGACCAGCGCGCCGCACGCGATATAGCTGCCCCAGCATGCGCCGGACCCGATCGCGAACAACACTCCCGTCCAGGAAACCGGCCCGTGCGACTCCATGAGCAAGAGCACTCCGCCGCCCGCCAGCAGTACCCACAGCGTGTCCCGCAAACGACGTGAGCCGATCGCCGCCACGGTCAGCGGGCCAAGGAATTCGATGGTCACCGCCATGCCGAGCGGAATCCGGTCGATTGCCGCGTAGAAGGTGGCGTTCATGCCCGCGATGGCCGTGCCGAGCCCGAGCACGCCGGGCAGGGCGGCGCGGTGCAGGCGCAGCACGGGACGCCACAGCAGCAGGGCGATCGCCCCGGCCAGCAGCAGCCGCAGGCTGGCCGTCGCACCCACACCCAGCAGGTCGAACAGGTACTTCGCGATAGCGGAACCGACTTGGATCGAGACCATGGCGCCGAGGGCGAGCAGCGGCGCGGCAGGGGTTTTCACAGGTCCGAAAGCTAGGTGGGCTAAGTAACGCAAAATAGACCGCCCGGTTTCCGAAAGCCATTGGCAGCGTGGCGGACTCGTTCTCAGCGTGTGGCCTCCAGCACAGCTCCGGCGACCGCCCGCCCGGCGTCGATCCGCCGTTCGCATAGGGTTTGCGGCATGTTCGTCAAGCTGTGCGGTCTGCGCACCGAGGAGGATGTTGCCACGGCGGTGGACGCCGGCGCCGACGCCGTGGGCTTCGTGCTCACCACCAGCCCACGCCGGATCTCCGTCGACACCGCCCGGCGGCTGCGCGCCGGCGTGCCCTCACACATGCTGTCCGTGGCTGTGGTGCACGGCATTTCGCCTGCCGAAGCCGGTGAGCTGGCCCGGAATTCGGGCGTCGATGCCCTGCAATTGCACGGCTCCTACCCGCGCGCAGCCTTCGAGCAACTCGCCGGCCTGCGACTGCTGCGTGCCACCTCGCTCACCGCCGACACCGACGTGCGCACCGGCGCCTACGGCGAGGAATGGCTCCTACTCGACTCCCCCGTCGCCGGCTCCGGCGAACCCTGGGACCTCACCGCCCTCAACACCACCCGCCCCACCGGCCGATGGCTGCTCGCCGGCGGCCTCACCCCCGCCAACGTCGCCGCCGCCATCACCACCGCCCACCCCTGGGGCGTCGACGTCTCCAGCGGCGTCGAATCCAGCCGCGGCGTCAAAGATCACGACCTGATGCGCGAATTCGTCTACGCCGCACGGCAATCCGGATAGCGGGCCCGGCCGGCGATGGAGGATCAGCGGGGGGCGTGGTCGCCGGTGTGGACTTCGCGGAGGGTGGCGGTGATCATGTCGGACAGGGTGCGGGTTACGCGGGGGGATTCAGTGGGCTTGATGTAGACGGTGTGGGTGCCGAAGGTTACGTAGCGGCCGTCGTTTTCGACGTCGGTGAGCTGGAAGTCCTTGCGGCCCTCGGTGTGGCGGTTGTCGACGCTGCCGAAGGGGTAGACGGCGACGTGGATGGTGGCGGTGCTGGGGCGGCGCAGGAAGGTTTCGAACTCCTCGCGGGGCGTGGGACGCCAGTGGTCGCGGGCGACGGGGAGCGGGTCGTCGAGCTCCGCGACCGGGATCTGGATCGGTTTGCCCTGGCCCCGAGCGCATTTCGGGAGCTGACGGACCACGGCCGGTGCGAGCAGGTCCGCGGCGAAAAGGCTCAGGCGCACATCGCCGGCCTCCTCGGGATCGCGGCCGGGCTCCTGCACGGCCAGCGCGCCGTACTCCGCACGCCTGGCCGCGTGCAAGCGCAGGCGACCATCCTTGCGCGGGCCGAGCATGCCCGCCACCTCGACCCGCACCTCTGGCTCCAGCAGCACGAGCACCGCCTGCACCAGATCGTCATCCCACTGCGCGACAAGACGTTTCGCCGCCTCCCGGCGGGTGCGGTCGTAATCCTCGCGAATCAGTTCCGAGGGCCGATGCCGCAGCGGATACGGCAGCACATCGCGCCCGGTGGACTCCCACAGCACCCGGAATTCGAGCGCGCTCCAGCGCCACTCCCGCATGACCGCCATCCGAAATATCCTGTCCGCCAAGGCTATGCGCCGATGACCGGCGGCACCACTTTCGGAATGCTGTCCAGGCCGGTGACCTCGTCGCCGTGCTCCTGGGTGATCAGATAGTCCGGGATACCCTTCGTCGACTCGTCGTCCTCGCCCTTGCCATTGCGCGGATTCATGCCGCCCATACCCGGCATGCCGTTGCGGGCACCGGCGCTCGCGGCCCGCGAAGCAGCCGAATTGGCCACGGCGGCAGCGGAATTCGGAGTGCCCGCGATGGTGCGCGGCGCGGCCGGTGTGCCTGAACGCGGAGTGCCGGTCCCGGGCGTCCCGGATCGAGGCGTGCCGGATCGAGGCGTACCAGCCCCCGGGGTGCCGGACGGTGTCCCGGTGGTCGGAGTGGTCGGGTTCGTCGACGCCGGAGTGGTGGAGGTCGGCGTGCCGGTGGTCGAAGCCGGTGTGGTCGACGCGGGAGTGGTGGCGTTCGGGTCGGTCGTCGGCGCGCCGGTATTCGCCGGGACAGTCGGATCCTCGGTCTCCGGCTTGGCGGTGACCGGCTCGGAAGTCTTCGGATTCACCCCGGTGTTCGGCTTCGGCGTGACCGGCTCGGTCGGATTCTTCGACACCTGACTGTCCGGCTTCGGGATTACCGGGACGCCGGTGTCGGATTCCTTGATGACGGGGGCGTACACGGTGTCCAGCACACGCACCGCCTCGGTGAACGCGGTGTCCTCGGCCTCGCTGTTGCTGCGCCAGCCGCGGCCCGCGATCCAGCTGCGGGTGTTGTCCCAGCCGGAACGATGATCAGGGGCGTGCGGTACCAGCGCGTAGGTCGGCTCCAGGCCGGTCTTCAGCTCGGCGACCTTGGAGCTGGTCAGCTTGGCCGAATTCGCCAGTTGCACCGCCTTGGTGCTGTAGTCGGTGACGGCCTGGGCGACGGCGTCACGGCTCGCGCCGCGCCAGACACTCTGATCGGTGGCCTTGGCCATCGCGGCGTTGAAGGCGGTCAGCGAGGATTCGGCCTTGGTGGCGATACCGGTCCAGGCCTTCTCGAGATCGGCGACCGAGGTGATGGTGATCTTGTCGACGCGCTCACGCAGCGCCTGTGTGGTCTTGTAACCGAGGAAATTGTCGGTCGTGGTGACGGCCGGATTGCGGTAGTCCCCTTGGAAACCGGATTCGGAAGCGTTCTTGCGTACAGTATTTCGCTGGTTGTTGTACTGGGTCTGGACCTTGTTGGGGTCGACACCCTTGTCGGGCTCCCCACCGGCGATGAAGTTGGTCAGGCTCTTACCCATGGCCGAGCCCAGGTCACCGATGGACCAGCTGAACATTCCGGGTAACTGCATGGCCTACCCACCGACCTTGGTGTTGAAGTGGACGGTATTGGTGATGTCCTGGCCGGTGATGCGTTTGACGGAGAGGGCCATGATTTCGCCCATGTCCTTCACGACGTCGATGTGAGCCTGAATCACTTTGTCGATCGAATTGTCCAGGCCCGTCGCTTGCGTCTTGAATTGTCCGACGAGCTGGTCTGCCATGGGGAAATTGCCGAAGCCGGAGACAGTCTGCGCTTGACGGACCAAGGCGGTCATGTCTTGAAGTTCAGTTACTCGTTTATCGCACGCCGCCAGGCATTGTTTGGCAACGTCTTCGCTGTCCAGAAATAGCTCACCCGATCGTACGGCCGCGGCGAACCGCTCCCACTTCGCAACTTCATCCTGACTCATACCTGACTCCCCCCGATGTCACTTCGGTAGAACTGGAACGATCGAATTGCCAACACGACGCAGAACAGCGCACGGATCTTCGAGGTCGGCGGAACCATAAGCATTCAACACCTGGAGTTGAAATAGCCCCTGAGCAGCGGGAAAGACCACATCGCAGCCGAGATCCTTGGACGCACCCTCGATCTTGAACTGGCGACCCGCACGACCCGCGATCGACGCATCCCGAAACTCGACGTTGCCAGCCTTGGATTCGATGTCCGCGACTGGTCGTGCTGCGGAGTAGACGCTGACATAGAAGTTCTTGCCTTTCCAAGCACAGATCTCCCACCCATCCTGATGCACCCCACCGATCCCGGTCTCCTCTGTCTCCGGCCGCAACCCCGCCGCCGTCAACGTCGCATCGGGAATCTCCGTACACGGATTCCACAGGCTCACCGGCGCGGCACTAGTGGTCGGACTCCCGCCCGTCGTGCTCTCACATGCCGCCAGCACCGGCGCGATCAGGACCGCGGCCAGCAGAATTCCGACTCGGCGCGTCATCTCCCCACCCTCTCACCTGCAACGATCCAGCTGCCGCGACCCTATCAGAGCGTCCGCGACCCCCGCCACGCTCGCACCAGCGGATCGGTGCTGGTGTCAGACTACGTCCGCGCGGTGGCCAGTGAAGTTCACTCGCGCATCCTCCGCGTCAAGAGCGATATCGAGCGTGGCGTCGAGGGCTTTCGCAAGCCGGGCGAGCAGCGGAAGTGTCGGCACCGTATCGGAGCCTTCGATGCGCGAGATCTTCGCCTGTGTCAACTCCGCACGCTTCGCGAGTTCCGCCTGAGTCAACCCGAGCTCCACACGGCGGTTGTATACGGCTTCGGCCAGCGCCATCGAGAGCTGAATTTCCCGACGTGCCTCGGTGATCTCTTCAGGTTCGGTGTAGCCCTCGGCAAGTTTGCGTTCTCGGAGGGTCTTCCAGCGTGCATGGCTCATCGGTCCAATTCTCCCTTCTCGATTGTGCGAATGAACTCTTGATGGGCAGGCTCATGTTCGGGCCAGACAGGTCTGCTGGGCGAGCTTCGCTCGCTTGACCTCGGTATCCTCGCGCATTCGCGTCTTGCGGAACACAGTCAGCAGGATCGCTCGCCGACCAGGTGCGAGCCAGTATGTAATACGAATGGCGGCACCATCCAGCGTCGGACGTAACTCGCGCACACCGTCGCCCAGATGTCCCGCATAGGGCTCACCCAAGGATTCCGCATGCTCGGCGAGCAGGCCGACATAGGCGTCGATCTCGAGAAAGTGCCTGGCCGGCAGCGCTTCCAGCCAATCCCGCACCTCAGGCTCGATCTCGATCGCGAACAGGCCATCCACTACGCCAGAATATATGCCGCTAACGACATAATGCAAGGCCGGGGAGGCTGAACTGCCTGTTGTGACTCATTACTAGCTGTGGGCCGCCGACCCGTCAGAGCGTCATCGGCCACCCGCTGTAGCGCGTAGCGCGGCGCTGAGCAGGAGCAGGACCGAGACGTCGGGGATCTCGCTGACCGGGGTCTTGGACCAGCGCAGCCAGTTGCCCGATTTCTTGATGACGATCTTGCCTTCCTTCGGCTCGACCGATTCGACCTCCGGCCACGGCAGGGTGCCGTGTTTGCTGGAGATGCCGGACGCGTCGATGATGAGGTCGCCGAAGTCGAGGCGCTGTCCGGCGCTTACCGCTTCGATGGCCTTGGGCACCCGTACCTCGGTGACCCGCTGTTCGATCAGCTCGCCGAGGACGGCGAGTTCACCGTCCGGGAAGAGCAGGTGCGTGAAGAAGGTCTTGCCGCCGTCGGCGCGCAACAGGGTGTAGTTGTGCGACGAGCGGGTGTAATACCCGCCCTGTGAGTAGTGGCGGGTCACATTGGCCAGGAGGCGGATCTCCGACCAGCGCAGCACGGTCAGCTGACCTTTGGACTCGCGGTGGATCATGCCGTGCTCGAAGACGTAGACCTGCTCGGCGACCTCGTCCGGGCCGAAGTAGGCGTAGGCCGCGAAGAGCACGCCGCCGGCGGCGAGGACGATCGGGATCGCGATCCACCAGCCGGACAGCAACAGCGCGATCGCCACACCGATGACTGCGATCACCGTGCCGCAGCCGATCGACCAGGCTACCGACGGCCCCTTGGGCTCGCCGAACCAGTTCTGATGCCGGCCCAGGCCGGCCCGGCCCGCCATGGCGAGCGCATCCTCGGGCACCGCTTCGGTGCGTGGCCCGAGTTGGGCAACCCGGTTGCGCCACCGCTGCATTTCCGCTGCTTCGCGGGTGCCGTCACTCATGAGTTCTGACTCCACCAGCCCTGATCGGCCGGGGCGACGGTTTGCCGCGCCCGGAGCATGCCCACCAGGCCGCCGATCAGCGCGGCGAGAGAAAGCGCGGTGATAGCGCCGCCCAGGATCGTCAGCTCGGTGCCCCACTTCTCGTCGCGGCGCCGCGCGGACTCGGCGTTGTCGATCTCGCGCTGCACCCGCTCCTCATAGGTGCCGGCTTTGCTGCTGTCGGTACTGATACATGTGGTGCCCGGCGTCATCCGCTCGTTGTCGCACATGACCTTCAGATCCGGAGTGTGGTCTCTCGGCATGAAGAAGACCAGAATCAATATGCCGACGATCAGTGTCTTCCACGCGATCGACGCCATGCGCTTACTACGCACGAGAGCTCCTCCCCAGGCTGCTGTCTGGTTGCAGTGTTTGCCAGCGCGTCGGCGATGTCAACACTTTTATCGGTGGGCGGGCGATTACCGCAGCTGATGAATCGTCCACCGGGCCACCGCAAGTCGGCCCGTAACTGCGCGACCGGGGATACTCTGACCCGAATCACGGTCGAGTGCGGAGATTTCGGGTGAACATACTGATCAAGGGGCAGAACGGCGCGTTGACCGCGCCCCGGGTGGTGCTCGGGTTCCAGGCCGCGGGTGCGGATCTGTCGGCCCTACTGGTGACGGTGGCCGGCACCGTGCGCTCGGACGCGGATTTCGTGTTCTTCAATCAGCCGGTGGCGCCGGGGGTCGAGCTGCGCGCGGATGGTTTGGCGGTCACGCTGGCCGATCTGCCCGCCGAGATCGCCCAGCTGCGTGCGGTTCTCACGCTCGAGGACATCGCGGCCAGCTTCGGGCAGGGCGTGCCGCCGGTCGTCACGGTCGCCGACGACGCGGGAAACCCCTTGTACGAGTATCGAATCGAAGGTCTCGACACCGAATCGGTGGTGATCGCGCTGGAGCTGTACCGCCGCGACGGCGGCTGGAAGGCGCGGGCGGTCGGGCAGGGCTACGCGGGCGGTTTCGCCGATCTGGTGACCGATCACGGCGTCAGCGTCGACGAGGACGAACCCGCCGGGTTTTCGGTGCGCACGGTGCCGGGTGAGGCCGCGCTGCCGCCGGAACGGCGGGCGAAGCTCGATATGCGCAAGCGCGTGGTGGCCGAGGTGCTGCACAGCCGCGACTCGGCGCACGAGCGGGCGCGCGTGGTGCTGGTGATCGACAAGACCGGCAGTATCGCCAAGCAGTACAACACCAAGGTGGTGCACCGGGTGGTCGAGCGGATCGTCCCGATCGCCACCCAGCTCGACGACGACGGCACGCTCGAGGCGTACCTGTACGCGCTGAAATTCCTGAAGCTGCCGGATATCACGGTCGCCGACAGCGAACAGTGGGCACACACCTACCTGCATCTGACCGGCAAGCACGCGGGTTTGGACTATGACCGGCTCGGCCTGCGCAACGACGAGCTGCCGATCATGCGCGCCATCATCGACACCCTGCGCCCCGGCGCCGAACCGACCCTGGTGCTGTTCTTCACCGATGGCGGCTTCAAACAGAAGCAGCAGATCACCGACCTGATGCGCGAGGCCTCCCGGCTGCCCGCGTTCTGGCAGTTCGTCGGCCTGGGCCAGGCGAACTACGGCGTGCTGCGCACGCTCGACGAGATGGACGGCCGCGCGGTCGACAACGCGGGCTTCTTCACCGCCGACGATATCGACCGGATGGACGACGCCGAACTGTATCGGCGCCTGCTCGCCGAGTTCGCCGACTGGTTGCGCGCAGCCCGCGCGCGCGGCATCGTCGCAGCAGGTCAGGAGTGATCGCACCGTTCAGGCCGGTCTGTTCGCAAAGGCTGGGGTTGTAAGTTCGGCTAACCGAACTTATCATTCAGGCGTATGAAGGTTTGGTTGTACCGTTCGCGGCGTGTCCCCTTGCGCGCGCTCGCCCTGGCCGTCGCCGTGTGCGCCACGCTCACCGCCTGCGGCGGCACCGCCGCGCGCGCGGGGAAACCCGTGGTACTCACCACCTTCACGGTGCTCGCCGATATCGCCCGCAATGTCGCCGGGGAACACCTCGCGGTGGAGTCGATCACCAAGGTGGGCGCGGAGATCCACGGCTACGAGCCGACACCCGGCGACATCCGCACCGCCGCCAAAGCCGATCTGATCCTCGACAACGGGCTCAACCTGGAGGCGTGGTTCGCGCAATTCGTCGACGACGTGCGCGTCGAGCACGTGGTGGTCAGCGACGGCATCACGCCCATCCCCATCGGCGAGGACGCCTACCAGGGCAAACCCAACCCGCACGCCTGGATGTCCCCGCTGAACGTGCAGACCTACGTCGACAACATGGTGCGCGCGTTCGAGAAACTCGATCCCGCACACGCCGCCGACTTCCGCGCCAACGCCACCGCCTACAAGGCCGAACTCCAACGGGTGCACACCGATCTCACCACCACCCTGTCCGTGCTGCCGCCGAACGAACGCGCACTGGTCACCTGCGAGGGCGCGTTCTCCTACCTGGCCCGCGACGCCGGGCTCACCGAGAAGTACATCTGGGCGGTCAACGCCGAACAGCAGGCGACACCGCAGCAGATCGCCTCCACCATCGAATTCGTGCGCGCCGATCGGGTGCCCGCGGTGTTCTGCGAGTCCACCGTGTCCGACGCACCCATGCAGCGGGTGGTCGAAGCCACCGGAACCCGGTTCGGCGGAACGCTGTACGTGGATTCGCTGTCGGAGGCGGACGGACCGGTGCCCACCTACCTGGACCTGCTGCGCCACGACGCGACCACGATCAGCACCGCATTGACCGGGAGAAAACCATGAGCCTCGCCATCGATGTCGATGCGGTCACCGTGCACTACGGTGACGTCCTCGCGCTCGAGGACGTCACCGTGTCCCTGCGCTACGGGCGGATCTGCGGACTCGTCGGCATGAACGGGTCCGGTAAGTCCACGCTGTTCAAAACCATTATGGGACTGGCGGATCCGGATCGCGGGACGGTGCGGATCGACGGCGGCTCGCATACCGCGGCGCGGCGGGCGGGCAAGCTCGGCTATGTGCCGCAGAGCGAGGACGTGGACTGGAGCTTCCCGCTCTCGGTGTACGACGTGGTCATGACCGGGCGCTACGGGCACCTGGGTTTCACCCGGCGACCGCGGCGCGCCGACCAGGACGCGGTCGCGCGGGCGCTGGAGCGGGTGGAGCTCACCGAACTGGCGCACCGCCAGATCGGGCAGCTCTCGGGTGGGCAGCGCAAGCGGGCGTTCGTCGCGCGCGGGCTCGCCCAGGGCGCGACCATTCTGCTGCTGGACGAACCGTTCGCCGGCGTCGACAAGCGCTCCGAGGCCACCATCACCGGCGTGCTGCGTGAACTCGCGGCGGACGGCGCCGCGGTACTCATCTCCACCCACGATCTGCATTCCCTGCCCGCGCTGGCCGATGACGCGGTGCTGCTGATGCGCGGCGTGCTCGCGCACGGCGACCCGGTGGAGGTGCTGCGGCCGGAGAATCTGGCGCGCGCCTTCGGGATCGACGTGCTCGACCGCGATTCCGACGATCTCCCGAAGGCCGGATGAGTATGAGCCCCACCGAATTCCTGATCGAACCGCTGTCCTACGACTTCATGACCCGGGCGCTGGTCACCTGTGTGATCACCGCCGTGGTGTGCGCGGTGCTGTCCTGCTGGCTGGTGCTGATCGGCTGGTCGCTGATGGGTGACGCGGTGTCGCACGCGGTGCTGCCCGGGGTGGTGCTCGCCTACATCGTGGGTGCACCGTTCGCGGTGGGCGCGGTGCTGTTCGGGTTCCTGGCCGTCGCGTTGATCGGCGTGGTGCGCAATACCAGCCGGGTGAAGGAGGACGCCGCCATCGGCATCGTGTTCACCACACTGTTCGCGTTCGGGCTGGTGCTGGTGTCGGTGACGCCCAGCCAGACCGATCTCAACCACATCATCTTCGGCAACCTGCTCGGCGTCAGCCGGGCGGAACTGATCCAGGTCGCGGTGCTGGCCGGAATCGTGCTGGCCGCATTGGTTTCCAAGCGGCGCGACTTCACCCTGTACGCGTTCGATCCCACCCACGCGCACGCCCTGGGCCTGCGCCCGCGCACCCTCGGCGCGGCGCTGCTGGCACTGCTGGCCCTCACTTCGGTGATGGCGCTGCAAGCGGTGGGCGTGATCCTGGTGGTGGCCATGCTGATCATCCCCGGCGCGACCGCCTACCTGCTCACCGACCGGTTCGGCCACATGCTGCTGATCGCGCCCACCGTCTCGGCCACCTGCTCGGTCGCGGGCCTCTATCTCAGCTACCACCTCGACACCGCCCCCGGCGCCATGGTCGTCCTGGTCCAGGGCGCGGCGTTCACGCTCGTCTATCTCTTCGCCCCGCAGCAGGGCGTCATCGCCAAATATCGCGCCGCTTCCCGTCGCCGGACCGTCAAGGTCTGACGCCGGCCCGCCGCATCCAGCAGACTGGAACCGTGGACCGGACTCAGCTGATCGTGGTGGACGCGGCCAATGTGGTGGGCTCGAAGCCCGACGGCTGGTGGCGTGATCGTGCGGGCGCCGCCCGCCGCCTGCTCTTGCAGATCTCGACCCTGACCGAACAACCCGGCGACATCGTGGTGGTGCTGGAGGGCGCGGCCAAAGCCGCGATCACCAGCGAGACACCGGAAACCGATGTGCTCCGGGTGGTCTCGGCCGACGGCAACGGCGACGACGCGATCGTGGAGGTCGTCGCCACCGCCCGCAAGGCAGACGACCGCCGCGCCGTCCTCGTCATCACCGCCGACCGCGGCCTGCGCGCCCGCGTCGAAGCCCTCGGCGCCACCACGGCCGGACCGCGCTGGCTGCTGGACCGGTTCTAGCGGCGCGGCATGCCGGCGCTACCACGGACCGGCGGCAGCCGCTACCGGATCGACTCGATCGGTCCACCGTGCAGGACCGGCGCTTGACCAGCACGCGCGCGATCGAGACGGTGTCGGAGACTCGGGATCCGCTGTGCCCGAGGATGCTTGGATCGGAGCGTGCGATGGGGTTTCTGCGGCCGGAGCTGCCGGTGGTCGATCTGGCGCGGTGGCGCGAAGGGACACGGGGCGAACGGATTCGGCCGATGGCCCGGCATTGGGCCGAGGTCGGGTTCGGGTCGCCGGTGGCGCTGCATCTGTTCTACGTCGCCAAGGTCGCACTGTATGTCCTCGGCGCGTGGCTGATCGTATTGTCCACCAAGGGAATCGACGGGTTCACCCGGATCGGTGACTGGTGGTCAGAGCCGATCGTCTTCCAGAAGATCGTGCTGTACACGCTGCTGTTCGAGGTGATCGGCCTGGGCTGCGGGTTCGGGCCGCTCAACAATCGCTTCTATCCGCCGATGGGATCGATCCTGTACTGGTTGCGGCCCGGCACGATTCGGCTGCCACCATGGCCCGGCCGGGTGCCGCTGACCGCGGGCGACACCCGCACCCCGGTGGACGCCGCGCTGTACGCGGCACTGCTCGCGGTGACGGCGGTGACGCTGTGCGCCGACGGCACCGGAGCGGTTCCGGAGCTCGGTACGACGGTGGGCCTGTTGCCGGTCTGGCCCGTCGCGCTGATCCTGGGCCTGCTCGCGGTGCTCGGGCTGCGCGACAAGGTGATCTTCCTGGCGGCGCGCGGCGAGGTCTACGGCACCCTCACCGTCGCCTTCCTGTTCGGCGCCGATCTGGTGCTCGCCGCCAAGCTGGTTTTCGTGGTCATCTGGATGGGCGCGGCGACCTCGAAGCTGAACCGGCACTTCCCGTTCGTCATCTCGACCATGATGTCGAACAGCCCGTTGATTCGCTGGAAACCACTCAAGCGCAAGTTCTTCGCGCGGTTCCCGGACGATCTGCGCCCCGGACGCTGGTCTCGCGTGGTCGCGCACACCGCCACCGCCGTCGAACTGCTGACGCCGCCGGTGCTGCTGTTCAGTACGGGCGGCGCGCCCACCGCGCTGGCGGCCACTCTCCTGGTGCTGCTGCACCTGGCGATTCTCACCGCCATTCCGATGGGCGTGCCGCTGGAGTGGAACGTCTTCATGATCTTCGGTCTGCTCACCCTGTTCGTCGCTCACGCCGAGCAGAATCCGGCCGATCTGCACAGCCCGCTGCCGGTCGCCCTGTTCGCCGTGGCCGCGGGCGTCGTGATCGCGGGAAACCTTTTCCCACGCCGGATCTCGTTCCTGCCGGGCATGCGCTACTACGCGGGCAACTGGGATACCACCCTGTGGTGCGTGCAGCCCTCGGCGGCCGCGAAGATCGAGCGCGACGTCATCGCCATCGCGAGCATGCCGCAGGCGCAGCTCGAACGGTTCTACGGCAAGGACCGCATGGACGTCCCGCTGTACTTGGGCTACGCCTTCCGCGCCATGAACACCCACGGCCGGGCCCTGTTCAGCCTGGTGCACCGGGCCCTGGCCGATGTCCGCGAAAGCGACTATGTGATCACCGACGGTGAACGCCTGTGCAGTACCGCCGTCGGCTGGAATTTCGGTGACGGCCACATGCACAACGAGCAGCTCATCGCCGCGCTGCACCGCCGCTGCGGATTCGAACCGGGTGAGGTCCGCGTGATCCTGCTCGACGCCCAGCCCATCCATCGCCCCACTCAGCGGTACCGTCTGGTCGACGCCGCCACCGGGGAATTCGAGCACGGCGAGGTGCGTGTCGCCGATATGGTGTCTCGGCAGCCCTGGGAGGACGACGTCCCGATCCGGGTGCACTCCGATCGGACCGAATAGGAGGGTCGCCGCGCCCCGGGCGGATTCGGGCCTAGAGTCCATACGGTGACCAGCAACCCGTTCTTCGAGCCCAGCCCGCTCCCCTACCAGCTGCCGCCGTTCGCGGACATCCGCGAGGAGCACTACCTGCCCGCCTTCACCCGCGGTATGAGCGAGCAGCTGGCCGAGATCGCGGCGATCACCGCGACCACCGAGGCGGCCACCTTCGCCAATACCCTGGTGCCGCTGGAGCGTTCGGGCGCGATGCTGGTCCGGGTCGCCGCCGTGTTCTTCAATATCGCGGGCTCGGATTCCACGCCGGGCACCGACGCGATCGAAGCGGAGATCTCGCCCCGGCTGGCGGCACACGAGGACGCGATCCTGCTCGATCCCGATCTGTTCACCCGGATCGAGAACCTGCACGAGCGGCGGCACGAGCTCGGCCTCGACCCCGAGGAGCTGCGACTGCTTGAAGAGCAGCACCGCCGGTTCGTGCGCGCGGGCGCCCGGCTCGATGCGGCGGGGCAGGCGCGGCTACGGCAGCTGAACGCCGAATTAGCCACCGCTGCCACGGAATTCGGCCAGAACAATCTGGCGGCCATGAACGCGGCCACCGTGCTGCTCGACACGGCCGACCAGCTGACCGGCTTGTCGCCCGCCGCGATCACCGCGGCCGCCGAGAACGCGAAAACCCGTGGGCACGACGACAAGTGGGCGTTGAGCCTGCAAAACGTCTCGAATCAGCCTGTTCTCGCCGAGCTGGACGACCGGGAGGTGCGCCGCCGCGTGCTCACCGCCTCGCTGGGCCGCGGCTTCGGCGACGAACCCAATGCCGCACTGGCCGTGCGGATCACCGGTCTGCGCGCCGAACGCGCGACCCTGCTCGGCTTCGCCGATCACGCGACCTATACGGTGGCCGACCAGACCGCGAAGACCACCGAGGCGGTGGAGACGATGCTGGGCCGGCTGGTGCCGCCCGCGGTCGCCAATGCCGAACGCGAACTCACCGAGCTTGCGGCGCGGATGCACGCGGCCGATCCGGACGCCGGGGCACTGCACCCCTGGGATTGGCTGTACTGGTCCGAACAGGTTCGGGCCCACCAGTTCTCGTTCGACTCCGACGCGCTGCGCCCATATCTCGAACTGGACCGGGTGCTGCACGACGGCGTGTTCCATGCCGCGAACCAGGTCTACGGCATCAGTCTGCGGGAGCGCACCGACCTGGTCGGCTATCACCCGGAGGTCCGGGTCTTCGAGGTGTTCGACGCCGACGGCAGCGAGCTGGGCCTGTTCCTGGGCGACTTCTTCGCCCGGCCCTCCAAGCGGGGCGGCGCGTGGATGAACGCACTGGTCAGCCAGTCGAAGCTGTTCGGCGCCAAGCCCGTGGTGGTCAACAACCTCAATATCACCAAACCCTCCCCCGGTGAGCCCGCACTGCTGACCTGGGACAACGTTCGCACCCTGTTCCACGAGTTCGGCCATGCCCTGCACGGACTGTTCTCCGATGTCGTCTTCCCGTCGTTCTCCGGCACCGAGGTGCCGCGCGATTTCGTCGAGTTCCCCTCGCAGGTCAACGAGATGTGGATGGCGCGTCCGGAAATCCTGGCCAACTACGCCAAGCACGCGCAGACCGGCGAGCCGATTCCGGTCGAGCTGATCGAGCGGATGGTGGCGGCCGAACAGTTCGGCGAGGGGTTCCGCACGGTCGAGTATCTCGGTGCGGCCCTGCTGGATTGGGCGTGGCACCGGATCTCGGCGCCGGTCACGACCGACGCCGAGACCTTCGAGGCCCAGGCACTGCGCGCGGCGGGCGTTGCCCTCGAGGCGATCCCGCCGCGCTACCGCACCGGCTATTTCGCGCACATCTACTCCGGCGGCTATTCGGCCGGTTACTACTCCTACATCTGGAGCGAGGTGCTCGACGCCGACACGGTCGACTGGTTCGAGGACGGGGCCGCACCCATCCGGGAGAAAGGCGAAACCTTCCGGCGCGCACTACTTTCCCGGGGCGGATCGGTGGATCCGATGGCGGCCTTCGAATCCTTCCGCGGCCGTGCCCCCGACATCGCCCCGCTGCTGCGACGGCGCGGCCTGAGCTGACCGAACTCGCCGGTTCGAGCCGGATCGCCCGAGCGGGGCGGCTCGGTGGACTAGGTTGGCGGCGTGGCCGCGGAACAGCGAGGGTAGATCATGAAGACCATCGACAAAGTCGCGAGCGCACTGGCCGTCGCCGCGTTCGGCGTACTCACCACCGTGACCGCTCCGGCCGCTGGCGCTGCACCGGTATGTCCCGGCAGCGGGCAGCCGACGGTGCAGGTCGCCACGGTGCCCGGCGCATCGCTGGAAGGTTTCACCGTGGACCCGCTCGGGCGGGCGTTCACCACAGATGTGCTCAGCGGGCGGGTCTTGCGGATCGACGCGCCCGGCGCAGCGGCGGTGCCGATCGCGACGGTGCCCAGCGGTGGCGCCGGCGCGCTGGCCTGGACACCGGACGGCGGGCTGCTGGTCGGCTACGGCGCGGACGCGCGCGTCGCCCTGGGTGACAGCCTGCGGCACGCGGGAGTCGTCCGGGTCGATCCCGATACCGGGGCCGTGACGCCGTTCGCGGCCGGGCTGAGCGCGGCCAACGGCATGGACGTGGGCTCGGACGGAATCGTCTACGCCACCAACGACTTCGGCAATCTGATCGGCCGGGTGAATCCGGACGGCGTCGTGCAGCCGGATTGGGCGAACCTGCCGAGCGCGAATGGCGCGGTCCTCGGTTCCGACGACCGATACCTCTACGTCTCGAGGACTTTCGTGAATCCCGGGGTGAGCCGCATCCCCACGGATCGGCCGGACGCGCCGCAGTCGCTGCTCGAGCTCGGCGGGGCGACGCCGGACGGCCTGACCTTGGATTCGATGGACCGACCGGTGGTTCCGCTCAACACCACCGGCGAGATCATCCGGGTCGACGGCCCCGGCGTGGCCTGCCGGCTCGGCGTCTCCGGCGCACTCACCAGTGTGGTCGCCTACGGGCGCGGTGTGGACGGTTTCGGGGCGGGTCGCCTGTTCGCCGCGACCTTCACCGGCGCGATCTTCGAGATCCCCGGCGGTTTCGACCCGAACGCCCGCACCGCCGCGCCCTGATCACGCCGTCGCGGCGGACCACCCGGGTACCCGGCCGAGCCGGGCCACGATCGCGTCGAGCGTGATCTCGTCCGACCACGGCACCACGGGGCCGAAGGCCGCACCCGGCGCGAGGCGGAGAGCACCGCCGGGCACCGCCGCCGCGATCGCGTGCGCTGCCGCCAGCGCCGCGACGTCGAAGTCCACGGTGGTGTCCAGGGTCTTGGCGACGTCCCAGGCGTGCACCACGTAGTCGACAAGGTGGAAGCCCACGGCCTGGGCGCCCGGCACGCGGACGTCGGGCCCGAACTCCACCAGCGGGAATTCCCGTGCCAGGACGCCGGGTTCGGCGAATGCCACGAGTACGTGCTCGGCCGCGGCACGGTATTCGGCGGCCGGATCCGGGCCGAGCGGACGCGGCTTCCACACCGTCGGATCGGCCGCACCGCGCGCGGCCGCGGCGAAACCGTAGTGCTGGGCGATCATGTGGGTGAGCAGGCCGTGCAGAGTCCAGTCGGCACACGGGGTGGGCTTGGTCAGGTCGGCGTGGTCGATCCGGTCGACCAGCTCGATACCGGCCCGGACGACTCGGGCGTGCACGGCCAGGTCGGTCTGTGTCTTCGAAGCTGTTGTCACGATCATCCTTTCGTTGCCATCCCCTGAGATGGTACGCGCATGCATACGATATGCAACCGCTTATGATTTGCCGAGGCAGTATTTTCTATCCATGCAGGAATCCCGCCGACCCGATCTGGCGGCCATGATCGCACCGCTCGGCCGGGCGCTCATGACCGCCGAACTGCCGATCCTGGAACGCCACGGGCTGACCATGTGGGGTTACGCCGTGCTGCTCGGACTCGGCCGCGAGCCGGTCTACACCCAGGCCGCGCTCGCCAAATCCATCGGCGCCGACAAGACCCGCATCATCGGCGTCCTGGACGCGCTCCAGAACGCGGGACTGATCGAGCGCGGCCCCGACCCGGCCGACCGCCGGGTCCGGCTGATCGCGCTCACCCCACTCGGGCGCAGCACCCGCGATCGAGCGCAGCGCGAGATCCAGCAGCAGGAAAACGAGCTACTCGACCAGCTGACCCCCGCCGATCGCGCGGCTTTCCTGCGCGCGCTGCGCGCACTGTCGGCGTCGGTCAGCTGAGCGGGCCGACGAACGGCAGCACCGTGACTCAGCGAGAAAGCGGCGCAGCAGGTCGCGGGACGGCGACTACCGTCAACAGCTCGCCCAGGCCACGGAAGTCATCCGGGTTGGTGGTGAACAGCGGCAGCTCTTCTGCGATCGCGGTGGCCGCGATCATCAAATCCGCCATCCTGCGACGCGGTTTGCGACCGATGCTGACGACGCTTGCGCACACCCTGCCGTAGATGCGCGCGGCTTCCGCCGCGAACGGGATGGGATCGAATTCGCTTTCCGCACGCTGCAGCACATCGAGCCGACGGGCCCGCTCAAGATGCTCGTCGTAGTCGGCCTGTTCATCGTTGCGCCGAACCTCATGCGGGCCAGCCGACAGCTCCGCCAAGGTGATCGCGCTGATCGCGATCGCCTCCGGCAAATCGCCCACATCGATCCAGCGGCGCAGGATCAGGATATTGGTGTCCACAAGTCCCTGTTCATGCTTATCGGGCATAGGGGTCGTCCACCTCATGATCCGCAGTCGCATCCTGGTCAGCCCGGAACGCATCCAAGGAGATATCCGGCGCACTCCGTGACATCGCCGCGAACTCATCACGGGAGACGAACCGCCGCTTGCGACGCAACGGGATCAACTCGCCGACCCGGTACCCGTCGCGAGTGACAGTGAACGATTGCCCCCGCTGAACGGCGTCCATGATCTCTTTCGACCGATTCCGCAGGTCGCGCTGGGTGATCTCCGGTTGTGCGCCCATTACCTCAGCATAGCGGGTATTGCGCTACCAAGTAGCACGTTGTGGCACACCGCTACTCTCGGACGCGCTGTCGGTGGCGGTCAGCCGAGCGAGCCGGCGACGCGCAGCACCACGTTACCGACCGCTCGAGGGCCGAACGTCCGTCGCACCGGCACACGATCGTGGTGAGGTGGAGTATTCGCCACGATGACCGGATCGGGGTTGAGCACCTGCGGAAACGGTGAGCCGGGCGCCACAGGACTCCTGGACGGACTTGCCGATAGACAATGTCCGACCGATCGGTCATCGTCGTAGCGGATAGCGGCCCTCGACGGAAGACGGCGAATGATCCAGCGGGACAGGCGTTTCAGAGCGCGCCGTGCGTCAGGTCCAGGCCTTCGATTCGAGCGAATTGCGGGCGCGCCTCGGAAGCGCTGGCGGACAGCGGTTTTCCGAGTGCGCAACGACAGGTTCCGGCCTCCGCGTGCGCGGCGTCGTCCAGGGCCGCGCCGAGGCGGATGGGACGGGTCATGCGATAGCGGGTGCCGCCGGTGGACGCCCCATTGGCTTCGGCACGCTGCGCGGGCGGCGGGAACCGACTCAGCTCGGCGGTCCACTCCGCGGGCTCCAGCGTGCGAAAACGGAAGGGGCCCGGGCAGTCTCCGCACCGCTCGACGGTGACCCGCAGGGCCTGATGCCACCTCTCGATCAAGCCGTGGCCACCGGGCGCGAGCGCGAGGATACTGCTCGGACCGTAGTCGTCGTCGGGCCGAGCCAACACGATCCGGCCGAAGTCCGGATGGGTGGCCTCGGCGGTGAACTTCAGCACCTCGAGGCTCACGAAATCGGTATCGCCCGCAAGCACTTTCACAACCCGCGCCCCACGGAAGTCCAGCGTCGGCAGCGGCGGCGGCAGGTTCACCACCAGGGTGCCGCCGAAACCGTTGACGCTCATCGCAAAGGTTTGCCCGACCCCGGCCGGCTGCATCAGCAAACTCGGCTCAGCCGCCGCCCGGCCGGCGGTGCCCAGCAGTCCGAGCCCGGCACAAGCTCCAACATGCCTGAGCAGACGTCGTCTGCTGATCGAAGCCGTCACAGGAGCAAGTATGCAGCAAACGGTGCGGCGCACCGCGATCGACCGGCCGTCGAACCTCGATGTCATATCTCGAGGGCCTACGTCGTCATAGAGCTGACCCCGTCGGCCGACGGGCACGTCCGAGAGAAGGCCAGACAGCTATGAACACCGCATTCGTCATCGTCACCATCGCCGCCGCCGCGTGGGTCGGCTCCTCGGCGATCTCGCTGCTGCGCCGGGCCGCGTTCGTCGTCGAGCCGCTGGTCGAGTACGGCGTGCCGGAATCCTGGTGGACCCCACTGGGACTGGCGAAAGCCGCGGGCGCGATCGGAATGATCGCCGGACTGTTCGTACCCGCGATCGGGGTGGCCGCGGCCATCGGCCTGATCCTGTATTTCACGGGCGCGGTGCTCACGGTCCTGCGCGCCCGCTCCTACCGGACCGTCGCGTTCCCGATGCTGTATCTGATCCCGGTCGCGGTCGCGCTGGGACTCGGCGCGGTCGGGTAAACCCTTGGGACACACCGCCGCCCCACGAACCTCTCCGGTTCGCGGGGCGGCGGCGTTCGAGCCGGATCAGGCGTCGAAGCGGTCCAGATCCGTCACCTTGGCCCACGCGGCGACGAAGTCGTCGACGAACTTCCGCTTGGAGTCGTCCTCCGCGTACACCTCGGCCAGCGCCCGCAACTGCGAGTTCGAGCCGAAGACCAGATCCACGCGGGTACCGGTCCAGCGCTCTTTGCCCGAGATCCGATCGGTGCCGACGTAGGTGCCGTCATCGGCGGCCGACGGCTTCCACTCAGTGGCCATATCGAGCAGGTTGACGAAGAAGTCGTTCGTAAAGGTGCCCGGGGCATCGGTGAACACGCCGTGCGCGGACTGCTGATGGTTGGCGCCGATCGCCCGCAGGCCACCGACCAGCACCGTCATCTCCGGCGCGGACAGGGTCAGCAGGTTGGCCTTGTCCAGCAGCAGGTACTCGGCGGAGAGGCGGTTACCCTTGCCGAGGTAGTTGCGGAAACCGTCGGCGCTGGGCTCCATCGCCGAGAAGGACTCCACATCGGTCTGCTCCTGGGTGGCGTCGGTGCGGCCCGGGGTGAACGGCACCTCGACGGGGTAGCCCGCGTCCGCCGCGGCCTGCTCCACCGCCGCGTTGCCGGCCAGCACCACCAGATCGGCGAACGAGACCCGCTTGGCGCCGGTCTGCTCGGCGTTGAACGCCTCCTGGATCGACTCCAGCACCGGGATGACCACGGCCAGCTGATCCGGCTCGTTGACCTCCCAGCCGCGCTGCGGCTGCAGGCGCAGGCGACCACCGTTGGCGCCGCCGCGCTTGTCGCTGCCGCGGAACGAGGCAGCCGCCGACCAGGTGGTCGAAACCAGCTGCGCCACAGTCAGATCCGAGGCCAGCACGCGCCGCTTCAACTCGGCGATATCGGCGGCGTCGATCAGGTCGTAGTCGCGGGCCGGGACCGGGTCCTGCCACAGCAGGGTCTCCTCGGGCACCAGCGGGCCGAGGTAGCGGACCTTCGGGCCCATATCGCGGTGGGTCAGCTTGTACCAGGCCTTGGCGAATGCCTCCGCCAGTTCCTCCGGATGCTCCAGCCAGCGGCGGGTGATCTGCTCGTAGATCGGATCGAAACGCAGCGCCAGGTCCGTCGTCAGCATGCCCGGGGCCCGGGTCTTGGCGCCGAACGCCTCGGGCACCAGGCCCGCGCCCGCGCCGTCCTTCGGGGTCCACTGGTGCGCGCCGGCCGGCGACTGAGTCAGCTCCCACTCGTAGTTGTACAGAATGTTCAGGAAGCTGTTGTCCCACTTGGTCGGCGTCCAGGTCCAGGTGACCTCGATACCGGAGGTGATGGCGTCCGCGCCGACGCCGGTGCCGTAGCTCGACTTCCAGCCCAGCCCCTGCTCCTCCAGCGGAGCGGCTTCCGGCTCGGGGCCGACATGATCGGCCGGGCCGGCGCCGTGCGTCTTGCCGAAGGTGTGGCCGCCGACGATCAGCGCGGCGGTCTCCTCGTCGTTCATCGCCATCCGGGCGAAGGTCTCGCGGATATCGACGGCCGCGGCCAGCGGATCCGGATTCCCGTTGGGGCCTTCGGGATTGACGTAGATCAGGCCCATCTGGACCGCGCCGAGCGGCTTCTCCAGATCACGCTTGCCGGTGTATCGAGTATCGCCGAGCCACTCGTTCTCCGGACCCCAGTACACGTCCTCCTCGGGTTCCCACTGATCGACGCGACCGCCGCCGAAACCGAAGGTCTCGAAACCCATGTCCTCGAGCGCGACATTGCCCGCGTAGACGATGAGGTCGGCCCAGGACAGCGACTTGCCGTACTTCTTCTTCACCGGCCACAGCAGGCGGCGGGCCTTGTCCAGGCTGGCATTGTCGGGCCAGCTGTTCAGCGGCGCGAAACGCTGCATGCCCGCGCCGGCTCCACCGCGGCCGTCGTTCACCCGGTAGGTGCCGGCCGCGTGCCAGGCCATACGGATGAAGAACGGGCCGTAGTGACCGAAATCGGCGGGCCACCAGTCCTGCGAGGTGCGCATGACATCGACGATGTCCTGCTTGACGGCGGCGAGGTCCAGGGTCGCGAAGGCGGCGGCATAGTCGAAGTCCGCGCCGAGCGGGTTCGCGACGGCGGGGTTCTTCTGCAGGATCTTCAGGTTGAGCTGGTTGGGCCACCAGTCTCGGTTGCTGCCGCCCTCGGTCGGGTACTTGAGACGACCGTGCCCGACCGGGCAGCCACCTTCCGCGGGTTCGGTGTTGGCTTCGGCGATCGGCGGGTGTTCTTGTGCCACAGCAACTTTCCTTTCGAGTGGGGTTGGGCTGTGTTGGTTACGCCAGGGTGCGCGCCTCAGGGGTGGCCACGCCACCCTCGGCGGCGCAGTCGGGGCACACGCCCCAGTAGATGACCTCGGCCTCATCCAGGACGAAGCCATTGTGGTTCGAGGCGGTCAGGCACGGCGCGTCGCCGACCGCGCAGTCGACGTCGGCGATGGCGCCGCAGGACCGGCACACGACATGGTGGTGGTTGTCCCCCACCCGGGTCTCGTAGCGGGCCACGGAACCCATGGGCTGAATGCGCCGCAGCAGTTTCGCAGCGGTCAGTGCGCGCAATACGTCATAAACCGCCTGGTGAGACACCGCCCCGAGAGACTCGCGCACCAGCCCCAGAACCGAATCGGTATCAGCATGCGGGTGACTGTGCACCACATTGAGCACGGCGAGCCGCGGAGCCGTGACCCGCAGCCCGGCCCCACGCAACATTCGCTCGAACTCCGAATTCGTGGACACGCTCGTAATTATGACTCATTCAAGTCTGGAACGCTCGTGTTTCCACAAAAAACACCCACTGACTGGGACCTCGGCCACCACTGTGCAGTCCGGCCAGGCCGAAGTGTCGTCAGGCGCGGGGCGCGTTGCGGGCGGTACCGCGATGGGCGGCGACGGTGGTGGGGTCCTCGGGCCAGGAGTGCTTCGGGTAGCGGCCGCGCAGGTCCGAACGTACCTGCGGCCAGCCGGAACGCCAGAACGAGGCGAGGTCCGCGGTCACGGCGGCGGGGCGGCCCGCAGGCGAGAGGAGATGGAGGACGACCGGCACCCGGGCACCGGCCAGACGGGGCGTCTCGGTCCAGCCGAAGACCTCCTGCACCTTCACGGCGAGGATCGGAGGATCCGCGGTGTAATCGACGCGGACGCTGCTACCGGACGGCACCGCCAAGCGTTCGGGTGCGAGCTCGTCGAAGCGGGCAGCCTCCGGCCACGGCAGCAGGCGGCGCAAGGCCGCGCCCGGATCGACGCGTTCCAAGTCGGCGCGGCGGCGGACGGTGGCCAGTTCCGGACCGAGCCAGCTGTCGAGGTCGGCCAGCAGCGCGGCATCGTCGACGGCGGGCCACGGTGCGCCGAGGGTGCGATGCAGGAAGTCCAGACGCTGGCGCAACACCAGCGAGTCGGCCGCCCAGCGCAGCATCGACGGCTCGAATCCGCCGCGGACCGCCGCGGCCACCAGCGCGGGATCCGGATCGCGTAAACGCCGCTCCGACAACATGATCGCGCCCAAACGAGTGATCCGGCGGGCCACCACATCCCCGTCCACCCACGCCACCTCGTCCACGGTCTCGAGCAGATCCGGAGCGGCACTGAGCGCCAGATCCACATCGGCCGAGGCAGCCAGCCGAATTCGCCCCTCCGACCGCCCGGGATCCCGAGCCGCCCCCGCGACAGCCAACCACTCCGCGTCCGCCAGCCCGGAGCCCGGCGGCAACACCGCCGCCGTCCCACCGGCCATCAGATAGCTCGCCGACGCCGCACCCCGCCGCCGCGCCAACCGCTCCGGATAGGCAAGTGCCACAACGAATGCCGGGTCATCCACACCGCGAGGTGCGTTGGTGGGCTTCGGATTGTCCATGCCACCGGAAACGTTCGTGAGCTTGGGGTCACCCGGATGCGAGTCGGTGCGTGGTGTGCCCGAGGTGCGGGTGGACTCGGCCAGCCGGGTAAGACGGTCGACTTCGCGTTGCCAGCGGGTGGGGCGGTCGCGGCGGAGGGTGCGGAGGGCTTCGCGGAGATCGATGGCCGGGGTGAGGGTGTCGTCGTCGAGGAGGGTCACGACCTCGGCGGCGGTGCGGGCGCCCACGACCGGGGCGCCGTCCACGAGGGCGCGGGCCAGACGGGGATGCAGGCCGAGGGCGGACATGCGGCGGCCGCGATCCGTCACGCTCCCATCGGGTTTCACCGCCCCCAGGGCGCGCAGCACCTCGCGACCGGCGTTCAGGCCACCGGCCGGCGGCGGGTCCCACCAGGCCAGGCCATGGCCGTCGGCGGTCCCCCAGCAGGCCAGCTCCAAAGCGAGGCGGGTGAGATCGGCGGTGCGGATCTCCGGTTCCGGATAGGCGGGCAAGGTGGTGTGCTCGTGCTCGGGCCAGCAGCGAAACGCCCGCCCGGGACCTTCACGACCCGCGCGACCCGCCCGCTGTTCGGCCACCGCCTGCGAGACCCGCACCGTCGCCAGCCCGGACAGACCGCGCCGGTGATCGATGCGCGGCACCCGCGCCACCCCCGAGTCGACCACCGCGCGCACGCCGGGCACGGTCAAACTGGATTCGGCCACCGCCGTGGACAGGACCACGCGGCGACGGCGACCCGGACGCAGCGCGGTGTCCTGATGCGCCGCCGACAACCGGCCGTGCAGCGGCACCACATCGACCTCACCCAGACCACTCAGCAGATCGGCGGTGCGACGGATCTCCCCCGCCCCGGGCAGGAAAACCAGGACGTCACCGTCGGTTTCGGCCAGCGCCGTCCGGGTGGCCCGCGCGACCTGCGCCTCCATCCGCTCCCTCGGCAGCGACGCCACATACGAGAACTCGACCGGATAGGCACGTCCGCGCACCTCCATTACCGGTGCCGGATCACCGAGCAGTGCGGCCAATCGGTCGGCGGCGACGGTCGCCGACGTGGCAAGCACGCGCAGATCCGGGCGCAGCCCCGCACGCGCGTCGAGCAGCAGCGCCAGCAGCAGGTCGGCGTCGAGATGACGTTCGTGGCACTCGTCGAGCACCACCGCGTCCACACCGGCCAATTCCGGGTCGGCCTGCAATCGCCGCACCAGCAGCCCGGAAGTCACCACCTCGATCCGGGTCCCCGGCCCCACCTGCCGATCCCCTCGCACCGAATACCCCACCGTCGCGCCGACCCGCTCCCCCAGCAGTGCCGCCATCCGCGCCGCGGCCGCCCGCGCGGCCAATCGGCGCGGCTCCGCCACCAGCACCCGTCCACCCGTCCCGGCCGCCAGTGCCAGCGGAACCAACGTCGTCTTCCCGGTCCCCGGCGGCGCCACCAACACCGCCGCACCCGCCGCCGCCACCATCGCGGTGATCTCGGACAGCTGCGGCCGAACCGGCAAATCGGGTAACTCAGGCAGTTTCATCGCCCACCAGTCTGCCGAACCACCTGTCGGCACCACGCGCCCACCACTCGATCCAACGTGACACCAGGCGACGTCCCGCATAGGGCACCGACCGACTGGTGATCCTGACACCAGGCGACATCCCACATAAGGCACCGACCGACTGGTGGTCCCGGACATGCTCGCGGTGCCAGGGCGTCGACACCCGCCTGCCGCCCGGCCCAGTTCGGCCGCCGGTGGAGCTTCGTGCATGTCGGCGCGCAAGGGGCAAGCAAATCGAAGTTACTGAGCAGCGTCGCAACGGGTTTCGCGCCCACTGGAGCGCCCAGCACCCGCCGTGCCCCTTGACCGCCAGCATGGGCGCACAGCGGTGCAGGGCGGCACCGTGCGGCCGGGCCCGCTCAGTCGAACGGGGAGCGGTCGGCGGTGCAGTGGGTGTCGGGGGGTGGGAGTGCGGTGGTGACGAAGTAGTCGTATTTGACGCGTTCGGCGCAGGTGCTCGGCACGTACATGGTGCTGTGGCCGGTGCCGTCGACTTCCACCAGTTGCGCGGTGGCGAGTTGGTCGGCGCCGGCGCGGGCGCCGGCCAACGGGGTGGCGGGGTCGAAGCGGCTGTTGAGCACCAGGATCGGTGCGGCCGTGCGGCGGTTCCAGGGGCCGGTGTAGCGGTCGGCGTCGTGCCCCTGCCAGAAAGCACAGGCGGCGCTGGCGAATACGGCGACGCGGCCGAAGTACGGTGTCCGCAGGTCTTCGGAAATCGCTGCGCGAGTGTATATCTCGGGATCGGTGGGCACCGTGCTGTCGGCGCACTGGATAGCGTGGAACGCTTCGGTGCGATTGCCGGCGTAGGCCGCGCCCTTGGCGATCGGGAGCAGACCGGGCAGCGTGGTGCCCGCGTCGAACAGCCGCTGCAACAGGGTCGCGAGGTCGGGATAGGTCGACGGTTGCGCGAGATCCGTCGCCGCGCCGAGGACGGACGCGTAGGTCCACGCCTGCCCGTCCAGCCGGATCGGCGTCAGCCGCGCCCGCTCGGCCAGCGCGATCCATTTGAGTCGCGGTTCACCACCCGAGAACGCACAGCGCGGCCCGGCCGCCGCACACTGCCGCAGGAATTCCTCGAAGGTCTCCGAAATGCCCTGGGCGACATCCTGTCTGACATCCAGCGGCACCACCGTGCCCTGACCTTCGTGCCCGTTGACATTGCCCTGGAAATCCAGCGACCCGTCGAATGCCATGGCCCGCACCCGGCTCGGGAACATGTTCGCGTACACCGCTCCGACCTGTGTGCCGTAGGAGATCCCGTGGTACGTCAGTTTCCCCTCGCCCACCGCACGGCGCAGGAGTTCCAGGTCGCGTGCGGTATTGGCGGTCGAGGCGTGATCCAGGATCGGCCCCGCCTGCGCTCGGCAACGCGCGCCGAACTCCGCCGCCCAGGCATAGTAGGCGGCCTCTTCGCCCGGGGCCGTAGGCATTTCGGGTACCGACCCGAGGAAGGCCAGCTGCTCGTCGGTGGAGGCGAAGCAGCGCACCGCCGCACTGCGCGCCACCGATCGCGGATCCCAGGACACCAGATCGAAGCGCGCGCGTAGTTCCTCGGAGAACAGCCACGGCCAGCGCGCCCGCTCACGCAGCCGGTCAACGCCGGAAGGCCCGGGCCCGCCGAAGTTGACGAACAGTGTGCCGATCCGGCGCGCCGGATCGGTGGCGGGCAGCTTGAGCACGGCGAGGTCGATGCTCGCGTCATTGGGCCGGTTGTAGTCCAACGGAACTGCCGCGGAAGCGCATTCGAAGCCGTCCGAACAGTCCGACCATTCCAGCACCGGCGTGTACGCGGCGGCGGCCAGCGGATCCAGGTAGGGGTCGGGCTCCCGCGCCGCGGCGGGCACCGGTATACCGAGCACGCCCACCGCGAGCACCAGCGCCGAGGCCGCGCGCCGGACCCAGTGAAACCCATTGGGTCCCAACCACGCAACCAAAACCGAAGCCTCCCGCGGCAGCCGATGAACCAAGTCATCCTGTCACACCGGCTCGATCGAAGGCCACAGCCGGAGACCTCGGCCACACACCGATCGCGGGTATCGCCGGATGCTTTCGCGGCGCGGCCGGGTTCCGGGGCGATCCGCCACAGCGGCGGCCGACCAGACATTTATTGTCAACCACCGAGTTCGAGAATGTTCACATCGTGTTTACGATGTCCGAATGCTCATTCTCGACCCGCACGAACGTTCGACCTCCTCGACCGGGGTGGCGCGGCGAGCTGGGCACTTCCGGCCGATCACCATCTGGGGCGGTATCGCGGCCGCGGTGCTGGTGCTGGTGGCCGGTCAGGCGATGGCCGTTCACATCGGCGCGCTCGGACCACTGACGAGTCTGGGGCGCGACTATGCCGGAATCCCCAAGTCCGCGAGCACCTCGTGGGCCGGGTTCCTGCTGGCACTGGTCGGCGTCACCAATCGGGTCCGGGTGACGGCGCTCGCGTCCGCGGTCACGCTCGATCTGGTGTTCGTCGCGATCCGGGCGTTCGAGGGTGCGAAGTTCACCGTCGGGAACGGGCCGACGATCGTGCTGACCGTGCTGGCCATCCTGGCGGCCGTGCGCTGGCGCGGCGATCAGCGCGAGACCGCCCTGCGCACCATCGCGCTCGGCGCGCTGCTGATCCTGGCGACGAAGGTCGGCGAGATCTGGCTCGACATCACCGCGTGGTCGCGGCCGATGGTGCTCGATCCCTATGTGCAGGTGGCCGACCGGGCGCTGGGCAATCCGTCGTGGCTGGCCGGCCAGATGCTGGAGGCCGCGCCGTGGTTCGAGAGCCTGGTCCGCTGGGTGTATTTCGAACTGCCGGTCGCCGCGATCGTGGTCGCGGTCTGGCAGTTGCGCGGGGTGACGGCGGGACGCTGGCCGCGGCATCACCTGGTGCGGACCTTCTTGACGATCGGGCTGATCGGACCGCTGTTCTATGTCCTGTTCCCGGTGGTCGGCCCGATTCTGGCGTACGGCCCGTGGGGCAAGGGCATGGAGTTGGCGGATGTCTGGCCGACGCTGGTTCCCCCCGTGCCCGCGGCGCTCGGGGCCATGCCGTTCGACGGGATCACGCCGCGCAACTGTATGCCGTCGCTGCATACGGCCTGGGCGCTCGCGCTGTTCATCCATTCCCGGCGCGGTCCGGCGTGGCTGCGCTGGGGCGGGGTGTTCTGGCTGGTGTGCACGTTGACCGCGACGCTGGGGCTGGGCGCGCACTACGGCGTGGACCTGGTGGTGGGTGCGGCACTGTGCTTGACCATCGAGTCCGTGCTGCGCGATCCGGAGCGTGGCTGGGATCGGGCGCGGGTGCGCGTGGTGGCGCTGGGTGTCGCGACCTTCGCGGCGGTGCTGCTCAGCGTCCGCTATCTGCCGTTGACCATGGCAGCGCATCCGCTGCCGTCCGGGTGCGCGATCCTCGGACTGTTCGCCGTGCTGGCGGTCGCGTTCTATCGCACCTGGTTCGGGCCCACCCGAATCACCCCGTAGCGAAATCTCTTTTTGCAAACCTCGGGTTTGCTGGCAACCCCACTTTCCTGCATCGTTGGCGAACTCGCCGCAATACCAACGGATTAGCAATACTCTGTTTCACATGGTGCGCACGGCATTAGCCGGAGCCGACCCGGACGAGCCAGAACGCCCGGTGTCGCCACCCCGGCCCGATCACCTATCGGTGGTCACAGACACGCCCGACCCCGACGAGTACCAGGTGCAGGTACCCAGCGAGCCGGTGTTGACGGCCGCGGACATCGCCCGCCTCCCGGCGGCCGCCCGGCATCGAATAGCGGCCTATGTCCATACCCAGCTGGCCGATCTCGAAGAGATGGCCTGACACACCTCAGCCGTGTGCGTGCAGCCGCGCCTGCACCTCCGGCCGGCGCAGCGGCGGCACCGCCTTCGGCGGGACCTTGCGGTCGGGCAGCTGCTCCAGTAGCCGGACCGTTGCCGCGGCGATATCGGCGACCGCCTCCTCTACCGCGGGCTTAGTTGCTGCGGAAATGCTGGAGAGGCCACCGACCTTGCGCACATATTGCAGGGCCGCGGCCTGAATTTCCTCGGGCGTTGCCGCGGGCTCGAGGCCGCGCAGCGCGGTGATATTTCGGCACATAACCCGAGGCTACGAGCCGGGACCGACAACTGTCCGCCCCCGACGCAAATTCGCCCCCACAGCAATCGATCAGTATCCACTATTCCCTTGAATGACATCTTTGTTATTTACGGCTCCGACCTGGCATTTTCCCAATCTGAAACACGCCCGGTTTGAATGCCGTTATCGGATCGTAGTAAACTTGAAGCAATCTTGCGATCGAGCAAGGCACCCGCCTGATGGCGCCGGGGGTGAATGCGCGCCGGGTGTACGACACATACGGAGATTGCTGATTCTCATGTCCAACCCTCGCGTGTTCCTGCGCGCCGCCGTCATCGCGGGCGCCGTCCTCGGCGCCGCCGCCCTGCCCGCCGTCCCGGCCTTCGCCCAGACCCTGCACATCCCCGGCGTCGGCCCGATCGACATCCCCGACCTACCGCAGCCGGTCAAGGACCAGCTGGCCGCGCCGCAGACCCAGGACCTGCTCAACCAGGTGCCGCAGCCCTACCAGGGCCAGGCCCGCGACGTGGTCGGCCAGATCGTTCCGCCGCCCGCCTCACCCGCCGGACTGCGCGCGCTGCAGGCCGCCGAATCCCAGATCGGCACCCCCTACGTGTGGGGCGGCAGCGAGCCCGGCGGCTTCGACTGCTCGGGCCTGGTGCAGTGGTCCTACGAGCAGGAAGGCGTCGGCCTGCCGCGCACCAGCCAGGAGCAGGAGAACATCGGCACGGCCGTCTCACTGGAGGCGGCGCAGCCGGGCGATGTCGTGATCTACAACGGCGGCACGCACACCGGCATCTACGCCGGCGACGGGCAGATCGTGCACGCGCCCAGCTCCGGGCAGAGCGTCACCTACGCACCCGTCGACCAGATGCCGATCGAGGACATCCGCCGCCCCTAATACCAGTGGTTGGCCTGCCAGAACGCCCACGCGCCCTCGGGACCGCCGTAGCGCTTGTTCATGTAGTCGTAGGTCCAGCGAATCTGCGTGACCGGGTTGATCATCCAGTCCACCCCGTGGGTGAACATCTTCTCCGGCGGCAGCGCCTGGCCGAGGCCGTAGGCGCCGCTCTGCGGGTTACGGGCCAAATGGTTCCACGAACTCTCCCGCATGATCACGTTGTCGAAGGCCGGGAACTGGTGCGGCGGAACGATCGACAGCGCGATCAGCCGGTTCGCCGCGCGCACCAGCGCCAGGGTCATGCCCGCCCGGCGGACAGCGGCCTCGCACTCCGGGGTGGTGCAGTTCGGGATCTGAGCCGCGGCGTATTCGGCGGCCGTGGGGCCGCCGCGTCCGGGTTCGGCGCTCGCCGGGGCAGTACACAGCAGCACCGAGCAGAAGACAGCAGCACCCAGCGACAAGGGGCCGACCATAGGATTCGCTCCTTCCGCAGCAGACATACGGAGTCGAGCAAAACACCGGCCGAGTAGTCGGCCGTCGCGCCGCGCCGGACCGTGCGGGCACCCTGTCCGGTGCTTGCCTCAGCCGGTGGGCAGCGGGATCACGGTGGCGCACACGGTATCTCGCAGCTCCGCCGGGGTCGCTGCGGACGGGATGTCGTACCAGAGGTCGAGTTCGAGCCGGTTGCCCGCGCCGAGTTGCAACGCCGTCAGCTGGCGTTTCACGCGCATCGCATCGATACTCGACCGGTGCGCGCCGGCGGCGGTGTCGATCAGTCGATAGTCCTCGGCGCGGGTGTCGTGCACCTGGTGGCCGGTATTGGTGAGCGCGATCCTGATCCGCACGAACTGCCCTTTCGGCAGCAGTTCCGCATGCGTTCCGAAGACGGTGGCGACACCGGGCTGTAGCTCGAGCGCGGTGACCGCCAGTTCGGTGCAATCCTCGCGGGTGCGCGCGAACGCGCTGGGGGCGGGAGCCGATGTCGGCTCCGGATTCTCGGCACCACACGCCACGAGCGGCAGTGCCAGCAGCAGAATCAACCGGCGCACCGGATCAAGGGTAGTCGGGCGCACCCGGCCCGGCAGTGAATCGCGTTGTGCCGCCGCACTACAGGCCCATGAGCCGGAAGACGGTCAATTGCCAGCCGACACCGCGCGTGAACCGCGCCCGCGCGGCGATCGCCAACCTGCGCTGCCGCCGTCCGCGCTCGTAGCGCGCGCAGATCTCCGCGTTCTCCACATCGATCATGAACACGTCCACCTTGTCCAAGGTGGCTGCCCCCAACCCGCGCCCGGGCGCCGAATCACAGACCACCATGGTCCGAATCGCCTCCAGCACTTGCTGACTCACCATCCCCCGCAGTTGCGTCACCGGCCTGCGCTGATCGAGCACCTCCAGCGCCACCCGCAGCGCCCGATCCGCGAACCGCATCGCATCCGACCGTGCCTCCCCCACCACCGGCGCCGCCTCCCGCGCCCGCAGCCGCCGCAGCCGCGGCGAAATCACCTCTCGCTCAACCGAACACGCCGCACCCCGGACAACCGGCGGATCCACCCACACCTCCCCGCGCTCCGGACCCACCGCACCACACCCGCACCCGAGCAACGGCGGCTCGAACTCCGGCACCGCCCGCACCCACTTCCGCCCCGCACCCACACCCTGCTCCCCTCACGAGTCCGCCAAAAGTGATGCACATTAAACATCACTGCCCTGCGACTGGCCCGGGAACACCCGACTTCCCCTCGAAAAATCGCGCCGGGCGTGTCTTACCACTGCTCAGGTATGGTCTGCGCCGTGAGGTACTTCAACACGGTTGGTCCGTGTGATCCGGACCTGCACTACATGCTTCCGAGCGAAGAACGCTTGCCCGACGCTGAGATGTTCTTCGAGTTCGGGTTCTACTTCGTCATCCACGCGCCGCGACAGACCGGCAAGACCACGGCATTGCTGAGCATGGCACGGGAACTCACGGCGGGCGGTCACTTCGTCGCACTCGCGGTGTCCTGCGAATCGATATCCTTACACGGCGACGACTTCGGCGAACTGGAGATAGCGCTCCTGAGCATCATCCGCCAGGCCGCCGGGATTCGGGATTGGGCACCGGAGCTGCTGCCGCCGGATGTATGGCCGGACGCGGCGCCCGGTACGCGACTGACAGCGGGTCTGACCGCATGGGTCGCGAAGTGCCCACGACCGCTGATCTTGTTGATCGATGAGATCGACACGCTGACCGGAATGGGTTTGATCAACGTGTTGCGACAGTTGCGCTTGGGGTTCACTCACCAACGCAACCACTTCCCGCATTCGGTGGTGCTGTGTGGGATGCGAGATGTTCGTGACTACAAGGCGGCGTCCGGTGGCGATCCTGCCCGACTCGGTGGCCCTAGTCCGTTCAACATCGCGATCGCCTCGATTCGCATCGGTGATTTCACCAAGGCCGAGATGACGCGGCTGTATCGACAGCACACCACCGAGACCGGTCAGGAATTCGATGACAAGGCCATCGATCTGGCTTTCTGGTACACGCAGGGACAGCCATGGCTGGTCAACGCGCTGGGCTGGGAAATCACCAACAGAATGCGGGTTCGGGAAACAATCACAATCGACCATGTGGAAGAAGCGAAGGAACGGTTGATCCTCGCGCGCGCAACTCACCTGGATTCCCTGATCGACAAGTTGAAGAATCCGCGCGTGCAACGGGTGATCGAGCCGATCATCGTCGGGGATGTCCTACCGCCCAGCGACGACTTCGACGACGACGTGAGCTATACCCGCGATCTGGGGTTGATCGCCCAGAGCAAGCCGCTTCGCATCGCCAATCCGATCTATCAGGAGGTCATCGTGCGTGTCCTCGGCGCCAATGCCGAGGAAGCGGTGGTCGCTGCACCGTCGAGTTTTCGGTTCGCCGACGGCTGCATCGACTTTCCGCGCCTGCTGCAAGAGTTCTCCGCATTCTGGATCCAGCACGGTGACGTACTCGCCGCACGCGACAACTACCGCGAGGCCGCCGCCCAGCTCGTCCTGATGGCCTACCTGCACCGAATCGTGAACGGCGCGGGCTATATCGAACGCGAGGTTGGTGTGGGCCGTGGCCGAATCGATCTACTTGTGCGGCTGCCATATACGGATGCCGACGGGCAACGGGCCGAACAGCGTGAGGCCATGGAGTTGAAAGTGTGGGCGGGGCATCAGAGCGATCCGCTCGACGACGGGCTCGCACAGCTCGACAGCTACCTGGACCGGCTGACGCTCGAGACCGGCACCTTGATCATTTTCGACCGGCGCCCCACCGCCGCACCGATCGCCGAGCGGACCAGCTTCGACAAGGCTCAGACGCCCGCGGGCCGGATCGTCACTCTGTTGCGCGCGTGACCTTGGTCAGGGCGTGGGTGACTATGGCGGCGAGGCGGGGGTGGTGGGCGCCCTGCCAGTAGGTTTGGTCGCAGGTAGGGCAGTGGGTGTTAGGCGGCGGGGTGGTGGGGTGGAGGAGGCCGTTGCAGGTGGTGCAGCGGGTCCAGGGGGACAGGGGTGGGTCGAAGCGGGTGAGGACGTCGTCGAGCTGTTCGGGTGGGCGATGGCTGTAGATGTAGGCGCCGGCGAAGAGCTCGCGGCGGCGCAGCAGGCCGCGGTCGCGGGAGAGCAGAATGCGGTGTTCGGTGGCGGAGCGGGTGGCGAGGGCGGCGTCGCCGATATCGGGGTTCTCGTAGGCGGCGTCCAGGCCGAGCAGGCGCAGGCGGCGGGCAAGGGTGCCCAGGTGGATGTCGAGCAGGAAACGGAGCGGTTCGGGGTTGGGTTGCGGACGGACGACCGCTCGGACCTCGATCGATTCGCCCGCGCCGGGGATGTGCGCGGGCGTGACCGGTCGGCCGTCGACCAGCAGTGCGCCTACCTCCGTGAGCGGAACACCCAGCGACTCCACCACATGACCGAGTGTGGAGGTGCCGTCGACGCGGACCGGGGCGGCACCGCCGCGCAGCCCCGCACCGACGAAAACGTGCAGGCCGGGCGCGAACTCGACAGTGATCCCCGATTCACTCATTTCGTCAGCATGCCAGTGGTAACCCGGTGGAGGCCAGGGCATTTCAGCCGAACAGGCCACCCAGTGCTCCGCCGGACTGGCCCGCCTGCTGACCGCCGCCGGTACCGCCGATCAGGCCGCCCGGCGGCAGTTCCGAGGGCTGCACGATGACGAAACCGCGCCCGGCGAACGACAATGTCAGCCCCTCTCCCGTGCTGCGCCCGATCAAGCGGCCCAATCCGAACGAATCATTGCGTTTGATCCCGGTATTGAGGCTGGACGACCACGCGACCGCCGCTTGCGGATCGGCGAAGGTGGGCTGGTCGACCTGCAATACCACCGGCGACCCGTGGGTGGTGATCGCGATCCGGCCGCGCCCGGTGAACACACAGTTGAAAAGCCCGGCGTTGCTGGCGTATCCGGCCGCACCGGACACCATCTTCACGTCGTAGCGCAGGCTGGAATCGAAGGCGAGCACATTGGCGCCGTTGATGGTGAGCCCGTCGGAACCGTCGAGGTCGACGGTGTGCACATCGGCGGCGGCGTTGGCCAGGAACAGATCACCGTGCCCGGAGACCCGCATCAGCGGCACCCCCTCGCCGGTCAGCCGCTGCTGGATAGCGCGGCCGATACCGCCGGAGCCGAGCGCCTTGAATTGCAGATCACCCTGGTAGGCCACCATCGACCCGGCCCGCGCCATCACCTCGCCGGCGACGGCGACCTTGATCATCTTGCCGCCCTGCTTCTGGATACCGGGCCCGTTGGCCTCGGCGAAACTCGGGTTGAACAGATCGCTCTGCATCGGCAGTGCTCCTTGCTGGAATTGCGGCGGGGCGGAGTGGGCGGGCGTCTGATAGGCGGGCGGCGGCTGATAGACGGGCGGTTGCTGCACCGGCGGCGGCTGAGGGGCAGCAGGCGCGGGAGCGGGCTCATCGTCGATGTTCACCCCGAACGCCGTAGCGATTCCGGCCAATCCGTTGTCGTACCCCTGCCCGACCGCCCGTACCTTCCACGCACCGGCCCGCCGATAGATCTCGACGCAGACCACCGCCGTCTCGGTGGTTAGCCCCGTCATCGGGAAAGTCAATGTGCCGGAGGGGGATCCGATGGTGGCCAACAGCGACCCGGCGGCCGCGAAGGTGCCGGGCCGGTCCAGGCTGGCCGTCACCACGACCTTGTCGACGTCGGCGGGCAGCGCGGAGGTCTGCACCTCGACCACGTCGGGCCCGCCGCCGCCGTGCCGGTAGGTGACCCCCGGCCCGGCCGGTTGATTGAAGAACACGAAGTCGGCGTCGGAACGCACCCGGCCGTTTGCGTCGAGCAGCAGCGCGGAGACATCGACGGGATCGGTGCAGCTGACGGTGACGGTCAGGCGGTCGCCCGGCGCGGGCCGGTTCTCACCGCGAGCCAGCGCGGTCACCGGGTCGCTCCGCGGTTCTCGACCACTCCAGGGTGTTTGCGAAACACAGCATCGAGTGTGCCGTGCGCGGCCCCGGAGTGCCACCTCATCCGGTGTGTGCCCGAAAGAATTCCCACATCAGATCGGTGGCGTTCAGCCCCGCGTTCGGGTCGACCAGTCCGCCGCGCTCGGTCCCGGGCCAGGCGTGTCCCATCTCGGGCAGCCGATAGACCCGCACCTCGCTGCCGTCGGCGCAGGCGCCCGCGGTCAGGGTGATGCCGCGTGGCAGCGGAATCTGCTGTGGCACCGGGGCGACCGCGCAGCCGAGCCGCAGCTGCCAGGCGTCGATGCCGGCGCCCAATTGACCGGCGACCCGGTCCTTCCCGCCGAGGAAGGTGATCACCGAGACCGGCGTGCGCGGTTTGTAGGCGGGATCGCGCAGCGCGATATCGCCCGTGAATCCGCCGCTGACCGGCGCGATGGCGGCGAAGAGCCCCGGCGCCTCCACGGCGAGCTTGAACGACATATCCGCGCCGTTGGAAATCCCGGTGGCGTACACCCGTTTCGGGTCGGCCTTCCAGTATTCGCGCATGCGGGTGACCACCGCGCGGATGAATCCGACATCGTCCTCGGTACCGCAGCAGATCAGCGCGTTGTAGGCGTCGTTGAGCCCTTGCGGATAGACGACGAGGAAGTTCTCCAGGTCGGCTTTGGCGTTCATACCGGAGGTTTGGGCGGCGTCGGCGGCGGTACCGGGCCGGTAGTGCATGACGACCACGAGCGGCAACGCGGTCTTGCCGTCGTAGCCCGGCGGCGCGTGAACCGTGTAAGACCTTGTCTTGCCACCGGATTCGAAGGTGACGGATTGGTCGCCGGGCGTCGGCTGGTCGGCGGGTGGCGCCGGTTCCCCGGACCCGCCACAGGCCACCGTCGCCGCGGCGGTGAGTGCGATCGTGATAGCACCCATGCTGCGAAGCCACGACATCGACCAACTATGACATGCCTATACCGTGGGAAGTGCGGAAATGGTTACGCCCCAGTGCAGCCCTTCCATCAGGAAGCACGCGGCCAGGTTCGCCAGCGCGAAGGCGAGCAGCAGGCCGAGCGTGATCCGTGCCGTTGCGCGGGTTCCGGCGGCGTCGAGTGTCTGTGCCGGAGTGAGGAACAGCAGCAGCGCCGCGCCGAAAACCGCCGCGAGGAAAGCGATCAGCGACCAAGTGTAGAGGTGCAGGCCGAAAAGTGTTGCGGCGTAACCGGGATCGGGCGGGACGATGTGCATGAGCACCTGGGTCGCCGCGACCGCGGCGCCGCATCCGGCCGCGAGGACGGTCCACCCCCAGCCCCGCGCCCAGTCGCGCG
Source organism: Nocardia sp. NPDC127579 (assembly GCF_042672005.1). Lineage (NCBI taxonomy): Bacteria > Bacillati > Actinomycetota > Actinomycetes > Mycobacteriales > Nocardiaceae > Nocardia > Nocardia sp. NPDC127579. The sequence continues at coordinate 114,423 of NZ_JBHXVZ010000009.1, read as the reverse complement.
CGGTGACCGTGCCGCCGTGCGAGCGGGCAATGACGTATCCGGGTCCGATCGCGCTGAGCAGCACGAACATTCGCTGGAACAGGCACATCGGGCAGGTGTACTCGCCTCGCACGAACTGGTAGAACAGCGCGACCGCCAGGACGCCGCAGCTGCCGAGCACGAAGAGATGGGCACAGATCAGGCCGAATCGGGAGCCGGACTCGGGCGGGTCGGGGACCGCCGGCGCGGCCGGCGGCGCGACGGCCGGGCGAATGACCTCGTCGGGTCTGATCCGCCCGCCGGTGACGCGCGGATCGCCGGTCATCAAGGGCCGCTGCGCCGGTGCGCTCATCAGAACTCGAGACCGAATGTGTGACCGAGCAGCTGCGGCAGGAACGCGGCAACGGTGGCGATCAGGGTGGCCACCCAGAGTGCGCGCGCGCCGCGGCCGACGCGGTCGGTCCACAGCACCGTCAGCACGCATAGGGAGATCAAGAGGAAGAGCAAGGTGTACATGGGCATCCTCGCTGGCGAAGTGGTCAGGCGCTGGTTAATGCACAGCTACCGCACTATAGCTTCGATTGTCCGTTTTCAACGGATAGCAAAGCATGCCAGTTATCGAATAGCTACAGCGCATGCCCGGTCGCGTCGGCATGCTCGAACAACTCATCGTCCACTTCGCGTCCGTACCCCAGCCGGACATCGTGCTCGACCTCACCGCCGGACACCGAAACCCGGCTGGTGACCGGCGGATACCCGCGCGCCACCACGGTGTACTCGCCCTCCGGCAGATCCGGCACCACGTACTGCCCGTCCGCGTCGGTGCGTACCGTCGCCGTCAGGTCACCCGCCACATCCAGCACCATGATCTGCACATCGGGCACCGCACGCCCATCGGCGATAGCCATCCCCGCGAGCACCGCCATCGGATCCAGATCGATGTCATGCCGCAGCAGACCACTCGGCGGCACGGTCAGCGCGGCCGCGTACGGGCGCATGTGCTCGGCGATCACGACCAGGGTGTAGCTACCGGAAACCACGTCGTGGCAGACGAAATGGCCGTCCTCGGTCGACAGGGCCGCACCGACCACTTCGCCGCGCCGGTCGGTGAGCGTGATCGTCGCGCCGTCGATCGGATTGCCGCTGAGCACCGAGCGGACCACACCCGAGACCTCGCTCGATCCCATCAGGGTGAGATCGAGTTGCTGCGGCCACGGTCCGGCGACCACGCTGATCGCGGTGGGCTGATGCCCGGCGGCCGAGACGATCAGGACGTAGGTCCCGGGTTCGGGCGCGTAGACGGCGTAGTCGCCGTAACTGTCGCCGGTGGCGCGGGTGACCTGCTGTCCGCGCTTGTCGATGAGAGTGAGCGCCGCATCCGGCACGGGTCTGCCGTCCTCGTGGCGAATCCGGCCGGTGAGCGAGGGGTCCCCCGACTCCGTCGCGGCGACAACGCTCTCCACGTCCTCGTCCTCTTCCTCGTCGTCGGGAACCTCCAGCGGCGCGGTGACTTCGAGCACCGGCTCCGGCTCCGGCATGCTCCGCGCCGGAACCCAGTCGAGTTCGGCTTCGCCGCGCGGCGCGCCCACGCCTTCGACCTCGCCGCCCGGCGCGATCGGATCATCCTGTAGCGGAAGCTCTTTCATGAACAGCAAGATCAGTCCGGCCAGCAGCGCCACCCCGGCGGCGGTGTAGAACACACCGTTCATGGCGTCGGTGAAACCGGCCAGCACCGGCACCCGGAACTCGGGAGACAGATTCGCGATGCCGCTGGCATCGCTGGTGATACCGCCCAACTGCCCGGCGTCGAAGCCCGGGGGCAGCTGGCCGCCGAAGGCATCGATGATCTTGTTCGGCAGCAGATTGAACAGGATGGTGAGGAAGATGGCGACGCCCAGCGTGCCGCCCATCTGCCGGAAGAAGGTCGCCGCGGCGGTGGACACCCCCATGTCCTGGCGCGGGCCGGCGTTCTGCGCGGCGATGATCAGGGTCTGCATACAGAAGCCGAGCCCCGCGCCGATCACGCCCCCGCAGACCAGCGGCTGCCACAGCGGGCTGTCGAACTCCACCTGCGCGTGCAGCACCGCACCGACGGTGATGAGCAGACACCCCGCCACCGGCAGCATCTTGTATCTACCGGTGCGCTGGGTGACCATCCCCGAGATCTGCGCGCCGACCATGATCCCGACCACCAGCGGCAGCATGAGCAGGCCCGACTTGGTCGGCGAATAGCCGCGCACCACCTGGAAATACAACGGCACCAGCACGATCGCGCCGAACATGGCGACACCGACGATGAAGCCGCCGAGGATTGACACGCTGAAGGTGGAGTTGTCGAAGAGCCGCATCGGGATCAGCGCGGCGTCTCCCATCAGCAGTTCCACGATGATGAACAGCAGTACGCCCGAGGCGGCGACGCCGTAGCAGATCAGGGCACGCTCGGACTGCCACCCCCACTCCCGGCCCTGCTCGGCGATGATCAGCAGCGGCACCACGCCGACCGTCAGCGTGAGCGCTCCGAACCAGTCGATCCGCTGTTTTTGCCGCTGGTGCGGCACATTCAGGAATCTCGCCACCACCAGGAAGGCGAGAATGCCGATCGGCACGTTCACCAGGAAGACCCAGCGCCAGCCGTCGAGCTTCGCCAACTCCGCGTAGCCGGAGAAGAACCCGCCGAGCACCGGGCCCAGCACGGTCGAGGAACCGAAGACCACCATGAAATAGCCCTGGTAACGCACCCTTTCCCGAGCCGGGACGATATCGCTGAGAATGGTGAACGCCAGCGACATCAGCCCACCCGCGCCCAGCCCCTGGAACGCGCGGAAGGCCGCGAGCCCGTACATGGAGGTCGCGAAGGTGCAGGCCACGGAGCCGATGATGAACAGGCCGATCGCGATGAGGTAGCACGGTTTCCGGCCGTAGATATCGGCCAGCTTCCCGTACAGCGGGGTGCTGACCGTCGCGGTGATCAGGTATGCGGTGGTTGCCCAGGCCTGCTCGTCGAATCCGTGCAGGTCGTTGGCGATCGGCACGATCGCCACACTGACGATGTTCTGGTCCAGCGCGGCCAGGAAGATGCCCAGCAACAGACCCGACAGGATGGTCAGGATCTGCCGGTGCGACAGCGCGGCGGGGGTCGAGTTCGTCATGGTGGTGGGGCCTCAGCTCTGGTCGACCATCCGGAAAGGGTCTGCGGTGTGAGCTCAGCGCCCGGAGGCGGTAGCGCAGCGTAACCACGGAGGGCGTCGCGAACACCGCCGGTAGGCACTGGTAAAGCAAAGTCCTGCGGTACATCTCGAACATCGCGCGCCTGCTGTCATCGGCAGGTCATGCGCCACAAGCGATCTCCCGGCAACTATAGAGATCGAGCCTCGGGTGCGCGTCGACACCCCTCCCCCACGGCCGGATTCGGGCCACGGGGGACGGGGTGTCGCGGTGCCGGACGGGTCAGCGCGTGGCTGCCCGCTGCTTGCTGGTACGCGCCTTGCGCCGCTCGGCCTGGAGCTCGGCGAGCTCCTGCTCGAGAATGTCGGCGACCCGGAACTGACCGGTGTCGTACAGCGGATCCGGCTCTGTGGTGCTTGCCTTTTCGCCGGCCACCGGCTTGGCCGGCGCCTTGCGCTCGGGCACCGCGACAGGCTCCGCTTTCACCGGAACCGGCTTGACCGGAACCGGCTTGACCGGAACAGGTTTGACGGACGCCGGCTTGACCACCTCCGGCTCGGCCGTCTCGGTCTTGCGCATCGGGGCCTTGGCGACAGGCGGCTCGGCGGCACTCTTGGCCACCGGCTGCGGCGAGGTCACCCGGGTAACCAGGTGCGGTTCGATTTCGACCGGGACGGCCCGCTTCTCGGCGGCGGGACGGCCGTTGGTCTTGACCGCGACCGGCTGCTCGGGCTTCGGCGCTGCCGTGACCTTGTCGGAATCGACCGGCGCGGGGCGCTTCTCCGGGGCGTCGGCCGCCGCGCCGTTGCGCTTGCCGTTGCTGACCCCCGGCGGCGTCTGGACCTCGGCTACGACCTCGGCCTCGGCCTCGACCGTTTCGGCGTGCTCCGCCTCCGGCTCGGCCGCGGGCATCTCGGCTTCCTCCAGCGGCTTCGGCGCAGCGCTGCGCGCGTAATTCGCGATGGTGGGCAGTTGCCGCCGGATGCGCTCGGCCGGGTCCGGCATATCCCGGACCTGTTCGGTGGCGCGCGCGATGGCCAGCCCGTAGCGCGCGCTCGCCGCGTCGTGGATGAGTAGCGCGACACCGATCATCACCGGGGCGATGGCGTGCACCGCGACCTCGTACCATTCCCCGCCGCGCAGATAGGGGTAGGTGTTGAGGCAGACGGTCAGTCCCAGCAGCGCCAATTCGGCCAGGGCGACCTGCCCGCGACTGTCGACGACGCCCCATTCGGAGACCTTGTTGGTGCCGATCATGATGATGATCAGGCAGACGCTGATCATGCCTTCCAGCAGGTAGCTGAACCAGAACAGCGGATCACTCGGCCCGCCCGGCGCGATGTTGTGCTGAACATTGACCGCCGACCACAGCATGCCCGCACCCACCACGCCGGCCAGCGCACGCAGCGACCAGGACCGATGCCGGTAGAGCGAGGCCAGCCGGGCATGCGGGCTCGACTCTCGCCGCTGCGCGGCGATTGCCTTGCGGGCGACCAGGAGATCTCGCATATCGGCCTTTTCGATTGCCTCGGTGGTCTGCCTGGCGCGGTCCGCGGCCGCCGCCAAAGCCTGGACTTCCTTCCAGCGCTGGCCCCGATCCTGCTCGCGGATCCGTTCGGCGAGTTCCCGTTCGGCGTGTAGCTCGTCCTCGGAGAGCGCCTCGGTGAGCGCCGGATCGAATTGCCACGCGAGTCGGCCGCGGGCCCGCTCGACCCGTCTTGCCAGCTGCGTCACCTCGTCCTCGATGGGATGCTCGATGGTCACCTGGGCCCCCCGCTCGGGGGGAGACTCGTAGTCGCGGTTGGGTTCGGCACCCAAGCATTCATAGTCGATGGCCGCCGACTACGAAACCGTTGATTAGCCAATGGCACGCCAAACTCGGCGTGGCGCGCGGCGACACACGGTGTACGGCGGTGGACAGCACCAGCGCGGCGGCCGTGTATTGCGGACCCTCCCCGCGAATCGGAAGTGAAATGATTACTGATCGAAAGCCCCTGGGCAGCAAGGAAAACGACGCGGCTCAGCGTGCCATATGCCGACCACGTCCGAATCGGCGGGTCGGACGGCGCGGGGACGCCGCGCAGCGGCTGGGGCCAGCAACGCGCCCGCATATTTCCGGGCCGCCGCACCGATCGGCATCAGCGCAGCTCTGTAGAATTTCCGGCTGGCCGATTCCCGGCGATCTCGGACGAGGTGGACGACAGTGGCGATGCGTGTGCGGAAGCTGACTGCCCGCTCGGCGATTCTGAGCGCACTGCTCGGGGCACATCCGGCGCAGGCGCCGGTGAGTTCCATCGTCCTGGTCGCCGAGGAGCTGGGGTTACAGCAGTCCGCGACCCGGGTGGCGCTGACCCGGATGGTGGCCGCCGGGGACCTGGAGCGCACCAACGGCGTGTACAAGCTCTCGCGCCGATTGATCGAGCGGCAGCGCCGCCAGGACGCCGCCCTGCGCCCGGTGCAACAGGATTGGGACGGCCGGTGGTACATGGCCGTGGTCACCGCCGTCGGCGACGAGGCCAGCGCCCGCGTCGCGTTCCGTGACGCCATGCGCGCCAGCAAGCTGGCCGAACTCCGAGAGGGGGTGTGGACCCGGCCGGACAATATCGCCATCGCGCTGGGTCGCGACGCCACCCGCCGCATCGTGCGGTTCACCGCCGAACCGCACACCGCGCCCGCCAAGCTCGCGGAATCCCTGTTCGCCCCGAAGCTTTGGGCTCGCGATGCCGAGCGCCTGCTGCGCGCCTTCGGCGCCGCGCACACCATGGCCGATCGGTTCGAGGTGGCCGCGGCGGCGGTCCGCCACATTCTGGACGACCCGCTGCTCCCGGAATCGCTCTTGCCCGCGACCTGGCCCGGCCCCCGCCTGCGCGCCGAGTACGAAGGCTTCCGCGCCGAGTTCATCAGCTTCGCCGAACAGCGCTTCGTCTCCTGACCCGCCATTACAATCCATGATCATTCGATAGAAGTAAGTAATACGATGGATCACATGGATCCCGAGAAGCATTCCGGCACCCGTCCCGCCGCCTGGTACGAGGGCCTCACCGAAGGCCCGGACGCCCCACTGGCCGGGCGGGCGCTGCCCGCGGACGAGACGAGCTACCGGACCCTCACCTACGAGGTCGACGGCCGGATCGCGCGCATCACCTTCAACCGCCCCGTGCACGGCAATGCCATCACCAGCGACACACCGATCGAGCTCGCGCACGCCGTCGAGCGCGCCGACCTTGACCCGCGCGTGCACGTCATGGTGGTCTCGGGACGCGGCAAAGGCTTCTGCGGCGGCTACGACCTGTCCATCTTCGCCGAGAACAGCTTCGATCTCGGCGCCGGCACCCACGACACCGCGGGCACCGTCCTGGACCCCGGCGTCCAGGCCGCCAACCACAACCCCTGGGGCACCTGGGATCCCATGGTCGACTACGCCATGATGAGCCGCTTCAACCGCGGCTTCGCCAGCCTGCTGCACGCGAACAAGCCGACCGTGGCGAAGCTGCATGGATTCGCGGTCGCGGGCGGCACCGATATCGCGCTCTACGCCGACCAGATCATCTGCGCCGACGACACCAAGATCGGCTACCCGCCCACCCGGGTCTGGGGCATTCCCGCCGCGGGCATGTGGGCGCACCGTCTCGGCGACCAGCGCGCCAAACGCCTGCTGTTCACCGGCGACTGCCTGACCGGCAAGCAGGCCGAGGAATGGGGGCTGGCGGTGGCGGCGCCGCCCGCCGACGAACTCGACGCGCGCACCGAGGCCCTGCTGGAGCGCATCGCACGGATGCCGGTCAACCAGCTGATCATGGCCAAACTCGCGCTCAACAGCGCGCTGCTGGCCCAGGGCGTGCAGAACTCCGGCATGATCAGCACCGTCTTCGACGGCGTCTCCCGGCACACCCGCGAGGGCTATGCCTTCCAACTGCGCGCGGCCACAGCGGGTTTCCGCGAGGCGGTGCGCGAACGCGACGAACCCTACGGTGACTGGAAGCGCGGACGGCCCGCGCCCGAGCAGGACTAGGCGATCGGCCGGAACCCGGCGCCGAGATCGCCGCGCGCGTCCAGATCGGCGCTGATGGCTGCCATATTGGTGCCCACCTCCGGGCCGAAACAGCCGATCGCCAAGTAGGCGTTCACCATGCCGACCAGTGTCGACCCGGCCATCACCGGCGCGCCCGAATCGCCTTCGAGCACGCAGAGCTGAGTCCAGGTCTCGTGGTGGGCCGCGCGTAGATTCCCCCACACCACACCGCAACTGGTGCCCGTGGTACGCCCCTTCTTGCACACCACCGCGGGGAACTGCGCGGGCCCGCCGAGCCCGGTGATCGTGGTGTCACCGATTCGCGCGACCGGCCGGATCCGGTCCGGCGGGAATTCGATCAGCGCGTAGTCCAGCACCGGATCGGAGTGGACGAAGCGGCCGACCACGCCGAAACCCGGGTTCGCCTCGGCCACGACCTGGGCGCCGAGGGCACCGCAGTGCCCGGCGGTCAGGCCGAGCAGGCGACCCGCGTGGTCGTGTCCGACGGTGGTCAGGGTGCACTGCGCCCGGTTGTCGATGATGATGCCCGACCCGCCGCCCACCATCGGCGCGTCGGTGTCGGCTTGCGCCGCGCCGCCTGTGGCCGCGCTGATCGCGACCGCGGCGCAGACCGCGCCGAGGCGCCCCGCTCGTTGACTCATCGCACCCTCGCTTCCGACATCGTCCAGCGGAACTTCTCGGGTCAGATCCGGGCGGTACCCGGGTACACACATACCGAAGTTACACCGGGCGATGCCGCGGGGACCAACCGTCGCGATAGCGTTTCGGAATGCGGCTTCACGTGGGATGTGCGATGTGGAGACACGCGGCGTGGCAGGAGGGGCAGTTGCCCGCGAGTTCGGCGCTGCGGGTCTATGCGAGCAATTGCACAGCGGTGGAAGGGAATACGACCTTCTACGCGACACCGTCGCAGGCCACCGCGCGCTCCTGGGCGGAGCAGACCGACCCGGATTTCCGGTTCGTGATGAAGCTGCCCAAACCGATCAGCCACGACCGCCGCCTGCTCGACGCCGAGGCTCCGCTGCGGGAGTTCCTCACCGCCCTGGCACCGCTCGGGCCGCGGGTGCACGCCTGGTGGGTGCAGCTGCCCGCCTCGTTCGGGCCGAACGAACTCGGCGCGCTGGCCGGTTTCCTGCGGCTGTTGCCCGGGCGGGCGGCCGTCGAGGTGCGCCATCCGGCCTTCTTCACCGACGAACGCGCCGCACGTCAACTGGAATACGTGCTCGGCCGGGTCGGCGCGGAATGGGTGCTCTTCGACACCACAACGCTTTTCGAGGGTGCCGCGCAGAGCTCCGCCGAGGCGGAGGCGCGGTCGAAGAAGCCGCGCCTGCCGCGAAGAACGGTGGCGCTCACCGAGTTTCCGATCCTGCGTTACCACGGCCGGGATGACGACGAGCGCACCATCGCAGGCTGGCAGCCGTGGCTGGACATCGTCGTCGACTGGCTGCGCGCGGGCCGCTCCCCCACCGTTTTCCTGCACACCCCGGACAATGTCGGCTCCCTGCCGCTGGCCCGCCGCTTCCACGCGGCGGTCCGGGCTCGGCTGCCGGAGCTGGATCCGCTGCCCGAACCCGAACCGAGCGAACCGATGACGCTGTTCTAGCGGGCGCTCACGTGTTGTCCCGGCCGCGCGGCGCGGGCTGCACGTATCCACCGAATGGCACCTGACGCTGCCGAATCTCGGTGCCGTCGAACAGGATTCGGAGCAGCGACCGTACCCGCGGCCAACCGTGGACGTGCTGCGGGCCGACATAGGAGGAAATAGGGGACCGGGGAATATGGGAATGTGGAATCGACCAGGACATGGCTGCCTCGCGATCTCCGCCGTACGCCGCCATCGCGGCTGAGGGCAACGCCCTAAGGCTACCCACCCTCGGCCGGGAACAAACCCTGATCGGGCAACCAGGCCCACGAACGCCCAGGCAGGACGCGTGTAGGGTGGATTCCGTCGGAAAAGGAGCCGTCACATGGCGCCAAACCACCTGCGGCTGCTCTGCGGCCGTCAACATCTGCCGTCGGTCAACACCGCGCAGGTCAAGTTCACCCCGACCCCGCCCCGGTTCGGCGGGATAGACGGGGTGTGGTGGCCACGTACCCGGCACCTGTCCACCGAACTACCCCTGTTGTTGACAGCATTGCAGCCTCAGTTGGGTCTGCCCTGGCGCGTCGCCTACAACCCGCACGGCTGGGTCCTGGGCGCGCCGCGCACGCTCGAGCTGGACGACCGCGCCGTGCAACTGGTGCCGCGACGCTTCGAACTGGGCAATATCGTGCACATCGTCGGACTCGACGGCGCTCGGATCGTGCTGCGGGTGATCCCGCCCGCCACTGGCTCGCGTATCCCGTTCCGCTGATCAGCCGACCGGACGTAGTCGGCGAACCAGCAGGAAGGCGACCGCGCAGCCGAGGCTGACCAGCAGCGCGGCCACCCCGGGCGTGACATCGGTGAGCAGACTCGGCTCGGTGTAGATCGGCGGGCGGCCGCCCTCCCGGAAGACCCGCCCGCGCATCGCGACCACCAGCCCGGGTACGAACAGGGTGGCGATGCACAGCATGAGACTCGAACCCTGCACCGGCAGCGCCGCGGTGAAGCAATAGCCCGTCACCGCCGCCAGCGCGATACCGGCGGCGGCCAGCACCGCGCCCTGCGAATCACCGAGCAGAACCGCCACCCACGCCAGCAGCAGCGTCACGGCCATGCCCAGCGGCGGCAGCGACCATCGCGCACCCAGCCACAACCCGCTCACACAGGCCACGAACAGCAGCGGGATCAACCAGTTCGTCTCGGCGGTGAACACGATCGCCCCGCCCACCGCGGAGAGCGCCACGGTCTGGATCAGCAGCAGCCCGTCCCGGCCCGGCAGTAGCAGCGCCGCGACCGTGGCCGCGACCACGGTCGCCGCCGCCACCAGGAAGATCTCGCCGAAGGTGCTGCCGTTGCGGGCCAGCCACTCCGAGCCGAGCAGCGGCACCGACATGGTCACCAGCGCGGCCACGATGGGCAGCAACGGCAGCTCGGCCGAATCGTCCTCGGCACGCTCGCGTCTGCCCCGCAACGCGCACAGCACCACCAGGATCGCGGCGGGCCCGATCAGCCACAGCGGCGGCGAGCCGACGATGAACCCGTAGATCGGCGAATGCCAGGCCGGATCGCCGTAATCGGTCGCGGAGACGCTGACATCGCCCAGCGCGATGCTGAACAGCGCGCCGAGAACGAACACGACTGTGGGCAGTAGAACAGGAGCCACCACCGCCGCCACGCCGCCCATCAGCACACCGCCCGCCAGCGAGTCGACGTAGTTGAGGGTGGTCAGCGGAGCCAGCGTGGTGGAGAAACTCCCGAGCAGATGATTCACCAGCAGGATCACGGTTCCGGTCGCGGCCACCCACCAGGCCACGGTGGCCGAGTTCGCGGTGCTGGCGAAGACCGCCACCATCACCGCCGCGACACAGCCGATCGCGGAGGCGCGGGGCATGTTGAAACCCAGCAATTCCATCTGCAAGGTGGAGGTGCCCTCGGCCCAGGCGAGGGCGAGTGGCGTGGTGAGCGCCAGTCCGCCGATCACGGCCGTCAGGAAAGCCGTGATCAGTTCTAGTCGACCGGTGCCGCGTCGCACCAGCTCACGCTATCGGAGACGGCGTCGATTGCCCTTCATTTGCGCGCGAAAGCCTCGTGCGCGAGTGAAATTCCTACTCGAACCGCAGCGCCCGGGTCGGGCAGCTGTCGACCACGAGATCGAGCAGCTGCCGATCGCCCGCGCCGACCTCCGCCGTCGCGGGCACCGTGATGCCGTCGTCGCCCACCTGGAACAGCAAGGGCGCGAGCGCTTCACACATGCCGTGCCCTTCGCAGCGTGACCGATCGACCGCGATTCTCACCGGCGCTCCAGTCGAATCGGCAGTCCGTCCGCCGGAGTCGGCCCGGTGCCCGCCACCAGGGGCACCCGATAGTCCGCGGGTACGGTCCAGCGGTAGCGCAGGAGCACCTGGTGCAGCACGGCTTTCACCGTCATCCCGCCGAAGTAGAGGCCGATGCACTTGTGCGCGCCACCGCCGAACGGGGCCCACGCGAAGCGGTGCGATCGGTCCTCGCGGCGGTCGGGGGCGAAGCGCTCCGGGTCGAAAACGTGTGCGTCCGGCCAGTATTCGTCCGTGTGCATCATGGCGTAGGGGCTGCACATCACCAGTGTGCCCGCCGGCAGGTAGTAGCCGAGCAGATCGGTGTCGGCAATGGTCTCGCGGGCCTGCTGCGCGACCGGCGCGTACAGCCGGAGCACCTCACGGAAGGCCAGGTCCAGTGACGGCAGCCGATCCAGGTCGTCGTAGTCCAGCGAATCCTTGCCCAGCGCAAGGGATTCGGCGCGTAACCGGTCTTGCCACTCCGGGCGGCGCCCGAGCTCGTAGATCAGCATGGCGGCGGCGATGGTGCTGGTGTCGTGCGCGGCCATCATCACGAAGATCATGTGCTCGACCACCTCGTCGTCGGTGAAGGTGTGGCCGTCCTCGGTGGTGGCGCGACTGAGCACGCTGAACAGATCGGTACCCGCGCCCGCGCGCTTGGCGGGCAGCTCGCGCCGGAAGTACTCGGCGAGCAGCCGCCGTCCGCGCAGGCCGCGCGCCCACACACCGCCCGGAATATTCGCGCGGACAAGGGCTTTGCCGCCCGCGACCGCGTCCTCGAAGGCGTGCGCCAGCCGGGTGCCCTCCGGCCCGAGCCGGGCGCCGGCGAAGACCTCGGTGGCCTGTTCGAGCAGCAGGTGCTTGATCGCACGGTAGGCGTGGAAGCTTCGGCTCGGCTCCCAGGCGGCGACGCCCCGGGCGATACACGGCGTGGTCAGCTCCAGGTAGCCGATCAGCCGGGGCCGGGTGAACGCCTGCTGCATGATCCGCCGGTGGAACAGATGCTCGTCGAAGTCACGCAGCAGCAGGCCGCCGTGGAAGAAGGGCCCGATCAGGAATTCCCAGCCGCGCTCCGCCGAGAACACCTTGTCCCGGTCCAGCAGTACCGCCTCGAGGGCCGCCGGGCTGCCGACCGAGACCGTCGCCCGGCCGAGCACGCCGAACCATTGGATCGGGCCGTACCGCTCGAAACGCTTGCGGGCGAAGGGGATCGGGTCGGCCAGGGTGTTCAGCGTGTAGCCGATGCCGGGCGGGCCGTAGTCGCCCATGATCGGCCGCAGGCCGCTGCCGGGCGGCGGTGCGGCCAGTGCGCGCGCCCGGGCCGGATAGCGTTCGGCGAGCCGGGCGCCGACTCGTTGCACCTGCCCCGCGGCCAGCGCCCTGGCCTGGCGCACGGTGCCGGAAACGGCGGTGATCGTCGGCGGCGCGAGCAGGCTCATGATCGACCTCTTCATGTGATGCGGGTCACTCGACCATATCGGAAACAACCATTTCCGTAAACGTTTGTTTCCCAACTTCTTCCGTGCCAAGCTGGGCAGGGTGACCAGAGCATTCACCGGCACCTACCGCGGCACCTCCACCGAGGAGCGCCGTGCGGACCGGCGCCGACGCCTGCTCGACGCCGCCCTCGACATCATCGGCACCCAGGGGCTGACCGCGCTCACGGTGCGCGGGCTCTGCGAACAGGCGCGGGTCGGTCCGCGGTTCTTCTACGAGGCCTTCTCGGATCTGGACCGCCTCACCTCGGAACTGCTTGTCGAGATCCAGGATTCGACCCTGGCGAGAGCCCGCGCAGCCGTCGCCGACATGCACGGCACACCCGCCGACCGGATCCGCGCCGGCGTGGCCGCGCTGATCACCGATCTCACCGACGACCCGCGCCGCGCCCGGCTCGTCTTCGCCCAGGCGTACGGCAACGAGGCGCTCATGCGCACCCGCTTCGCGGGCATGCACCGGGTGGCGGAGGTGATCGTCGAACAGACCCGCCTGGTGCTCGAGCTGCCCGAGGGACAGGACATCGCGGTGGCCACCGTCGCCCAGCTGATCACCGGCGGCGCCGCTGAACTCGTCCTGGCCTGGATCGACGGACACCTCGCGGTGGACCGCCCGACCCTGATCGCGCTGCTCGGGGACTACGCGATCGACATGATCGAGCGGCTGCCCGCGATCGGCGCGCGCGTGGGCTAACCGGAGCGGTGCACCGGCCCGTGCGCGTCGGCACAGTGCAGATCCGCGGCGGCACAGTGATCGACCTGGAGCGTGGTGTGCTCGAGCCCGAATTCGTCGTGCAGCACCGTCTCGATCGTCGAGCGCACCGCGTGACAGTCCGTCCCCGCGTCGACCAGGACGTGGGCGGACAGCGACGGCTGACCCGAGGTGATCAGCCAGACGTGCAGATCGTGCACCTCGGCGACGAACGGGATGCCGACCAGCCGGGTGCCGATGGCGTCGGGATCGAGGTCGGCCGGAGCGGCCTCGAGGAAGATCCGGCCGGATTCGCGCACCAGCCCCCAGCCGGCCTTCAGCATGAGCGCGGCCACGACCAGAGCGGCGATGGCGTCGGCGCGCGGCCAGCCGGCCAGCCAGACCACCGCGCCCGCGATCGCGGTCCCGATGAACGCGTAGAGATCGTTGAGGATGTGCTGGAACGCGCCTTCGACATTGAGACTGGTGCGGTTGGCCTTGCTGATGCACCAGGCGGCGAGGATGTTCACCACGATGCCGAACAGCGCCGTGATCAGCACCAGCGGCCCGGCGACATCCGGCGGTTCGATCAGCCGATGGATGCCCTCGTAGACGAACCACGCCGCGAGCAGCAGCAGCGTAATGCCGTTGACCTGGGCCGACAGGATCTCCGCGCGCTTGTAGCCGTAGGTGTACTTGCCGCCCGCGGGGCGCCTGGATAGCCGGATCGCGATCAGCGCGAGCACGATCGAGGCGGCATCGGTGAGCATGTGCGCGGCATCGGTGATCAGGGCCAGCGACTGGGCCACGAGGCCGACGATCACCTCGACGGCCATGAACGACGCGATCAGCGCGAGTGCGATGCCGAGCCAGCGCCGATCCGAGTCGGCGGACACGCCGTGATCGTGACTGTGCCCGTGATCAGGGCCTTTGCTGTGATCATGGGACGGCGCCGACGCGCGGACGGCGCTCGCCTCCGGCTGCTCCACCCCACAGTGATCTCCACCCATAACCCAGTGCCCTCGTTTCGTGTGTCCGGCGTGCACCCGACAGCCTAGCTCAAAGTGCACGCATGCGAATGTCTGCATCTATTGCTTTCCGCTAAGTATCCACGACATCGCCACGAGCGCAATCGTGATCTTCTGCGGTGCACCGGGATTCACCGGGCGGATTACTATGCGGACATCGCCTTTCGAGGTCAGCGGTCGAGGTCAAGGGGTTGTGCGAATGGATAGGCCAGCGTGGGCGCCCGAGGGCGTGGATATGCAGCAGGCGAGCCCGGCGCGAATGTACGACGCGCTGCTCGGCGGCTCACACAACTTCGAGGTCGACCGCCAGGGCGCCGAGATGGGCAAACAGCTGGTCCCCGACCTGCCGCGCGTCGCCCTGAGCAACCGGGCGTTCCTGCGGCGGGCCGTACGATTCATGGCCGACGCCGGGATCAAACAGTTCCTCGATATCGGATCCGGCATTCCCACCGCGGGCAATGTGCACGAGGTCGCGCAGAGCATCGACCCCGCGATCCGGGTGCACTACGTCGATATCGATCCGGTGGCCGTCGCGCACGCCAACGCCATCCTGCTGGGCAACGACCAGGCCACCGCCACCGAAGCCGACCTGCGCAAACCCGACGCCCTACTCGACGCGGTACGCGCGGTCGGCCTGATCGACTTCGAACAGCCGGTCGGCCTGCTGCTGGTGGCCGTGCTGCATCTGCTCGCCGACGCCGACCGGCCCGCCGACATGGTCGCCGCGCTGCGCACCGCGGTCCCGGTCGGCAGCTTCGCCGCCATCTCGCACCTGACCTCGGAGCTGCGGCCCGAGGACGCCGCCCAGCTGGGCCAGAACGCGGCGAATCAGACCCGAATCGGCATCCACTTCCGCGATCGTGCGGGCATCGAGACTATGTTCGACGGGTGGGACCTGGTCGAACCCGGGGTGGTCGAGCTGCCGGCGTGGCGGCCGGAGTCCGAACGCGATCAGCACGAGGCGCCAGGGCGCTCGCTCGGTTTGGCGGGCGTCGGCCGGAAGATCTGACCTGGCCGGCGCGGCGTGAAGACGGTGAGGTCACCGCGATGACGGAGACTCCGCCGGGACGACGGGAACGGTGAGCGGGTTGGGTGAGCTGGCGGTGCGCTGGGCCGACGCGCTCGACGGCGTCGTCGCCCCCACCCTCACCCGCGCCCAGATCGAAGCACTGCTCGCCGACCTGGCCGAGGTCCTGCTGGCCACCCTGCGCGAACAGGCCAGCCCCCGAGTCGCCTTCGACGCGGCCGAGGTGCTCGTCGCCGCGAACTATCGCGACCCGGTCGCGGTGAGCCGATCCATCGATGTGATCTGCCGTGACATGGTCGCCGAGATCTGCCCCGACCCCGGCGCACCCGGCTACGAACGGGTCCGGGACCGCTCGATCACGATCGCCGCCGAATTCGCGGCCGGATTCACCGCCGCGCTACGCAGCGCGGCGCTGGGCGAACAGGAGACCACGCTGGCGGCGGCACTGGCCGCGGCACAGGAGGCCGAGGCGCGCCGACAGCTCTCGGAGGCCAGATTCCAGGCCGTGTTCGAAGGCGCGTCGGTCGGGATCGGCACCCTCGACACCATGGGCCGGGTGATCGATGTCAACCGGGCATTCGCCGAAATGCTGGGTCTGCCTGCCGATCTCATGCCCGGACGGTCGGTGGCCAATCTGCTCGGCCCGGACAATATCGGCTACGCCTTCGATCAGATGCAGCAGATGCTGGCCGGGCGAATCGAACGGTTCCGGCTGGAAACCGAACATGTGCGACCGGATGGCGGTTTCGCCTATATCGACCTGTCGATGTCGGCGGTGCGCGACGCCGGTGGACGGGTCCGGTTCCTGATCGGTGTCGCCGTCGATGTCACCGAGCGCAAGCAGCTGGCGAATCAGCTCTGGCACGACGCCAACCACGACAATCTCACCGGCCTGCCGAATCGCGTGCTGTTCTTCGACCGGCTCACCAACGCGGTCGCCCCGCTGGGGGTCTGCTATCTGGACCTGGACGGGTTCAAGGAGATCAACGACCAGTGGGGCCACACCGTCGGCGATCGTGTCCTGCGCGATGTGGCGCACCGGCTGCGGGCGGCGGTCGAACCGGTCGGCGGTCTCGCGGCCCGGATCGGCGGCGACGAATTCATCGTCCTGGTCGATCGCTGTGAAGGCGAGCATCAGCTCTCCGCCATCGCCCGGCGCATCCGTGTGGCCCTGGCCGCCCCGATCGAGGTGGCCGGTCATCCGGTGACGGTCGGCGCCAGCATCGGCATGGTCTTCGCCGCGGAGAAGCCCCGCGATATCGATGAACTCATGCACACCGTCGACACCGCCATGTATCGCGACAAGTCCGCCGGTGGCGGCAATCAGGCCAGCCACAGCTAGGCGGCGGTATGCCGGTCGGCCCGTGGAAAGTCGCTCGGGCCGGGAGCGGCCACCAGGGTCCGATGCTCGCGGATGAGCCATTGGCCGCACACGCAGCGCAGGTAGTGGGTGGTGCCGTGGGTGGAGACGAGGGTGGGGGTGGGCCAAGCGCAGGTGGGGCACGGGGTGGTCATGCAGACAGCGTGGTGTAATGGTTCAGTGCATTTCAACCCTTACGGCGGCGCGGCGGCGGAACTGGCCGTCCGGCTGGTGAATTCGACGGCCGAGACCGACCTACAGCACCTGCTGGACGAGGCGGACTACAAACCCCTCGGATCACTGGACCCGGCGCAGGTCGCGGAGCTGCGCCGGTGGATCGATCGGCTCGGCGCGGTGTTCGACGCGCCGTCGGTGGCGCTGCTCAACGAACTGCTGGCCGAGACCGCCAGTGAGCCCTACATCTCGACGCACGACGGGCGCGCGCCGCACCTGCACTTCTCGCGGATCGATCGGCCCACGGTGCAACGCGTCAAGGCGTACACGGCGATGGGGCTCGCGGAATTGTTCTGCGCGGCACCGGAACGGATCGGGCGCTGCGCGCGCGATGGATGCGCAGCGGTGTTCGTGGACACCTCGCGCAATGGCCGGCGGCGCTTCTGCACGACCCGATGCTCCACCCGGGTCCATGTGGCGGAGCACCGGAATCGGGCGAGCTAGTTCGCGCTGCGCTGCCCGGGACCGCGGAAACCCGGCAGGGTGTCGGCGACGATCCAGCGGCCGTAGGTCTTCGCGCCGGTGTCGTCACGGCGGATCGGGCTGACCCAGGTGGGGCGCGGCATGGCGGCCGCGCGCTGTCCGCGGCCGACGAGCGGAACCTGTTGGGCGACCAGGTAGTAATCGCCCTCGTCCTTGGGTTCGGGTAGGTACTCGCATAGTTGCTCGGCCGCGTCACCGAGCTGGGCGGCGGCGACCACTCCGCTCCACGGCCGGGAATCTTCGTCGCGGACGACGACGGCCGACACCGTCCACATGCGATTGCCGGTCGGGTGCTGGTGAGGATCGGCGGTGTCTCCCGCGCCTGCGTACGTGTTGTCGATCATCTTGCACCTCCGGTTGCTGCCCGGGGGAGACCACAGTCTCCCGGTCTTGCGTTTCCTGCCGCGAACCAGTTCGGTATTACAGAGGAGAACTGGCCTGCAAATGAAGTGTATCGTCCGGTCCGCTGATCTTGGTGGTGATTCTTTGCATGAAACACGTTCTGGTACAGCCATATTCGTGTGAATTCCGGTAACGGACGATGCGCCCGATACTGTGGTTGGCACGATCGACCCGATGAGGTGACCCCATGGATGGCTGGCCCGTCACCGTCGCGCTGCCGATCGCGCTGGCGTTCATCATGTTCGGCCTCGGCCTGGCGCTGACGGTCGCGGATTTCGCCCGCGTCGTCAGCTATCCGAAGGCCGTCACCGTCGCCCTGGGCTGTCAGATCGTGGTGCTGCCGCTCATCGCGTTCGGCCTGGTGGCGCTGCTGGATCTGGCGCCGCCGCTCGCGGTCGGGGTGATGCTGCTCGCCGCCTCGCCCGGCGGCGCCACGGCCAATCTGCTCAGTCATCTCTTCCGCGGCGACGTCGCCCTGAACGTCACACTGACGGCGGTGAACTCGGTGCTCGCGGTGGTCACGCTGCCGCTGGTCACCAATTTCGCGCTGACGCACTTCGCGCCCGACGGCGCGGGCGGGCTCGGCCTCCAGTTCGGCAAGGTGCTCCAGGTATTCCTGATCGTGCTGATTCCGGTGCTCGCGGGCATGCTGACCCGGCGGTGGGCACCGGGATTCGCGCGGGCGATGGACCGTCCGGTGCGGATCGGATCGATCGCATTCCTGGCGCTGGTCACGCTGGCGGCGCTGTTCGCCGAGCGGGCCAATATCGTCGACTACGCGCTCCAGGTCGGGGCGGTCATGCTGATCTTCGCCGTCGCCAGCCTCGCCATCGGCTACTGGGTACCACTGGTGGCGGGTGTGCGGCACGCGCAGGCCATCGCCTGCTCCATGGAGGTCGGCATCCACAACAGCACGCTGGCCATGACCATCGCGATCAGTCTGCTCGACAGCGTGCGCATGGCGGTGCCCGCCGGGGTGTACGGGGTGGCGATAGCGCCGATGGCCCTGGGGGCCGGTGCGCTCATGGCCCGGCGCAGCCGGGCTCGGGCCGAGCCCGGCGCCGACCCGATCCGGGAGCGCCGCTAGACCGGGGTGCCGAGCGGGTCGGTCAGCAACTCGGTGAAGGCCAGCTCGGCGGCGCCGAGCAGAGTGGCCTCGGCGGCCAGCGCCGAGGTGCGCAGGCGGACGCGTTCGCGCAGCGCGAGCAGCCCGTCGACGGCGAGCCGGCTGCGCACCTGCGCGGCGGAGGCCAGATAGACCTCACGCAGGACGCCGCCGAACACCACCACCGACGGATTGAAGATATTGACCAGATTGGCGACGCCGTAGCCGAGCCGGTCCCCCACCTGGTGCAGGGCGTCGCGGGCGCGAATGTCACCGCGCGCGGCGGCGTCCACGATGGCCTCGACCACCGCCCGGCCCGGCGGATCGGTCCGCCCGGCCGCGGCGATCAGCGCCAGCTCCCCGGCTTCGGCCTCCAGGCAGCCGCGCGATCCGCAGGCGCACGGCCGCCCGCCCGGATTCACGATCATGTGCCCGACCTCGCCGCCGTAGCCGCCCTCGCCACCGATCAGATTGCCGCCCATGATGATTCCGCCGCCGATGCCGACATCGCCGTGCAGATAGATCAGATCGGCGACATCGACGCCGACCCCACGCTCACGTTCGGCGAGCGCACCGAGATTGGCGTTGTTGCCGACCGCGACGGTCAACCCCAGTTCCGCGGACAGCAGCGCGCCGATCGGGACGTCCACCCAGCCGATATTCGGCCCGTAGCGCACCACCCCGTCGGATTCGCGCACCATTCCGCAGAACGCGACACCGACTCCGGCACAGCGGGACTGCGGGCCCGCGCCATCGATCATGGTGCGCGCCATGGCCGCCAGCGCGCCGATCACCTCGTCCGGGTCGAAAGCCCGGCTGGTGCGCGGTGTTTCGGTGCGGTCGAGCACGGCGCCGCCGAGCCCGACCCGGCCCGCGGCCAGCCGGTCGGCGCCGACGTCGAGGGCCACCACATAGACCTGCTCGCTGGGCCGCACGACCAGCGACGGCCGCCCGGCCCGGCCGGTCTGGCCGGGCAGCTCCTCGCTGACCAGACCGGCGGCCGCCAGATCGGCGGTCAGCGCCAGAATCGTGCTGCGGTTCAAGCCCATTCGCTCGGCCAGCACCGCTCGCGACATGGGGCCGCCGCGATGGATGTGGCGCAGCAGGACCGCGAGGTTGCGCCGCCGGATCTCCTCCGGCGTCGGGGCCGCTCGCATGCCGAGTGTCCCCCTCTCCGTCTCTGTCCCGATCGTGGTGTCTCGCCGGCTAACTCCGGGCGTGCGCCCGTTTGCGCGACAGCGCGTCGACGCCCGCGGCCAACAGCAGCACGAATCCTGTCACAACGAATTTGGTGCCCGCGCTGAAGCCCATCAGCCCCATCCCGTTGTTGATCACCGCGACCACCGCGGCGCCCAGCACCGCGTCCAACATGCGGCCGCGGCCGCCGAACAGGCTGGTGCCGCCGATGACGGCCGCGCCCACCGCGGTGAGCAGCACATCGCTGCCGCCGGTATTCGGGTCGACGGAGTTGGCCCGCGACGCCGCGATCAGCCCGCCGACAGCCGCCATGGTCGAGCACAGCACGAAGGCCGCGATCTTGATGCGGTCCACGGCGATACCCGCCCGGCGTGCGGCCTCGGCATTGCCGCCGACCGCGTAGATGTGGCGGCCGAACGCCGTGCGGCGCAGCACGAACGTCCACAGCAGCAGCAGCGCGGCGATCAGCGGCACCACGATCGGCATGCCCTGCAACGAGTTCAGCGCCGGGTTGCGGCTGCGCTCGTCGTTGAGCACACCCACCACCACACCGAGGACCAGCGCCACCGCCGCGATCCGCAGCAGCACCACCGGCAGCGTCTCCCCCGTCAGCCCGAGTTTCGTACGCGCCCGCAGCTTCCGGAACTGGACCAGCGCGAACCCGGCCAGCAGCACCGCGTACATGAGCCAGCCCAGCAGCGGCGGCACGTTCTTGTTGGCGATCGCCACGATGGTCGGATCGGCGATCGAGATATTGCGCCCGTTGTCCATGATCTTCAACGCCACACCCTGTAGCGCCAGGAACGCCGCGAGCGTGACCACGAACGACGGAATCCCGATCCGCACCACGATCACGCCGATGATCAGCCCGATCGCCACGCCGGTCAGCAGTGACACCGCCACCGCCGCGTACCAGGGCCAGCCCTTGTCGGTCAGCAGCACGGCCAGCACCGCCGCGCAGACGCCGCTGGTGAACCCGGCCGAGAGGTCGATCTCGCCGAGCAGCAGCACGAAGATCAGGCCCATCGCGATGACCGCGATCGCCGCGCCCTGGGTGAACAGATTGGCGAAGTTGGCCTGGGTCAGGAAGACCGGGCGGGCGACGGAGAAGATCACCGACAGCACCACCAGGGCGATCACCGACGGCAGCGCGCCCATGTCGCCGCCGCGCACCCGCCCCAGATATCCGGTGGCCAGCTCGGTGAGCGGCGCCAGCACGGCGCGCTCGCGGCTCATCGGCCCGCTCCGCCCGCGGTGATGCCGAGCTCACCGCTGCGCCCGGCGGTGATCAGCTCGACGATCTGGGCGTGGGTGACATCGGTGGTGCGGACCTGGGCGGCCATCCGGCCGAGATAGAGCGCCGCGATCCGGTCCGAGACCGCGAAGACGTCGTTCATATTGTGCGAGATGAGCACCACGGCCAGCCCGCGGTCGGCCAGGGTGCGCACGAGTTCGAGCACCTGCTGGGTCTGTGCGACCCCGAGCGCGGCGGTCGGCTCGTCCAGGATCACCACCTTGCTGTTCCACAGCACGGCCTTGGCGATCGCGACGGTCTGCCGTTGCCCGCCGGACAGGCTGGACACCTGCTGCCGCACCGATTTCACGGTGCGAACCGACAATCCCGCCAACGTCTTTCCGGCCAGCTCCTCCATGCCGTACTCGTCGAGCACCAGGCCGCGGCGGCGTTCCCGGCCGAGGAACATGTTCTGCACGATGTCGAGGTTGTCGCACAGCGCCAGGTCCTGGTACACGATCTCGATGCCGAGCGCGGCGGCGTCACGGGGACTGTGCACCTGTACCGGTGCGCCTTCGAACCGGAACTCGCCCGCGTCGATGGGGTGGGTGCCGCCGATACATTTCACCAGCGTCGACTTACCCGCGCCGTTGTCACCGACCAGAGCCGTCACCTCGCCCGCGTGCGCGCTGAAGGCGACATCGTGCAGCACCTGGACGGCGCCGAAACTCTTGTCGATACCCCGTAATTCGATGATCGGGGGTGTGGTCATCGCAATGCTCTCCTAGCGCGACCGCCGCGGTCCCCTCATCGGTACCGCGGCGGAGCCGATATGTTCGTCAGATTCCGTTGTCCGCGCAGAGTTTCGCGAAATCGCCGGTGCACAGTTCACTCTTGGTGACATAGCCGTCGGCGACCACGTCCTTGACGTCGGCCTTGTAGATCGGTTTGGGTTCCAGCAGCACCGAGGGCACGTCCTTCTTCGATTCCGGATCGGCCACCGTGCCGTTGGTGGTGCCCTTCTCGCCCTTGGTGAGCGCGATGGCCAGCCGCGCGGCCGCGGCCGCCTCCTGCTTGATCGCCTTGTAGACGGTCATGCACTGATCGCCCACGAGCACGTTCTGCAGGCCCTGCACGGTGGCGTCCTGGCCGGTGACCGGGACCTGGCCGTTGAGCTTCTGCTTGCGCAGCACCGCGATGGCGGCATTGGCCATTCCGTCGTTGGCCGCGGCCACGCCGCCGAGATTCGGTGTGCCGGTGAGCATCTGCTCGAAGATGGTGCCCGCCTTGGTGTTGTCCCACTCCGGAACGGCCTGATCCGGGCCCTTGAGGTAGTCGCCGGAGTCGAATTTCGGCTTCAGCACGCCGTCGTAGCCGTTGCGGAACAGCGTGGCGTTGTTGTCGGTGGGGCCGCCGTTCAGGTAGGCGACCACGGGCTTCTGGGCGTTCTTGTCCGATAGGCAGCGCACCAGCCCCTGGCCGATCAGGTTGCCCACCTTCACATTGTCGAAGGACACGTAGTATTCGGCGCCGCCGCCGAGGGTGAGCCGGTCGTAGTCGATGACGGTGACGCCCTGCGAGCGGGCCTTCTCGATCACGGCCTTGCCGGTGCCGCTGTCCAGGTTGGTGATCAGCAGGACCTTGGCGCCATTGGTGATCATCTGGTCGGCAATGGTCTGGAACGCGCCCTTGTCGCCCTGGGCGTTCTGGATATCGGCCTTGACCCCCGCGCTGTCGAAGGCTTCCTGGAGGTATTTCCGGTCCGCGGTTTCCCAGCGCGCCGAGGTCTTGCTGTCCGGCAGGATCACCCCGATCTCGGCGCCGGAGCCGCTGCCGCCGGTGTCGTCGCCGCAGGCGGTGAGTGAGCCGAGCAGTGCGGCCGAAACAGCGGTGATGGTGAGAATGCCCTTACGCATGGTGGGCCTTTCATCGGACCGCCCAGCAGGCCGGGCCGGTCGTGTCGAGCGAATGTTGTTCGCTGCAACATATTCCACTGTGACCCAGCGCACAACCACTTTCGGCAAATCCGCCCGCCCTCGGTGAATCCCGGTCCCCCACGCCGTCTGTACCGGTATCGACGACGAAGGGATTCGCCATGACCACACCCGAGGTACTGCTGGAGGGCATCGCGTTCGGAGAATCACCACGCTGGCACGCGGATCGCCTCTGGTTCTCCGACTGGGGCGCCGGACAGGTGATCCGGCTCGACGCCGATCATCGGCCCGAAGTCGTCGCGCGCGTCGACTCGTTCCCGATGTGCATCGACTTCTTGCCCGACGGCCGGCTCCTGATCGTCGACTCGACGCGGCGGCGGCTGCTGCGCCGGGAACCGGACGGCGCGCTCGTGCCGCACGCCGATCTGGCCCCCATCTCGGACAAACCGTGGAACGACATCGTGGTGGACGCGCACGGCAACGCCTACGTCAACACCATCGGATTCGACTTCCCCGGCGGGGAATTCGCGCCCGGCCGGATCGTGCGCGCCACGTCGGACGGCAGCGTCGCCGAGGTCGCCGACGGGCTCGCGTTCCCGAACGGGATGGCCATCGCACCCGACGGGCGCACCCTGGTGGTCGCCGAGTCCTACGCCGAGCAGCTCACCGCCTTCGACATCCAGGACGACGGAACGCTGGGCGGGCGCCGGGTCTGGGCCAAGACGCCCGGGGACCACCCCGACGGCATCTGCTTCGACGCCGAAGGCCACCTCTGGTACGCCGATGTGGGCAACGGGCACTGCGTCCGGGTCGCGCCCGGCGGCGCGCGCTCGGCCACCCGCGCCCTGGACCGCGGCGCGTTCGCCTGCGTGCTCAGCCGGGGCGAGAATCCGCGCCTCTACGTGGTCGGGCAGCGCTGGGGCGGCGAATCCGACGCACCGAGCGGGCAGGTGGTGGCATTCCCGGCTCCCGCTCCCGGCGCCGGACGGCCCTGAGCCCGGCGATCCCGCGATTGTGTAAAGCAATGTTTCAATTCCAATCGCGCGGACCGGGAATGCGGTAAATCTGTCCAGATGAGATCTGCCACTGCCTTGAAGACCATCGTCGCCGGCGGTGCCGCCGTCGCGCTCGCGCTGCTCACCGCATGCGGTTCGCCCCCGGCCGAGAAGGGATCCGCCGGATCCGGGAACACCTACGGCGCCCCGGACGCGAAATTCCGGGCCTGCATGGTGACCGATGCCGGCGGCGTGGACGACAAATCGTTCAACGAATCCGGCTGGAACGGCGTCAAGGCCGCGGTCGACGCCAACAAGGCGATCTCGGGCAGCTACCGGCAGTCCAACAGCACCGCCGACTACGAACCCAACCTGCGCGCCTCGGCCGACGACGCGGCCTGCGGTCTGGTCATCGGCGTCGGCGGCCTGATGGCGGACGCGATCACCACGGTCGCCAAGGAGAACCCCGACAAGCGCTTCGCCCTGGTCGACTCGCACGTCGACCTACCGAACGTGTACTCGATGGAGTTCAACGCCGCCCAATCCTCGTATCTGGCAGGTTATCTCGCGGCGGGCACGACCAAGACCGGCAAGGTCGCGACCTGGGGCGGGATGCAGATTCCCGCGGTCACCATCTTCATGGACGGCTTCGCCGCCGGTGTCGCCAAGTACAACCAGGTGCACAACACCAGCACCGCGGTGCTCGGCTGGGACACCCAGGCCCAGAAGGGTTCGTTCACCGGCAATTTCGACGACACCAGCGCGGGCCGGTCACTGACCGAGAACTTCCTGGCCCAGGGCGCCGATGTGGTCCACCCGGTCGCCGGGCCGGTCGGCCTCGGCGGCGCGTCGGCCATCAAGGACACCGGCAAGGCCACCATGATCTGGGTGGATTCCGATGGCTACCAGGCGGTTCCGGAATACAAGCAGATCATGCTCTCCTCCTCGATGAAGGACATCAGCTCGGCGATCCGGGTCGCGATCGACAACGCCTTCAACGAGGGACCCAAGGACGGCCGCTACGTGGGCACGCTGAACAACAAGGGTGTCGCGCTGGCGCCGTTCTACGATTTCGACAGCACGGTGCCCGAGGCCCTGAAGCAGGAGCTGAAGCAGTTGCAGGCCGACATCGTCGCGGGCACCGTGGTGGTCAGCTCCCCCGCCGCGCCGAAGCCCTAGCGTATGCGCCTCGAATTACGCGGCCTGACCAAGCGATTCGGCGATTTCGTCGCGGACGACGCGATTGACCTGGTAGTGCTGCCGGGCCAGATCCACGCCGTCCTCGGCGAGAACGGCGCGGGCAAATCCACCCTGATGAACATGCTGTACGGGATTCTCGAGCCCTCCGCCGGGGAGATCCTGATCGATGACGCGCCGGTGCGATTCCGCTCGCCCGGCGACGCCATCGCCGCCGGAATCGGCATGGTGCACCAGCATTTCAAGTTGGTGGGCCCGTTCAGCGTCGCCGACAACGTCCAGCTGGGCCGCGAGCACGGCAGAGCGGGGATCCTGGACCGCGCCGCCGCCCGGCGCGCGGTCCAGGAGGTCTCCGAACGCTACGGGCTGGCCCTGGACCCCGACGCGATCTGCGAGAACCTGCCGGTCGGTGTGCAACAGCGGGTGGAGATCGTCAAAGCGCTGTCCGGGCACACCGAACTGCTGATCCTGGACGAGCCCACAGCGGTGCTCACCCCGCCCGAGGTGGCCGAATTGCTCACGATCATGCGCAATCTCGCGGATTCGGGCATGTCGATCATCTTCATCAGTCACAAGCTGAAGGAGGTGAAAGCGGTCGCGGACACGATCACGGTCATCCGGCGCGGCAAGGTGGTGGCCGAGGCCGCGCCCGCCGACAGCGAGGCGGAACTGGCGGCGGCCATGGTGGGTCGCGAAGTCTCGCTCACGGTCGACAAATCTCCGGCGAAACCAGGCGAAATCGCCTTGCGGATCACCGATCTCACCGTGCTCGACGATCGCGGCGTGCCCGTGGTCGACGGCCTGAACCTCACCGTGCGCGCGGGCGAGATCGTCGGCCTGGCCGGCGTGGAAGGCAACGGCCAGACCGAACTGGCCCGCGCCATCCTCGGAACACTTACGCCCACGGCGGGTTCGGTCACCATGACCGGTACCGAGGTCACCCGGTGGCACCCGTACCGGCGGATCGCCGCCGGACTCGGCTACATCCCGGAAGACCGGGCTCGCGACGGCCTGGTCGGTGATTTCACCGTCGCCGAGAACATCGCGCTCAACCAGTACCGGGAGCCGCCGCTGTCGCGCCACGGCGTGGTCGACGACCAGGCGGTGCGCGAGATCGCCACACAATCCATCGCGGAGTTCGACATTCGCACCCAGGGCCCCGAGGAACGGGTGAGCGCGCTGTCCGGGGGCAATCAGCAGAAGGTGATCATCGCCCGGGAATTCTCCCGGCCGCGCAAGGTGCTGGTGGCGGCGCAACCGACTCGCGGCGTCGACATCGGCGCCATCGAATTCATCCACGCCCGCCTGGTCGCCGAGCGCGACACCGGCACCGCCGTACTGCTCATCTCCGCCGAACTCGACGAGATCCTGGCCCTCGCGGACCGGGTGGCCGTCATCTACAACGGCCGGATCGCCGGTGAGGTGGGACCCGAGGCGCCCCGCTCCGACATCGGCCAGCTCATGATCGGCCACCGACCCGAGACCCCGGCAGGCGACGCGTGACCACGACCACCGAACCGGAAACCGAGCCGAACCGAAAAGGCTTCGGCCCCACCTTCGTTCGCTACCTGACCGAAGCCAACAGCGTGATGGTGACGGTCTACTCGCTGCTGCTGGCCTTCGCCATCGGCGCGGTACTGATCATCGTCTCCGATCCGGGCGTGCGCGGCACGTTCGGCTATCTGTTCGCGCGACCGGGCGACGCGCTCAACTCCTCCTGGTGGGCCGTGCGCACCGCCTACCAGGATCTGTTCGAGGGTTCCATCCTCGATATCGGCCGCCTGCAACAATTCCTGGCCGGCGACGCCACCCTGGCCCAGGTGCTGCGCCCACTCTCGGAGACGCTGACCTACGCCACTCCGCTGCTGTTCACCGGCCTTGCGGTCGGGCTCGCGTTCCGCGCCGGACTGTTCAATATCGGCGCGCAGGGGCAGTTCATCTTCGGCATGCTCGGTGCGCTCATCGTCGGATTCGCGGTGGAACTGCCCGCGCTGCTGCATCTTCCGCTGGCATTGCTCGCCGGTGGACTGGCGGGCGGGCTGCTCGGCGCGGTCCCCGGCTATCTCAAGGCGAGAACCGGTGCGCACGAGGTCATCTCGTCGATCATGTTGAACAATATCGCCGCCTACTTCCTGATGTGGGCGCTGGGCACCACGTTCATCCATTCGGTGACCTCGCAGGAACTGGTCTCCAAACCCGTCGCCGCGTCCGCGCGGCTGCCGCAGCTGCTGGGCTGGGCCGGATCGGGACTGCGGGTCAGCATCGGCCTGCTGCTCGGCCTGGCGCTGGCCGCCGGAACCTGGTGGCTGCTCAGCAAATCCACCTTCGGCTTCCGGATCCGCGCGGTCGGCGCCAACGCGCACGCGTCGGAGACCGCGGGCATGGACATCGGGCGCACCTTCACCACCACCATGGGGGTAGCGGGTGCGCTGGCCGGGCTCGGCGGCGCCGCGCTGGCACTCGGGCTCAACCCCTACACGGTGAATCCCGGCACCGCGGTGGAGTACGGTTTCGACGGCATCACCGTGGCGCTGCTCGGGCGCGCGCACCCCGGCGGAATCGTCGCCGCCGCACTGCTTTTCGGAGCCCTGAAATCCGGCACCCTGCACATGCAGCCGGCCATCCCGGTGGAGATGTCCACCCTGCTCCAAGCCGTCATCGTGCTCTTCATCGCCGCGCCCGCACTGGTGAAAACCCTGCTGCGGCTGCGGACACCGAGCGGCGGGCTCAACACTCTGGAAGCGAGGGGCTGGTGACCAGCACCGAACCGCGGATCGCGGTGTCCGACAAAGCATTGCGACGGCACACGGCGGCCGGGGCCGGGCTGGCCGGTGTCGGCGTCGGGCTCGGCGGACTCGGTCTGCTGCTGATCGACTCCGGCCGCACCACCACCTACCGGCTGGACCAGACCGTCGACGCGAACTGGACCGTCGCGACGCTGATCGTGGTGCTCGCGACCGGCGTGCTCGCGGCGCTCGCCGGAGTCGCCCTGCTCACCGTGCCGAAAGCCCGGTTGCGGCGCGGCGACAACCTGCTGATCGGCGGCGGCGTGGCTGCGCTGGTCGTCGGGGCGCTGTCCTGGACGGTCACCCCGGGAGTCGGCTTCCCGGTCGAATTCGTGCTGGCAACAACGCTTTTCCTGGCGTTGCCGTTCATCTTCGGCGCGCTGTCCGGTGTGGTGGCCGAACGCTCCGGTGTCATCAATCTCGGCATCGAGGGGCAATTCCTGACCGGCGCGTTCACCGCCGCGCTGCTGGCCTCGATCAGCGGCAACGCCTACGTCGGCATGCTGGCCGCCACCCTGTCCGGAGTCTGCTCCACGCTGCTGCTGGCCTGGCTGGCCACCCGGTTCCAGGTCAACCAGGTGGTGACCGGCATCATCCTGAACCTGCTCGCCCTGGGTCTGACCGGATTCCTCTACGAGCGGCTGATGCGCGCCGACGGGTCGCTCAACCAGCCCGCCACCGTGCAGCGCGTCGGCGACTCGCTCGGATTCCTGGCCGACATCCCGATCCTCGGGCCGGTGCTGTTCGACCAGAACGTCTTCGTCTACGTGGCATTGGCCTGCGTATTCGCGGTGTCGTTTCTGCTGTTCCGCACCCGCTGGGGGCTGCGCACCCGCGCCGTCGGCGAACATCCCGCCGCCGCCGACGCGGCCGGGATCAATGTCAATCGGCTGCGGTTCTGGAACGTGACCGTGGCGGGCGCACTCTCCGGCTTCGGCGGTGCGTTCTTCACGATCGCCAACAATGTGTCGTTCAGCAAGAACATGACGGCTGGGCTGGGCTTCGTCGCGCTGGCGGTGATGATCGTCGGACGCTGGCATCCCTTCGGAGTGCTGTCCGCCGCACTGCTTTTCGGGTTCTCCAGCGCGCTCCAGCGGTTCCTGAACACGATGCCGGGCAATCCGATCCCAACCGAGTTCCTGGGGATGCTGCCGTACGCGGTGACGCTGGTCGTGGTCGCCGGGTTCATCGGCCGGGCAGTCGCGCCCGCGGCGGACGGTATTCCGTATACGCCGGGCGGGAAGTAGCCGGGTCTTGTAGCCCGGGCACCCGCAGTTGACCTTCACCCAACTCGAAGCCCCACTATGTCCCCGTGACTGAATTGACGATCGGCGCGATGGCCCGCGCCACGGGCGTCACCGCCAGCGCACTGCGCTTCTACGACGACTGTGGACTGCTGCCTCCGGCCCGGGTAGACCCTGTGACCGGCTACCGGTACTACACCGAGGAGCAGTGCGGGCGCGCGGTCGCGCTGCGGCGGCTGCGGGAGATCGGGGTGCCGTTGGACGCGGTCGCACGGATTCTGGACGGCGAGCCGAGGGAAGCGGCGCAGGTGCTCGACGGCTATGTGCGCGAGTTACGGCAGCGCGCCCAGGCGGCGGCGGAAATCGCCGAGGAGCTCAAACAGGGACTCGCCGCCATCGTCATCGGTGGGGCGGCACTGGCCGAAGCGGTGGCGCAGGTCCGTTCGGCCTGTGCGCGCGACAGCGAATTCCCCGTGCTGTGCGGGATCTACCTGGAGGCCGACAGTTCCACACTGTCCGTGACCGCGACCGATCGCTATCGGTTGACGACCCGCACCCTGGTGCCACGTCAGGGCGTCGGCCGGTGGTCCGTCGTGGCCGACGCCGACGCGCTGGCAACAGTCGCCGAGCGCCTGCGCGGAGCCGCGGCGGTGAGCCTGTCCGCGTCCGAGGAGTCCCTGCTGGTGGCGGCCGACGGAATCGAGTACTGCTGTGACGCGATCGCGGAGCCGTTCCCGGACTATCGCAGCATCCTGGGCGGCCTCCCCGAGATCCGGACCCGTGTGGTCGTCGATCGCGCGGCGCTGCTCGCGGCCAGTGACCGCACCCCGATCACGCTGTCGCTCACCGAGTCGGAATGCGCGGTGCCCGGCTGGGGCCGCCTGCCCGCCACCGTCGCCGGTGCCCCCCTCGACATCGCCTTCGCCCCCGAGGTCCTGCGCCCCGCCCTCACCACCGCCGTAGGCCCCGAGATCATGCTCGACCTCGCCGCCCCCGACGCCCCCGTCATCGTCCGCTCCGCCACCGACGGCGACCTGACCACAGTGGTAATGCCGATCCGAATCCCCTGATCCGAATCCCTGCACCGCAACGTTCCCGACCCGGGACGACTACCGCGACCTCGGCGGTCGACTCGTCCCGAGGCCAGCACTGCGGGTCACGACGCCGACCAGCAGACCGAATCGGCGCACCGGAACAACGGCCGGCACCCCGATTGATCACGAAACCCATTGATAGACAAGGAGTTCAGCTGATGGACAGCATTTCGGACCCGACCATGGACGCAATCATGCGGGCGGTGACGCTAGGCCGCGAAGGCGAGACGGGGCAGGCGCGCACAGCCCTCACCGAACTGTGGGCAACGCTGGGGCCGCAGGGTGATCCGCTGCACCGGTGCACGCTCGCGCACTTCCTGGCCGACCTACAGCCCGATCCCGCGCAGGCACTGGTCTGGGATGTGCGGGCCCTCGATGCCGCCGACAGCCTGACGAACGAGCGCGCACGCCAGCACCATTCGTCCCTCGACGTGGCGGGCTTCTACCCGTCGCTGCATCTCAACCTGGCCGACAACTACCGCCGCCTCGGTTCGTTCGATGCGGCGCACGCCGCCCTCGCCGCCACCCGCGCCTGCCTGCACACCCTCGCCGACGACGCCTACGGCAACACCATCCGCACCGCGGTGGACGAGATCGACGAGGCCACCCGCGCCGGATCAACTGCCCGCCGCGACTCGTCCCCGGGCACCTGACCCATCCACACGGCCGAACGAGGACAGCCGGACCGGGGCTCGCTGCCCGGTCATCGCCCCGATATGACTACCGTCGGCGCAGCTGCCCGGGCCCTCAGCGCGTGCCGACCAGAGTTTTGCGCAGGTCGGTGCGCATGGTGGTGGCGGTGTCGAGCAGGTAGTTCTGGCGGACTTTCCAGGGGTGACGATCGCCCTGACGGGGGAAGGCGGCGATGGAACGCTGGACGTAGCCGGAGGCCAGGTCCAGCAGGGGGCGCTCGGTGAGCTTGCCCGCGGGTTCGGGGACGACGGCGGTGAAGCGGTTGCGGTCCATATGGCGCAGCACCTTGCAGATCAGCCGGTGGGTGAGGTCGGCGCGCAGGGTCCAGGACGCGTTGGTGTAGCCGATACAGACCGCGAAGTTGGGGACGCCGGTGAGCATGGCGCCCTGCCAGACGTACTGCTCGGAGATCTCGACCTTGCGGCCGTCGACGATCGGCGTGATACCGCCGAAGGCGAGCAGTTGCAGACCGGTCGCGGTGATCACGACGTCGGCCTCGAGCACTCGGCCGGACTTCAACCGGATACCTTCGGGGACAAAGGTTTCGATGTGGTCGGTGACCACCTTCGCCTTGCCCTTCTTCATCGCCTTGAAGAAGTCGGCGTCGGGCACCGCGCACAGCCGCTGATCCCACGGGTCGTAGGACGGCGTGAAGTGTTCGGCAACCGCCTGCTCGTCCTTCAGGATCCGGGTGGTGAGCCCGGTCAGCAGTTTGCGCGCGGACTCCGGGCGGCGGCGGCAATACTGGTAGAAACCAATGCTGAACAGGATGTTCTTGGTGCGGATCACCCGGTGCGCCAGATCCGCCGGGAGCAGCTCCCGGATCTTGTCGGCTTGCTTGTCGCGGCCGGGCACGGCGCTGATCCAGGTCGGGCTGCGTTGCAGCATGGTGACCGAGGCCGCGGTCTCGGCCATGGCGGGCACCAGGGTGACGGCGGTGGCGCCGCTGCCGATCACTACGACGCGCTTGCCGGTGTAATCGAGGTCCTCGGGCCAGAACTGCGGATGCACCATGCGGCCGGAAAAGCTTTCCGCGCCGGTGAATTCGGGCGCGTGGCCCTGATCGTAGTTGTAGTAGCCCGCGCAGGCATAGAGGAAGTTGCAGGTCATGGTGCGCTCACCGGCGTCGGTGGCGACCGTCAGCGTCCAGCGCGCGGTACCGGAGGACCATTCGGCTGCCACGACCTTGGTTCGGTATCGAATGTGCTGGTCGATGCCGAATTCGGTCGCGGTCTCCTTGATGTAGCGCAGGATGGACGGCCCGTCGGCGATGGCTTTGGCGTCACGCCACGGCTTGAACGGGTAGCCGAGGGTGAACATGTCGGAATCGGAGCGAATTCCGGGGTAGCGGAACAGGTCCCAGGTGCCGCCGAGGGCGTCGCGCGCCTCCAGGATGGCGTAGCTGCGGCCGGGGCATTCGGTTTGCAGCCGGTAGGCCGCACCGATGCCGGACAGGCCCGCACCGACGATGACGACATCCACATGGTCCCGAACCTCAGCGTTCATGTCTCCAGTGTGGAAAAGCTGTCACCCGGATTCTTGACTTTGCGCGACAACTATTTGATTCTGGACGACATGTCGGTAATCAGGTCGGCCGGACTGCGCGGCTTCCGCGCGGTGGTGGCCGAGCTCGGCGGCGACGCCGAGGAGCTGGCCACCGCCGTCGGGCTGCCGATCGCCGCGCTGGACGCCGACGATCTCCTGGTCCCCGACGACGCCATGGCGGCCGTGCTCGAACTCGCCGCACACCGGCTGAACTGTGCCGATCTCGGACTCCGGATCGCCTACCGGCAGGATCTGGACATGCTCGGGCCGCTGGCGCTTGCCATCCGCAACTCCCCCACCCTCACCGACGCGCTGGAGTGCACCTCGCGCTATCTGTTCGTGCACGCGCGCTCGCTGAGCCTGAGCCTGGAACCGGACCCCTACGCCGATCGCGGCGTCGTCGCACTGCGCTACGGCACGCAGCCGGGGCTGCCGACGCCGGTCCAGGGCACCGACCTGGGCCTGGGCTTCCTGCACCGCACCATCGAGCGCCTGGCCGGCGCCCGCTACGGTCTGCGTTCGGTCGAACTCCCCTATCGCCCGCAGGCTCCGCTGCGCGTCTACGAGGAATTCTTCGGCGCGCCGGTGCGGGTCGGCCGACCGGCCGCCGTGCTGCGGGTGCCCGGCGCGCTGACCGGCAAGACCCTGGCCGGCGGCGACGAGAATCTGCACCGGCTGGCCATCGCGTTCCTGGCCGAACAGGCCAAGCAGGCGGGCGGGTCCATGGTGCCCCGGGTGCAGGCCGCGCTGCGGCAGCTGCTGGGCACCACGCCACCCGAGATCGACATCGTCGCAACACTTCTCACGCTGCACC
Source organism: Nocardia sp. NPDC127579 (assembly GCF_042672005.1). Lineage (NCBI taxonomy): Bacteria > Bacillati > Actinomycetota > Actinomycetes > Mycobacteriales > Nocardiaceae > Nocardia > Nocardia sp. NPDC127579. The sequence continues at coordinate 80,790 of NZ_JBHXVZ010000009.1, read as the reverse complement.
CGCGCACCCTGCAACGCCGGCTGGCCGCCGAGGGGACCAGCTTCGCGCACATCCTGGACGCCGTGCGCCGCGAGGAGGCGCGCCGCTATCTGACCACCACCGATATGCCGATGACCCAGATCGCTTCGCTGCTGGGCCTTTCCGAGCAGGCGACCTTCACCCGCTGCTGCCGGCGCTGGTGGGACCTGACCCCCAGCGCCGTGCGCCGGGCGGGTTAGGCCGCCTTCTCCACCTTGCGGACCGCGTCGAGGAACACCTTCTGGAACGCGGCCTCGTCCAGCGAGTCCTTCAGGGCGCTGGTGCGCACGACCACGGTGGTGCCGCGCAGCACCGCCATACCCTGGTAGCCGACCGAGGTGAGCGGCTTGCCGGCGCCGACCGTGGAGACGGTCGTGGTGCGGTAGACGATCGCCGTCGTGCCCTTCAGATCCGCTGGCACGCTGAGGTTCTCGACCTTGGCAACGGTGCTGATCTGCTTGCCCTCGACCGTACTGGTCACGGTGACCTCAGCGCAGCGCTTGTTGCCGTCGGTGATGGACTGCAGATCGCCGGTGCGGCCGGACACGAATTCCAGGTACATGACCCCGGTCTTGGCGTCGGTCGCGGCGATCACGGCCGACTCGGCCAGCAGCGACTTGCTGGCGGTGCTGAGATCCTTTGTGGTCGCAGCGCATTCGGCGGGGGTGAGGGTCGCGGAGTCCTGGAGCCCGGCCATATCGGCGGCCGCCGCGTCCAGCTTGTCCTTGGGCAGATCGATCTTCTTCACCCCGGACGGGAATTCGTCCACGGTGAGCAGCAACTGCTCGCGCGGCGTGCTCGGCGCCGCCGTGCTGCCCTCCGACTTCGACTCGCTACAACCGGCCAGCAGCAGCGCGCCCGCCGCGATTCCGGCCATCCATCGTGCACCCTTGATCATGCGGGTCAGCATGCCAGCATGAGCGGGGGTTCGGCGAACCGGACCGGACATCGCGCAGGCGGCGCGAATCACCTCTAGGCACTGTCCTGAGCGCCCCCTAGACTTCTGCCGCAGTTCCCGGCGTACGCCGGCGATGACGGGTGGCTGAGCCGGGTGAGGAAGGGGCCGAATGGATACGGTCAGAGAGGTCGCCGAGGAGGGCAAGCGCCTGATCGACCGGGCCTGGCTCGGCGAGCTGTCCCGTGACGAGGCCGTGCACCGTTTCGTGCAGGTCGGTGACGGCATGGTCTGCCCCGTGACCGCCCGCGAGATCATCGATGACGGTGTGCGCTGGCTGGATTCGAACGCGACCCGACTACGGGTACTCGGCTGGTGCGCCCTGCTGGAACTGCCGGTCTTCGGCGGTTTCGCGCTGCTGGCCGTGCTGCTCGGCGACTATCTGACCGCCGCGCTGTCGTTGCTGCTGCTGTTCGGGCTGCAATTGATCCACCACCGGGTCATCCCGCATCCCACGCCCGTCCGGAAGGCCCGCCACGCCCGTAACCTCTAGGGCGCACCGGTATTCGCCTCCGCCGCCGCGCCACCCTGCCTACAGTGAGAACGTTGCGGGGCGCTGGGAGGAACGCGGATGCGCATCGATGAGCTGAGCACGGTCGCCGACGCGGAGCTGACCGCCGACATCTGCGTCATCGGTTCGGGCCCCGCCGGTTCGACCTTGGCTGCCGAACTCGCCGGCACCGGTTTGCGGGTACTGGTGCTGGAGAGCGGTGGCCGCGCGGCCACCGAGGCGGCCAACGCCCTGGACGACGCCGAGCAGATCGGCGCACCACGCGCCGGTACCGGCCGGGTGGCGGGCGACCGTGTTCTGGGCGGCAATTCCCATACCTGGAGCGGCCGCTGCGGCCTGCTCGACGACCTGGATTTCAGCGCGCGCCCGTGGGTGCCCGAATCCGGCTGGCCCCGTATCGATCTCGATCCGTACCTGGACCGCGCCGCCCGCCACATCGGCATCGGCTACGGCACCGGGTTCACCGACGACGCGTTCTGGGAGCTGGCCGAGCGCACCCGGCCGCGAAAGAGCCTGGACCCGCAGTGGTTTCGCCCCTACTTCTGGCAGATCAGCCGCGATCCGGTCGATCCGTTCGACTGCAAGCGTTTCGGCAGGCATGTGAAAGACCTTGTCGCACCGAATATCCGGGTGCTGGTCGATGCCACCGTCACCCGGCTCGACACCGATCCGGACGGCCGCCGCGTGCTGGCCGCGCGGGTGGCCGATCCGGCGCCGCGCACGGTGCGGGCGCGGTACTTCGTCCTCGCGGCCGGGGGCATCAACACCCCGCGCCTGTTGCTGGCCTCGCGCACGGTCCGGCCCGAGGGCATCGGCAACCGGCACGATCTGGTGGGCCGCTATCTGATGGACCACCGCTGCGGCGCGGTCGGCGAGCTGACACCCACCCAGTCCCGGAAAGCCTTGCGCCGGTTCGGAAAATACGTGGTCAAGAGTCCGCACGGGCGGCACACCTTTCTGCACGGCCTGGCCCTGCATCCGGACGTACAGCGCACGGAGCAGCTGCTGAACTGCGCCCTGTGGCTCCAGGAGGTGCCCGCCGACGACGACCCGTGGGAGTCGGTGAAACAGCTCATCCGCGGGCGCGGCACCCGGCACGACGCACGGGTCGCGGTCGCGAATTCCCGGTTGCTGCTCGCCGGGGCGCGCCGCCGCCTGATCCAGCATGCGGGGCTGCCGCACAAGCTGGACCGAATCGAACTGCGCTGCATGGTCGAACAGGTACCCGACCCCGACAGCCGGGTCACGCTGAGCGATCGGGTGGACCGGCTCGGCATGCCGCTGGCGCGGATCGACTGGCGAGTGCACGAGCAGGAGGACTCGACCGTGCGGCGGGCGGCGGCCCTGGCGGTCGAGCAGTTCGCCGGACTCGGTTATCCCGAACCGGCGCTCTACGACTGGGCGATGCCCGGCAGCACCCGGACGCCCGCGCTCACCGACTGGGCGCATCCGACCGGCACCACCCGGATGGCGCAGCGCCCGCACGCCGGCGTGGTCGACCCGGACTGCCGCGTGCACGGTGTCGAAAATCTGTTCGTCGCGGGCAGTTCGGTCTTCCCGACGACCGGGCACGCGAATCCGACCCTGACCATCGTGGCGCTCGCGGTGCGGCTGGCGGATACCCTGCGTACCAGCGGTTAAGGTCCGGATATGGATCCGCACCCCCACGAACCGCACACCGAGGCGCTGGCCTCGCGGCTGAACTGGCTGCGCGCGGGCGTGCTCGGCGCGAACGACGGCATCGTCTCCACCGCCGGCCTCGTGGTCGGCGTGGCCGCCGCGAGCACCGACACCTCGGCCATCCTGACCGCGGGCATCGCGGGGCTCGGCGCGGGCGCGATCTCGATGGCGGTGGGCGAGTACGTCTCGGTCAGCACCCAGCGCGATTCCGAACGCGCGCTGCTGGCCAAGGAGGCCCGCGAGCTGAAGGAGGAGCCCGATACCGAACTCGCGGAGCTCGCGGGCATCTACACGGCCAAGGGCCTGACGGCCGAGACCGCGCGCAAGGTCGCCGAGGAGCTCACCGCCCACGATGCCTTCGCCGCGCACGCCGAAGCCGAATTGGGTTTGGATCCGGACGAACTCACCAATCCCTGGCACGCCGCGTTCTCCTCGGCGGTGTCGTTCACCCTCGGCGCGCTACTCCCGCTGTGCGCGATCCTGCTGCCGCCGGTGCAGTGGCGGATACCGGTGACCTTCGTCGCCGTCCTGCTGGCCCTGGCCGCCACGGGGAGCATCAGCGCCCGGCTGGGCGGTAGCGCACCCAGCCGGGCGGTGCTGCGCGTGGTGGTCGGCGGGGCCGTCGCCATGGCCGTCACCTACGGAATAGGACAGCTGGCCGACGTTTCCGGAATCTGACGCGCTCAGTAATAGTGCCGGCGGCCGCCGATCGGGCGGCCGACCTGACCGGCGATCATCAGCACCGCGCCGATGATCAGCACGATGATTCCGGCCGTGACCAGAAGTGGGATGCCGAGTAGCCAGCCCAAGACCAGCAATACCAATCCGAGAACAATCATGTCCTAGCTCCTTTTCTGCGGTGCACGAATCACCGTGCGGTGGCGGCCGGTTGTTTCTTCGCGGGTTGCGTCGCCGCCATCTGTTTGCGCGACCGGCGCAATTCCCGGCGCGTGGCCCGGCTGCGTGCGGAAGTACGGGCCAGTCCGGTGAACAGTAGCCCGAGGCCGAGCATGCCGACCGCACCGACGGCAATGCCGTAGAGGAAGAGTTCGCCCGCCGATGCGGTGAAGCTGTAGTCGAATACCGCGAATTCACCTGTCGAAGCATCGAATTCGCCGGAATTCGCCGCCACACCGGCGACGCCGACGACAACCGCCGCGATCAGAACGAACAGCCCGATGAGAATGATCATGACAATCCCGTGGTCGCTGAAATAGGTAATACACCGGAGCTATTCCCGGCGAATTGCGCCCCAAACAACCGGTGGAACGGCCGCTAAAAGGATTTCATCCGGCCCAGATCCAGCCGACGCGTCACCCGGTCCACCAGATCCGGCGGCATGCCCGGCTCGCGGCGGGCGGCCTGGGCCTCATGCCGTCCGGCCTCCACGATCTCCTCCCGCACCCTGTGCATCACCTTCAGATCGCGCACCGCCTGGGCCCGGGCGTCCTCCTCGTCGGCGGCCTGCGGATCGGCGCGGGCCAGCCGGGCCATGAACTGGTCCCGCAGCCGCTCGTAGAGCTCGTCGGGCAGATGTTCGCTGGCCGCAAGCTCTTTCAACCTGGCGAGCTGGGCGCGCATCACCCGTTCCCACAGCTGCCGCTCCAGCTCACGTTCGTGCTGGGTGTCAGCGTGCACCCCGGTGAGCCGGACCACCAGCGGCAGCGTCGGGCCCTGCACCAGCAGGGTGAACAGCACCACCGCGAAGGCCGTGAACAGAATCTCGGTGCGCCCGGGGAACGGCGCACCGGCCTCGGTCAGCAGCGGAATAGCCAGGGCCAGAGCGACACTCGCGACCCCGCGCATACCCGCCCACCAGGTGACGATGGTTTCGCGCCAGGTGTAGGGTTCGTCGGCGTCCAGGCGCCGCCACCAGCCGCGGCCGATCGCCCAGGTCGCCAGCAGCCACACCAGGCGCAGCACGACCACCGTGGCGATCACCGCACCGGCCACGCCGAGCAGCCGGGGCCAATCATGCCCGGCGGTCTCCAGCACGGTCGCCAGTTCCAGACCGATCAGCCCGAAAGCGAAACCGGCGAGCAGCATTTCGGCGATCTCCCAGAACGAGTCGCCGACCAGTCGATAGTCCCGGTCGCCGATATCGGTGACGGCGTCTGTCAGATACAGCGCGCACACCAGCACCGCGAGCACACCGGATCCGTGCCAGGCCTCGGCGAACCCGTAGGCGGCGAACGGGAGCAGCAGGCTCGCCGCCACCTGCCAGGACGCCTCGTCGAGCAACGCGGTCAGTTTGCTGCCCGCCCAGCCCAGCGCGAGGCCCACCAGCACCGCCACCACCGCGGAGACGACGAACTCCCCCACCGCGTGGGCGGTGGAGAAGTGGCCGGTCAGCACCGCCTGTATCGCGACGGTGTAGATGACGATGGCGGTGACATCGTTGAACAGGCCCTCGCCGTCCAGGACCACCACCAATCGACGCGGCAGACCCAGTTTGCTCGCCAGTGCGGTGGCCGCCACCGGATCCGGTGGCGCGATCGTCGCGCCCAGCACCACCGCCGCCGCGATGGGCACGCCCGGATACCAGCGATGGAAGACCGCCGCGACCGCCGCGGCGGTCGCGATCACCAACCCGACCGCGCGCAGCGCGATCGGACCCCAGTTCTCCGCGAACTGCTGCCAGGAGGTACGACGGGCGGCCGCGTACAGCAGCGGCGGCAGCACCAGCGGCAGGATCAGATCCGGCGGGAGGTGGATACGCGGCGCCCACGGAATCAGCGCGACCACGCAGCCGAAGAGCGTCATCAGGACCGGGGAGGCGATGCCGATGCGCCGGGCCAGCGGCTCGGCCAGGATGGTCGCGAACAGCAGCGTGAACATCAGCACCAACTGGTCCATAGCCGCCCAGTCTGCGGCTCTCACTCGGTTTTCGACGCCAGCCGCGCCGACGAATTCCTAGTATCGGCGCAGGTAGCGGGTGCTGGCGCGGTTGGGCGGCCGGGTGGCGGTGGGATTGGGACGCAGCCGATTGCCCCAGGGCGCCGGGGCCGGTGCGGTAATGCGACGCTCGGGCTTCTTGGCCGAGAAGCGGCGCCACCACATCGGGTTCAACGAGCTGCCCAGAGGGTAGGGACCTGGACGGCATCCGTACTGTCGATCACCCTTCAACGATCCCAGCCGCGTCCACCGATTTTCGGGAACGCGCCCAGCGCGCCCCGTCAACCAGCGTGTTCGGTATGGGTCAGCGCGGGATGTGGCGACAGGCCCGGGTGGGCAGCGGGGCCGGGTCGCCGAGGTCGGGGTGCGGCGCGTGCAGGCGCTGCCGCCAGCGCGGCGGGCCGGCGAGCCGGGGTGTGCGGGTGGGCAGCGGGGGCGGCGGGGCGTGGCAGAGACGACCCGCGCGCCATAGTCGGAACAGCAGCAGCGCGATCAGGATCTGACGGAGCGTGGTCCAGCGGGAGGTCGGTACAGCGGGCATGCGCGCGGTCACCTCGGTGGGGGGAGGAAGGGCAGGGGCGGGAGCTGTAGATCGGGAATCAGTGGGGGTGGGGGCGGCGGTGGGGGCGGAGGAGGCGGCGCCTCTTCGACCGGCTCCGGCGCCGGGGGCGGTTCGTAGTCGGGGACGTACTCGGGCTGATATTCGGGGGCGGGCCCGACCGGTTCCGGCGGCGGAACGAATTCGGGCGGCGGGGCCGGTGCGGGCGGCGGTGGAACGGTGGTGGCGCCGGCTACCACCGGCGGCGGCGGGCTGCATGCCCAGCTGCCGTCGGGCAGGAAGCCCCAGCGCTTGGTGACGCCGTCGCCGGAGCAGTCCTCCCCCACTCGTTTTCCGTTGGGCCCGAGTTTCACCGCGGCGCAGTTCCATTCGCCGTCGCGCTTATCCCAGCGGGCTTGGACGCCACCGGCCGAGCAGTCGTCGCCGATCTGCCGCGCGGGAAAAGGCGGCGCGGGCGGTGGCGCCACCGTCGGTGAATTCGGGTCGGTGGCGGAGTAGGCGGCGGCGCCCTGAGTGCGATTGTCCGCGGGTTCCTCCGAGCGCAGCGTCAAGGCGACAGAAACAACCACCGCTGCCCCTGCCGCCACGGCGGCGGCAATGGACAGCGCACGGGTGTTGTCGCGCCGATCGTCTCTCGGCCCGGGGTCGCCCTCGGATTCCACCTTCGCACCGCCTCCTCTGTTAAACAGGGAATATCGTCACGAATAGCTGATCTCCGGAGAGGCTACCGGAAGTTTGCTGAAATCTCGGTCACCTTTGACATGCCATATTTTCGCAGTTCAATACCAGCGAATTCGGTTGTCCGACTATTAGCTGAATTTCCGCGCGATTCCCCGGCGCGGAAGCGCGACTCACTTGACGGCGACCCGCACCCGCACTGCGTCCGCATCGGTGCCCGCCAGCGCCTGCGAGATCAGCGCGCTCAGATCGAGCGCGGGCGCACTCGAGGTGACCGCGTCCGTCACCGGCCGCAACCCCGGAATCAGCGCCTTCAGTTCCGGGCCGACCTCCTCGAGCCACCGGGTGAGCTGCTCCAGGAACGGCACCAGGCCATTACCCTCGAGATACATCTCGGGAGCACCGGCCGCGGTGACCACCCGGCCCACCGCCTCGACCAGCCCATCGAGCACCCGGCCGAACTCGGCGAAATTCGGCGCGGCCTCCGACAGCGCCGGATCGGCCCAGGCGATGTCGGAGGCCGTGTACTGGAAGCTGTTGAGCAACTCGGCGATCCGCGGCGAACGGGTCATGATGGTGGCTGCCAGCAGATCACCGGAGCGGGTCAGCTCGGGCATCACCGCCTGGGTGCCGTCCAGCGCGGTGCCCATCGTCCGCACCAGCGAGTCCACCACGGTCGGATCCAGCTGGTTCATGGTCTTGGTGACCAGCCGCGCCACCTCGGCGATGGACAGCGGAGTCCGGACCTCGGCGGTGTCCAGCCGCTGCCCGTCCCGCAGATACGGCCCGCCGGCGCCCTTGGGCACGAACTGCACATACGGCTCGCCGAGCGCCGAGAGGTGCTCGACGGTGACCACGCTGTCGGTGGGCAGCCGATGCTCGGCGTCGACCCGGAACCCGACCTCCACACCCGCGGGCGTGCTGTCGACCGAAGTCACCTTGCCGACCGGAATACCGGTCAGCAGAATCGGCGAACCGACCCCGAGGCCACCCGAATTACGCAGCAGCATGGACGCGCTGGTGTATTCGGCGAACGGATCGAACCGCACCACACCGAAGGTGAGATAGGCCGCGCCGAGCACGAGAATGGCGGCGATACCGGTGAGCGAGGCCAGCGAACCCGGCTTGATCTTCATCGCACAGCTCCGATCATGCGCAGCGCCTGCACCATCCGGTCCACCTGTTCGGCATCGGCGTCCTGCGAATTCACCTGCACGCCGGTGACATTCACCTTCGGCCCGCGCTCGGCGAACGGAATCACCTTGTCCCGCAGCAACGCGACCAGCAGCGCGAGGTTCGACGGCGAACTCAGATCCAGCGGCCCGCCGGTGAGCAGCGGCACGAACGCGATGGCCGCGGCCTCCCCGGATCGCGCCAGCGGCGCCAGCCAGACCAGCGACTCACCGACCGGCCCGAGCGCACCGAAGATCTTGGTGACACCGTCGATCGTCCCGGCGGCGTCCTCGACCCGCCGCACCGATTCGGCACTGAGGATATTGTCGAGTTCGGGCCGAAGATCGTGCAGCACCCGGGCATTGGTGCCCAGACCGTTGATCAGCTTGTCGACCTCGTCCAGGTTCGCGGCCAGATCGGCGGCGTCCGCGCCGAGTACCTGCGAGATCCGCGCGGTCTCGCGCGGGTCGGCCGGCAGCACCGCATTGAACTGGTTGACGATGTCCTGCAACTGACCGATCGCGCCGCCCTGCACGAACATCGCCATGGCGGCCATGGTGTCCTCGAGCTGCACCGGCGGGCGGCTGTGCGCCAGATCGATGACGGCGTCGGCGCCGAGCAGCGTGCCGAATCCGTCCGGGGGTGTGGTCAGGGCGATGTGGATATCGCCGAGCACGGTGTTCTGCCGCAGTTCGGCAATCGTGCTGGCGGGCAGGCGAACCGACTCCGAGATCTCGGCGTCGACCACCACGTGACCGCCGCGACCCGCCGGGGCCTGATCGGCGGGGATCACGGTGACCTTGTCCACCGTCCCGATCTGGGCGCCGTTGGCGATGACCTTGGCCCGCGCGGGCAGGTTCAGCACATTCGCGAACTGGATCTGGACCCGATAGGTGGGACCGGACACCGAGGTGCCCGGCATCGGCACCGAGGCGGGATCGAAGCCGCAGCCGCCGAGCGCCACCGTGGCCGCGAGCACCAGCGCGATTCCGCTGCGCCGCACCGCTTTCGGCCGTGGGAGCCGCAGGGTCACCGATCTCATCGCGTACCAACCGATCCCAGCACCAGCTGCGTCAGGGAAACCTGCATCATGCCGTCGGAGGCGCCCGCGCAGCGCCCGGGGGCGAGGGCGTTGAGCGCGGCGCACACCTGCTCCGCGTCCGCCTGCGGCAGTGCCACTCTCGGTGGCGCGTAACTGATTCCGGCCACGCCCGTGGCCGGGTCGAGCACACTCCGGAAGGCCGAGGCCACCACCGGCGCGGTGAGCACGATGTCGCGCAGCGACCCCGCGTTGGCGCGCAGCAGCTTGATCAGCGGCACAGTGCGATCGAGCAGAGCCCCGATCTGCCCGCCGAACATGGTGGTGATGTCGTTGAGCATGGGCAGCACCTCCCGCAGCCCGTCGAACAACTGGATGCCGGGCCCGAGCAGTTCGGTACTGGCCTGATTCAGGGCGGGACCGAGCCGGGTCAGCATGGTCTTCAGATCACCCCAGTGCTCCTGCACCTTCTTCGACACCGAGGCGAACGCGTCGAAAATGCCCGCGAGATTGGCGATATCGGCGTCCGGCGACTTCAGCGCCGAGCCCAGCTTCTTGATCAGCTCGTTGATCTGCGGGCCGGTCCCGGTGCTGGCCCGATCCAGGGCGGAGAGGCCGTCGGCGAGCGAATTCGGCTGGGACGGATCGGGTCCCACGATCTCGTCGGACAGTTGCGCCAGGGCCGTCAGCGTCTGGGTCAGGCTCTTCGGGGTCAGCGTCTTGGTGATGCACTGCCCGCCGTCCCACCGCTCGGTCCCGGTCCCGGTGGACAGCACCGCCAGTTCCCGATCCGCGACGACGGTGTCCGACAGCGTGGTCGCGCCCGCGTCGGCGAGCACTGGATGATCGGCGTCGACCTCGAAGTCGACCCGCACGGTCGCGCCCTGATTGCGCACCGAGGTCACGGTGCCGACCGCGATGCCGCGCATGGTCACCTGATTGCCCTCGTACAGCCCGATGCTGTCGGGCATGATCGCGCAGTATGCCTGGGTCTTGTGCAGCGGATCGAAGGCGACGAAATAGCCGACGACGGCGAGCAAGGCGATGACCACCGCCCCCGCGATCGACATGAACGCCTGACTACCGAGTACCCGGTTCAGCATCAGCATTCCTTCCCGGGTAGCGGCACACACAGTCCGGCGGGCGCGGGCACGGTGTCACCGGACTGATCGATGACGAGGCCGCCCTCCGGAATCACCAGCTCGCGCAGCTTGTCGGTGAGCGCGTGCGCGGAGGCGATCATCGGATCCAGCCGACCGCCGAGTTCGTCCAGTCGCGGCAGCGCGTCCGCGAGCTGCTGCGCCTTGGGTTTCAAGGTCTCGTCCCAGCTCGGCGCGAGCAGGGCCAGCCGCTGCACGACGCCGTTGAGCAGACCCACCGCCTCGCGCATCTCGGCGCGCTTGGCGAGCAGCACCGTCTCCAGCTGATTGGCGTTGTCCATCAGGCGTTTCAGATCGCTCTTGGCGCCGTCGTACAGCCGCACGTACTCACTGGCCACGGAGATGGCATTGGAGACCTGGGTGCGCTGGCGGTCGATGGCGTCGATGTAGCCGCCGACCGTGTCCAGGGTGGTGCGCAGCGCGTCCGGCGCGCTGTCGACCGACCGGTTCAGCGCGGCCAGGTTCTCGCGCAGCGTGGCTCCGTCGATCCGGTCCAGCGGGGTGGTCGCGTCCTGGAAGGTCTGCATCAGGCTGTAGGGCAGCCGGACCCGATCCGCGGGAATCGCGGTGTCGCCCAACGGTTTGTCCCCTGCCGGGAACAGTGCGACGTAGTGGCCGCCGACCACGGTCAGCATGCGCACGTCCAGCGAACTCTGATCACCGACGAAGACGTCGTTGTCGACGGTGAAGCTCATGACGACCCGATCCGGCTTCAGCTCCAGACCGGTCACCGAACCCACCGAGACACCGGCCAGCCGGACGTCGTCGCCGGTCTTCACCGACTGCGCTTCCGACAGTTCGGCGGTGTAGGTGGTCTTGCCGAACGGCACCACGTACAGCGCGCCCGCCGCGATCATGCCGAGCACCAGCAGCAGCACCCCGAGCAGGCCGAGGCGCACCTCGCGCCGCCGCTTGCCGGCCTCGTCGAGGACGCGCCGGTCGCCTCCGAAGATCCGGGAGATCACGCCTTGCATACCGCCACCTTCTGTCCGGCGATGAGCACCTGCAGCGGGGCCGGCACATCGGCGTCGCCCTTGCTGCACTGCGGTTTCCAGCCCGCGACGGTGTGCGGCAGCGCGTTGTCGATCGCGGTGAGCAGGCCGGGCAGCTTGCCGAACACCTCGACCGCCTGCTCCGGATCCGGGAACAGACGGCGGAGCTGGGCGTCCAGATCCGCGGCGCCGTCCTGGTCCAGTCCGAGCGCGCCGAGCAGCCGGTCCACCGGGCCGAGTACCGAGGGCGCGGTCATCGCGAAACGGGCCAGTCCGTCGATGTTCTCGCGCAGCGAGCCGAAGACATCGGAGAGGCGGGCCAGCAGCGGCACCAGATAGTGCACGCGGCCGCCGACCCGGTCGGCGATGTCGGACATATTGCGCACCAGCGTGCCGATCACCTGCTGCCGGTCACCGACGTAGGCGCTGAGCTCGGCGATCGATTCCATCGCGGGGCCGAGGCCGTTGCCGTCACCTTCGAGCACCGCGAGCATGTTCTCGGTGAACCGGTTCACCGACTCCGGCGACAGTGTCGCGAGGACCGGCTTCAGACCGTTGAAAAGGCTGGTGACATCGAACGACGGGACGGTCATATCGGTGCCGATGGTCGCGTTGCCGGGCAGCCGCAGGCCGGGATTCGGCTGCTGCTGCAAATCGATGTAGCGCTGACCGGTGAGGTTCTGGTATCGGATGGCCAGCACCGAGTTGTCGTACACCGGCGTCGAATCCCGCACGGTCAGACGCACTTTCGCCTGCACGGAGCTTACCCGCCCCGTCGGCTTCGCCTCCTTTCCATCCCCCGTCTCGAGCGAAATGCCCTCGATCTTGCCCACCTGCACGCCGTACATGCGCACGTCGTCGCCGACCTTGAGGCCGTTGGCGTCGGTGAACAGCGCGTCATGGGCGTGGGTGTCGCCGTCCACCGGGCGCTTGATCGCGGTCAGTACCAAAGCCAGCACCACCATCATCACGCCCGCGAACAGCACGAGCCGCCAGGTCGCTGCGCGTACTGTCATCGCGATCCCTCCTCGGGGGCGGTGGGCAGGCGCTGCCCGAGTAGCGGCACGGCGACGCCGGGAACGTTCTGGAGATCGACCTCCAGGTTCAGCACCGGGCCGTCCGGTGTATCCGGCATGGCCGCGCGCAGCCGCTCCAGCAGCAACCGCAGCTCCGTCGCCGACTGCTGCGGGCGCGGCACCATCTGGGCGAGCACGGTCAGCATGGGGGCGAGCATGTCGGTGGCCTCGGCCAATTGGTCACCGGCGGCCGTGACGGTGGTCGCCAGGCCCGGCAGGATCTGGCCGGTCAGCGCGGCCACGCCCACGTCGTAGCGGTCCTTGTCGGTCTGGACGATCCGGATGTCGTGGATCTGATCGATGATCTGGATGGTCGCGCCCGCGAACTTGCCGCCGCCGTCGAAGGCCGGTCCGAGATTGCCCAGCAGCTCCGAGGCGGGCATGTTCTGGTTGTCGGCGATGATCTTCGAGACCGTGATCAAGGCCTGGATCAGCGGCGTCATGGCCTTGAAGTCCGCGGAGACCTGGGCGATGACGGTGGCCAGCTGCGGGGTCAGCACCGCCGCGCCGACCTGCGACAGGCTGCGCAGGATCGAGCCCATGGTGGCGTCGTAGACCCGGCCGGCCCGCGGCCCGGTCAGATCGAGCACCGCGCCCGCCCGCAGCGGCGCGCCACCGGCACCGCGCAGCAGTTCGAGTTCGCTGATGCCGAACAGATTGGCGGGCGCGTAATCCAACCGCAGGCTGTCGTCGATCCCGTGCAGCCGGGAACCGTCCAGCCGCAGCATGATTCGCTGCGTGCCGTTGGCGTCCGGGCTGATCTCCTCGACGGTGCCGACCTGGACACCGTCCAGGCGCACCTGGGTACCCGCGGTCAGACCGTCGCCGACCTGTTCGGTGTGCAGTGCGATCCGCAGCCCGTCCTCGGTGCGCAGATTCCGGTACAGCGAGGTGGCCAGCGCCACCACCGCGAGCAGCGCGACCAGCGCCAGCCCGACCGTGCGGGCTTTCTTCTTGTCCGCGGCGACGCCGGGCAAACCATATTCAGGCATCAACTCACCCCGTAAAACTGATCGCCGCGTTGAAACCCCAGAACACGATGGACAGCACCATGTCGATGGCGATGATCGACACGAAGCTGGCGCGCACCGCGCGGCCGGAGGCGATGCCGACGCCCTCGGGCCCACCAGTGGCGAAGAAGCCGTAGTAGCTGTGCACCAGGATCACCACGACACCGAAGACAGCCACCTTGAGCACGGCGGCGATCACATCGAATCCGGAGACGAACTGGAAGAAGTAGTGGTCGTACACGCCGGCCGACTGCTCGTGCACCAGGGTGATCAGACCGCGGCAGGCCGCGTAGGACAGGATCAGCGCGATCAGGAAGGTCGGGATGATGGCCAGCGCGCCCGCGATGACGCGCGTGGTCACCACGAACGGCACCGAGCGCAGGCCCAGCGACTCGATCGCGTCGATCTCCTCGGAGATGCGCATGGAACCGATCTCGGCGGTGATCCGGCAGCCCGCCTGCGCGGCGAACCCGACCGCGGCGGCGATCGGGGCCAGCTCGCGGGTGGTCGCGTAGGCCGAGACCACGCCGGTGACCGGGCCCATACCGAGCATGTCCAGCGTCGCGAACGCCTCGACCGCGACCGAGGCGCCCATCACCAGGCCGAGCACGATCATCATCGGCACCGTGCCGCCGCCGACCACGATGGAGCCGCGGCCCCAGGTCATATTGGTGATGGCGCGCATGGTCTCGCCGCGGTAGCGCCGCAGCGTCAGCGGGATCGCCGAGAGCACCTGCCAGACGAACACCGCGACGAAGCCGAGCAGGTCGGCGGCGCGCAGCACCCGGCTGCCGCGCCGGAAGTAACGCGCGACCCAGCGCAACCCCTTGGGGGTGTAGGAGGACGTGGTCATCTATGCCAGCCTGGTGGGAAGGAACATGGCCGTGACCTGCGTCATCGCCAGATTGACGACGACGATCGAGACGACCGAGAGCACCACGGCCGCGTTCACCGCGTCGGCGACGCCGCGCGGACCGCCCTTGGCTTCCAGGCCGCGCTGGCAGGCGATGATCACCACGAGGAATCCGAAGATCAGCGCCTTGAGCAGCGATACCCACACATCGGCGGTGGTGGTGAAGGAGCCGAAGGTGGCCCAGTAGCTGCCCGGGGTGACGCCCTGTCCGGTGATGGCGACGGCGTATCCGGCGAGCACGCCGACGAAGATGATGAGGATATTCAGCAGCGGTGCCACGATCAGCATGGCGGCCATGCGTGGGATCACCAGCCGGTGGATCGGGCTGATGCCCATGGTGTGCAGCGCGTCGATCTCGTCGCGGATGGTGCGCGCGCCGAGGTCGGCGGCGATGGCCGCGGCGCCCGCGCCCCCGAGCAGGAAGCCGGTGGCCATCGGGGCGCCCTGTTTGATCACGCCGAGGCCGCCGGTCGCGCCGAGCAGCGAGTCCGCGCCGAGGGTGTGGATGAGATTGCCGACCTGGATCGAGACGATCACGCCGAACGGGATGGCGATCAGGATGGCCGGGATGGTGGTGACCGTGATCAGCCGCCAGGCTTGCAGGATGGCTTCGCGCCACTGGAACTTGCCGCGGGCCAGATCACCGACCGCGCCGGTCACGGACTCCTCGGCCATGCCGACGGCGCGGCCGAAGGTGCGCACCGAGGACACGACGGTGTCGGAGAAGTTCTTGCGGACTACCTGCGCCGGGGAGTCACGGCGTTTGGCTTCCCGCAGGATTTCGAGCTGTGCGAGCGCGGTCCGGGTATCGGGGGTCATACGCGAGTTCCGTACCCCGCGCCGACGGCACGGGTTGTGTCGAAGTTCATCAGGTATCTCTCCGAATCCGGCAGCAATGCCAACTCATGCAAGCTAATGGGTACTCTAGGTCACAACAAAATCTCGCCTCTGTGACGATCATCACTTGACGATTGATTCGAGCACCGTCCGAGTTATTCGTGAGACGCATCATAATGTGCGCGACAATGCGGTGCAGAGCACATTTCGCCAGCACAATAGGTAAATTCAACTTTCCGACAACCCGATGCGAGACCGGCCGAGATGGACATTTGCGCTACGCGAGAGGCCGCCGCGAACCCCACTCCGACCAGGCCGGGAGATTTTAGAGAGTCGATTTCAGTTTGCTGACAGATTGCTTTCCCTCTGTTCAGCAAACACTCTTCCGGAATGGCCCGGTCGAGCTTTTTCGAGTGAATGGCTACCTTTCGGCAAATTCGCTGATTAGCATCGGCCGAATGCAGATGCGGCTATGTCAGGTAGTCCTGCTCGGCCTCACGACCCTGCCCGTCGCGGCAGCCTGCACCTCGCAGTCGCTGGCCGAATCACCGGCGGTACCCGCCAGCTCACCGGATATCTCGCTGCGCGCGGGCGCGTTCGGAAACTTCGCGCCAGCGCATAGCTCCGGCGATTCGGGCCCGGTCGAGCAGGTGCTCGAGATCGACGTCGCGCACGAAACGATGCGCTGCACACAGACCTCGGAGGATCGGTGCCTGCAAATCCGTCGCGACGCCAACGCCCCCTGGGAGCTCTACGCCCGCGAAATCGACGGATTCGAGCACGAGGCGGGGTACCGCTATCACCTGCGGATCGAGCAGACCCCCGCCGAGAACCCGGCGGCCGAGGCCGCGGACTGGCGTCTGGTCGACGTGCTGGACAAACAGCGCGTCATACCCGACACGGTGCAGCGGCCCAGCTCCGTCGGGCTGGACGGGCCGGGCCTGACCGGTGGACGCTGACCCCGAGGTCATACACCTGGGCTATGAGCGCTCTTCAGCGCGATCGCATACAGCTGCCGCGCGGGTCCCGAGGGTCGACGACCCTTCGGCCACACCGCGCGCAGACTCCGGCGCAGATCCAGACCCGGCACCTCGGGCGCGACCAGGGTGCCCGCCGCCACATCGGCGGCCACGGCCAGTGAACTCAGCACGGAGACACCGACATCAGCGGCGACCGCTGTCTTGATCGCGGTGGTGGACGACAGCTCCAGCGCGACATTCGGCTGCCAACCCGGAATCGCACGACCTAGCACCTGCTCGAACAGCGATCGCGTGCCCGAGCCGGGTTCGCGTTGGATCAGCGGGGTGGCGGCGAGTTCGGCGGCCGTCACCGTGCCGCGCTTGGCCCACCGGTGCCGCGGCGCGACGACAACCACCAGCTCGTCGCGGGCCACCACATGCGATTCCAAGCCGCGCCAGGATCGTGGGCTCTCGATGAACCCGATTCCGGCCTTGCCGTCGAGCACGGCCTGCGCCACGTCGACCGAGTTCCCGGACTCCAGCGCGATGGTGATCTCGGGCGCGGTGGCGCGCAGGGTGAGCAGCCACCCCGGGAACAGGTATTCGGCGACGGTCTGGCTGGCCGCCACCCGCAGCCGGGAATCGCGTTCGGCCCGCAGCGCGGTGATTCCGGCGTCCAGTTGCTCGGCGGCGGCCACCACCTGGCGTGCCCAGGCGGCGATCAGCGCGCCCGCCGGGGTGGGACGCGACCCGAGCGGCGTGCGTTCCAGCACCGCCGTGCCGACCAGCTGCTCCAGGTAGCGGATGCGCGAGGACGCGGAGGGCTGGCTGATGCCGTGCGCCTGGGCCGCGCGCCCCAGGCTGCCCAGCTCGATGACCGAGAGCAGCAGATCGAGCGCGGCCAGATCCGGTACGCGCGGGGACAGGGGCATAGATCCACTCTATGCACCCATAGCTACGCGGCGGCTACTCGATATCGGCGGCGACGCCGATGCTGGAGCCATGACCGCCACCATGATCTCGCGCCCGGCCGTGCGGTCCGGGCAGATGGACGCGCTGCGCCACCTCGGACCGAACTGGTTCGCGGCCGTGATGGGCACCGGCATCATCGCGAACGCGGCCGCCACGCTGCCGCTGCGGTTTCCCGGCCTGCGCCCGGCGGCGCTGGTCGTCTGGGCGGTCGCGGCCGCCTTCCTGCTCGCGCTGAGCGCGGCCTACGCGGTGCACCTGATCCGGTTCCCGGAATACGCGCGAGCAGACGGCCGCCACCCGATCATGTCGCAGTTCTTCGGCGCGCCGCCGATGGCGCTGATGACCGTCGGCGCGGGCACCCTGCTGCTCGGCCGGGACGTGATCGGGCTGGACGCGGCGGTCACGATCGACTGGACGCTGTGGAGCCTGGGCACGGTGCTGGGGCTGCTCACCGCGTTCGCGATTCCCTATCGGATGTTCACCGGCGAGCGGATCGCACCGGACGCGGCGTTCGGCGGGTGGCTGATGCCCGTTGTGCCGCCGATGGTTTCGGCGGGCATGGGCGCGCTGCTGGTCCCGCACACGCCCGCGGGTCAGGCGCGCCTGACCCTGATCCTGGTGTGCCTGGCGATGTTCGGGCTGTCGCTGATCGCCGCGCTGGTCACCATCACCATGATCTGGTCACGACTGGTGCACAGCACGGTGCCGCGTGGCGCGACGGTGCCGACGCTGTGGCTGGTGCTCGGCCCGCTCGGCCAGTCGGTGACCGCGGCCGGTCTGCTGGCGAACGCCGCCGACGGCACGCTACCCGAGCTCTACGCCAAGGGACTGATCGTCTTCTCGGTCATCTTCGGTATCGCCACCTGGGGATTCGCCATGCTGTGGCTCGCGCTGGCGATGGCGGTCACCGCGCGCGCCCACCGGGCGGGCGAACTCGACTTCGCGCTGACCTGGTGGGGTTTCACGTTTCCGCTCGGTACCTGCGTCACCGGTAGCGCCGTCCTCTACACCCATACCGGCGCCTATCTGTTCGCCGCGACGGCGGTCATCCTCTACGCGCTGCTGCTGGGCGCCTGGGCGATCGTGCTGGCCCGCACCGGAAAAGGGCTGCTCAGTGGCACATTGCCGGCGCCGCGCTGAAACAGACTGCGCCGTCCGGCTTTTCCGGGACCTGCGACTGTGCCAGCATCGATGGTGACGTGCGTCACTCGCTGTGCCTAACCTCATACGCGGCATTGCCTTTCGCCAGTACGGCGGCGAGTTACCTTGACGCCGTTCGAGATCGCAGGCGTAAGGAAAGTACTGATGAAGGTCACGGCTCGTCCACTGTCGCTGCTCGGCCGCTCGGCCGGTCTCTGTCTGGCCCTGGTGATCGCCGCCGGCTGCGGCCAGGCGACCAGAACCGCGGCGCCGCAGTCGGCACCCCAGGCCGCGGGGTCCAGCGCCGAGATCAACGACATGCTCGGGAAACTCCAGGTCGCGACCGAAGCCGCGATGAGCGGCTACGACCGCGAGAAGTTCCCGCACTGGGACACCAACAAGGCCGAGCACGGCTTCGGCGCCGAGTTCACCCAGTACGCCAAATGCACCACCCGCGAGGTGATGATGCTGCGCGACGCCACCGGCGCGGTCACCCTGGACGCGAAGACCTGCAAACTCACCATCGGCAAGGACGGCGGCTGGCGCGACGAATACGGCTTCCTCGACGCCAAGACCGGTCAGCTCAAGCCCTACAAGTGGATGACCGACCCGGCCTCGGTCGACGCCGAGCACATCGTCGCGCTGGCCGAAGCCTGGCGTTCGGGCGCGGCCACCAAGGACGAGGACACCCGCCGGCGGATCGCCAATGACGCGCTCAACCTGGAGGCCTCGGATCCGTCGGCCAACCGATCCAAGGGTGATCAGGACGCAGCCAACTATTTGCCGCCGGGGACATTCCGGTGCGCCTATATCGATCGCTACGTCCGCGTGAAGATAAAGTACGCACTGACCGTCGATTCCGCCGAACAGTCGGCACTGCGCGCCGCGGTCGCCGACTGTGTGTCTCGAGGAGAGTTCAAATAAGCGACATCATCGAGATCCCCAAGGCCGCCGTCATGACCGAGGAGGAGGGCACCGTCTCCGGCGAGCTCGACATCACCGTCGATGCCGCCGGAAAGGGCCTGGTCCGCTACCGAGGCACGGAGAAGTGGTTCACGATCGGCAATCTCGCCGCCGACCCGCCGCGCACCTGGACCGGCGTCGTCGAGCTGGCCACGGCGATCGCGGCGGGTGCGGGCACCCGGGACGCCGCGGGCAACGCGGTGCCGTTCGAGGCCTGACCCTCAACCCACCCGATGCCCCGCGTCCACCAGCGACGCGGTAGCTGCCTCGAGTTTGCTCTCCGGGACCAGCACCAGGTCGGCATGGAAGGTCGAGGCGACGAACACGGGAATCTTCGACTCCGCCAGGGGTGTGATCAGCCCGGCCAGCACACCGGGCGCGTCCAATTCGTGTGCCGTGCCGTAGAAGCCCACCCACTTCTCCTCCACCCACGGCGGCGCGTCCCGGATGACCGTCAGCCCCTCCGGCGCGCGCACCAGCGCGATCCACTCGTCGTCCTCGGGGAAGGTCGCCTCCGGCAGGTGCTCGATGGCGAAGCGAGAGGGCACGACGGAAAGGCGCATGCGGCCAGCTTAGGCGTCAGGTTCGGCTCGCCCGCCGATACCCGATCCCGGCGGGCACCGCGAAGATCGCGAGCAGGGCCACCGACCACAGCACGGTCAGCAGCAGCGGGTGCGCGGTCGGACCGCCCAGCGCCAGCGCCTTCATCGCGTCCACGGCCACGGACATGGGTTGATTGCGCACCACCGGCTGGATCCACGCCGGGTACGCGATCAGCGGCACGAAACCGGTGCTGAAGAACATCAGCAGCGAGCTCAGAATCGTGATCCCCTCCACCAGTGTGGCTTTGGCGGTGAACACGGCAACGGCGGTGACCATGGTGGCGAACGCCAGCCCGAACAGCACCGGCACACCGACGAAGGCGAGGGCGGCGAACCAGCCGCGCTGGAAACGGAAACCGAGCAGGTGGCCCACGACGATCACCACCAGGGTGCCCGCCAGGATGCGGCAGCCCTCGGCCAGAATCCGGGCCAGCAGCCCCGAAGCGCGATGCACCGGCAGCACCCAGAAGCGCGCCAGCAGACCGGCATCGCGTTCCCGCCCGAGCATGACACCACCGGCGACCGCGCCGGAGAGCGCGCCGACGATCGCGACCATGGGCACCGACCCGTAGAGTGCGTTCGCGCCGGAGAACTTCTCGATCTGATTGCCGACCACGATGTCGAGCATGAGCAGCAGCAGACACGGAATGATCAGAGTCTCCAGCAGCGCCACCGGATTTCGCGACCAGCGCAGTAGCAGTCGCTGCGTCTGCACCGTCGTGTGCCGCAGCAGCGCGATCGGCGCCGTCTCGCCGGGACCGTGCGGGCGAAGCACCGACAGCACCATCATGCCCTCCTCGAACTCAGCCGGATCACCAGCGGCAGGCACACCACCAGGATTCCGAACACCCACAGCAGCGGCGGCCAACCCGGATCGCCCACCACAGCTTTCGAATCACCGGCCAGCGCACGCAGTCCGATCGCGAACTGCGAGATCGGCTGATTGCGCACGAATGGTTGTACCCAGGACGGGAATTGACTCGCGGGCGCGAGGCCGGTCGAGAGCATGCCGAGGATCAGCGGTGGCAGGACCAGTGCCTGGGTCGTCGCCTCCGGGCTCTTGGCAAGAGTCCCGATGACATCCGCGCCCAGGGTCAGCGCGAGCCCGATCAGCAGCGCGAACGCCAGGAAGCCGAGGGTGTGCGCGAGGTCGAGATGGAAGCGGAACCCGATCACGTACCCGGAAACCAGCGCCGCCGCCACTGCGATCAGCAGCCGGAAGACATTGCCCGCCATCCGCGCCGCGACCGGCACCAGCGGGCCGATCGGCATCGCGCCGAATCGGCGATCGAGGCCCGCGACGGCATCGGTCGCGGCACGAAAAGCCGCGCCGATCGCGGTGAACGCGGCGGCCTGGAGGATCACGATCGGCATCATGAACTGCGCGTAGCTGCTGAAACCGTGCCCGGCGAAGGTCATTACGGTCTTCAGCGGGATGTAGAAGCTCGCGGTGAAGGCCACCGGCGCGAGCACCGAGGACAGCACCTCACCGGTTCGCAGCGACGGCACGATCAGCCGCGTGGTCAGCACCCACCACTGCTGGACGCGGACCGGTGTGGCACGCACGTCGGCCAGCCAGACCCCCGCGGTCATGCCGGGTCCTCGGCAGCGGCCAGATGGCCGGTCAACTGGAGGAAGACGTCATCGAGCGAAGGACGGCGCAGCGCGATGTCGACCAGTTCGATATTCGCGTCGTCGAGACGGCGCAGCGCTTCGGCCAGGGTTTTCGCGCCGTCGGGGGCGGGGATGGCGACGCGGTCGGAGTCGGGGGTGAGCGCCGCCCGATTGCCCTGCGGCAGCAGGGAACCCAAGGCATCGGCGATGGCCGGGAGATCGGCCGGCGCGAGCGGCACCACCTCGCAGTAGGCGGCGCCGGTGCGGGCCTTGAGCTCATCGGCGGTGCCCTCGGCGATGACCACGCCGTGATCGATGACGATGATCCGGTCGCACAGTGCGTCGGCCTCCTCCAGGTACTGGGTGGTCAGCAAGGTGGTGATGCCGTGCTTGCGAAAGCCCGCGACCAGGTCCCAAACCCCCTGTCTGCTCCGCGGATCCAGGCCGGTGGTCGGTTCGTCGAGGAACACCACATCCGGGCGCACCACCAGGCCGCAGGCGATATCGATGCGCCGCCGCATGCCGCCGGAGTAGGTGCCGACCCGGCGACCCGCCGCCGACACCAGATCGAACTCGGCCAGTAGTTCATCGGCGCGGACCCGCGCGGCCCGTTTCCGCAGACCCATCAGCCGGCCGAACATCACGAGATTCTCGTAACCGCTGAGCATATCGTCGAGCGCGGCGAACTGGCCGGTCATCATGATGGCGCGGCGGACCGCCGCCGGATCGGCGACCACGTCGTGACCGGCGACACTGGCCCGGCCCCGGTCCGGCGCGATCAGGGTGGACAGGATGTTCACGGTGGTGGTCTTGCCCGCACCGTTGGGTCCGAGAATGCCGAGCACCTCCCCCGGCGCGGCAGCGAAATCCACTCCGCGCAAGGCTTTCACGGAGCCGAACGATTTCTCGACGGCCTCCACCACAACCCCGGTGTCAGTGCCCACTGGTTCCTCCAAGATGTCGGTCGAGCACGCGCGCGATTCCGGGCAGGACGTGCGGGGCTGTCAATTCGTCGTGGGTGACCGCGATCTCGTGCTCGGTGATCGCGCCGGTGACGTAGGGCTGCCAGCCCGCCGCGCCGAAGATCGCCGAAGTGTCCTCGGTCGCATGGAAATACAGCACGTCACCGTGGTAGGCGGGACGCTGATAGCCGGTGCGCGTGCGCGCGGAAGCGTTGTAGGAGCCCGCCATTCGCTCGAGCGTGCCCGCGTCGACCAATTCGGCGCCGACGCGGGCAGCGATCAGGTCGGCTGCCTGCTGCGCGGTGGCGTCGGCGGGGACGTTCTCGATGCCGAAGACCGCGCCGAAGGCGCTGACGAACGAACCGGCGGTGAGCGTTTCGATACTGTCGCCGTCGATATCGGCGGTATCGGCGTCCAGCAGCGCCAGCACGCCGACTTCCGCACCCGATCGCTCCAGGAGCACCGCGACGGCGTGTGCGATCAGCCCGCCGAACGACCAGCCGAGCAGGTGGTACGGGCCGGTCGGCTGGATCGCGCGGATCTCCCGGACATACCGGTGCGCGAAGTCCTCGATACTGCGGACCGGCGCTTCCCGGCCGCTCAGGTCCGGCGCCTGCAAGCCGTAGATCGGCCGGCCCGGGGCCAGGGCCTCCGCGAATCCCAGGTAGGTCCACGACATTCCGGAGGACGGGTGGATGCAGAACAGGGCCGGTTCGTCACCGGCCGGGCGGATGGGGAGCACGACATCCAGGCCGAGCGCCGAAGCCGGTGCCTGTCCCTCCGCCGCGCCCAGCTCGCGAGCCGCGTCGGTGTCCGCGAAAGCAGCTGCGGCGGTGAGTGCTTCGCCCCAGCGCCGCGCGAGTTCGGATACGGCCGCATGGTCGAAGAGGGTGACGGGGAAGCCGAAGCTCGCCCGCAATCGACCGTCGACGACGACCGCGTTCACATCGATCTCCGTCTGTAGCGGCACGTTCGGGTGTTCGCCTGCCGGGAGGTCGCCGAGTTCGTCGGTCGGGAGCCAGCCCAGTCCTTCCAATCCGGCGGGGATGTCGCTGACCGAATAGCGGCCGAGATAGTTGAAGCCGATGCGGCCGGGAAGTCGACGGGGAAGGTGCCGCGTTGTCTCGTCGTTCAGATATCTGAGCAGCCCGAAGCCGATGCCCTTGTCCGGGACCGCCAGGAGCCGATGCTTGACCGCCTGGATGAGTGATCCGAGTGCGGTCCCACCCGCCGCCGCCTGCGCGATATCTATGCCGCCGAGGTCGATTCGCAAGGGATAGATACTGGTGAACCAGCCGACCGTGCGCGAAAGATCCGCGCCGGGCACGACTTCCTGCTGTCTGCCATGGCCTTCCAGGCGCAGCAGCACGCTGCCCGTGGGAGCGGAGCGCCACTGTTCGACGGCCAGCGCCAGCGTAGCGAGCAGGGTGTCCTCCACCGAGCCGTGGAAAAGGGCGGGCAGGGTGGTGAGCAGTGCGGTGGTGACATCGGCCGGAAGCTCGAGGTCGACCATGCGCAACGTATGGGCCTGATCGATGCCGGGGTCGAGGTCGCGCGCGCCCAGTCCCGGGTCCGGACCATCGAGGACCGTTCGCCAATAGTCGAGTTCGGCTGTCCGGGTGGGTGTTCGGGCCTCCGCGGCGAGGGCATGCGACCAGCGGCGCATGGACGTGCCGGGGTCCGGCAGGACCGGGGTGGAGCCCGCCGAGAGCTGCGCCCAGGCGGCCATGAGATCCGGGATCAGGATGCGCCAGGAGACGCCGTCGACGACGAGATGGTGCGCGATGACGATCAGCCGTCCGGCCCGGCTGCGGTCCCCGGCCGCGCCGACCGGGTCCAGCCAGAGGAACCGCAGAACGACGCCCGCGGCCGGGTCCAGCTCGTTCATGGCCGAATCCACTTCGGCGGTAGCGTATTCGCGCAGGTCGACGGTATCGGCGTCGGCGGCGAACTCGACCCGGCGGACCAGGGCGGCGGGATCGGCCGTACCGGGTTCGGCGACCCACAGCCGCCATTCGCCGTCCTCCGCACGGAAGAGCCTGGCGCGCAGCATGTCATGGCGGTCGATTACCGCCGCGAGCGTGGCGACCAACTGGTCGTGGCGGATTCCCACGGGCAATTCCAGAACCGCGGTCTGCGCGAAGCGATCATGGTCGCCGCCGCGCTCGAGCATGTAGTGCACGATCGGCGGCAGCGGAATATCGCCCACGCCACCGCCCGGCAGTTCCGCCAAGGTGAGCTGCGGTCCGGCGGCATCGGCGACCGCCGCCAGCGCGGCCACCGTGCGATGCTCGAAAACCTGGAGCGGCGTGACGATCACACCGTGCTGCTTGGCGCGCGAGACCACCTGGATGGCCAGGATGCTGTCACCGCCCAGCGCGAAGAACGAGTCCGTCACACCGACTCGATCGCGCCCGAGCAGTTCGGCGTAGATCGACGCCAGCACGTCCTCGGTGGGCGTTCCCGGAGCGATGAACTCGCCCTGCTCGACACCGAATACAGGTTCCGGCAGCGCTTTTCGATCGAGCTTGCCCACCGCGTTCAGTGGGATGGCGTCCAGCACCACGAATGCCGCGGGCACCATGTAGCCGGGCAGGCGATCCGCCGCGTGCGCGCGCAACTGCTCGGCCTCGACCTCGGCACCGGGTTCTCGCACGATGTAGGCGGCCAGCGCCGTTGCCGCACCGGGTCCGTGCACACCCAGCGTCACCGCGAAGTCCACACCCGGCGCACGGCCCAGTACCGCATCGATCTCTCCGAGCTCGATGCGCTGCCCGCGCACCTTCACCTGGAAGTCGGTGCGCCCGAGGTACTCCAGCTCCAGACCGTCCGCTCGCACCCAGCGCACCAGGTCACCGGTGCGATACATCCGTGCCCCCACCGCACCGAACGGATTCGCGACGAACCGCGCCGCGTTCAGGTCAGCTCGCGCGTGATACCCGCGCGCCAGCGCAGGCCCCGCCACATACAACTCCCCCGCCACCCCGACCGGCACCGGCCGCAACCGCTGATCGAGCACCAGCGCCTGGGCCCCCCGAATCGGCCCGCCGATCGTCACCGTCGTCCCAGGCCGCAACGCCCCCGATCCGGTACCCCAGATCGTGAACTCGGTCGGCCCATACAGATTCACCATCCGCCGCTCGCCGAATCCGAGCGCGGCCCGCCTGCCTTCCGCGTCCGGCTCACCTGCCGACTCGCCAGCACCGGAGGCGGCCGGATCGACAGTCGGCTGCGCCCAGCGTTCGACGAGTTCGGGCCCCACGGCCTCACCGGCCACCGCGAGCACGCGGACGCTCGCGACTCGGGCCGGGTCCAGGGTGGCCAGGGCCGAGGGAGTGATCACCATGTGGGTGACCTGCTCGGATTCGATCAAATCGGTCAGCGCCTCGCCGCCGAACACGTCCGGTGGGGCGATGATCGCCGCACCGCCGGAGCCGAAGGCCATCAGCGCTTCGAAGATCGACGCGTCGAAACTGGGCGAGGCAACCTGCAACACCCGGGACTGCTCGTCCAAACCCAGCGACTCGCGCTGCGCCAGAACCAGATCCGCTATTCCACGATGGGAGACCGTGACCCCCTTGGGAGTTCCGGTCGACCCGGACGTGTAGATCATCCACGCGGCACGATCGAGCAGGGCCGGATCCGAATCCGGTAAGCCGGTGCGACCCTCGCGCGCGGTTAGAGCGACCTCGGGGGTAGCAGACGTCGGGGGTGTTTTCGTGGCGGCGGGTTCGACTGTATGAGGCGGAGTGGTCGGGTCGGCGTGGAAGGGGTTGTCCAGGTTCAGCCAGTGGGTGGTGTCGGGGAGGTTAGGGCGGTGGATGGTTCGAGTCAGGCCGAGGCGCGCACGGGAGTCGGTGAGCATGTGGGCTATGCGGTCGAGAGGGTGTTTCGGGTCGACCGGGAGAAAAGCGGCGCCGGTCTTGGTTACCGCCCAGATGCTCACGAGTAGCTCGATGCCACGGGGAAGGCCGAGGGCCACAACCGTTTCCGGCGCTGCACCCGCCGCGCGCAGCAGGTGTGCGAGCTGATCCGAGCGGGCGTCGAGTTCGGTGTAGGTCAGCCTGGTGCCGGCGCAGACGAGGGCGGTCCGGTGGGGGAAGCGCGCGGCCGTGGCGGTGAGCAGGTTCGGCAAGGTGATCGTGCCGGTGGACTCCGGCCCGCGGACCGGTACCAGCTCGGCGCGTTCGGCCGAATCCAGTAGATCGATGGCCGCCACGGGCAGGTCGGGTTCGGTGGTGATCGCGGTGAGCATGCGGAGCCAGCGGCGGATGTAGGAGTCGACGGTGGCGCGGTCGAAAAGGTCTGTCGCATAGGTGAGTACGCCCTCGATTCCGGCCGGCTCCGCGTCGGCGAGCCGTTCGCGCAGGTCGAAGGCGAGATCGAACTGTCCGGCCGCGCGTTCCAGCTCTTCGAGTTCGACACGCAACCCGGGCAATTCCAGAACGGGCTCGGTGAAGTTCTGTAGCGACAGGGTGACCTGGAAGATCGGGTGGTGGGCGGTCGAGCGGGACGGGTTCAGCACCTGGACCAGACGCTCGAAGGGAACGTCGGCATTCCCGAGGGCCGCGAGGTCCGATGTGCGGACAGCGCTGAGGAATTCACGGAAGTCGAGCGCGGGATCGACCTGCGTGCGCAGGGCGAGGGTGTTGACGAACATGCCCACCATGTCGTCCAGCGCCGCCGCACCACGCCCGGCCACCGCCGTGCCGACCACCACGTCGTCGGTATTGCCGAGCCGCCCGAGCAGTACCGCCAACGCGGCATGCACCACCATGAACACGCTGGCCTGCTGCGCGGCAGCGAGTTCCACGATCGCACGGTGCAGTTCGGCGTCCAGCGTGAAGTTCAGGTCGGCGGTGCGCATCGACTGCACGGCGGGCCGCGGCCGGTCGGCAGGCACCTCCAGTATCTCCGGCGCATCGGCGAGCGTTTCGCTCCAGTGCCGAATCTGCCGCGCCGCCAACGACTCCGGATCCGACTCCAGGCCGAGCAGGTCGCGATGCCACAGCGCAAAATCGGCGTATTGCACAGCGCGCGCCGGCAAGCCCCCACCGTACCCGGCCACGCGTGCCGCGTACGCCGTCATGAGATCCGCCGCCAGAGGTGCCATCGAGAACCCGTCGGCACTGATGTGGTGCACCACGAGCAGCACAACGTGCACCGGTTCCACACCATCGTGGGCCGAATCGGTGTCGTACGGCGGGATTCGAACCCCGCCGTTGGAGGCGTCCGCCTCCTGGGCGGGCAGGCGCAACAGCGTGACTCGGATCGGTGTATCGACGGTCAGGTCGAACCCTCGGGCGGCGAGGGTATTGATCCGATCGGTCAGAGGCGCGCCGTCCTCGATCTCGCGGACCTCGAGGGTGGGTACCGCCGAGTCGACGTCCAGGATCACCTGGCGCGGGCCCTGCGTGTCGGCGGGGTAGACGGTGCGGAGGGTTTCGTGGCGGCGGAGCACGTCGGTGAGCGCGTGGCGCATGACTGCCGGGTCGAAGGGGCCGGTGAGGCGCAGCGCGACGGTGATGTTGTAGGCGGCCGAGGTCGGGTCCAGTTGGTTCAGCACCCACATGCGCTGTTGTGCCGGAGACAGCGGGATGCGGTCGGGGCGCAGCCGCGGGGCCAGAGCGAAGGGGGCGCGGGCATCCTCGGTGGCGGGGACGACGCGGCCGGCCAACTGCGCCACGGAGGGTGCGTCGAACAGGTCGCGCAGGGCGATGGTGGAGCCGAGGGCCGCGTTCACCCGGGCGACGACCCGGGTCGCGCTGAGCGAGTTGCCGCCGAGTTCGAAGAACGACTGGTCGATCCCGACTCGCTCGGCTCCGATCACGTCGGCGAACACCTGCGCGACCGCCGCTTCGACCGGGGTGCGCGGTGCCAGATACCGGCGCTGCTGCCGCTCGAAATCCGGTACCGGCAAGGCTTTTCGGTCCAGCTTGCCGACCGGGGTCAGCGGCACGTCGTCGAGGACCATCAGGTGACCGGGCACCATGTACCCGGGCAGTCGACCCGCCACTCGATTGCGCAATCGTTCGGTGTCGAACTCGCTGCCGCCGGTACGCGCGGGCACGACATAGGACACGAGTACGGTCACGCCGCCGGGGCCGGGCATTCCGATGGTCGCCGCGTACTCGACGTCGGGATCGGCCCCGAGCACCGCGTCGATCTCCCCGAGCTCGATCCGCAGCCCGCGGATCTTGACCTGGAAGTCGCTGCGCCCCAGGTACTCCAGCTCGAGCGCGCCGTCGCGCGCTACCCACCGCACCATGTCGCCGGTGCGGTACATCCGCTCCCCCGGCACGTCGAACGGGTTCGCGACGAAACGTCCCGCGGTCATGGCGAATCGGTTGAAGTAGCCGCGCGCGATGGCCGGTCCGGCGAGATACAGCTCGCCCTCCACGCCGACCGGCACCGGCCGCAACCACCCGTCCAGCACCATGAGCGCCGCGCCGCGGATCGGGCCGCCCATGGTCACCGGTTCCCCGGCCCGCAGCTCACCCGGACCGGTCGCCCAGATGCTGAATTCGGTGGGGCCGTACAGGTTCAGCAGGCGCCTGCCCGCCGACCATTGCGCGGTCAGTTCGGCGCTCGCCGCCTCACCGGCGACCGAGAGCACCCGCAGTTCGGGAAGATCGCGCGGATCCATGGTGGCCAGCACGGAGGGGGTGATCACCGCGTGGGTCACCCGTTCGGTGCGCAGCAGCGCCTCGAGTTCGGCGCCGCCGTACACCTCGGGCGGCGACAGCACCAGCTGTCCGCCCATGCCGTGCGCGCACAGCATCTCGAACACCGACGCGTCGAAACTCGGTGAAGCCACCTGGAGTTCGCGAGCCGTTCGATCCAGCGCCAGCGATTCCCGCTGTGCTGTCACAAGATTGGCGACCCCACGATGACTCAGCAGTACCGCCTTGGGTTTTCCGGTCGAGCCGGAGGTGTAGATGAGGTAGGCGGTCTGATCCAGCCGGATCGCGCCGCCCCGTTCCGCGTCGGTGATCGGATCGGCCGATACGGTCATGACCCGGCGGATGGTGTTCAGTTCGTCGAGCAGCAGCCAGTCGATGGTGCCGGGCAGGGTGTCGCCGGTGGCGTGCACCGTGACCCCGATCGGTGCCTCGGAATCGGTGAGAATGTGCTCGATCCGCTCGACCGGATAGTTCGGGTCCAGCGGCAGGAAGGCCGCGCCGGTCTTGACCAGCGCCCACACCGCGACCACCGATTCGATGGAGCGGGTCAGCGCCAGCACCACGAACACCTCCGCGCCGACCCCGCGCCGCAGCAGCACCCGGGCGAACCGGTTGGACCAGGCGTCGAGTTCGCCGTAGGTCATGCTCACACCGCCCAGGCTTACCGCGACGGCGTCCGGGTCGATCGCCGCGCCCGCGGCGAGGATCTCGGGCATGGTGCGCTGCGGCACCGAGGGCGCGCCGCGGCGTGGCAGCAGCAGGGCCCGTTCGGCACGGTCGCAGTGCCGCAGCTGCGCGACCCGCGCCTGCGGCCGTTCGGCGAGCTGCCGGAGCAGCAGCACGAATCGATCCCGCAGGCGGCCCGCGTCCGCCGCCGTGAAGTGGTCGGCCAGGTACTTCACGGTGATGCGCAGGGTGTCCGGTTCGCCGGGTGCTCCGTGCAGCGGAATCACCATGAGGTTCAACGGGTATGGCGTCGCGTCGGTCCCGGAGACGTCCAGCACCCGCATGCCCGCGATGTCCAGCGAGCGGGACAGCGTCTCCCGGTCGATCGGATACGACTCGAAAACGGTGAGCGTGTCGAACAATTCGGCCAGGCCGACGGCTTGATGGATCTCGGCCAGCCCGATCTGCTGGTGATCCAGCAGGCACGCCTGTTCGGCCTGGATGCGCGAGAGCAGGTCCGTGACGCGCTCGGCCGGATCCAGTCGGATCCGCACCGGCAGCGTGTTGATGAACAACCCGACCATGTCTTCGACGCCCGCCAGGTGCGGCGGGCGGCCCGATACGGTGCCGCCGAACACGACATCGGTGCGACCGGTCAGCATGACCAGCAGCAGCGCCCATGCCGCCTGCACCGCGGTGTTCGTCGTGGCGCCGGCCGCGCGGGTGGTCACCGCCAGCCGCTCGACCAGCTCGGCCGGTAGATCCGCCGACACCATCCCGGCGGCGGACTGCACGCCGGCCAGGGTCGGCACCACTCGGGTCGGTGCGTCCACACCATCCAGGGCGGCCCGCCAGACCGCCGCGGAGTCCGTGCTGTCCGGCTCGGCCAGCCAGGCCAGGAAAGCCCGGTAGGACGGTGCGGGCGGCAGGATCTCCGTCATCGGCGCACCCGAGGCAGCGCCGACATACAACGTCAGGAGCTCGCGTACCAGCAGCGGCGTCGACCAACCATCCAGCACCACATGGTGATTGGTCATCAGCAGGGTGTATGTCTCGTCGTCGACCCGGATCAGCTGGAAGCGCAGCAGCGGCGGCCGGGTGAGGTCGAATCGGCAGTTGGCGTCGACCGCGACGAGACGGTCCAGATCCCGCGTATCGGTCAGCGGTCGCAGATCCACCTCGTGCCAACGCACTTCGGCGGCGTCGAGAACCAATTGCCGTGGACCGTCTTCGGTTTCGACGAAGGCGGCGCGCAGATTCGCGTGCCGATCGACCAAAGCCTGCGCGGCCGCGCGCAATCGGCGGGCATCGACCCGGCCGGACAGGGTGAGCCGGGTCTGCACGGTGTACCCGTCGGCGGTATCCGTGTCGTACAGCGCGTGGAACAGCAGCCCCGACTGCAAGGGCGACAGCGGCCAGACATCGGCGAGATCCGGGTACGCGCGCTCCCAGGCATCGATCTGCGGCTGGGTGAGCGGCACGAGCGGAAAATCCGACGGGGTGTGCCCGCCCGCCCCGGTGCGGGTGAGCGCTGTCAGGGCCGACAACCACAGATCCGCGAGTTCGCGCACCTGTTCGTCGTCCACTAGCCGCGAGGCATGGTCCCAGGTGACCTCGAGTCCGGTCGCGCCCATGATCGCGTTGATATCGATGACGGCGGGCAACGGCGCGCGATCGTCCTGGGTCGACGCGAAACGCTGTGGCAGCCAATCACCTTCATCGCCGGTGAGCGCCCGGCCCAGATAGTTGAAGCTGATCTGAGGTGTCGGCGCGGCCGAGAGCACCGCGGCGGTCTCCGGATTCAGGTAGCGCAGCATCCCGTAGCCGACTCCCTTGTCCGGCACCGCGCGCAACTGCTCCTTGGCGGACTTGAGCGCCGCCACGGCCGCCGGGCCACCGGCGAACGCGTCCGCCACATCGATGCCCGCCAGATCGATCGCGATCGGATACACGCTGGTGAACCATCCCGCGGTGCGCGCCAGATCCGCGCCGGGCAGTATCGAGTCCTCCCGCCCGTGCCCCTCCAGCGTGAACAGCGCACTGTCGCGATGCCGCCACCGGGCCACCGCCAGCGCCAGCGCGGTCAGCAGCACATCGTCCGCACCGCAGTGGAACCGCTGCGGCACCTCATCGAGCACGGCGGCTGCCACCGCGGCGGGCACGGTCGTGCGGATCCGCGCCCCGGTCGCGACCACGTCCACCGCCGGATCGATCGCCCGCGCACCGAGCAACGGATCCGGCGTCGCCGCGATTCGCTGCCAGATCGGCAACTCTCCCACCCGCCGCAGCGCCTCGTCGGCGTTGGCCTGCGCCCACCTCCGATACGAGGTCCCGATCGGCCGCAACTCCCCACCGCCGAACGCGGTAGCCAAGTCCGGCAACAGGATTCGCCATGTGACTCCGTCGGTCACCAGATGGTGCAGCACCACCCACAGCACCCCGCGCTGCCGATCACCATCCAAGGCCCCGCGGCGCTCGGACGCACCGCACTCGCCACCGATCGACGCCGCGGCGTCCTCCTGCCGCCCGCCACCGGGAGTCCGGATCAAGACGAATCCGGCGGTGACCCCGGCGGCTGGATCCAGGCGGTCAGCCGCTCGTTGCAGTTCGCGTTCGGCGATCTCGGCCGGCTCGCCCTCGGCTGTCACGACATCGATGAGCTGGGCGGCATCGACCGAACCCGGCTGGGAGACAGCCCAATCCCAGCCGTCGCCGCGTCGGCGCAGGCGGCTGCGCAGAACGTCATGCCGGTCCAGGAGGACCTGCACCGCCGAGGTCAGTCGCGCGGGCGTGACATCGGGCGGCAGGCCGATCAGCACCGCCTGGCTGTAGCGCTTCCAGGCCCCGCCCGATTCGAGCATGGCCCGCACGATCGGGGTCGGCGCGATGGGTCCTACCGCGCCGCCGGGCAATTCACGCACGGCGGTCGCGGCGGCATCGGTGGCGACGGCGGCCAGGGCGGCGACGGTCTTGCGCTCGAAGACATCTCGGGCGGTGAAGCTCAGGCCGGCGGCGCGCGCCCGCGAGACCAGCTGGATGGAGATGATGCTGTCGCCGCCGAGAGCGAAGAAGTTCTCGTCGACGCCGACACCGTCCACACCCAGAACTTCGGCGAACAGGCGAGCCAAGATTTCCTCGCGAGGCGTGGATGCCGCGCGACGATCGACCGTGCGGGTGCCGAAATCCGGTGCGGGCAGGGCGCGGCGGTCCACCTTGCCGACCGGGGTCAGCGGCACCGCGTCGATCTCCACGATGACCGTAGGCACCAGGTAGGACGGCAGATCCTGTGCCAGAGCCGCTTTCAGCGCTTCCGCTCCCGGACCGCCCCGCACGTAGGCCACCAGCGCGGTCGCTCCGGCGGGCGTCTTCGCGCCGAGGGTTAGCGCGAACTCGACCCCCGGCTGCCGTTGCAGCGCGGCGTCGATCTCCCCGAGTTCGATCCGGTATCCGCGCACCTTCACCTGGAAGTCGGTGCGTCCGGCGTACTCCAGCTCCCAGCGGCCCCCGCCGTGCCGCCAGCGCACCAGGTCGCCGGTGCGATAGAGCCGGGCGCCCGGGGTGTACGGGTCGGCGACGAACCGGCTGGCGGTCAACCCGTTGCGCCGGTGGTATCCCCGCGCCACCGCGGGACCGCCGAGATACAGCTCCCCGGTCGCGCCGGGGGCGACCGGCCGCAGCCACGGATCCAGCACCACCGCCCGCACTCCGCGCGCCAGGCCGCCGATGCGCACGGGCGCACCGGCTTCCAGCGGAGCGCTCACCGTGACGGTGATCGTGGTCTCGGTCGGGCCGTACCCGTTGAGCAGCCGCCGCCCGGCCCAGCGCGCCACCAGTTCGGGCGGGCACGCGTCACCGCCGACGATCACCGTGCGCAGCGCGGGCAGCGTCGCCGAGTCCAGGGATGCCACGACCGCGGGCGTCACATTCAAGTGCGTAACCCGTTGTGTACGAAGCACTTCCGACAGTTCGGACCCGGCGTATGCCTCGGGCGGCACCACCGCGACGGTCGCGCCGACGGCGAACGCCACCAGCAGTTCCTCGATCGAGATGTCGAAGCTGGGCGAAACCGCGTGCGCCATCACCGATTCGGCATCGACGCCGAAGGCCGCGCCGGAGTTCTCCACCAGGTTCGCCAGCCCGCGATGGGTCACGGCCACGCCTTTGGGCAGCCCGGTCGAACCGGAGGTGTAGATGAGGTAGGCGGGCTGGTCGACATGAATTCCGGCGATTCGGTCGCCATCGCCGACCGGGGATGAATCCTGTTCCGCCACTGCCTTTTCTGTCGTCGCGGCATCGACGATGAGCCAGGACAGCCCGTCGGGCAGCGCCGGCCGCGCCGCCGCGATCGTCAGTCCGGTGACCGCGCCGCTGTCTCGTACCATGTATTCGATCCGATCGCCCGGATACCCCGGATCGATCGGAACGAACGCCGCTCCGGTCTTCGCCACCGCCCACAGGGCAAGCACCGATTCCGCCGAGCGTGGAATGGAGATCGCCACGGCCTGTTCCGGTCCCGCACCGGCCGCGATCAGCAGCCGCGCGAGCCGGTTGGTGTACGCGTCGACCTCGCCGTAGGTCAGCTGCCGTCCGCCGCCGCGCAGCGCGACCGCTGTCGGGTCGAGATCGGCTCCCGCACCGAGGATCTCGGGCAACGTCCGGGCCCGAGCGCCCTCCGCCCCGCGCGCGGGCGCCAATTCGGCGACCTCGTCGTCGAACAGCACCGACACCGCCGACAGCGGCGCCTCGGCGCCGGCGACCAGAAAGCGGTGCAGGAACGCCAGAAAGCGCCGATGGTGCCCGGCCAGCTCCGCCTCGCCGTACAGGTTCGGATTCGCCTGGAAATCGATATGCGTCCGCTCCGCCCCCGCGCCGGGATACAGGTTCAGGAACAGGTCGTCGATCATCCCGGAGGTGAGCACCCGCATCCGCCCGGTGACCTCGCCGAGCTCGATCCTGGTATCCACCATCATCAGGTTCACCGTCGGCCCGAACGACGCGCCCTCGTCCACGGCCCAGCCCAGGTCCCGGACGATGTCCTCCTGCCGATAGCGCTGCCGCCGCAGCGCGGAGGTGAGCTCGCCCTGGGCGGCGCGGATGAACTCGCCGACCGTCGTCGCGGCGGGGGCGCGCAGCCGCAGCGGCACCACATTGGCCACCATGCCGCCGGAGCGCCGCAGTGCGGCCGTGGTCCGGCCCGACACCGGCAGGCTCAGCACCACTTCCGGCGCACCCGTCATCGCGCTCAGATAGGCGCCGAACGCCGCCACCACGATCGGCGCAACACTCGAGTTCTCCGCCTTGGCCACGCTGTCGAGCAATTCCGCGGTGCCGGAGGGCAATTCGCCCGCCGCGACCCGTGGATGCGCGTCCACCTCGGCCGCGCGCCCGGACAATCCGACCGGCTCGGCCATGCCCGCGAGGTGCTCGCGCCAATACTGTGCGTCCGCCCCGAACCGCGGCGAATCCCGGTAGGCGGCATCGCTGTCGATGATCGTGCGCAGATCCGCGGCCCGGTTCGGCGGCCGGCCGCCGCCGGTGCGCTTCGCGTTGTACAGCTCGGCGGTGCGTTGCAGCATGGTCATCGCGCCGAACCCGTCGAGCACGATGTGATGGATCCGCTGATACCAGTACCAGTGCTCCTCGGCCAGCCGCAGCAGCACATAGCAGCCGAGCGGGTCGCGCAGCAGATCCAGCGGCGCGGTGTATTCCGCGCTCATCCACGCCTGCGCGGCCGCCACCGGATCGGCTTCCGCGCGCAGATCCAGTACCGGGATCCGGTCGTCCTGCTCGGTATCGACCATCTGACAGGGAAATCCGTCGACCTCGAGCAGCCGGACATAGCCGGTGCCGAATTCGCGGCCGGCCTGGCGCGCGGCGTCGGCGAGCAGTTCGACATCGACGGGTCCGGCGAATTCGACGTACTGCGCGATGGAGATCGGGGTCGCGCCCGCGAAATGCTGGGCGAACCAGATTCCGCGCTGAGCCGCGGAGAGCGGAAACGCGCCGGCGGGCAACTGATCCGGGGAGAAAGGCGGCATACGGGGTCCTGGAAGATCAGGAGATAGCCAGTGAGGACAGGAGAATGCGCGCCGCACCGCGGTGGGGCGCGGCGCGCAGCCGACCGCGGGGGAGCGCGGCGGATTCGACCAGCGTGCGCAGAAATTCTTCCCCAGGAGTCTATCTCGCGGTAAGACGCGGACAACGAGAAATCAGCAGGCCTGCGGCACGTGGAAAAGATCGGCGTCGGTGATCGGGGCGTCGGATCCGGTGAGGTAGCCGAGCAGGGTCGAGCGATCGTCGAGCAGCAGCCAGTCGACGGTGTCGGTGAGCCCGCCGCGATCCTGTTTGGTGGTGACCCCGAGGTGGCCGCCGAGCGCGGCCGAGTCGGCGGAAACCATGGTGGCGCCGATCTTCTCGACCGCCCAGCGGGTCACCACGAACTCGACGGCGGGCTCGACCGCCACCGCGATCCGGGTGCCCGGCGCGCCACCGCGCGCCAGCAGCACCCGGGCCAGCCGGTTGGACCAGCGGTCCAGGTAGTCGCGGTCCGATACCGCGGCAACCTGGTTCGCGGCGCTGCGGTTCCGATCGAGGTGCGCGGTGTTCATGAGGTGGTCCTCCGAGGTCGTCCGATGCGGTACGACTTCAAATTTCCCCTGTTCAGCGGCTATTCGACAGGAACCCCAGTGCTGGCACACCCGCCACCGGGGTGTTACCGATTCGCCACCCTGGGTGGTGTGACGGCGTCCCAGTCGATCCGATAGCGCTGTTCGGCGCCGAGCTGCTTCTCCTGGTCGGTCAGCTTGAACATCATCGGCATCACCAGGTTCATCATCTTCCGCGCCAGCGGGCCCGGGGTCTTGCTGTGGTTGATCCGCGCCGCCCGCTCGGCCACCCCCTCGACCCGTGCGCGCCGCGCTCGCTCGTAGGCCGCGAAGGCCTGCCCGTGCGGCAGATCGCGCAGGCAGCGCGCCAGCTCGATCGCGCTCTCGATCCCCAGCGAAGCGCCCTGGCCGGAACTGTTGGACGGCGCGTGCACCGAATCACCGACCAGCACCATGCGCCCGCGATACCACCGCGGCACCGGCGGCATGATGTGCAGCGCCCCGGTGACCTCCAGGTTCTCGACGGTCGTCGCCGCCACCAGCTTGCCGCCCGCGTCGTCGCCGCCGTAGGTCTCGCGCAGGATCTCGAGCCAGTGCTCGGCGGGCAGCGCCCGCGCCTCGGTCAGCGAAAGATACTGCTTGCTGGGCAGATTCGCGCCCCACAGGAAGCGGCCGCCACCGAGTCCGCCGTAGAGGTAGTAGGCGCGCCGGCCGAACGCGAACACCATGGTGCCCGGTGCGGTGTCGAGATCGCACTCGACCGTCGCGCCGAAGCCGAGCATTCCGGTGTAGTCCGGACCGGGTGCGTTCGGATCGATCAGTGTGCGCACCGTCGAGCGGATGCCGTCGGCCCCGATGAGCACGTCGGCGGTGGCGCTGGCGCCGTCGGCGAAGTGCGCGGTGATGCCGTCGGCGTGCTCGTCGACGCGTATCAGCCGCCGGTCGTACTCGAACGACACACCGGCCTCGACGGCATGATCGTGCAGCGTCCGGTGCAGATCGCTGCGATCGACCAGTTGCAGCGGCTCCACTCCGGGCAGGGTGGGCACCCGATGGATCTTGCCGCCGACCGACAGCGACATATCGGAGACGGGAAACGCGATGTCGCGCACCCGATCTCCGGCGCCGATCAGATCGAGCGCGGCCACGCCGTTGGGTGCGAGCGCGAGCCCGCTGCCGATATTGAACGAGGGCCCGGGATAAGCCTCGCAGACGCGGGCGTCGATACCCGCCTTGCGCAGTGCGGTCGCGGCGACCGGCCCGGCGATGCCGCCGCCGATGACCAGTGCGGAACGTGTTGTGGACATGGGTGTACTCCGATTCGGTGTGTGGAAGGTTCCCCGACACCGTTCCGCCGACCACCCGGCTATCCTGTGGTTGCCAAACCTTGGGCTGGGTGCGCGTACGCGGGCACGGTTCGAGACGGTTCGCTCGAGCTCGGCGGTGGTGTTGCCGCACCTCCGCCGGGCCCGGGTCCTGCTGGATTACTCCGGTTTCTCCCCCCTCTCCACAATCGCGAAGACGTCGGCCGGGTCGATGTTCTCGGCGTGCATCCGCCGCCAGAACTCCAGATCGGGGAAATCGCCGTCGACGAGTTCGGCACGGAAGGACCGCGCCCAGGCCACCTCGGCGTTCAGCATCGCCAGGCTGTATTCGGTTTCCACGGTGAACAGCCGCGGCAGCGCGCCCGCCAGGGCCGCCAGTTCGCGCTCGATCTCGCCGATGGTCTGCTCGAGTGTGGCGATCCGCCGGGCCAGCAGTTCGATCACCAGCTCGGGCGGCAGCACACCCAGGATCGACAGACCCGCGGTGAATCGCGTCGCCTCCAGTTCCGGATCGGCGATCAGCTCGGTGGTCCACTCCCGCATTTCGGCGCGGCCGACGTCGGTGATCCGGTAGATCACCCGCTCGGGGCGGGCGCCTTCGCGTTCGCTGCCGACCTCCTCCAGGAAACCGGCCTTGGCCATGTTCTGCACGACCGTGTACAGCGAGCCCCACTTGATGTCCATATCGCGGTCCTTGCCGCGTTCCTTCAGCTTGGAGGCGATCTCGTAGCGGTGCATCGGCCGTTCGACGATGACGGACAGCACTGCCAGCGCCAGCAGATTGTTGACCTTGCGTTTGATGGCCATGACACCTCCTTACTCGTAGACGAGTATACGTCTACGAGTATTCGCTCACAAGTATTTGGCTCAGGTCCGTGCGGAGTCGAATTCCAGCTGGTCATCCAGCAATTTCCGGGCGATATTGTCCAGCGCCTGGTCCAGCAGCGCGCTGTCCACCGGATCACGGTCGTCCCAGTCGTCGATCCGGCCGCTCAGCCAGCGACGCCAGGCCTGATGCACCCGATCCACTTCCGCCCGGCCGACGGGGGTCAGCGTCAGATTCCCATCATCGGCATCGACGAAGCCCGCGCCGATCACCTTCAGCAGCACCGGCTCGACCACCTCGTCCGGCACCCGATGCGCCTGCGCGATCGAGGCGATGCTCGCGCCGCCGCGAATCCGGTTGTGCAGGTAGATCTGCCGCAACGCCCACGCCTGGCCCCGGCTCAGCTCACTGCCCGCGTCGGCCAGGATGCGCGAGTGGACCGAACCGCCCTCCGTGTGCGCCTTGCGCATCGTGACCGACACCGCCCGCTCCAGCAGCGCCACCCGATCGCCGTGATCCGGCATCGAGAAGCCCTCGCCCACATCGGTCGCCCCGCCGCGAATGCTGTCGCGCAGCGGCACCTGCTTCAGAAACCAGGCCACGACGAATGCGAGGATCGCGACCGGCACCACCCACTGGAACACATAGTTGATCGACGCCGCGTAGGCGTCGATGATCGGCACCGACTGCTCCGGCGGAAGATTGCGCAGCGCTTCGGGATTCGAAGCCACCGCAGGTGACACCCCGGGCACCTCCGCCAGCGCCCGCGCCAGATTCGGCGTCAGCTGGTTGGTATACAGCGTGCCGAAAATCGCCGCGCCGAACGCACTTCCGAGCGTGCGAAAGAAGGTGACGCCGGAGGTCGCGGTGCCCAGATCGGCATAGGGCACGGTG
This sequence comes from Nocardia sp. NPDC127579, assembly GCF_042672005.1. Classification (NCBI taxonomy): domain Bacteria; kingdom Bacillati; phylum Actinomycetota; class Actinomycetes; order Mycobacteriales; family Nocardiaceae; genus Nocardia; species Nocardia sp. NPDC127579. The sequence goes on along the minus strand of NZ_JBHXVZ010000009.1, from coordinate 41,083 downwards.
TTCTGCACCACGATGGTGAGCACCTGCATGGACAGGCCGATGCCCATGCCGAGCACCAGCAGATACAGCGACTCCAGCCAGGGCCCGGTGGACCGGCCCATGGTCGACATCAGGAACAGGCCCAGCGCCGTCACCGCGGTGCCCACGATCGGAAAGTATTTGTAGCGGCCGGTTTTCGCGACCACCTGGCCGGACAGGATCGAGGTGAACATCAGCCCCACCACCAGCGGCAGCGTCCGCACCCCGGACATGGTGGCCGAAACTCCGTCCACGTACTGGAAATACGCGGGCAGGAACGTCATCGAACCGATCATGGCGAAGCCGACGATGAAGCTCAGGATCGAGCACACCGTGAAGACATTGCTACGGAACAGCTTCATCGGCAGCATGGGCTCGCGCGAACGCAACTCCACCAGCACGAAGGCCACGAGCAGCACCACCGCCGCGGCGAACAGGGCGACGATCTGCCAAGAGCCCCAGGGATATTCCTGCCCGCCGAACTCCAGGCCGAGGATCAGACACGAGACGCCGGCCGCCACCAGGCCGATGCCGGCGTAGTCGATGATCGGCCGGGCGAGGGCTCGCACATGCGGAATCGTCCGCGCCGCCAGCGCGATCATGATGATCGCGATCGGCACATTGACATAGAAGCACCAGCGCCAGCTGGCGTGGTCGGTGAACAGGCCGCCCAGCGTCGGCCCCACGACGGTGGTGACGCCGAAGACCGCGCCGAGCGCGCCCTGATACTTCCCGCGTTCCCGCAGCGGGATGGTGTCGGCGATCAGCGCCATGGCGGTCACCATGAGACCGCCCGCACCGACGCCCTGGATGCCGCGCGCGACGATCAGCAGCAGCATGTCGTGGGCCAGACCGGCCAGCGCCGACCCGGCGATGAAGATGATTCCGCTGAGCTGGAAGACGAGCTTGCGCCCGAACAGATCGCCGAGCTTGCCCGCGAGCGCCGTCGACACCGCCTCGGTCAGCATGTACGCGGTGACCACCCAGGCCATGTGCCCGGCGCCGCCGAGATCGGCGACGATGCTGGGCAGTGCCGCCGAGACGATGGTCTGATCGAGCGCGGCCATCAGCATGCCCAGCACGATGGTGCCGAAGATCAGATTGATCCGGCCGCGACTCAGCGCTTCCGGCGCGGACTTCTCGGCAACAGCTACCGCCTCGGTCATGCGGCCAGTATGGTCCGATGCCATTGCCCAAATAGGCCAGCGACACGGCAGCTATCGACTAGCGGACCGCGTAGCGCTCCAGACCCGGCGCAAGTACGTCGAAGGCGCGGCCGATGTAGCCGGTGAGCGCGGCGGCGATCACGTCATTGGACTCCCCCGCCAGCGTGCGCCGCATGGTCTCCTCGAACAGCACCCGATGCACTCCGGCGAGCTGCGCGGCCGCGACCCGCGGCGTGATGTCACCCGGTTCAGCCGCGGTCTCCGCGGCCAGCGCGCGCGCCAATGCCGCCTCACGCTCCTCGTGGAACTCGCGCAACCGGCCCAGCAGGGCCGGACTGTCGGCGATCAGCTTGGCGAAGTCGGGACCGGAGAAGCCGACCACGGGGCTCTGCTCGGCAGCGGCGGCCAGGTAGGCCCGCCGCAGCGCCGCCAGCGCCGACTCGCCCGGCTCCCGCTCGCGCACCGTCGCGGCGAGCTGCTCGACGAAGACCGGGCCCAGATCCAGGGCGAGATCCTCCTTGCGCGGGAAGTAGTTGGTCACCGTCATCTTCGCGACATCGGCCGCGGCCGCGACATCGGCGATGGTGACCTTGTCGAAGCCGCGCTCCAGGAACAGGCGGGTGGCCCGATCCGAGATCGTGTCCCTGGTCTGCTGTTTCTTCCGTGCGCGGAGTCCCTGTTCGCTCATGCCGGAGAGCCTATCTGAATTCGTCATAAATTTGTACTTGACATATTTTTAGGTTCGATCTAAGTTTGTCTTCGTTGCCGGAGACGGCACACGATCGAAGGAGAAACCCAGCGCATGATTCACGGCCCTGATATCGCAGCCCCGCGTCAGACCATCCAGATCGACCCCCAGGGAGCAGCCACCATGGCCAAATACATCGTGTACACCGACAAATCCCGCACGGGCGCAACGCAATTCCCGCTCCAGCGGGACAAGCGGCGCAATCCCGGCCCGACCCGCGCACAGGTCGACCGCGTGCCGGTCCGCCGCCCGCTGCGAATCCCCGGGCGATAAGAGGTCGGCCGGAGCGGAATATTCGGCGCCCGGGCGCACTTCTACCTGGCACTGATCCGCAACGACCCCTCCGATGCCCACCGCGATGCCGGATGCGGCCACCCCGCATTCGCCGCGCACCCGCCGGTGGCCGACGACCCCTCACGTCGGCCACCGGCACCCGTCCCGATCGAAAGGCCCTCGTATGCCTCAGTTCTGCGCCACCCGCCGCCTCGCCCCGACCACCGGCTCGGTCAGCGAGGACCCGATCCGGGACTACCTGCGCGCCATCGGCCGCACCCCCCTGCTCACCGCCGCAGAGGAAGTCGAACTGGCCGCCTACATCCAGGCCGGCCTGACCGCCCAGCAGCAACTGGACGAGAGTGCCGCCGCCGGAACCGAACTCGACGCCGCCACCCGGCGCGCCCTGCGCCGCACCGTCGTCGACGGTGAGCGCGCCAAGGAGCACATGGTCGAGGCCAACCTGCGCCTGGTGGTATCCATCGCCAAGCGCTACCCGGTGCCGACCGGGATGTCACTGCTGGATCTGGTGCAGGAGGGCACCTTCGGGCTGATCCGCGCGATCGAGAAGTTCGAGGCCGAACGCGGGCTGAAACTGTCCACCTACGCCACCTGGTGGATTCGTCAGTCCATCGGGCGCGCACTGGCCGATCAGGGCCGCACCATCCGGATCCCGGTTCATGTGGTCGAGGTGCTCAACAAGGTGACCCGCGCCCAGCGCACCCTGTCGCAGCAGCTGGGCCGCGCGGCCACCCCGGCCGAGATCGCCGCCGAACTCGACCTGCCGGTCGAGCAGATCGAAGAGGTCATGCGGCACGGCCGCACGCCGATCTCACTACACACTCCGGTCGGCGACGAGGACGACACCGAACTCGGCAACCTGATCGCCGACGCTGCCCCGGACCCGGCCGACCTGGTCGCGGCAAGCCAGGTGCGCGGCCGCCTCGACGCCGTGCTGGCCACCCTCAGCGATCGCGAACGCGAGGTCATCCTGCTGCGCTTCGGCCTGGACCGCGGCGAACCCCGCACCCTGGAGGAAGTGGGTACCGCCCTCGGCGTCTCCCGCGAACGCATCCGCCAGCTCGAGGCGAAGGCCCTGGGCAAACTCCGCCAGCCCAGCCGCCGCCGCAACCTCGCCGACATGCTCGGTTAGACGGACGCTTCCGCCGATCGCCGACCGGACGGGCCGGAGCCCGGCTATACCGGCGTCTCGATCAGCGCGAGGGAGATCGGTACCAGCAGGTCGACCAGCTGGATGACCGGCGGACGCGGGTCGGCGAGCAGCCATTCGCTGGTCAGGCCGTTGGTGGCGCCGATAAAGGCGGATGCGCCCAGGTAGGTGCCGCCCCGCAGATGGCCGCCGGGGGCGACCTTCGGGAGGACGACCGTCTCCAGCAGGTCGGCCCACTTGTGGCGGCGGGCGCGGCGGTGCTGCTCCATGCGCTCGCTGACCCCGACCACCTCGATGAAGGCCACCTTGGCGCGGAACGGATCGGAGCCGATCGAGCCGAGGTAGGCCGTCAGCGCCGTGTGCATGGCGGTCTGCGCGTCGGTGGCCGAATCCAGTTCGCGCACAGCGGCGATCACCGCCGCGGCGGCGTCCTGCTGGATTCGGTCGTAGGCCGCGACCAGCACGTCCTCCCTGGTCTGGAACTCCTCGTAGAACTGTCGCTTGGACAGTCCGGCGGCGGCGCAGACATCGGCGAGGGAGCAATCGGTGTAGCCGCGCTCGGCGAAGATCTTGGTCGCGGCGTCGAGGAACCGTTCCCGGCGTTCGGCCTTGCGTTCGGCGACGGCGCGTCCGCCGTACTGCCTGCCCAGGGTTGTCACGCGTTCACGGTACCCAGCCGGTCGGGCGGGTATTGTCTGAGCCAATTCCGCCGTACCCTTCCCCCCGAACTTACTCCAGAGTAAGGTTGGGTGCATGGCGTGGAAACCAGCACAGATTCCGGATCAGACCGGGCGCACCTTTGTCATCACCGGCGCGAACGGCGGGCTGGGTGCGGAAACCACCAAGGTCCTCGCCGCCAAAGGCGCCACCGTCATCATGGCCTGCCGGAACGCGCAGAAGGCCCAGGCGGTCGCCGAGGCCATCCCCGGCGACGTACGCACCGCCACCCTGGACCTGGCCGATCTGGCCTCGGTCCGCGAATTCGCGGACCGCTCCGGCGAATTCGACGTCCTGATCAATAACGCGGGCCTGATGAACATTCCGTTCTCACGCACCAAGGACGGCTTCGAAACCCAGTGGGGCGTCAACCATCTCGGGCACTTCGCGCTCACCGGGTTGCTGCTGGACAAGATCGGCGATCGGGTCGTCACCCTGGCCAGCATCGCGCACAAGCAGACACCGAAGTTCTGGGTCGACGACCTGAACTACGAGCACCGGCGCTACCAGCGGAACCTGGCCTACGCCCAGTCGAAGCTGTCGAACCTCATGTTCGCCCGCGAACTCCAGCGTCGGCTCACGGCGGCGGGCTCGGTCAAGCGCTCCTACGGCGTGCACCCCGGCGTCTCGGCCACCGATCTGTTCGCTCGCACCGAGACCTGGGCCGACAAGGTCGCCAAGCCGCTCATCCGCATCATCGGCCACCCGCCGCACAAAGCCGCGCACTCCACTCTGTTCGCCGCCACCATGCCCGACGCCGACCCCGAAACCTACTGGGGCCCAGCCCGGTTGATGCAGAGCCAGGGCCCGGTCGAGCCGTCCCCGTCCAGCAAGCTCTCGCAGGATCAGAAGCTGTGGCAGCGGCTGTGGGAAGAATCCGAACAGCGCACCGGAGTCACCTACACGTTCTAGCCGACGGTGAGCACGATCTTGCCGGTCGTGCGTCCACCGGCACTGAGTTCGTGCGCCTCGGCCACGTCCGCGATCGGCAGCACCGCATCGATATGCGCTCGGAGCCGACCGGCCTCGGCCAGTGCGGCGATCTCCCGCATGCCCTGGAGGTCGGCCTCCACCGCCATGAACCGGGCCCGCTTCCCCTGCGGCGCAGCGAGTTCCGCGAGCTGATCCTCGGCGGGCGAGGCCAGTGACACCACGATCCCGCCGGGGCGCAGGGTGCGCAGCGAACGCGGCCCGTACTCGCCGCCGATCGGGTCGAGGACCACGTCCACGTCGGTGACCACGTCGGCGAAATCGACCGCGGTGTAATCGATCACCTCGTCCGCACCGAGACCACGCACGAATTCGCGCTTGCCCGCGCTCGCGGTCCCGATGACATACGCGCCCCGCGCCTTGGCGATCTGCACCGCCACATGCCCGACCCCACCGGCCGCCGCGTGGATCAGCACGCGCTGCCCGGCCCGCACCTCGGCCACGTCGACCAGCGCCTGCCACGCGGTCATCGCGACCAGCGGCAATGCCGCGGCCTCGGTGTGGGTGAGCTCCGCGGGTTTGGCCACCAGGTGCCGAGCGGGCGAGGTGACGTACTCGGCGTAGGTGCCCGCAGGCAGCGGATGCCGCGGCATCCCGAACACCTCGTCACCGGGCCGGAAACGGGTGACCCCGGGCCCGACCGCCTCCACCACACCGGACACGTCCCAGCCCAGCGGCACGATCCGGCCGACCAGCCCACCGGAGAACCGATGCCACACATCGGTGGGGTTGACCGAGGTCGCGTGCACCCGCACCAGCACCTCGGCCAGCCCCGGCACCGGCTTGTCCACCTCGACCAGCCGCAGTACCTCGGGTCCGCCGAACTCGTCCTGCCGGATCGCACGCATCGTCATATCTCCTGTCCTCGGAGCCGGTTCCGGTCGAATCGGCCGCGCCGAGACCAGAATTCCGCAGCCGGGCACGGACAACGAGTGGCAAGAAGGCCAATATATGCAAGGATCTTGCCATGCATCGCGTGGTCGTTCTGGCCCTGGACGGGGTCTATCCCTTCGAATTGAGCATCCCCGCACGGATCTTCGGTACCGCCTTCGACACCGACGGCGCACCGCTGTACGAGGTCCTCACCTGCACGCTCGACGGCCGGCCGGTACGCAGCAACGCGGATTTCGGCATCGCGGTCGAACAGGATCTGACGGCCCTGCACACCGCCGACACAATCGTCATCCCGCCGTTCGTCGGGTGCGGGTCCGAGTCCGCGGCGGACTGGCTGCCCGCTGAGCTGGCCCAGGTGTTCGACGGGTTGCGGCCCGAGGTCCGGATCGTCTCGATCTGCACCGCGGCCTACGTGCTCGCCGCCGCCGGGCTACTCGACGGCATGCCCGCCACCACACACTGGAACCGGGCCGCCGACTTCCAGCGCACCTTCCCGCAGGTCCATGTCGACCCGACCGTGCTCTTCATCGATCCCGGCCGGGTGCTCACCGCCGCCGGGGCCGCGGCAGGCATCGACCTGTGTCTGCACCTGGTGCGGCGCGACCACGGAACCGCCGTCGCCAACCGGGTCGCCCGGCTGTGCGTCGTCGCGCCGTGGCGTGCCGGTGGGCAGGCCCAATTCATCGAACGCCCCGTTCCCGAACCCGCGTCCTCTCCCATCACCGACACCCGTGCGTGGGCACTACGACACCTGGACCGTCCACTCACGCTGTCCGAACTCGCCGAGCAGGCCCGAATGAGCGTGCGCACCTTCTGCCGCCGCTTCCGCGACGAAGTCGGCGTACCGCCCGGGCAATGGCTCACCCAGCAGCGCGTCGACCAGGCCTGCCTGCTCCTGGAAACCACCGACCTGCCGATCGACCGCGTCGCCACGGATTCCGGCTTCGGCACCGCCGCCGCCCTGCGCCAGCACCTCACCGCCACCCTCGGCGTCTCCCCCACCGCCTACCGCCGTACTTTCCGCGCCGCCGCCACGAAACCCGTTACCCCGGCCGAGGGCCCCTTGTCCGTGACCGCACTGATGGACCGGTTCGAAGGCTTGGGCAAAGCCTTCCAAGCCGCAGGACTCGAGCCGCGCATTCCGGATCGGCATCACGACCGGTGATCGACCTGCTCCTACGGCCGCTGTAGTAGACGGGTACCGTGTATGTCGTGTCCGCCCCTCCCCGCCGCTCGGCACACAGGTCCTTACCCACCCCGCCGACTTCGTCGGCTTCCATCCCCCGACGCCCGGCTCTGATCGTCCTGGTTGTCGTGTCCGCGCTGGCCTGCCTCGCGCTGGGGTGGTGGCAGTGGGAGCGGTTCGAATCGGCCAGCGGTACCGGGCAGAACCTCGGTTACGCGTTGCAGTGGCCGTTGTTCGCCGGGTTCGCGGTCTTCGCCTACTTCCGGTTCGTGCGGCTCGAGCGTGAATCCAGCGACGACGGCGACCACGTCCCGAAGCCCGTGCAGACCGTCGCGGCACGCGAGATTCCCGCCGGAATCCTGCCCGAGCGCCCGAAGGCGGCTCGCGACGACGACCCGGTCCTGGCCGAATACAACAAATACCTGGCCGACCTGCACGCCAAAGACCTCGACGACCAGGTCCGCAAGGCCGGACTGGACGCCCGCACCGAGAGGAGCGCCGGATGAGCGCCACGGAAACCGCGCCCGGCGCGAAAACCCAGAAGATCGCGGCGGCACTCACCCGCTACCGCGCACTGGCCTGGATCACCGGCCTGTGGCTGCTGCTGCTCACCGCCGAGATGATCGCCAAATACGGCTTCGGCGTCGACACCCCCAGCTGGATCGCCGTCGTGCACGGCTGGGTCTACTTCGCCTACCTGCTGGTGACCGCCGACCTCGCCGTCAAGGTCCGCTGGCCGCTCGGCCGCACCGTCGGCACCCTGATCGCGGGCACCATCCCGTTCCTGTCCTTCTACGTCGAGCATGTCAACGCGAAGAAGGTCAGGGACGAGTTCGGCGTCTAGTCCGACGCGAGTTCCGACAGCGCGGGCAGCAACTGCCGTAGCGCCCGGCCACGGTGCGACGCGGCGTCCTTCGCGGCCGGCGTGAGTTGCGCCGCGGACACCTCGCCACCGTCCGGCACGAACAGCGGATCGTAACCGAAACCGCCGTCGCCCTGCGGTGTCCGCGCGACCCGGCCCGGCCACTCGCCGCGCACCACCAGTTCCGCGCCGCCCGGCACGACCAGCGCACAGGCGGAGACGAACTGCGCGCCACGCCGCGCGTCCGGAACATCGCCGAGCTGCCCGAGCAGCAGGGCGTTGTTGGCCGGATCGTCACCGTGCCGACCGGACCAGCGGGCCGAGAGCACGCCGGGCATACCGTTCAGCGCGTCCACCGCGATCCCGGAATCGTCGGCCACACAGGGCAATCCGGTGGCGGCGGCACCGTCACGGGCCTTCGCCAGCGCGTTCTCCTCGAAGGTCGCGCCGGTCTCGGGTGCCTCGTCGTAGGGCGGCACATCGTCGAGGCCGACGATCTCGACCCCCGCGACCCCGGCCTCGTCGAGAATCCGCCGCAGCTCGGCCAGCTTCTTCACATTGCGGCTGGCGACCAGCACACGCCTCATCGACGCTTCTCCACCGGTTCGGGCAGCACACCCGGATACGGCAGCGCAAGCGCTTCCTTCTGCACCTGGAACAGCTGGTCGCAGCCGGCGAGGGCGGCGTCGAGCATCTTGTCCAGGGTGGAGCGCGGGAAGGTGGCGCCCTCGCCGGTGCCCTGGATCTCCACCAGGGTGCCGGTATCGGTGGCCACCACATTCATATCGACCTCGGCGCGCGAGTCCTCCTCGTACGGCAGATCCAGCCGGACCCGGCCGTCGACGACGCCGACGCTCACCGCGGCGATCGCGCACGAGATCGGCTGCGGATCGGCCAGGCCGCCCGCCGCGCCCAGATAGGTGACCGCGTCGGCCAGCGCGACATAGGCTCCGGTGATCGCGGCGGTGCGGGTTCCGCCGTCGGCCTGGAGCACATCGCAGTCGATCGCGATGGTGTTCTCGCCGATGGCCGCGAGGTCGATGCAGGCGCGCAGCGACCGGCCGACCAGCCGGCTGATCTCCTGGGTGCGGCCACCGACCCGGCCCTTCACCGATTCACGCCCGGAACGGGTGTGGGTGGCGGCGGGCAGCATCGCGTATTCGGCGGTGAGCCAGCCCAAGCCGGAGTCGCGGCGCCACGGGGGCACGCCCTCGGTGACGCTCGCCGTGCACATCACCCGGGTCTGCCCGAATTCGACCAGCACCGATCCCGCTGGATGCGTGGTGAATCCCCGGGTGATCCGGACCTCGCGGAGTTCGTCGTCCGCCCTGCCATCAGCTCGTCTCGACACGGGCTGAGCTTAGCCGCTGGCTCAGATGTCGAAGGTCTCGCCCGGCGCGACCGCGTGCACGGGCCCGGCGAAGGCGGCCTTCGCCTCGGCGATCACGTCTTCGCGGGAGGTCCACGGCGGAATATGGGTGAGCAGCAGTTCCTTCACCCCGGCACGGGTGGCGATCTGCCCGGCCTCGGTCCCCGAAAGGTGAATGCCGGGTGGACGATTCGCCGGGTCATGAGTCCAGGACGCTTCCGACATCAGGATGTCGGCGCCCGCGGCGAGTTCGAGTACCGCGTCGCACATGGCGGTGTCACCGGTGTAGACGAAGGTGCGGCCGGATGCGCCGGTGATGCGCAGGCCGTAGGACTCCGGCGGATGGAACATGCGCCGCGCCAGCACGGTGTGCCCGGGACCGAATTCGATCAGATCGTTCTCCGCCCAGGCGCGGTGATCGATCACATCGGACCAGTCGTCGCATTCGCCGCCGACCTCGGCGGAGGCATTGCCGATCCGCACCGCCGCGTCCGACGGGCCGCGCACGATGGCCTTACCGACCGGCGGAGTCGGGTGATAGCGCCGCCACACCAGCAGACCCGGCAGGTCGAGGCAGTGGTCGGCGTGCAGGTGCGTGAGGAAGATGTCGACCTCGCCGGGATCGGCGTAGCGCTGGAGCGCGCCGAGTACACCGGGGCCGAAATCGATGACCACCGGTCGCATATCCGGTCCGGTCAGCAGGTACCCCGACGCTGGGGAGTCCGGGCCGGACACACTGCCCGAGCACCCGAGGACGGTAAGGCGCATCCCATCATGCTGCCACGACGAATTTTCGGTCACCACTCCACCTCGCTAACGCTCGGCTCTGCGGCGCCCGAAGGTGCTGTGCCGATGGTTCCCTCGCTACGCTCGGTCACTGATGGATCCCCCACATTCGGCTGCGTTCGAGAGCCTCACCTGGGCTGCGCAATGATCCCCGACTGATCCCCGCGACGGCTTCGGCGTGCATCACCCGAGAGTACCCAGCCTGCCAGCAGTCCACCCGCCGCACCGAAAAGATGGCCCTGCCAAGATATTCCGGGCTGGCCCGGCAGCACGCCCCACAGCGCGGAACCGTAGAGCGCGAAAACCACCAGTCCGAGCAGGATCTGGCCGATATTGCGGGCGAACCAGCCGCGTGCGATCAGGTAGGTGAGCCAGCCGAAGATCAGCGACGACGCACCGACGTGCACGCTGTGGTCGGGGCCGATCAGCCAGGTGCCGACACCGGCGACCACCCAGATGATCGCGGTCGCGGCCAGACCGCGGGCGATACCGCTGAGCAGCACCAGGAATCCGAGGACCAGCACCGGCAGGGTGTTGCCGATCAGGTGCGACCAGTCGTCGTGCAGTACCGGCGCCCACAGGATCCCCCACAGCCCGTCCGGCTCCCGCGGCTCGACGCCCGCCTGCTGAAGGCGGCTACCGGAAATACTGTCGACCACCTCGATGCCGTACAGCAATGCCACGAAACCGAGGATCAGTACCCCGGCCTGCGCCCAGACCCGCTGTCCACCCCCGGCGGGCTTGCCCACCTGCCCCCGCAGCCGCGCGATCCGTCCCGGATCGAACGACGGCCCAGTGCCGCCGGCCATGGCAACCTCCTCGTCGCGGCATCGCCAGCGGTCGGCGACCCGCCCCATCGAGAGTACCGGCGCGACCGGGAGCTAGGCCCAGAGCTGGCCGTCGAGCCGCTCCTCGGCTTCCTCGAGGGTGCCGTCGTAGGCGCCGGTGGACAGGTACTTCCAGCCGCCGTCCGCGACGACGAAGGCGATATCGGCGCGGCGGCCCGCCTTCAGCGCCCTGCGGGCGACACCGAGCGCGGCATGCAGGATGGCGCCGGTCGAGATGCCCGCGAAAATGCCCTCCTCCAAGACCAATTCGCGGGTCCGCTTGACCGCGTCGAACGGGCCGACCGAGAAGCGGGTGGTCAGCACGGACTCGTCGTAGAGCTCCGGGATGAATCCCTCGTCGATATTGCGCAGTCCGTAGACCAGCTCGCCGTATCGCGGTTCGGCGGCGACGATCTCGATATCGGCGACCTTCTCACGCAGGAAACGGCCGGTGCCCATGAGAGTTCCGGTGGTGCCGAGCCCCGCCACGAAATGCGTGATCTCCGGCAGGTCCGCGAGGATCTCCGGACCGGTGGTCTCGTAGTGGGCGAGCGCGTTGGCCGGATTGCCGTACTGGTACAGCATCACCCAGTCGGGATGCTCGGCGGCGATCTGCTTGGCCTTGGCCACCGCCTGATTGGAGCCGCCGGCGGCGGGTGAATCGATGATCTCCGCACCGAACATGGTCAGCAGCTGACGCCGCTCCACCGAGGTGTTCTCCGGCATGACGCAGATCAGCCGGTACCCCTTGAGCTTGGCCGCCATCGCCAGCGAGATCCCGGTATTGCCGCTGGTCGGTTCCAGAATGGTGCAGCCGGGCGTGAGTCTGCCTTCGGCTTCGGCCTGCTCGATCATGCGCAGCGCCGGACGGTCCTTGATGGATCCGGTCGGGTTGCGGTCCTCGAGCTTGGCCCACAGTCGCACATGATCCTCGCCATCCCATTTCGGAGACAGCGTGCGCAAACCCACCAGCGGAGTATCGCCGAGGGTCGCGATCAGCGATTCGTAGCGCGCCACAGCGGTTTCTAGCCTCCGGCGACGGCGGGCAGGATGGTGACGGACGCGCCCTCGGGCACCTCCGCCGCGAGACCACCGGCGAAGCGCACGTCCTCGTCGTCGACGTAGATGTTGACGAAGCGGTTCAGCTTGCCGTCCTTGAGCAGGCGCTCGGCCAGGCCCGGATGGTTCGCGTCGAGGTCGGTGATCAGGGCGGACAGCGTGTCGCCGCTGGCCTGCACGCGCTTCTCACCGCCGGTGAGGCTGCGCATGATGGTCGGGATGGACACGGTTACCGACATGGAAGGACTCCTCGATTGCTGGGGTTCAGTACTCGTCGACGATCTGCACGGGCTCTTCGGTGACCACACCGTCGAGGATCCGGTAGCTGCGCAGCTCGTGCCGCTCCGGATCGCGGGTGGAGATCAGCACGTAGTGCGCGTCGGGCTCGGCGGCGAAGGAGATATCGGTGCGGCTCGGGTACGCCTCGGTGGCGGTGTGCGAGTGGTAGATGACGACCGGTGTCTCGTCGGCGTCGTCCATTTCGCGCCACACCTTCAGCTGTTCACCGGAGTCGAACCGGTAGAACGTGGGCGAGCGTTCGGCATTGACCATGGCCACGAATCGCTCCGGCCGATCCGACCCCTCGGGCCCGGCGATGACGCCGCAGGCCTCGTCCGGGTGGTCGGCGCGCGCGTGCGCCACCATCGCGTCCACGAGGTCGCTCTTGATCACCAGCACCAGTCGAACCCTTCCGTACTCCGGCTGTCCCAGCCGACAACGACCCAGGATATTCACCTATTCCCGGCATAGCGCGCACCGGCACCAGCTCGGGTGATCTGTTACACACCTTCGGTGTCAGGCGGTGAACAGGTCGCGATAGGCCGGGATCCCGGCGACGCTGGTCGCGGACAGCACGGCGTCGAGTACCGCGCGTTCCACGGCCACCGCGGCCGCGGTGCAGATCGCGTCCAGGACCAGCAGGTCGGCCGGGAACGCCGGCGGCATCGGGTACCGGGACGGCGTGGCGGTTCCGGTGGCGAGCGCGAACAGGGTGTCGCCGTCGAGCGGGGAGTGCGCGGGCCGGATGGCGCGGGCCAGGCCGTCGTGCGCCGTCGTCGCCATGCGGCGACAGCCGATCGGGTCCAGGGGCGCGTCGGTGGCCACCACGCCGATCGTGGTGTTCAGCACGGTGCCCTTGACCGGCAGCGCGTTCGCCCGGGCCAGCTGTTGCGGTGTGGGCGTACGCAATCCGAAGAACTCCGGCCCGTCGGTGCCCGCACTCCACGGCAGACCGGTGCGCGGATCGAACACCGAACCGACCGGATTCGCCACGATCAGCGCCGCCACCGTCACCCCCGCGGCGGGCCCGTCGCCCAGCACGATGCTGGCGCTGCCGACACCACCCTTGAGCGATCCGGCCCGGGCGCCGACGCCCGCACCCACCGATCCCCGGGCGAAGTCGACCGCCGCCGCCTCGGCGGCGCGGAAGCCGAAGTCGCCGGTGGGCCGGATTCCCCAGCCGCCCACCGGCAGATCGAAGATGACCGCACCGGGCACGATCGGCACCACCTTGGCCGGGTCGGCCGGATCCATGGCGATGCCCTCGCCGTGTTCCTCCAGCCACCGCATCACGCCGTCGGCGGCGGCCAGACCGTAGGCGCTGCCGCCGGTGAGCAGGATCGAATTCGCCTGGCGCACGGTATTGCCCGGGTCGAGCAGGTCGGTCTCCCGGGTGCCCGGCCCGCCGCCGCGCACGTCCACCGCGGCGGTCGCACCGCCCGGTGCGTGCACCACGGTGCACCCGGTGGCGGCGCCGCTGCCGAGTGTGGCGTCGGCGTCGAGCGCGTGGTGGTGGCCCACCAGCAGTCCGTCCACATCGGTGATCGAATTCCGGGGCCCGGTCGCACTCATGCGGGGTTACTCGGGCGAGAGGGCTTGCAGCAGGGAGTCCTGCATCCAGGTGAGCCAGTGATAGACATCCAGGTGCACACCCCGCGGATCGTCGGGTTCGAGCTGGTCGGGGGTGTCGGCGTCGATGTTCAGGACCGTGCCCAGCGCCAGGCGGACATCGGTGAGCGCCGTCAGCCAGGCGTCGGCCTGCTCCGGGGTGAGCGAGATCTTCCCGCCCTCGACCGGGACGGTATTGAGTACGACTCCCGCGGCGGCGACCTTGGTGTCGATGATCTCCGGCTCGTGCAGGCCGCGCAGCGCGCTGTTGAGATCGGATCGCTCGGCATCGGGGGAACCGGGCTCGCTGCGATGGAAATCGGGCAGCAGGCGCTTGAGCCGCGGGTCGTCCGGCGGCGCGGTATTGCCGCTGCGCAGACCGGTCAGGGCGGCCAGCTCGTCCTCGGGCGCGGACTGCGCCCGCTCGACCAGCAGCCCGGAGACCGTGCCGACCAGCGACCGCAACACCGCGGCCTCGCGCTGGTCCATCTCGGACCGCAATTTGAGGCCGCTCAGCGAGTTCTTCCGGCTCCACTTCCGCACGGAGACTCAGGGTAGTCGCAAGTTCATTCGTCCCGTTGCATCGTGGCCCACAGGCCAGCCGCGTGTAACCGGCGTACGTCCTGCTCCATCTTGTCGCGCGAGCCCGACGACACCACGGCTTTGCCCTCGTTGTGTACCTGGAGCATCAACTCGGTGGCCTTCGCCTTGGTGTAGCCGAACAGCTTCTGGAAGATGTAGGTGACGTAGTGCATCAGGTTGACGGGGTCGTCCCAGACCACCGTCACCCATGGGCGGTCTTCCGCCTCCAGGACCTCGGTGTACTCGACCGCTTCCGGAGTCGCCTGTGCCGCCGACAGCGTCGTTGTCAGTTCCGTTTCGCACAAGGCCATAACGTCCAGGGTACGACGCGACCCAGCAAGCACAACACCTGCGAACAAGCTGGCGGATAAGGGCACGGTTCGGTCTCGATGTCTACAGTGACACTGTGCAGACACCCAGCACCGCGCTGCTTACCGACCAGTACGAACTCACCATGCTCGCCGCGGCCCTGGCCGATGGTTCCGCGGAGCGCCGATGCACCTTCGAGGTGTTCGCCCGGCGGTTGCCGAACGGGCGGCGCTACGGCGTGGTCGCGGGAACGGGACGTGTGCTCGAGGCGCTGGAGCGATTCCGGTTCGGTCCCGAGGAGCTGGCCGTGGTGTCTCGTTTCCTGGACGAGGACACCGTCGCCTGGCTGCGCGACTATCGCTTCACCGGCGATATCGACGGCTACGCCGAGGGTGAGCTGTACTTTCCAGGCTCGCCGATCCTGACCGTGCGTGGCAGCTTCGCCGAGGGCGTGGTGCTGGAGACGCTGATCCTGTCCATCCTCAATCACGACAGCGCGATCGCGTCGGCCGCGGCGCGAATGGTCAGCGCCGCCGCGGGTCGCCGGATGATCGAGATGGGGTCGCGGCGTACCCACGAGCTCGCGGCGCCGTCCAGTTCACGGGCCGCGTATCTGGCCGGTTTCGACACCACCTCGAATCTGGAGGCGGCGCGGCAGTTCGGGGTGCCGAGCGCGGGCACCAGCGCGCACGCGTTCACCCTGTTGCACAGCGGGTCGGATGGGGAGCACGAGAAAGAGGCCTTCCGCAGCCAGATCGCGGCACAGGGCATCGGCACCACACTGCTGGTGGACACCTTCGACATCACCCAGGGCGTGGCCAACGCCATCGAGGTGGCGGGCCCGGAACTCGGTGGGGTGCGCATAGATTCGGGTGACCTGGGCGTGCTGGCCAAACAGGTCCGCGATCAACTCGACGCGCTCGGCGCCACCGGCACCCGCATCGTGGTCTCCGGCGATCTGGACGAGTACGCGATCGCGGCGCTGCGCGGCGACCCGGTCGACGTGTACGGCGTCGGCACCTCGCTGGTCACCGGATCCGGCGCGCCGACCGCGGGCATGGTCTACAAACTCGTGGAGGTGGACGGCCTGCCGGTCGCCAAACGCAGCAGCCACAAGGAATCCCGCGGTGGAACCAAGCAGGCGATCCGGCTGTCCCGGCGCACCGGCACCGTGGTGGAGGAAATCGTCTACCCCGCAACGGGTCCCACGCCCGCCACGGACGGGTTCGAGGTGCGCGAACTCCGGACGCCGCTGGTCCGGGGCGGGAAGGTGCTCGACGGGCTGCCCACCCTGGCGCAGAGCCGGGACCTGGTGCGCCGCGGACTCGTGAGCCTGCCGTGGGAGGGACTCAAACTCTCGGCGGGCGAACCCGCGATCCCGACCACGTTCGTGCGTTGATCAGCGGCGGCGCTTGGTGAACAGGGTGGCGCCGACGAAGAGCGCGCCGAACAGCGCGCCGCGCCCGGCGAGCCACCCCCACTCGCCGCCGTCGGCCGGCCACTCGAACAGCAGTGTCAATCCGCTGAACCCGAGCGCGCACACCGCGAACAGCACCGCGTATCCCGCCCAGATGATCACGGTGCCCATGGCCCAGCCCAGGCGGGCCTGCCGGTCGAGTCGGTCGCTACTCATCGAATCCCCCCAAAAGCGCACTGCGGCCACGGCACAACGCAATCGTGGCCCGGTAGCCTCAGTTTACAACCGCGCGTAATTAAGGAGCCTCGTCATGAACCGGGCGTTGATCATCGTGGACGTGCAGAACGATTTCTGTGAGGGCGGGTCGCTGGCGGTGGCGGGTGGCGCGGCGGTCGCCGAGCGGATCAGCGCACACGTCGCGACCAGGGATTACGCCGCCGTCGTCGCGACCAGGGATTACCACATCGATCCGGGTCCGCATTTCTCCGACGATCCCGATTTCGTGGACAGCTGGCCGCCGCACTGCCGGGTCGGCACGCCGGGCGCGGAATTCCATCCGAACCTGCGCACCGACCGCGTCGAGGAAATATTCGCCAAGGGCGAATACGCCGCCGCCTATTCGGGTTTCGAAGGTGCCGCCGCCGACGGCAGCACCTTGGCCGCCTGGCTGCGGTCCCGCGATATCGACGCGGTGGACGTCGTCGGCATCGCCACCGATCACTGCGTGCGCGCCACCGCCCTGGACGCGGAGCGTGCCGGCTTCGACACGCGTGTGCTGCTCGACCTGACCGCGGGCGTGGCTCCGGCGACGGTCGAGGCCGCGCTCGAGCAGATGCGCGAGGCGGGCATCGAACTCCAGGGCACCGCCGGGTAACCCAGTGTCCGGTGTCGGTGAGGAGCAGTAGTCTGCTCGGGTGCCTGAACTCCCGTCCGCTCTGGAGCTGTTGTCCACCGCCGTCACCGCGCTGGGTGGCAAGGAGCGCAGCGGGCAGGTGACCATGGCCTCGGCGGTCGATCACGCGATCGACACCAAGGAGCATCTGGCCGTGCAGGCGGGCACGGGTACCGGTAAGTCGCTGGCCTACCTGGTGCCGAGCCTGCGGCACGCGGTCCGCACCGGGCGCACGGTCGTGGTGTCCACCGCCACCATCGCCCTGCAACGCCAGCTCGTCGATCGGGATCTGCCGCGGCTGGCGCACGCGCTGAAGCAGCCACTCGGCCGGGAAGCGCAGTTCGCGATTCTCAAGGGCCGCAACAACTATCTGTGCCTGAACAAGATAAACAGCGTGCTGCCCGAGGAACCGGAGCAGGAGCTGTTCGACGCGTTCGCGATCTCCCGGCTCGGCCGCGAGGTGCAGCGCCTCAACGAGTGGGCCTCCGACACCGACACCGGCGACCGCGACGAACTCGCGCCCGGGGTCAGCGATCGAGCCTGGCGGCAGGTCAGCGTCTCCTCCCGGGAATGTCTCGGCAAGACCCGGTGCAGCTTCGGCCAGGACTGCTTCGCGGAGAAGGCGCGCGCGGAATCCGCGCAGGCCGATGTGGTGG
This sequence comes from Nocardia sp. NPDC127579, assembly GCF_042672005.1. Lineage (NCBI taxonomy): Bacteria > Bacillati > Actinomycetota > Actinomycetes > Mycobacteriales > Nocardiaceae > Nocardia > Nocardia sp. NPDC127579. Next base: position 23,274 of record NZ_JBHXVZ010000009.1, on the reverse strand, counting down.
TGACCAATCACGCGCTGCTGGCCATCGACGCCATCAGCGGCATCCAGGTACTGCCCGAACACGATGTGGTCGTGATCGACGAGGCACACGAACTGGTCGACCGGGTCACCGGCGTGGCCACCGCGGAGCTCGCGGCCACCGCGATCAGCGCCGCCGCGCGCCGCTGCGCCAAACTCATCGACGAGCGCGAGGTCGACCGGCTCGAGGGCGCGGCCGAGGCCTGGCACGACCTGCTCGAGGAGCTGCCCGCCGCCCGCTGGGACGTCATGCCCGATGGTGTCGCGCCGGTGCTCGCGCTGGTCCGCGACACGGCCTGGAACGCGCGCACCGAGCTGGCGCCGCCCGGTTCCTCGAAGGAGCAGGCCGATCCGGACACCGCGGCCGCGCGCACCCAGGCGCTGGCCGCGATCGATGAAATACACGACAGCGCGGTGCGGGCGCTGACCGCCTTCGACGAACCCGATCCGGCGACCCGGCGCGACGTCATCTGGCTGGCCGCCGACGACATCCGCGGGGTGAGCCGCAAATCGCTGCGGATGGCGCCGCTGTCGGTGGGCGGGCTGCTGCGCAGCCGTCTGTTCGGCACCTCCACCGTCGTGCTCACCTCGGCCACTTTGCAGATCGGCGGCTCGTTCGACAGCCTGGCCGTCACCTGGGGACTACCGGCGCAACAGGGCAATCGCCCCGACCCGGCGACCGCCAACGGCGCGCAGGCACCTTCCGACAGCGAGACCGTGCGCTGGAGTTCGATCGACGTGGGCTCCCCGTTCGATCACGCCAAATCCGGAATCCTCTATGTCGCCAAGCATTTGCCCGCACCGGGGCGCGATGGGCTCGCACCCGCCTACCTGGACGAGATCGAGCGATTGATCACCGCGGCCGGTGGGCGCACCCTCGGCCTGTTCTCCTCCATGCGCGCGGCGAAGGCGGCCACCGAGGCGCTGCGGGAACGGCTCGACACCCCGGTGCTGTGTCAAGGGGACGACGCAACCGGTGCGCTGGTGCGCAAGTTCGCCGACGATCCGGAGACCTCGCTGTTCGGGACGCTGTCGCTGTGGCAGGGCGTCGATGTGCCCGGCCCGTCGCTGAGTCTGGTCATCCTGGACCGCATTCCCTTCCCGCGCCCGGATGACCCGCTGCTCACCGCACGGCAGCGGGCGGTGGAGTCGCGCGGCGGCAACGGGTTCATGACGGTGGCCGCCAATCACGCGGCGCTGCTGCTGGCGCAGGGCACCGGTCGGCTGTTGCGCAGCGTGGACGACAAGGGCGTGGTGGCGATCCTGGACTCCCGGCTGGCGACCGCGCGCTATGGCGGCTATCTCCGGGCGACGCTACCGCCGTACTGGGAGACGGCGGACCCGGACGTGGTCGTCAAGGCGCTGAAACGGCTGACCGCGGTATAGCCCGTAGCCCGCTGAGCCGGTCCTCGGTTTCCTGACGCAGTTTCGGTTTCGCCAATCGGCGTCACGTGAGACCGTTGTCCAGATGAAGCACCCTCTCGACACTGATGTCCTCGGCGAATTCCTGGTCAGTGCACGATCTTTGGCGGAATACCGCGCGATCTTCGACCTGGCCGACGCAGACCTACAGGGCCGCCGCATCCTCGATTGCCCGGGCGGGGCCGCCAGCTTCACCACCGAAGCCAGCGACCTGGGCGCCCACGTGACCGCCGCCGATCCGATCTACTCGCGCTCCGCCGAGCAGCTACGGTCCCTGGCGGTCAGCGAAACCGACCGTGGAAGTGATTGGGCCACGGCGCATTCCGACCGCTACCGCTGGGACTGGTACGGCGACCCGGAGCGGCATCGCGCGCTGCGGCACGCGGCGGCCGGCCGTTTCGCCGCCGATCTGACGGCGCACCCGGAGCGCTACATGGCCGCGGAGCTACCCTCGCTTCCGTTCCGGGACAACAGTTTCGATCTGGTGCTCAGTTCGCATCTGCTGTTCACCTACGCCGATCGGCTCGACGCCGATTTCCATCTCGCGGCCCTGCTCGAGCTGGCCCGGGTGAGCGCTTGGGAGACCCGGCTCTACCCGCTGGTCGACCATATCGGGCGCCATCACGATGTTCTGGTCGAGCATCTTCGGAAAGAGCTGCGGGACAAGGGTATCCATTCCACACTGCGGGAGACGGAGTACGAGTTCCATCACGGTGCGAACACCATGCTGATTCTGCACGGCGACTGAGCGCCGGGGTGTGCCGTGTCCAGCGGTGCGCTGGACACGGCGACCGCCTCAGCTCAGCGTGAAGGTGGCGGTGCCCGAGATCTGTTCCATCTCTCGATCCCTGGAATCCAGGGCGACGATTCGAGCTTCCACCCGGCCGACGCCCGGCGCCGTGCCGAAGCCGACGATCACGCCATCGGCGGTGTGCTGGACGACGCCGTTCACGACGGGATGCTGCTGCCCGTCCGCGTATCCGCTGTCCAGGTTCTTGAAGCGCACGGCGACTTTCCAATCCGCGCACTCCTCCCCCGTCTGCGTGATCTTCACCCGCACGCCGAAGGTGCCGGACTTCTCCTGCGGCACAGTCACCGCGTCGATGATCGCGGAGCAACTGGTCGGAATCAGTCGCGTCAGCGTAGGCGTGAACGGCGCGCCCGGTTCGTGCGGAATTGCGATGGACGGCCCCGTCGAACCGATAACCCCCGCGGCGGTCACCGCGGCGGCAACCCCGACCCGGGCCGAAAACTGTTGCAGCTGCTTACGATTGAGAGTCATGCCCGGTTAGTCGCCCATCCGCACGCCCTTGTTACTACATCAGTTGCGTTAGTGAAATCACTGTAACGCCCGGTGCCCCGACTCGGCGAGCACCCAATCCCGCAGCACCGGAGCGATATTCGGCCCCTCCCGGTAGCAGCACACATCCAGCCGACCGGCCAGGATGGCGGTCCCCCATGCCTGCCACAATTCTCGAAAGTGCTGATCGGCCACCGCACCGGAGGTCTGCGACCAGATCGCCAACCATGGTTCGACGGTATCGGTCAGCGGCACCAGGAAACACAGCTCCAGCCGCGGTGCGCCCTCGGCGTCGGACAACGCCTCCCGCCACAGGGTTTCGCAGAACACGCGAATCGCCTCGGCCTCGGGCCAGTCCCGCCACCGCGCCGCGTACAACCGGCAGCCGACCATCTCGGGATCGAGTGCGCTGCCGCCCTCGGCGACCGCACGCAGCAGACGGGGCGCGATCCAGCGCAGCCACGGCACGCTGTCGTCGAGTGTGCTCCCCCAGCTGAACACGGCGTGGAACAGCTCCGAATCGGGGATGGCGTCCAGCGGTCCCGAGAGCCGCCGTAATTCCTCGGCGCTGAAGCAATGTGAGCAGCCCTCGATCGGCCGGGTGCGGCCGGTGCGGCGGCCGAATGCTCGATCCAGTGCGGTGAGCGCTGCTTCCATCGTGGTCACGCTGCGACGCTAGCGCTTCGATACCGGCCGCTGCCAGGCTATTTCGCGGCTGGAGGTCAGCGGAGCAGCAGGATGGCGGCGGCGGCGAGGACCAGCACGGCGACGATGCAGAGGCCCGCGATGAGTGGCGCGTTGGATCGGGACTGGTTCATTTCCCGCAGCGGCGCGGGATGCGGGTGCGCCGGGGGCTGGGCGAAACCGGGATGGCCGGTCATCGCGGCAGGCGGATGGGGCGCTGCCGTGGGCGCCCGGTTGACCGGCGGCATGGGCCGTCCGCCGACCTGGACCGCCGGGCCGGGGACCGGCGTGCGGACCGGGCCCGGACCGCCCTCGAGCGCCAGACGGGCGGCGTGGGCGAATTCTCGGCAGGAGCGGAAGCGCTCGGCCGGTCGTTTGGACAGCGCGCGCGACAGGACGGCGTCCAATTGGGTCGGCAGCCCCCAGCGGACCTCGCTGATCGCGGGTGCGGGCTGCTGGAGATGCCCCTGCACCAGCACGGAGGCGTGTGTGGACTCGAACGGGGACCTGCCGGTCAACAGCCAGAACAGGGTGCAGGCCAGGGAGTACTGGTCGGCGGTGGCGTCGAGTTGCTCGCCCATCAGCTGTTCGGGCGAGGCGAAGGCCAGGGTGGCGGTGAAAGCGCCGGTCTCGGTGAGCTGTCCGGCGTCGTCGCGCAGCTTCGCGATGCCGAAATCGGTGAGAAACACCGGTTCCGGTCCGGTCGCCGACCGCGCCAGCAGAATATTGGCGGGTTTCACATCGCGGTGCAGCACGCCCATCTCGTGCGCGAAGTCCAGTGCCGCGGCGGTTTCCGAGACGATCCGCATGGCCTGCTGCGGCGGCAGCGTGCGGGTGTCGAGATTGCCGGCGTCGGCGCCGTCGATGTACTGCATGGCGATCCACAGCTGGTCGCCCTCGAGCCCGCTACCGTGCGAGGCGACGATATTCCGATGCCGCAGCCGCCCCACCAGATCGGCTTCGCGTTCGAAACGCGCGCGGACCCGGCTGTCGGCGAACAACTCCCGATTCAACAGCTTCAGCGCGACCCGCTGCGCCGATCCCGGGTCGCGAGCCAGGTACACCGAGCCCATGCCACCGCGTCCGAGCCTGCGCTCGATGACATATCCGGCGAATGTCGTACCCGCGGCCAGCATTCGGCTCTCCTCACTCGATCGGCCATCCCGCCCGACCCTAACGCGCGTCGGCCCGGCCCGCGCATTCACGCCGACCGGGCCGAGATCGTGGCTCAGCTCGCGGCGGCGACGGCGTCCACCTCGAACAACATGTCCGGCATGGCCAGCGCGGCGACGCCGGACAGGGTCTGCACCGGCGGCCGGTCGCCCCAGATCGCGGCGATCTGCTTGCCGAGCACCTCGAGCTTGCCGAGGTCGTGGTCGACGATGAAAGTGCGCAGTTGGAAGACGTCGGCGTAGTCCAATCCGGCAGAGCGCAGGGCGACACCGAGATTGGCGAAGGCGCGCTGCACCTGGGTGGCGAAATCGTCGCTGGTGGTGTGCCCGTCGGCGTCGGAGTCGTATTGTCCGGCGATGAAGACCAGGTCGCCACGCACCCGGGCGACGTGGCTGTAGCCGAAGCCGGTGGGGTCGTGCAGTTCGGCGGGGTTGCTGATATCGATGCTCATATCGTGACGACGACGCACCTCGCCGAAGTGTGACACAGCGAAAGCCCGCCTCCCATGCGGGAGACGGGCTTTCACGGTCGAGGTGTCAGAGCACCCACTTCAGGATCAGGGTCAGTACCCCGGCGGCGACGGCGAGCGCCACCGCGCCGGTGCCGATCACCACGCCCTGGCGCTGCCACGGCCGGTTGTGATCGAGCGAGTACTTACCGGCGCCGGTGTAGGCGAAGATCACGCCCGCCGCGGCGAACAGCAGCGCCATCTCGTAGCCGGGCTGCCAGCCCTGCGCGGTCACCGCGCCGAACAGGCCGTTGGGCCAGGTGGCGTTGATCGCGTTGATCATGGTGCCGATGGTGATGGCCGCGGCCAGCGGGGTGGCCAGGCCCAGCAGCAGCAGGAGGCCACCACCCAGCTCGCTCAGTGCGGCGAGGGTGCCGAAGAGCTTGCCCGGGTTGTAGCCCATCGCTTCGAACGAGGCGTTGTTGGTTTCCAGGCCCGGGCCGTCGAACCACCCGAACAGCTTCTGCGCGCCGTGGGCCGCCATCAATCCGCCGAAGATCACGCGGCCGATCAGCAGGCCGAGGTCCGCGGCGCCGGCGCCCTGGACGGTGGTGGTCTCGGTGGTTGCCTTGCTTTCGGTGGTGGTCATGCTGGTTCCTCATCCCTGCGTGGTGGACACGTTCGTAAGCCTCGGTAACAACCGGACCGGGGTCCGATTGAAGCATGTTCTGACCCAACCACGTCAAAGCGGCAACTATTCCAACGAGCGGCGAACTTATTCGGCCAGGAAGAAGAAATAGCCGGCGAACACCACCATCAGCACCCACATCGCGGGGTGGATCTCCTTGATCCGGCCTTTCGCGGCCATGACGATCGGATAGAAGATCATGCCCATCGCCAAGCCGTTCGCGATCGAGTATGTGAGCGGCATCATGATCACGGTGATGAACGCCGGGATCGAGTATTCCAGTCGCCCCCAGTCGATTTCACCGAGCGAGCGCGCCATCAGGATGCCGACGACGATCAGCGCGGGCGCGGTGATCTCCGCCGAGCCCGCCACGATCGCGAACACCGGATAGCAGAACATCGCGAGCAGGAACCACCCCGCCGTGGTGACCGCGGTGAGCCCCGTGCGCCCACCCGCCGTGACACCGGCCGTCGATTCGACGTAGGCGGTGGTGGTGGAGGTGCCGATGACCGCGCCGGCCATGGTGCCGACCGAGTCGGCGGCGAACGCGCTGGACGCGCGCGGCAGGCGGCCATCCTTGTCCAGCAGCCCGGCCTGGTTCGCGACGCCGATCAATGTGCCCGAGGCATCGAAGAAGTCGACGAACAGCATGGTCAGCACGACCACGACCATCTGCCCGGTGAACGCGTCGGGCAGATGGATGATCGCCTGACCGAAGGTCTGATCCAGGCCCTTGGGCATGGCCACGACACCGTCGGGCAGATCGACCAGGCCGGTGACGATGCCGAGCAGCGCGGTGAGCACGATGCCGTAGAGCACGGCCCCGTGCCAGCCGCGAACCAGGAAGATCACGGTCACCACGAGTCCGAACAGCGCGAGCAGCGTGGTGCCCTTGTGGAAATCGCCGAGGGTGACGAACGTCGCCTCGCTGGCGCGCACGATCCCGGCGGCCTTGAGCCCGAGGAACGCCACGAACAGGCCGATGCCCGCGCCGACCGCCAGTTTCATCTGCATCGGGATCGAGTCCAGGATCTTTTCCCGGACCTTGGTGACCGCAAGGAAGAAGAAGATGATGCCGGACAGGAGCGTGCCCGACAGCGCGACCTGCCACGGAATGCCCATGCTCAGCACCACGGTGTAGGCGAAGAACGCGTTCAGACCCATGCCCGGCGCGAGCGCGATCGGGTACTTCGCCCACAGGCCCATGACCAGCGTGCCGAACACCGCCGCCACCGCGGTCGCGGTGAATACCGCCTGGGTGGGAATGCCCTTCTCACCCAGTGGGCCGAGATCACCGAGCACAGCCGGGTTGACCGCGAGCACATAGGACATAGCCAGGAACGTGACCGTGCCGGCCATCAACTCACGCCGGGTAGTCGAGCCGTTGGCCTGGACGCCGAAGAATTGGTCGATGCGACTACGCGCGCGCCGGGTCACGTCGGTGGCCATGTGGGATCTCCAGTCGTGGCTGAGTACAAAAGGGGTGCTCAGGCACGTTAGCGGACAGTTGACCGAATCGCAGAGTCGCCGGGCGGCCTAGGCGCTCGGGGCAGCCACCAAGCCGAGTTCGGCGGCGCCGGCCAGCAGCTCGTGCCGGGGCAGCACCCGGACCGTGTAGCCGACCGCGCCGGAGATCGGGACCGGAGTGTCGACCGTGAACAGCTCGGCCCCGGCGTCGGCACCCCGGTGGCGCATCGGGATGGTGGTGACCTCGGAGAGATCGTCCGTCGGCGACACCCGGCCGAGCACGGCCTGCACCTGCACCTCCGAGACGCCGAGCCCGCCCAGGTCGACCCGCGCGGTCAGCGACAGGTGCGCGCCGATGATCGGGGTATCGGGCAGGCCCGCACTGTCCACCTGGACCACCCGCACCTTCGGCCAGGCCGCTTCCACCCGCTGCCGGTAATCCGAAACCGAACGTGCACCGGCGAACTCGTCCGCCACGGCGGCGCGGTAGGCGGCGGCGGCCGGTGCGTAGTAGCGCGTGGTGTAGTCGCGAACCATGCGGGAGGCCAATACCTTCGGGCCGAGCGTCCGCAGGGTGTGCCGCACCATCTCCACCCAGCGCACCGGCAGGCCCTGCCCGTCGCGCTCGTAGAACCGGGGCGCGACGGTGCGCTCGACCAGGTCGTAGAGCGCGGCCGCCTCCAGATCGTCGCGACGGTGCTCGTCGAGCACACCGTCGGCGGTCGGGATGACCCAGCCGTTCTCGCCGTCGAACATCTCGTCCCACCAGCCGTCCCGAATGGACAGGTTGAGGCCGCCGTTGAGCGCCGACTTCATGCCCGAGGTGCCGCACGCCTCCAGCGGGCGCAGCGGATTGTTCAGCCACACATCGCAACCCCAGTACAGGTACCGGGCCATCGACATGTCGTAGTCGGGCAGGAAGACGATGCGGTGGCGCACCTCGGGGTCGTCGGCGAACCGAACCACCTGCTGGATCAGGGATTTGCCGCCCTCGTCGGCGGGATGACTCTTGCCCGCCACCACCAGCTGGATCGGCCGCACCGGATCGAGCAGCAGGTCGCGCAGGCGCTGCGGGTCGCGCAGCATCAGGGTGAGCCGCTTGTAGGTCGGCACCCGGCGCGCGAACCCGACGGTGAGCACCGTCGGGTCGAAAATGCTGTCCACCCAACCGAGTTCGGCTTCTGCGGCACCACGCTGCAACCAGGATGCCCGAACCCGACGACGTACTTCCGTGACCAGCCGGTCGCGCAGCTCGTTGCGGACCGACCAGAGTTCGCCGAGTTCGGCCGCGCCCAGTCGTTCCCAGCCCCGCTCCTCGTACAGCTCCCCGTCCGGCCACTCGCGCGCGGCCCAGGTCGGCGCGTGCACCCCGTTGGTGATCGACCCGATCGGCACCTCGGCCGGATCGAAGCCCGGCCACAGCGGTCCGAACATCCCCCGGCTGACCTCGCCGTGCAACTGCGAAACACCGTTGGCGCGCTGCGCGAGTCGCAGACCCATGTGCGCCATGTTGAATACGGCGGGATCACCCTCCCGGCCCAGCGCCAGGATTCGATCGACGAAAAGGCCCGGCAGCATGGCGGATTCGGCCTCGCCGTGCGCACCGCCGAAGTAGCGGCGCACCAGCGGCATCGGAAACCGGTCGATTCCCGCGGGCACCGGCGTGTGCGTGGTGAAGACCGTTCCGGCCCGGACGGCCGCCAGCGCCGTCTCGAAATCCAGTCCGCCCGAGACGTATTCGCGGATTCGCTCCACCCCGAGGAAGCCGGCGTGCCCCTCGTTCATATGGAACACGTCGGGATCGGGCAGACCCGCGGCGCGGGTGTAGGCGCGCACCGCGCGCACACCGCCGATACCGGCCAGGATCTCCTGTTTGATCCGATGGTCCTGATCGCCGCCGTAGAGCCGGTCGGTGACCGCGCGCAGTTCCGGATCGTTTTCGGCGATATCGGAATCCAGCAGTAGCAGCGGGATCCGCCCGACCTGCGCGATCCACACCCGGGCCCGCAGCACCCGCTGATCCGGCATGGCCACGTGGATCAGCACCGGCGAGCCGTCGGCGCTCAGCAGTCGCAGCGGCAGGCCCTGCGGATCCAGGGCCGGATAGTGCTCGATCTGCCAGCCGTCGGCCGACAGCGACTGCCGGAAATAGCCGGAGCGGTACAGCAGTCCGACGCCGATCAGCGGCAGCCCCAGGTCCGAGGCGGCCTTGAGGTGATCGCCCGCGAGGATGCCCAAACCACCGGAGTAGTTCGGTAGCACCTCGGTGACGCCGAACTCCATGGAGAAATAGGCGATCCCCCGGATGTGCTCGGCCGAGCGCTGCTGGAACCACCGCGGTTCGGCCAGATATTCGCGCAGATCGGCCACCGCCGCGTCCACCCGCGCGGTGTAGCCGGGGTCGTCGGCCAGTTCGTCCAGCCGCGCCGCGGGCACCTCGCCGAGCATTCGCACCGGGTCGTGCCCGACTTCGCGCCACAGCGCCGGGTCCAGCCGCTCGAACAGGTCCTGGGTGGGCCAGTGCCAGGACCAGCGCAGGTTGGTGGACAGCTCGACCAGGGCCGCGAGCCGCTCGGGCAGATGGGCACGGACGGTGAATCTGCGCAGCGCTTTCACCCCGCGAACCCTACCTAATCGGTCCTGAACTGCTCGGCGTACGCCGCCGAGGGCGGGATCTCGGTGATCATGTCGATCAGCACCCCGCTGGGGTCGGCGACGATGAAGTGCCGCTGGCCGAAATCCTCCGAGCGGATCTCGAGCTCCGGTCGCAGCCCGCCCCGCACGACCATCCGCTCCCACTCGGCGTCGACATCGTCGACCTCGAAGTTGAGCAGCAGCCCCTGCACCGGCTTGCGGTAGGCGGCGGGGACCGTGGGGTGGGTGTAGTCCAGTAGCGCCAGTTCGAAGGACTTCCCGCCTTGCTGCCGCCGCAGGCTGATGTACCAGTCGGCCTCGAACACGATCTCGAAGCCGAGCCAGTGGGTGTAGAAATCGCGGGCCTCGGCGATCTTGCCGGTGCCCAGGACCGGGTAGAAGCTGTGCAGTTCCATGTCCTTCACCTTTCACGTACCGATGGTATGTGAGCTAAGCTAGCTGGCATACCGTCGGTATGTCAAGGGAGGATTCCGAATGGCGAGCACCCTGCGCACCCAGCAGCGCGAGGCGACCCGGCGCACGCTGCTGCGCGAGAGCCGCCGTCTTTTCGCGGCGAAAGGCTATGGGGCGGTGGGCCTCTCGGAGATCGTCAGCGCCGCCGGAGTCACCAAGGGCGCGCTCTACCACACCTTCGCGGGCAAGACCGAGGTCTTCCGCGCGGTACTGGAACAGGTGCAGCACGAGGTCGGCGAACGTGTCGCCGCGGCCGCCGACGCCGAACCCGACCCCTGGCGCCAACTGCGCACCGGCTGCGACACCTTCCTCACGGCCTGCACCGACCCCGATATCCAGCGCATCATGCTGATCGACGGCCCCGCCGTCCTCGGGTGGCACGAATGGCGCGCCCTCGACGAAGCCGGCTCCGCCCGCCACCTCGGCGAGGCGCTGCAAACCCTGGTCGACGCGGGCATCCTGCCGCCGCAGCCGATCGGGCCGCTGACCCATCTGCTCTCCGGCGCGATGAACGAGGCCGCCCTCTGGCTGGCCACCACCGACGACCCCGCCGCCCTGCCCGACACCCTCGCCACCCTGCACCGGCTGCTCGACGGCCTCCGCGATCGACCTGCGGCGCAATAACCCCTGGCCGTCCGGGCCGCCCCGTGTCAGCATCGATCGATGCCGCACTGGGTCCACGTCCTCCCGCAATTCCTGCTGGCCAGCCTGATCCTGGCCGCCCTTCCCGGCCCCGCGACGGCACTGTTCCTCCAGCGTTCGGTGCGCGACGGCCGCAAGGCCGGGCTGGCCGCCGTCGCCGGGAACGAGATCGGGGTCTTCGGCTGGACGCTCGCAGGCGGCGCCGGACTGTCGATGCTGCTGGTGGCCAACCAATTGCTGAACACCGCCCTGCACATCGTCGGCGCGCTCGTGCTGATCTGGCTCGGTGTGCAGGCCTGGCGTGGCACTCGGGGCGACCGCGAATTCGACGGCGGCTCCGATCGGCGCCGGCCCACCGGGCCGCTGCCCGCCGGCCGCACGCCCGGCTCGGCGTTCCGGGCCTCGCTGTTGTCCATCGCCGCCAATCCGAAGGCCGCGGTATTCGGGCTGACCATCCTGCCGCAGTTCCTGCCCGCGACCGGGCCGGTACTGCCGACGGTGGTGATCCTGGCGGTGATTCAGCTGGTCATCGACACCTCGTGGTGTGTCATGGTGGTGCTGGCCGCGGACCGGGCGGGCGAGTGGCTGCGCCGCGGCGGCATCCGCCGGCGCGTGGAGCGGGCCCTCGGAGCGATCTTGGTCGCGCTCGGCCTCGGTCTGGCCGCGGACGCACGCTGAGGTCGGCGCACCCGGTAGGTTGGTCCGGGTGACCGGCCGCATCGCCATCGATGACACCGCCCCCTCCGTCCCCGGCGGATATCCGGCCAAGGCCGTGGTGGGTGAGGTGTTCCCGGTGCGGGCCGTGGTGTGGCGCGAAGGCCACGACGCCGTCGCGGCCACGCTCGCGGTGCGCGGACCGGGATCGGCGCGAGTCACCCGGATTCCGATGGAACCCGACTACGAACCCGACGTCTGCAATGCCGTCTTCGTACCGCACGAACCGGGCGCCTGGACCTTCCGCATCGAAGGCTGGAGCGATCCGATCACCACCTGGCGGCACGCGGTCGAAGCGAAACTCGCCGTCGGACAGAGCGCGGCCGACCTCGCCAACGATCTGGAACTCGGGGCGCGGCTGCTCGACCGAGCCGCCCAGGCCGTGCCGAAACAACAGTTCGAACGACTGCGCGCGGCCGCGGCCGCGCTGCGCGGCGACGAGCAGCTGCCCGCCCGGGTGGCGCTCGCGTTCAGCGCGGAGGTCACGCGGATCGTGCGCGCGACACCGTTGCGCGAGATGGTCACTCGCGGACCGCAGCACACCGTCCTGGTCGAGCGCCGGCGGGCGCTGTTCGGCTCCTGGTACGAGTTCTTCCCACGATCCACCGGCGGCCGGGACGCCAACGGCATTCCCGTACACGGCACCTTCGCCACCGCCGCCGCGGAGCTGCCGCGCATCGCCGGCATGGGCTTCGACGTCGTCTATCTGCCGCCGATCCACCCGATCGGCGAGGTGAACCGCAAGGGCCGCAACAACTCCCTGATCGCCGAACCCGGCGATGTCGGCTCGCCGTGGGCCATCGGCTCCGACGCGGGCGGGCACGACGCCATCCACCCGGCGCTGGGTACCGAGGACGACTTCGCCGAATTCGTCGGCGCCGCACGGCGATCGGGACTCGAAGTCGCACTGGATCTGGCGCTACAGTGCGCGCCCGACCATCCGTGGGTGGCCGCGCATCCGGAGTGGTTCACCACCCTGCCCGACGGCACCATCGCCTTCGCCGAGAACCCGCCGAAGAAGTACCAGGACATCTACCCGGTCAACTTCGACACCGATCCCGACGGCCTCTACGCGGAGATCCTGCGCGTGGTGCGACATTGGATCGCCCTGGGCGTCACCATCTTCCGGGTCGACAACCCGCACACCAAACCCGCCGACTTCTGGGAGTGGCTGATCGCGCGGGTGCGCCGCACCAATCCCGAGATCATCTTCCTGTCCGAGGCGTTCACCCGGCCCGCCCGGCTCTATGGTCTCGCCCGGCGCGGATTCACCCAGTCCTACACGTATTTCACCTGGCGCGTACACAAGTGGGAGCTGACCGAATTCGGTCTCGAATTGGCCGCCAAGGCCGACGAGGCCAGACCGAACCTGTTCGTCAACACCCCCGACATCCTGCACGAGAGCCTCCAGCACGGCGGGCCAGGCATGTTCGCCATCCGCGCCGCCCTCGCCGCGACCCTGGCCCCGACCTGGGGCGTGTACTCCGGCTTCGAACTCTTCGAGCATCAGGCGGTGCGCCCGGGCAGCGAGGAGTACCTGGATTCGGAGAAGTACGAGCTGCGCCCGCGCCCGTTCGCGGCGGCCCTGGCGCGCGGAGAGTCCCTGGAGCCGTGGATCACCCGGCTCAACGAGATCCGCCGCAACCATCCGGCGCTGCAACAGCTGCGCTGCGTGCACTTCCACCAGATCGACAACGACGCGCTCATCGCCTACTCCAAGATCGATCCGGCCGGCGGTGACGCGGTTCTCGTGGTGATCAACCTGAATCCCTTTGCCGCCGAACAAGGATTCCTATCCCTGGATCTGCCCGCCATCGGCCGCGAATGGCACGACCACCCCGTGGTGACCGACGAGATCACCGGCGAGGAATACCACTGGGCGCAGCGCAATTTCATTCGCCTGGATCCGGCCGGAGCCGCCGCCCACATCATCGCCCTGCCTCCGGTCTCGCAGTCGGCCCGCACCGCGCTGGCCTACCGCAGGACCTTCCGATGACCATTCCCCGCCGAGATCTACTGCTACTGGCGGCGGGGACGCACACCGATCCACACACCGTGCTCGGCGCGCACCCGCACCCCGACGGCACCGTCGTGCGAGTGCTGCGCCCGCACGCGGAGACGGTCGCCGTACGGGTGGACGGGCTCGAACATCCGCTGAAGTCCTGCGGCCACGGTGTTTTCGCGGCGGCGCTGCCGTATCCGGAGCTCCAGGACTATCGGATCCGCACCACCTATCCGGGCGGGCAGACCATCCTGGACGCCGACGGCTACCACTTCCTGCCCACCGTCGGCGAACTCGATCTGCACCTGATCGGCCAGGGCCGCCACGAACGCCTGTGGGATGTGCTCGGTGCGCACCCCCGGCGCTACACCACCCTCGACGGTGCGGTGACCGGCACCTCGTTCGCGGTGTGGGCACCGAATGCGCGGGGCGTCACCGTCTTCGGCGATTTCGACAGCTGGGGCGGGCAGACCGCGCCGATGCGGGCACTCGGCAGTTCGGGTGTGTGGGAGGTATTCGTGCCGGGTGTCGCACCGGGCACCAAGTACAAATATCGCGTGCACGGCGCCGACGGCCGCACGGTCGACCACGCCGACCCGCTGGCCTTCGCCACCGAGCTACCGCCCGCCACCGCCTCGGTCGTCACCGAGTCCGAATTCACTTGGCACGACCAGGATTGGCTGCGCCGGCGGGCCGACACGGATCCGACCCGCGCACCGATGAGCATCTACGAGGTGCACCTCGGTTCCTGGCGGCCCGGGCTCGGGTACCGCGAAATCGCCGACCAGCTCGTGGAATACGTGCGCGAGCTGGGCTACACGCATATCGAGCTGCTACCCGTCGCGGAACATCCCTTCGGCGGCTCCTGGGGCTACCAGGTCACCTCCTATTACGCGCCCACGGCCCGATTCGGCTCGCCCGACGACTTCCGCGCCTTCGTCGACCGCATGCACGCCGCGGGCATCGGCGTGCTGCTCGACTGGGTGCCCGCGCATTTCCCACGCGACGAATGGGCCCTGGCCCGCTTCGACGGCACTCCCCTCTACGAGCACCCGGACCCGCGCCGCGGCGAGCAACTCGACTGGGGCACCTACGTTTTCGACTTCGGCCGCAACGAGGTGCGCAACTTCCTGGTCGCCAACGCCCGCTACTGGATCGACGAATTCCATCTCGACGGACTGCGGGTCGACGCCGTGGCCTCCATGCTGTACCTGGATTACTCACGCCCCGAAGGGGATTGGGAACCCAACGTGCACGGCGGCCGGGAGAATCTGGAGGCCGTCGCCTTCCTGCGCCAGCTCAACGACACCGTGCACCGGCACCATCCGGGTGTGGTCGCGATCGCCGAGGAATCCACCACCTGGCCCGGCGTCACCCGCGGAATCGACGTCGGCGGCCTCGGATTCACCATGAAATGGAACATGGGCTGGATGCACGACACCCTCGGCTACCTGCGCCGCGACCCGATCCACCGGACCTGGCACCACAACGAGCTCTCCTTCTCGCTGACCTACGCCTGGAGCGAGAACTACGTGCTGCCGATCAGCCACGACGAGGTCGTGCACGGCAAAGGCACACTGTGGACCCGGATGCCCGGCGACGATTTCACCAAGGCCGCCGGCGTCCGCGCCCTGCTCGCCTACATGTGGGCGCACCCCGGCAAGCAGTTGCTGTTCATGGGCCAGGATTTCGGCCAGTTCCGGGAATGGTCACACGACCGCGGCCTGGACTGGCAAGAACTCGAAAACCCACTGCACCAAGGCATTACCGCCACCGTCCAGGCTTTGAACCGGGTATACCGCGCGCACCCGGCACTGTGGACGCAGGACACCACCCCCGGCGGCTACTCCTGGATCGAAGCCGACGACCGCGACCGCAATGTCTTCGCGTTCCTGCGCCACGGCTCCGACGGCTCGGTCGTCGCCTGCGTCTACAACTTCTCCGGCGCCGCACACACCGACTACCGCCTCGGCCTCCCGCTCCCGGGCGAATGGACCGAAATCCTCGACACCGACGCCGTCGATTTCGCCGGCTCCGGCCTCACCCCCCGCGGCACGGCCGCGACCGACGAAATCCCTTGGCACGGCCGCCCGCACTCGATCATCACCCCCCTCGCCCCGCACAGCGCCGTCTGGTTCGCCGGACCGGCCACACCGTAAACCGCAGCTGTTGCGATCACCTGGATCAACAGCCGGTTCGGCAGCGGCGAACCGGCATTCGAACTACGCCACCTCACCAGCGAACGCGCGACCGTCACCCAGCATGCTTCGGCCGGGGATCCACGACCAACTCGCCGGTACTGTGGCGATCATGCTCGTGTGGATCAACGGACCGTTCGGCGGCGGTAAGACCCAAACTGCGTTCGAGTTGCGCCGCCGCCTGCACGGCAGTGTCGTCTGTGATCCCGAGTTCGTCGGCTACGGTCTGCATCGCAGCATGCCCGCCGAGCTGCGCGGCGACTTCCAGGACCTGCCCGCCTGGCGTCAGGGTGTCGTCGAAGTCCTGGATCTGGTGCTGAACCAACACAAAGGCGTCGTGATCGCCCCGATGACCGTGGTGCATCCGGACTATTTCGCCGAGACCGTGGGGCGCCTGCGCGAAATCGGCCACGATGTAAGGCATTTCGCGCTGCTGGCCGAACACGATACCGTCCGCGAACGCCTGCGTGGCCGCGGCCTGCCGGGCATGCGATTCGGCCTCCGATTCGAAACGTTCGCCCTCGAACGCATCGACCACTGCCTCGAGGCGCTCCAGCGCCCCGAGTTCGGCGAGCACATCCACACCGATCACCTCGGAGTCGCCGCGGTGGCCGACCGTATCGCCGCGTCCGCAAACCTCACCCTCACCCCCAACACGGACAGCGCACTCCGCACGCGCCTTCGGCAAGCCCGCGTCACCCTGAGCCATATCCGCCTCTAGCTCCCCCCGACTCGAGGCCCAACCGGCTAGCCGACCCACGCCGGAGCGCATCCACACGAGTTTTCACGACTCTGCACACCCCTATGCGTATGTGCAGTGGCGCAAAGAGCTGTGAAGTCACCGGCTGGCGTGTGATGTGGCTTCGGCTAGGTACTGGTTCTGATGGTGCGGCTAGTACAGGGCGGTGGCCAGTTTGCGGCGGGCGGCGACCACGAATGGCTCGGCCTTGTCGAACAATTCGAAGAGTTCGAGCAGGCGGGTGCGGGCGGTGGTGCGGTCGTCGCCGGCGCTGCGCTTGATCAAGGCGATCAGGCGGTCGAAGGCGGCTTCGGGGCGCTGGTTGAGCATGTCCACGTCGGCCGCGTTCAAGGCCGCCGCGACATCGGCGGGGTCGGCGTCCGCGACGGCGATGGCCGAATCGGGGATGGACTGGGCCCGCGCCAGGAAGCGCAGTTGGCGCAGCGCGGCCTTGGCTTCCTCATTGCCGGGCTCGGCGGCGATGATGGCCTCGTAGGCGGCTTCGGCGCCGGCCAGGTCGCCTCGCTCCAGCGCCTCCTCGGCGGCGGTGAAGCGCGGATCCTCGGGTTCGGGCTGCGGTTCGCCCGTGCCCTCCAGCTTGCCGGCGACCGCATCGATCACCGCGTCCAGCCACTGCCGCACCTGCGCTTCGGGCTGAGCGCCCTCGAAATCCGCGAGCGGGCGGCCGCCGGCGATCGCCACCACGGTCGGGATGCCCTGCACCTGTAGCGCCTGCGCGATCCGCATATTGGTTTCGGCCTCGACGGTGGCCAGCGCCCAGCTGCCGCCGTCGGCTTCCACCAGACGTTCCAGGGTGCGGACCAATTCGACGCTGCCGGGGCTGCGCTGCGAGTACAGCGCGACCACAACGGGCACCTGCGCCGACCGGCGCAGCACCTGCGTCTCGAAATCGGCCTCACCGACCGCGTAATCGCCGCCGGGCGCACCGGCCGCGCCCGCGGGCGGCTGCTTCAGACTGGACAGATCCACCGCACCGGACATAGCGGCGGCAACGGCGGGCGAAGGACGGCGTGCGGCAGGTCGATTCACGGTTCCCAGTTTGTCACGAGGAGACGACGGCGGCTTGCCCGGATCCCGTGGGCGCGGCACTGAGCTCGCCGAGCTGGCCCGTGCGCTGGGCCCAGACCTCGAAGATCACCGTGAACAGCGGCGGACCGCTGGACACCAGCGCCAGCACGATGGTCTTCCAGTGCCAGCCGAGCTCACGCGCGGCCAGCAGGGTCATCAGCAGGAACAGCACGAAGATGGTGCCGTGCACCGGGCCGAAGATCTTCACGCCGATCTCGTTGCCAGCGGGCAGACCGAACCAGCCGTACTTGAACGCCATACCGGTCAGCAGACCGACCCAGGAAATCGCCTCGAGGACGGCGATGAACCGGAAGCGTTTCGCGACAGTGCTCAGGTCGAAGAAATTGCCCATGCCCATCATTCTGCCGTATGCACTACGACAAGTCGTAGTTGGCCGCGTCACACTCGGACGATGAGGGCGTCGCCCTGACCGCCGCCGCCGCACAGCGCGGCCGCGCCGACACCGCCACCGCGACGCTGGAGTTCCAGCGCCAGGTGCAGCACGATGCGAGCGCCGGACATACCCAGCGGGTGACCGATGGCGATCGCACCGCCGTTGACGTTCACCTTCGCCGGATCGATGCCCAGCTTGCGGGTGGAGGCGATGCCGACGGCGGCGAACGCCTCGTTGATCTCCACCAGATCCAGGTCGGCGGGCGAGATGCCCTCCCGCGCACAGGCTTTGGCGATGGCATTGGCGGGCTGATCCTGCAACGTGGAGTCCGGCCCGGCCACCACGCCCGCCTTGCCGATCTCGGCGATCCAGGTCAGGCCGAGCGCCTGCGCCTTCTCCTTGCTCATCACGACCACCGCGGCCGCACCGTCGGAAATCTGCGAGGCCGTGCCCGCGGTGATGGTGCCGTCCTTGCGGAACGCCGGGCGCAGTTTGCCCAGCGATTCGACGGTGGTGTCGGCGCGAATGCCCTCGTCGGCGCCCACCACGACCGGGTCGCCCTTGCGCTGTGGCACCTCGACGGGCACCACCTCGTTGTCGAAGACGCCGTTCTTCCAGGCCGCCGCCGCCCGCTGATGCGAGGCGGCCGCGAACGCGTCCTGCTCCTCGCGGGTCACCGTGTCGGTGTCGTTGCGGGTCTCGGTGAGCGCGCCCATCGCCTGGTCGGTGAAGATGTCGTGCAGGCCGTCGTAGGCCATGTGGTCGCGCAGCGTCACATCGCCGTACTTGAAGCCCTCCCGCGACTTCTCCAGCAGGTGCGGCGCCTGGCTCATGGATTCCTGGCCACCCGCGACCACGATCTCGTACTCACCCGCGCGGATCAGCTGATCCGCCAGCGCGATCGCGTTGATACCGGACAGGCACACCTTGTTCAGGGTGAGCGCCGGGACATCCATCGGAATGCCCGCGGCCACGGCCGCCTGCCGCGCCGGGATCTGCCCTGCGCCGGCGGTCAGCACCTGGCCCATGATCACGTAGTCGACCTGCTCGGGCGCGACGCCGCCGCGCTCCAGGGCCGCCTTGATGGCGAAACCGCCGAGGTCGGAACCGGTGAAGCCCTTCAGACCGCCGAGCAGCCGGCCGACGGGGGTACGAGCACCGGAGACGATCACGGTTGTGGTCACGACTAGACCTCGCTGTTCTCTGCAATCAGGGCGGTAACTACTCCACGGTAACCGGTATGCCTCCCCCGCGGACGCGCAGGGCAAGCTACCTTCGAGTAGTGAGCACCGCTTCGAATCAAACCGGTTTCATCCCGGGCGACTACGTCATCGCCGTCGATCACGTCGGCATCGCCGTTCCGGACCTGGACGCCGCTATCGCCTGGTACGCCGAGAACCTCGGCATGGTGGAGACCCATCGCGAGGTCAACGAGGCCCAGGGCGTGCACGAGGCCATGCTCTCGCTGCCCGGCGCCGCCGACAATGCGACTGCCATCCAGTTGCTGGCTCCCGTCGACGCCGAGTCGACCATCGCCAAGTTCATCGATCGCAGCGGACCGGGTCTGCAGCAACTGGCATACCGGGTCACCGACCTGGAGGCTGTCTCTGCCTATTTACGTGATCGAGGTCTGCGTTTGCTGTACGACGCCCCCCGGCACGGAACAGCCGATTCCCGCATCAATTTCATCCACCCGAAGGATGCTGGCGGTGTGCTGATCGAGTTGGTCGAGCCGAACCCGAATCTTACTCACTAGTACCAAGATCGGGCCCGGAAAGTTCTTCGGAATCACATTCGCGGTCGAGTCACCATGACCTTCGATGAGGCTGTAGTTTGTGTGCCATGTCGTCACCTGAGTCCGATCGCAATCGCTTCGTTGCACTGCCCTTCACCGTTGTGCGCAAGGGTTATGCGCAAGACGAGGTACGCAACTACTTCGACCGCTTCGACGCCGAACTAAGGGTCACCGCTACCGACCGGGATGCCGCCGCGGCGCAGGCCCGGAACCTCGCAAGCCAGCTGGAGGACGCGCGGGACGAGATCGACGAGCTCCGCAAGGAGGTCGATCGCCTCTCGGTCCCGCCGACCACCGCGGAAGGCATGTCCGACCGTATCTCGCGCATGCTGCGCCTGGCCTCCGACGAGGCCTCCGAGGTCCGCGCCCTGGCGCAGGCCGAGGCCGCCGAGATGGTGTCGATCGCCGAACAGCAGGCGACCGAGATGCGCGGTAAGTACGAGTCCTTGCTCGCGGAGACCAAGGAGAAGCGCGAGGCGCTCGAAATCGAGTTCGAGCAGACCCTCGCGAACGCGCGTACCGAGTCCGCCAAGATCATCGAGGCCGCCCAGGCCGAGGCCGATCGCATCGGCAAGGAAGCCGACGCCAAGCGCAAGGCGACCCAGCAGGACTTCGAGGTCACCATGGCCGAGCGGCGCACCAAGCTCACCCGCGCCATGGAGGAGCTGGAGGCCACCAGCCGCGCCGAGGCCGCGCAGCGGATCAAGGACGCCACCGACGAGGCCAACCGCCTCATCACCTCCGCCACCCAGACCTCCGAGCGCAAGATCGCGCACGCGAAGGAACTGGCCGAGGAGATGCGCGTGCTGCGCGGCCGGGTGCTGGCCCAGCTGCTCGGTATCCGCGGCCAGCTCGACTCGGTGCCGGCCATGCTCGCGGCCGTCAACCGGGAAAGCGAACTGCTGGACGGCGTTCCGGATCAGCGCAAGTCGATCGGCGGCAATGCCAAGCAGGTCACCGGTTCGCGCGCCAAGGCCATCCCGGAGGTCGCCTCCGAGGATGAGGACATCGACGCGGACGAGCGTGAAGGCGCCGACATCGCCTGACCTATTCGGATCACCGGGCGACGACGCAAGTGGGCGATGCAGTGACAACTTCACACGCGGCCCCGCACTAGAAGCCACAGGGCCGTAACACAATTCGCATGAAGGCCGCTCCCGAGAGGGGGCGGCCTTCCTAATTTCCGCCGCCCGGGAGAGGGCGTTTCACTGTCACATACGTCCCGAAACCGACCCAGGTGTATGTGGCAGATGGGGCCTACGGTATATCTAGATAACAGAAGGCCCTTGCTCGTTTGCTAGACGCGCCTGATGACGACCCCGCCGCGCGGTGATGCTCATGACCACCGTCTCGTTATGCGGCGGGTTTGGCGTCCATTCCAGCAGCCGCGGTGCCAGTGCCTACGATCAGCTTCCCCACCGTAAGACGGCCAAGCCACGATATGGGCTACGCCAGGAACGATTTCGTGGTCACAGCCGGGGCAGCGGTAGGTCTTGGTAGCGCGGCTGCCGGGAATGGTACGCACGACATAGGATTCACCGTCGGGACCTTCGACGGATCTGCCCAGTTCGAAGCCCGCCGGGAAATCGGCTTCGAACCCGTCTTTACCGGACGCGGTCTTCCGGGACGGTGGGCGCGGTTTCCGACGAGGCATAGCCAAAGCCTAGAACAGGCGGAATTCGCTGCTCTCCGTGCCACGCAGGGCGTCGTAATCGAGGGTGAGGCACCTGATTCCACGGTCCTCGGCCAGCGTCTTCGCCTGCGGCTTGATCTGCTGGGCCGCGAACACTCCGGCGACCGGCGCCAGCAGCGGATCCCGGTTCAGCAATTCCAGATAGCGGGTGAGCTGTTCGACGCCGTCGATCTCGCCGCGCCGCTTGATCTCCACGGCGACCGTGGCGCCGTCGGCATTACGGCACAGGATGTCCACCGGGCCGATGGCGGTCATGTATTCGCGGCGGATCAGCGTGAAGCCGGGGCCCAGCGTCTCGATGTGCTCGGCCAGCAGCTCCTGAAGATGCGCCTCCACACCGTCTTTCACCAATCCCGGATCGATCCCGAGATCATGGGTCGCGTCGTGCTCGATCTCCTCGAGCGTGATCCGCAGTTCTTCCCCTGCCTTGTTGGTGACCACCCACAGGGCCTTCGCGCCTTCGGGCGCGTCACCGTCGCGCTCCTCCAACCAGCACGGCGGGCTCATCCAGTTGAGCGGCTTGTAGGACCCGCCGTCCGAATGGACCAGCACCGATCCGTCGCTCTTGATCATCAACAGTCGCTTGGCCATCGGCAGATGAGCGGTCAGCCGACCCACGTAGTCAACCTGGCAACGAGCAATCACAAGGCGCACCGGTCGAGTCTAGGCCCTGACCGCGGCCCGCTTCGACGCACCCGGCGCTCGTCCGCGAGCACGCCGGAAATGGCTGGCCAGGCGCACGGGCCGCGCACTACGCTGCTTCGATGACCAGCGGATCCCTGTTCTGCGGTATCGAACTCGCCGCACGTATCGAACGCGCCGAGACCGATCTGATCGCCACCGGTAGCGCGGCGGCGTCGGAACGGCTGGGCGGCGCCGGCTTCACCTTCGCGTTCGCGGGTGGTGTCGCGGCCTTCGCCGAACCGGGTTCGCCGCTGAACAAAGTGGCCGGACTCGGCTTCGACGGCCTTCCCGGCCCGGCCGAGCTCGACGATCTCGAAAAGCGCTACGCGGCCGTGGAAACACCGGTTCAGATCGAGCTCGCCCAGCTGGCCGACCCAGCCCTGGCCGAACTGCTCACCCGCCGCGGATACCGGCTCGTCAACTTCGAGAACGTACTCGGCCGCACACTGAGCGAGCACAACGCGGCAATCGTCCCGTCCGGCATCGAGGTACGCCCCAGCGACGACACCGAATTCGATATCTGGCTCGATGTAGTCGCCGACGGCTTCGCCCACCCCGACGGCCAGGGAGTCGTCTCCCACGAGGATTTCCCCCGCGACATCATTGCTGCCGCCATGCGCGATCTCACCGCCGCCGCCGGTGTCCGGCGCTATGTGGCAATCCGGGAGGGCCAGCTCGCCGGTGCGGCCAGTCTCCGTCTCGCCGATGGCATCGCCCAGCTCACCGGCGCCGCGACCCGGCCGGAGCACCGCCGCCACGGCATCCAATCCGCGCTGCTGTCAGCACGTCTCGCCATCGCGGCCACCGCGGGCAGCGAGATCGCCGTCATCACCACCCAACCCGGCTCCAAATCCCAGCACAACGCGCAACGGAGCGGCTTCGATCTGCTCTACACCCGCGCGATCCTGGTCAAGGACTAATCGCGTAAACGCAGGAAGGCCCCCAACAAAATGCTGGGGGCCTTCCGCAAAAATGTTCCGGCGGTGTCCTACTCTCCCACACCCTGTCGAGTGCAGT
>NZ_JBHXVZ010000008.1:42814-388207 GCF_042672005.1 Nocardia sp. NPDC127579 | reverse complement strand
AACACAACCCCGAAACTGGCACGCACCAGAAATCGTCGGCAGACATCATGCACTCAAATCGCCTGCGACGTAGGCATATTGAGTGCCGTCCAACAACCAGTGACGCCTCGAACACCATGTAGGCCAGCACCGCCAGCAGGCCCGCGGCCAGGCCGGGAACGCGGCCGAGGCCGTGTGAGACATAGCCGTAGAACGCGCCGGTGGTGGTGATGTACCGGCTCATCGCGATGTATCCGACCGCGAAGATGGTCAGTACCACGGTCGCCACGACGAACGCCGCGGGTGCGCCCACGCCGTTGCCCAGGGCGACCGACGCGGGCACGTTTCCGGTCATGGCGGCGATCGGCGCTGCGGTCGCCACCGCCATGAAGACCACTCCGAACAGTCCGATCGCCCGTGGCTTCAGTCGATCCACTCTGTATTGCTGAATATTTGCTGACTTGCTCATGGTGGACGAACCTTCCGGGTGTAACAAGGATTTCGCGGTTCCGAGAGGGCACCGCACTGATTGTCTGATGGTGAACCCTGAATGGTTTGCGCACAAGAGATTCGAGCTAGATCGTTTATGCTCGAAGTCGCTATTGACTTCGGCGCTGCCACCCGCTCATTATTTGAGATACCACTTCGGCTCGTGGGCTGTGCTCACGCAATCACCTTAATTGCGCCTCTGATTCGGTGCGTACAGCCAAATTTGATTGGGGATCCGGAAATGACTGCGATAATCGAGAATGGTCGGGAGCCGAAACTGATGGCGGTCGAAAGCTTGGCCGGCGCGGGCGTGAACAGCGTCATGCTCGGCTGGATGGACACCGCCGGGCTGTGCCGGTCCAAGGCAGTTCCCCTTGGGCGGCTGGCGCACGCGCTGCGGGACGGCATCGGGACCTCACCGGCCCTGGACGTCGCACTGGTCGACGACTCGATGACCTCCACGCCCCATATCGAGGGCCCGGTGGGCGATGTGCGCGTCTTCCCCGACCTGTCCCGGTTGACTGTCCTTGCGGGCCAGCCCGGTTGGGCTTGGGCCCCGGGCGACCGATTCGAGCAGAACGGAGATCCCTATCCGGCGTGCCAGCGGCACTTCGTGCGGCGGATTGTCGACGCCGCGGCGGCGCTGGGGCTGGAAATCAAGGTGGGGATCGAGACCGAGTGGATCGTCACTCGCGACAACGGTCGCGGCGGGGTGGAGTATGCGTGCCAGGGGCCGGCCTACAGCATGGCCCGCGTCGCGGAACTCCCCGACTATCTGGACGAACTGATGCGCGTGCTGATCGATCAGAAGATCGATGTGCTGCAACTGCATCCCGAGTACGCTCCGGGGCAGTTCGAGGTGTCCGTCGCCGCTGCCGATCCGCTGGCGACCGCTGACACCACCCTCCTGCTGCGTGAGTCGATCCGCGCGGTCTCGTTGCGGCATGGGTTGCAGCCGATGTTCGGCCCGGTCGCGGAGGTGGGCGGGGTGGGCAACGGTCGCCATCTGCACCTGAGCGTCTGGCGGGATCGGGAGAACCTCTGTGCCGGCGGCTCCGGACCATTCGGAATGCAACCGACGGCCGAGTCGTTTCTCGCGGGCATACTGCGGGAACTCCCGGCGCTGCTGGCAATCGGCTCGCCGACGCCGGTGAGCTACCTGCGCCTGGGACCGCACCTGTGGGCAGGTGCCTTTCACTGCTGGGCGCTCGAGAACCGCGAGGCCGCATTGCGATTCATCGCGGGCGAACCCGGACAGGAGGCCAAGGCCAACGCGGAGATCCGCTGCTTCGACCCGGCCTCGAGCCCGTACCTGCTGGTGGGCGCGGTCATCGCGGCCGGTCTGGCGGGGATCCGCGACGCCCTTCGGCTCCCCGCGCCGGTGGTCGGTTATCCCGGCGACGAGAACGGCCAGCCGTTACTGCCCGGCTCGCTCCTCGAATCCGTCACCGCTTTCGAGAGCTCGGAACCACTTCGCGCGGCTCTCGGGGAGGTGCTGTTCGATGCGGTGCTGGCTGTGCGGCGCGCGGAGCTGCAATTGTTCGCGGACATCGCTCCTGCGGACGCGGTGATCCGTACCAGGCATCGATACTGACACCTGTCACGGTCATCGGCATCCGCTGCCGCATGTCATCAGATCCGGCGCGGTGGTCTCCGCCGGGCCGGCGAGCCCTGCGTTCCCACCGGAGTCTCCAGTGGGAACGCACCGGCCGGCGAGCTCGGACTGCTCCAGATCCTGCAGTGTCAGGGGAGCTTTCAAGGCGCCGAACGGATGGTGGGACTCGTGTGTGCGCCCATCCGTGACGACCAGTTCGCCGGATTCCAGCAAGGTCCAGTGCGGGTTGTCGTCGAGTTTCGCGCTGGCGAACACGTAGGCGGGCACCCGCCGGCCGTCGCTCGACTCGCCGAAGCCGCCGCTTTCCGGTGTGAGCATCCACAGCTCTTCGGTGTCCGGGTAGCGCAGTGCCCACACCCGGCCGGACTCGGCCAGGAGAAAGTTGAGCGAGTACACCGGTACCTGCTCGGACACCGTGCGGATCGCGGAGATGATTCCGGCCGTGGTATCGCCGAGCCGTTCGATCTCGTGCGTGACCCAGGCGGCGAGGACCTCGGAGTCGGTGTCGCCCTTGATCAGAGCCCGGTCGCGGTCGTCGAGCCAGGACTCGATGAGTTCCTTGTCGCGGAAGCAGCCGTTGTGGGCGAAGAGCCGTTCGCGCATCGTGAAGGGATGGCAGTTGCGCACATCGACTTTGCCGGCCGTGGCGAACCGGATGTGACAGACATAGGTGTGCGAGCGGACATTTCGCGCGATCTCTTCCAGATAGGTGCCCTCGAGGGCGGAGATCGGCGCTCGATCCAGCACCGGTTCGTTGCCGAGCGAGAACCACCCGATGCCGGTGCCGTGCGGGTGTGCCGAGCTCTGGTGGCGCAGGTTGTTGGCGGCGTCGAGCAACCAGAAGGATGCCTGCGCACGCTCCTCTCCGGTGGTTAGAGCAAAGAGGCGACACATACGAAATGTCCTTTCCGTCCGGGGTTTCCACGGTTGGTAACCGAATATTTGCCGCGCGCAGCATAGCGTCTCGTCGCATGCCCGTATGCGCAGCGTATACCGGTGAAAAGGGCGTGTTGGGGTGGTTGCCCGATCTGGCTCAGCGGCTCGCTAGCTCAGTCCCGCCAGTGCGGCGAGGCGATGGATCTCCCGGCGTGCGATGACATTGCCGCGTCTGAGGACCTGCTGGATGCAGCGGTGTGCGGTCGCGTCGTAGCGCAAGTCTTCCGGTGAGATCTCCGCGGCGCGCGACAATGCCAGCACCACCGAGGCGTCGTCGCGCCGGGCCGCATAGGCGTTCGCCTGATAGATGTAGTACCTGACTCTCCGGGCCGGTGCGTGCTGCTCGGGGATCTCCAGGCGGTCGGCGATGCGCAGCACCTCGTCCGTCGCGTTGTGTTGCGCCGCGATCTCCATCTCGGTGAGCGAGACCTCGATCGGGCCGAACGGAATCATCGCGATGTCGACGTCGTCACCCAGTTCCGCGGCGGCTGCGCGGGCCTCGGCGATCAGGCGGTCGGCGTCGGAGGACGCTCGTTCGAAGGCCGCCGCTCGAGCCGCGACCAATCGCAACGCCGAACAGAGTCGAAAGCTGTCCTCGTCGCCCCGGCCGGTGCGTTCGAGCCGGGTCGCGGCCGCGAGGGCGTAGGCTTGGCTCGCGTCGAGGATCGAGAGATCCAGCAGCGATTGACTGACATGCCAGGCGCTGATCGCGATCAATTCGGGGGAATGCAGCTGCGCAGCGGTGCCGATCGCCCGATCGGCGACCGTCGAGGCCATGCTGTGGCTGCCGGTGCCGGCCAGGAGTACGCGAGCCAGATGGTAAGCGCCGACCAGGAGTTCGCCGCTGCGTTGGTCCTGTAGCCGCCACCGCGCGGAACGACACTTTCGCAGTACGGGGGGCAAGGCCGACGCCAAGTTGGCGTACCGATCGTAGGCGCCGGTCCACTGCGTGCGGCAGCGCTCGAGATCCTCGGCGAGATCGGTGATCGATCGGTTCTCCGCTGGGCTCGCGATGCCGCGGACATTCAGTGCGGGGTGGTCGATCACCGCCTCGTGCAGTGCGTGCAGAATGGGCTGCTCGGGCGTCAGTCGCCGGGATTCCGGTACCGGCCAATCGATCAGTTCCGCTGGATTGTCTACCTGGAGTACATGGGCCAGGCGGGTGACCACCTCGATGCTGTCGAGTTGACTGCGGCCCGATTCCACGAGGCGCAGCCACTCCTCGCTTCTGCCGACCAAGCCTGCCAATACCCGTCGCGACAAACCACGTCGACGACGTCGTATTTGCAGCCGCTCACCGATGCTCAACGAGTCGAACTGCACAGAGCCCATGAGAACACACCTCGACGTCGAACGGACAGGTCTTCAACAGTATCGCCGATCGGAGGGTCGATGTCGGCCGAATGGATCTGTAACATGTTGCTGGACAACAGATTACGGGATTCAGGGCCGAATCCATCGCGTTCTCGGCAATGCTGCAATTCGGCGAGTGGGATGCGAAATATCGCACAAGCCGGATTTGTCCATTATGAAATTTCGTCGAGCCGGTACCGTCGTCAGTCGAGGTGGCAAGCATCAGCCACTCTAGGGGGACTCGGTCGCAGTATTCCAAATACTATGGGGTGCAAGTATTTTTGGGGATAGGTATCCGGACTCTGCGTGCAGGGGACTGATCGAATCGCTTCCTGGCTAGAGATCGAGCTCTTCCGGACGACCGCCAGCTGGGCCGAGCAGACCATTCCGGCGAGCGACGGTGTCGAGATCGACGCCTTCGCTGCTGGCCGCTCTCGCTGCGCCGCCGTCCGCTGGTCGTCCTTTCGGCCGGTCCGGTGGCGGCGGGGCGGGATACGCTCTGGGTTCAGATCGTTCAGCTGGTGCTGCGTGGTTATGCCGTGGTCGCCTACAGCGAGCGCGAGCTGGGCCGCTCCGAGGGGAAGTTGACCGTCGCGTCGCCGCAGGACATCCAGAATGCCCGGAGAGTCATCGATTGGGCGCTCGCGAACAAGTATTACCAGCGATACCCGAGCCCGAAGCAACTGCTCGGCGATCACGGCACTTTGGAGACTTTCTGGCTGCTGGGCCTGCCCGCATCGGTCACCGACGCGGCGTTCGACTGGCTCGACCACTATCTGTCACAGGTCTTCGCCATGAAGCAGATCATCGGCGACGGCATTGCCGAACGATTGTTCCGGCCGCGCACCATGCCGCTGCCCGAAGTGGACCGCAGCCACTGCGGCGTTTGGAGATTCGCGTCTCCGCTGGCCAAGCCGGCGCGTATCGCCGGAATCCCCCGACTCCGGCTCTCGGTCACGCCGCCGAAGAAGGCGATCTCGATCTACGCCTACTTCCTGGACCTCAATCCCATCACCCGCGCCATGCGGATCATCACCCACGCTCCCTGCACCGTGGTCAACCACAAGCCGGGCGTTCCGGCCGCGGTGGACCTGGAATTCCAGCCCGCCGATCACCAGATCCCCGCGGCACATGATCTCGTCCTGATCATCGACGCGGAGGACAAATACTACGAGGGCGGCGACCCGGGGGATCGCGCTGAACCCGACGGCGCGAACCCGGGTGTCGTCACCTTGTCCAACCTGCACGGCGAAGCCGTTTTACGTATGCCGATGGGCCCGCTCATCGTGCAGGAGTAGTAGCCCGACGCGATCCGCCCCGGCGGTTGCCGGGGCGGATCCGCGCTCACCGCCGCTGTCTGGGCAGTCCCGGCGGATTGACCCGCGAATCGTCGACCGCTTCGCCGCGCAGTCCCCACCGGTCGATGACCTGCTGGTAGAGCCCGTTGTCGATGGCGTAGCGCAGGGCTTCGTGGATCGGGCCGATCAGGCCGTTGTCCTTCTTGGTAAGCACCGCGATCTCGGCTTGCAGTGCGTCACCGGCGCCGGAGAAGCTCGCGACGACCTCGGTCTGCCCGGAGGTCGCCGAGTGGTAGACCGCGATCGGGTTGGGGCCGAGGAAACCGTCGATCCGGCGCGAGGCCAGGGCCAGGTAGTAGTCGGTGGTCTGCTGGAAATAGGCGATATCGATCGGCGCGAGACCCTTGGCGATATTCGCCCGGTTCCATTCCAGCAGCAGCTGTTCCTGATTGGTGCCGCTGCCGACCGCGATCCGTTTGCCCGCCAGTGACTCCACGCCCGCGAAGGACCACCCGGGATTCTTCGGGACCTCGAGGGCGATGTTGTCGAGCCGGTAGGTGGCGAAGTCGTACTTCTCCTTGCGTTCCTCGGTGACGGTCACATTGGAGATGAAGGTGTCCACCTCGCCGGAGTCGACGCGCACGAAATTCTGCGACCAATCGGCGGCGCTCAGATCGGGGTCGAGCCCGAGGATGTCGGCCACCAGATAGGCGAAATCGATCTCGGAGCCGACCAGGGTGCGGTCGTCGGTCGCGTAGAAGCGCAGCGGCGCACCGCTGGTCGCGGAACCGGTGACGCGCAGCGTGCCGCGATCACGGATTTGCTGCGGCACCTTCGCGGCGATCTCCTCGACGCGCTCGGCCCGCACCCGGGTGGCCTGCTGCGGGGACAGGTCGTAGGTGTGCCCGGCGACCGAGCGGACCTCGTCGAGATTCTCCCCTGAACCGCAGGCCCCGGTGATCAGGGCCGCGGCGGTCAGGGCGGCTGCCGTCCAGCGGCGACGTAATCCCGTGCGGGCGAACAACATCGGATTTCCTTTGCGGTCAGAGCACATGGGTGAGGAATGCCCGGGTGCGCGGATGGGTCGGGTGGTCGAGCACCTGGCCGGGTGGTCCCTGCTCGACGATGCGCCCGGCATCCAGCAGCACCACGGTGTCGGCCACCTTGCGGGCGAACCCGATCTCGTGGGTGACGATCACCATGGTCGCCCCGGAGCCGGCCAGGTCGGCGATCACATCCAGCACCTCGCCGACCAACTCCGGATCCAGCGCCGAGGTCGGCTCGTCGAACAGCAGCACCCGGGGCCGCAGAGCCAGCGCGCGGGCGATCGCGACCCGCTGCTGCTGGCCACCGGAAAGCTGACGCGGATAGGCAGCGGTCTTGTCGGCCAGCCCGACTCGTTCCAGCAACTCGCGCGCGGCGGTCTCGGCGTCGCCGCGGCGGCGGCCCTGGGCGGCCACCGGTGCCAGGGCGACGTTCTCCAGGGCGGTCAGGTGCGGGAAGAGATTGAAATTCTGGAAGACGAAGCCGATCCGGGATCGCTGCCGCAGGATCTCGCGTTCGGGCAGCTCGTGCAGCTTGCCGCCGCTGCGGCGATAGCCGATGAGTTCACCGTCGACCCGCACGATACCGGCGTCGACCCGCTCCAGGTGATTCACCAGGCGCAGCAGGGTCGATTTGCCCGAGCCGGACGGGCCGAGCAGCACCGTCACCTCGCCCGGTCGCACGGTGAGATCGATGCCGCGCAGAACCTCGCTGCGCCCGTAGGACTTTCGTACGCCACGCAGTTCGACGGCGTACTCTTCGGTCGCGCTCATCGCCGCTCCCGGGTGATCGCGGCGAGGTGACGGCGCACCCGCTGCCACGGGGTGGGCGGTAGTTCGCGCCGGCCGCCCTTGGCGTAGTGCCGTTCGATGTAGTACTGCACCACGGTGAGAATCGTGGTGAGCACGATGTACCAGACCGTGGCCACCATGAGCAGCGGCACCACCCGGCCGTTCCGGCCGAAGATCACCTGCACCTGGTAGAACAGCTCGGCGATGGCCATGACCGAGACGATCGAGGTGCCCTTGAACAGGCTGATCACCTCGTTCACGGCATTCGGCAGGATGCTGCGCATGGCCTGCGGCGCGACAATGGTGAAGAACTGCCGCCGCCACGGCAATCCGAGTGATCTGGCCGCCTCGAGCTGGCCGGGGTCGACGGAAATGATGCCGGCCCGGATGATTTCGGCCGAGTACGCCGCCTGGTGCAGGGCCAGGCCGATCACCGCCGCCGTGAACCCGCTGATCACCCCGTTCACCTCGACGCTGAAAAACGATGGGCCGAACGGTATTCCGAGGGTGAGCGTGCGATAGAGATAGGCGATGTTGAACCAGAACAGCAGCTGCACGATGAGCGGGATCGACCGGAAGGCCCAGATGTAGGTCCAGGCGATGACCTGGAGTACCGGATTGTGTGACAGGCGGCCGATCGCCACGGCGATGCCGAGCGCGAAACCGATCAGGGTGCCCCAGAATGTCAGCTCCACGGTCACGCGCAGCGCCCGCAGGACGGCATCGGCGGTGAAATAGTCGGCGAAACTCGGCCAGTCCCATCCGGGATTCGTGGCCAGGCCGTGCGCGAACTGCGCGACCAGCACCAGGGCCACCGCGGCGACGACCCAGCGCCATGGATGCCAGGTCCGGGCGATCGGCAAGGTCTCGTCCGGTGCGCCCGCGTCCGGCCGCCGTGCGGCCCGTGCGGCGACGGTTGTCATGAGTTGCTCCCTGGGTTCTCGGGGACGCTCCCGAATGGTGGGGTCGACGCTACGAACGCCGATCGGCGCTGTCGCCGGTCCCGATCACCGTGAATGCAATCGTTCCGGGCGCGCATTCGAATTGCGATGAGCGCAACCGGTGTTCGGCACCGGTCCGCTTCGCTACCGTCCTCCGGTCCGACGTTGTCGTGGAGGAGTGTGCGTTGACCGCTGAATCTGCCGTCTACATCGAACCCGGGCTGCATCCCCTCGACGATCCGGTGCGGGCGTCGCTGCGCGGGCAGCACCGGGAGTTCGCGACCTGGGTGGGACGAGTCGGGCGCTACGACCCGCGGGTGGCGCGATTCTGCGGTCATCCGCCGGTGCTGGACGATCGGGATTGGGCCGATCTCGCCGCACTCGTCGGTCCGGGCGGCGCGGCCGCGCTGCGCGGCGGCGGGCATGTGCCGCCGCCCGGCTGGACGATTGTGCGTGAGTTCGGGTCCGTGCAGATGGATGGCTCCGGGCTCGCGGTGTCCGCCGACCCCGAACTGGTCGTGCTCACCGCCGCCGACGTGCCCGAGATCCTGGAGTTGATCGCGCGCACCGATCCCGGCCCGTACGCGCCCCGGACCATCGAGATGGGCGCCTATCTCGGTGTGCGCGTGGACGGGCGGTTGGTGGCGATGGCTGGGGAACGACTGCACCCGCCGGGCTGGACCGAGATCAGCGCCGTGTGCACCGACGCCGAATTCCGCGGCCGCGGTTATGCTTCGCGGCTGGTCCGCGCGGTGGGCGCGGGCATCCGGGCGCGTGGGGAGATTCCGTTCCTGCACGCGCTCGCCACCAACACCACGGCGATCCGGCTGTACGAGAGTCTGGGTTTCACAGTGCGCCAACGGTCCTCGGCCATGATCGTGCAGGCGCCGGCCGCCTACGGGCGGAACTGAGGTGGGCGTGCCACGGATCGCGGCGCTGTCGTTCCTCACCCCCGGCAACTATCCCGACGACGACCCGGCCGGGGGGCTCGAGGACACGCTGCGGCTCTTCGAATTCGGCGAGCTGCTCGGCTTGAACGGCGGCTGGATCCGGCAGCGTCACCTCGAGCACGGCGTCGGCTCGGCGGCGGTGTTCCTGGCGGCGGCCGGACAGCGAACCCGGCGAATCGAGCTGGGAGCGGCGGTGATTCCGATCGGATACGAGAGCCCGTTCCGGCTCGCCGAGGATCTGTCCATGGCCGATGTCCTGTCCGGTGGCCGTCTCCAACCGGGCTTCAGCGCGGGCACACCGCCGCACGCCGACCTCCTGGGTGACCTGGTGTTCGACGGTGACTGGCGCGGCTACGACCTGTCCTACGGGCGGATCTCCCGGCTGGTCGAGAATCTGCGCGGTGGCTATCTGGGCGCCGCGGACACCGTCATCTCCTCGCCCGGCAACACCCAGCGTCCCCGGTTACAGCCGCACAATCCCGGACTGATCGACCGGCTGTGGTACGGCGGCGGCAGTTCCCGCTCGGTGCGCTGGGCAGCCGACAGCGGGCTGAACCTGCTGCTCGGCAATGTCGTATTCGCCGAGCACAGTGGGGATTTCGGTACGGCGCAACGTGTGCTGTCGGAGGAGTATCGCCGCCGCGTCGACCCGTCGCGCCCGGCCCGGGTCGCGGTGGGGCGGGTGATCGTCCCGACCGACAGCGCCGACCGAGCCACGCGCGAACGCTACCGGCGATACGCCGCCGACCGGCTCGAGCGCACCCGCAGCCCGCAGGGCGAACGGCGGATTCTGTTCGCGCCGGATCTGGTGGGCACCGCCGCGCAGATCCTCGAGCGGCTGCACGCCGACCCGGTACTCGCCGGGATCGGCGAGCTGCGCCTGGAATTGCCCTACGAATTCCATCGTGAGGACTACGAGCAGATCCTCCGCGACAGTGCCGAGCTGATCGCCCCGGAACTCGGGTGGCGGCCCGCGTTCGCGTGTACACCAGACCTGTGATGGCTGAGCGTATCGAAACTGGTAGGGACACAGGGATATTGATTGCCGGTGTGGCGGCGGTGGCGCTTAACCTGCGTCCTGCGGTCACCACGGTCGGTCCCGAACTGGATTCGATCACAGCGCATTTCGAGGTCGGGTCGCGGGCGGGCGGCGTGATCACAGCGCTCCCGTTGTTCGCGTTCGCGCTGGTGAGCTTGGCGACGCCGATCATTCTGGCCCGGATCTCGGTGCGGACCGGACTGCTGTGGGCGCTGACGTCGATCGGCGCGGGTCTGGCGGTGCGCCCCTGGGTGGGTGTCACGGGATTCGTGCTCGCCACGTTTCTGGCCGCGGTGGGTGCCGGTCTGGCGACCGTGCTGCTGCCGGCGCTGATTCGAGGGGGTGGCAGCACGCGAATCCTGGTGGCGACCTTCACCACCGCGTTGCAGGCCGGCGCGGTGCTCGGGTTCGCGGTCGTGGTTCCGCTGTCGCAGTGGCTGGGCTGGCAATGGGGTCTGGCGCTCTGGGCGGTACCGGCGCCCCTGGCCGCCGTGCTGCTCTGGCGCGGGCATCGTTCGCCGGCACCGGCCGCGCTCCCGCGGGCGGTCGCTCCGCTGCGA
This sequence comes from Nocardia sp. NPDC127579, assembly GCF_042672005.1. Lineage (NCBI taxonomy): Bacteria > Bacillati > Actinomycetota > Actinomycetes > Mycobacteriales > Nocardiaceae > Nocardia > Nocardia sp. NPDC127579. Next base: position 377,212 of record NZ_JBHXVZ010000008.1, on the reverse strand, counting down.
TATCTGCGTCGTACGGGGAGCACTCGGCTCGCGCTCTTCTTCGGGTTGCAGGCCATGGTTGGATTCGTGGTGATCGGCTGGCTGCCGTCCGTACTGCGCGATGCCGGGGTGAGCGCTGTGGCCGCGGGGGGCTATCTGGCACTGCTGACCTGTGTCGGGGTGCCGGTCAGCCTGTTCGTGCCGCCACTGGTGGCGGGGTCGGCCCGGCCCTCGCGGTGGCTGGCCGGGTTCAGTGCGTGCGCGGTCGCCGGGATTGTCGGATTCCTGGTGGCGCCCGGTGCCGCACCGCTGGTCTGGTCGCTGATCCTGGGTCTCGGGATGGCGGTGTTCTCGCTGGCTCTGACCGTGATCACCGTGCGCGCCGACACCGCGGGCGAGGCCGTGCTGCTATCCAGTGCGGTCCAGGGTGTCGGCTATCTGATCGCCGCTCTCGGCCCGTATGCGATCGGAGTGTTCCGACACCTCGGTGAGAGCTGGACGCTGCCCCTGTGCGCGCTGCTGCTCACCGCGATCGTGCAGACCGCACTCGCAGCGACCATGGACAGACACCCTTGACAGCCGACCATGGAGATCGCGCGCTTCATGGCCGGGACAGGCCGGAGTGGCGGAAGTCGCGCAGATCCCACCCGGAGCCGGGGCCGTCGACCGCGGTGGCGGTGTCGAGGACGGCCCGGGCCTGATCGTAGGACAGACGCGCGTAGCCGGTGTCGGGGCACATGTCGCGGGGCGACATGCGTTTCCCGGGCCGGGGTCGACGGTGCGTGATGAACAGGGGGCCATGCGTGCGCTCCTGGATCAGCCGGGGGAGCAGCAGGGCGGTCCCGATTCCCCAGGACACCACCGCGCCGGTGGGGCTCACCGGTGCGCGCCGCCCCGCCAGATCCAGGTCCTCGATATTGAGCTGGAGCAGTTCGTCTGCGCGAGCACAGGTTTCGTAGAGCATGCGCCACAGGGTCTGCTCGCGCAGATGGATGTCGTGCCGATCGATGAGGTGATCGATCTCGGTGTGCGAACGCACCCGGGTGCCGGTCTCCGGTGGGGTGAACCGGCGGGCCGACGCTGGAACCCCCGGCGCGGCCCAGCCCTGGGCCCGGCACCAGGTCAGCCATTTGCCGATCGCGGCGCGCCGCGCATTCCAGGTATTGATCGCGGCGGTGCCCCACAGGGTGTGGAGTGCGGCGCCGATCTCCGCCTCGGACACCAACGCCAGTGGGCGGCTCACCGCGAACTCCGGGCCGGCTGCGCGCTGGTCGAGCTCGTCGACCACCTTGGTGACGGCGATGCTGTAGGCGCGGCGGGTATTCGGCGCGTCTAGCGTGTCCAGGAACCGCTCTGCCGATTCTCGCAGCGTTTCGGGCGCGGCCGCCCGAGTCCGATCCACGGTGCTGGCCATCGGCCCTGTTTCTCCTCGCTGATCCCTGACAACGGACGCCTCAGTTGTCAATGGTCGGCAGTCGTCGCCGCCGATCACCAATTTCGTTTGGTTCCAAAATTATTTGGATCAGCGCAGCAGTGTGGGAAAGCTCCGATGGATGGCTTCGACGCGGTCGTCCAAGCCGAGCCGGATCGGCGGATACGGCGCCGTGTAGGCGACCAGAGCCACGCAGTCGTAGCGCAGTGCTCCGTCGCTGTACCAGCCCGGTAGGTAGGCGCGGGCAGCGAATCGGCGCGAATCATCGTGCGGGCGGCACAGTTCCGTGATCACCTCGACCTTGTCGGCGAGCACCCGCACGGTCACGTGCTCGACCGGTGTGGGTGCGTCATCGATCGCCGCCCACAGCGCGCGGCGTGTATCGGCGGGGGTAGAGGTCTGGACAGAGTCGATCTCCATCGCCGCGATCGGAGCGGCCAGCGTGTAGGTGACGCGACCGTGCGAGGACTCGTGGACCAGCTCGCCGGTGCGCCCGGCTACGACGCTCGACGGATACGCGCCGGTACGCACGTGCCCCAGGAGTCGCATGACCTCGTGTGCCACAGTACTTTTCGGATCGATCAGGGGGTGTTCGGGCCGCACCCGGGTCACCATCGGATACGCGTTGAACGCGACGCAGGTCAGATGCTCTTCGCGGGCTCCGCCGACCCTGTGCATACCGCCGTCGGTACCCACCCATGCCATGGGATAGCCGTTGCGGATGAACGCACGCCGGGCCCGCTCACTGCGTGCATGACCGTAGATCAGCTCACAGTCCGGCCGGGAGATCGCCGTGTTCACGGTCATGGCGAACAGCCCGCCGAATCCGCCCCGGCCGGCGTACTCGGGCAGGACTGCCGCGCGGCATATCTCGTAGGCACGCTGGGCCGGCTCGGGTCTGGCCACGATCGCGCTCACCACCGCGCCATCTGCCCGGGCGATCACCCAGATGTGTTCGCCACCGGACACGATCCGCCGGATGGCAACCGGGTCCAGACAGTCGACGATCGTGTATGTGCCACCGTAGGCTCGGTCGTACAGAACGGCGAGCTGCTCGGCGTCCTCGACTGAGGCGTAAGCGAATTCGAAATCCGCCGCGAGCTTCACCGCACGCCGACCGTGGCAGGCAGCACCTCGACGAGTTCGGCGAGGTGCAGGCGCGGTGAGTCCGGCGGATCGGGCAGTTCCGGGCCGGCGACGATTCGGAACATCAGGGCGAGCCGCTCGCCGGATCCCGCGAGCAGACTGGCGCGTACCGCTGCCATCCAGGTCTCGACGTGGGCCCGTTCGACTTCGTCGAAGACCTCGCCCGCGGACTCGGAGAGCATGTCGAACTCGAACATCAGCGCCGTCGCGGGTTGCACTCCGATACCCATCGAGGTCGCGGCCAGCCACATCCGCTGCGCGGCGCGACCCGCCTCCACGAAATCGCTTCGTGCGGAGCCGGATACGCTGATCGCGCCCACCGCGGAGGCGCCGGCCGCCCAGGCGCGGCTGTATTCGCGCAGTGCGCCCCCCTCGCGCCGGGTGCGCAGGAAGCGCGCCACTTCCGGGCGGCGCAGAATCCGTAGGGCGAATTGCTCGGTCGGCAGCAGGCCGAGATCGGCTACCGGAATGCCCACCCGCCGGCCGGGTTCCTCGGCGGGGAAGTAGAACTCGTCGAACGTCTCCCGATGCAGCGGATCGACCAGCATGCGCAGCCAGTTGCCGATCGCCGTGCCTTCGCAGAACGCGTGCCGGGACTCGTCGTCCGCGCTGATCCACAACGTCGACGAGAATTGCGCGACAGAATCTTTCAGGGCCAGCAGTTCCGCCTCGGTCAGCGGGCGACCAGGTTGCCGGGTGCGCTGGCTGTGGCGTCGCAACAGTGCGGAGCCGAGCGCGGATTCCGCCGAAGTGGCCGCATCGCCGTTGTCGCCCACGCGGATTCGGGTGTAGACAGGACCATCGATACCCGTCGGGTCGTAGTCCACCGCGACCGACAGGCCGCGCGCGCGGGCAGCGACCACGATGCTCTCGGTGACGATACCCAGCCCCACCCGCCGTACGGTCTGCCGGGCGTCGAACAGGGTGTCGGTCGCGGGGTCGTGGCGATACAGCACGTCGATGACCCGCCCGCGCACCTGGAACCGCCACGGTTGCGCGTTGCCGCCCGATGGTGACCGCGTCGCGAGCTCGAGGATCTCCCGGACGTCCACGGGCAGCTGGTCCAGTCGAGCCACAGCCACGACCTCGGCGACGGGCAACGGCACGGTCGTGGTCGTGGCCCGGCCGACGCCGAACGGGATCTCCACATTGCGCCGCCCGGACTCGACGGCAGCACCCAGCAGGAGGGCGCGTACCGCCGTCGCGACCACCGCGCCACCGTGATTCACCTCGGCCGCCAGTTGCGGCCAGGTCGACAGGGTCGAATCCAGTTCGACCACGGAGGCGGCGGCCCGATCGGACAGGCCGTCCACGCCGACCAGTGCGGCCATGGCCGCCAGTTGCGCCTCGCGTCCCGCGGACGGCAGGGTCCGAGTCGACAGGTCGCCGACCAGCCCGTGTAGCAGCGGGCGGTCGGGTTCGAGATCGAATCGTTCGATATCGAGCAGCCCACGGTCGCTGGCCTCCATCACGACGGGGATGCCGCGCCGCCGGGCGTGCTCGCGGGTCAGCAGTTTGATCCAGGGGTTGTCGCACTCCTCGACGAGCACGTCGATTCGCCCTCCGGCATCGAAGAATTCGTCGATACCGGTCTCGTCGATGCCCGCCGCGTACACCTGTACGCTCAGGTACGGATCCAGTTCCGCGATCTGGCGCGCCGTCAGCACCGCCTTGTTGACGCCGAGATCCGGCACCGGCACGCAGGCGATTCAGGTTCGACAGATCCAGCTCGTCGAAATCGGCCAGCCGGAGAGCGCCCGCCGATCGTTCCGCCGCGATGGTCAGCGCGACCGCGTTGCCGACCGACAAGCCGACGACGCCAACCGTTTTCCCGGCCAACCGGGACTGCTCGCCCGAGGTGAGCTTGTTGCGGTTGGCAGCGGTGCGCACCTCCACGAACTCCGCTTCATCCAGTAGGTGTACCAGCAGGCCCGACCAGGGATAGTGCACCCAGACCCCGACCTCGTCTAGCGGACGATCCGCGACGAGCTCGGCCAGCACGTCCGCACGATCGGCGAAGCGCCCGCGTTCCGGTGTCCGGATGCGGGCCAGATTCCGCAATTGCGCGGTGATCCGATCGCGCCGCGTCCAGACTTGTCCGCGCTGTTCCAGTTCGGCCAGTGCTGCCGCATCGTCGGCTGTCGACAATCGGAATACGGTAGGCGGTGTGAATTCCGCGGCCGGATCTCTCGGCTCTGAATGCGACATGCGTTTTCCGGATCTGCGCTCGATATCCCAACCCTTCCGGACAGTAACAGCGGGGCGGTGCGCTGATCGGCGGCGGTCGTGAATTCTGTGCGATCTCCAGGCGTCGCACTCGAATATTGTTCCGGCATACCGGATTACCATGGCGCAAGCCGCAGAGTTTCGGGGGTCGGCCACCCGCTGCGCCGGTCGGGGATCCGTGATACTTCTGCACGATGTCACGTATTCGGGTGTTGCTGCTCGCCGAGGCGGTGACGCTGGCGCACGTGGCGCGCCCGGTAGCGCTCGCGGCCGGATTGGATCGGCGGCGATTCGATGTCCATTTCGCCTCGGCTCCGCAATTCGACAGCGTGATCGGCGATCTGCCGTACACGCGGCACGAACTCGCCTCGATCGGCCCCACCCGGTTTCTCGACGCGCTGGCCCGGGGTGCTCCCCTGTATACCGAGAAAGACCTGCACGGCTACACCGCCGAGGAATGTCGGCTGTTCGCCGACATCGCGCCCGATATCGTCGTCGGCGACTTCCGCCTGTCGCTGGCGGTGAGCGCTCGCTTGGCCCGCATCCCGTATGCCGCCATCGCCAATGCCTATTGGAGTGTGGACTCCGGGCGCCGCATTCCCTTACCCGAACTTCCGCTCACCCGTGCCCTCGGCGTGCGCGCCGCGGCGCCGATCTTCGCCGCCGCCCGCCCGTTCGCCTTCGCGCTGCATACGCTGGCGCACAACCGGCTACGGCGCTACCACGGCCTGCCCACGCTGGGTTCGGATCTGCGGGCCGTCTACACCGACGCGGATCATCTCCTGTTTGCCGATCCGCCCGAATTGGCTCCGGCACACGTGCTTTCGCGACGCGCGCGATTCCTCGGCCCGGTGCTGTGGTCGCCGTCCGGTGCGCCCGGCTGGTGGAACGACCTACCGGAGGACCGCCCCCTGGTCTACGTCACCCTCGGCAGCTCCGGAGCTTCGGCGCTACTGCGCGATGTGGTGCGCGCGCTCGCCGAGGTGCCCGTGACGGTACTGACCGCCAGCGCGGGTGCCGGACTCCCGGATCCATTGCCCGCCAACGTATTCGTCAGCGAGTATCTGCCCGGCGACGCGGCCGCCCGCCGATCGGCCCTGGTTATCTGCAATGGCGGCAGTCCCACGGTCCAGCAAGCTCTCGCCGCCGGCCGTCCGGTACTCGGCCTGCCTGCCAATATGGACCAGCATCTGAGCATGTGGTCGGTGGTCGCGGCCGGTGCCGGAACGCTGCTGCGCTCCGAACACGCGAGCCCGGCCGCCGTCGCCGCCGCCACACGAGAATTGCTGGCGGACACCGGGACACACGCCCGAGCGAAGGCGCTGGCCCACCGGTTCGCCACATACGACGCACCCGCGACCTTCGCCGACGCTGTCGCCGAGATCATCCGAGGGGGCCCCGCGCAGCCGGCGCTCACGCCTGGGTAGCCGTGCGCCGGATCTGCTCGGTGGCTTCGGCTTCGATGCGTTCGAACTGTTCGCCCATGCGCGCCGCGAGCGCGTTCGCTGCCGACAGCGGGCGCACCATCACCATGAATTCGTCGATCCTGCCGTGCTCATCGAGATGCAGGAAGTCGCAGCCGGTGAGCTGTTTGCCGTCGACGGTGGCTTCGAAGACCAGCGCGTGGTCACGGCCGTCGGCGATCTCGCGCACGTAGTGGAAGTCTTCGAAGATCTGGATGACCGCGCGCAGGATGGCCGCGGTGATCGCCTTGCCCGGGTACGGCTTGAACGCCACGGGGCTGGTGAAGACGACATCGTCGGCCAGCAGGGCTTCGATGGCGGCCTCGTCACGGGCTTCGACGGCTGCGCGGAAAGAGTGCATGCTCGACCTTTCATAGACAACTGGTTGATTAGCAGATATCAGAAATCTAGCTCTTGCAGGCATGCGTCTCGGTGGCCAATTTCTGGATGGCGACTCCGCAGCAGCTCTACAAGGAGGCCGAGTTCGCGCTGTCGGTCATCGATCGGCGGGTCGCCGCCGGCTAGCGCGCCGACACCGTGGTCTCAGAGCGCTTTCAGCATCTCCGCGGCCAACGGTGCGGAGGAGGCCGGGTTCTGGCCGGTGTAGAGGTTGCGGTCGGTCTCGATGTGCGGGGCCCACGGCTCGCTCTCGCGGAAATCGACACCGAGCGTGACCAGGCGGTCCTGGAGCAGCCATTCGGCCTTGTCCGCGAAACCGCCCTGCGTCTCCTCGGCATTGGTGAATGCCGCGACGCGGTAGCCCGCGAACGGGGACTTGCCGTCGGCATCCGCGGTGGCGAGCAGCGCGGCCGGGCCGTGGCACACGACGCCCAGCGGCTTGCCGGAGGCGAGCGTATCGGCCAGGAGCTTTCCCGAATCCGCGTCGACCGCGAGATCCTCCATCGGGCCGTGCCCGCCCGGGTAGTAGACCGCGTCGAAATCGGCGAGATCGACCGCGGTCAATGCGATCGGCTCGGTCAATTCCACTGCCGTGCGCAAGGTTTCGGCGGTTTCCGCGGCACCCTCGGGTCCGCCGTTGACCTCCGGGGCGAGGCTGCCACGATCGACCGTCGGCACCACGCCGCCCGGCGTTGCCACAGTGATGCTGTGCCCAGCGGCCTGGAACGCGCGGTAGGGCGCGACGAACTCCTCGGCCCAGTAACCGGTGGGGTGTTCGGTGCCGTCGGCCAGGGTCCAGTGATCGGCACCGGTAAGGACGAACAGGACTTTTGCCATGGTGGAGCTCCTCGCTCGAAGGGGGTCGGGCTCGACGATCGTCGCGACCCCCAAGTTAGGCCGCTATTCATTGCATGACCAATAGGATGTGCGATATGGGGTATCGAGATTCCAATGGCTCGCTGACGTACCTGCGCACTTTCCTTGCGGTCTACCGGGCCGGATCATTGACCGCGGGCGCGGCCCAGGTGGGCCTGTCCCAGCCCACGGTGACGACGCAACTGCAAGCGCTGGAGCGCCGGGTCGGGCGGCCCCTGTTCGAACGCCTGCCCCGCGGTGTCGCGCCCACCGCCGCGGCCCACGATCTGGCGGCTCGGGTCGCCGCCCCGCTCGATGCTCTCGAAACAGCCCTCGGCGGCTCGTCTACGCCGGCCGCGTCATCGCCGGAACCACCGGTCCTCCTGGGCGGTCCGGCCGAGCTCCTGGCGACCCGCGCCGTTCCCGCGCTGGCACCCTTGATCGCCGGCGGTATCCGTCTCACCGTCGTCACCGGGCTCACCGACGATCTGCTGATCGATCTGCGCGCCGCCAAACTCGACCTGGTGATCGCCACCACCCGCCCGCGCGGCCGCTCGGTCCCGGCCGAACCACTCGCCGACGAGGAGTTCTTGCTTGTCGCCGCACCGCAACTCGCGCACCGCATCGACCTCGCCCGGTTGTCCGCCGGTGACCCCACGGCCCTGACCGGCGTACCTCTGCTCAGCTACGCGCCCGACCTGCCGATCCTTCGCCGCTACTGGCGCCACGTCTTCGCCACCCGCCTGGAAACCGAACCCGCCCTCACCGTCCCCGACCTGCGCGCCGTCCTGGCCGCAGTCGTCGCCGGCGCCGGATGCAGCGTCCTCCCGCGCTATCTCTGCGAACGAGACCTCCACGCGGGCACCATCATCCCCCTGCTCACCCCACCCGATTCCCCCATCAACACCGCCTACCTGGCCCACCGCCCGGGCGCCCCCGCCCGCCCCCACGTCGACCAGGTCCGCACGGCCCTGCTGCAAGCCGCAACCGCCTGGTGAACCGGCCCGAACCTTTCGGTTTCACCTCGGTTCGGCCGGGGCCGGGGGACATTCGTTCGGGGCGGGGAGGGCGCGGAGGCGGCCGTCGAGCCAGTCGATCGCGCCGGGGAAGCCGGCGAGCAAGCCGATGACGTGTTCGCCGGGGACCAGGGTGCGGACCGCGGGTACGCCGCGGGCGCACTGGCGCCGGTGCAGCTGCTCGGATCCTTCGGCGGGTATCCAGATGTCGTGTGCGGCGTGGTAGATGTACAGCGGCACACCGGTTTTGCGGTCGGTGAAATCGGACTGCCGGAAGATCGCGTCGGCGGCGGGGGTGCCGATCGGATCGGCCGTGTTCGCCGCGATCTCGATCGGCAGTCCGGTGACGCCGAGCGGCCCGTTGCTGTCACCGCAGGTGTCTTTGATCGGTGAGATCGCTACCCATCGGGCCAGATGATTCATCGACCGCAGTAGTTCGGGATGTTCTCGGGCCATGGCCAGCGCGACCACCAGCAGGATGCCGGAGGCGACATTGCCGTTGAATCGGCGCGCCACCGCGCGGTAGTCGGTGACCAGTCCACCCATCGAGGCACCGACCAGGACGCCGGCCAGTTCCGGTGCGTACTCGTCGAGCAGCATCGCCGCCGCGTACGAGGCGATGGCGCCGCCGGAGTAGCCGCCGACCGCGAAACGGCTGTCGGCGAACTCCTCCGGCGCGAAGGCACGGGTGGCCCGGATCGAATCGAGCACGATATGCCCGGCGACCGTGGGTTCGGCGTAGGACATCCACGGTCCCTCGTGATCGGGAATCAGGACCGCGTACCCACGGCCGAGCGCCCACCAGGTGGTCGGCGGAAACAGATCGCCCGCATTGAACTTGGCGTGCACGCCGTGCGCCATCGCGTAACTCGGGGTGCAGCGCTGACCGAGCGAGTTGATCGGCAGCGCGTTCACCGCGACGGGGCGCGTCCCCGCCGCCGTCCACGGTGCGGCCGGAATCACCAGGGTCGCGGTGCCGAATGCGGGGATACCTGTGGCCGCCGTAGTCCGGAATTTGAGCAGGATCGCGCGCCGGATCGGCACGAGGGCCAGGGGCGCCGTGGTCGCGGTGACGTCGCGCCATTCGATGAGCTCACCCGGTGACCGATCAGCGAGGCCGGTGGGCCACGCATCGAAGATCGGATCGCCGGTCGCGGGGGATAGGACGGCCCGCCACAGCGCCGAAAGGTCGGGCGGCAGTTCACCATTCGGTGGCGACGGGGCGGCGGGCAGGGCGGGTGCCGGTATGGCGCGATCGATCCATTCCTGCCACGGCGCGGGTGTCGGCCGCGGGCTTTCGTCCGCGCTCGCGAGCGGTGCGCCCAGCAGTACCAGCAGCCCGGTCAGCGCCCAGACGATGCCTGTCCTCAGTACGTTCACGATCAGCGCCCCTTCGACCGTTCCGGCACCGCGTCCATGCGCACTCACGCTAAGCGCGACGCTCTCGGGCTCACCCGCTGCGGCAGGGGATTCCGGGCACGTCACACCGGGGGACGGGTCCGATTCGGGAGACATGACAAGGACTCGGTACGGCTCGGCCGGTGACGGCAATCGCGCCCGGGCCGAACATTCGGCCGAGCAATGTAGCAGTATCCATGAGGAACGTTGCGTTTCCGGCGTTCCGGACTTATCGCTCGAACTTGGGATCTGATGAATGGTTGAGGTAGTAATCACGCGGCCGCAGCCTTCTGCCGGTCAGCGGGAGGATTCGCGGCAACGACGTGGTCGATCGCGGTGGGCCGCGGTGGCGGCGGTATCGGGCGGTGTGCTGTTACTGGCCTGGCAGGGTGCGCGGTACGGGCAGTGGCTGGTGGACGACGCGGGCATCACGTTCGCCTATGCGCGCAATGTCGCCAACGGTTTCGGCCCGGTGTTGCAGCCGGGTGCGGACGCCGTGGAGGGATTCTCCAATCCCACTTGGCTTTTGGCGTTGGTCTTCGGCGAGTGGCTCGGTCTGTTCGATCGCGGCACGATCTTCGGCGTCGCGGACTTCGTGGTGTATCCGAAGCTGTTCGCGCTGCTCTGCTGTGCCGGCATCCTGTCCGTCTGCTACATCGCGGCCCGGCGGGTGTCGCGCTGGCCCGCGCTGGTCACATTCGTGACCGGTGTTGTGCTGGCGGCGATTCCCTCGTTCGTTATCTGGTGTTTCTCCGGGCTGGAGAACTCGCTGTTCGCCCTGTCGGTGTGTGTGCTGGCCGTGCACCTGTTTCTCGCGGTCCTGGACCAGCGGCTGTGGACACCCCGGGTGGCGGTGATCGCCGGTGTGATCGCCGCGTTCGCGGCATTGACCCGGCCCGACGGCCTCATCTATGTCGCTGCCTACCCGCTGGTTTCGCTGATCCTGATCCGACGTACGGAGTGGCGCAACGGGTTTCGGCATGTGGTGTATTCGAGTCTCGCGTTCGCCGTCCCGTTCGGAGCCTATCTGCTCTGGCGGATAACCGAATTCGGCAGGCTGGTCGCGAACACGGCGGTGGCCAAGCATCAGGCGATGCCGACGGTGCACGACCTCACCCGGGCCGGCGATCTGGTGCACTACGCGGGCGCGCCCGCGGTCATCGCGGCCGTCGGAGTGGTCGGCCTCGCCCTCGCCGTCCCCAGCCGATGGCGGGACGGCATCGCCGCGTTCCTGGTTCCGCTGGGGCTGGCGATGATCGCCTACTGTGTCCTGCAACCGGATTGGATGGGGCAGTTCCGTTTCGCGACCCCGGTGTGGGCACTGGCCGCGTTCGTCGTCGTGATCTCGGCGGCGGAAGTGCTGGCCCGACTACGCACGCGCGGGCGGGTCCTGATCGCGCTGACTCTGGTCGGTGCGCTGATCCCGTCCGGTGTCGCGTTGGCCGACGCGGCCGAGTCCTATCGTGCCGATTCCGATGTGCCGCTGTGCTGGATCGCGCTGCGCTTCGGGCGTTACGTCAACGGCTACGCCGATATCATCGGACTCCAGCAGGGCAGCATGTTGGCGCCCGATATGGGCGGCAGCTCACTGACCTCCCGTCTGCGCCTGATCGACATGGCCGGGCTCACCGAGGCATCGATCGCGGACATCTACGCGGGTACCGGCGCCACCACCCTCGAGGATCACGTATTCGAGGACCGCAAACCGACATTCATCCACACCCACGGCCTCTGGTGGCACAACGGGATCACCCTCGACCCCCGAATGACCCGCGACTACTACCAGATCCAGGGTTTCCAGGATCCGTCCGGCGGCCGCGACGAGGACTGGGTTCGCAAGGAGGTCGTCCGTGACGACCGGCAACTCCAGCAACTGCGCCAGTACTCGTCGCAAACCCTGTCCCACCTACTACCCGATTATCAGAAGGCGGGTGAGTGCGGCGGAGAGCTGCGACCAGGGCAGGCCGTGCCCCGCTGAGCCGTGCGGCTCGTCCGCACCGGCTTCGTAACGGCACGCGCCGTCTTCCGGATAGCCACTGGTGGCAGCGCCCGGCCCTGCCGTCGTGGATCGAGGAAGTGGAGGACGTGTTCGATGACCGACGAGCAGGTCGAGGGTGAATCGGGGCCGTCGCCGCGGATCACCGCGTGGACCGTGGGGCTGCTGTGTGTGTCGGTGGTCGCCTCCGGCGTGATCGTCAGCGGGTTGTTCCACGAACCACAGTACGACCTCACCACCGCTCCGACGACCACGCGAAATGTCACCACCACTGCGCCCGAGCCGACGTCCACCTACCGCACACCCGAGGTCGAGTTTCCGGCGCGGATCCCCGGCTGCGCGACGGTGGAACCGCCCAGCGGTGAATCGCGGTGGGGCTCGGTGATGGGCAGCCCGAACTACGACAACCCGGACTTCCCGTGGTTCTCGGCCCGCAAGGCGGTCGCGATGTCGGATGCGTTGCGTTCGGCGCTGCCGGACGGGGTGGTACTCGACTGGGGCCCGATCGATCGGTCTCTGGTCTTCGAGCCGATCCTGGGCACCGCGGGTGACGAGTTCAGCGGATTCACCCATGCCGCCGCGGGGCTCCGCCGGGGTGAGCTCGCCGGATCGCTGTCGCTGGCGGTTCGGCAGGGGCCCGTGCCGGTGCCGCCGTGCGTGGCCGGACGGCTCGACGAGCGGCGGGTACTGGCCGACGGCACGACCGTCGATTTGCAGGACACCTGGTCCGAAACCGATGGTGTCCGTACGCTCTCGCGCGATGCCATCGCCTATCGGCCCGACGGGAGCACCGTCAGCGCCTACTCCACCGACGCGTCCGAGCTCGGCGGCAAGCCGTCGGGCACGGTTCCGATCAGCCGGGAAGAACTGCTCGCCCTGGTGCTGACGCCGGGCGTGCAGGTAGCCGCGCCGATTCCGCCCGGCACGCTGTCGTCCACCGGCGCGTGCTCGGTCGGCGTCGACGATTCGGAGCCGATCTCGGAGTCCGTCGCGAAAAGGCTGGACGCGGTGCTCGCCGAGATCCGCCTCGACGGATACACCTTCGACCGCCCGCTGGCGGGTTTGCGGCCGGGCGAATACGGCCCGGGCGGTCTGTGCCGGAGCGTCGAACTCAGCGCCGGCGGGCTCACTTCTCGGCTGACCCTGTCGATCGGCGCCGGAATCGCGCTCCCGGCCACATTGCCCGCAGATCCTGGATCCAGCGGCCGCACCCTGCCGGACGGTTCGGTAGTGCAAGCCACCGAATCCCAAGGTATGGCGATGGATGAGCCCGACCAGGCGGTCCGGGTGTACCGGCGGGTTGCGGTGACCCGCCCCTCCGGCACGAAGATCGTGCTCGACTCCGCGGCGAGCGCACCCGCCGAACCGCTCACCGCCGCGCAGCTCGAGACGATCGCGCTGACGCCCGGCCTGGAGGTGAATTCGTGAGCCGGACACCCGGATTGCGCGGACTCGTCCTGGCCGCCGTCCTCGCGGCGGTCACCGTCGCCGGGGCGGTCGCGGTGTTGATCCGCCCCGCCGAGCCGATGCGCAAGATCACCGGAACCAACGATGCCGCACCGGGATCGGCGTGGCAGGTCGACGCCGCCGATCTGGTCGACGCCTCCGGCGCGGAGTTTCGCACGCCGCGTTACGGAACCGAATTCGATATGGGCGGGCCGGGATTCCTCGTCGCCGAGGACACCGTGGTCACCGTCGCGGGCAGTGCCGACGCGGACTCCATGTCGCTGCGCGATGCGGTCATGATCGGGCTCGACGCGGATTCCGGCGAAACACGCTGGCGGGCGCCGGCGGCGAGCCTCGGTGGGTGTGCGGCGGCCCCGCTCGACGGCGAACTCGTCTGTTTCAGCAACGCGACCCCGGGTCCCAGCGAGCTGATCGGATACGACCTCGGCAGCGGCGCGATCTCGCGCACCCCCGTCGACTGGTATGTCTTCGCACTGGCGGTGACGGACGGAAGGCTGTTCGTCGCCGAGGGCGATGTCGAATCCGATGATGTGCGTGTGCATTCGGGCACCCGTGCCGATCCGGACGGGCACTGGACCCGCCGGTTCGAGATGGGGACCGCCTGGGAGGAGCTGCCTTTCGATGCTCTCGATGTCGGCCACGGTCAAGGTGTCCTGAGCCTGGGGGCCGACGTCGCGGGCTTCGACCTGCGCACCGGGGCGACGACCTGGACCATACGACTCGACGGTTGTGCGCGGGTCGTGCTCACCGAACCCGCGCTCACCGAGCGGATTCGCGCGAATTGCCCCAGTGCGACCGATGACGGCGCCGACGTGTTCGACCGCGCCGGCCGAATGATCGCCACCACCGGCAACCGTGCGGTGCACGACCTCACGCTGGACCAGCCCGCCGACGACTCGATCCCGATCCTGCTGGCCGACACCGCATACGACCGCCGCGACGGCGCTGTGCGCTGGACCAACCCCGACCTGCTCGCCGCCGAGCCCTTCGATCCGGGTGCCGTCCGCGGCGCCGCGGACGCTGTGCTCGGCGATATCGCGATCCTGCGCGATCGGGCCACCGACACCACCATGGGCCTGGACCTGAACACCGGGCGGACGCGGTGGCGCATGACCACCGACCGCGACGGCGACGTGCAGGCCCGCGACGGCGATCACGCGATCTTCACCGACGCGAGCGGGCTGTGGGCAGTCGATCTGTACACCGGTGAAACCCGCTGGGAAATCCCGTATCTCGCGATCGACAGCGACCGCGCGGCGTTCAGTGGCTCGGTAATGCTCAGCGCGACCGGCTCCGGCCGCCTCATCGTGGCGACCGCGCGCACGCTGCTGAGCTTGCGTCCGCTGCCCTGAGCGGCCCCGGAACACGTTGATGTACAGCGTGACTCACATCACCGACTGACCGAATGAACAATCCGGTCAGTTAGCCTCGGAGTGTGCGTGAGTTCGAAAAGCGGGTTCTTGTAGTCGGAATGGGCGTCAGCGGGCTGGCTACGGCTGCTCGACTGCATCGGGCCGGATGGATGCCGGTGATCGTGGAACGTGCCCCGGCTCGGCGCTCGGGCGGGTACTTCGTCCTGCTGTTCGGCGCGGGCCGTGCCGCCGCCGCACGGCTGGGAATTCTCGACGCGATGCACAACCGGACCACGACGACTCCGACCCTCGACCTCGATCGCCGCGGGCGCGCCCGCCCCGGCATGCCGATGAGCGAACTGCCGGGCCAGCCGTGGATGATGTTGCGCGGCGACGCCGAAAAGGCCGCGTACTCGGCGCTTCCCGACGACGTCGAGGTGAGGTTCTCGACCGTGCCGACCGCGATCGAGCAGGATGGGGACGGTGTGACGGTGACCCTACGCGACACCGCGGCCGGCACCTCGCGTACCGAACGCTTCGACCTGGTCGTCGGCGCGGACGGATTGCGGTCGACCGTGCGGTCCCTGGTGTTCGGTCCGCACTCCCGGTACCTGAAGCGCCTCGACTACATGATCGCCGCCTTCGAATTCCCCGGCACGCCTCCGCAACTCGCGCCGCAGCAGGGCGCGACCCTGTTCGAAGCGGGCCGATCGATGTGGGTGTTCCCGTTCGCCGACCACGATCCCACCGTTCTGCTGACCTATCGCACCGACGACGTGGACGCCGAATTCACCCAGCCGCCCGCTGATCGCGTCCGCGCCGCCTTCGGCCCGGAACCGCTCGGCGATCTCCTCGGTGCCGCGGTCGCCGCCCTGGAATCCGCCGAGACGGTGCTGTTCGATTCGGTGGAGCAGGTGCGCATGGACGCCTGGCACTGCGGGCGGGTGGTGCTGATCGGCGACGCCGCGTGGTGTGTGACCCTCTATGCCGGAATGGGTGTCTCCACCGGTTTCGCGGGCGCGGACCTGCTCGGCACCATGCTCGAACGACACCCCGGCGAGGTCGAGGTCGCGCTGAGCGAATGGGAACAGGTGCTGCGACCCCTGCTCGCTCACTATCAGGACAAGGGAATCGAGCAGCGTCGAATCTTCGTGATGGACAATCGAATCCAGATCCTGGTCCGCCGCCTGCTGCCGCTGTTGTCGCGGACCGCGCTGGGCCGGCGCATCGCGGACCGGGTGATGGACAGCGCCGACATCATCGAATTCAAGAATGCCGATATTGTCGGCAGGATAGTGCGGGACCTGCCGCCGACCGGCCCGCACGAGAGGACCACCGTTGCCTGACCTACCCGAGCACGGTTCGCCCAAGGCCGCGCGGATTCTCGCCGCCGCGGGCGAACTGCTTCGCGGCGGCGCCAAAGGGGTGACGATCGCCGAGGTGGCCAAGAGGGCGCACGTCGGTAAGGGCACGGTCTACCTGTATTGGAAGTCCAAGGAGGACTTGCTGATGGGTGTCGTCGGCCGGGATTACATCGCGATGGCCGACGAGATCACCGCGGCGGTCACCAACGACTACGACCTGGCCCGCCCGTCGCGGCTGTGTCCGTTCCTGCTTCGCCTCGCGACCGCGCACCCGTTCGCGAAGGCGCTGATGGCCCGCGACGAAGAACTGCTCGGCGTCCTCGCGGCCGACTCGCAGGTGACCGGCCTGTTCGACACCCTCGGCCCGGACGCCATGATGCACGATGTGCTGCCCTTCTGGCGCGCCGACGGCATGGCCCGCACCGACTGGATCCTGGCCGAGCAGGCGTTTGCCCTCCAGGCGCTCACCACGGGCTTTCTCGCGACCGCGGCCGACCGCACGCCCCGATCGCGAGCGGTCGATCCCGAGCGGGTGCTCGCCGCCGCCGTCACGGCCCTGCTCGGTCCCGAGAACGCCACTCCCGACCAGGTGAAGTCCACCGCGAGAAAGGGTTTGGGCTCGCTCGCCGAGCGTCGTGCCGATGTAGTGGCGTACATCGGACGGACCTGATCATCCGGCCGCGCGGGTTTGGCCGCTCCCCACTCCGGGTAACCAGCAGAACGCTGGATGTCACACGAGAGGGAAAAGGTTCTGCTTTGATCAACGTCGGAAAGTCGATCGCCGCATGCACGGCCGCACTCGGAATCACCGCCGGGATGGCGATCTTCCTGCCCGCCACCGCGTCCGCCGCGAACTACGCCGGCCAGTGCGGTTCAGGTTTCTCCGTGATCGACAAGCTCGATCTGCGCGGCGGAACGGTCTTCCTCACCTACGACGGCAAGACGAACTGCGTGGTCACCGTGCGGGACCAGCCGGGTGAGCCGATTTCGATGGGTGCCGCGGTACGACAGTCCAAGGACCACTCCGCGGTCGTCATCAACGACGATCGCCGCTTCGGCGAGTACGCCTACGCGAAGGTCGAGGCGCAAGGCAAGTGCATCGACTGGGGCGGCCGCATCGAAGACCACGTCGAAGAGCGATTCAACGAACACTGCGGCGTCTGATCGCTGAGAAATCGCTCGGTCGCATCGTCCCCGACCCCTTGGCTGCCGGATAGGGTGGTGGCAATGAGCGCTCCCGGGACCCGGTCGAGGTCCCGGGCCGGTACGGAAGGGGTCGGGCGTTGCTTCGAGAGGTGTCGAATGACGGTCCAGCAGTGGATGATTCGGTGATCTACGGGAAGCCGTACGAGACGGCGGACGGCGCGACGATCATTACGGTCGCCGCGTTCGACGAGTTCGGGGCGCGGCCGGTCGGAGTGTTCGTCGTCCACGGCGGCGAGGTGGTCTGGAAGCCCGCGCGCGATCGCGTCGCCGTGATCAAGGCGCGTACCGCCCTGGTGGCGGTCACTATCGGAACGATCACGGGGCTGACCGCGGCCGGTCTGGCCGCCGCCGCGCTCGTGCGCCGTCCACCCTGGCCGGACCTGCGCATCACCAAACCCTGCTGACGTCGGGCGCGTTCCGTACCTTCCCGCGCCGCGGTCGGCTCGATCAGCCGATCGGCGGCGCGAGATACTCCAGCGCGAAACCGTTCCCGGCGGCGGTGATTCGGGCGATGCCGGGTGAGTCGAGATGGGCGCCTGCTACGAAATAGTGTGGGCGGGTGAGTTGTTCGAGCAGGCCCGCTCGGGCGGCGCGGGCCTGGGACTGGTCACCATCGAACTCCCAGGACACGTTCGGCTGCTCGAACTGGAGCGTGGGAACGTGCACGGTGTTGCCCCAGACGAGAAGATGGCCGCCGCCGCTGCTGATGTCGAAGACGGTGTGCCCGGGCGTGTGACCCGGTGTCGGGATCGCCGTGGCCCAGTCGTTGATCGCGACCCGCTCGGAGACGGGCACGACTCGTTCGCGAATCGGTTCGAGCCGTCCCGTGAAGACCGAGACGTCACCCGCGCCGATCCACACGCGCTCCAAAGCGGTGAACGCCTCCGAGCCGTCCGGGGCGACCAGGCCGCTGACATGGTCCTCGTGCCGGTGGGTGATCGCCACGTCGGTGATCCGCGCGCGATCGATGCCCGCTTCGTCGAGCGCGTCGTAGATCAATCCCATGGTGGGGTCGTGCCAGACGTTCGACGCGCCCGTGTCGACGAGAACCGACCGGGTGCCGTCGGTGACGTAGAAGGCGTTGACGGACAGTCGCAGATTGTCGCCGATGATCGGCACGACGGGTGGTATCACGGGTAGCGTGCGCCCGTTCTCGTCGCGGAGCCGAGTCGGCGGCATGTCGATGTAGCCGTCTCGCAACGAGACCACCCGCAGATCACCGAATTCGAACGTGGCATGGTGCCGGCCACTCGAGATGAAACGCATGAAACCTCCATCAGTTCGGCGCGAACATCGCGTCTTCGATAGAAGACTATAATCTCCTTTGGGAGAAATCTAGACTGTGGCGACAAGCTATCCATCGATCGAGGAGCACGGTGGTCGAGCAAGACGGAAACGGGCCCGAGGCGCCGCACAATGACGACCTGGCCGGCGCGTTCGGCGCCAACGTGCGGCAGCGGCGTGAGGAAGCGGGCCTGACGCTGGAGCAGTTGTCCACGCGGTCGTCGGTCAGCCGGGCGATGCTGTCGAAAGTCGAACGCGGGGAGAAGAGCCCGACGATCGGCGTCGCGTCCAGGATCGCGCATGCGCTCGAAGCGTCGCTCTCGGACCTGATCGGCGGGCCGGATGCGTCCACATCCGGCGTGGCCGTCGTCCTGCGCAAGAGCGATCGTCCCGTTTTCCGTGACCCGGAAACCGGTTTCGAGCGGCACATGGTGTCGGCCGCCCCGGGCGCGGGCGGCGGCGAGATGATCGTCCACTACCTGCCCGCACAGGTCTCCACCGGACTGTTGCCCGCCTATCCACCGGGTGCGGAGAAGCAGCTCGTGGTGCTCGAAGGCACACTCACGGTCGCGATCGGAGGGATCAGCGAGACCTTGGAAGCGGGCGACTCCATATTCTTCCAGGCCGACGCCGACCACGGCTTCGCCAATCGCACAGACACCCCCTGTGAGTACATCATGGTCATCTCGCGCAGGACCTGAGCAAGGTCGAGCCGTTAAGCGGATCGCAAGAAGTTCGCGGGAGCGGGTGCCTACTCTCGGCGCGGTGTGATCGGATCCGGTCGCCCGGGGAGCGTTCGGAGGAGAGGTAAAACTGTGCGGCACAAGTGGATAGGGCTCGCGGCCCTGATGGCCCTCGGTATGTCGGTCACCGGGTGTGATTCGCTGCCCGGCACCGGCACCCCGGCCGGGCCGCAGGCCGATACCCGCGAGCTCGCCCACAACGGCGACCTCCGCGGCGCGTGCGAACCGAAGCGGTCCTATTTTCCCAGGGCCGCCGCCTACGCCGGTGCGGGCCCGCATCCGATCGTCGCGTTCGTCACCACCGATCTCGGCTCGGTCAACGAGGTCGCCACCTCGTATTGGGATTCGAACCGGCCTCTACAGTGGGGGCGGGTCGAGCCCGCCCGCACTCAGATCGTCGCCTGTCTCGGTAGAGCCGGCAAGGGCGAATTCGTCACCTCGTGCTCGTTCGACGACGGCAAGAGCGTGCCGCTGCACCGTGGGCGCTACGACGTCACCGTGTACGAGGCGGCGACCGGAAAGGAACTCGGCACCGAGCAGATGCAGGGTGCTGTCGGCGCCGGTGCCCGGTGCCCCCTGCTCACCTGGCTCAGCGCCGAGGATCCGGTGCTGTACACCGAGCCGGACTTCGACCAATTCCGTTCCGTGCTCGGCAAATACGTGGACCGCTCGCTGGCGGTGGCCGCGCCGACATCCACCGCGCCCGCCCTGGTCGCCGACATCAGCGGACTGTGCACCGCGCTCGCCGCCGACATTCCCGCGCAGGCGAGATCGTTGCCGACCCGGCACACGAATTCCGGTGGGAGCGACCAATCCTGCACGTGGGGAAGCGATTCCTATGATCGCGACAATCCCGCGCCGCCGCCGCGCCTGCGTGTGAACGTCACCGCGCACGCCGGCACAGGTTCGGCCACGAGCGGCACGGAAACGGCTGGACGCCGATACGAATCCGACCACGAATTCATGGCGCAGAACGGCACTGTACGACCGGTAGCCGGTCTCGGTGACCGGGCAGCCCTCGAAAACAGCGCCGATGACCTGGTCGTCGGCGTCGGCTCCGGCGCTCGCCGCTATCCCGGCCTGGGAACCAGGCTCATCACGCTGACCCGAAACGTCACGATCGATATCAGCTGGAGCGGCCCGGCCGCCGAGTTCCCGGCCGAACGGACCGAAGCGGAGGTCACCGACCTCGCGCACCGCGTGATCGCCCGCCTTCCGAGCTAGGAGAGTTGGAAGTGCGCCGCCGCTACCCGGTGGCCCGGTTCCGGTGATCGACCTGATCACCGGAACCGGAGGACGTCCGCCGGTCTTCAGGCCGCGAGGGCGGCGGCGATCTTCGCCGCCATGGCCGTGACGGCCGGGGCCGGTACGCCCTTGGCGGGATGGGTGGCGGACTGGATGGCGACGAGGACGGTGTCGCGGAAGTTGGCTGCCTCGCCGGGGTCGGTGGACAGGCAGGACATGGCGGCGGTCAGGGCGGGCAGGACATGGTCGGCGAGTTCGGCGACGGTCTTGCCGGGCAGGCGGATGTCGCGGGACTTGGCCGAGAGGACGTGTCCGACGAGTCCGGTCGCGGAACTGAGCGCGATGGTGCCCTGGGAGACGGTCTTGTGCGGCGCACCGGCGGCAGCGAGCAGCGAGACGGCGCCGTAGGCGGCGGTGCGCAGGGTGGCCTTGTCCTGGTCGGTCAGGGTGGCGGTGGTGATCATGATGTTCCTCGTTTCGGTTGTGGCCCCGGTGGTTTCGGGGCCGCTCTGTTCGATGAACACACTGTGTCGGGCCGGGCTGACACCGCCCTGACGTCGCCCTGACAGCTGCGCTGACACGAAGATCAACCCACCGCACCCGCTGCCAGCGCCGCCCGCCAACCGCCGTATTCGCTGATGTCCCGCGCGGATTCGGCGGCCGCGCCCGCGGCGCCGAAGCCGGTCCGCCACGAACCGTCCTCGAGTTCGACGGCGCCGAGTTGCATGGGGGCGGGCAGGGCGGCCAGGAATCGTCCGAGCGCGGCGGGGGAGAGCAGCCACCGCTCGCCGGTGACCGCGGTGCCGGACTCGCCGTCGGCGGCCCGGGTGACGGCGGGTTTGGGCGGCGCCGTATCCAAGACCGCGAGGCGATAGCGCGGGGTGGTGCGCACCTGGCCCGCCCAGCGCGCACCCAGTCCGGTGAGCTGGTGTTCGAGTGGTTGACCGCGCAGATGCGCGCCGAAGACGATCAGCTCGTGTGCCGGGGCGATCGCCGACGGCCAGGCCGGTTCCGTGTCCGGGGGCGCGGCGGGCAGGGCTCGGGTGGCCGATGTCGCGCAGATGGTCGTCGCGACATCGAAGGCGACCGCGTCCTCGAAGGCGCGGGCGAAAACCGTCACGCCCAGCGGTATCTCCCCGGTTCCCTCGGCCGGAACCGCCACCGCGCACAGGTCGAAGAGGTTGCAGAAATTGGTGTACGTGCCGAGCCGGGAGTTCACCCCGATCGGATCGTCCGCCACCTCGGCGATGGTCGGATGCGTGGGTACGGTCGGCGCCAGCAGGACGTCCGCGCCCGCCAGCGCCCCCAGCGCGGATACCCGCAGGCGCTCCAATTCCGCCTGGTCCGTGGCCAATTGGTGCGCGGGAAGCCCGCGGGCGGCGCGAATGATCGAGGCCACCGTCGGATCGACCGCGCCGGGGTGCGCGTCGACGAACTCGCCCACGGCCGAATACCGCTCCGCCACGAGCGCGCCACCGTACAGCAGCCGGGCGGCCGCGAGGAACGGCTCCGGATCGACTTCCACGATGCGTGCGCCCTGGTCGCGCAGCCGATCGACGGTCGCGTCGAAAGCGCTGCGCCACTGCGGATCCAGATCGGGTAGCGCTCGGAATACGGCCACGACGGGGTTCGGCGGCGCGGCCAGCCGGGTATCTGCGGGCCACGGGCGAGCGGGCGCACCGGCTGCCATGAGACCCATGGCCCGGCCTGCCAGCCGCAGGTCTGCGGCGAAGATGGTGACGCAATCGTAGGAGCGGCAGGCAGGTACCACACCGGCCGTGGACACCACGCCCACGGTCGGTTTGATGCCGACGATGCCGTGCAGCGCCGCCGGGACCCGCCCGGACCCCGCCGTATCCGTGCCGATGGCGATATCGGCGTCCCCGCGCGCCACCGCCGCCGCCGAGCCGGAACTCGAACCGCCCGCGACGAATCCCGGCCGGACGGCGTTCTCCACGGTTCCGAACGGTGAGCGGGTGCCGACCAGCCCCGTCGCGAACTGATCCAGGTTCGTCTTGCCCACCACGGTCGCGCCGTGTGCTCGCAGCGCCGCCACCGCCGCCGCGTCCACGCCGGGCAGGTAGGCGTACTCCGGGCAGCCCGCGGTCGTGGGCAGGCCGGCTACATCGATATTGTCCTTGACGGCCAAGCGAATTCCCGCGAGCTGTCCGGTCGCGGTGGCCAGCTCGGCCGTCACGGCGGTGTCGGCGCGGCGGTGGATCCAGTCGGTCAATGTCGGCTCCTCGAAATCTCGGTGGTCAGTGCGCTTCGGCGAGCTCGCCGCTGTCCCGCCACGAATTACGCTCGGCGGTAAAGGCTTCGGACTGGTGCGCCCGAAACCTCGCGATGGACTCGGCGTTCGCGGCGAGAAAAGCGCGATAGTCGGTGAGCCGGAACTCGCCGTCCTCGGCCTGGAGTTCACCGCGTCCGGCCGCGAAGTCGGCGCGCAGATCCGTGAGCTCTTGCGCACTCACCGGATACCAGCTGATGCGATCGAAATAGCGCAGCAGCCAAGGATCTTCGCCATAACCCGACGAGCGGTGATTCCACACCTGGGTGGTCCGCCCGACGAACTGGTAGCCGCCGGGTCCCTCCATACCGTAGATACACAGGTAGGCCCCGCCGATGCCGACGGCGTTCTCCGGCGTCCAGGTGCGGGCCGGATTGTATTTGGTGGTCACCAGCCGGTGCCGGGGATCGGTCGGCGTGGCAACGGGCGCACCGAGATAGACGTCGCCGAGCCCGAGCACCAGGTATTCGGCGGCGAAGACGGTGTCGAAAACCTCGTCCACCGTGGCCAATCCGTTCGCGCGCCGGATGAACTCGATATTCCACGGACACCAGGGCGCATCCGCGCGGACACCGTGCATATAGCGGGTGATCGCCTCCCGGGTCGACGGATCGTCCCACGACAGTGGCAGCCGAACAGTCCGGCTCGGCACCACCAGATCCTCGGCGGCCGGGAGGTCGTTCTCCACCTCGCCCAGCAGAGCGAGCAGTTTCGGGGTGGGCAGACGATCCGGATCGGTCCGCACCTGGAGCGAGCGCACCCCCGGAGTGAGCTCGGTGACGCCCGGTTCGCCTCGGTCCAGCAGCGCGCGGTGCAAGGCGTGGACTCGCGCACGCAGCTCCAGATCCAGTGTCAGGTCCCCGTATTCGATCAGGACGCCGTCATCGCCCTGGCGCCGGTAGGTGACCGAGGCGTCCGCGCCGTCGCGGCGGGCCAGCACGCCGTCGTCACCGTCGCCGCCACCGGACAGCACGATCGGCCAGTTCGCGCGGCGGTGCGCGCCGAGAGCACGCGGAGACGCCGCGCGATCGGCGCGCACCGGGACGAAACGCACGGTATCGCCGGGGGTGAGCTGGCCCAGCTTCCAGCGTTCGGCGGCGACCACTGTCACCGGGCAGACGAATCCGCCCAGGCTCGGGCCGTCCGGCCCCAGCAGGATCGGAGTGTCGCCGGTGAAGTCCAGGGCCCCGATGGAATACGCGTTGTCGTGAATGTTGGACGGATGCATCCCGGCCTCGCCGCCGTCGGGGCGCGCCCACCGCGGCTTCGGCCCGACCAGGCGCACCCCGGTCCGATCGGAGTTGAAATGCACCTCGTAGTCGGTGTCGAGGATCGTGTCGAAGTCCTTGCGGGTGAAGAACTCCGGCGCACCGTGCGGCCCCTCGGTGACCGCCAGCTCCCAGCGCCGGGTCAGCACGGGCTGGTCGTCACCGGTGACGCCCGCGCGCACACTCCCGATCGGCGCGCCGATGGCGAGCTCGTCGTCGGCGGCGAGCGCCCGGCCGGTCGCGCCGCCGAACTTGCCGAGCGTGAAAGTGGCTCGGCTGCCCAGATATTCGGGTACGTCGAGACCGCCCGCGATCAGGATGTAGCACCGCATGCCCGGCCCGCGCACCGCGCCCACATCCAGCACGCCGCCCGCGGGTACCGGGACACTTCGCCACTGCCGCACCGGTTGCCCGTTCACCGTGACGGGCGTCGGCGCGCCGGTCACGCACACCCAGGTCGCAGCGTCGAACACCAGAGCCGGTCCGCCGAGCGTGCATTCGAGTCCGGCGGCGCCCTCGGGATTGCCCAGCGCGCGATTGCCCAACCGGAACGACAGGTCGTCCATCGGACCCGACGGCGGTACGCCCACATGCCAGTAGCCGACCCGACCCGGCCAATCCTGCACAGTGGTCAGCATTCCCGGCCGCAGTACCCGCATGGTCGTGGTGTCTCGAGCAATGCGGACGGGTTCCGGCAGCACGGCTGTCATCGGGTCACCACCATGCGCACCGGGGTGGGGTCGAAACCATTGCAGGGATTGTTGATCTGCGGACAGTTGGATACCAGTACCAGCGTGTCGATCTCGGCCCGGAGTGTGATCGTCTTACCGGGCGCGGACCGGCCGTCCACGATGCCCAGCGTGCCGTCCGCCTCCACCGGGACATTCATGAACCAGTTGATGTTGGACACCAGATCCCGTTTGCCGAGGCCCCATTTCAGGCCCTCGGCAAGGAAGTTCTCCACACAGGCGTGCTGGTGGCGCGTGTGGTGGCCGTAGCGCAGCGTGTTGGACTCCTGCGAGCAGGCGCCCGCGATGGTGTCGTGGTTGCCGACCTCGTCGGCCAGCACCGTCATCAATGCGGTACCGGCATCGGTGAGCAGGACACTGCCGGTGGTCAGGAAGATGTTGCGCTGCGCGCTGACCGTGGCCTGGGCGCTGTAGCGATCGCTGTGATCGGCCGCCGAGTAGAGCAGGCAGTCCACCGCCTGATTGCCGTGCAGATCGATGATCTCCCACTGCTCTCCGGCGCGCACGACGGCCGACCACGGGCTGCGAGCGGGGACGGTCTGGTCCAGTACGACGGTGCGGGATGTGGCGATCATGCGAGGGTCTCCAGGGTGCGTGCGTTCCGGTCGCGCTCGGTGTTCTCCAGGGCGCGCAGGTATTCCGGATCGGTGTTGTGCGTGGTGGTCAGCTCCGCCGGCGCGGACCAGGCCACCAGGTCGAGGTCGGTGGTGGGCGAAAGATCCAGGGGGTGTGCGGCGTTGGCGACCAGCAGGGTGACCGGCAGGTGGATCAGCAGGTCGACGGCGGCGCCCGCGCCCGCGGACCCGGTCGGGGTGAGAGTGCCGTCGGCCTCGACCCGCACACCCCGGAACAGTGACACCGACGGGCCGAGGTCACGCGGTGTCAGGCCCTGTTTCACTCCGGCCAGCCGCAGCCCGTCCCGGGCCGGGGAAGTCGGCCCGCACAGTGTGTCGTGCCGACCGGAGGAGTCGCCGACGACGGTGGCGAGCACCCGCCCCTGATCCGACAGCAACGGGTGGCCGTGCCCCAGGTAGGCCTGCCACGGCACCTTCACCGTGTCGGCGACATTCAGCCGCTCCCAGGGTGATTCGGCACGCAGCAGGAACAGGTGGGCGCACGCCGCGCCCAGCGGATCCGAGAACCGCACCCGGGTACCCCGGCCGAACACGACGTTCGCGTAGCCGCCCGGCGGAATTCGCTGGGCGAAGGTCACTTTCGCTTGATCCACGTCGTCGGGCAGTACGGGTGCGTTCAGGGTGGCGGCGGCCGCCTGGGAGCGCGCGTGCGCGCGTGCGCTCGAGGTATCCGCAGTGCGGGTCATAGATACTCCTTGTACGAGAGCGGAATTCGGTGTGTACCTCAGGCAGGCTGCGGCAACGGATCGGTGCCGGTCGCCGAGCGGGTGGTCACCACGCGGTACACCGCGATACCCACGATCACGGTGGCGAGCACGAAAAGCGGTGCGGCCCAGAGCATCCACCAGGCGCCACCGGCCGGGGTGTAGATCTCCGGACGCGGCCAGGCCAGGTTCACGGCCATGGCCAGACCCCACAGCACCGCGGCGATATTGATCGGCAGCCCCCAGCGGCCCAGGCTGAACAGCGGGGTGCCGTCCTCGTCGGTGGTCCGGAATCCGGTGCTGCCCTTGATCCTGCGCACCAGCAGCGGTGTGGTCACCATGGCGTAGGCCAGGTAGATGGTGACGATGCAGACGCTGGCCAGCGTCGCGAAGATGGCGGCGTTGCCCAGGTTGAGCACCAGCAGCCCGATCCCGAGCATCCCGATAACCACGGCGGGCAGCACCGGGGTCCCGTAGCGCGGATGCACGGTCGCCAGGCGCTGGGCGAAGGGCAGCTTGCCGTCCCGGGCCATGGAGAACATGAGACGTGATCCGGCGGTTTGAATCGCCAAGGTGCACACGGTGATCGCGCACGCCACACAGGCCAGCACGATCTTGCCGGGCAGTGTGCCCAGCTTCGCGGTGATCACATAGCCCAGGCCCTCGGTCGCGAGCGCGCCGTCCGACAGGCTCGGCGCTGCCATGAGAGCGCCGAGCAGGATGAGCCCGCCGCCCAGCGCCGACACCGTCAGGGCGCTGAGAATGGTGCGCGGAGCTACCTGCCGGGGATTGACCGTTTCCTCGGAAAGCTCACCGGCGGAATTGAATCCGACCATCACGTAGGCGGCCATCAGGCCCGAGACCAGGAAGGCGGCCCAGTACGGTCCCGGTGCGGCCTGATCGGCGTGCAGTACGACCGAGGGTCCGCGTTCGGCGTTGGTGAAGAACAGTGCGATCACCGCGGCCACGCCGACGATCTCGATGGTCACGCCGATCGAGTTGATTCGTGACATGAGATCGATGCCGATCACATTGATGGTGGTGGTGAAGGCGAGCAGCAGACTTCCCAGCAGGACCGCGTTCATCGCTCCGTCACGGGAGGTGAGTGCGGTATCGGTGCCGATCAGTTGGAAGCCTGCCCAGATCGCGGGCAGCACCACCTGGAGCGCGATGGCCGCGGCCGCGGCGGTCACGATCTGGGCGATGATCATCATCCAGCCCGCGAACCAGCCCACCAGCTCACCGCCGAGGCGGCGCGCCCACTGATAGATGGCCCCCGAGATCGGGTAGCGCGCTGCGAGTTCGGCGAAGTTCAGGGCGACCAGCAGCTGGCCCGCGAACACCAGGGGCCAGGTCCAGAAGAACGCCGCGCCGCCGAAAGAGTAACCGAGACCGAAGAATTGGAAGATCGTGGTGAGGATGGAGACGAAGGAGAAACCGGCCGCGAACGAGGCGAAGCGGCCGAGTTTGCGATGCAGGACGGGCTGATACCCGAAGCGGGCGAGGTCCGCGCCTTCGGCGCTGAGATCGGTGGCAACCATGGCGGATCTTTCGGCGAGCGGATGAATAACTATCGAGTGAAAGGTTTTCAGCCGCGCGGGCCACGCCGGTGACGGCGCTGTATCCATCTCGTGGCGTCCGGTTACTTTTGGATTTCCGCTATTTCTATCAAGTGACAGAAACCTCACGGTTCGGCGAAACCGCCGGTACGGCCCGGGACGATAGAGTCACGGAGTGACCCACATCGGACCCGGTCGGCCCCGGCTGGAACCCCGGCGCCGAGCCGGGCAGACGCCCCGCGCCGAGATCCTCGACGCGGCCGCCGAGCTGTTCACCATCAACGGCTACAGCAATACCTCCACTCGCGGCATTGCCGACGCCGTCGGCATCCGCCAGGCCTCGCTATATCACCACTTCTCGTCCAAAGACGACATCCTCGATCTGCTGCTGGCCGAAACCATCACAGCGCCACTCGAATTCGCCGAGGCGCTGGCGAAAGACCCGGCCCCCGCCGCGGTCCGGCTCTATGCCCTGGCCTGGTTCGACGTGAGTCAACTGCGGGCCGCCCGCTGGAATCTGGGCGCGCTCTACCTGCTTCCCGAACTGCGCGGCGAGCGCTTCGCCGCCTTCCGGGAACGGCGCGACACCCTGCGCCGGCACTACGAGCGGCTCGCCGCCGCCGCGAGTGCTGTCCCCGGCGTCGAACAGCTGCCCTTCCGGCTGGTCGAATCCGTGATCAATATCCGCTCCGACGAGGGCGCCGCCGCCGAATACGCGGACCGCCTGATCCCCGATGCCATCCTGCGACTTCTGGGCGTACCGGAGGACCCGGAGCAAACCCGTTCGGCCGCAATGGAATTAGTCGACCTGCTGTAGTTCGGAAATGCCCAGTTCCTCCAGGACGACGATTTCGCACTGGTCGGTGCTTCCCGCCGGCCGTCCGCACGAGGATCAGCCGAATACCCGAGCCACTCAGGTCTCGGTTTTGCCGGGCGGAAACTGGGCACAGCCATCGGGTAGGTCCTCGACACGCCGCGGGCGGAGAGGGAGGTCCACGATGTCCACGATTCCGGAAGCGGCGACCTGCCGCGACGCCCTGGAATTCGCCATCCGCGCGCCCTCGGTGCACAACACTCAGCCGTGGCGGTGGCAGCTGCGGGAACGATCACTCGAGTTCTTCGCCGACTTCGCCCGGCAGATCGCCGCGACCGATCCCTGCGGGCGGGCACTGATGGTCAGCTGCGGCGCGGCCCTGCATCATCTGCGGGTGGCCTTCGCGACCCTCGGCTGGCACACCGAGATCGTCCGGCTGCCGGACCCGGACCGGCCCGACCACCTGGCCTCGATGACCTTCCGCCGACAACCGCCGACAGATCACGTCATCGAGCTCGCCGCGGCCGCGCTGTCGCGCCGGTCGGATCGGCGCCGGTATCCGGACACCGCCTCGGCGGGCGATCTGCGCACGATATCGGCCCTGGCGACCGAATACGGCGCCGTCGCGCGCCACGTGCCCCACACCATGCTGCCCACACTGACCGAGCCGATGCGCTCGGCTGCGCGCAGACACGCGGCGGATCCGGAGTACCTGCGCGAACTCGAGGAATGGAGTGGCTGCCACGGCCGGGAGGAAGGCGTTCCGGCTCGCAATATCCCACCCTCGCGGCTGCCGGGCGAGATCCCGCTCCGCAATTTCGCCGCCGCGGAACTCTCCGAATACACCGACGAGGAGGACCGGGCGCACTGGGCGGTGGTCTGCACCGCGCACGACGGCTTCCTGGCGCAACTGAAGGCGGGGGAGGCGACCAGCGCGATGCTGCTCGAGGCGACTCGGCGGGGCCTGGCGACCAGCCTGCAATCCGAACCGTTGGGTATTCCCGAACTGCGCTCCCGCATCCGTACCTCCGTACTGCACGATTGCGCCTACCCGCACGTCATGATGCGGCTGGGACGCATGCCCCGCACCGCGGCACCATTGGAGCGAACACCACGTCGCGCACTGTCGGAGGTATTCGAGACCGATCCGTTCGGCGCCTCGGAGGCATGACCTCCGCTGCCGGATACGCGCTGTGGAGCTACGCGACCTTCGGCACCATGGAGATATTCAGGTCATGTGCTGAGCGGTTCCTGGAGGCTGTCCCGCAATCGGGCGAATATCTTTGCGACGCAGTTCAGTTCGTCTTCGCTGAGGTCGTCCAGGAAGAGTTCGCGGACGGTGGCGGCGTGGCGGGGGATGGCGGCGAGGAAGGTTTCCAGGCCGGTGGCGGTGAGCACCGCCAGGGAGCCGCGGCCGTCGTCGGGGGCGGGTTCGCGGGCGACCAGGCCGCGTTTGCGCATGGAATCCACCTGGTAGGTGACACGGCTGCGGGAGAAGACCATCTTGTCGGCGAGGTCGCTCATGCGCAGGCGATGGTGCGGGGCCTCGTGCAGCAGGACCAGGACGTGGTAGTCGATCAGGGTGAGGTCGCACTGGGCGCGCAGGCCCTCGTCGAGGCGGGTTTCGAGGCGGATGCTGGCGTCGATGTAGGCGCGCCACGCTGTCACTTCCCGCTCGTTCAAGGTGCTCGACATGCAGTGCCCTTCATTCGGTTCAGAACTCGACTATATCGCCGTAACCGCTGTTTTCAGTGCTGGGAACAATGTGCCCGACTCCGGTGTTCAAATGATAGACAAAATTTGAACTACCTCGGAGGTCGTCATGCCAGCCATCACTGCCGACACCATGACCCTGCCCCGCGTGCCGGCGCCGGACCCGGCGCTGGCCCGTCAGCGCGGCGTACGCTCGGTGACCACCGCGCCGTCCGGGTTCGAG
This sequence comes from Nocardia sp. NPDC127579, assembly GCF_042672005.1. NCBI lineage: Bacteria > Bacillati > Actinomycetota > Actinomycetes > Mycobacteriales > Nocardiaceae > Nocardia > Nocardia sp. NPDC127579. The sequence goes on along the minus strand of NZ_JBHXVZ010000008.1, from coordinate 346,686 downwards.
GGCGAGGGATTCCCGGTGCGCCGCGCCTTCGCCGGCGTCGCCGCCGCCGACCTCGACCCGTTCCTGCACATGGACCAGATGGGGGAGGTCGAATACGCGCCGGGCGAGCCGAAGGGCACGCCATGGCATCCGCATCGCGGCTTCGAAACCGTCACCTACATGCTCGACGGCGTCTTCGAACACCAGGACTCCCACGGTGGCGGCGGCACCATCAGCGACGGCGACACCCAGTGGATGACCGCGGGCAGCGGAATCCTGCACATCGAGAAGCCGCCGGAGGCGCTCGTCGCCTCGGGCGGGCTGTTCCACGGCATGCAACTGTGGGTCAACCTGCCACGCGCCAACAAATTCGATCCGCCGCACTACCAGGACATTCGAGGCGGACAGGCGGCACTGCTTTCCTCCGCGGACGGTGGCGCGCTGCTGCGGGTGATCGCGGGCGAACTGGACGGCCACGCCGGACCGGGCAGCACCTTCACCCCGATCACGCTCGTGCACGCGACCGTGAGCCCCGGCGCCGAACTGAGCGTGCCGTGGAATCCCGGCTTCAACGCCCTCGCGTACGTGATGGCGGGCGCGGGCACCGTCGGCGTCGAGCGGCGGCCCGTCCGCAAGGGACAACTGGTGGTGTTCGGGCCGGGCGCGGCGTTGACCGCGACCGCCGCCACCAGCACCCCCGCGGCCGAACCCGACCTGGAACTGCTGCTGCTCGGCGGCAGGCCGATCCACGAACCGGTCGCCCAGTACGGGCCGTTCGTCATGAACACGCGCGCCGAACTGGTCCAAGCGTTCGAGGACTTCCAGGCCGGCCGATTCGGTGTCATCCCCTCGACTCGAATCCCGCACACCGAATGACCACCGACGGCCTGCGCCTCATCCCCGCCGCCGACCGGGTCCGTTGGCGCAACGAATGGCTCGACTCCCGGCAGTCGTTCCCGTTCACCGGCAACTTCGACCTGGCCGCCAACGCGCACGGCCTGCTGATGGTGCACAACGACGACACCGTCGATCCCGGCGCCGGGTTCGACACCCATCAGCACCGCGACACCGAGATCATCACCTGGGTGCTGGAAGGCACCGTCGTGCACCAGGATTCGGCCGGTCACTCCGGAATCATCGGCCCCGGGCTCGCCCAGCGGATGAGCGCGGGCACCGGCATCCTGCACTCCGAGCGCAACGGTGCGGGCTACCGGGAAACCCGCCCGCTGCGCGTAGTACAGATGTGGGTGCCACCGGACGAGAGCGGCCGCCCGCCCAGCTACCAGGAGATGGACGTTGCCGCCGAACTCGGCGGCAACACCCTGGTGACCGTCGCCTCCGGCATGCGCCGCCATCGCGACACCACCGCCATCACCCTCGGCAACCGCTACGCCGCCCTGCACGTGGCCCGCCTGGACCCCGGCCACTCCATCCACCTCCCCTCCGCCCCCTTCAACCACCTCTTCCTCGCCCGCGGCACCGTCACCTTCGAATCCCTCGGCCCCCTCGCCACCGGCGACACCGTCCGCTCCACAACCGTTGGCGGCCACCGCATCACCGCCACCGAACCAGCCGAAATCCTGATCTGGGAGATGCACGCGTCCTTCGCGTGAGACAGAGCCAGGTCAAGCACCCGAATCCAGGACTCCCCGGCCTGTCGTACCAGCCGATTTGGTTCCAACGGGGGGTAGTGCGCTAATCTCTTCAAGCACCCGCCGAGCGGGAGCAACGGGCTGTGGCGCAGCTTGGTAGCGCACCTGACTGGGGGTCAGGTGGTCGCAGGTTCAAATCCTGTCAGCCCGACCATGCAAAATCCCCTCCGACCTGCGGTCGGAGGGGATTTTGCCTATCTGACAATCCGGAGATGGGGACCATTTGGGGACCCGCGCTCCTGACTGAGGCTCGCCAGCAGCTCTGGAGCCTGCGGACCGACGTTCGGTATCGACAGGAACCGGGACAGCAACTCGCCGTCGTTCTGCAAGGCCTGGATGTCGGGGTGCAGGTACCGCTGGGTGATTCTGGGATCGGTATGCCCGGCGATCTGCTGCAACCTATGCAGCGGTACCCCGGCATCGGCGAACCAAGTGAGTCCTGTATGCCGAAGATCGTGGCGGCGGAGATGCTCGTAGCCGAGCCGGCTGACGACCTTCTCCCAGTGAGTTGCCCTGCGCAGTACCCCGGTCTGGATTCGGCCACCACGGGGGCCCACGAATAGCCTGGCGTCGGGATTGTTGTTCGCGGCGCGAATCCTGTCCATGACGAGGGGACGGACTTCCTCGATGATCGGAATCTTCCGCGCCCGTTTGCCTTTCGTCCCTTTGTCTTTCAGTCCTCCTGGACCTGGCGCAGTCTGGCGTCGGAGCTTCCAGATCCATTGCTCGGTATCAATATCACCGACGCGACAGCCCGAGACTTCACCGATGCGAGTAGCAGTGCAGGCTTCGAAGAGGACGACGTCTCCCCAAACCCGGTACTGCCCGGCCGAAGCGAGAACCAGCGCATCAGCGAGTTCGGTCAGCGCTGCCCAGTCCGGAAGTGCGAGCGATCTCGGGTCGTCGAGTTCGTCCTCGTATCGCTCGTACTGGCTTTGCCAGCCATTGACCTCGACGCGGTTACGCTCGATCACCTCATCGCGAACAGCTTGGTCCAGCACTCGGGCGAGTACTGCCAAGCTGTTCTTTACCGCAGATTTACTTACCCCGTTGCTGATCCAGTTCATTACTGCGCGGTCGGCAAGGCCGGCGGTCACCATGGTGACCGGCAGGTGCCCGAGCGCGGGAACGACTCGTCGACGCCATGCGGGCAGATAAGCGTCTCCGACCGTCTTTTCCTCGAGACCTCGCATGGCCGTCTTCCAGCTAGCATTGCCGTAGTCGGCCAGGGTCGCGGTCGCCATCTTGGGGTCGACACCTCGTGCAGCGGCGCCCTGGACCTGCGCTACCCACTCTTCCGCCTCGTCGCGGGTATCGAACGCTGCGGACTTCGACGGCCGCGCCTTGGTCTCCGGGTCCGTCCATCGGACGCGCGCCCGGAACGGCCTCGCGCGGTCCCGTTCCTCGATGTCCGCCCGGATTTTCACACCGAGCGGAATCACGTCCACAGGCGGTACGTCCATCATGCTGCCGCGGCCGGATCGGTGCGATTGCTCAGCAGGTACGTGAGTACGTCGGCACCGAGGTATCGCGTCACCCGACCGGAAACATGGACGAATGGAGGCCCTTGTGGCGGTTTCGCGGTGCGCCAGCGCCGGAGGCTCGAGGGATCGACCTTCAATAGTTCCGCGACCTCTTCAGTTGTGTACCAGCCGTTTTCGGCCAGATCAGTACCAGCCATTGGTCAATGGCCTCCTTCCATCGTGTATTCCTGTGCGGCGGTCAGTGTCCGAGTCACTGTCGAAGAGCTGACCTGGACCCGTTCCGCGATGCGGGCGTGTGACAAGCCCTCGTCGTGACGCAGGTGCAGAATCTCGGCAACTTTGTTCGGATCTCGGCGCCCGGCTGGGTCCGCTCCGCACAGCTGCGCAGCGACCGCGGCCCACTGATCGGCTGGTGCACTGGCCCCGTTCTTGATCTGTGCTCTGGACTCAATCTCTGCAACCGCCGCCGGTGCGACGGCCACCTCCGCCGACGTCGACAGGGTTTCGGTCCGGGTCTCGCGCACTGAGACGGTGCGTACTGGCTCGACTGTGTGCACCGCTGATTCGGGAATCTGCACCACCGGTTCGGGCTGGTGCGCACCGTGGTGCTCACGCAGGATCATGTGCGCCAACGCTGCACCCATGCCGAGGACCACAACGGGAAGGCAGGCCACGAACACCGTCGCCGGCCACGGAGCGGTGGTGACGTCGGCGGCTTTCATGAGGTGGTAGGCAATCTGCCCGCCAGCACCCAGCAGGAGGGCACCGAGCGCGGAATACTTCGAGTAGCTGCGGATATTGTCGGAGCGGATCCGGCCGGACAGCCACACGTAGAGGGCGTAGGAGGCGTAGGCCTCCATCCCGATCGGCAGGGTGATCGCGGTGTTGATAGTGAGGTCGTCCCAGATTCCCGGCAGCGGTTGCACAGGCCCGAACCCGGTCAGCTGCCCGAGCCCGACCCACCCGGACCAGATCGCGACGAACGCCGGAAGCGCCAGCACGACCACAGGCCATGCCCGTACGGGCCGCTGCGCACCGCCCTGTGCACCGCTCGGTGCGGGGTGGTGCACAGCAGGATCGCTGCTGTGCACCAGGTGCGCACCGGAATCGGATCCGGTCACGGCTCACCCCGCTCGCGGGTCGCGCCCCGGCCCTGACGCTGCGCCTCGGCGTGCTCGGCAAGGACATCGGACAGGTCCTCGGCAAGCCGGTGCGCGTCCTCGATCCACAGCGTCAGCCGCGCTTCGCCGCTCTCGGATCCGGCGCGGATCTGCACCGAGGCATGCACCGCAGCACCGGAGGCAGTGCTATGTGCGGGCCGGTAGGTGAGGTTCAGCCGCTCGGCGACGAAGTTGAAATCGAAGCTCGCCATCACGCACCTGCCTTCGCCGCCGCGGTGGAGTAGAAATTGCTCATTAGGGAGTCCTTCCTTTTGTTGTGGTCAGCGATCCAGGTGGCGGTCGCTGCGGCGTATCGGTTGCTCGGGGTCGCCAGTCCAGGTCTGCCAGTCAGCGAGCTCGATACGCTCAGCGTCGAGCTCGTCCAGAAACCCGTAGTCGGCACGGAAATCTGGATGGTTACCCAAAACCACTCGGTGCGCTTGCAGGTGTTCGAAGTAGTTGGTCTCGCAGTCCATTTCGCGGTTGCCGAGTTCTCGAAGCACCTTGTCGGTGGGATGTTCCGGGTAGTAGGCCAATTCCGGGTTGTTGGCTGCGGCTGTCGCATTGCGCAGCGATCGAAGCAACTCGTTCGCGCGGTCGATCGCCGCGTGTTCCTCGGGGGTGCGCGCCATCATTCGTCACCTCTACTCTGTTCCAAGCCCAGCCGGCGGCGGGCTTCGAGGTAAGCGCTGACCCGGGTGCCAGTGCGCTGCGGGTAGATTCGCCAGTCCTGCACGATGTCGAGCACGGGGTCGAGAGCGGCGATCATCCCGGCGATGTCTTCACGTTCGCCGGTCAGTCGAAACTTGATGGTGTCGGGCGTTGGCACCGAGGTTCCGTGGTCGGCCGGTTCGGTCATCAGCACGCCTCCTCGTCGACAGGCGGTTCGTAGGTTGCGCTGTAAAGCTTCGGTGCGGCGAAGTTGCGGGCGGGGGGCTCGCCCAGCCCCTCGAAGCGGATGCGGACTTTGCCGCCCACCGCCGGTTTGCGGGTGCCGATATCGAGGCAAGCACCGATCAGTGCATCGGCGATGCCGCTGCGCACCCACAGCTTCCGAAGGCCCGGGCCATAGGGCTTGGTGGTGCCGTCGGTTTGGATAATCAGGATCGGAACCATTCGTTCGGTGCCGTCCTCGTTGAGCTTCGGCGCTTTGGTGTAGAAGTCGCGGTCGGGCTCCTCCTCCATGGCGACGATGTATCCAGTGATCTCGCTGCCAGGTTCGCTGTTGCGAGTGAATGCGGCTCGGGTGCGCGGGGTGAAGGCGTGGTGCAATGTGCCGTCGCTGGCGGCGCGGTGCTTGGTTGTGGTGGCGGTGTTGGACATGGTCGTAGTCCTCCTCAGGGGCGTGGTGGCGGGCTTTGTGGTGGCGGCTTTGGATTCGGCCTGGTGATCGGTTTTCGGTGGCCGAGACTGGGATTGCGTAGGCGGGGTGATCGATAGTCCGTGCTGATGGGCGAGTTCGTTGGCCTTGGCGTAGAACAGGACAGCTTCGGGTGTGCCGTCGACGCTGGCGGCGTGGGCACGGAGCTTGGCGACCTTGTCGCGTGCCTGGCTGAGGTTCACCGATCCAAGCCCTCGATCTGCGGGTGCTCGTCGACCGGCATTGGGAGGGTTTTCGTCTGGCTCGGCAGATAGGCCCCGTCGCGTTGCTCGGCGGCGGACGGCGAACCAACGACACCAGGGGGATCGGTGATGTCCCCGACAGGAAACAAGGCAAGCTGCTGGCGGTGGGGCTTGCGGCTGGGATGATCGTCGTTGGGCTGCTGTCGGATTCGGCTCATCGATCGACACCGTTCATCGTCGGCGGGAGTACCGAACCTTGGAAGGTCGGCCGCGTCGGTCTCTGCGGGAGGACTGCACCCTGGAAGATCGGCTGCGCCAGCTTCGGCCCTGGAGCCGGCATCACGGGGCCGTCCGCCGGGTTGGTCGGGCTCAGGTCGTTGTCTGCGAACCTGCGGACCAATTCGGTGTTCTCGGTCCGGAGCTGGGTGTTCTCGGCACGGGCGGCCCGCAGTTCGGCTCGCAGCTGTTCGACCTCTGACAGCGGAGTGCGGTTGTGCTCGGCACGGAACTGGGTGATTTCGTCGGTGACCATGCCGTGCGGGCCGACCGCGCTGAACACGGGCTGGTCGTCGCCAGGTCGGTAGATACCGACCGTGACCTCGGCGTCGACGGGCCAGCCGTTGCGGTCGTCACCGAGCTGGTTGAGCGCCCACTGGTAGCCTTCGGACAAGGTCGCAGCGATTCCTCGGTCAACCAGCTCGGGGTGCTCCGTGATGAATTCGGTAGTGCCGACGAGGATTTCGTAGCCCGGATCGACCGCGGTGGCCGCGTCCACGGGGTTGTGGTTCTCCGTGCTCGGGGCTGGCTGTGGACGGCTGGCGGAGCGCTCAGTCTCGCGAGTGATGACCGGTTCTGGCCGCAGGTGTGAGGGGTCGCTCTGATTACGGCCCAGGGTCGGTTCGGTCGGCGTCTCCTGGCCATGTCCGCCAGAGTGACCGGACTCGATGTTCTGCTCACGCAGAAGTTCCTGGCCTCCGAGACGGATACCGTAGGCAAGGTCGATGTTCTTCAGGGAAGTGGCCATCAGTTCGGCCTGCTCGGCACCGAAGAAGTGCGCGTCGGCGATGAGTACATCGCGATAGTCGTTCGCAGCGCGGTCGTATGCGTCGATGTCCTCGGGCGTCACGTGTTCGCTGTCGGGGCCGAACCGCAGTTCGGCATAGCGATTGACCCGATGGGTGAGCTCTCGCAGTGTCACCGTTCGATGCTGAGCATGCTGGGTCCCTGGCCTGTGCACAAGAATCGGCTCGTCGACCGGCATGTAGGGGATCGGCTCGGACCAGTCATCGCCGCGATACAGCCAGTCGGGCCGCTCTCGACGCTGCTCGATCTGCGCGGCACGCTCGGTGTGCAGGTCATTCCACTGCTGTAGGCGCCGCTGCTCGGTGGCACTGGCCAGCCCGGCTCGCAGCCGGGTGATGCCGTCGGACAGTTTGGCGCGCAACACTGTCAACCCGCCGACATCTCTGAACACTTTGCCGATCGTGGCGTCGGGGTCGCGGTGGATGCTGTCGATCGTCTGGTTGACCTGCCCGCGTTCGGCCGCGGTCAGGTAAGCGGTGTTGTAGATGCTGGTGCGCAGCCGGTCGTGCTCGACGGCCAGGTCGCGCTGGCGCTCGAACCAGCTGCCCTGGGTGTCCCAGGATCGAATGGTGCGGTCCTGCACCAGTTTCCACCGGTACTCGATGACCGTGCGTTCCATCCGCATTCGCTCCTGGGCGTGGGCGAACTGCTGTTCCTCGGCGTCGGCTTTGATCGCCTGGTTGATCTCACGGCGCACGTTGCGCGGTACTCGTGCCGCCGTGGGGTTCGTCGTGCGCCAAGCGGCGATCAAATGGGCGATCTGAATACTGATCCGGGAAGCACCGCGGCTGATTTCGTCGATCTCATTGGTCTCGGACATAGGTATCGTCTCCTTTGGTTTCGTTGGGAGAAATGGGATTTCGCTGGCGGCTACCAGCGGTTGGCTCGTCTGGTGAGGTAGACCTGTCGCAGGCTCGGTCGTCCGTGGGTCTGCCAGACGGTGTATGCGCTCCAACCGGTGCCATAGACGCACCAGGCGATACCGATCGCGGTGCCGACGGTGACGAACGCACAGACTGCGATGACCAGGACGACCGCGCTGGTGGCGACCGGGCGCCACCAGAACAGCAGCCACGCGCGCAGCCGCAAGGCAGTGTCGAGCAGTTGGTCGTCGACGTCGTCTTCGGTTGTGCGCTCAGGCAGGGTGGCGAGATCACTGGGATCCGGGACTGCGGCAAGGTGCCGCTTCCGCCGCTCCGGGGTATTGCGCGGGATCGCGTCAGGGAACATGGCATAGAGCTGTCCGGCGCTGGGGGTATCTACGTCGATCCGGTCCTGTTTCGGCGCTTCGATGGCGCGGTCGGGACGGGGCTGGTCATCAGGGGTGAGAGGTTCTGGGCTGGTCATCGGATGGTCCTCCTGGTCGTCGTTGTTGCTGTCGTCGTAGTTGTCGGGGCGGCCGAAGTCGCGATCGCTCATGCGGGTGCTCCTTTGCCGTGAATGAGGGCGGAACCGGCGCGCAGCCACCTCCCTCCACGCGGGTTCTTCTGTCCGGGAATGGGTTCCATGGGCCGCAGCGCGATGTCGTCGGGGTTCAGGGGTGTGATGCGACCCCAGGTCGCGATGCCGGCGTGGATGTAGACGCAGTCGCCGGGTTGCAGGCGCCGGAGCAGGTTCGGGTCGACCAGCAGCGCGTCCTGCATGCGGACCTGGCCCTCGTCACCGTGGCGGTCTTTGAGGGTGTGACGTGAGGGTTCCAGCGCGCGGCGGGTGCCGTAGAGGTTCACGATTTCGTCGGGGCCTTCCATGCCGAAGCACAGCAGTCCGCCCGACCACGCCTTCATCAGCTGCTTCGCTTCACGGTCGGTGCCCGCCAGGGACTCGAATGAGTGGGCGCCGACGATGCAGGCCACGCCTTGGGAGCGCAGCGCTTCGCAGGCGTCGGTGAGGCTCGCGCCTTCGGAGACGCGGGAGAACTCGTCGATGGTGAAGGTGATCTCGCACCCGTGCGGGGTCGCGGCGACCTGTTCGACGAGCTTGATGACCGCTTTGGCCTGGGAGATCGCGACCGACTTCTGTGCGGTGCCGGGCACCGTGATGAACCAGAAGTCCTTGTCCAGCAGGTCGAACGGCCCGTCGAAGACACCATCGAGTTCCCGGAACAGGTTGCCGAATCGTGCGGTTTCGGCAGGCAGAACCGGCTGCTTGCCGTCGTTGGCGGCGATGATCGCGGTGAGCTCGGCGCGGAACTCGGCGTCCGGCGGCATGATGAAGTGACCGTCGCCGTTGAACTGTCCGCCCCAGGCATGCCACAACCAGGCCGGATCGAAGCGAGCCATGAACTCCGCAGAGTTCGCTGGGGTGTTCTCACCAGGCCCTTTGTCGTTGTCGGCGTCGGGAGCGTCGACGACCAGGTGCACCAGCGAGATGCGCAGTTCCTCGTAGAATTTCTGCGCTGAGTCGCTGGCTTTCGCGGTAGGGGCGAGGTCTTCGATGACGTGGCGCATCGGTGCCGCCGCCAAACCCCACAGCTTGAGCTTGTCCGCCGGGACCATCGCGATCTTCGACGGATGCACTCCGGCTGCCATCAGCGCGGCTTTGAGGTCTGCGTAGGTGACCAGGTCCTCGACGCCGCCCTTGCAGGACAGGAAGAGCCCTACGCCGCGTTTCGGCTTGATTCCCAAGGCCTTTCGCGTGGCAGCTGATTTTCCAGCAGCGGCGAGATAGCGCTCGTGGGAGGCCATGTGCGCGGCGACGCTCAACCGGCCCATTCCTGTCGTCTTGCCGCTGCCCGGCCCACCCAGCACGCCGACGTGCTTGCGGACCGCGCTGTGCGGCACGGTGAACAGTGTGTCGGTGGTCGAACTCAGCTCGCCTGCAAAAGATTTGCGATGTTGGGACACCTGCACCGCACGACGACCGAGGACTACATGCCGTCTGCCGCGCCCGCGGCCTGTGACCGTGGTCAGTGGGGTGGCGCGGGTGGCGAGTTCCCGCGCTGCGGCGAACTTGGCGTCGACCTGGTGCCGCTGAGCGCGCTCGGTGCGCGGTAGATCCTTCTTGCCGACGGTGTGCAGCAGGTGGCAACGCCGTGCCCACCACCAGGTCGCGCACAGCAGCGACAGCGGCAGCCCGGCGACGCTGAACTCCAGCAGACCAGGAAGCCAAACTCCGTCGGCGACCAGGGATCCTCCGTGCACGAGCAGTTCCAGCGGTGTCCACGGTGAACCGCTGGCCGCGATCGTGGTGGCGGGCAGGATCAGCGATCCGGCGGCGTAGTTGCGGACACGGGCCGGCTCGTATTCCTTGCGACGGATCTGCCACGCGCATGCTGCGAACGTGGCGCCGGTGAGCCCGGCCGCCGTCCCCGTATCGGCCAGGAACGCACCAACCTGTGGCAGCCAGTCGGCGCTGGTCGCCGCCGGGTCGTGGCTGTCGATGTACTCCAGCCATTTCGGCGTTGGCTCACTCGGCACCGGGTCAGCTGGGACTGTCGACGGCGCGGGGACCGAGGAGGGTTGCTCGATCGGCGTCGTCGGCACGGGTCCGCAATCCTGCGGCGTGATTATCGGGGTGCATTTGCGAACGGGTGTGGGATTGCAGTCGTCTGCGGTGATGAGAGGTTTGCAGGCTGCGAGGAACTTCTCGAACGATGTCATCGGGCGTGGTCCTCCTTTCGGATCGGGGTGGTCGGCAGGTCGATGGATCGGACGTCGAGCACTCGGGACAGTGAGCGAAGTCGGATGTCGGGTTCGGCGGGAATGCGGCGGGTATTGATGAGTTCCGTTTGCACGACGCGTTCGAGGGCGTTGCCTATGCGCTGATTGCCGTAGATGTAGAGCAGTCCGTCACCGAACTGACGGGCACGCTGGTAGGCGTCGAATACGCTGTCGGCCAACCGCGTCCGCGATGGCCGCTTCAGGGTCAGTTCGACTTCCACCGATAGCCAGTGCCCGCGGTACCGGTACCGGCCGTCGTGTACGTGCCCGCGAGCGACTGCCACCGCAGGAGAGGTGAAAGCGCGGCCGCGATCGGCTGAGAGCAGCCCACCGGGACGATGCCCCGCCGCGATCGCGGCGTCGCGCAACAACTTCCGCTCCGGTACCCAGATACCGCGCTCCAGCCCGCACAACGCTGCACGAACCTTGGCAACAGTGAGCTTGTGGGCCAGGTTGTTGCTTGTCGGCCGCCAGCTCGATACTGGATAGCCCAGCCGTTCGGCGGCGACCGTCGTCCGCGGCCACACCACGGTCGTTTCCCGCTCGGCGTTTTCGAGGTAGATCGACACCGAGCGCAGCACCGCGAAGTCCTCACGCCAACGTTCGATGAGTTCGTAGGTCCGGCGGCGCCCGGTCCCGCACAGCAGGCTCACCGTGGCGAAATCCAGTACCCACTGCTCGGCAGCGAACAGAGTCACCTGCTCGTCGCGATCGGTCCACCGCGATCGCTTCGGTCTGGATCGGTTCATCGCTCCAACCCCCAATCCTGTTCCGGCCGTTGCGGTGCTCCGACCGTGCTGCGCTGGCGAACCACAGAGCGCGCGGTGATGCCGAGCTGCTCGGCGATCTGCCAAGCCGGCGCACCACTGGCGGAAAGTTCTCGGACCTGCTCGCGACGCTCGGCCCGGGCCGACGCCGCGCTCCAGCGAGACCGCACCGGGCGCGCGGCCGGATCGTCGATGCTGTCTTCGTCCCACTCGAACGGGAGCGGCCAGCCGTTGCGACGGCCGAACGCGCGCGCCCGATCCGACGGCCCGGGAACCATCTGCAATCGGTCGAACAGCGCTTTGACAGCGCGTTCTTTGGCGGCACCGATTGATTCGCCGGTGCCGCCACTGGCAGTGTTCGGGCGTCCGGTCAGCGCGCTCATCACTGAACTGCCGGGCCAGATCTGCAATTCGCGAGCCAGGTGGGCTATCGGGTACCCATTGGTCACCAGGGCTTGAATACGTCGCTGTGCACCGATGGCGGGAACGAGAGCGTTGTCAGCGACGACATCGGCGACCCGTTCAGGAATCGGCACGGCCAGGATTGCGCGTTCGACTTCGGCCGTGACTCGCTGCGTATTCGGCTGTGCGGCATTGACGATCGTTGTTTCGGCGACTCCCGCCAGCTCGGCGAGCTGACCGGCGCACATCCCCGCAGCCCTTAATCGCTCGATATGAGCGCGGGCGTCATCAGCGGCAACTCGGGGTTGCCAACGGCCATAGGCGATTTCGCGGCGCCGGAAACGTTCGTAGCTGGTCCGGCACATTCCCCGGCTGTAGTTGCCCGAGCCGCCGCAACCGCAGGAGCACATCGGGTGGTCTGAGATTGTCATCGGTCCAACCCCCAATCCACACCGCGCTGCCGAGCCCAGCCGCTTGGGTTGGGACGGGGCGGCTCGGCGGGCCGTCGGCCTCCGGTGGTGCCTCGTGTGGGCTCTTGACGGACAAAGGCCAGTTGATCGGTCGGAATGAGCCGCAACTCGTTCATGCCATGGCCGGCGTCGAGGTGGTCGGACAGGTCTTTGCCGGAGGCGGTGTGCATGACGTCGATCTGGCGGGCTACGCCTTGCAGAAGGTCGTGCACCTTGGCGGCGTGCTGGAAGCCGGGCAGGTCGCGATCGGCGACGATCACCACGTGCGCGGCGCCGCGCAGTTGTTCGGCATGCTCTGGGCGGAACTTGCCCGCGCCCGCGGCATTGCAGGTGGCGGGATATCCCGCCGCGATGGCGCGGTCGACGTCCTTTTCGCCCTCGCATACCAGGATCGGGTGACCTTCGGCGATAGCCCAGGCCACGATCGGCGCCTGATACAGAACAGGCGCGAACCCACCCCGCACCCAGCCCTGCTGTTCGGGATCCCAGCGGCGCTGGCTGAAGTCTTTGGCTATGCCGTGCTCGTGCTGGGTCGCGTAGCGAATCACCTGGCCGACAGGCTCTTCCGCCGCCGTGGTGTAGGTGTAGGTCGCGACTCGGCGCCGAGGCCCGGTCACCTCCCCGAGCGGATCGATCGACGCTGGCCCGCCGGTGCGCGGCGTCCGGCGCGATGGCGATGCCGTGTATGCGCGAGCGGACCGGTAGTTGCTCTGGGCTCGGTCGGGCAGCCGGTCGAACAAGTCCCGGACGCGCAGACCTGCCACGTCGAGGACGTCGTTCTGGTCGCAGCGGCTGAAGCAGGTGACGATGGTCTTCGCCCGGTTCGGGTCGTACTTCACTCCGAGCGAGGGGTTCCGGTCACCGCGGCCCTGACCATGCGTCGGTACCGGGCAGTGGAACTTGGTCCACTCGCCGGACTGGTTCACTGCCTCGCGCGTCACCCGTCGCAGAGCATCGACGACGCGATCGAACGAGACTCCGTGCTGATTCCGGTTCACGCGGTCACCCCCAGCGATTCGGCGACCGCGTATCCGAGGTCGCGGGCCGCTGGCGGGGTCACCGCATTGCCTGCCTGGCGCACTCGCTCGCGCTTGTTGCCCAGGATCCGGTAGGTGTCAGGGAAAGCCATCCCAGCAGCGATCTCGTGGGGTTCGAGCATCCGGAACAGCCAATCCCGCACATCGGCCGGAACTTTGGCCGCGGTGAGCAAGCTGTGGTGATTACCTGCTGCGGCGAAGGTATCCAGCGGTTCGATGACCGGTTTGGCGGTGTTGTGATTACGCAGCGGGACGACCAGCGCATACCGGTCAACTGCGGTGAGGGTGCGATGCGGAGCACTCGCCGGGGCGCTGCCACCGTGGGTGTAGTAGGGCATGAGCAATCCGGTCTCGTTGCGCGCGGTCTGAGTCCGCATGACCTCGGCGAGCGACCGGGCAGTCTTGCCGTCGCGGCCTTCGACCGGGACGAGCAGTCCGTCGTTCTCGGTGGTCGTGCGGGTCGGCATCGGTGTCAACAGCGAGGTGGCCTTGTCGCGGCGTGTGCCGCCTGCGGGCACCAGAAGCCCGGGGATGTGGGCCCGATTGTTCTGTGGCACCGCGCATGGCTGCTCGCCGTAGAACTTGCGGATTCCGGCCTCGATGCGCGCCATCGTGTTCGCCGCCAGCGGTCGTTTGCGGTCTCCGATTCGGTACCCAGGAAGGCTCCAGTCGATGGCGCTGGCGGCAGGCAGCCAACCCGGTTCGACGATGGCGTTGCGGCAGGTCACCCGTGGGCAGCGCCACTGATACTGCGCTCGATACACTCCGATCTGCTTGCGCGGGTTCTTCCAGCCCTGTAGCGCGGTGACCCACTCCTCGCAGGAGCCGCAGTAGGCACGTGGGCGCATCCATCTGTTGAGGTCGGGGGCGCGATTTCCCTTGCGCCAGAACACGACATAGATCCGGTCGCGCGACTGGGGCGCAGGATCCCCGCCGGCTTGGGCATGCATGGAGTTCACGAACACGCACCGGTGCTCGTAGCCCAGGGAATGCATCGCCAGCAGCCATGCGCTCCAGCAGGCCCAGTCGGCTACGTCGACGACGTTCTCCACGAGCACGGCCTGGTAGCCGTGGAACTCGGTGAACCGCACGACGTCCCACATCGTCGCCCGCGACCGCTCTGCCGCCTCGTCCGGCAATATCTCTCCGAACAGGTCGGGCTGCTGGTCTGTGAACTTCTTGCGGCCCTTGGCCTTCGAATGGTTGGTGCACTCCGGGGATGCCCACAGCACGTCGGTCGTCGGGAAGGTCCGCGGGTCAACCGTGTGGATGTCGGCGCGCTTGTGGTCGACATCAGGATGGTTGGCACCGTGGGTGTCCAGCGCCAGCTGCCAAAGGTTGGAAGCGACGACGACTTCGTAGCCGGGCACCTGAGTGAGCCCGGTAGTGGAACCGCCTGCCCCACAGAACAGGTCGGTGACGGACAGAGTCATCACAGCCCCCGATCCAGGAATGCACCCGACATCAGCCACTGACCCGGAACTCGGCCTGGCGTGCGCACTATCGGCGGTGCCGGGCGATCGACATGGAAGACAGCACCGGGTCGTTCGCGATTGCTGAGCTCATTCGGGTGCTGCTCGATCGGCGTCGCGACGGCCTGTTCGTGCTCGTGCTGCTCGATGCCGCGAATCGTTTCGACCGCGTCGCGGGCGTTGACGCCGAGCCCGTGGGCCAGGCGGCGGATGGCGGGCCAGTCGCGGCGCGCCATCGCCGGAACCCGGTGGCTGTGGCAGAGTTTTGCGATCTGCATCGCCTGGTGGGCCTGTTCGAGCGTCAGGTCGTCACGATCGGGCAGCCATGACACCTGCCAGCCGCGTTCATTACGGTCGGCGGTATGAGGCAGTTCGTCGAACCACATGCGGTTCGTGGTGCGGCGGATACCGCTGCGGTCGGGAAAGCTATCGCGAGGATTGGGGCTGAGAGTCATCGGTCCAACCCCCGGCCCTGGCACAGCTCGGTAGGCCCGCTGTCGGCAGGAAGGGACAGGCGAAGGAGGCCAGTGGCCTCCCGAACCGTGAGTCCCAGCGAATCCGCCCAGCCGGCTGCTTCGAGGCGCTCCGGGGCTATGGCCAGCCGCATGCCCGCTTCGGCCTGCTCGGGAGTGAACTGCCGCCCAGGCAGGCCGGTGAATACCCACCTGCCATCGCCGACATCGACCGCTTGGTGCCGCGTACCTTCTGCCCGCATCACGCCGTGGTCGACGATGATCGACGGGATGTCGTGCGCGACGGCTCGGTTCCATTTCCCGGGACGCTTCACCGAGTCACCCCCGGCTTGCCGCATTCGGCCGGGACCGCGGCAATGGGCGGCGACCCGGGCACAGGGCAGTACACGATCTCGGGAGTATGAGAGGGGCGTCCGCTGAACAGCAGCGCCCCGGCGTACAGGCCTGCGGCGAAGACGAGCGCGAGAACAAGGATGATCCCGCGTCGCTCCGGCGCCGCCGAACCCAGCGTCTCTCCGACCAGCGCAGAGGAATCGAAGGCCCGACCGCCCATCGCATGCAGGGCGTAATGGCCTGCGTTGCGGTCATTTTCGCCGTAGAGGTGGCGGTTGTATCGGGTCATCGTCGACCCCCTCGACGCTGCGGGCTGCGGCGCCACAAGGCCCACAGCACGACGACGAAGATGATCGCGCCGACTGTGCCGGGGGCCAAGATGAACGCGGTCGCGACCACGGCGCACAAGATGATCCGGAGTTCGAGGCTCGTCCTCATGCCGCACCGCCGGAAGGCAGTTCCAGCACCGGTGCAGGCAACGCTGCGATCGCATCGGCGATACCGTCGTCGAGCAGATCCCGCAGCAATTTCGCCTGCGTGAGCGTCAGTTGCATTGTGGTGTCTCCAATGCCTGGGCGACTTTCGACACCAACGCAGATCTTGTCGATCTGGGCCGAATACTTGACCCGGAACGAGCCTCGGACAGACGAGTTGATGTAGACCTTGTCGACATCAACCTGCGTGTTGAAGTCGTCTATGCGGGAGACGTGCGCTCCCATGAAGTCGCGCATCACGCCACCCCCGTCCGGCGGCTCAGGCGTGCGAACTTGCGTTGGGCGCGGAGTTGTTCTGCGCGCCAGGCCCTTTCCTCCGGTGACAGCAGGCCGTCCGGGTCGACCGCGCGCTCGTCACGGCTCACGGAATCGGTTCGGGTCTTGCGGCTCGGGCGGGATCGACGGGTGCTGGGTGTGGCCGAACGGCCAGGTACGATAGACATGCCTCAGGGGCTCCTGTCTCGTGAGGTGTGTGAATTGCTGAAGCGGCTGGAACCGCTTTGGTGCTCGACTCCCCGGTGGCTGGAACTGCCGGGGAGTTCCTATTTCTCGGCCGGTTCGAATCGCTGGAACGATTCGTTGGCCCCGGATTCGCCGTTGTCGACGATCAGCTCGAATTGGTTGGCGCGGAACCCCTCTCGATGAGCTTGCTGATTCTTATAAGTACAAGCATGAGCGGCTTTGCCAGGCCCAGCTGTGACGATTTGTCTTCCGGAATTCTTGCTGGTCGCGGTGGCTAGCCACCTATAACTATACGCTGGTTGTGGACGAATGGCTAGCCACCGTGACATGCTTTTATCTATGCCGAGTAAGCACCTGAACCCAGCGAGGGTCTATCGACCGGACCCCGAGCTGTACCAGCGCGCCCAGGCGGCGGTCCAAGAGGTCGGGTCGAATATGAACGCGCACGTCATCGGGTTCCTGCAATGGCTAGCCGGCGAAACCGATGAGCTCCCGCCGCGGCCGGACGCGGCACGAGATGACGGTAGGAAGGCGCGGGGATCGAAATAGCCTTCAGAGAAGCGCGACGCTCGCCGACCAGGCATCCCGGACGATCTCGTCGATGGTGGAGTGTTGCGGTGACCAACCGATTTCGGCGATCGCCTTCGACGGATCGTTGATCAGGCATGCCGGTTCGTTCGCCGGTGGCCGCCGCTCCAGCGCGACTCGGCGCCCGGTCGCGCGCTCCACTGCTTCGATCACATCCATAATGCTGGTTCCGTGTCCGCTTCCGATGTTGTACCGAACCGCCTGCCCTTCGAGGGGAAGATGCTCGATACACGCAACAAATGCGGCAGCCGCGTCTCGGACGTGAAGGTAGTCGCGAACGGCTGTTCCGTCGCCGTTGACCGCTAGCGGTGTTCCCGCTGCCGCGGCGACGAGAGTGCGTGGGACCAGCCTCGTCGGGTCTGGATCGGCACCGCCAGCGATGTTGGCGATTCTGACTACGGTAGCGGCTAGATTTCCGCCGCGAGCCTGGGCCTCGATCGCGAGTTCGGCGGCAAGCTTGCTGCTCGCATAGGGGTGCGGTGGGGAGTCTGGAAGTTCCTCATTCATCGGCTGCTGATCCGGCGTCCCGTAGATCGATCCGGTGGATGCGAACACCATGCGCCGAACATCGGCCGAACTCATGGCGTCCAGCAACGCAATCGTCCCGCCGACGTTCACGCGGACATATCGGAGGGCCTCGGCGAACGATTGCCGTGCCCTGGTCAAACCGGCTAGATGGCACACCGCGTCGACTTCCTGAACTGCGAGCCGCAGTGAGTCGATATCGAGGAGATCGGCGATGCGGACTTCCCGGGCCCCAGTGACGTCCGTGCCGGGAGTTCGCACCATTGCCACTGGCTCGTGGCCGGCGGCCCTCAGGGCGGCGACAACCGACCTGCCGATGTAGCCATTCGCTCCGGTGACCAGAACTCGCACCCGGTCATCATTGCATCATCCGAGTAGCTGGTCACGGTGCCGCCAGGTGAGCGCCACACATGCCGCAGCTGCGGCGGCCAGCGGTTCACGGTTCAGTGCGCGCCGGACGTTGGCCGGAGTCCAGCTGATCCCGACCGTGCCGGGTTCTGACGGATAGATTTCGCCTTCGGAATTGCGCGAGACCATGCCTTCGAACGCTGCATCGAAAACCTCAGCGTCCATGACGACGGTAGTCAGGATCTCGCCAGCGGGCGCGAGTGGATCGAAACCCATGCCGAAACACCAGGCTCGCACCTTTCCCGCTGCGCGGCCCTCGGTGAGCGTTCGAAGTGGTTCAACGTCGTAGTCGACAGGTGTACCGCTGCTTCCATCATGCTCGGGTGCGTCGAGGAACTCTTCCGAGAACTCGCGAATCATGTTCCGCCACAGGCTGAAATCGCGGTCGATATTGGCCTGACCGATCGCAGCCGGCTGGAACACTCCGGCAGGAATGATGTGTGTCAATCCAGCGGCAAGGGTCACCTGGGTTGAACCGCGGCGATGGAGGAAGAAGGTGTCTCCGTCGGGAGCCCGACGGATCGTCAGAGTGTTGATACTCGGCAGGATCGGCCGACGAGCGGGGTCGAACAGATCGCCGATACGTCGTCGGAACGGAAGGTCGTCCAGTGTGAACCGCTCAGGACCGCTCTGGGATATCCACGCTGCTGCTGTCTCGTGTGCAATGACCTCGCAGACGTCGACCATGTCGAAGTAGGTGGTCAGCCCGAAGGACATGCGGCCGCCACCTTCGCTGAACGACGCGTCGAGCAAGCGATAGGACGTACGATTCTCGAACAGCGTCGGACGAGCGATAGCGCGAATGGCCTGGCTGTAGCGCCCATATCGCACACCGTTCGGTCGAACGGGTCGGTTTGCCTCCGATTCGGGTTCGCTGCCGTCGAACATCGGCGGGGGAGCAGCAGCGTCAAAGTCGAGTTCGACCGAATCGAGGTCGATCGGCGCAGGCGCCATCCAATCTGGCCGCGTTATGCACGTGGTGCCCTCGATCGGCTTCGCATCCCAGTACAGCCGCGCGGCGGCCGCGGTGAGCGCATGCCGGTTCTGATTCATCGTCTGCCGAACGAGCCGCCACTCCGTCACTGCCTTGTCGCGGTCGGTCTGGTCCGGGTCAGAAAGGTCAGTGAGCCCGAAGGTTTCCGGCGGCAGGTCCATCGCCTGGGCGAAGTGACGCAGCTGCACAATGTCTCGGCATGTTCGCGCGCCGGTGAGGTACTTCGAGACCAGCGTCCGGTCGATACCGAGCACGCGCGCAACCTCTTCGTGCTTGGTCATACCATGCGCTCGCATATACGCCCGGATCACGTCAGGCAGACGTGAATCGTGGACAGTCTTCCCCATGTGAATCGCCCCTCCGATCCTCGGGTACGGTGGCTATCCACCACGGTACCATCGCGGACCTCAGATACGTCCAAAACCGGATCAGCTCAAACGATCCGACCTTGCACCAGCTCTAGACGCCTGGGGCAATGACTCCTATACCGCCAGCCGGGCTATTAACCCAGCCCCGAATTCACTCACCCGATGCCGGTCCAATCTCGGCCAACCGAGTTCGCTACTTCGGTTATCAACCCAGCCCCAATGCCAACCCCCTCCCCATGCCGGTCCTCTTCATCTAGTCCTCCCTTCCCCTCAAGTCGCCTTCCCCTCAAGTTCCCGGTTCCCTCTCCGACCAGTCTTTCCATCCATCTGCCTGCCCGCCGATATCCCACGGACACTAAATGCGCCCGCAGGGTGTGTTTAGTGTCCGTGGGATGAGGCGGGCAGGCAGATGCACTAAACCGCTGGTGGGAGAGGGAAACAGGTACTCACACCTGGGGACGCACAACTGTGCACCCCCAGGTGTGAGTGGTTTCGACGCCTGAAACTGGCCATGCAGTTGGGTATGCATCTGGGGGAGTGGGTTCCCCCGCTCTCTAGCTCCGATAACCTGGCTTTGGTCGATCAATCCTGTGGGGGCACTATGGCTCGCGAATCAGATCCCAGTTGGACACCTGGCACCCGAGTATGGGCGGCTGAAACCGCCTACTACCCGGGCAAGTACCACGACCTGAACATTGAATTCGGTATTGTGATGCCCGCTGGCACACCTGCGCTCGGCGATCCACCCGACTTTGGGGAGCCAGGGCCAAAGACCGTCGAGCCGCCAGAACCCGGGATGGTCCCGATTCATTGGAACCACGTCTCCAAGTGCAGCTGGGAGCATCCCGCCACCTTGGTGACGGAGTTACATCCAGAGGTGATGGAAGAGACCGCCGGCCGTGCAGCCGACGCGCGCCGACGCGAGACCCTGAGGTCGGTGTCATCGACCCGCAAGCGACTCCGTCGTCCAGCGTTGACAGTGACTATTGACGAGGACCTGAAAGAACGCGTCGATCAGGCTCTGGACGCCGTGGATTCCACGTATCGTGAACACGCGATTGCGTTCCTGCGCTGGTTGATTCGGGACACAGACGAGCTGCCGCCGAGGCCGGACTATCCCCTGCCCTATTTCAAGTACGGCGAATGAAATGCTGCGCACGCCGCGCGGTGCTCATCTCTCATCACGACATCAACCACGCCGGATCGCCGCATTCTCAGGACTATTGATCGGGAGGTATGGACATGTCGCGTGAACCGGAAGATCGCTATGCCGAACTGCTCGCGCAGGCAGACCTTCTCGGCGATGCACCGGACATCGACCGGGTGACATGGCTGCGCTGGCAACTCGAGGACCTTGGCGATGAAGTGCGGAGGACGATCCCGGACGGCAGCGAACGACATTACGAACTGCGCAAGCTTCACAGGCAAGTTGACCGCAAGCTCACGGACGGCTCGGATCGTACCCGCATCGCGGGCAATGTCACGGCGGCGAAACTCAAGCGCGAGAAGCACGCCGCAGAACACCCGACTCAGCTGGATCAGCCCAAACCAGACCGTAGACGCGGGCGGTAGACAGGGGCGACTGGGGACCATTTGGGGACCGCACGGCTACGCGCTGCCGAACTGTCCGAGGTGACGTGCATGCCACGCGCAACCGCGCAACGTGCGTGACGTGCACAAACCCCTGATTCCGAATGCTGGGGGTCAGGTGGTCGCAGGTTCAAATCCTGTCAGCCCGACAGAAAACCCCTTCCGATCTGATCGGAAGGGGTTTGTTGTCTCTTCAACTAGTTCGGATTCGAGCCGATCCCACAGAAACCCCACATACTGGGTTGCGGAACTGCCAGAGGTGGCGGACCGTCGACTAGGTCGACAATCCGCTCCCCGGGGCTGATCAGAACTTGGCGTAGAGGTCGCCCTCGTGTGCCCAGTCGTCAGACGGGGTGCACGCGGCGCGGATGCCCTGAGCGCGGTAAACCTTGGCCTGGTTCTCGCAGTCGGCCCAGTGCCGATAATCGCCCTTGTAGTCTTGGGCGCTGAATCCGGGCGGCGGCGATGCCGTAGCCGCACCAGCGCCCAGGACCGTCCCTGCGGTCATCGTTCCGGCGATCAGAAGCGTACGGAACAGATTCTTCGGTGTAGTCATTGTCTTCATCCATTCTCGTGGACCGTTGCCGTCTCCGACCTCGGTGTTCGATTTCGATGTGTCGAGCCCGGTGGCTGTCGTCAGAGCCTTCGGGCTGTTCGGGTCGCCCTGGTGAGCGAGCCGTACTACCTCTGAAGCCGTTGATGCACAGCGTGGTTCGTGCGGTGTGAACGCTGCACGACGGGCTGAGTGCGGAGACGAACACCATGCGTGAACCGTTGACGAGTCCGATCGCATCGAAGGAGTGGAGGACCACAGGCAGAACCAGTCGCAGGAGCGGCCATGGGAGGATCGGCACTTGTCAGCGAACGCACTCGAAGCATTCGGCGGGAACGAAATGTCGCGTGCAGCGCGATGTCACGCAGTGGAAGACTCACTGGGAGAGAGGTTCCCGAGCCATGAGCTCTGATGACTTCGCGCAGTGGCTCGGCCGACCACTCGATGATGTATCGCGTGAGCAACGCGAGGCAGTGTTCGCGTATGTGTTCGGTGCTTCCGTCGTCGACGTCGCGACGTACGCGGCGGGCGAAGCGGCGTTCCTGTTGAGTCGGCACGACCCCGACATGCGTGACACCTACGCCGACATCGCTCACGATGTGATCGAAAGGTTCTTCGAGAAACTGCCGGCCGAGCGAATCGAGTTCTGGAAGGCATACACCCGTACCCGGGTGCTGTGGCAGATCCAGCAGCAGCGCAGGGAACGGCTTGCCGCCAAACGACGCCCGCCGGGG
The DNA here is from genome assembly GCF_042672005.1 of Nocardia sp. NPDC127579. Classification (NCBI taxonomy): domain Bacteria; kingdom Bacillati; phylum Actinomycetota; class Actinomycetes; order Mycobacteriales; family Nocardiaceae; genus Nocardia; species Nocardia sp. NPDC127579. Next base: position 324,436 of record NZ_JBHXVZ010000008.1, on the reverse strand, counting down.
CGGCAAGTCGGATTCGACGACGCGGTCACCGGCCACCCGGACAGCGGATCGTTCGACGACTACGACTGGATCTACGTCAAGGACCTCTTCGCGACCGCGATCGCCGCCATTCCCGACGCGGAGATCCGGGCAGTGTTCGAAGCCAGCTACGTGTGGCCGACAACATATTCCGACTTCCATGCGCTCACTGCCGAGCAGGTCGCCGAAAGGCTCGGGTTCAACGTGTCGAAGGTCAAAAGACTGTGGTCGAAAGGCAAGAAGATCATCCGGCAACTGCTCTGCCCCGAAACGCGGAACGTGACCGAGGTATGGGAAGCGACATCATGAACGACCTCACGCGTCAGAAGCGACGCGATGCACTGGTGGAGCACGTGCTCGACGTACTGGACAGCGACGAAATCGCCAGTGCCGCTGGGCAACCGACTATCGACGAGATCGCCGCGGCGGGACGGGCGATTGCCGCGCGACTGACCGCCGGCTGGACAGACGCAGCCCAGCCGGCCATCGTCGAAGACGACGCGACCGACATCATCGACCTCGCCGCACGCCGAGAACGACGCGCAATGCGGATCCCCGGTCGGCACATCGACAACTGGGCAGCCGGAACGAGCGGTCCGGTCGATCGGTTCGCCGATGACGAATTCGGAATAGTGCTGACCCGAAAGACCGTCGGTGACGACACATTGCTCTCGATCACCTTCACCGGCCACGTTGCGCGGGACGGTGATGTGGTCCGGGTCCGGCGTGCCGCAAGTGATCGGCACACACAGTTGCTGGTGCTGTTGTATGTCGACGACCAGGGCATGCTGACCGGCCAGATCCTCACAGCAGCCCTTGCGGCGACCTCCGACGATCTCGATATCACGGTCAGCGCGGCCGGTGAACTCACTGCCGATGATTGTGACGCTGTTACCGCCGCTGTGCGGGCGTCCCACAAGCAAGCCCGCAATGCTTGGCGACGACTCGCGAAGGCTCAGTCCGCAGATAGCCCGATCCGGACCGCAGTGATCGAAGGCTTTCGCTGACGGAGAGCACACGCGCCGCGGCGCACCCGGCTATCCGTCTTCCGAATGTGGGGGAAATGCGTGATCGACCCAGATCAGCCCGAACGCGATGGCGGCACCGATGCCGTCGAGTTCAACGAACTGACCGGAGCCGCTCAGAAATGGCTGGCGACGTGTCAGGCCGCGGTCGCTACAGGTGCCGATGCGACAGCCCGGCTGCTCGACAGCGGCAGTCCGGAAGCCGTGGTGCTCGGCTCCCAGTCCCTGCGGCCCATCCGCACCGACACCGACGACGAATCGCTGCTCGACGAGGAGCCCGAGAGCTCGACGCCGACCGCGAACTTCGACATCGCTGCCGCATACGCGCTGGCCTGTCTCGCTCGCGGACTGACCGGCGCCGAGGAGGTCGACATCGCGTGCGAGGTGTTCCTGGCCCACACCGCTCTCGCCGGACAGTCCTCGGTCGGTACTCAGCTTCTTCCCGCAGGTACCTCGATCACCAGTGGTGGTGATCTGCTCGGCTCGACGGTCCGCTATCTGCTCGGGCGTGGGAACCAGCCCGGACGCGGCTACGCAATTCTGGCCGCGCTCGAGCTGGTGGGCAAACGCCCGAAGCGTCTGCGGAGCACCAAGATCCAATTGCTGTTCGGCTCCTACAACGGCCGCGGCGGAGTAGTCGGCCGACTGCATCTCGACCAACTCGAACACGGTCCCAGCGGTCTGCATCCTGACCCGGCGTCAGCGACGTTTCTTCGGGCTGACGAAGCCTTCGCATCGGCGCTCGCCACAGCGTGGTCTGCATCGTCTCTCGCCGACACGGACGCCTGCGTGCTGTGGTCGATCAGCCTCGACAGCGGTGCCCCTGCCAATACAATCGACGGAGGTTCGGCCGCGGCTGCGTTTGCGGTCGCCCTCGACGACCTCGCTCCCGGCAAACCCATTGTGCGACTGCTTCACCTGCGTCACCTGCGCCTGCGCAGAATCGACGGAGACTGTGCGGTGACGGCCGGACTGCATGACACCGGATCCGGGCCGAGCCCCGCCCGCCACCGATTGACCGTCGTCGACCGATACGCTGACAAGCTCGCCGCCGCCAAGAAGCACGGCCTGCGGGTGGTGGTCGCCGCTGACGGCCTTGCCGCCGCCCGAAAGACCGCTCCTTCCGGTTACGAGAACCGGGTCGTCGGCGCGGGCACCCTGGCGCAGGCCATCAGCGTGGCCCGCACCCGGATCAATCGCACGCTGTGGGCGCTGGTGCTGGTGACGGTCCTGCTTGTCACCGGTGGAGCCGGTATTGTGCACAAGCTCAAGGCCGACGCTCAGCAGCGATTCGAGGAACGCACCGCGGCACGGCTGATCACAGAGGCCGAGGCGATCCTCGCCGGTACCCGAACCGGCAGCGTCGCACAAGCCGTCCAACAACTGCTGGCAGCGAACGCCATTGACCCCAGCCATGATCCGTCCCCGCTGAGCAACGCGCTCGTCGGCCTGCGCGGGGTCATGAAAGCTGAGCAGTCCCGGGTTTCGTCGGTCGCGTTGAGCCCGGATGGGCAGCGCGCGGTGTCCGCCACTCGCACCGGGCTGCGAATGTGGGACGTCGCCCGGCAACTCCCCATCGGGGCGGTGATGTGTCCGGACACCGCTGTGAACAGCGTGGTGTTCAGCGGCGACGGCCTCACCGTCGCCTCCGCCCACGACAACGGCATGGTGCGGCTGTGGAACGCCGAGACCCGAGCAGCGGTCGGGACACCGATAGCCGCGCACGCCGGCGCCGCGGCCACGGTCGTCTTCGATCGCACCGGCCGACTGCTCGTTACCGGTGGGGCCGACGGGGTTATCCGGATGTGGAACGTCGGCGACCAGTCTTCGGCCGGCCAGCCGATCAGCGTGCACACCGGCCGCGTGATGAGCGTGGCGATCAGCCCTGACGGCCGGCGTGTGGCATCCGCGGGGAGCGACGGTACTGTCAAACTCACCGACCTGAACACACGGGCAACCGTGTCGGCGCCACTGGAACCCTTCCCGAACAACAGCGTGACGTTCGGCCCCGACAGCAACTGGGTCATCTCCAGCGGCAACGACGAGGTGACCCGCGTGTGGGAAGTGGTCAACAATTCGCTTGAACCCAGAGGCTTCGTCGACGGCGTTGAAGGACCGGTCTTCAGCGTGCAGTACGACGAACCTTCCGGCACGATCGTGACCGGCAGTTGGAACGGCACGGTGCGGGCCTGGGATTTCGCATCCCGCAAGCTGCTCTGGATGCAACCGAGAGGCCATCGGGGTGCGGCCAACAGCGTCGCAACCGCTGCGGGGCGGCTCATCTCCGGCGGGGATGACGGGACGCTGCGGTTGTGGGACATGTCGACGACCCGCACACCCGCCGGTGTGCGGCTGCCTCACCTGTCACGCGAACCCGGTGCCGTCGCGTTCAGCCCGGACAGCACGCACCTCGCCTTTGCCGGCTGGGATGGTCGAGTCCGGCTGTGGAAAGTGTGGCCGCGCAACGAAATAGTTCCGCCCCGCCTCGATGCGCATGCCGGTGCCGCCATCGGGCTCGCCTACAGCAATGACGGACGTCATATCGTCTCCGGCGGCCAGGACGGCACGGTCCGGCTGTGGGACGGAAAGACGGCCGCACCGCTCGAAGTCCTCGGCCGTTTCCGCAGCGCCATCCATACGGTGGCCTTCGACGCCGCGGGAAGCCGAGTAGCGCTCGGCAGTGATGACGGGACGCTGCGGGTAATCGATGTCGCGACCCGCACTGTCCAGATCGAGGTGCAAGCGCACACGGACGCCGTCACCGGCGTCGCGTTCGGCGACAACGACACGATCCTGGTAACCGGAAGCCGGGACGGGACAATCCAACGATGGAATGCCGAGAACGGCGATCCGGTCGGCGCACCGAGCATCGCCGATACCGCAGCCCCGCCGGCAGTTCTCACCGTCGCGGTCAATGCCGGCGGACGCATCGCCAGCGCAGGGCGCGACGGCAAGATTCGGCTGTGGGACCTCGACGACCACACAGCGCCACCTCAGGTGATGGACGGACATCTCGGTGCCGTGCACAGCCTCGCCTTCAGCGCCGACGGGCGCCGCATCCTGTCCGGGGGCTGGGACGGGACAGCGCGATTGTGGGATGTCGACAGCGCCATCCAGATCCGCGCCGAGTACGCCGCGAGCGGCGTTCGGTGGACCGAGGGAATACATCCGGTGTTCAGCGTCGCGCTGAGCCGCGACGGCCGACGTGTCGCCGCGACCCAGGATGGTGTCGTCCAGACCGGCATGACCAGCGACCGATTCTGGAACGACGTCCTGACCACACCGAACTGGGTGTATGGACTGTCCTTCAATGAAAACGGGCGCCGCCTCGCCTCGGGCAACTACGACGGCACCATCCACATCTGGGACACCGATACCGGCAAAATCCTGTTCGACCTACTCGGCCACTGCGGTTCGGTCATCACCGTCGACTACAGCCCCGACGGCACCTATATCGCCTCCGTCGGCAGCGACGGCACCCTGCGCACCTGGAACGCGGCCACGGGCGAACCGCTACTGACCATCGACACCGCCGAGCAAGCCGACCCCGGCGGCCCGCGCCAGCTCGACTTCCTGGCAATCTCCGCGGACGGCACCCGGATCGCGACCGCCGGACGCGACGGCAAAGCCCGGGTGTGGGACTCCGCCACTGGCACTCAGATCCGCGAAATCCACGCCGACATCCAGGGACTCCACGTCGTTGCCTTCACCCCTGACGGATCACTGGTCACCGGTGGCAAAGACCATCTCGTCCGCCTGTGGAACCTCGACACCGGAACACAGATCCGGTCGATGGCCGGACACGAACACGCTGTCACCGCCCTGGCCGTCAGCCCCGACGGCAGCCGGATCGCCACTGGCAGCGCCGACATGACCGTTCGTGTATGGGACACCTCAACCGGAAAGCCGTCCGGATTCGTGCCCGGAGGCCACCTCAACAGCGTGTCCAAAGTCGCTTTCACCACCGATGGCCGCCACGTCGTCTCCACCGCTCACGACAACAGCGTGCAGTTCTGGGACGCCGCAACAGGCAAACCCGTCGGTAACCCGATGCGAGAAGGTGACCACCGATACGCCCAAAGCCTGGCCATCGATCCCAACAGACACCGCATCGCGGCCGGCTACGACGACGGAACGATCCGATTCTGGCCATCCACCACGGCCTGGCCCGGCGCGGCCTGCGGACTTCTCACTGCCGAAATAAGCGAGTCGGAATGGGAATTGCGGGTTTCGCCCCGAATCCGCTACCGGTCGTTGTGCCCATCACTGCCCGACCGTTGAGGGCGTAAGCGGCTGAGGTGCGCAGCGGGGCCATGGGGAGGTCGGTGACGTTCCCGAGCGATGTCCAGCGCGGGGATCTGCCCGCGTGGATGCCCGGCGAGCTGTACGTGATCGCGTTGTCGATCGTGTCGGAACTGGTCGCGTTCACCGCTGTCGGTCTGGTCGCGGCGTGGGGTGAATGGTTTCCAGGGTGGTTTCCGCGGCTGCGCGGGCGGCGGATTCCGACGGCGGTCGCGGTGATACCGGCCGCGCTCGGGGCCGTGGCATTGACGGTCATGTGGACCGCTGCCTTCGTCACCGAACTTGCCGGTGTCACGTTGCGCGGCGATCCGACTCCCGCGGACTACCCCTCACGAGCGGGCGGCTGGGAGTCGGCCGCCTATTACCTGTGTTACACGCCGCTGCTGCTGTGGGGTCCGCTGCTGGCCGCGGTCACCTTCGCCTACTATCGGCGTCGCCGGACCACTGGGTCTCACGTAACCCCTACGGCAACACTGTGATTCACGCCGAATGTGGTCACCACCAGAAGGTTTCCACCTCCCATTCCTGGAGGGTGCCGGGAGTGTCGCAGTGCGCCCAGGATTGCTGGCCGTCCCAGGCGATCGGGCCGCGGCGTTCGTAGGTGGCCCAGGCGCTGCCGGTTCCGGCCCACCAGTATCGGCATTCGATCTTCACCTGGTGCTGGATCGGCCAGTAACAGGTCGAATAGGCGGCGCTGTTGTTGACCGGCGTCGCCTGGCAGCCCGGGTCCCACGGCTGCGCCTGCACCGGCGCCGCACCCAGCATCGCGCCCGCGCCCAGCAGTCCCGCCGCAGCCGGGGCTACCAGCAGTTTCCTGACGAACGAACTCATGACGATCTCCTATCAGCGTGAGGCAAGATGCCCCTGACAGGCCCACGCACAATTCGAAGGTCGATGGCACGCCGTACGAGACAGCGAACCATCCGTACATGACTTACGTCACAACCCGGCGAGCCGGTGTTACACGCAGGCCGGGGCGAGCATGCCTCGACCGAGGCCCCGCCGACGAACTCCGGGGTGTCCGCGTGACGCGCGTCAGAGGGGGTTCCATGTCCACCACTGGGCGGCGGATCCGTCGCACCGGTGCATTGTCACGTTGCTGCCGCTCGCGGTCAGGCAATAGTTGGGCCAATTCGGGTCCATGCTGCGGATGTTGCCCGCATAGTGCCCCAGGACGTGGAATTCCCATCTGGATTTCGGTCCGCCGGTGTCACAGCCGCCGAGTTGCGCGTAGGCGGTCCCCACTGCCAGGCACCCTCCTGTATCTCTGTGCCGGATCTGACGATCGAGGTCTGTTGTCCACACCGAGGCGCTCTGATAGACGGGGAGGCAGGGTCGCAGTGCGATGAACCGATCTTGTTGCGGCACCGAACATCTGCCGTTCGATGTCAGGAGTCGGGTCGGATGCCCCTGGTCCGGTGTGTCGGCCGCGGCGATCGGAAGCCAGGACACCGCCGCGAACAGCAGGGCTGTGGCTGCGACGACCGCGGCCGTCCGCTTGGATCGTCCGCGGTTCATGGCTGCCTCGATTCGGCCAATTCGCGCAGGGCCGCCAAGTCGCGAAACAGGTTGCGCCGCAACAGGTAGGCCAGAAGTGGGCGGATCGGTCGTTGGAAGCCGTGCGGTCGGACGAGAAGTTCCAGGCGGGCCAGGCAGCGATCGGGTGTCAGCGAGCGCACCGTGCGCGCGCCCTGGGCGTCGGCGCCGGAGTGGGTGCGCCAGGTCATGCGGACGCCGGGGTCGACCGTAAGTACCTCGCCGAGGTTGTGCCAGGTGCGGCCGGCGAATCGAAGTTCCTCGGCGCTGCGGGTGCCAGGTGTCGAGATGCCCGCGGGTTCGGCGGTCATAGCGAGGACCCCGGTGCGCCAGGTGGGGTCGTTGGCGTAGTCGGCGACCAGTTCCCACACGGTGTGGGCCGGCTTGTCGATCACCGTCTCCGCGGTCAGGTCGATGGTCTTCATCGCCGCACCGCCAGCGCCGCCAGCATGGCCGGGGTGTCGATGTAGGCCTCATAGCTGGTGATCCGGCCCGCACGCAACTGCCAGACGTGGACCTCGGGGACGTCGAACGCGATGCCCCCGGGAACTGTGGTCCCGGTGGTGCGGCCGACCTGTACGACACGGTCGCCGGCGGCGAACATCTGCTGGGAGTCGACCGTGCTGTCGAGATGCGCGAGCAGCGTGGTGAAGAACTCCACGGCGCCGGCGTGACCGCGAAAGTGTCCGCCCCAGGGCAGTTCATCGGCCTGAGCGATGACGATGTCGGGGTCGAACAGACGCGGTATCACGCCGAAATCGCGGGTGGTGAAAGCCTGATAGACCTGCGCGATGGTGTCGAGATCGGACTGTGGCATGGCGGTCATCCTTGGTGGCGTGGGTATTGGACGGACCCACTGTCACGCTGAGCTGTTTCAGTGCCGTTACAGCTTGCCTGGATGGGCGGCGTCGTGCAGGAGCGCCACCATCTGCGCCCATGTCATCGGGTCGCCCGTCTGTGGATGTGCCTCGAGGACGCAGCGTTCCATCTGTTCGATCAGGGCGGGATGGGCGAATTGCAGGTAGCGGCGCGGATCGGCGCCGACCCGCTCCGAGTGGTGCAGGGCCGCCGCGCGCAGCCGGACGGCTGTCTGCGGCGTGTCCAGCACGAGCAGCGCGTAGGCACCGGCATAGACGGCACCGAGCGCGTCGGCGATGTTCGACTGTTCGGCGAATACCGTCAGTGCTCGATCGATGCCGGCGATCGCCGCGCGCGCCGCGGAGGTGTCGTGCGCGGATGCCAGGACCGACCAGGCCAGCACCACTTCGGCCATGCCCTGACACCACAGGTGACCACAGTCGGCGCTGAGCTGCCGGGCGGTTCGCAAGCGGTCGAGGGCGCCGCCGCGATCGTCTTCGAGCAGCATCGCGATGCCCTGCCCGAATTCGGCACATCCGCGGATCCACTCCGAGGTCGGCAGCCGATCGACCTCGGCGGACAAACGGTCGGCCGCGGACCGGGTTGCCGCCGGGTCGCCGAGCGCGCTCGTGGCGAGCGCCCGGTACATCAGCCCGTGCAGCCACAGCTCCCGCTCGGCGTCGGCGCGGCCGAGCAGCCGCAACGCGTCGTCGGCGTGCTGAAGCGATTGCCGAGGGTCTCCCGCGTGGAAGGACACGATGGACAACGCGAGCAGCCCGCGTACCCGATCTCTGCGGGAGGCCCTGGCGGCGGCGAATGACTTCCGGATGAGAGTGCGACCGTCGACCAGAGCGCCCAGCGTCACCCATGCGAATTGCAATGCCGCCGCGGTCCGCAGCGCCATGACCGGGTGATGGTCGAGGTCGTGCACGATACCCGCCTTGAGGTTGGGCATCTCCGTCGCGAGCAGACGATAGGCCGCGCCGGCGCGATGTCCGGTCAGCAAGCCGGATTGGTCGGCGACGAATTCGCGGACCCAATCGGCGTGCGCCGCACGGGTCGCGGCCGGATCGGGGTCGATGGTCCGGCAGTATCGGCGCATGGTCTCCAGCAGCCGGTATCGTGGCCCGTCCGGCCCGACTTCGCAGCTGAGGACCGAGCGGTCCAGCAGTGATATCAGTGTCGCCAGCACGCCGGTATCGGCGGCTCCCACCTGTACTGCTTCGGCGGCCTGCCAGCTGAACCCGCCCTCGAACGGCCACAGCCGCAGCAGCATCGCCCGATCGGCGGGAACGAGATGATCGACGCTCCAGCCGATCGCCGCCTGCAAGCTGGCATGCCGCGACAGCGAACCCCGGGGAGTCGGGCCCAGCACATCCATGCGGTCATGGATGAGTACGGCGATTTCCGCGAGCCCCAGCGCTCGTTCCCGCGCGGCCGCGAGCTCGATCGCCAGCGGCAACCCGTCGACCGTCGCGCAGATCTCGCGCGCGGCCGCAAGATCCGAATCCTCGGGTCGCCAACCCGGCCGGGCGGTGCGAACCCGGTCGAGCAACAAGTGAACCGCCGCGCCGTCGGTTCCGTCCCGCGCCCGGATCGGCAACGGCTCCAGCATGAGCACCTGCTCGCCATCGATGCCGAGTGGCTGTCTGCTGGTCGTCAGAATGCGCAGTTCCGGACAGCTGCCGAGCAGCCCGATGACCACATCGGTGACCGGGTCGATCACATGCTCGCAGTTGTCGAGTACCAGGAGGCCCGGCCGGACTGTCAGTGCGCGCTGTAGCACGGTGGCCGGATCTCCGACGGCATGGACCACACCGAGTGCGGCGGCGATCGCGACCACGACGTCGGCTGGATCCCGCACGTCCCCTAGCCGCACCAGCCACCGGTCGGCTTGCGCGGTGTCCGCGACGCAGTACTCGACGGCCAGCCGCGTTTTGCCGATCCCGGCCGACCCCACGAGACTGACCAGCCGTCCTGAGGCCACCAACTCGGCGAGCTGCCGCAGTTCACGGCGGCGCCCGACGAACGAGGACAGCGGTCCCACGATGGGCCGCTGCTCCGGGCGCGGTCCCGCGCCGACCGGAACCGCTTGCGGCTCGGGTGATTCGGGAATCAGCAGTCGCGGGTCGTGCTCGAGCATGCCCTTCTCCAGGGCGCGTAGCGCCGGGCCGGGTTCGACACCGAGCTCCTCGACCAGCAGTTCCCGCACGCGTCTGATCTCGGCCAGGGCCTGTGTTTGTCGGCCACTGCGATACAGGCCCAACGCCAGCAACTCCCAGCGCCGCTCCCGGAACGGGGTGGCGGTCACCGCCTCGACCAGATCGGCGACCGCCAGGGCGGTCTGGCCACCGGACAAACGCGCCGCCTGTAGCTCTTCGATCGTGACATCACGCAGCTCGGTCAGCCGGGTCCGCTCGGGCGTGAGTGTCCCGGCGTCACCCAACTCCTGCCACGGCAGGCCACGCCACAGTGCCAGCGACGCGGCCAAGCATCGGATCGCACCTTCGGCGTCGGCAGCGGCGAGCAGGCGCAACCCCTCTGCTGTCAGCTCGGTGCAGCGGCCGATGTCGGTCCACTCGGGTTCTACCGCGAGTCGGTATCCGAACTCGGTGCGCTGCAAGCGATCCCGCGCGGCGGGGCCGATCGCCGACCGCAACCGGGATGCGATCACCCGCATCGTCGCACCGGTTCGGCGCGGTCGATCTCCGCCCCACACCAACTCGGCGAGCAACTCGTCGGACACCGGCCGGCCCGCCGTCGTAGCCAGCGCCGCCAGAAATCGTCGAGGCACCTGACCGCCCAGATCGACGATTCGGCCGTCCACCTCTACCACGATCGGGCCGAGCACCCGAACAAACAGCACGTCCAGAGCCTAACCCCCGCGCCGGACCCGTCGACGCGTGCCGCGCGGGTGTGGACCGACTCGAGGACATCGGTCGCGACCGGTCAGCGCGGGCGACGGAACCAAGCGCCGGATACGCCCATCGACAGCAGCACCTCGATCGCAATGGCGACGGGAATCTCGAGCCAGCCGCCGACGAACGGCCCGTTCGGGTTCGCTGCCATCAGCAGGCCGAGCAGGATCATCCATCCGGCGAACACCATGACCGTCACCCGCGCGCCGTTGCCCGCGCGGCCGAAGAACAGCGCACCGATCGCCGCACCGAAGATCGGGATGGACAGACCCGTATATGTTCCGGCCGTGTAGGACTCGCCGATCGCCAGGCAAACCACGACGACGAAGAGGGCCAGCCCGCCCAACCCGACCGCCAGGATCTGTGCGACCCGCACCTGTGTCGGCATGGTGGTCGGCACCGGACGCCCCGGCGGGGGGATCGGCCTGTAATGCGTTGGGCCGTAGTGGTTCTGTGGCTCCGGATAGGTCATAGGCCGCAGCCTAGGCCGGAGGGCATATCGAAAACATATGGTTTCGTTGGTGCCCTGGTGACGACCCGGCGTGCGATGGCTCGGCAGTGGTCTTCGGCGCGGCCGGAAAGGTCATCTGGGACAACAAGTCCTACGGTTCTGTACGGCGGCGCTGCCGCGCGAGCGAAAGGGCAGGTGGGCGCAGGTCCTCGATGCGAACTCGGCGTGCGCAAATCGGGGCGAACTTTGCGCAATGTGCGCAGACCGACGCGTTGACCTGCTCATAACCTGAAATCGATCGCATCGATGAGAGAGCTGATCGAAGGCCGCTGCCGTGGTGAGCCAGAACGTGTATGCCGAGAGCCGGATCGGAGCCCCTGATGTCCAACGACCGCCTCGATCGATGGCTCGGAGCGAATTGGGTAGATGTGCCCGCCGACGCGCGCACCGCGGTCGTCGAGCATATCTTCGGCACCGACCTGGCCACCTTGTCCACCTACGCCGTGGCCGAAGTGCGGTGCCTGCTCGCCCGCCACGGCATCGACGCACCGTTCGACGTCGAAGACATTGCCCAGGACGTCATCGGCGACCTCGTCACCTCGTTGCCTGCCGGCCGGGTCACCCACTGGCGGGCCTGTGTCCTGCACCGGGTCGTGCGTCGCATCCGCCACCGCGGCCACGGGCCGACGATCGACCACTATCTGCTGCGGACCGCACTCGAGGCCGTCGAGCACCCCGAAATCGCGGCAGTCCTGGCAGCGACGTTCGTTCTCGCACCCGATGGCTCCCACGTCGACATCCGTACCGCCGCCGAAGTCGCTCGCGATCTCGGTTACAGCCGATCCGACATCGAATGCCTGCGCCGCCGAGGCTTGCGCGAACTACGCGACCACCTCGTGCAGCTGATGCCCGATCCGCTCTAGCCCGACGCCGACGGGCGCCGTCGGCGTACGTCGGTGGGGGATTCGCCGTAGCGCCGTCCGAAGCTGCGGTGGAAGGTGCTGAGCGCGTCGAACCCTGCGGCGTAGGCGATTTCGCTGATCGATGCGCTCTCTCGGGGGTCGGTCAGTCTACGGTGAGCCTGCTCGGCCCGGGTATCGGCGATGAGCCGGGCCGGTGCCGCGGCACCGATGCCGCGCAGCGCGTATTCCAGCGTCCGCCGAGAACAGCCGAGGTGTTCGGCCATCGAATCCGGGGTCAGTCGTGGATCGCTGCTGTGTGCTGCGATGTAGTCGAGTGCGCAGTGCGCGAGGGCCGCGGATCGGGACTGCTCTCGCGCACTCGCCGGGTGCAGCGCCAGGTTCAGCAATTCCGCTGCGTGCGTACTGATCCCGGTGAAATCGTCACCGGACAGCGCGCCGGCGTGATCGGACACGGTGCGAAGAAGTGCCAGTACCGCCGCTGTGGGGCCACGCTGCCGGTCGAGCAGCACCGGTACGCCGCCGCGGAAGATTCCTTTGGGCACATACTCTTCGGGAACGCCCACGGCCCAGACCCGAGTCCCGGCCGAGATCGCGATTCGCAGCGACCGCCCCATGTCCAGCAGGCCGATTCGGCCGCGGGAAACGTCGATCTCGTTGTCGCCGTGGCCGATTACGACACCGTCGCCATGCGCGACGATGCCCAGTGCGGACGGGTACTCGTCGCAGCGTGCCTGCCGGCCGGTCCGGAGGTAGGTGACCGCACCGGCGACGGCGTCGACGAACTGAAATCCGCCGCCGCGCTGAATCCGCATGGTCCCGGCGAAGTGGCCCGGACTGACGAAGTCGAGCCGGTGATCGCCCTGATTGGTCCGGCTGTGTGCGCTCCAGTAGTCGACCCGATCGGCCTCGCAGACCAGATCGGTATTCACCTCGACTGTCTCGTAGTCAGCCTCCACCCCACCCTCCCAAGGTCCTCCGGTCCCGATTGTATGCGGTGTACTGCCCTCGGAGCTGTGCGTCCGTGACCGGCTCGGGCCCCGATGAGGGCAGGAGCAGGCCGATGCGGGGGTCGGCGGTGACGGCGCGACCGGTATGTCGGTGTGCCCTGCCGCAACTGTCGAAGTCGGGTATGTTCCAAGAGGTTTGGAGTTGGCCGGGAGGGATCTGTATGACTATTGCGCGGTTGGGGTCCGTGTCGTTGGACAGCGACGATCCGGTCGGACTCGGCCATTTCTACCGGGATCTGCTCGATCTGAGCGTGTCGTTCGAGTCGGAGGAACTGGTCGTGCTGAAAGCCGACGGCATGTTCCTGTCGATCGAGCGGGTGCGGGATTATCGGCGGCCGGACTGGCCGGAGAACACGGTGCCCAAGCAGATGCACCTGGATCTGTTCGTCACGGATCTGGACGAATCCGAGGCGGCGGCGCTGGCGATCGGGGCGGAGCGGGCGCGGGTGCAGCCCGCGCCCGAGAAGTGGCGGGTGCTACTGGATCCGGCGGGACATCCGTTCTGCTTGACGGTGCCGGCCACGCCGATGGGCGGATAGGGCAGGCGCTGTTCCGGCCGGGAATCGGCGTTTCCCCGGTACGATTGTCGCTTCAGGTCAGGGCGGGCGGGGAGGGCGTCGAGATGAACGGACGGCTGCTGTGCACGCTGGCGGCGAGCGTCGTATTGACGGTGGGCTGTGGTTCGGCTCCGGAACCGGAGTCCTTGCCGGGGGTGTCGGTACGTACGCTGCCCCCCGGCGCGGCCGAGATCACGAGTGCGCCGCAGGAGCGGGGGCCGGCGTCGTGTGATGCTGTGCCGAGTCTGCGGCCGACGGCGCTGCCGGCAGCCGGGGCGATGCCGCCGGGATCGGCGATGGCGGAGATCGTCGCGCGCGGGCGGCTGCGGGTCGGGGTCAACCAGAACATGTTCATGTTCGGGTACCGGAACCCGGCCACCGGCCGGATCGAAGGTTTCGATATCGACCTGGCGCGGGAGATCGCCAGGGCGCTCTTCGGTGACCCGGATCGGATCGAGCTGGTGCCGATCGACTCGGCCGAGCGGGTGCCGGTATTGCGGGACAAGCGGGTCGACCTGGTCGCGCACACGTTCGCCGCGACCTGCGAGCGCCGACGCGAGGTCGAGTTCTCGGCCACGTATTTCGTGACCTCCCAGCGGATTCTGGCGGTGCGCGGCGGACCGGTGCGCGGCGCCGCGGACCTGACCGGCAGGCGGGTCTGCGGTGTATTCGGCACCACCACGCTCGAGCCGGTGTTCGCGCTGCCGGGCCCGCCGACGGTTCTGGGCATGACGAACTGGCTGGACTGTCTGGTCGCGCTGCAACAGGGCCAGGTGGACGCGATCAGCACCGACGCCCCGATCCTGGTCGGCCTGGCCGAGCAGGACCCGCATCTGGAACTGGTCGGCGAGCCGATGGCGGTCGACTCGTACGCGCTCGGTGTGCGCAAGGATCAGCCGGAGTTCGTCCGCTTCGTCAATGCCGTGCTGGAGCGGGTGCGGGCGGACGGCACCTGGGAACGGCTCTATGCTGCCCGGATGGCGGCGCTCGGCCCGTCACCGGGTCCACCCGCACCGCGCTATCTGGATTGATTCAGTTGGCCAGCGGTGCGAACCGGTAGACGGTGGGCGCGTCGGAGTCCATCGGCTCGGGCATCGACGGTGTCGTGTACTGGTAGTCGCCGGTGGTGTCGGTGCGGCAGGTCAGTGTGATGGTGAAGTCGATGGGTTCGGGCGCGGTGCGGTCTACGCTGCGCAGCAGCGCGGTACCGGGTGCGGGGTCCTCCCGGGTGTAGGTGGCCTCGCTCCATCCGCTGACGCCCGCGACCGAGAAACGGTAGGTGCCGGGGCCGGTGAAGTGGACCAGGGTGAGATTGTCGCCGCGGATTCCGGAGGGAACGGCGGCGACATTTCCCCACAGGATCAGCATCTGCCCGGTGGGATCGGCGGGCACCGTGCAGGCAGGCGCGACGTCGGGTTGGGCGTGGGCGGCGCCGACCGGCAAGACGGTCAGCAGCGCCAAGGCCGAAAGCAGAGTGTGTGCACGGGTTTTCACGGCAGCTCCGTTCGTCGAGTCGATCACAGGAGTCCGAACACGCTGAGGATGTAGACGACATTGGCGGCGATGCTGGTGACCTCGTCGGCCAGCACCAGTGCGGCCGAACCCAATTCGATCAGCCCCGCGGACAGTGACGCGGACATGGATCCTCCTTCGTAGTCAGTTCTTGCTCAGTGCGGCGGATCTTCCTCGGCAGCGGCTAATAGCTGTCGGTGTTGTTCGACAGTGTGCGGACCGTGGCGTCCATCTGCGCGTAGGCGCCCGCCGCGAGTCGTTGCAGCAGAGCCAATTTCAGGCGGGGGTGGTCGTCGGCGAGCCGGTCGAAGACCGCGGGCGGCAGCACGGCCACCCGCACCTGGGTCTCGGCGACCACCTGGTTGACGAAGGTTTCGTCGAGCAGCATCGGGATCTCGCCGAACGACATGCCCTCGGACAGGGTGACGAGGCGGTGCATGCGTCCGTCCGCGCCGAGAATCGTCATCCGGACGCGTCCGGCCAGGATCAGATACAGGCCGGAGCGCCGGGCGCCGCGGTCGGCGATCACCTCGCCGCGGGCGATGGTCCGGATCTGGAATTCCGCCGCCAGCTTCGCCTGCTCCGTGTCGGCCAGCCCGGCGAGCAGCGGATGTTCGGTCAGTTCGAGCGCGGTGTGTTCGGGCGTGCCGGCGCGATGGTGCCGGTCCAGGATGATGTCCTCGCACCATTCGGTCGCGGTGTCGCGGTCGATGAACACGCGGCCGCGCGGATCCCGGGGATCCAGGCTCGAGGTCGCGTGCCCGAGCTTGGCGTCCGGATCGACGAGCGCGACCCGGGTATCGCGGGCGGCGAGCCGGGCCCGCAGATCCTCGAGCATCTCGCGGGCGATCGCACTCACCTCGCCGACCCGGCGCAGATCGATCACCAGCGCATCGAGCCCGTCGACATTGCCCTCGATGGCCCGCACCGCCCGTTCGGCGCCGGAGAACAGCAGGTCACCGTGGAGTTCGTACACTCGGGCGCGCTCGCCGTGCGCGTTCAGAATCGCGGCGTCGCCGGGCCCGCGCCGCCGCCGCGACGGTACCCGGGCCACCGAATAGTCGGCGCGGATCGCGGTGCGCGCCGACCGGGTGACATGGCAGAAATGCAATTCCAGCCGCCGCGACAGTTCCCGGCAGGCCGCCACGCCGCGCACGCTGTTGCCGTGCGAGTCCAGTCGCGGTGAGTACACCGAGATCCCGAGCTGGCCCGGCAGCACGGCGATGATCCCGCCGCCCACACCGCTCTTGGCGGGCAGGCCGACCGTGGTCACCCAGTCGCCCGCCGCGTTGTACATGCCGCAGGTGGTCATGACGCTGAGCACCCGCTCGGTCAGCGCGGACGACAGCGCACGCTCACCGGTTCTCGGGTTGACGCCGTTGTCGGCGAGCGTGGCCGCCATGACCGCGAGATCGGTACAGGTGACCTCGATCGAGCACTGCCGGAAGTAGCGGTCCACCACGTCGTCGGGGTCGACGTCGATGATGTCGACCGAGCGCAGCATGTACCCGATCGCCCGATTGCGGAACCCGGTGCGCGCCTCGGATTCGTACACGGCCTGGTCCAACCGCAGGTCGCGCCCGGCGAAACGGGAGTAGCAGCGCCGCACCCGATCGAACTTCTCGGCGGCGTCGCGGCCGTGGACCAGCGAGGCGGCGGTGATCGCGCCGGAATTGATCATCGGATTGCTGGGCCGCTGGGTATCGGGTTCCAGGCTGATCTCGTTGAACGGTTCACCGGACGGCTCGACGTCGATGTGCGCGGCCACACCGTCGATCCCGTTGTCCGCCAAGGCGAGTGCGTAGGTGAACGGTTTGGAGATGGACTGGATGGTGAACCCGGTGCCGGTGTCGCCGACGCTGTAGATCAGCCCGTCGGCGGTGGCCAGGCACAACCCGAACGCGTCGGGTTCGACCGCCGCGAGTTCGGGGATGTAGTCCGCGGGCGTACCGGAGAGATCGGCGCGGCAGGCTGCGTAGACCTCCTCGAGCATGCCGGCCACCACACCCGGTTCGATCGTGCGCGCATTACCTTCCGGTTCGGCCACAGCGTCACTGTAGGAGGTGCGGGGCCCCGATCGCGGACGACCCGCTGGCGGTCGGGGACCACCGTAGGGTGGGTGTCCATGCGACTCGGACTGGCAGATCTGATCGACCCCCGCCTGCGCGCGCTCGCGGAGCGGTCACGCGCCTTCTATGAAAACCGTACGGCCGGAAGGGGTCCGAACGGTGTGGCGGAGTTGCGCGAGTACCGGGCCGCCGCCCCGGCGCCGGCGCCGTCGAGTCCGGTTCGACGCTGGCGACGATCGTCGGCGAATCCGACGTCCTGCTGCACGACAACCTGGCCATGGCCCGCCCGTCTGTCCGGTTCCGACGTAGACGTCGACCTGCGGATCTACCCCGAGGCCCCGCACGGATTCACCGGGCACCCGACCTCGCTGGCGCAGGCCGCGCTGGACGACATCGACGCCTGGCTCGACGGCCGGGTCGGGGCCCGGCCGTGCGGCATCGGGGCCTAGGGCGACGCTAACTCAGCGTGCGCTGGGCCGCGGCGTCGAACGGCTGGAGTTCGGCGGTGCGGCCGGTGAGGACCTTGGCGGCCCATTCGGGGTCCTGGAGCAGGGCGCGGCCGACGGCGACCAGGTCGAATTCGTCGCGTTCCATCCGGTCGAGCAGGTTGTCGAGGCTGCCGAGGTCGGCGCCCTTGCCGGTGAAGGCGTGCAGGAAATCGCCGTCGAGGCCGACCGAACCGACGGTGATGGTGGGCTTGCCGGTGAGTTTCTTGGTCCAGCCCGCGAGATTCAGGTCCGAATCGTCGAATTCGGGGAGCCAGTAGCGGCGGGTGGAGGCGTGGAAAGCGTCGACGCCCGCGGCGACCAGCGGAGCCAGCACGGCTTCCAGTTCCTGCGGGGTGTCGGCGAGGCGGGCGTCGTAGGCCTCCTGCTTCCACTGCGAATAGCGGAAGATCACCGGGAATTCGGGCGAGACGACGGCCCGGATCGCGGCCACGATCTCGGCCGCG
The DNA here is from genome assembly GCF_042672005.1 of Nocardia sp. NPDC127579. Taxonomy (NCBI): domain Bacteria; kingdom Bacillati; phylum Actinomycetota; class Actinomycetes; order Mycobacteriales; family Nocardiaceae; genus Nocardia; species Nocardia sp. NPDC127579. Next base: position 306,308 of record NZ_JBHXVZ010000008.1, on the reverse strand, counting down.
AAACGGGTGCGGGCCACGGCGTCGCCGCCGTAGCCGTCGGTGCGCCGGTTGGTGCGCGCCCACAGGAACTGGTCGAGCAGATAGCCGTGCGCGCCGTGTAATTCGACGCCGTCGAAGCCGATGCGCTCGGCGTCGACGGCGGCCTGGGCGAACGCGCCGATGACATCGTCGAGGTCGCGCTGTGTCATCGCCTGGCCACTGCCCTCGGCGCCGTCGACGCGGATGCCGGACGGCCCGAGGGCGGGAGCGTCGGGGAAGGGCTGGTCACCCTGATTGCGCACCATGCCGATATGCCACAGCTGCGGCACGATTCGGCCGCCGGCCGCGTGCACATCCGCGGCGACCCGCGCCCATCCGGCGAGCTGCTCCTCGCCGTGGAACCGCGGTACCCGGTCGCTCTGTCCGGCGGATTCGTGTCCGACGTAGGTGCCCTCGGTGACGATCAGGCCGACCCCCGCGGCGGCGCGGCGGGCGTAGTAGGACCGCACGTCCTCGCCCGGAATGCCGCCGGGCGAGAACATGCGCGTCATCGGCGCCATCACGATGCGGTTCGGGACGGTCAGGCCGTTCACCGTGACGGGCCGGGACAGGACCTCGGCCGTGCGGTCGGACGCGGTGACGATCACAGGGACTCCTCGTGGCTACTCGGCGATGCCGAAGGTTGAGAACTTCAAGCAATGGCCACACGCTAGAGGTATTTATTTGAGATCGTCAAGTTTCTGCGGATAGGGTGGACCCATGGCAGAGGCTGCTCACGTCGGTGTTCCCCAGCTCATGGAGATGCTCTCGGTATCGCTCGGCGTCTACTACGGTGACTTCACCGCAGCCGCCGCGAGCGAGAACCTGACGGCGAGCCAAGCCAAGACGCTGACGGTGCTGCGGCGGGGGCCGGTCGCCATGCGCGCGCTCGCCGACACCATGGCCTGCGACGCCTCCAACATCACCGGCATCATCAATCGGCTGGAGAAGCGCGAGTTCGTACGCCGCGAAACCAGCCCCTCGGACCGGCGCGTCACCCACCTGGTCATCACGCCCGACGGCGAGCGCGTCGCCGACGCGATCCGCGCGAAGATGCTGACCACCCGGGAGGGGCTGGCTCGTTTGAGCGAACAGGACCGAGATCGTTTGCACGCCTTGCTGAGCCGGGTTTTCACCCGGCCGGCATGAGCGCGGCGATCAGCGCTTGAAGCTCTGCCAGTCGCTGCACGTGTCCCAGGCGAAGTCGGAGTTGCAGATCCGCATCCGCGCATTGTCGGTATGGACGGCCTGGTAGTCCCACACGACCTGGTTCCAGTTCTTGTCCTTGTCGACGGGATTGCGGAATTCGTTGGGGGAGTAGCCCTCGACGGCGACCTCCAGATACACCTCGTCGTCGTTGTTCGAGGTGTCGTGTGTGGTGCCGTTGAAGACGAAGCCGCCGTGATTGGGTCCCGGCGGGGCGAAATAGACTGTGCCGGTGAAGTTTCCGAGGTTCTCGACCGAGATCTTCACCTCCCGCTGGATGCCCAGCTCACCGGGCTGGGTGTCGGCGGTGGACGCGGGCGGTCCCGCGGCCTTGCCGTTCTCGGGCGAGCCCTCGTCCGGCTGGGCCTGGGCCAACGGCGCGGCCCCGAGCATGAGCGCGCACAGTCCGGTCGATACGAATGCGGTTCTGCGTACCGAGTCGATCATCAGATTCTCCTTGGTTGCACGATGTGCCCTGCCATCCCAGACTCGCAGAACGCGCTCGCGCGCCACAGCCGTCGATGTTCGCGCCATCGATGTCATGGGCCCGGGCGCGAGGTTCGGAAAGCGGCTGCGTACAAAGGTGGTTCGAGGGGAAGGTGGGGTATGACGGTCGAATCGCCCGGTGGTGAGCATGCGGGAGGGCTGGTCGAGGAGTACCGCCGCAGTGCCGATCCGGAGGTGCTGGATGCCGCGATCGAGCTGCTGCGCGGCGAGACGGCGGGGGATCGGGCGGCGCGTTCCCATGCGCTGGCCTCGGCGCTGGCGATGAAGTACTACCACTGCGGCGAGCGCGACGTGTTGGAGGAAGCGGTCGGCTGTGCGCTCGACGCCGTGCTCGGCGCCGGAACCGATGACCCGCGCCGGTACGGATATCAGTTCACGTTCCGGCAGGTGCAGCATCGGCTGCTGCGTGTGATCGGTGACGTGGAAGGTCTGCGCACGGCCGTCGAGATCGATCGGATCACGCTGGAACAGACGCCCGAGGGCGCCGATTCCACCGCGCAGCGTTGCCTGCTCGTGCACGACCTGATGGAGCTCTACGAGCTGGCGGCCGAGCTGCCCCTGCTGCGCGAAGCGAGTGAGATCCTGCGGAATCTGTTGTCGGACTTGCCTTCCGATCATTGCATCCGCGCCGGGATCCTGTACGACCACGCCGGCATCATGCGACGGATCTACGAGCACAACCGCAACCCCGTGGCGCTCGAGCACGCCGTGCTCTACGGCAGCGACGCGGTGGCCGCACTGCCCGCGGGCAACCTGCTGCACGCGCAGTACAACGCCGAAGTGGCGCTGAATCTCGGTGTGCTGGCGACACATACCGAGACTGCCGAGGTGGTGGCCCAGGCGCTCCGGTATGCCCGGGCCGCCGCGACCGAGTCGGGTGGAGCCTCGGTCGAATACAACACCCTGCTCATGGAGAACCTGGTACGCGTGGGTGGCGATTCGGCGCTGGCCGAGGCCGTCGGCATCGGACGGGCCACGGCGGCAAGCGAACTCGGTGACTCACCAGTGCGTACCTACTTCCTGCACGTCTACGGTCTGGCGCTCACCTCGCTGTACCTGGCGACCGAACCTCCGCCCGTCGACATGCTGGACGACATGCTGGCGGTGAGCGCCGAGGTGGTGGCAGCCGTCACGCCCGAGGACCCGGAACGACCGCAGGTCAGCATGTTTCGCGCCCTGGTGCTGATGATCGCGAGTATGGACCGCGACTCGGCGACCCCGGGGCCGGAACTGGCGCAGGTCCTCGGCGAGGTACTCACGTCCGCCGCGGACGGTGCCGAGCGCGACGATCTACTGGAGGTGCTCCGCCTGCTCGGAACCGTGGACCGGATCGGCGACACCTCGACCGCCGCCGACCTGACCGCCGTCACCGCCGCGGTGGCCCGGGCTCGCACACGGATCGACGACCCGGCGCCCGAGAGTCGCTGGATGGTGCTCAGCGCCATGGCCACGGTGCTGATGCGACTGGCCGCACACACCGGCGACACCGCCGGTCTGCGCGAGGCCATCGACCTGGGCCACCAGGCGCGGATCGGCGCGGACGCCGCCGATTTCGGGCCGCCGCTGATCGCCGCGCAGTTGTGGGCAGCCTGGGCCATGCTGCTCGAGCGTGCGGAAGATGATGCGGCGCTGGCGGAGTGCGCGCGGATGGCGCACGAGTTGCCGGCCCTCGCCGATGCGGATGCCGTGGCCGAAGTGGTAGCCGCGTTCGAGGCGGCCTACGACCGGTCGGGGCGGCTCCGCGCGCTGGACGCGGCGATCGAGTTCGCCCGGACGGCCGGATCCGGCCGGGTGGACGAATTGCTGGCGAAACGCGGCGGAATCGACGACTCGCCGTATCTGCGGGACAAACCTTGACGGTCTTGGTTGCCGGGGCGGCGTCGCCGTTGTATTGATGGTGGGGAGACATCACGGCGGGGGGAGTGCTGGTGAACAGGCGTGTATCGCGAGTCGGCGCACCCGGCGGCGCGGCGGGGGAGCCGATCGTCGTCCGGGTCAGCCCGACCGCTCCGGGCGCGCACCGCAGCATCGCCGACGCGCTGGCGGCGATCACCGAACCCGCCCGGGTCCTGATCGACGCGGGCACCTATGCCGAATCGCTCACCGTGACCGGGACGGTGGAGTTGGCCGCCGCGCCCCAGGCCGTGGTCACGGTGTCCGCGCGGCACGGGTCGGCGCTGTCGGTGGCGGGTGCGGTCGTGGTGCGGGGCCTGATACTGACCACGAAAGAAGAACAGCCGGTCGTGGTCGTCGAGTCCGGTTCGGCATCCTTCGTCGATTCCGACCTGCGGGCAGTCGGCGGCGCCCGGGCCGTCAGCGCCGCGCCGGGGACCGTACTCAGCTGTTCGGACTGCCGAATCGACAGTGGCGCAATCCATCTCGCTGGAGCAGAGCTGACCGCCACGCGCTCCGTGCTGAGCGGGACGGCGAGCGCCGGAATCGTCGCCTCGGCGGATTCGGTACTGCGAGTGGTTCGTTCGCGAGTGTCCGGTACGCGCACCGCCGGTGTCGTCCTGCGGTCGGCGCGGGCCACGATCGAGGATTCGGAGTTCGACGCGGCCGCGGCGACCGCCGTGCTGGTCATCGAGGGTGCGCGCGCCGAGCTCTCGGGTGTCCGGATCAGCGGCGCGAGCATCGGGATCCGCTCGAGCGGATCGCAGATCGACGCGCACCGCGTCACCCTGGATCGTTGCGCGGAGTACGGGATTCGGCTCGGTGACGGTGCCGTCGCCGACCTCGCGGACTGCACGATCACCGCGCCCGGCGGGGTCGGGGTGCATGTGGATTCGGGTGCGATCGCACAGGTGACGCAGTGCCGGGTACTCACCGCCCGGGCCGGGCTGCTGGTCGATGCCGCCAAGGCCACCGTCACCGATACGGTGTTTCGGGCCATGGCGGATGTCGCCGTCGACCTGCGCAAGGGGAGTGACGCGGAACTGTCGGGAATCGACGTGCGAGACAGTCCGCGCGGGCTGTCCGCGCAATACGACGCGCTCGCCACGGTGCGTGATCTCACCGCGCGCGATCCCGGCGATGTTGCCATCATCGTGGCCGATGACGCGGTGCTCACGATCGAGGACAGCGCGGTGCTCGGCGGTGCCGCCGCGCTGCGGCAATCCGGCCGAAGTTCGTGCCGCCTGCGGAATTTCGTCGCCGAGCGCAGTTCCGGTACCGCGCTCTCGGTCGGTGAGCACGCCCGGCTGGCCGCCACCGGACTCGAGGTCAGCGGCGCGGGCGGAACCGGCATCGAGGCCGCGGGCGACGCGCACCTGGAGATCGGTGACAGCCGGGTGCTGGAGGGAGCGGCGACGGGAATCCGGATCTCGGGCGCGGTCGCGGGCCGGCTGACCCGCTGCGAGGTACACGGGAACGCCGAGTCGGAGATCGTCGGCAACGGCATCGTGCTGATCGAGAACGCGGTCGCACTACCCGGATCCGCCGGCCCGGCAGCTCCGCCGGTGCCTGCTGGAACATCCGCGCCGTGCGAATCTGCTACAGCTGTCGCTGCGTCCGAACCTGCTGCGGCGGAGCCGATTCGCGACAATCTCGACGAACTCCCGGAATGGGACGAGCTCGATCAGCTGGTCGGTCTGACCGCGATCAAGCGGGAATTGCGCTCCGAGGTCGGATCGATCCGCAATGCCCGGCAGCGCACCGCCGCCGGGCTTCCGGTGGCTTCGCGCATGCGCCACATGGTTTTCTGTGGTCCGCCGGGCACCGGCAAGACCACGGTGGCCGCCGTGTACGGGCGGGTCCTCGCGGCGCTCGGCACCCTGGGCCGGGGGCATCTGGTCGAGGTCGGACGCAGTGACCTGGTCGCCGATCACGTGGGTGCGACCGCCCTGCGCACCCGGCAGGCGGTCGAACGGGCGCTGGACGGTGTGCTGTTCATCGATGAGGCGGACGCCCTGAACCGGCGCACCACCTATGTCACCGACTTCAGTCAGGAGGCCGTCGACGAACTGGTTCGGCTGATGGAGCGGTACCGCGATCGCCTGGTGGTGATCTGCGCGGGACATCCGGCGCAGATGCACGAATTCCTGGAGGCGCATCCCGGGCTGCGTTCGCGCTTCGCCCGGATCATCGACTTTCCGCCGTTCCGCCCGGACGAGATGTCGGCCATCCTCGACGGGCTCGCCGCCCGAGCCGAATACCGCTGGTCCGACCCGGCCATCGTGCGGCTGGCCGACTATTTCCGGCGCCGCGGCCAGATGGGTGAGGCGGGCAATGGCCGTGTGGCGCGCACCTTGTTCGAACAGGCTGTCCAGCGGCAGGCACAACGGCTGGCCGGTATCGCCGGGCCGAGCCGTGAGCAATTGCGCACGCTGACCGTCGATGATCTGCCGACCTCGGTATACCGGCCGTCGTCGGCGCTGACCGACGACCGGCTCGGCGGGATCGCGGCACTGTCGGAGCTGGATCGGATGATCGGGCTCGGTCCGGTCAAACAGCAGGTGCGGACGCAGATCGGACTCCTCCGGCACGCCACCCAGCGTCAGACCCTCGGATTGCCGGTGGTGCCGGTCAACGGGCACCTGGTCTTCAGCGGGCCGCCCGGTACCGGAAAGTCCACGGTGGCACGACTTTACGGCCGCATCCTGGCCGAGCTGAACGTGCTCGACCGCGGCCACCTGGTGGAGGCGCCGCGCAGCGACCTGGTCGGGCAGTACCTCGGCCACAGCGCACCCAAGACCCGGGCCGTATTCGAGCGGGCGCGCGGCGGCGTGCTGTTCATCGACGAGGCGTACGCGCTGAGCCGAAAGTTCGGCATGGGCTCGGACTACGGGCAGGAGGCCATCGACGAACTGGTCCGCCTGATGGAGGAGCACCGCCACCAGGCCGTGGTGATCGCGGCCGGTTACTCCAGTGAGATGAGCACCTTCCTGGACTCGAATCCCGGTCTGCGGTCTCGTTTCTCGCGGACCATCGAGTTCCCCGCCTACCAGCCCGACGAGCTGCTGGCGATCCTCGGCCTGTTCGCTGAGGCCGGTGACTACGAATGGACGAAAGGCGCGCTCGACACACTGCACGAGTACTTCCGGCGGCAGCAGGCCGTCGGCCACGGTGGCAATGCCCGCGATGCCCGCACCCTCTTCGAGCACACCCGGGAGCGCCTGGCCGTGCGCGTGGCCGCGCTGGCGGAGCCGACGGTGGCGCAGCTGCGGTTGCTGGAATTCGATGATCTGCCGGAGGACATTCGGCGGACCCCGTGGTCGGAGTGAGTACCGTGAGCGACGATTGGTCGGCCAACCGCCCGCAGCGGGCGGCGATGGAGCTGGCGGTCGAGCTGCGGCGCGCGGTCGCCGATATCGAGCGGGCGGCCTTGCGAGCGCTGCTCCGCGACGACTTCGAGCGCCTGATGGACACTCCGCTGGAACTGCTGGAGCGGCCGGACGCGGCGCCGCGGCGGGAACCCGTTGCGCTCGAGGAGATTGCCGCGCTCCTGCAACAACGTGACGGCAATCGGGTCGTCGTCACCGGACCGGGCGGTTCGGGCAAGACGGTGCTGGCGCTGCGGCTGGTGCTGCATCTGCTCGATCGTCCGCTGCGCGAAGCGCCGGTGCCGGTCGTGTTGCCCGTGGCCGACCTGCGGGTGCCCGCCGGGTCGAAGTGCACGGCGGAGCTGGTGTCGCGGTGGCTCGTGGATCGAATCCACCAGCGGTACGGTCTGAGCCGCCGGGCGGCCGGAACGTTGGTGCGCGCCCGTCTGGTGCTGCCCGTGCTGGATGGGCTGGATGAAGCGGAAGACAGTGCCGCGCACGGAAGTCCGGAATCTCGATCCGCACGCGTCCTGCGCGCCTGTGACGCCTTTCTGGAGCGTACCGTCGAGTGTCGTACGGCGGTCGTGGTGACCTGCCGGGACGAGGAGTACGCGGCGGCATCGACGGCGTGGCCGCTTCGGCGGTATGCGCGTGTGCGCGTGTGTCCGCTGACCGCCTCGTCGGCGGCCGACTATCTGACCGCGGCCACACTGGACCGTCATCGCTGGTCGGCGGTCATCGCTGCTTCGAGAAGCGCGGACACCGCAGTGGCGCAGTCTCTTTCGGCACCGTGGCGACTGGCCACGGCCAGGATCGGCTACGACCAGCGCGCGACACGCGACGGTCGCGACGAGTACCTGCGCGACCCGGCCGATCTCCTGGCGATCGACCGCGTCGAGGAACACCTCGTGGACCTGCACCTGCAGCTCGCGCTGGAGCGGCGCGGCGGGGTGTCCTACACTGCGGCGGACCTGCGCTCGGCGATGAGCACGCTGGCCGCCCATGCCGCACGGTCCGAGACCGCGCTGGTGCCGCACGAGCTGTGGCGGCTGCCCGGTGCGCGGGCGGTCCGGGCGCTGACCTTGGTGCTCACCACCGTCTGTGGTCTCCCGGTCGCCGCCGGCGCGTGGTGGTACCTCGGATTCGGTGAGCGGCCCGGAATCGGCTGGGTCGCCGCGGTTTCCGCGGGCCTGGCGGTGGCGGTCGGCCTCGCGGGCTGGGGGTACGGAGCCGCGCCGCAACCCCAGGCCGCCGGGCTGATCCGCAGCCTGCGATCGCCGCGCGGCCGGCGCCGGCTGATCGGCTGGTGGCTGGTGCTGATCGGCGCGGTCCTGCTCTTCGGGCAGATCGGCAGTCATCGCCCCTGGGCTGTGCCGACACTGGCGGTGCTCGTCGCCACCGTGCTCGTCGTGCAGGCCCTGCGGTTGGCGGACACGACCTCCGATGACGTGGCCGAGCACCGATCCGGCATCCTGGCCACCGCCGACCTGCTGGTCTGGCCCGCCCACCTGTTCCTGGCCGGCCTGGCCGTGCTGCACGTCGCGAGCCTGCTGGCCACGCCTGGGGGATCGGCCGCGGGGATCTTCTTCGCGTTCGTCTGGCTCTTCTTCGGCGTCGCGACGAGCGCGGTGGGCTACGCCGCGAATCTCGGCTGGAACCAGATCGGGCTGGTGCTGCTCACGCGGCGCGGCAGTGGGGTCTGGCTGCCGGTGCGGCACAATGCTTTTCTGCGTTGGGCGCGGGAGGCGGCGTTGTTGCGTGCGGCCGGCGGTGGCTATCGGTTCCGCTACCCGGAGACGAGCGAGTACCTGGTACGGAGTCCCGCGCTCGTGCTGTACGGGTGGCGCGGTCTGGCTGTCGCGGTCGCCACCGATCCAGCGCTGGGCCCACCGGTTCGACTGCTCGCGACCAGGACGATCCGCAAGGCGGCGTGGCGAATTCCGTTCCTGCCGGGGTTGTGGTGGATGTTCGGGCTCGGGCTGAGTGCGGCGAGCGCCGGCGACGTGTTCGCCGCCACTGCGCTGCTCGCCGGGTCCGGCTACGGGACGTGCTCGAGCATTGCGCGGCTCACCGTGGCGGGCCGGGTACTCGCGCAGTTGCCGCCCGGTGTCGCCCGGCATCTCCTGCGGCAGGTGCGCTCGGATCGATTCCTGTGGTTCTGTGGCGTGTGGTCGATCGCGCTCGTCGCGGTCTTCGGCGCGGCGCTGGTCACCGGAGTCGCCGGGCTGGGGACGGTGGGAATCGTCGGCACGATCGCCCTCGTGGTGATCGCGACGATGGCGCTGACCGACGAGGACGGCAGCGGCGTGACGGTGATCGCGACGCATGCCGAGCCGTGGCAGCCCCCGCTCCCGCCGCCTCGCCGGTCGCGTCGACGGCTGGATACCACGTATCTCGAACCGGCCGAGGAGGTCTACCGATACGCGTCCGACCTCGGCAGCGCCACCGCGGTATTCCACCTGGGCCGACTACGAGCAGCACAGGGGGATACGGAAGCGGCATTGCGCTGTTTCCAGGCAGCGGCCGAGGCGGGCGTCCACGCCGCAGCCCATGAAGCCGAGCGGCTGCTGCGCCGTGCCGAGCCCGGCGAGCACTCGGTTCCCTTCGCCCGCACCGTGGCACTCGACCCGACCACCGAGATCGGCCCGGACGACGAGAACCGGCACCGGCTGGCCGCCGACGCGGGCGATACCGCGGCCATGCTCACGGTGGGCACGCTCCTGCACGCACGGGGTGACGCCGCCGCGGCGGAGTGGTTCACCCGGGCCGCTGCCTCTGGCCGAGCCGAGGCGATGTTCGCCCTGGGGTGTGTGCTCGAGGGCCAGGACGATCTCGACCAGGCCGAGCAGTGGTATCGCCGGGCCGCCGAGGCGAACAGCGGTGCGGCCGTACACAATCTGGCCCGGCTGCTCGAGCTGCGCGGCGACGGCGATTCCGCGCGGCGGTGGTACGAGCAGGTCACCGACGACGGGGTATGGATCGCCCGGGCCAACCTCGCACTGCTGGCCGAGCGCCGTGGCGACACCGATGTGGCCGGCCGTCACTTTCGAGATGCCGCCGCGGCGTTGACGATCTATTCCGGGCGGCGCTCCCGGGGGATACCGCTGGCATCGGATGCGCATCTGCGGGTGGAACGGTGACCGCTGATCTGGACGATGGGGCGGCTCACCGATTCGCGGCGCACGAATTGCTCACGGAGTACCGGAATTCCGGCGACCGGCAGGTATTGGCGCGCGCGATCGAGTCTCTGCGTGCGCTGACCACCCGGCCGGTCCACGACGACGAGTATCAGCTCGACCGTTCGAGTCTGGGGCTGGCGCTGCGCTATCGGCATCTGGTGGATCACGACCCCGAAACCCTGCGGGAAGCGTTGACCCACACCGGAATCGCCTATCGGAGCGTCGACGCCGCCAGCCCGCTCCATCCACACTGCGCCATCAACTACGCGGGTGTACTGCACGCGGTGCACGACGCGACCGCCGACCCGACCAGCCTGGACACCGCGATAACCATTGCCCGGGCCGCCTGCGCGGCCTTGGCACCCGGTACCACCGCGCATACGCTGGCGACGAACGATCTCGGATACTTCCTACAGACCCGGGCCCGAGCGCGCGCCGACACCGAGGATCTGAGCGAGGCCGTCCGACTGGGCCGCCAGGCTGTCGCGGCACCCAACGACGACGACTACGCCATCCGGATCGTCAGCGGCAATCTCGTCGTCTCGCTGCTGACCATGCTCGAACACACCGAGACCGTCCCGCTGCTGCGGGAAGCGATCGAACACCTCGAATTCGGTTCGGCGACCCCGATTCCCGATCCGGTGCGCAACACCGACCGAATGCTCGTGCTCGCCGATCTGCACGGCCGGCTCTACCACCGGACGGGTGAAGGCTCGGCATTGCGCGCCGCGCTCACCACGCTGCGCGCCGCCGCGCGGGACGCCCCGGTCGACTATCCACGCCGGTACGTGCTCGCGCTGCGGCTCGGCAACGCGCTGCTACTGGCCGCGCAGCACACCGACCCGGACTGCCTGGACGAGGCGATCGCGGCCTTCCACGCCGGATCTCGAGCCGGTGGTATCGAGAGCGTTCCGTTTCTGTCCGGGCTGGGTGTGTGCCTGCGGCTGCGATTCGAGCGCGACGGCGATCCGGCCACGCTCGAGCAGGCGGTGCGGGCCTCGGCGTCTGCGGCTCGCCAGGTGCCGGCCGAGCACCCTGAGCGCACGGCGTATCTGGCCAACCACGGTGCGGCACTGCGTAGCCGGTTCGAATCGCACGGCGACCTCGCGGATCTGCGGGAAGCGCGGACTGTGTTGCGGGAGGCCGTGGATGTCGTGCCGCCCGAGCGGGCCGCGTTCGAATGGGCTGCCTGGCTGAACCTCTCGGACACACTGCTGATGCTGTTCGACAAGGCCGCCGAGATCGACCATCTGCACGAGGTGGTCGCGCTCCTCGAATCGGCGCCCGCGCTGTACGCGGAGAACGCGGTGGCGCGGGGACGGCTGCTCGCCAATCTGGGCATGGCCAGGCAGCGGCTCGCGCTCTGCGACGACACCCCCGGTCACGTCGCCGCGGCGATCGCGGCCCTGTGCGGCGCGGCCGACGCCCTGCCGGCCGACGCCCCGGACCGGCCCCGGGTCCTCGCCACCGCCGGGAATCTGCTGATCGTCTGGGAGAGTCTGCACGACGAACCGGATTCGCGGGCGACAGGTTCGCGGATGCTGCGCGCGGCGGTCGAGGCCGCGCCCGATGGCCACCCCTATCGCAACCTCGTGCAGCATTCGCTCGCGCTCACGCTGCGCTATCTGGCGGAACGGGAGAACAGCCCGGATCTCGAGGCGCAGTCGCTCGCCGCGTTCCGGGACGCGGTGACGGCGACGCCGTCCGATCATCCCAAGCGAGGATACTTCCGGTCTCAGCTCGGCGAAGCACTGATCCGCAACTACCTGCGGACCCGCGACACCACGCTCCTGGACGAGGCGCTGCGCGAGTTGCGGGCCGTGGTTGCCGCCACCCCGGCCGGTCATGTCGATCGCGCCGACTATCTGATCGCTTTGAGCAGCGCCCTGATGCACTCGTGCGAGCGAACGGTCGACGCGGCACTGCGCGAGGAGTTCGTGCTGGTCGCGCGCTCCGCCGTGGCCGCTCGCCCGGAGGACGACTACAACTACCCGACGACCTTGGCCAATCTCGCTGTGGCGCTGACCTTGTCATCGACGCAGAGCGGTGAGTCCGCGCCGGCGGTCGAAGCGGTGCGGTGCGCGCGGATGGCGGTCGAGCGGATCGACGACGACCACCCGAATCGCCCCGTGGTCCTGGGCGCGCTCGCCAGCGCGTGCCTGCGCGACTTCGAATCCACCGGCGACCAGGACGCGCTGCGGGAGGCGGTGCGGATCGGCCGGTCGACCATCGACGCCCTCACCTCCGAGGACCCCGAGTGGGCCCTGCGCCACTCCAATCACGCACTGGCCCTGGGCACGTTGTTCCGGCAGACCGTGCAGCCGGCGCTGCTCGACGAGGCGATCCAGGCCGCGCGCACCGCCGTGGCGGCCGCCCCGATCGACCACCCGATGCAGGCGCTGTACCTGACGAACTACGCGAACCTGCTCGAGACCGCGGACCTGTATCGACCCGAACCCGCGCTGGTGGAGGAGATGCTGCGGCTCGCCCGTGCCGCGCTGGCCGCGGCACCCGCCGACCATCCCACGCGGTCGACCATCCAGCGTAATATCGGCGCCGCCGCGTTCAAGCTGTACACCTTCGTGGAACGACCGTCCTTGCTCGCGGACGCCCGCGCGGCGTTCACCACCGCCGCGGAATCGCCGAATTCCGATGTCGGGAACCGGATTCTGGCATTGCGCGCCCTGGGACAGGTGGAGCTGCGGGCGGGCGATTCACAGGCGGCGTTGCGGGCGTACGAGCTGGTGGTCGAGCTGCTGCCGCTGTACGCGCCGCGCAGCGTCCCCCGTGAGCACCGTCAGGTGAGCCTGGCGCGAATGGCCGGTCTGGCCAGTGAGCTCGCCGAGGCGGCGGTACTCGCGGGGCAACCGGGCCGAGCCGTCGAACTGCTGGAGCAGACCCGTGGATTGCTGCTCGGTGAGACCCTCGAGGTGCGCAGTGATGTCACGGCCCTGCGCGCAGCGTACCCCGATCTCGCCGACCGCTTCGACGAATTGCGCAGGTGCGCACTGGATCTGGATACCTCGACGGTCGGCGGCGCGGAGTTCGGGCACGGTGTCGACTATCGGCCCGCGGTGGGTATCGAACACTCGCATCAATCGGTGGCGGCCCAGTGGACGATCCTGCTCGACGAGGTCAGGTCCCGGCCCGGATTCGCCGATTTCCTGCGACCACCCGGTATCGACCGACTGCGCGCGCAAGCCGCCCACGGCCCGATCGTGCTGGTGTACGCCGGCTCGACCCACGGTGGCGCGCTGGTACTCGAGCACCGCCCCGACCGCCCGGTGCGCAGTATCCGGTTGCCCGGCCTCGCGGGACACGCCGTATTCGGCCAGGTCGAAGCATTGTGGGCGGCGCTCGACGCGGCCGAGGGCCCGGTCGCGGGGCGGCGGGCCGGTCAGCTGGCCCTGCTCGAACATCTGCGGTGGCTCTGGGATGTGCTGGCCGGGCCCGTCCTCGACACGCTCGGCGCGGCCGATTCGGCACCGCGAGTCTGGTGGTGTCCCGTCGGAGTGCTCGCCTTCCTGCCGATTCATGCCGCGGGACATCATGATTCGGCCGATCGGCGCTCGGCCGTCGATCGCTGCGTGTCCTCCTATCTCACGACCATCCGCACGCTCGAGCACACGCGGGCGCGGCGGATCGCGCCGCCCGGGTCGTCGGTCGTCATCGCCGTGCCGGACGTGGCGGGTGATCCGATCCCGGGAGCCTACGAGGAAGCCGAGACCGTTGCCGGTCTGCTGCCGAATCCGGTGCGGCTGAACCAGATCGAGGCAACCCACGCCGCCGTCGCGACCGCGCTGCTCGCGCATCCGATCGCGCATTTCGCCTGCCACGGCTGGTCCGATCCGCAGAATCCGGCGCTGAGCCGGCTCGTCCTGGTCGACGACGACAGCCGGCCGTTCACCATCCGCGCACTGTCGCGACTCGATCTGGCCGGTGCGGATCTGGCCTATCTGTCGGCGTGTGCGACCGCCCGCACCACACCGGCCCTGGTCGACGAGGCCATCCATCTCGCGGGCGCGGTCAACGCGGCCGGCTACCGCCATGTGATCGCCACCCTGTGGCGGGTCAACGACGCCGCGGCCACCGCGGTCGCGACCGATTTCTACGCTCATCTCACCGCGGCCGGCCGGCCGGTGCGCACCGAGCTCAGCGCGCACGCCGTCAACGCCGCCATCCGGCGACTGCGCGACCGCTATCCGAGCCTGCCCACCCGCTGGGCGGCCTTCATCCACCAGGGCGGCTGATTCATCCGACCAGTCCGAGCACGAGATTGATGCTGCACGCGATGATCACCGTGCCGTAGATGTAGCTGAACAGACAGTGCTTGAGTACCTCGGCGCGCAACCCGGTGTCGGACACACCGGTGTCGGACACCTGATAGGTCATCCCGAGGTTGAACGAGAAGTAGAAGAAGTCCGCGTAGCGCGGGGGCGTGTCGGAATTGAAATCGATACCGCCCTGCGGTGTCTGGTAGTAGATCCGCGCGTACCGGGCGGTGTACATGGTGTGCAGCAGCGCCCATGCGGCGAGCACCGCCGTCATCGCGAGCCCGGCGTAGAGCGACTTGTTCCGATCGGTGCTGGAAAGCAGCAGGATTCCGATGCTCGTGAGGCTGCCGATCAGGATGAGGACCAACACCACATCGCCGACCTCGTCGTCGACATCGGCGACGCTGGCGTGCGCACGGGTGGCCTCGGCGTCCTTGGGCAGCAGTACCCGCACCGACCATCCGACACTGAAAACAGCCGCGGCGATGATCGTGACGAGCAGTCCCAGTGGCCACCGGCCGGACAGCACCCAGGTGAGCACACCGGCGGCCAGGCCGACGATCAATCCCACACGAAACCGCGTGACCCCGGACATGGCCCGAGAATACGTGCCAGGTCAGTGCCGCGACGGCACCCACGCGTGGCGTGGCGCGGCCCCTTCCGATCCGATCGGAAGGGGCCGCTTCGCTTTTCACAGTGGCGCCGGCGCCTCCGCTTTGTCCAGGTCGACGGCCGGGTTCGGCTTGGTCCGCAGCAGTACGAGACCCAGGACGGCAGCGGCGAGGCTGAAGCCCGCGCTGATCCACGCGCCGTAGGACATGGCCGTGGTGAACGCCTCCTTGGCGGGGTCGATGAAACCGAGCTGGAAAGCGCCGCCGATGGATTCGCGGGCGGCCTCGGGTACATCGGCCGGCATGTTGTCGGTGAAGACGCTGGCCAGCACGCTGCCCAGCAGGGCGATCGAGATGGCCATGCCGACCTGCTGCAGGGTGTCGTTCATGGCCGAGCCGACGCCCGCGTGCTCGAGCGGGATGGCGTTCATGATGGAGGCGTAGGCGGCCGGGCCGGCGAGGCCGCCGCCGACGCCCATGACCAGCATGCTCAGCAGGATCAGCACGTAGCTCTCGCCCACGGCGAGGATCGCGAACGCGCCCGACATGACCACCAGGCCCGTGACGATCAGTGTCTTGTTGCTGAGCTTCTTGCCGAGGGTCGCGCCGAGACCATTGCAGACGGCGGCCGCCACCGCGTACGGCAGCAGGGCCAGACCGGCTTTCATGGGGCTGTAGCCGAGTACGAATTGCAGGTACTGGGTGAGCATCAGCATGACCGCGCCCATGCCGAACACCATGAGCAACAGGGTGGCTGCGGTGCCGCTGAAGTCGCGGCTGCGGAACACTCCGAGCGGCAGCATCGGATGGTCGCTGCGGGTCTCCCAGAACAGGAAGCCGGCCGCCGCGACGACGGCGAGCGCGATCACCGGCAGGTTCCATTCGCGTTCGATGATCACCCAGATCGTGGAGGTCAGCGCGACGATCGACAGCACGACACCGACCGGGTCGACGGGCCGCTGGTCACCGTGGGTCTCGGGCATGAGCACATACGCGGCGGCGATCGCGAGGATCGCGACCGGAATGTTCAGCAGGAACACCGAACCCCACCAGTAGTGCTGCAACAGGAAGCCGCCCAGGGTGGGCCCGAGGACGATGCCGACCATCGACACCGTCGACCAGGCGGCCATGGCGGTGCGGCGTTCGTCTTCGTCGAAGGTGGTCATGAGGATGGACAGAGTGGAGGGCATGAGCAGTGCGCCGCCGACGCCCATCGCCGCGCGGGCTCCCACGACCTGCCACGGCTCGGTGGCCAGGACGGCGCCGAGGGAGGCGAGGCCGAACAGGGTCAGGCCGATGATCAGCATCCTGCGGCGGCCGTAGCGGTCGGAGAGGCTGCCGGCGGTGAGCAGCAGACCGGCGAACACCAGGACGTAGGCGTCGAGGATCCACTGGATGTCGGAGGGACCGGCGCCGAGTTCCCGAATCATCGAGGGGATGGCCAGGTTCAGGACGGTGCCGTCGATCATCAGAACGAGTAGGGACAGACAGAGAACGCCGAGAACCCACCAGCGGCGGGGATCTCGTACAGTGTTCGATTCCACTGGAACACTGTACGACGAAACTGGAACACTGTGCGAGTCACTATAGGATCGTGGTCGTGAGCAAACAGTTCTCGTCGGTTTTCATCCGCGAACCGCGCCCGGCGAAGACGGGCGGGCTCGGGCGCGCGCAGATCGTCCAAGCAGCGGTCGAGATTCTCGACGCGGAAGGCACGCAGGCGCTGAGCATGCGCAAGCTGGGCGCGAAACTCGGCGCGGGCGCGACCAGCCTGTACTGGTATGTCGCCAACAAGGATCAGCTGCACGAACTGGTGCTCGACGAGTTCTGGGGCATGGTCGACACGCCGGAACCCGAGGACGCGTCCTGGCGCGAGGTGCTCACCACCTTCGGCTACAACCTGCGCGAGACGATGTACGCGCACCCATGGTCCACTGATCTGATCGGCCGGATTCCGAGCATGGGGCCCAATGCCTTCCGGATCACCGACCGATTGCGCCGGTCCTTCGTGCAGGCCGGGTTCTCCGGGATCGACATCTATCTGGCCAGCGGCACCGTCATGTGTTATGTGCTCGGCCAGGTCATCCCGGATATCGCCTTCAGCAAGGCCTACGGCGCCGATCAGTTGGACGCCAAGGTGGGAATCGACGAGCAGATGGATCAGCTCGCCGCCGGCTACCCCGAAATGCTGGCCGAATACCGGGATCAGATATGCATGGATCCCGACGTGGCCCGCGCCATGGCCTTCGATTTCGGGCTGATCTGTGTGCTCGACGGTTTGGAAGCGCGTCTGCGCAAGGCGCGCAGGCTCTGAGCACACTTTCTGCATCCGAGGTAGCGGCGGATCGGCCGCTACTCGAAATCGGACATAACTCCTAATTGCCACCAGTGGTCCGATACCACTTCGGTCGCGAGCATCGGGCTCCTACCCGCGCATCGGCAACTCTGAAGCTATCGTAAGCATCGGTTCGAAGTAGCGCGCTCGGAAGTTGGTCGAAACCCTGCCCGGAATGCGGGTCGGGGCCCGGTTGGCATGAGGAGTTGGTCGGTGCTCACGCGAAGAGAAGCGATCTGGAGCTCGGACCGCGGGCACCCATGGTGATGCCGCGCAGTCCGCGCCGGGCGGAGCGCGTCTCCGAATCGCGTGCGGCACCGGACTATCGACGCGACCTGGACGGTCTGCGCGGTCTGGCCATCGCGCTGGTGGTGGTGTTCCACATCTGGATGGGCCGGGTCTCCGGCGGCGTGGACGTGTTCCTGGTGCTGTCCGGCTTCTTCTTCACCGGAATGCTGTTGCGGCGCAGCGAGATCAGGACGACGCTGCGGCGCACCGGACGACGGCTGCTGCCCGCGCTCGTCACGGTCCTGGTGGTGGTGCTGTGTGCGACGGTGATCGTGCGGCCCTACACGCAGTGGGGTGACATCTCCGCGCAGAGCCTGGCTTCGGTGTTCTACTACCAGAATTGGTATCTGGCCGGTGCGGAACTGGACTACCTGGCGCCGGATCCGTCGGTGAGCCCGCTCCAGCACCTGTGGTCGATGGCGGTGCAGGCGCAGTTCTATGTGGTGATCCTGCTGGTCGTCGTGCTGTGGGCGCGGCGTTCCGGACGCCGAATGTGGTTGCTGGCGGGCCTGATCGGGGCCGGTACGGTGTCGTTCTGGTACGCGGCCGAGGGGACGGCGCAGCATCAGGCGTGGACCTACTACGACAGCGGCGCGCGGGCCTGGGAGCTGCTGGCCGGCGCGGCACTGGCCGTGGCGGCGCCGTGGATCCGGCTGCCGCGGAGTGTGCGAGCGGTGCTGGCGGGCGTCGGTCTGGTCATGGTGGTCTCGTGCGGGCTGCTGATCGATGGCGCGTCCCGGTTCCCCGGGCCCGCGGCGCTGTTCCCGGTGCTGGCCGCGTGCGCGCTGATCATCTCCGGAACGGGTTCGGCCCCCGGGGTGAACCGGCTGCTGGCCGCGCCGCTGCTGGTCCGGTTGGGCGGGCTCGCCTACGCGCTGTATCTGTGGCACTGGCCGGTGCTGATCTTCTATCTGGCCGAACACGGAAAGGCGTCCCCGGGAGTCGCGGGCGGGCTGCTCGTCCTCGCGGTCTCCCTGACGCTGGCCTACCTGACCGAGCGGTTCGTCGAATCGCCGCTGCGTCGCCGCGGCGATACCGAGGGCACACGCTATCGCCGGGGCGTCGGGCTGGTCACCGCTGCGGCCGGAGTCGGGGTGCTCGTCGCGGCGCTGTGCTGGCAGGCGGTGCTGCTGGCCAATCCGGCGGATCCGCCGACCGCGCTCGATTCGGTCCAATATCCCGGAGCCGCGGTACTTTTCGCTGGAGCCGTGGCCGAGCCGGAGCGGATGCGGCCGACCGTCTTCGAGGCGCAGCGCGACGCGCCGCGCCCGACCTCCGACGGCTGCATCACGCCGAACCGGGAAGTGCGGGTCTGCGTCTACGGTGCCGAGAACGCCACGCGCACCATCGCTTTGGTCGGCGGCTCGCATTCCGAGCACTGGCTGCCGACGCTCGAGGTGCTCGCGGGCCAGCACGGCTTCCGGATCCTGACCTACCTCAAGGAAGGTTGCCCGCTCACGCTCGTCGACGAACCCTCCTACGCCGAGGCGCCGTTCCCGGAGTGCCGCGAATGGTCGGTCGACGTGCTGGATCGGCTCGCCCAGCAGCGCCCGGACTGGGTGTTCCTCACCGCGACCCGGCCGCGCACCGATATCGGCGACACCGTCCCGCCCGAATACCTCGATGTCTGGACCGCGCTCTCCGAGCGCAACCTGAACGCGCTCGCCATCCGTGACACGCCGTGGCCGCGCCGCGACGGCGTCACCTATCGCGCGCTGGACTGCCTGGCACACCGCGGGAATGCCTACAGTTGCGGTATCGATCGCGCGGCCGCGCTGAACCCGCAGAATCCGGCCGCCGAACCGGCCGCCGCGCACACCAACATCTTTCCGCTGGATCTCACCGACGCCATCTGCCGGCCCGACCGGTGCTTGGCCGCCGAGGGCAACATCCTGGTCTACCGGGACGAACACCACATCTCCGCCAGCTACGCGCGCACGCTCGCGCCCGAACTCGGTCGCCAGATCGGCGGGATCACGCAGTGGTGGTGAAGCTGGCAGAGTAGATCGAATGCGGGAACTAGTGATCGACGCCGCGGCCGGAAGTGCGGTCGGCAATCGGTACCGGGCGAACTTCGACGTGGTGCATCTCGCGCGGGACCCGCTGTGCGCGGTCGTCGCGGACGGGATGGGCGACAGCGAGGGCAGCGCCCGCGCCGGGCGGACGGCGGTGGACACCTTCGTCGAATGGACCGCGGCCGTGCGGCGCGATGGGCCGGCGCACGAGCGCGCCGACCTGAGCACGGTCGAGGTGTTGCGCGGTGCGGTCGCGGCGGCACAGCAGCGTGTCGGTGCGATCGGCCGCGAACTGGGCGGACTCGCGGGGTGCACACTGACGGCACTGACCGAATCGCCGGAGGGCTTCTGGATCACCCAGATCGGCGATTCGCGGGTATACCGGCTGCGCGAGGGATTGCTCGAGCTGTTGACCGTCGACCACACCATGGCCTGGCTCGGCGTGACGCACGGGTGGTACCCGTTCCACTCGCACGAAGCCGCGGCCGCGCGCTACCACCTGACCCGCTACATCGGGCACACCTCCCAGCCGGAGGCGGACATCGTCCCGGTCACCGTCCGTCCCGGCGACCGCTATCTGCTGTGCAGCGACGGAATCGCCGACCAGGTCTCCTATCAGGAGCTCCAGCACACGCTGTCGCACAGCGCCGCTCCCGCCGCGATGGTCGATCGGTTGCTGGCGGCCGCCGACGCCGCGGGCGGCAACGACAACGCCAGCGCCATCGTGGTGAGTGCGGGGCGCGGATAGCGTCCGCGTGCGGCGCGCCCGTGATGGGGCCATCGTGACCGGGGCCGAGGTCGAGCGTGGCAGCGCGGCCCACGTCGGCTGCACGACGTGCAGGCTGCTGGTCAGCGTGGCGAAACCGGTGATGCCGCTATCTGGGCGAGGAGCTCGAGCGCGGTCTCGGTGACGGTGTCGTCGGCGGGAAGTAGGGGCAGGCGGACCGCCGCGGTGGGAATGTGGCCCTGGACGGCCAGGACAGCTTTGACGACGGTGGGGTTCGGCTCGGCGAACAGTGCGGCGGACAGGGGAGCGAGCCGGTTCGCCAGGGTCCGGGCCGTAGTCGATGTGCCTGTGTGCCAAGCGGATACGAGTGCTGCGTAGCGGTCGGTGGCGATGTTCGCGCAGGCGAGGATGCCGCCGGAGGCGCCGAGGGCGAGCATCGGGGCCGCGAACAGGTCATCTCCGGTCAGCACGTCGGTCCCGGGCGCGAGCGTGCTCATGAAGGCGATGGTGGTGTCGTCGATACCGCCGACCGCGTGTTTGAAGCCGGCGATATTCGGGATCCGGGCGAGTGCGCGCAGGGTGTCCGCGCCGAGCGGGCGACCGGTGCGGTGCGGGACGTTGTAGACGAGCAGCGGGACCGGACTCGCGGCGGCGAGTTCCCGGAAGTGGGCGATCACACCGGCCTCGGATGGGCGGGTGTAATAGGGGACCACCGCCAGCACGCCCGCGGCCGGAATCTTCAGGCCCGCAAGGTAATCAGCCGATGCCGCGGTCGAGTTCGAGCCCGCGCCGGCGATCAGCGGCGCGGCGCGTTCGGTGCAGACGGCGGCGCAGATCTCGAGCACCGTCTGCCGCTCCTCCACCGTCAAGGTGGCGGCCTCGGCTGTGGTGCCGAGCGCGACGAGTCCGGTCGCGCCGTTGTCGAGTGCGGTGTGGGCCAACGCTTCCAGCGCATCGGTGGCGAGGTCGCCGGTGGCGGTGAACGGGGTGACGAGCGGGACGAACAGGCCGGTGAATGTCATGTGCCCAGCCTGGCCGCCGCAATACATCAGGTCCAGTTCATATTTCTACCGATGAGATTAAGCTGAGCTGATGCTCGATGTTCGAAGGCTGCGCTTGCTGCGCGAACTGGCCCACCGCAAGACCATCGCCGCCGTCGCCGCGGCGCTGTCGTACACGCCGTCCGCGGTCTCCCAGCAGCTCACCGCGCTGGAACGGGAAACCGGTGTGGTCCTGCTGGAGCGCAGCGGCCGCCGCGTCGAATTGACGCCTGCCGCGCGAACTCTCGTCGAACACGCCGAGATCGTCTTCGCCGCGCTGGCACGCGCCGAAGCCGACCTGGCCGCTGGTCGCACCGAACTGGCCGGCCAGCTGCGGATCGGAGCGTTCCCCTCGGCGGTGCCGAGGATCGTCTCGCCCGCGCTGGTGGCGCTGAGCCGCGAGCATCCGAAACTCGAGCTGATGGTCGCCGAGGCGGACCCGGCGACCGTCCCGCAGGCCCTGCGCGCGGAAACCCTGGATGTCGCACTGGTGCAGGAATACGACTATGTCCCGGCCGCTTGCGACCCCGCTCTGGACAGCGAGCCGCTGCTCGAGGAAACCGTCTATCTCGCAGCCACCACCTCCGGTGGGCTGGCCGCCCGCGACGATGCCGCCTGGATCGCGGGTACCCCCGGCACGCTGTGCCACACCGTGACGATTCGTGCCTGCGAGGCAGCCGGTTTCACTCCGCGTATCCGCCACCACGCCGATGATTTCGGGACCGTGCTGGCATTGGTCGCCGCCGGGCAAGGGGTGGCGCTGGTGCCCGAACTCGGCGCCACGGCCGCGCCGGCGGGAGTCGTGTTCACCGCCCTGCCCGCCCGCCGCCGCACCTCCATCGCCTATCGGCGCGGCACCGGGGCGGCACCGGCGGTCGTCGCCGTCTGCGCGGCACTGCGTGCCGCCCTCGGCGACGGACCTCCGCTACGCACACGTGGCGGTGACGCGAATTCGACGCACGAAATGTGCGTGGACAAGGGGATGTTCGCGTCACCGCCACGGGTGTATTTCGAGTGAAGACTAGAGGCAGAAAGTCACGCTGCCCGGCCCCAGCGGCAGGGGCAGGCACAATTCCACCGAGCCGGAGCTCGAACCCGAAACCTGGGTCGCCGTGGGGGTGTCCGCGCCGGCAGTACCGGCGGTCAGGGCAATGGTGGACAGGGCGAGGGCGGCAACCGCGAATGGGCGAATGGTCTTCGATTGCATACGAATATCCTTGGTTGTGAATGTGATTCGTCCCAGGGGCGGGACATCTCGATCAGATCACGACGCAGCGTCGATCGACCCTCGGCGACGCGAATTTTTGATTCTGCGAAAGCGATTTCACAAACCTGTTGTGGAAATGTCCATACGCTAGCGATCAGCTATAAGCGCGCGAAACCATCGCGATGAGCTCGCCGAGGACGGCATCGGGTCCGGCCTCGATCAGCTCGGCGTCCGAGGCGAGGTCGCCCCACGCCGACAAGACGCTCGCGGTCACCGTCGCGTGCACGGTCTCGATCGGAATGCCGTGCTGAGCACAGCGGATGGCGGCGTACTCGAAGCGGTCGAGAGTGAGGGCGCCGGAGGCCTCGGCGGCGTCGAGAATCGCCAGCGCGCCGTGGATCCCGGCTTTGAGAAGGCGGTCCGCGTCGCTGTCTCGGGGGTTCCCCTGCATGACTCTCCTCCGCGGCCTGGGGGCAGGTCGTCGACGATACGCGCGGGGCGGTGCGGCGACGTGTCCAGCGGCCCGCTTTCGGCGCGAGCACTGGAATCGGCCGTGCGATCTGTGGATTATCACAGCGTCGTGATCTGTCGTGTTCGATAATCCCCAGAACTATGGCACTCGGTGCCACCGTCGGCTAACCCGCGTTACCGTGATGTGCTCGCAGCGCTGCGGGGATGGAAAGGAGTCACTATGACCATCGCCAGTACAGCCCCTCCGACCCTGATCGTCTCGGGTCAGCCCTTCACCTCACCACTGAAAGATGTTCGTTCGCTATCGCGCACGATGGTAGGGCATTTCGTCGAGAACGTCATTCCCTGCGGGACGCTTCCCGGTGAAGCGCTGAACGGGGATATCACCAGGATCACGCGGACCTGCCTGGAACTCACCGTGAGCATGCTCGACGGTGCCGATGGCCCCGACAGCACCCAGAAATTGCAGATCGCCGCCGAAGCCTGGGCCCGGGAGGGCATCCCGATCGACACCATCCACCACGCGGTGCACGAGGGATTCAAGCTCGGCTTCGACCTGATCCTCGCCGAAGCGACCGCCGCGGATTTCGACAGCATCAAGACGGGCAGCCGACGGCTGTTCGAAGTCCTCGACACCATCACCGGCACGGTGTCGCGCGCCTATTTCAAAGAGTTGCGGGCCGTGGTCAGCGACCATCACACCGCCAAGCACACGCTCACCTCCGCACTGCTCAGCGGGCAGTCGACCTCCACCATGGCCCGCGAGTGCGGAATCGAGATCGCGGAGTCCTACTGGGTACTCGCCCTGGCGATTCCGGTGCACCCCGAGGAACGCAACGAGCGGGTCGACGCGAAAGTCGTGGCCCGGCGCAAACTCCGGCGGCTACAGGCCGAGCTGGCGCGAACCTGCGGGGGCAAAGCGCTGTCGCTGCTCAGTGTCGACGGCGGCACGATCCTGCTGCCCGCGACCCTGCTCGGTGACGAGGACCTGGACGCACTGATCCACAACCTGTCCCGGGCGGCTCAGGTGCCCATCACGGCTACCGTGGTCACCGTGCCCACCGCCGGGGTGCCCGGCGCGGCCGATCAGGTGCACGAACTGCTCGATATGGTGCAGCGGCTGCGGTACCGGGGCGGACTCTACCGATTCGACCAACTGGCCATGGAATACCAGCTGACCCGGCCGGGGCCCGGAATCGATTGGCTGCGCACGATTCTGGCGCCGCTCGACGACTATCCGGAACTGCTCGAAACGCTCCAGCGGCATTTCAGCCACGACCTGACCCGGCGGCGCACCGCCGAATCGCTGCACGTGCACGCCAATACCGTCGACTACCGGCTCAAGAAGATCAGTCAGCTCACCGGATTCGATCCGACCACGGTTTCGGGAATCTGGCATCTGCGCGCCGCGCTGATCGCTCGCGACTATCAGCAACTGGACAGTGCGCGCGAAGCCGGGTGAAACACACGAAGTCTCGGATTTCGAAAAGCGTTGAAATCAATACGAGTTCAATGCGCCGTCGCGGAACAGGCCGGTTCGGAAAGGCGTTTCCGATGGTATGACCATCGGAGTGGCTCTCGCCCAAACGAATTCCGGCAACTACGTCGACGACTCGGTGCGCCAAGCGCGTTCCGCCGCCGAGCACGGACTGCGCTCGGTGTGGTTCGGACAGCGGATGGACTACGACTCGCCGACGCTGGCAGCCGTAGTCGGCCGTGCGGTGCCCCAACTCCAGGTCGGCACCTCCGCGATTCCGGTGCTCGGCCGGCACCCACTGCTCGTGTCCGCGTTGGCGCAGACCGCGCAGGCCGCGACGCACGGCCGCTATCACCTCGGACTGGCACTCGGATCCGACCTGGTGGCAGGCGCATTCGGCGTGCCCTTCGATCGGCCGATCACCCGGCTGCGCGAGTTCCTGATCGGGCTGCGCGAGCTCCTCGACACCGGGACGGCCGACTTCCGGGGCGATCTGTACACCGTCACCCCGCCGCTGCCCACCGCCTTGCCGGGCGCGCAACCGCGGACCCCGGTGCTGGTGGCCGCCATGGGACCGCAGGCGCTGCGGGTCACCGGTGAGTTCGCCGACGGCACCCTGCCCTACCTGGCCGGGCCGAAAACCCTGTCCGAGCACATCGTCCCGGCGATCACTCGGGCCGCCGCGACGGCGCCCAGGGTGGTGGCGTTCGTGCCGGGCGTGGTGACCGCCGATGTCGAGAATGTGCGCGCGCGGGCGGTCGAACAGTTGGCGTTCTACGAGCAGGTGCCGTCCTATCGGCGGGTCATCGAGCTCGAAGGAGCGCGGCGGGCCGCCGAGCTGGCGGTGATCGGGGATGAGGAAACCGTCGCCGCGGCGGTCGGGAGGTACTACGACGCCGGGGCCACCGAGGTCGTGTTCACCACCACCGATCTGGCGGGTGCCGACGACCAGCAGCGCACCTGGAAGCTGCTCGGAGAGCTCGCCGCCCAGCGGAATTGACCGGTCAGGGTGTGCAGCACGCGTCGGTGGCGTGCGCGTCCGGGGTGGCCAGGGTGCGTTTGAATTCGGGGCAGTCGACCAGGCGGGCGTGCGTGCAGACGGTGGCATGGTGCAGGCCGTCGCGCATGCGGGTCAGGCGGGCGATGTCCGCCTCGACCTCGCGGGCCTTGTCGGCGAGCTGGGCTCGCAGCTCGGTGTCGTCGGGGGTGGCCGCCAGGAAGCGCTGGATCTCGGCGATGGTGAAACCGGCGCGACGGGCGCAATTGATCAGGGTGAGGCGGGGGAGGACCTCGGGAGCGTAGGTGCGGCGCAGGCCGTTTCGCCCGGTGGAACTGATCAGGCCCTGCTGCTCGTAGTAGCGCAGGGCGGAGGCGGCCAGGCCGGACCGGCCGGCGACTTCGGCGATATCGAGCACGATGACTCCTTGACTTGAAGCGCGCTTCAAGTCAGAGACTAACGGACATGAAGATTCATCACCTCAACTGCGGATCCATGGCCACCATCGAGGGGACGTACCCGGGCGCGGGCGCGGCACCCACGGTGAACCACTGCCTGCTGGTCGAAACCGACGACGACCTGGTCCTCGTCGACACCGGGCTCGGGCTGGCCAATGTCCGCGATCCCGAGGGCACGCTGGAAGCCGACTGGGTGCGCTTCGCGCAGCCGGTACTCGACGAGGCCGAGACCGCCGTGCGGCAGATCGAGCGGCTCGGCTATTCGGCCGGCGACATCGGGCACATTCTGCTCACCCACCTCGATGTCGACCACTCCGGCGGCCTGCCCGATTTCCCCGACGCCGCCGTGCACGTCCATGCGGCCGAACTCGAGGTGGCGCTCGCGGAAGCGGCGGCGGCACGGTACCGCCCCGCCGACTGGGCACACGGCCCGCGCTGGGTCACCTACGAGCCGCGACCGGGCACGGACTGGTTCGGTTTCACCGCCGCCGTCCCCGAGGGGCTCGGCCCCGACTTCCGCCTCGTCCCCCTCCGCGGCCACACGCCGGGCCATCTGGGAGTCGCTGTGCGACAGGATGATCGATGGTTGCTGCACTGCGGCGACGCCTACTACTACCACCGCGAACTCCAACTCCCGCCCGAACCCCACCCGATTCTCGACGTCCTCCAGCAGACCGCTGAATTCGACCGCGACCTTCGCCTCGGCACCCAGGCCCGCCTGCGCGAACTCGGCGCCACCCACCCGGAGATCACGCTGTTCAACGCGCATGATCCGTGGCATCTGGCCGCGATGGGCTGAGCCGCGCGGTGGCCGTACTCGCGCTGTGCGATGACATGCGCCGCGTTCGGGCCGGTGCTGCTCAGCGGTCGGCGGTGGCTCGGGCGTGTTCGAACATGACCGGGTCGTGGGCGGAGATGAGAAGCAGGTCGGGGTCGGCTCGGCGGTAGAGCTCGGCCAGGCGGGAGTGGTTGTCGCGCACCTGCCTCCGGTTCACCGTGAGCATGCTCTCCATGGCCTTGACCACCATGGGAACCGGGGTTGCGCCGTCGACGGTTCCGCGGTGCAGGAAGGCGTCGCCGCAATGCAGGATCCAGCGGTGGCCGGCGTCGACGGCGACGGCGGCGTGGCCGCGGGTGTGGCCCGGCATGGCGATCAGCACCAGGCCGGGGGAGATCTCGGTGAGTTCCTGGGCGGCGGCGAAGCCGCGCCACGGTTCACCGGATGGCGTGTGCTGCACGAACTTCGGCCCATGGGACCACTGCGGGGTGCGGAAACGCGGGCGTTCACGCCAGGTCGGTGCGGTGACCGCGCCGCGCAGTTCCGCCGCCGTGAGATGTACCCGGGCGTCCGGGAAATCGGCGAGGCCGCCCGCGTGGTCGGAATCCAGGTGGGTCATGACGATGTGGCGGACGTCGTCGCGGCGAAAACCCAGGTGCTCCACCTGTTTCGCGGCGGTCACCGCCGGGTCGCACGACGGGCGGTTGAAGCGGCGGGCCGGGCCGAGCCGACCGGCCGGATCGACGGCGTCGCGCAGACCGTGTCCGGTGTCGACCAGAACGAGGCCGCTGTCGGTCTCGATCAGCAGCACGTGACAGATCAGATCGATGGTCGGCAGGCGCATGCTGCCGCAGTTCAGGTGGTGCACCTTCATGCGCGGGGTCCTCCCCGATCGGCTTGCGTATCAAGGTAATCGACGCCCTCGGGGAGTGGCGGCGCGGCCTTGCGAAAAGTGTGCGGCCGGTCGTATGTTTACTTTCATGACTGCGACACTGCCACCCCTGACCGAAGCGAACGATCCGCTGTGCCTGACGCCGACGCAGGCCGCGGCACTGCTCTTCGACGCGCCCTGGCGGCGTTTCGGAGTGATCGGCGACAGCCTGTCGCTCGGAACCGGTGACCCCGCACCGGGATACGGACACCTGGGCTGGAGCGCGCGGTTCGAGGCGATACTGCGGCAGATTCGTCCGGATCTGGCCGCGCTGAACACCGCGCGGGTGGGCGCGCGGACGCCCGAGGTGCTGGCCGGGCAATTCGATCGGATGCGGGCGTTCGAACCCGATCTGCTGCATCTGAATTCGGGGGCCAACGACATCGTCCGGCGTGATCCCGACTTCGACGAGATCGAAGCGGATCTGCGCCGGATGTACGAGATGGGCGTGCGGACCGGCGCGCGGCTCACGGTGTTCACGCTCGGGCGGGCGTATGTCGTTCCGGTGTTCGCGGATTGGCATGACCGGCTCCGGCGGCTCAACGACATCACGCGCCGCCTGGCCGGCCGGTACGACGCCGTCCTGACCGACTTCTGGGACCACGAGTTCAACGATCGGCCGGATCTGCTCAGTGCCGACCGGATTCACTTCGCGACGTCCGGGCAGGCGGTGATCGCCAGCGAGTACGTCAAGCAGCTCGCGCATCGGCTCGGATCGGTCCGCGGCGCTCCCTCGGTCTGAGTACGATCGACCGCATGCAAGACGCGGCGGGCTCGGAGATCACGGACAAACGCCTGCTGCGCGGTGCGAAGACCCGGCAGGTGGTGTTGCGCCGCGCGGTCGATCTCGCCTCCCTGGAAGGGCTCGGCGGCCTGAGTTTCGGGCGGCTGGCCACCGATACCGGGCTGAGCAAAGCCGGCATCCAGACCCTGTTCCGCACCAAGGAAGCACTACAACTGGCAACCATCGACGCGGCCCGGCGGCTGTTCGTCGATGCTGTCATCCGCCCGGCGCAATCGAAACCGGCCGGCCTGCAACGCTTTCAGGCGCTGATGGACAACTGGATCGACTACGCCGAAACCCCGCTGTTCGCCGGCGGCTGCTTCTGGACCGCCACCCTTGCCGAATTCGACAGTATCCCGGGCCCCGTTCGCGACGCCCTGGTCGCCGACAAGGCCGAATGGGTCACCACCCTGGCCGCAGACCTCCAGCAGGCCACCGCCACCGGCGAGGTCAAACCCCTCGACCCGGCGCTCGTCGCCTTCCAGACCGACGCCGTCCTCAGCTCCGCCAACTCCGCCCTCCGCTACGGCGACCCCACCGCGCTCCCCAAACTCCGCCGCAGCCTCACCACCTTCCTCACCTGAGCCGTGGCGGGTCAGGTCTGCTGGAGCGGGGAGTAGGTGGATTCCTCGAGGCCGAAGGTCCAGGCGACACCCTCTTTCGCGGTACGCGTGACCGGGGGGACCCGGAGCCAGTAGGTGCGGAAGGTGCCGTCCGGCTCGGCGGTGGAGTTGACGACCTCGACCATGACGACATCCTCGTCGTCGGGGAGGGGGATGCGCCAGAGAATGCCGGTCTCGTCGCGGTGCACGGGCTCGGCGGCGGACTCGGTGAGATAGCGGTCGTAGCCGAAGTATTCGAGCATGACGCGGCGGAGTTCGGCGTTCTCCTCGTCGCGGATGCGCTGCGGTGTGAGTTCGCTCAGTTCCGCGAGGAAAGTGGCCGGGACGGGCATACCGCCCCAGGCGTACAGCGCGAAACCATCCGGGAAGACGACGGCGGGGCCCGCGCCGCTGTGCAGGCGGCCCGCCTCGTCACGCTCCAGGAGCAGCGGGCGTTCACACAGGACGACGGCGTGCTCGAACGGCCACCACCAGCCCGCACTCCGCGCGACCTGGGCCAGGCCGGCCAACGCCTCGGCCCCGTCGAAAGCCGCCAGCCAGGGAGCATCGTGCTGGCCGAGCACCGCGCCGAGCAGTACACCGCGGATCTCGCGTTCGGCCGCCGCGCGCGCCCGGCGGGCGTCACCATCGATTTCGCCGCCGGACGGGCCGAGAATGTCCTCGACCACACCGGTGCGGATCCGTTCGGCGAGCGAGCGTGTCGTATCCCAGAGCTCGCCGCCGGTCGCCTGCCACCACTCGTTCCAGCCGTCCGCGCCGAGCTCGGTGAAGCGCCGCTGCCGCTGCGCCGCCCACGGCTGGGTGCGCACCGCCTCGCGCACACTCGCGCCCGCATCGTCGAGACCCCGCACCACGGCGACCCCGGCCGCCGGTGAATCGGCCCAGATGATCCGTGCGGGCTCGGCCAATCCGGCCGCGGCGTACGCCTGCCGGACCCCGGCCTCCGCCGCCGCTCGATCCGCCCACCCGACGGCGGCCGCGACGCCGCGCCAAATATCTGTCGTTTGCATGAGATTCCGCTCTGTGTTCGGTGCTGAAGTGGTCATCGGTGTTCGGCCGGCGTCGCGACTCAATCGGCGATCAGCCGGATCGCGCCCGGGGTGTACTCGCGTTGGCGGATGACGCGGTACCAGCCCTTGGGGAGGGGGATGGGTGCGTGTTCCTCGTGCCGGAGGCGGCCACCTTCGGGGAGGTGGAGGAGCTTGGGGGCGGTGGGTGCGCCGGTGCGGATCAGGCGGCCGGGTGCGGTGAGCGCGTGCGCGTGGCCGGTGACCTCGCCCAGGGCCAGGACCATGCGGCCCCGGGTATCGCGTGGTTCGCCCGCGGCGTCGCGCAGGCGCTCGGGCACGGACTCCTCGGTGATCGGCATGATCAGAACATCACCCTGACGGAACATGGCTCACTCCCTCCGAGCCGACGCCCCGTGCGCCGGCTCCCAACACTCAAAGTAGCGGCGGGGTACGACAATTCGCGGCGGCCATGCGGCTGTCGGAGGGGCCTGGTAGAACTTGCTGGCACATCGGACCGACCACAGTAGTCATGAGGGGGAGCCGCGACATGGCCTTTTCCGAACACTTCGAGGAATTCCACGGGCTGCCCGTGTTCGAGTTCCCCGACGCCGAGACCACCGTCGAACTACCCGCGCCCGCCACGGTGGCGTGGCGCCTCGCCATCGAGCCGTGGGACAGCAAACACACCTGGCCGGAGACCTTCGAGCGTTTCCTCGCCACGGTCGAGTCCGCGCAGGTGCGGGCGATCGTCGTCGGCGCCTGGGGCGAGTCCGACGAGGATTCGGCCCCGGTGGTCGCGGCGCTGGTCGAGGCCGCGGATCGGCTGCCCGCGCTGCGCGCGTTGTTCGTCGGTGACATCACCTACGACGAGAACGAGTGCTCGTGGATCCACCAGTCCGATCTGACACCGCTGTTCGGCGCGTTCCCGGACCTCGAGGAGTTCGGGTTCCGCGGCGGCGAGCAGATGGAGTTCACCGCCGTCGAGCACACCGCGCTGCGATCGCTGTCGGTGCAGACCGGCGGCCTGGACGCGGAGGTGGTGCGCGGCATCGCCGCCAGTCGACTGCCTGCCCTGGAGCGGCTGGATCTGTGGCTGGGTACCTCGCAATACGGCGCGACGGCCGAGATCGCCGACCTGGAGCCTTTCCTCTCCGGCACCACCTTCCCGGCATTGCGGCATCTCGGCCTGCGCAACAGCGATATGCAGGACCAGATCGCGGTGGCCGTATCGTCCGCGCCGGTGGTGGCCCGCCTCACCACGCTGGATCTGTCCATGGGCACGCTCGGCGACGAGGGTGCGGCCGCGCTGCTGGAGGGCCAGCCGCTCACCCACCTGAAAACCCTCGACCTGCACCACCATTTCGTCAGTTCCACACTGCGGGAACGGCTCACGGCAGCCCTGCGACCGTACGACGTGGAGGTGATCCTCACCGACGACGAGGAAGCCGAGTTCGACGACGACCGGGAGTGGCGTTACGTCGCGGTCGGGGAGTGAACGCACTCGCCGTCGTCGGCATCCCGAACAACCGCCGCGTCACCGGATTCCAGGACGCCGTGCGCCGTGCGGGTCTCGCCCCGGCACGCGTGGTGTCCTGGCTCGATGTGCTCGAGGGCCGCGCCGAGTTCCACCCCGGTGAACTGGTGCGCCTGGATTCTCCCGGGGAAGACGCGCAGGTCGACCGCTTACTCCGCGACACCACCGATCCGACCCGGGTGGAGGGCTCGGCGCTCTGGTATCGCCGTTTCCTGGCAGCGGCCCGCAGCCTGCGTTCGGCACGTGGGGTGGATGCAGGCTCGTGGTCCGAGCCGCGCCTGCTGGACGACCCGGAGGACCTGGCGGTCCTCTTCGACAAGCGCCTGTGTCACGGTGTGCTGACGAATGCCGATGTCCCCGTGCCGATCTCGCCGACCTCGGGTCCGGGCGCGCCCGTGATCGGGGGCTGGGACGATGTGCGCGCCGCCGGGCTGTCCCGCGTGTTCGTCAAACTCGCGCACGGCTCGTCGGCGTCCGGAGTGCTGGCCATCGCGATGGCCGGCGGCGGGCGGGTCCGGGCGACCACGTCGGTGCGCCGTGCGGGCGACGGGGGTCTGTTCAATTCGCTGCGTGTCGCCACCTACAGCACCGAGTCGGAGGTGGCCGCGCTGGTCGACGCGCTCGCGCCGGATGGTCTGCATCTGGAGCGCTGGCTGCCGAAGGCGTCTCTGCACGGCCGCACCGCCGATCTGCGGGTCGTGGTGGTGGACGGGCGCGCCACCCACGCGGTGGCGCGGACCAGCCGCTGGCCGATGACCAATCTGCATCTGGGCGGTGCCCGCGGCGATCTCGGGGTGGCGCGGGCGATCATGGGCGACGGCTGGTCGCGGGCGGTCGAGATCTGTGAGCGGGCGGCCGCGTGTTTTCCGGGGTTCTCCAGGGTCGGCGTGGATCTGCTGCCCGGCCCGGGCTGGCGGCGCTTCGTGGTCGGCGAGGTCAACGCGTTCGGTGATCTGCTGCCCGGCCTGCGTGGATTCGACGGCGGCGGTGCGGAATTCCAGGACGCCTACGAGGCGCAGGTCGCGGCGATCCTGCGCCGGACCAGGAGTACGGCCGATGTCTGATCCGGACATGAACGAGGTGATCGGCCGGGATGATCTGCTGCTGGTCACGCTGGACACGCTGCGGTTCGATGTGGCCGCCGAGTTGGCGGCGGCGGGCCGGTTGCCGAACCTGGCCGCGCACCTGCCGGACGGGCAGTGGGAAAAACGCCATGCGCCGGGCAGTTTCACCTACGCGTCGCATCAGGCGATATTCGCGGGCTTTCTGCCGACCCCGGCGTCCCCGGGGCCGCATCCCCGGCTGTTCGCGGGCCGATTCGACGGCAGCGAGACCACCGCGAGCCGCACTTTCGTTTTCGATACCCCGGATCTGGTGTCCGCGCTGGCGGCCGAGGGCTATCGCACGGTGTGCCTGGGCGGCGTCGGCTTCTTCAACAAGCGCGGGCCGATGGGCTCGACCCTGCCGGGCCTGTTCCAAGAGAGCCACTGGGAGCCGGAATTCTCGGTGGCCGACCCGCATTCGTTCGAGGCGCAGGTGCGCCGCGCCGAGGAGGTGGTGGCCGGACTGCCGCCGGAACGCAAGCTGTTCCTGTTCGTGAATGTCTCCGCGCTGCACCAGCCGAACTGGTTCCACCTGCCCGGCGCCACCCGGGAAGCCGGCGATTCCCGCGAAACCCATGCCGCCGCACTGGAATACGTCGATCAGCACATCGGCCGGTTGTTCGCCGCCATGCGCAGCCGTCGCCGCTGTTTCGCGCTCGTATGTTCCGACCACGGCACCACCTACGGCGAGGACGGTTTCACCGGGCACCGGCTCGGCCACGAAGCGGTGTGGACCGTTCCCTACGCCCAGTTCTTCCTAGAGGCTCACCCATGACCATCCTGACCCGCCCGCGCCCATATCAGAGCTACGTCTACGGCTACCCGCACAAAACGGCGTACCGTCCGCTCGCCGACCGGCCGTCGCTGCGCGGCCTGTGGGAATCCGAGCCGGTCGACGCGCTGTCGCTGTACGCGCACATCCCGTTCTGCGAATACCGGTGCGGCTTCTGCAATCTGTTCACCCGCATCGGCGCGCCCGACGACCTGACCGGACGCTATCTGGACGCGCTCGACCGCCAGGCCGTGGCGGTCCGGGACGCGCTCGGCGACCGTCCGGTGCGTTTCGCTGCCGCCGCGTTCGGCGGCGGCACTCCCACCTATCTCACCGCCGACGAGTTGACCCGCCTCTGCGATATCGCCGAGCAGCGGATGGGCGCGGATCTACGCGCCGTCCCGCTCTCGGTGGAGACCTCGCCGACCACCGCGACCTCCGACCGCCTCGCGGTGCTCGCCGACCGTGGCGCGACCCGGGTGAGCATCGGCGTGCAGAGCTTCGTGGACCGTGAGGCGAAGGCGGCGGTGCGCCCGCAGCGCCGCGCCGAGGTGGAGGCCGCGCTGGCCCGGATTCGCGACGCTCGTATCCCGGTGCTCAATATCGATCTGATCTACGGCATCGACGGTCAGACCGAAAGCACTTGGCGCACTTCGCTGGACGCGGCGCTGGCCTGGCAGCCCGAGGAGCTGTATCTGTACCCGCTGTATGTACGCCCGCTGACCGGGCTGGGCAAACTCGGTGCGCATACCGAGGCCGACTGGGACGAGCAGCGCCTGCGCCTCTACCGCGCCGGCCGCGACCACCTGCTCGAACACGGCTACGAACAGACCTCCATGCGTATGTTCCGGCGCGTCGACGCGCCGGACGTGGGGCCGGACGACTATGCCTGCCAAACCGACGGCATGATCGGGCTCGGTTGCGGCGCCCGCTCCTACACCGCGGGCCTGCACTACTCCTTCGACTACGCGGTCGCTCCGCGCGAGGTCCGCGGCATCATCGACACCTACACGCGTACCACGGATTTCACTCGCGCCGAAGTCGGCCGGCGGATCGACGAGGACGAATCCCGCCGCCGCCATCTCCTACAATCCCTGCTTCAGGCCGAGGGGATGGATCTCGCCGAATACCGCACCCGCTTCGCCACCGCTCCACCCGAACACTTCGCCACCGAACTCGACGAGTTCACCGCCCTCGGCTGGCTCAGCATCGAACCGGACCGTCTCCGCCTGACCCCTGAGGGCCTGGCCTACTCCGACGCCATCGGCCCCCGCCTCTTCTCACCCGCCGTGCAGGCGTCCATGGCCGCCTACGAGCCGAAGTGAGAGAGCGGGTCACTCGCCGTGCAGGTGTGCTGGACGCACCGGGCAGTGGAGGTGTAACTGATATGCCCACAACCGATTTGACGATTCTGTATCGCGGCCCGCTGGCCTCCTGCGATTACGACTGCCCGTACTGCCCGTTCGCCAAGCGGCGCGACAGCCGCGAGCAGTTGCGGGCCGACCGCGCGGCGCTGGAGCGTTTCACCGACTGGGTGGTGGACCAGCCGCAGACCGGCGAGTTCTCGATTCTGTTCACACCCTGGGGCGAGGGTTTGGTGCGGTCGTGGTATCGGCGCGCGATGGTCGAGCTGTCGCACCTGCCGCAGGTGCGACGGGTCGCGATTCAGACCAATCTCAGCTGCCGCACGGACTGGCTGGACGATGCCGACCCGGAGACGTTGGCCCTGTGGTGCACCTATCACCCCGGCCAGACCCCCTACGAGCGCTTTCTCGGCAAGACGAAGGAGCTGGCGCACAAGGGGATTCGGTTCAGTGTCGGCGTGGTCGGCTTCCCGGAGCATCTCGAGGCCGCGCGCCGGTTGCGCGCCGATCTGCCCGATCAGGTCTACCTCTGGGTGAACGCCCCGGAGGGGCATGAACTCTCCGCGGCCGACGCGTCGGCGTGGGCCGATCTGGACCCGCTCTTCGGTTACAGCCTCCACCCGCACCGCTCGGCCGGATTACCCTGCCGCACCGGTAATTCCGTGATCTCGGTGGACGGCGACGGCACGGTCCGCCGCTGCCATTTCGTCCGCACCGAACTCGGCAACCTCTACGACGGCTCCTATCGCGCCGCCCTGCGCCCTCGCCCCTGCCCGCTCACCGTGTGCGACTGCCACATCGGCTACGTCCACCTCGAAACCTTGCCGCTCTACGATGTTTTCGCCGGCGGCGTGCTCGAGCGAATTCCGGCGGCAGGGATGCTTCCGCCCCGGCTCTGACTCTCGGGGATCGCTTACGGTCCGGGCGTGAGCCGCGCACCCCACCGGGCGGTGAAGGAGGCGCCCGGTGCGAGGGTGATCAGGCGTTCGCCGCTCTGGAAGGCGTTGGGCGGGCAGGTCATCGGCTCGGCGGCCATGCCGGTTCGTCGATGGTCGCCGGTCAGCGTGTCGGCGGTGAACAGCTGGATGATCGGATAGCTCTCGTCCACCCAGAGCTCGGCGACCTGATTGTCGGTGCCGCGCAGGCGCACCCAGGCACGCCCTTCGGCGTCGCGGGCGAGATCGGTGAAGCCGTGGTCGATCCGGGCCGAGCCGATGGGGCGTGCTGCGCGGAAGTCGAATTCCGGTGTGTCCGATACCGGTTCGGTGCCCGCCGGGAGCTGCCGGTACGGGTCGGTTCGGATCCGGGTGGCCGCGTCCAGGTGCAGTACGGCCGCGTCGAGCGGCCCGCCGCCGGGGGAGAGGTACGGGTGATGACCGCAGCCGTACGGAGCGGGTGCCGCGCCGGAGTTCCGCGCCGTCGTCGTCACGGTCAGACCGGCATCCGACAGCGCATAGTGCACAGCGATATCCAGGTGGAACGGATACTCCGGGCGCGGATACAGGGTGGTCCGCATGGTGACCTCATCCGACTCGTGCCCGGATGCCACCCACCCTCGCCAGCGCAGGAAGCCGTGGATCGCGTTGCTCTTCCCCGGTTCGGTCAGCGGAACCTGATAGTCGGCGCCGCCGAAGTGATACTTCCCGTCCCGCAGTCGATTCGGCCAGGGGATCAGCACCGCGCCGTGCGCGCCGTCGGACATCGCGTCGACGGCGTAGGGCGCGAGGACGTCGCGCCCGCCCACCCGGTACTCGCGGATGCCGCCCCCGACCTCGACGATGACCGCTTCGTGCGGGCCCGACACGATCCGGTACTGCCGACCGGACGGAGCGGAGGTCACTGGTGGTCCACCCGTCGCGCGCCCGCCGAGGGCACCGCGACGAAGGTGCGTGGTTCGGCGAATCGAGCCGCGCGGAACCGGTTCCGGATCTCGGCGACGACGCGGTCGGTGCCGCGGGCGTCGACGAGGGCGATGATGCTACCGCCGAAACCCCCGCCCACCATGCGGGCGCCGTGCGCGCCCGCATCCAGGGCGGAATCGACGGCGGTGTCGAGCTGGGCGGTGGAGACCATGAAGTCGTCGCGCAGCGAGGTGTGCGCGGCGGTGAGCACCGGCCCGATGACGCGCGGATCGGAGCCCTCACGCAGGGCCTGCACCACGGTCAGGACCCGGGCGTTCTCACTGACCACGTGTCGGGCACGGCGGCGCAGCACCGGATCGGCCAGCGCCGCGACCGCCCGGACATCGGTGACATCACGTAACCGTTCGACGCCCAATTCCGCTGCGGCGGCCTCACACTCGCGTCGCCGACGCGCGTACTCGCCGTCCACCAGAGCGTGCGGGGTATTCGTATCCACGATGAGCAGCGCCAGACCCGCGGCGGCGAGATCGAACGGCACCTGCTCGGTGTGCCCGGTGCCCGCGTCGAGGAACAGCGCGTGCCCGGCCACGCAGCGGATCGACGCGGTCTGATCGAGGGTGCCGGTGGGGGCGCCCACGTAGTCGTTCTCGGCCCGGTTCGCGATATCGATGAGTTCGGTGTCCGGCACCGGCAGCTCGAACAGGTCGCGCAGCGCGATGGCGACCGCGCACTCGAGCGCCGCCGAGGAGGACAACCCCGCGCCGATCGGCACCGATCCGTCCAATTCCAGATCGACTCCCGGAATATGATGCCCCCGGCGGTGGTACTCGTGCACCACGCCGAGCGGATACCGGGACCAGCCGGTCACGGCGGCTTGTGCCAGCTCCTGGATCGGTACCTCGATCCGCTCACCGGGGTGCTGCTGCGAGCCGACCCGCGCCAGCCCGTCGGTTCTGGGCATGGCGGTGCACCTGACCACCTGCGGCAGGGCCATGGGCAGGCAGTAGCCACCGTTGTAGTCGGTGTGCTCGCCGATGATGTTGACCCGGCCCGGGGCGGCCCAGATCCCGCCCGGCCGCATGGCCGACCCGTCCACTGTCTGCGCCTGGGACATCTGATTCACCGCACCTCCCGCAATTCGGCCGCGACCTGTTCGGGTGTGGTGTCGCTGATGAAGACGTTCATCCCCGACTCCGAACCGGCCAGGTACTTCAGTTTGTCCGCCGCACGGCGGATCGAGAAGAGTTGCAGGTGCAGCCACCAGTCCGACCGGGGCACACCGGATTTCAGGGTGGGCGCCTGATTCCAGGCGGCGACGTAGGGCATCGGAGCCGGGAAGCGCCGGGCGAACCGGCGCAGCACGTCCGGGTAGAGCTCGGCGAACGCGTCGCGCTGGGCGTCGTCGAGGTCGGGCAGGTCGGGGACCTGCCGGTGCGGATAGATCTGCACCTCGTAGGGCCAGCGGGCGAAGGGCGGCACGAACGCGGTCCATTCGGCGTTGGCGGCGACCACCCGCAGCCGGGCGGCACGTTCCGCGGCCAGGATATCGCCGAACAGATTGGCGCCGTGGGCTTTCCGGTGGTCGGCGAGCTTGCCGGTGATCTTGGCGACGCGCGGGGTGACGAACGGGTAGGCGTAGATCTGGCCGTGTGGGTGCGCGAGGGTCACGCCGATGTCCGGGCCGGAATTCTCGAAGCAGAACACCTGTCCGATGCCGTCGAGGTCGCCCAGTTCCGCGCTGCGCTCGGCCCACACGTCCATGACCAGGCGCACCCGGCCGGGCTCGAGCTGGGCGAAGGAGGAATCGTGGGCGCTGGTGAAGCACACCACCTCGCATTTGCCGAACCCGTCGCGCAGCTCCGTGCTCGGCGCGCCCTCGGCCGATGCGGGCAGTTGTTCGCGGGTCGTGGTCAAGGAGGGAAACCGATTGTCGAATACCGCCACCTGGTAGTCGGTTTCGGGAATCTCGGTGGTCCGGCCGGGCGTCGACGGGCACAGCGGGCACAGGTCCGCGGGCGGCAGGAAGGTCCGGCTCTGCCGGTGCGAGGCCACCACCACCCACTCACCGAGCAGGGGATCGAAGCGCGCCTGCGAGGTGGTGTGGGCGGCGAGCAGGTCGCGGCGGTCGGTGGCGACCCGCGCCACCGGGGTGGCGTCGTAATACCGGATCGTCCGGCCGTCGGCCAGCTCGCGTTCGGTCTTGATCACCGCCCCAGTATCGCCGACCGGCAGCAAATAATCAGCAACCTTAAGTGGAATGTCGGCGCCTCACACCGAATCGGGGACCGCGAGATCCGGCGCCGCGACCGTCGCGCGGTCCTCGACCGTCCGATCCCGGCGAACGCACAGGTCGTGCCGGATCAAGCTGGTCCCGGTCACCGTCCAGAGCCGAAGCGACCAGCCCGCCGGGCCGGCGACCGGCAGCGGTGGGGTGATCTCGATTCGGAGGTCCGCGAGGATCGGATCCGTGTGTTCGGGCAGACCGACGATTTCCTCGGGCCGCTCCACTCGATAGGACCATTTCTCGAAGGTTCGTGTGGTGTCCAGGAACGCCCGGCCGATCGCGATCGCCGTGTCGGCGCTCGGTTCGCTGCCGCGCACCACCGCGTCGAACGCCTCGGGCCGGCCGGTAAGCACCTGGACTTCGGCGCGCTCGGACAGCGCGAGGTGGACTCGCCGTGCGTGCCGCGCACCCGGCTGCTGGGCGTCGATCAGTGTCCAGCCGGACAGCCAGGCGGCGGGCAGCACCGTAAGGCCGGTGCGGTCGTCCGCGACCATGGTGGCGATGCCCGGTGCCACGGGCCGCAGGGCCTGAATGAGTCTGTTTCGCATGACACCCATCAGACCCGAAAACGCCGGGCGGCGCGGACAGGCCCCGACTCCTGCCCGCGCGCCGCGGCGGTTCAGCAGCCGGTGGGCACCGGCTCGTTGCGGAAGCGGCTCTCCACGTAGTTCCACGCCTCGGTGAAGCCGGCCGCGGCCGCGGTCATGTGCTCGGCGATGTCATAGGTGACGAGCTTGACGGGCGCACCCGCGCGGCAGTACCGGTTCGCGGTCTCCTCCACCGTGTTGTACGGCGTGAGCGTGTCGTAGCGGCCGTGCCAGATGTAGGTGGGCGCGGTCGGGATGCCGTCGTAGTAGCGCAGGCTGTTCTCGTGCAGCACCTCGCGGGCGACCGGGCTGTCCATCAGGCTCTTGGACGCGGCCAGCTGCTCGGCGCTGCGGAACATGCCGTGGAACAACAGGAAGCGACGGCAGGCGTCATGGGTGAACTCCCGGAACCACAAACCGTTTTCGTTCAGCTGGTCCGAGATCGGCAGGCGATTGGGGTACTCGCGCTCCAGGCCCATGGCCGCGGCGAAGGCGAGACCGAAACCGGGGTGCGGCTCGAATCCCAGACCCAGGGCCATCTGCTCCAGATCCGCGGGAATGCCGCCCGCGACCACCGCGGCGAGCTTCAGGTCGGGCGCGTAGCTGGGCTGCAGCGCGGCGGCCCAGCCGGTGGCCATGCCGCCGCCGGAGTAGCCCGCGAGGGCGACGGGGGAGCTACCGAGCCCGAGCTCGGTCGCGCGCTGCACGGCCTTGACGCTGTCCAGCGTGACCATGCCGCTGAGCTTGCCGGCGCCGTAGGCGACGGTCGGGCCCAGATAGTCCGGCATCGAGATGGCCCAGCCGCGCCCGATCGGCAGCATGGCGCCGGGTGCGTCCTGGAGTTCGCCGTTGAACAGCGACCGCGACGGATTGCACCGTGTGCCCAGCGAATTGATCAGGGCCTGGTAGGAGACCAGCGGAGGGTTGCGCACCCCGATGGGCAGCAGCACCGTGGTGATGCCCATGATCGCGTTGCCCTGGGAGTTGGTGGAGCGGAAGGCGACCTGCCAGCCCTCGGTACCGACGTAGAGGCTGCTGTCGATCCGCCGGGTGCGCACCACGTCGCCGGGCGCGAGATCGGCGATGGTGGCGGGCGCGGTGTAGAAGGGGTCCGGATCCGGTTGCGGATAGAGCGGTTCCGCATTACTCGGGGCGGCGCAGAGGGTGACCGCGACGAGGCTCAGGGCGAGCGTGAGCCATCGGGTGAGGAGTGTGTGCACGTTCTTCTTTCGGGCATTGCAACAGGCCGACGACGCGCCGCGGCAGTTTCGGTACCGGGCGGTCGTCGGCCGACGGGGTGGAGTGGGCGGCAAGGTGCGAGCACCGGCCACAGCGAGAACGTATCACAGCGGTGATCTTGAAATCACACCACTGAAAGGAGATTGATTCTGATCACATCGATTGCGCGAAAACCGTTGTGACCTGCGTTCTCT
Source organism: Nocardia sp. NPDC127579 (assembly GCF_042672005.1). NCBI lineage: Bacteria > Bacillati > Actinomycetota > Actinomycetes > Mycobacteriales > Nocardiaceae > Nocardia > Nocardia sp. NPDC127579. Next base: position 265,172 of record NZ_JBHXVZ010000008.1, on the reverse strand, counting down.
GGGCCCATCCGACCCAGACAGTGCGTCACTCGCTGACCGCGTAGAAGGCGGTCAGCAACGAGGTTTGCAGGCTGTCGGCGTTGTCCTGGGGGCTGGACCAGGAACGCGTGGTCGCAGTCATCGCCGCGGGCGGCGGATTGCCGATGCAGTGCGGGGCCAGCGCGGCGAAGAACTCGTCCGGATCGAGCAGGGTTTCCGGCGTGTGGACTCCGGGGTTCGCCGCCGAGCCGGCCAATTGCAGAGCGGCCACGGCCAGCGGGATACCGGTGTTCGTTGCCATGGTGCGACCGGGCACCTGCGCGAGCGCGGTGGCGACCGTGGCGTTCTCCCCGGACCGGGTACCGGTGGCGAGCGCGAACAGTGGAGGCAGCGCACCGCCTCCGATACTGCCCGGCGGCAGCACGCCCATGCTCCGGAAGGCCAGGTGAGCCGCCCGCTTCGGGCTGAGCAGATGCCGGTCCACCGACAGGCGCAGGGCACGGCACATGGCGATCAGTACTCGGCTGCCGGTGATCAGGTTGGTGTTGTGCCGCAACTCGGGGAACGCGCGATGCAGCGTGACAGCCTCGGGATGGCCGAAGCTCCAACCACTTCCGGCCCCGATGCCGGGATAGTCGACGGTGATCTCCTCCAGGGCGGGCCGATCGGTCAGCGCGCCGTCCCGGGTGACCTTGATGCTGCCGGTGATCTGCTGGATCGCGTGCAGATACGCCGCGTTCGGTTGTTTCGGGCTGGAATCGCCCGCCTCCCGGGCGTCTTCGCCGCTCCACGCGGTCACCACGGACTCGACGGTGTCGAGTTCGCGAGCGGCGGTCACCGCCAGCAGGTTGGAGACTCCGGGGCTGGCGCCCATCCCCACCAGCGCCACCACTCCCGCCTCGCGGGCTCGTTCGTGCATGTCGAGCATGGCGAGCGTGGGTTCCCAGTCGTCGCAGATATCGGCGTAGTCGCGGCCGGCCTCGATGGCCGCCGCCAGGATCGGCACGCCGAACCGGAAGTACGGGCCGACGGTATTGAGCACCAGATCGCACTCGGTCAGCGCGGCGTGCAGCGACCGGCGATCGGTGATGTCGAGTCCGAGGCCGGAGGCTTTGTCGCCCAGGCTCTTCGCGACGGTTTCGGCGTTTCCCGCGTGTAGATCGGTCACCACCAGGTGATCCACGGCGGGGGACTCGGCAAGCAGGCGCGCGGCGGCCCGCCCCATCTGTCCGGCGCCACCCAGCATCAAGATCCTCGTCATGGTGGAACCTCCCCAGGGTCGAAGTGACGGCTCTGTCAATCAACCTGATAGTGACTATCAGGTTACTTCGACTATACGTCTCCCCGGAGAAATTGCGAGGGACTTTCAGTTTTTGTGGCGTGGCGTCCGGCTGTGCGGCGCCGGGAAGCCGAGTACGGACTCGGCGCTGCGGGTCAGCGCCTCGATCGCGTAGGCGAGCGCGTCGGCGAGCGGCAGATCGAAATCGGTTTCCACCCAGTAGTCGAGCGCCGCGTCGAAACCCCACGCCAGCATGGCGGCGAGCAGGCGGATCTGGAGATCGTCGGGGTCGCGGCCGATGCGCGCGCCGATCACCTGACGCAACACGTCCTCGAGCCGGCGGGTCTCACGGGCCAGGCCGTCGCGGACATCGGTCTCGCTGGCGACATAGCGCATCCGGCGGCGAATGCGGTCCTCGTCGGTGCTGAGTTCGCGAATCAGCTCCGGGGCGGCCGCGCGGATCTCCTCGACGAACTCCTCCGGGGTGACCACCGTGTCGCTGTTCTGGCTGAGCAACTCGATCAGCCGGGGGTCGTACTCGTCCCAGAGGACGAGCGCTTCCTTGGTGCCGAAGTAGCGGTAGATGGAACTGGGGGAGACGCGTGAGGCTGTGGCGACCTGTTCGACCGTGACCGAGCGGAATCCGTACTCGTCGAACAGGTCGAGTGCGGCGCGCTGGATCTCACGCATGGCCTGGAGTTTCTTGCGCTCCCACACCGAGGGTGCGGAGGCGTTCGGCGCTGAACGAGGCATCCGTCGAGCCTACAACCGAAGCGAAAATTCAGGAAGTGACTTGCAGGATGGCGAGAAAGGCCCATACACTCGCGGATATCTGAGAGTCACTTCCAGGTTGGAGGCGGGGCTATGACGCAAGTACAGGCCAGACCCGAACGGGTCGAATCGGTGCCGGAGCGCCCAGGCGCGGGGCACCGGTGGGGCGCGTTCGTCGCCGCGCACTGGCGGTTGACCCTCGCGGTATGGGCGCTGCTGCTCGCGGCCTGTGCGGTATCGGTGCCCGCGCTCGAACATCGCCTGCGCGCACCGGATTTCAGTGTCGACGCGGCCGAATCGGCGGAGGCGCGCAAGATCATCGCGCGGCATTTCCCGGCCATCGGCGCCGAGCAGGACGTCATCGTCTTCGACTCCCGTGACCGTAGGACCGACACCGCGGACTATCAAGCCGTGGTCGCGTCGATGCTCACCGAAATCCGTGGCATCGCAGGGGTTTCGGAGGTGATCGGGCCGTTCGACGGTATGCCGGCCAAACTGGTCTCCGACGACAAGCGCACCGCGATCGCGATCGTCGGCATCAAGGGTGCGGCGGACAAACGCTCCGCTCTCGCCGAGGACCTGGCGCGGCGCGCGGCACAGCGCGGGTCGGACGGGATCTGGGTGGGCGTCTCCGGGCACACACCCATGGAGAACGACCAGGTCCGCATCGGCGTCGAGGACACCACCAAGGCCGAGCTCATCGGCATGCCGGTGGCGTTGCTGCTGCTGATCCTGTCGATGGGGGCGCTGGTCGCGGCCTCGGTGCCGGTCGGCGTGGCGCTGGCGGGTATCGCGGGGGCGTACGGCCTGATCTACCTGTTGTCCACCCTCATGCACTTCGACACGCTGGTGCTCGCCGTGGCGACCATGATCGGCACCGGCGTCGGCATCGACTACTCCATGTTCCTGGTCAGCCGGTTCCGGGAAGAGTTGGCGCAGAGCGCGATCGGTGATATCCGCGCGCGCACCGGACACGCCGTCGCGGTGACGATGGAGACCACCGGGCGCAATATCCTGGCCTCCGGGCTGATCGTCATGATCTCGCTGGGCGCGCTGTTCGTGGTACGCGTCCCGATCTTCCGGGCGATCGCCGGTGGTGTGGCGGCCGCGGTGACGGCAGCGCTGCTGGTCTCTCTGACCCTGCTGCCTGCGGTGCTCGCCGGGCTCGGCCCGCGGATCAATTCCGGTGCGCTGCCCAGGAAATTCCTGCCACCGGACGCGAGCGGCGCGGCGTCGGGCGGCATATGGGCGCGCTGGGCCGAACTGGTGATGCGCCGCCCGTGGCTGTTCGCGACGGCCGCCCTCGCCCTGCTGCTGATCTCCGCCGCACCGCTGGCCGGGGCCAAGTTCGGCTTGGACGCGGGTGTGGCCGCGCTGAAGGACCAGCCCTCGGGCCGGGCGGCGCAGGTGATCGAGCAGAAGTTCGCGAGCGGACTGCTGGCGCCGGTGCAGGTGGTGGCGACCGGGCCGGTGGAGGGCGCGCTGACCGCGGCGCAGGCCGAGAAGTTCACCGCCTTCACCACGAAACTGCAAGGCGACAAACGGATCTCGGCGGTCATCCCGGAGACCTCGGACAGCGGACGCCGGGTGGCGACGGTGATCCTGAAGGTGGCCTTCGACGCGCCCGAAGCTACGGACCTGGTGAAATCGCTGCGCGCGGACGCGAAGTCGGTGAGCGCGGACGGCGGTCCCACGCTGCGGGTCGGCGGGGAGACCGCGGAGTACGTGGACTTCTCCCGTGAGATCGGGATCAAGTCGCCGTGGGTCTTCGGGCTGGTGCTGGCGAGTTCGTTCGTCTTCCTCGTCATCGTGTTCCGGAGCATCCTGCTGCCGGTCGAGGCGATCGTGATGAATCTGATCGCCATCGCGGCCGCGATGGGAATCACGGTCGCGGTATTCCAATGGGGGCTGGGTGAATCGCTGCTGGACTTCCAGAGTCGTGGCTTCGTCCAGGTATTCCTGCCGACAGTGGTGTTCGCCGTGCTGTTCGGTCTCTCGATGGACTACGAGGTGTTCCTGATCGGCCGCATCAAGGAAATATTCGATATAGAGGGCGACAACAAGCGTGCGGTGGCGGCCGGGTTGGCGCACACCGCACGGCCGATTACGACGGCGGCGGCCATCATGGTGGTGGTGTTCGGCAGTTTCGTCACCGCGCACATGCTGGAGGACAAGCAGATCGGATTCGCGCTCGCGGTGGCGGTCGCGATCGACGCGATCATCGTCCGGCTGATGCTGGTGCCGGCGCTCATGCAGATATTCGGACGGTGGAACTGGTGGTATCCGAGATTTAAACGGCCGAAGACCGTCGCGGTGAACGTTCGGGAAAGCCTCACTGTCTGAGACCGTCTGCGGACCAGTTGGTCCGTAACAATTCGACCGCTCGGGGAAACCTGGGCGGTCGAATTGTTGTCCGAAAGTTACCGGCGTGCAATACTTTTCCCGTCGGAGGGTCCCGAACAAGGGGGTTCGGCACACCGAGTATGTGACGGACTTTTGTTACTTTCTACAGTTTCGGGGTTACGTATGAACGGAAAAGCTACGGCTCGCGTAACGCACGGCAACGATGCCGCCGATCGGCTCGCCCGGGTCGGAGTTTCGCGGAATGTTGTAGATATTCCCATCGCGGCGCTGGCGCGTGGTGAATTTCTCCGAGTGCGCGAGGTGGATATCGCGCACGCCCAGGTGCTCGCTCAGGTCGAGTCACCGCTGCCGCCGATTCTGGTGCACCGCAGCACCATGCAGGTCATCGACGGTCTGCACCGGCTGCACGCGGCGAAATCGAATGGCCGGCAGACGATTCGCGTGAGATTCTTCGAGGGTAGTGCCGAGGAGGCATTCGTCTTGGCGGTGGAGGCCAACTCCGAGCACGGGCTGCCTCTGACGCTGAAGGATCGCAAGGCCGCGGCACTGCGGCTGATGGTGATGTACCCGCTGTGGTCGGATCGCCGGGTGGCGGCCGTGGCCGGACTGGATCACAAGACGGTCGGTGCGATCCGGCGCCGGGCGGGTGGGGAGATTCCCCAGACCTCACGCCGGCTCGGGCGCGACGGCCGGGTGCGCCGGCTGCGCCAGCCGGTGTCGCCACCTAAACCTGTTCGTAACACCGAGAGTCCGGTGACGCCGATGCGTACCGTGCCGTCGATGATGGACAGCCTGCGCCGTGATCCGTCGCTGCGCCTGTCCGAGACCGGACGTCAGCTCCTGCGCTGGCTCGACGCCGCGCCGCGCACGCCGGCCGAGTCGTCGGAGCTGGCCGAGCAGTTACCCGAGCACTGCCTCAACCTGATCCTCGAACTCGCCCAGCAGAACGCGGAGACCTGGCGCCGATTCGCGGCCCGGGTCGGCGATCGCCTCGACGAACAAGCGCTCACCATCGCCAGTAATTCCTGAAAAACGAATAGAAGATGAACGATCGGCCATTCTTCGGAATGGCCGATCTTCTCGTTCATTGACCCGGGCGGCGCCGGTATCGAATGATGAAGCGCAGAGGCAACGATTGGCCTCGATGGAAATCTGAGCCAACCTCCAGCAGTCGAAACGGAGCTGATCCGATGCGTTCGGAAAGTGAAATTCACAGCAGGATCGAGTCGATCGGGACCTACCTACCGGAAAAGTCGGTCAGCACGGCCGATCTGCTCGCGCGTATCGATACCGAACGGTTGAACGGCGGGAAGGTGCCGCCGATCGAAGAATTGACCGGCGTGAGCGAGCGGCGAGTATACGACGACTCCGAAGAGAATTACGAGGACTCGTTCGCCCTCGCCGCCAAGGCAATTCGGGACTGCCTGGCGAAGTCGCAGTACGAAGTCGGTGACGTCGATGTCATCATCTCCGTCTCGATCACTCGCACGGTGGGTCGGGCGCACAATGGCTACGAGCCCTCGCTGGCCGCGCTGCTGGCCGAGCAGCTCGGTGCGAAGCAGGCGATCGCATTCGACATCTGCAATGCCTGCGCGGGCATGGTCACCGGCATCATGGTGCTGGACCGGATGATTCGCGCGGGAGTCGCCCGAACCGGCATCGTGGTCAGCGGCGAGCAGATCACGCCGATTGCCGAGACCGCGGTCCGGGATATCACCGAGAAATATGATCCGCAATTCGCGTCGCTGTCTGTAGGTGATTCCGGAGCCTGTGTTCTGCTGGATCGCGCGACCGACGAAGCGGACATCATCGAATATGTCGAACTGATGACCTCGGCCTCGTACGCCGAATTCTGCATCGGCAGCCCGAGCCGTCACAGCGAAGGCATCGCGATGTACACCGACAACAAGTCGATGCATACTGAGGAACGCTATTTGCAGGGCATCACCTGGTATCTGGACTACCTGCGGGAGCGGGGCACCGATATCGATGGCGAGAAACTCGATTTCATCATTCATCATCAGTTCAGCGCCCGGGCCCTGGACTACATCAACGCGCTGCTGGAACGTGAATCCGGCCGCCCGGCGCCGGAGAGTCTGACGGTATTGGAGCGGTACGGCAATACCGCGTCCACGTCGCACTTCATCACCCTGCACGACCATTTGAAACGCGGCACCATCGCGCCCGGGTCGAAGGTTCTCATCGTGCCGTCCGCCTCCGGGATGGTGTACGGCCACATGTCCGTTCGTGTCTCCGCACTGAAGGCTTGATCATGCGTGTATCCATTATTTCCTCGGTCACCGTCGGCGCCTCCACGGGCGCGGGCTCGGTGGAACGTTCCGCGCTGGCCGTCCGCGAGGTCCTGGACCGGTCGGGTATCGACAACGGTGAGGTGGGCCTGCTGCTGAACACCGGCATCCACCGCGACGAGAACATCGTCGAGCCGGCCATCGCCGCCCTCATCCAGAAGAAGGCCGGCATCAACCTGCAGTACCACGGTCAGCGGGCCCCCGCGCTGTCCTTCGACATCATGAACGGGCCCTGCGGATTCCTGGACGCGGTGCAGGTGGCCGCCGTGACCGGGCCGCACAAGGTGGTCATCGTGGCGGGCGAGGGACACCCCTCGCGCACCGAGCACCCGGACTTCCCGTACCTGACCAGTGCCGCCGCCGTGGTGGTCGGCCCCAGCCCGGACGACGCCGCCGGATTCGGGCCGGTCTACCGGGCCCGCACCACCGCGCCGGACAAGCCGCTGGCCTATATGCCGCTGGCCACCATGGGCACCGAGGGCGTGCGCGTGCTCGGCTTGGACCAGCCCGAGGAGGCCGCGCTCGAACGCGGCCTCGATATCGCGACCGAGGTGGTGGTCCGCTGCCTGGAACAGGAGGGCCTCGACCCCGCCGACTGTGTCCTGCTGGCGGGCGAACCCCGCGCCGGATTCGCGAAAACCGTTGCCACCGCGGCCGGTATCGACGAGGTGCACACCCCGGGCACCCCGGCCGATCCGCACAGCGCGGCCCTGCCGTTCGCCTACCGCGCGTGGCTGGCGGCCGAGCCCCGGGGCCGAGCCCGGCACGCCCTGTTTCTTGCCGCCGACGGCCATTTCGTCGCGGCCTGCGCGCCCTACGGGCTCTGAGATCTCTGGAGGAAATGCTATGAACCCGAAGTCGACATCCCCGCTGTTCGCCACCGGCATGGCCGCCGTCGAGGCGGGCCGCCTGCTGTGGTGGACCGGCCTGTACGGTGCCCGCTATGTGGCCAGCGGCGCGGCCCGTCGCGCCGACGATCGCAAGGCGGCCGCCCGGCTGCTGCGCGGTTATCTGCTGCGCATGGGCCCGCTGTATGTGAAGGCGGGTCAGGTGCTCGGCACCCAGACCGGTCTGCTGTCCAAGGACGCCACCGACGAGTTCCGCGACTTCTTCTCGGGGCTCGCACCGATGAGCCGCACCGAGCTCACCGAGACCTTGCGCCAGGAACTGCGCGCGCCGGTCGAGCAGATCTTCGCCGAATTCGATTGGGAGCCGGTCGCGGTCGGCTCGGTTGCGCAGGTGCACCGGGCCACCCTGGTCACCGGTGAGAAGGTCGCCCTGAAGATCGTCAAACACGGTGTCCCGGAACGGCTCCGGGCCAGCGCGGCGGTGCTCGGTGTGCTGCTCGGGGCCGCCGACCGGCTGGTGCCCGCGGTGCGCAAGCTCGATGCCCCGGCGCTGTTCGGTGAGCTGCGGCCCTACCTCACCGGCCAGACCGACATGCGTGCCGAAGCCGGACGGCAGCAGGCGGTCGCGGAGAACTTCAGCGCGCACCCGTTCGTGCGGATCCCGCGGGTCTACACCGAGTACTCGACCGACCGGATCCTGGTGATGGAGTACGTCGACGCGATCTCCGGGGAGAAGGTGCACGAGCTCGTCGACGCCGAGCACCGCCCCGAACTCGCGCGCCGGATGCAGGACATGTTCGACACCATGGCCTACTTCCACGGGCTGTTCCATGTCGACCCGCACCCGGGCAACATCATGTTCCGGCCCAACGGTGAGATCGTCGTCCTGGACTTCGGCCTGGTCGGCGAGCTGAACGAAGAGGACAAGTGGGGCCTGGCCGCCTTCTACTTCGCCTGCACCCGGCAGGAGTGGGACCTGGCCTGCACCCGGTTCACCAACGCGTTCATCGATGACCGCGGCACCCTGGACCAGCACTGGGAGGAGTACTCCAGCAAGCTGGAAGGCATTCTGGCGCACCACTTCCAGGAGCAGAGCGATCGCTGGTCGACCATGTCGTTCTTCGACGACGCCAGCAACCTGGTGGCCAGTTACGGCGCGCGCCCGACCACTCGCTTCACGCTGCTGTCGCTGGCCTTCCTGACCGGCGAGGGCTTCGTCACGGTGGTCGACCCGGAGATCGACATCTGGGCCAACGCCCGGCGCTTCAACGACAAGTACTCCCCGTACATGAACGCCGAGCTCCAGGCGGAGTTCGACACGGTGATCGGTCAGATGAGCCCGAAATCCATGGCGGCCAAGAACAATCCGGATCGCGCGCTGATCGCGCCGACCCATCTCGACCGCTATGTGATGCCCAGCCAGTATCCGATGATCATCGACGAGGCCAAGGGTTCCAAGGTCCGCGATATCGACGGCAACGAGTACATCGACCTGTCGTGTGGTTACGGTCCGCACATCCTCGGGTACGCCCCGGAGGTCGCGGTCGAGGCGATCCAGCGGGCAGCGGCCAAGGGCGGCGTGAACGCCATGGGCAACCAGTCCGAACTGGAGCTGGCCGAGATCATCGCCGACGCCTTCGATCCGCTGTCGAATGTGGTGCTGTGCAATTCGGGCACCGAGGCGGTGCAGGTGGCGCTGCGCATCGCGCGGGCGCACACCCGGCGCGACCGGGTCGCCAAGTTCGAGGGCCACTACCACGGGTTCTCCGATCAGGGCACGGTCAGTTCGTGGTTCGTCTTCAGCGGCGCGAAATACCAGCCGGCGCCGATCAATTCGGCGGGCGGGCAGAAGGCGGTGACCGAGGGCACGGTGCTGTTGCAGTACGGTCACCCCTCGGCCTTCGAGACCATCGCGCAGCACGCGCACGAATTGGCCGCGGTCATCGTGGAACCCATGCCCGGCGCCACGCTGAGCTACGACACCGCGTTCCTGACCCAGCTGCGCGAGACCTGCACTCGGCACGGCATCGTGCTGATCTTCGACGAGGTGGTCACCGGTTTCCGCGTGCACTTCGGCGGCGCGCAGCATCTGGCCGGCGTGCGCCCGGACCTGACCGCGCTCGGCAAGATCATCGGCGGCGGGCTGCCCTGCGGCGCGGTGGCCGGCCGGCCGGAGTTCATGGAAACCGGTCGCACCACCGGTGATCCGTTCCGCGACGTGGACGAGCGCGCGTTCGTCGGCGGCACCATGTCCGGTAACTCGATCACCACCGCGGCCGGCCGGGCGGTGCTCGACCATCTCGCCCGGCACCCCGAGCTCTACACCGAGCTGCACGCCAACACCGTGCGCCTGACCAGCGCGATGAAGGCGGCCGCCGACGGGCTCGGCATCGCCTGCAAGGTGAACGGCGCGCACTCGATGTTCAACGTCGCCTTCGACTACGCGACCCCGAAGCTGGTGCGCGACAAGATCGCCGGCACGAATATCAAGGCCAGCCTCGCGCTGGCCTACTACATGCGCAAGCACGGTGTCTACTTCCCCGAGCTGCACGGCATGTTCCTCAATGCCGCGCACAGCACCGACGACCTCGACCACATCGCGGACGCGTTCGCCAAGTGCATCGGTGAGATGCAAGAGCACGGCCTGTTCCTGGCGTGACCGGATGCCGGGCCCCGGGTGCGGGGCCCGGCACATGAAAGGCGGACCGAATCATGTTGATGGAACGAATAGAAACCGGGCGCGGCACCCTGCTGCGCACCCCGCCGGGCCCCTGGTTGCCTGCCGTGGTGCAGTCGGTGGTGTTCACCTGGTGGCGGCACCGCTGGGCGGCGAGCCTGCGGGCGAAGTTCGGCGATGTCGTCTCGGTGCAGATCTACCCGTGGCGCAAGGTGATCCTGCTCTACGACCCCAAGCACATCGCGGCCATGTTCGCCGCGCCGCCGGCGAAATTTTCTGCGGGCGAGGGCAATCGGGTGATGGCCCCGGTAATGGGGCACAAGTCGGTGTTCATGGTCGACGGTGACGAGCACAAGCGCCTGCGCAAGCTGATGGCGCCGCTGTTCGGCCGCAACGCGGTGCGCGGCTACCAGGACATGGTGCGGGAGCTGACCCGCGCCGAGGTGGACCGCTGGCCGGTGGCCACGCCGTTCGAAAGCCACGACCGGATGCGGGAATTGACCCTCGACATCATGTCGCGGGTGACCTTCGGCATTGCCGACGGACCGCGCTTCGATCGGATGCGTGAGCTGCTGGGCCGACTGCTGGACATGGACCTGATCGTGCTGATGGGCCTGAATGTGCCCGGCGCGCACCGGGTCGGGCCGTGGCGCGCCGCGGTCCGGCTGGTCGAGCAGATCGACACGCTCGTCTACAAGGTGATCGCCGACCGGCGCACCGATCCCGAGCTCGCCGAGCGCACCGACGTGCTGTCGCGGCTGCTGGTGGCCGGCGGCGGCCCGGACGGCCTGTCCGACCTCGAGATCCGCGATCAGCTGATCACCCTGTTGATCGCCGGGCACGAGACCACCGCGACCGGATTGGCCTGGGCCCTGCACGAATTGGCCCGGGACAAGCAGGTGGCGGCCGAGGCCGCCAAGGCCGCGGTACTCGACGACACCGCGTATCTGGAAGCGGTGGTGAAGGAATCGCTGCGGATGCACCCGGTGATCTTCGAGGTGACCTGGACGCTCACCGAGGATGTCGAACTCGAGGGTTTCCGGCTGCCCGAGGGCAGCACGGTCATGCCGATGATCGGGATCGTCCAGAACGATCCGGCGAATTTCCCCGAGCCGCACCGGTTCCGGCCGGAACGGTTCCTCGAGGGCCCGATACCGCCCGGCCACTGGGCCCCGTTCGGCGGCGGCGCGCGCCGCTGCGTGGGCGCGAACTTCGCGCTGATGGAGGCGACCGAGGTGCTGCGCGTGCTGCTGGCCAAGCGGGCAATCGTCACCGACCGGCGCGCGCCGGAGGCGGCCAGCTCCAAGCACGTCGCCTTCGCGCCGGCCAAGGGCGCGTTGATCAGCGCGCCGCCGCTGGTGGAGGTCGGGGGTGACGGCCGGTGACCGAATTCGTGGGCCGGACCGCGGTCGTCACCGGTGCGGGATCGGGCATCGGCCAGGCGCTGGCGCGCCAGCTGGCCGCGGCCGGTGCCCGCCTGGCGCTGTCGGATATCGACGAGGTCGGGCTCGCGGCCACCGTGGCGCAGGTGCGTGAACTGGGCGGGGAGGTGCGCTCGGAGATCCTGGACGTGCGCGACCGCGCCGCGATGCTCGACTACGCCGAGCGGGTCGCCGACCGGTTCGGCGCGGTGCACCTGGTGATCAACAACGCGGGTGTCACGTTCACCGGTGAGCTGACCGATACCGAGTTCGCCGACCTGGAACGGGTCATGGCCGTGAACTTCTGGGGCGTGGTGCACGGCACCAAGGCATTCCTGCCGCACCTGATCGCCTCCGGGGACGGGCGGCTGGTGAATATCTCCAGCGTGTTCGGCCTGGTCGCGTTTCCGGGGCAGAGCGCCTACAGCGCGGCCAAATTCGCGGTGCGCGGTTTCACCGAGGCGGTGCGCATGGAGGTGCGCGCGGCGGGGCATCCGGTGCGTGTCACCTGCGTGTGCCCGGGCGGCGTGAAGACCGCCATCGTGCGGAATTCGAGCGCGGCGGCGGGTATCGACGTCGATGTGCTCGCGGCCGCGTTCGACCGGGATCCGGGTGTCACCCCGGTCGCGGCGGCGCGCACCATCCTGTCCGGTGTGCGGGCGGGCCGGGCGCGGGTGCTGGTCGGCAGGGACGCCTGGCTGCTGGATCTGGCGCAGCGGCTGCTGGGTCCGGCCTATCAGCGGCTGGTCGGGCCGGAGGGCGGGCGGCTGCTCGAACAGATCCGGCGCGGGCCCGCCGATCGACTGCGGGAGACGACATGAACCTCGACACCACCGAGAACGAGTTCCAGCGGCTGGTCACCAGTTCCTCGGATCGGGAGCTGGCCGCGCTCATGGCGGATCCGGCGCAGCGACCGGCCATTCTGCGGCGGATCTTCGAATTATGGTGCGCGGGCGTCGATCCGGTGCAGACCGCGAAGGTCGACGCGCTGATCCGCTGGCAGATCGGCCGCCCCGCCGACACCTGGGACATGCACATTCTGCACGGCGCCTGCACCGCCGTGCCCGGCCCCACCCCGGCCACCCCCGTCGTCACCATCACCCTCGGTGACGTGCCCTTCCTGCGGGTGATCGCCCGCCAGGCCAACGGCGTGCACCTGCTGGCCACCCGCAAGATGCGCATTTCGGGCAGCATCCCGACCGCCATGCGCCTGGACGCCTGGTTCCCCTGATCGGTGAACCGCGTACGCGACGGCCGCCCGATGATTTCCGGGCGGCCGTTCGGTCTGCACATCATGGACCGAGCGCGGATTCAGCAGCAGATACACGAGGAACGGCTGGCCCTGGCCGAGTTCCTCGACGGTTCGACCGAGGCGGAGTGGGCGCATCCCACGCTGTGCGACGGATGGACGGTGCACGAGGTGCTGGCGCACGTCACGCTGTCGAACCAGGACACCCTGTGGGCCCTGGTGACGGGCATCGTCCGGGCCCGGGGCAATTGGGATCGGGCGAACGCGGACGCGGCGATCACGCACGCGCGGCGATTCACGCCGGCGGAACTGCTCACGCAATTGCGTGACCGGGCGGGCGATCATCGGCGGTCGCCGGGTGCGGGCGTGCTCGACCCGCTGGCCGATGTCATCGTGCACGGGCAGGACATCGCCCGCCCGCTGGGCCGGAGTCTGCCGATCGCTCCCGAACGCGTGGTCGCGCCGCTCGCGCATGTGCTGGGGAGCAGGTTCTACGGCGCGCAGCGGCGGTTGCGCGGCAAGCGATTGGTCGCCACCGATATCGCCTTCAGCCACGGTGCCGGGCCCGAGGAAGTGTGCGCACCGGTTGTGGACCTGCTGTTGCTGGCCACCGGACGCGAACTCGTCGCGCGCTGAGCCCGGGACGAGTTCGGGATCCGGTGGAGCCTAGTTCGCCGGTAGGTGGACTCGGAGTTTGCGGGTCAGGGCGGTGACCTGGGTGCAGGCGCGGTCAATGGCTTCTGGCGAACGGCCGGTTATCTGGAGGAAGACGGTGCCCTCGATGCTGTCGAAACCGACGCCGCAGGTGCCGTGCGCGGGGTCCCGGGTTTCGGTGGCGCTGCGCTCGTCGATGACCACCGGCGTCAGCTCGTCCAGGAAATCCACGACGCCCGAGAGCTGGCGCAGCGGTAGCGTGTGCGAGAACGCGTCGAGCATGCCGCCCGGACCGGTCCACCGGCATCCCTTGTCGCCCTTGCCCGCCGTGCTCACGGCCTGATGATCTTTGGTTCCGGGATCGAATCCGGCATCGGTGAGTATGTTCTCCGGGATGCCGGCGCAGGGGTCCCACAGATCGGCGACCGCGAGTGCCCGGTGCTGCGCGAAGTGCGCGCGCCCGACCGGCGGCTGGGGCATCGAGCACCCGGTTGCCCCCACGGCCAGTGCCAGTAGGGCGATCCCTCTCCGACGTCCCCGAACACCCATGCCGTCGCCGCCTTCCGTCCCGCCACCTCGGAGCGCTACCGCTCCCCGCCGTTGGCAATCGTATAGCTAACTCTGTCGGAAACGCGGGAACGGCGAGGCCGATGTCCTGGACCTCGGAAATGCTTGCGGGGGAGATGAATACCCGTCCGAGGCGAAGTCTCGAGGGGGACGCTCGAATCAGGGCTGACTTCGCGCACGCGGGTGTGGTAGGCGTACAGGGGTGGAAGGCACGCCGTTCGGCCGGTACCGGCTCGTCGCATTGCTCGGCCAAGGCGGCATGGGGCAGGTGTACCGGGCATTCGATACCGGCACCGATCGCGTCGTCGCGCTCAAACTACTGCCGCCCCAGTTCGCGCACGACGCGGTCTACCGGGAGCGGTTCCGGCGCGAGGCGCAGGCGGCGGCCCGGCTGAGCGAACCCCACGTCATCCCGATCCACGACTACGGCGAGATCGACGGGCGGCTGTTTCTGGACATGCGCCTGGTCGAAGGAGCCGACCTGGGTTCGCTGCTGGTGCTGGACGGTCCCTTGCCACCGCCGCGGGCCGTCGCCTATATCGAGCAGGTCGCGGCTGCCCTGGACGCCGCACATCAGGCGGGTCTGGTGCATCGCGACGTGAAACCCTCCAATGTGCTTGTCACAGCGGCGGATTTCGCCTATCTGATCGACTTCGGCATCGCGGCCGGGGCGGGGGACAGCAGCCTCACCACCACCGGGGCGACCATCGGCACCTTCGCCTATATGGCGCCCGAACGGCTGAGCCAGGGCGGCTACGACGGACGCGCCGACGTCTACTCGCTGGCCTGTGTGCTGTACGAATGCCTCACGGGCGCAAAGCCTTTTCCGGGTGACAGCGCCGAACGTCAGATCGCCGCGCACCTGACCGAGCCGCCGCCGCGCCCGTCGAACGGTGCGGTCCCGGCGGCATTCGACGAGGTCGTCGCGCGCGGCATGGCCAAGGATCCGGCGCAGCGGTACCGGACGGCCGGCGAACTGGCCGCGGCGGCGCGCGCGGCGGTCCACGCGCCGTCGAGCATTCCGGATCCGGCGCGATTCGAACCGACACAGCTCAACCCGAATCCGTCGATGGTGCCCGATCCGGCGCGGTTCGAACCGACGCGATTCCAGCCGAATCGGTCGACGGTGCCCGATCCGGTACGGCCCCACTCTGATCCGGCGTCGGTGCCCGGGGTGCGCCCCGGCCGGATCGGAATCGTCCTTGCCGCGGGGATTCTGGTCGCGGTGCTGATCGGGGTCGCGGTACTGGTGACGCAACTGCGGGCCGACAACGGTTCGGAGGCCACGGGGACCGCGCCGCCCCTCGGGACGTCCTCGCTGCTCACCTCACCCGCCGATCCACCGCTGGGGTCCACCACCGCGCGCCCGTCGACCACGAGCCCGACCGCGGTGACCGCACCGCCGTCGACGGGTCCCATCGCCGCCTTCGTGCGCGACCACTACGCCCTGCTGCCCGTCGACACCGCCGCCGCGTGGGCCCGCCTCACGCCGCGCTACCAGAGCTACATCGGCAGCTTCGCCGCCTATGAGGCGTACTGGGACACGGTGATCGACAGCAGCGTCCAGATCATCGGACGCGACATCGACCGCCTGACCGTCACCTACCGTCTGGCGCTGCGCTACAAGGACGGCCGCAACGCCACCGAAACCCGTACGGCGCAACTGATCTCGGTGGGCGACAGCTATCAGATCGACAGTGCCGAACTCACCTGAGTCACCGCTGGCACGGATCGGCTAGTACGGCTTCGCCTGAGCGGTCCAGCGAGCAGACAGCTCGGGTGTGCCCGCGAGCGGAAAGCTGATCGTGTCCGCGCGGCCATCGGAGGTGTAGCGCAGGCCGGGGTCGGCGGCGAGCCGATCGAGCCAGTACGCGGAGTCGAAGGGGACTTCGCCTTTGCCGGAACGGATTCGGGGGATGGCGGCGGGGTCGAGGCGAGCGTAGGGCGAGGGGGCAGGCTCCGCGCCGACGAGCATGATCGCGTCGAACCGGTAGGCGATGCCATCCCACAGACCGGCGCTCGCCAGGGCGCGCTCCGCGGGCGCGACGCCGAGCGGTAACGCCATGGTGCGCACCGGATTTCCCGGGTCAGCCGCCTGGATCGCCCGCACGTTCTCGGCGAATTCACGCTGCACGCCCGCGCCGTCCAGGCGGCCGAGGTTCGCGTGGGTCGCGGTGTGCGCGCCGATCTCGTAGCCGTTGGCGGTGAGCCATGGCAGCGCGCGTGGATCGCCGCCGAAGGGCTCGTTGTTGACATAGAAGGTGCCGGTGGGGCCAAAGTCCGGGTACCGGATCCGGAACTCCTCCAGGATACCGATGACGCTGTCGGGCAAGGGTTTACCGTCCGGGCCGAACGCGACCTGGCTCGTGGTGGAGTCGTCGAAGGTGAGTACCACCGGGTGGGTGCCCGCCGGGATGTCGATGGCCCCGGAGATGTAGTCGGCGGCGGTCACCGGGCGATAACCCTCGCGGTACAGGCGCTCGAGCTCGTCCCGGAATTCCGCGGGGGTCTGGTCGTATTCGCCGGTCGGCGCGGCCAGCAGCTGGTGGTACATGAGTACTGGCACCACACCGAGTTCATCGGCGCCCACGCGTGCGGGATCCACGACGGGCGGCACCGCCGGAGCCGGAGCGGGCGGCGGTGCCGCCGTCGGCTCCGCGGCCGTGCAGCCGCTCGCCACCGCAACCAGCAACGCCACCAGAACATTTCGCACCGACCCACGCACCACCGGTTCACGGTACGGTGCGCCCGCCCGGGCCGGGGCTCGCTCGCGCGGGCCGCGATCAATTCGCAATCAGCGAATAACGATGTGCCGCACACGATCGCGGAAATCCGGCGGCGGGCGGGCGGCGGCGGAGATAGTAGAGTCCCGCGAAACGAAAGTTGGTGTGCGCGTTGTTGAAACGGGTTCCGAAGTCCCGCCGTGGCCGGTTGGTGCTGCTCGCGGCGGTTCTGGTCGCCGCCGGGTCCATCGTGGTGGGCGCGGTGCGCGGCTCGGGTGGTGAGCTACCCCTCGCCGGGCTGCCCGCGGGCCCGGTCGACGCGCGGGCGCTGGCGGATCTGGTGATTCGGGTCGACGCGAGCGGGCACGATCCGCGTGAGATAGCGGTCGAACTCGACGGTGAGCCCGTCACCGGCACCGTCGAGGGGGACACGGTCCTGGTGCGGCCGGGTCCGCTGCCCGATGGGGTGCACCGGCTGACCGCTACCGCCCCGGGCGGATTCCTCAGCGGCGGCCCCGACGCCGCGGGCAGCTTCACCGTGGACAGCACACCGCCGGTGGTCCTGGTGACGGCGACGCCTCCGCCCACCTCCTACCGGCTGCCGTTCGTGGTGCGCGGCAGCGTCCAGGGCGCGCAGCAGGTGCGGCTGGGCGCCCAGCCGATCACCCCGGCGCCGGACGGCACGTTCGAGGTGACGCTGCCCCGTCCGCCCGCCGCCACCACGATCGAGGCCGTGGATGCGGCAGGCAATGTCACGACCGTACCGATCCTCGGGGGCGTCGACATCCCGCGCACCCGCGCGGTCCACGTCACCGCGCACGCGTGGTCGCACGAGGGGCTGCGCGAAAGCGTGCTGGATCTGGCCCGCGCGGGCCGGATCGACACCGTGCAACTCGATATCAAGGACGAGGACGGCATCATCGGGTACGACTCGCAGGTGCCCCTCGCCCGCGAATCCGGCGCCGCGAGCACCATCTACGACGCGCCTGCCGCAGTGCGGCAGCTGCACGACCTGGGCCTGCGGGTGGTGGGACGGATCGTGGCCTTCCGCGACCCGCAGGTCGCGGCCTGGGCCTGGCACAGCGGCCGCCGCGACTGGGTGGTGCAGCACGCGGGCGGGCAACCCTATTCGAGCCACTACGGTCCGATCGCCTTCACCAATTTCGCCCATCCCGAAATCCGCCGGTACAACATCGATCTCGCGGTCGAGGCGGCGAAACTGGGCTTCGACGACATCATGTACGACTATGTGCGCCGCCCGGACGGCCCGCTGGCGCAGATGGTGTTCCCGGGAATCGCCACCGACCCGACCACCTCGATCGCGGAGTTCCTGCGCGAGAGCCGCGATCCGGTGCACGAATCCGGTGCGGTGCTCGGCGCGGCGGTGTTCGGCATCGCCTCGACCCGGCCCGAGCAGATCGCGCAGGACATCCCGATGATCGCGCGACACGTCGACTATGTCGCGCCGATGCTCTACCCGTCGCACTGGAATGCCGGGGAATACGGTGTGGCCGACCCGAACTCGCAGCCCTACGACATCATTCTCGCCTCGCTCGGCGATTTCGTCCGGCTGACCGCGGGCACCGGCGCGGAGGTCATTCCGTGGCTCCAGGACTTCAGCCTGGGGGTGACCTACGGACCGGGCCAGGTGCAGGCGCAGATCGATGCGACAGCGGCGGCCGGTATCGACAGCTACATCCTGTGGAGTCCGACGGTCCGCTATCACCTGTAAGCGGTCACGAATTTCGCCGTACCGTTCGTGCGCGGTAACTCCGTAATCGGCTGTTTTCCGGAAATCCGGAAACTCGTCCTCGTTTCGGAATCCGGTATTTCGAGTGCTTTCGAAGCGAGTGCTAGGCGATGCTCCGGCGGGGCGGTCGGTTCTTGTTGCCCATCACCTGTTCCCACCAGGAATCCAGCGGACTCGGGTCGGGCCAGACGATAGGCGATTCGGTGTCCGCGTCCGCGGAGATCTGTTTGGCGTGGGCGGTGGTGGCGGGATTATCGAGGCTGGCCACGATCTGGATTCCTCCGAGTGTCTGAACTTGTCTCAGGTGCTGACGACTTCGCGCCCGACAGGGTCGGGTGCGAAGTATGAGATGGAGCGGCGGCACGAATTACCGTGCCGCGCGGGCCTGTACGTCGGGGAGCGAAGGAATACTCGCGATCCGCTCGGCAAGCGGTACGACGTCATTGTCGAATTCAATGCCGAGGACCGGCACCTGCTACTCAGCGTAGTCGGCTCGGCCCGTGCCCGGGATGATATCCGGCACGGGTGTGTCTCGCCTTACTAACGATCCCGGCCACACGGAGTGTTATGTCTTGCGCGGCAGGATGTTCAGGACGAGCACGAGCCCGATGGCCAGGCTGGCGCAGGCCGCGAGGGTGATGCCGGTTGACCGCGTGATGGCGGCGATTCCGGCCGCGAAGGCCAGACACGTCACAGTTGCCAGTGCTGCGGTCACCCGGTCCAGCCCGGCGATCCGGGTAGGTCGGTGATCCGTCATGTCTACGGACTACCCAGTGCCTGCCGTTATGAAACCGTGATGGCGTGTCGCGGGCATCGGCGCAGGTACTAGGCTCGGGCAGGCAACAGGTGATCCGGTCGTGGAGTCCGGACCGGAGAAGCGGGTCGAGAATGCGTGAGATCGTGTCCGCCGGAGTGCGGGAACAGCGGGCGGCCTTGGCTCGAGGTGAGGTCTCGGCCGTCGAACTGATCGAGGCGACGCTGCGCGGGATCGACGCGTCCGATCTGAACGCGTTCAGCACGGTGCGGCACGAGCGCGCGCTGGCCGAGGCGGCGCAGTGCGACGCCGAGCGCGCGACGGGAGCGAATCCCGGTCCGCTGCACGGCATCCCGATCGCGATCAAAGAGGAACTGGACGTTGCCGGTGCGGTTACCACCTACGGCACCCGCGCCAATCATCGGCCCGCCACCCAGGATTCGGAAGTGGTGCGGCGGCTGCGGGCCGCGGGTGCGGTGATCGTCGGCAAGACAGCCATGCCGGAGTTCGGGCAGTGGCCGTTCACCGAATCCACCACACACGGGGTGACCCGCAATCCCTGGGATCGTGCCCGCTCCACGGGCGGCTCCAGCGGCGGCTCCGCCGCGGCGGTGGCCGCCGGGCTGGTTCCCGTCGCGATCGGCGGCGACGGCGGCGGATCGATTCGGATCCCGGCGGCGTGCTGCGGGCTCTTCGGGTTGAAGACCCAGCGCGGACGGGTGACGACCGCGCCGCACGAGCATCTGTGGTGGGCACTGGGTGTGGTGGGCCCGCTGACTCGCACCGTGTCCGACAGCGCGCTCGTCAACGACGTAATCCGGGGCAGTATGCCCGGTGATCGTTTCCGCGCGCCCGAGCCGGTCATGTCGTTCGCCGCCGCGGCGGCGGGCCCGGCCACCGGCCTGCGGATCGGCTACAGCACGGCGTCGCCGGTGCCGCTGGTGACACCGGATCCGCAGCACGTCCGGGCGGTGCTCGAGACCGCCGAACTGCTGGAGAGCCTGGGGCACACGGTCTTCGAGATCGATCCCGGACTCCCGGATCCGACCCCGGCGTTTCTGCCGCAATTCTTCGGCGGGGTGCGTGCCGAGGCCGAACTGGTCGACGATCCGGCCCGCTTGGAGCGCCGCACCCGCGAGACGGTCGCGCTCGGCGCCTGGGCTCGCCGCCCGGTGATCGAGTGGGCGATCCGCCGCGGTGCGGCCCTGGCGCGCCGGGCGGATCGGTTGTTCACCGGCTGTGATCTGCTGCTCACCCCGACCATCGCCATCCGGCCGCCGTTGGTCGGGATGCTCGACGGCACGGGCACGGTCCGCGCGATGCGGCGCTCCATTCCGATGATCGCCTACACCGGCATGTGGAATGTCACGGGACATCCAGCGGCTTCGATCCCCAGCGGTGTCGGCGCGGACGGACTGCCCCTGGCCGTTCAGCTCGTCGGCCCGTCCGGCGGCGAGACCACCATCCTCACCCTCGCCGCCCAACTGGAAGCCGCTCGCCCCCTGAGCTTTCCGTTCTGAGCGGACCGCGCACCGGCCGGAGTACGGGCCGGAGACACCACAGCCGAGCGCGAAACGCGCTCCCGGTGCGCGAGCTGAAGTGCGCGAAGATCCTTACGATTCCCGCATGAGCGAATCCCGGACCAGTGCGTGGACCTGGCGGCATCGTATGACGCCGCGCAATCGCGCGGAGGCGCACCGCGCGGCGACGCCGCTGGAGCTGCTGTTCGATCTGTGCTTCGTGGTCGCGGTGGCGCAGGCGGCGCTGCGGCTCGAGCACGCGCTGGCCGAGGGGCACTTCGCAGCAGGGCTGCCCAGCTATCTGATGGTGTTCTTCGCGATCTGGTGGGCGTGGATGAACTTCAGCTGGTTCGCTTCCGCCTTCGACACCGACGACGTGCCGTATCGCCTGTCCACCCTGCTGGTGATGACCGGTGTGCTGATCCTGGCCGCGGGAGTAGCGCGGGCGTTCGACGACCGCGACTTCGCGGTGGTGTTCCTCGGGTACCTGGTGATGCGCGTGGGCCTGGTCGCGCAGCAGCTGCGGGCGGCGGTCGCGCATCCGCGGGCGCGTACCACCATGCTGCGCTACGCGAGCGGCGAAACGCTGTGCATGATCGGCTGGGCGGCAGTCGTTTTCGCGCTCCCGGAGCAGCTGCGGGCCTGGGGGTTCCTCGCGATGGCGGTGGCCGAGATGCTGGTGCCGCTGTGGGCGGAACGGTCCTGGCACATGCCATGGCATCCGCACCATATCGCCGAACGCTACGGGCTGCTCACCATTATCGTGCTCGGCGAGTCGATCCTGTCCGCCACCAACGCTTTTCGGGACGCGCTCAGCGCGACGGTGAATGCGGAGCTGATCCTGATCGCGGCGGGCGGGCTGCTGACCGTCTTCGCCATGTGGTGGGTGTACTTCTCGCTGAACGCGGGCGAGCTGCTCACCTCGACCCGGGCGGCGTTCCGCTGGGGCTACGGCCACTACGTCATCTTCGCCGCGGGCGCGGCCGTCGGCGCGGGCCTGTCGGTGAACATCGCGCACGTCGAACACCATGCGCATCTGAGCACCACCCAGGCGGGCCTGGCGGTCACCGTCCCGGTGTTCTGCTACCTGGTCGTGGTGTGGTGGCTGATGGTCCGGCCGCACGGCGCGAACGCGCCCTACGCCTGGACGATGCCGTTGCTCGGCACACTGGTGCTGGCCGCGAGCTGCACGCCGTATCCGGTGCCCGTCACGGGTGCGCTGATGGCGGTGCTGGTCGGGGTGAGCATCGCCGCGCATTCGCGCCGATCGCCCGTCGAGTCCTGACAGTCGGGGCCACGACCAGCACGCGCGGCGCCGCGGGCGCCTGGTTCATCGCAAGGCCAGGGCCAGGAAGAAGTCCACTCGGTCCTCGAGGCGGGACAGGTCGCGCTCGGTCAGCTCCTCGATCCGCTGGATGCGGTAGCGCAGGGTGTTCACGTGGACGTGCAGCAGCTCCGCGGACTTCGTCCAGGAGCCCGAGGATTGCAGGAAGGTCTCCAGGGTGTGCACGAGATCGGCGCGGTTGTCCTGGTCGTAGCTGGTGAGCGGGTCGAGCAGGCGGGTGCGGAACATGCGGCGCACCTCGTCGGGGACGCTGGCGAGCAGGAGCATGTGGGTGGCGAGCTGGTCGTGGCCGACGACGCCGGCCGGCTGATCGCCGCGCGCGGCCATGCGGCGGGCATAGCGCGCCTCCTCGACGGCGCCGCGCAGCCCCTCACCGTCGACCACGCCGCTGACGCCGACCGATATCCGGCCGTCGCCCAGCCCCGGCGCCAATTCGGCTACCGCCAGCTGGATTTCGTCCAGGACCGAACTGCGCGCCGGGATCAGCGCGATGGCCTCGCCGTCCACCACGCCCGCCGCGGGCCTGCGGCCATAGAGGATTTCACGCAGCAGAACCCGTAATTCGCCGGGCCGCAGGCCCGCACCCTCGGAGGCCGCGGCGACCGCGATGTAGGTCTCACCCGGTCCGAGCCCGGTCAGCTCCAGCCGCGAAATGATCTCCGCCGGTTTGGCATCGGAGACGATGAGCTCGATGAGTTCCTGCGCGAGCCGCCCCTCGGCGCTCTGCCGGTCGTCCTGGCGGGCCCGTTCCAGCGCGACCACGGCGGCGAGTTCGCCGGGCAGCGCGCGCCGCTCCTCCGACCATTCCCGGTAGTCGCCCCCGAAGACCAGGAACCAGTCCGCGACCCGCGAGGTGCTGTGCTCGTCGACCGCGAAAACCGAATAGGGGGCATCGTTCTCGCGAACCACGAGGGGTAGTCGCCGGGCGCCCAGGAACGCCGCGGTGGCCGCGGCGGGCGGCAGGGCCGACCCGGCGACCACCCGTCCGGTCGACGACATCACCCAGCAGCTCATGCCGAGATCGCGCTCGATGAGGTCGAGTACCGAACCGAGACCGCTACCCGCGACCAGCTGCCGGTGCCGATCCAGGACCGCGCTGAGATCGGCGGCCCGCCCGGTGGACAGGTTGCGGGTGATCTGCTCGGTCACCGTCGCGAAGGCGATGTTCTCCGGCACCCGGAACAGGGGGATGCGGTGCCGACGGCAGGCTTCGACGATGTCGTCGGGAATGCCCCCGTAGAGCGCGTCGCCCGCGGCCAGACCGGCCACTCCGGCGCGGGCCAGCGTGCCGACGAAGGCCTCGCTGTCGGCGGGGCCGGTGCGCCACTGCAAGCCGGACAGCACGAGCTCACCGCCGGAGAGGTAGCGGCTGGGGTCGGGCAGGTCGGTGGTTACCACCCAGCGTACGAAGCGGTCCAGGTCTTCCTCGCCGGTCAGCAGCTCGAGACCCAGGGCCGTCATGGTGAGCAGGGAACGTAATCGCACAGTTTCCTACGCTAACAGCGGCCCCCTGGGGTACCGCATTCGGAGATTCGCACAAACCTCGGGGTGTGAACTGGGCCACAGTTCAGATTTCTTGTTCCTACCTGTTCACTTCCCGGCCAGCTGTACTTACGGACATGGATTTACGGCGACCCGCGGGTCGGGCCGAAATGGCGGCGCCACACACCGCCCGGATCCGGGCCACCTCGGTGCCGGGCCTGGTCGAAGCAGAGGCGAAGCGCGCGTACGGCGGCCACTGTCGAGGCGAGGGTGTCATCCGAGCGCAATCGATCAGCAATTCGGCGGCCGCCTGATGCGGCGGGTGGAAATCCGGGCGCATGATCGGGTGGAACGCGAACCCGGACCTGCGCGGCGGGAGGCCTTGCCCGAATGAGAACTGTCATAGCGAACGCATATATCGCCCCGGTGGCTGGGGTCGAGATCCCCTTCGGATACCTGATCGCGGAGCACGGTCGGATCACCGCCCTCGGCCCCGGCCCCGCACCCCGGATCGAGGGCGCCGAGCACATCGACGCGACCGGCTGCCTGGTCACCCCGGGCCTGGTCAACACCCACCATCACCTGTACCAGTGGGCGACCCAGGGCCTGTTCCAGGACGCCACCCTGTTCGAATGGCTGACCGGACTGTACGAGCTGTGGGCGCGCATGGACGCCGATATCGTGCACGGCGCGGCCGCGGCCGGGCTGGGCTGGCTCGCGCTCAACGGCTGCACCACCAGCACCGACCACCACTACATCTTCCCGAAGGACCGCGGCGATCTGTTCGAGGCCGAGATCCGCGCCGCACGGGAGATCGGGCTGCGTTTCCACCCGTGCCGCGGGTCGATGGATCGCGGGCAATCGGACGGGGGCTTGCCGCCGGACGAGGTGGTGGAGCAGCGCGAGGACATCCTGGCCCACACCGCCGAGATGATCGACAAGTACCACGATCCGGACTTCGATTCGATGCTGCGCGTGGCCGTCGCGCCGTGCTCGCCGTTCTCGGTCAGCGCCGAGCTGATGGCCGAATCCGCCGCGCTGGCCCGCGCCAAGGGCGTGCGGCTGCACACCCACCTGGCCGAAACCCTCGACGAGGAGCAGCACTGCCTGGCCCAGATGGGTTGCACCCCTGTCGAATACATGGCGAAGCTGGGCTGGCTCGGCGACGATGTCTGGTTCGCGCACGCGGTGCACCTGCGCGACAGCGATATTCGCCGCTTCGCCGAAACCGGGACCGGCTCGGCGCACTGCCCCACCTCCAACGCCCGGCTCGGCGCCGGAATCGCCCGCGTCACCGACCTGATGGCCGCGGGCGCACCGGTCGGCCTCGGCGTCGACGGCGCCGCCTCCGCCGAATTGACCTCGCTCGCCGGTGAAATGCGCCAGGCCCTGCTGTTCCAGCGCGCCGTGCACGGGCCGCGGGCACTGACCGCCCGGCAGGCGCTCGAGCTCGGGACGCTGGGCGGCGCGCGAAACCTGGGCCGCCAGCACGAAATCGGATCGCTCGCGGTGGGCAAGCTGGCCGATATCGCCATCTGGCGGGTCGACGGATTCCGTTCCGCTGTCGAGGATCCGGTCTGTGCCCTGGTGTTCGGCCCCACCCCGCCACTGGCCCGGCTGCTGGTCGGCGGGCACACCGTGGTCGAACACGGCGAACTGCGCACCGTCGCGCACGACGCCACCGGCCGCGCCGGCGCCGAGGCCCGGAAACGCTTGCGGCAGGCGGTCTCTCGATGATCGTCACGCCGAACCGGAGGGTCACCGCACATGTCGATGTCCTGATTGAGGGGGACATCGACGCCGAGGGCGACCGGCCGATCCCGGCACGCACCGGACCGCCACCGCGGCCGCGACTGCCGGACACCCCCGATCCGCTCGCCCGAACCGGGCGACGCGGCGACGGAGGGCCATCCACGCCCTCCACCCGCATCCGGCACCGCAATCGTGTGCCGGTACGACCGGACGGACTCGTCCGGAGCTGTTGATCAACGGGGGCGCCGCATCTTTCGCAACGAGGCGGCGGTGTCCCACAACCGCATAACCGAACCCTGCGCACCGGAGCACCGAACCGGAATGTAGGTCGGCTACGCCCTGAGGAGGGCAAGCTGATGACCCAGATCGAAACCAAACCCGTAGCCGGGGAACCGGCAGCGTCCGGAAAGGGCTGGCACGACCGGTTCTTCCGGCTGACCGAGCGCAAGACCTCCGTCTCCCGGGAGGTCCGCGGCGGCATCACCACCTTCGTGGCGATGGCCTACGTCATCCTGCTGGTCCCGTTGATTCTCGGCGGCGTGACCGATATGAACGGCGACAAGCTGTCCATCGCGCAGCTGACCACGGCGACCGCGTTCTCGGCAGGGTTGAGCACCGTGCTCATGGGCCTGGTCGGCAATGTGCCGCTGGCGCTGGCGGCTGGACTGGGCCTGGTCCCGGTGGTCGCCTTCCAGGCGGCGCCGCACATGACCTGGCCGCAGGCGATGGGTCTGGTCATCCTGATGGGCGTGATCATCGTGATCCTGGCCGCGACCGGTCTGCGCACCATGATCATCAATGCCATTCCGGTGGCGCTGAAGAACGCGATCGGCGTCGGCATCGGCATGTTCATCGCGCTGATCGGCCTGGTCTCGGCCGGTGTGGTGGGGCACGGCGAGGGCAGCGGCCCACCGGTCACGCTGGGCATCGGCGGTCACCTGAGTGGTTGGCCCGTGGTGGTGTTCGCGGTCGGTCTGCTCGTCATGCTCGCGCTGTTCATCCGCAAGGTGCCCGGCGCCATGCTGATCAGCATCGCGATCGCCACCGTGCTCGCGGTGATCATCAACGCCAACGCCGCCATCGATCCCAAGACCTGGGGCCCGGTCGTGCCCGAGACGCCCGACAAGCTGTTCGCCGCACCGGATTTCGGCCTGATGTTCGATGTCGACCTGTTCGGCGGCTTCGCCACCGCGGGTGCGCTGACCGCCTCGATCGTGCTCTTCACCCTGGTGCTGACCGGATTCTTCGACGCCATGGGCACCATCTTCGGCGTATGCGACGAGGCCGAGCTGCTGGACGAGAAGGGCACCATGCCCGGCCTGGGCAAGGTGCTGACGGTCGACGGCGTCGGCCAGATCATCGGCGGCGCGGCGGGCGGCGCGGGCGCGACGGTGTACGTCGAGTCGGCGACGGGTGTCGGTGAGGGCTCCCGTACCGGCTTGACCTCCGTGGTCACCGGCGGCCTGTTCTGTGCCGCGATCTTCTTCACCCCGATCGCGGCGGTGGTCCCGATCCAGGCCGCGGCGCCGGCGCTGGTATTGGTCGGCGCGCTCATGATGACCCAGGCGCGCAAGATCGACTGGAACGATCTGGAGGTGGCGGTGCCCGCCTTCCTGACCATCGCGCTGATGCCGTTCACCTACTCGATCACCAACGGTGTGGGCGCGGGCCTGATCGCCTATGTGGTGATCAAGGCGGCGCGCGGCAAGTTCGGTGAGGTGCACTGGCTGCTGTACGCGGTGAGCGCGGTCTTCCTGGCCTACTTCGGGATCAATGCCATCGAGCTCGTGCTCGGCGGCTAGCGATCTCCCACGCACCCCCGCGCTCCGGCCCCGGCCTGGCGCGGGGGTGTCTCCCGTTCCCATCCCATCGACCTCGGAAGCGCAGGTAGCCTATGCCCATGTGGCTGCGTGCTGAATTCACCACCGAGCCGTTCCATGGCGAAGGCGATCCGCCGCCGCATGCCGCCGAGACCTTGGCCGTGCTCGAAGCCGCCGGTCTCGATTGCGATTTCGGCCCGCTGGGCACCTCGGTGTCCGGCCCCAGCGAAAAGTTGCTGGACCTGTTGCGCGATGTCCTGGCCACCGGTTTCGCGCACGGCGCGACCCGGGTGACCCTCCAGGTGGAGCGGGATGCCGATGACTGAGGCGCAGGTGGACACCACGCATCCGGTGCTGGTGACGATCACTCCGCTGCTACGGCGCACCGGTGGACGGCTCGTGCCCGCCGACGACTGCGGTCCCGACGACATTCCCCTGGTCTGGGAGGGTGCGACGCTGGCCGGTGTGCGCTTCGGCGCACCTGCCGACGCCGAGGCGTCCGGCGACGGCGGCCTGGCCCGGCTGCTCGAGGACGTGGCCGGTGAACTCGGCGGTTCGCTGGCCGAACTCAAGCGCGCCGACAAGCAGCGTGCGGTGCGTTTGCTGGAGGAGCGCGGCGCGTTCAGCTACCGCAAATCGGCGGAGACGGTCGCCGAAGCCCTCGGGGTCACCCGGTTCACCGTGTACAACTATCTGAATCGGACCCGGTCCTGAGCCTCCCGCTTGGACCATCCACCCAAATTTCAACAAACTGTTGATTTCCGAGTGAGACCTGTGCCACTCTTCTCGAAGTAGGCGGATGTGACCTCCGCTACACGAGAAAGGCCAGGCAATGGGATCATGCGCAGCGTTCAATTCGACTGCGAGTGAACAACTTCGGCCGATACTGCTGGCTTGCTGCGACGTTCCGGCCTGGGCCGACGCCGTCCTGGCGGGCCGGCCGTACGCCGATCCGGAACTCCTGCTGGCGGTCGCCGACGCGGCCGCCCGCACCTTCACCCGCGCCGATGTCGACCGCGCCCTCGCCGCCCACCCGCGCATCGGGGAGCGGGCGAACGGCGACGGCGTCGAGGCGAAATGGTCGCGCGGCGAGCAGTCCGGCGTCGACCAGGATCTGGCCACCGCCGCGGCGCTGATGTCCGGCAATCAGGCCTACGAGCGGCGCTTCGGCCGGGTCTTCCTGATCTGCGCCACCGGCCTGTCGGCCGAGCGGATCCTGGCCGCGCTACAGGCCCGGCTCGGCAACGACGACGACACCGAGGCGGCGGTCGTCGCCGAGGAACTACGCAAGATCGCGATCCTGCGGCTGCGCAAGGCAATCGACGAGATGGAGGTGCAGGCATGAGTGCGATCACGACGCACGTGCTGGACACGGCCCTCGGCAAACCCGGTGCGGGCGTGGCGGTTCGGCTCGAGTACGTCAGGGACGGACAGCCGGTCCTGCTGGCCGAGGCGGTCACCGACGCGGACGGCCGGATCGGCCGGTTCGGCCCCGACGAACTCGAATCCGGTTCCTACCGGCTGGTTTTCGATATCGCGAGCTACGCCGCCGCCACCGGCCAGGACTGCTTCTTCCCCGAGGCCGTCATCACCTTCACCCCCGGCGGCCCGGCCGGACAACACTTCCACATTCCCCTTCTGCTGAGCCCGTTCGCCTACTCCACCTACCGAGGGAGCTGATCCTCACCATGGCCATCCAGCTAGGACAAAACCAATACGGCAAAGCCGAGAACCGCGTCGTGCGCGTCTACCGCGACACCCCGCGCCACCAGATCCGCGACCTCAATGTCTCCTCCGCGCTGCGCGGCCGGTTCGCCGACGCGCACATCACCGGTGACCAGAAGGACGTGCTGCCCACCGACACTCAGAAGAACACCGCCTTCGCCTTCGCCAAGGAGAAGGGGATCGGCGCCCTCGAGGACTACGGCCTGACCCTGGCCGACCACTTCATCGCCCGCTGTCCCGGTGCCGACGGCGCCCGCATCGAGATCGAGGAGTACGCCTGGGATCGCATCCCGGTCGACGGCATCGGCCACGACCACTCGTTCGTGCGCAGCGGCGGCGGCACCCGCACCACCATCGTGAACGTCGACGGCGTCGGCCCGGATCGCCGCGCGCACGTCGTCTCCGGCATCAAGGACCTGGTCCTGCTGAAGTCGACCGGCTCGGAGTTCCACGGCTTCTTCGAGGACAAGTACACCACCCTGCAACCCACCGACGATCGGATCATGGCCACCTCGCTGGTTGCCAAGTGGCGCTACGACCACACCGACGTCGCCGACTGGGACAAGTCCTACGACTCGATCCGCTCGATCCTGTTGCGCCAGTTCGCCGCCGTGCACTCCTACGCGTTGCAGCAGACCCTCTACAGCATGGGCCGGGCGGTGCTCGAACAGCACCGCGAGGTCGCCGAGATCAAGTTCTCCGCACCGAACAAGCACCACTTCCTGGTCGACCTGAGCCCGTTCGCGCTGGACAACCCGGGTGAGGTCTTCATTGCCGCCGATCGGCCCTACGGCCTGATCGAAGCCGCCGTGGTCCGTGACGACGCCACCGATGCCGGGTCCGCCTGGCACGGCGTGCCCGGCTTTTGCTGACCGTGGAAAGGCGAGGCGCATGTTCAACCGTCGCAGCAAGCCGCCCGATACCGCGGCCCGGCCCGAAGACACCAAATATCCACCGCTACAGCTGATCGCCTATGGGCTCCAGCACATTCTGACGATGTACGGCGGTGTCATCGCACCGCCGCTGATCATCGGCGGCGCGGCCGGACTCTCGGCCGCCGATATGGCGTTGCTGGTGACCGCGGGACTGTTCGTCTCCGGCCTGGCCACCATGCTCCAGACCCTGGGCCTGGGCCCGTTCGGCTCCAGATTGCCGATCGTGCAAGGGATTTCCTTCGTCAGCGTCTCGACGATGGTGTCCATCGCCGGCGAGGGCGGGCTGCGTCCGGTGTTCGGCGCGATCATCGTCGCCGGTGTGATCGGGTTGATCGCCTCGTCGTTCTTCGCGCATCTGGTCCGGCTGTTCCCGGCCGTGGTCACCGGCACGATCATCACCGTGATCGGTTTGTCGCTGATGCCGGTGGCGTTCCGATGGGCGATGGGCGGTAATGCCAAGGCAACGGATTACGGCTCGATGGCCAATATCGGGTACGCCGGTTTGACCCTGCTGATCATTCTGGTGATCAGCAGGCTGTTCCAGGGCGCGATTTCCCGGCTGTCTATTCTTATCGGCCTGGTGATCGGCACCCTGGTGGCGGTCGGCACCGGCAAGGCGGATTTCTCCGGAGTCGGTCAGGCGAAACTGGTTTCGCTGCCGCCGGTGCTGCATTTCGGTACGCCCACCTTCGAGGTGGGTGCGATCGTGGCCATGACGATCGTGATCCTGGTGATCATGACCGAGGCCACCGCCGACATTCTCGCCATCGGCGAGATCCTGCCGACGAAGGTCGACAAGAAGCGGCTGGCGGACGGTCTGCGCGCCGATATGGCCTCTACCGCGGTGGCGCCGGTGTTCGGGTCCTTCCCGTGCAGCGCGTTCGCGCAGAATGTGGGTCTGGTCGCGCTCACCGGCATCAAGAGCCGTTATGTGGTGGCGGTCGGTGGTGTGATTCTCGCGCTGCTCGGCCTGCTGCCGGTGGTCGGCGCGGTGGTCGCCGGCATTCCGTACCCGGTGCTCGGCGGCGCGGCGATCGTGCTGTTCGGCACGGTGGCGGCCAGCGGAATCCGCACGCTGTCCCGGGTGGACTACGAGGACAACCTGAACATGGTGATCGTCGCGGTGGGCGTGGCGGTCGGCCTGATTCCCATCGCGGCGCCGGAGTTCTGGCACGCCTTCCCGAAGTCGATCGCCGTGGTCCTGGAATCCGGGATCAGCGCGACCGCGGTGGTGGCCATCGTGCTGAACCTGGTGTTCAACGAGATCCGGGCCGGAAAGCGGACGGGCGCATCGGTGTTCGGCGCGGCCGAGGACCGGCTCGACGACCTCGGCGACCGGTTCGACGACGATATTCGGCACTAGAAGGACATTCGCTATGCCTCTGATTTTCCTGAACGGCTCCGCCATGCGCGGAGGACCCCTGAATTACCTGCTCGGCGGTGCACCGTTCGCCGGTGCGGTGGAAACCGCGCCGCGCTATCGCTTCTATTCGGTGGGCGACCGTTTCCCCGGACTCGCGCCGGTGGCCGACGGTGGTGCGCCGATTTCCGGTGAATTGTTCGACATTCCGATGGACGTGCTGCGGGAGAAACTTCTTCCGGCCGAGCCGCCGGAATTGGAGCTCGGCGTGATCGAATTGCAGGACAACCGCTCGGTGCTTTCCATGGTGTTGCGCAAGCCGCCCACTTCGTATCCGGAGCTGATCGATATCACCGAGATCGGCAGCTGGAACAAATACAAGAAAGGAGCCTGACATGCCGAAGTTCGATATCAACTGCTCGATCCTGTTCACCGATCTGCCGCTCCTGGAGCGCCCGGCCGCGGCCAAGGCCGCCGGTTTCGACGGTGTGGAGTTCTGGTGGCCGTTCGGCACCGATCCGACACCGGGGGACAAGGAGATCGACGCGTTCGTAACGGCGATCGCCGATGCCGGGGTGCAGCTGGTCGGGCTGAACTTCATCGACCTGATCCCGAACGGCCGCGGGCTGGTCTCGGTGCCCGGTGGCGTCAGTACCTTCCGTGACAACATCGAGGTCGCGGTCGGTATCGCCGAGCGCGCGGGCTGCACCTCACTGAACGCGTTGTACGGCAACCGGATCGAGGGCGAGGACCCGGACAAGCAGGACGAGCTGGGGCTGGAGAACCTGCGCCTGGCTGCGCGGGCGGCATCCCGGATCGGCGCGACCGTGCTGCTGGAGGCGCTGAATTCGCCGGAGTCCCCGGACTATCCGGTGGTCTCGGCCGAGCACGCGGTGCGGATCATCGATCGAACCGGTGAGCCGAACATCAAGTTCCTGTGCGATCTCTACCACCTGTCCCGGATGGGGGAGGACCTGCACCAGGTGATCACCACCTACGCCGACCGCATCGGGCACGTGCAGATCGCCGACAATCCCGGCCGTGGGCGGCCGGGGACGGGCGACCTCGACTTCGATGCCCTTTTCGCCGACCTGCAAGCCGTGGGTTACGACGGCTGGATCGGCTTGGAATACAAAGACGCAGAACCGGATTGGAGCTGGATCAAGTGAGCAAGATTGGTTTCGTTGGACTGGGAATCATGGGCGGCCCGATGGCGGGTCACCTGGTCGCCGCGGGCCACGAGGTCACCGGTTACGACCACAGCGCCGCCGCGCTGGACAAGCTGAAGGCCGCGGGCGGCAATGTCGCCTCCGGCGCCGCGGAAGCCGTGCGTGACAAGGACATCGTGATCACGATGCTGCCGCAGGACGAGCACGTGGAGTCGGTGTTCGCCGACGTGCTCGAACACGCCGCCCCCGGCACCCTCTACATCGACTTCTCCACCATCACCCCGAAGACCTCCCGGTGGACCGCCACCGAGGGCGCGAAGAAGAACCTGCGGGTGCTCGACGCCCCCGTCTCCGGTGGCGAGCCGGGCGCGATCAACGCGGCACTGTCCATCATGGTCGGCGGCACCGAAGCCGACTTCGCCGCCGCCACACCGATTTTCCAGGCCGTGGGCAAGACCTTCGAGCTGGTCGGCCCGAACGGTGCGGGGCAGGTCGTCAAGGCGGCCAACCAGTTGATCGTCGGCGGCACGTACGCGCTTGTCGCCGAGGCCATCCTGCTCATGGAGAACCTGGGCGCCGACGCGGCCAAGGGCCTGGACGTGCTGGCCGGTGGCCTGGCCGGCTCGAAGATTCTCGAGCTCAAGCGCAAGACGATGCTGGAGCGCTCGTTCGTACCGGGCTTCCGGATCGACCTGCACCACAAGGACATGGGCATCATCCTGGCCGCCGCCCGTGACGCCGAGGTGTCCATCCCGATGGGCGCGCTGACCGCGCAGCTCATCGCCGCTGCGCGCGCCATGGGCTACGGCAACCTGGACCACTCCGGTCTGCTGCTGGTCGCCGAGGCGTTGTCGAAGCGAGACCAGGCGTGAGCACCGCTGTGGCACACGAAGAATGCGCGACCCGGGTCCCCGAGGGCTGGATCCTGATCGACGTCACCGATGAGGCGGAGAACTGATATGGCACGGATGCGTACCGTCGACGCGGCGGTCCTGATCCTGGAAAAAGAAGGCGCGACACAGGCTTTCGGCCTGCCCGGCGCCGCGATCAACCCGTTCTACAGCGCCATGCGCGCCCACGGCGGCCTGAAGCATGTGCTCGCGCGTCACGTCGAGGCCGCCTCGCACATGGCCGAGGGCTACACCCGCGCCGCGGCGGGCAATATCGGTATCTGCATCGGCACCTCCGGTCCGGCCGGTACCGACATGATCACCGGATTGTATTCGGCCAGTGCGGATTCCATTCCGATCCTGTGCATCACCGGCCAGGCTCCGGTCTCGAAGCTGCACAAGGAGGATTTCCAGGCGGTCGATATCGCCTCGATCGCCGCGCCGGTCAGCAAGTGGGCCGTCACGGTGCTCGAACCCGCCCAGGTGCCCGGCACCTTCCAGAAGGCGTTCGGGCTCATGCGCGAAGGCCGGCCCGGACCGGTGCTGATCGACCTGCCGATCGATGTGCAGCTCGCCGAGATCGAGTTCGACATCGACACCTACGAACCGCTGGTCGTGCACAAGCCGGCCGCCTCACGCGCCCAGGCCGAGAAGGTCCTGGACATGCTGGCCGTCGCCCAGCGCCCGCTGATCGTCGCCGGCGGCGGCATCGTGAACGCCGACGCGGCCGAGCTGCTGGTGGAATTCGCCGAGCTGACCGGGATTCCGGTGGTGCCGACCCTGATGGGCTGGGGCACCATCGCCGACGACCACCCGCTGCACGCGGGCATGGTCGGCCTGCAGACCTCGCACCGCTACGGCAACGCCACCATGCTGGAAGCCGACTTCGTGCTCGGCATCGGCAACCGGTGGGCCAACCGGCACACCGGTGGCGTCGAAACCTACACCAAGGGACGCACTTTCGTGCACGTCGACATCGAGCCGACCCAGATCGGCCGGGTCTTCGCGCCCGACTTCGGCATCACCTCCGATGCCGGGGCGGCGCTGCGGGTGTTCCTCGAGGTGGCGCGCGAACGCAAGGCCGCGGAGACGCTGCCGAGCCGCGCGGACTGGGCCAAGCAGTGCAAGCATCGCAAGAACGAGGGGCTGCGCAAGACGCACTTCGACTCGGTGCCGATCAAGCCGCAGCGGGTCTACGAGGAGATGAACAAGGCGTTCGGACCCGACATCCGCTACGTCAGCACCATCGGCCTCTCCCAGATCCAGGCCGCGCAGCTGCTGCACGTCTACCGGCCGCGGCACTGGATCAACGCGGGCCAGGCCGGGCCGCTGGGCTGGACCCTGCCGGCCGCACTCGGCGTGGCCACCGCCGACAGGGACGCGACCGTGGTCGCGCTCTCCGGCGACTACGACTTCCAGTTCCTGATCGAGGAATTGGCGGTCGGCGCGCAGTTCGGCATCCCGTACATCCATGTGGTGGTGAACAACTCCTACCTCGGGCTGATCCGGCAGGCGCAGCGCAATTTCTCGATGGACTACTACGTCCAGCTCGACTTCGACAACATCAACAGCCCCGAGGTCGGCGGATACGGGGTGGATCATGTGAAGGTGGTGGAAGGCCTGGGCTGCAAGGCGATTCGGGTTACCGAGCCCGATCGGCTCGGCTCCGCGCTGGAGCAGGCCAAGCAGCTGATGACCGAGCACCGGGTGCCGGTGGTCGTGGAAGTCATTCTGGAGCGGGTCACCAATGTGTCGATGGGGCTCGAGATCGACAATATCGTCGAATTCGAAGAGCTCGCCGAGACATTGGACGATGCGCCCACCGCCATCGCCGCGTTGCCCGAGCCGGAGGCGGTCGGGTGATCAGCCCCCGGCGGGCGCCGCGTCCCCGGTGGCGGGAGGGGTATGTGGTCATCGCGCCCGACAAGTTCAAGGGCTCGCTGACCGCACCCGAGGTCGCCGAGCACGTGGCGACCGGACTGCGCCGGGTGCGGCCCGATATCCCCGTGGTGACCGTGCCGGTCGCCGACGGGGGTGACGGCACCGTGGACGCGGTGGTCGCGTCGGGGTTCGCCCGGTTCCGCACCAGCGTCACCGGGCCCACCGGCGATCAGGTCGTCGCGTCGTTCGCGATGCGTGATCAGACCGCCGTGATCGAGCTGGCCGAGGCCTCGGGGGTGCGGAAGATGCCGCATCCGCCGACCTCGTCCACTTCGCGCACGGTCGCGAGTACCGGCACCGGCGAATTGATCCGGGCCGCCGCCCAGCGCGGCGCCCGTCGGATTCTGCTCGGGCTGGGTGGCAGCGCGTGCACCGACGGCGGCGCGGGCATGATGTCCGCGCTCGGGGTGAAATTCCTCGACGAGCGCGGCGAGCAGCTGCCGCCGGGCGGCGCGGCGCTGCGGCGGCTGGCCCGCATCGACACCAGTGAGATGGTGCGGGTTCCGCTGGTGACCGTGGCGTCGGACGTGGACAACCCACTGCTCGGCGCGCGCGGCGCGGCCCATGTGTACGCCCGCCAGAAGGGCGCGCGCCAGCCCGATGTCGAGGATCTGGAGCGTGGCCTGACCAGGCTGGCGATGATCATGCGGCGTGATCACGGCATCGATGTCGCCGAGCGACCCGGCGCCGGGGCGGCGGGCGGTGTCGGCTACGCCGCACTGGCGTTCCTCGGCGCACAGGCCCGGCCGGGCATCGACATGATCCTGGATCAGCTCGGGTTCGCCGCGCAGGTCGACGGCGCGCGCCTGGTCATCACCGGCGAGGGGTCGATGGATCAGCAGACGCTGCACGGCAAGGCGCCCGTCGGGGTGGCCCGGATCGCCAAGGCGGGCGGGGTCCCGGTGGTCGCGGTCGCCGGTCGGTGCGAGATCGGCGCCGAGCAGCTGCGCCGGGTCGACATCGAGCAGGTCTACGCGCTCACCGACCTCGAGGCCGACCGCAACCTCTGCATGGCCTACGCCGGTCCGCTGCTGGAACGACTCTCCGGTGACCTGGCCGGGAAGTGGTTGGCCGACAGCGGGTTACGAAAGGTAGCCGGTGGACATGGGTAGGCGCTCGAGTCGCGACGAGTGCGGCTGGTGCACATGAGTAGCTCGGGCGACCTGGTGCGGGGCCGAACCCCGGTTCCGGCCGGTGGTTCGGCGCGCGATGCCGTAAGCGTGGCAACGGCTTTCGGTGCGGAAGGCACAGGGCAGATCCGCCGCCGCGGTGTGCGACCCCGGCGCTGGTTTCCGGCTCGTGCCGGGAAGTCGGTGGGCGTCGCTTCGGCCCTGGTAGGAGCGACCGCCGGGTCGGTGGGGGCTACTGCGGGAGCTGTGGGCATCGCGGCCTCGGTGGGCATAGTCGCGGGCGTGGTCGGCGCCACCGCCGGGCTGATTGGCGCCGCCGTCGGAATCGCACTGGATAAGGAGTGAGCATGTACGACTTGGTGATCCGCTCGCGTCGGGCGGTGCTGCCGGAGGGGACTCGTCCCGCCGCGATCGCGGTGCGGGACGGGCGAATTGCGGAGATCGCCGACTACGCGGCCGAGCCGGCCGCGACCGCGACCGTCGACCTGGTGGATCTGGTGTTGCTGCCGGGTTTGGTCGACTCGCATGTGCATGTCAACGAGCCCGGCCGCACCGACTGGGAGGGCTTCGCCAGCGCTACGGCGGCGGCCGCGGCCGGCGGGGTGACGACCATCGTCGACATGCCGCTGAATTCGCTGCCGCCCACGGTCGATGTGGCCGCGCTGGCGGCCAAGCGCACGGCGGCCACCGGGCAGTGCCGGGTCGATGTGGGGTTCTGGGGTGGCGCGATCCCGGGCAATCTGAAATCGCTTCGGCCACTGCATGAATCGGGTGTTTTCGGGTTCAAATGCTTCCTGTCGCCGTCCGGCGTGGACGAGTTCCCGCCGCTGTCACCGGCCGAGATCGAGGAGGTGATGACCGAGCTCGTCGCCTTCGACGGCCTGCTGATCGTGCACGCCGAGGACCCCGGTCGGCTGGCCGAGCCCGTCGACGGGTCCTACGACGCCTTCCTGGCGTCCCGGCCCGGCGCTGCGGAAAGTGCTGCGGTGCGGGCGATCATCGAGCTGGCGGAACGGACGGGCGCCCGCACTCACATCCTGCACGTGTCCGCGGCGGACTGCCTGGCGCCGTTGGCGGCGGCCCGGGCGCGTGGAGTGCGGATCACCGCGGAGACCTGCCCGCACTACCTGACGCTGGCGGCGGCCGAGGCACACACCACCGCGTTCAAATGCTGTCCGCCGATTCGGGATTCGGCCAATCAGGACGCACTCTGGCAGGGCCTGGCCGAGGGGGTGCTCACCTGCGTGGTCTCCGATCACTCGCCGTGCCCGCCCGCCATGAAGGACGGCGATTTCGCCGGCGCCTGGGGCGGTGTCTCGTCGTTGCAGATCGGGCTGCCCGCGGTCTGGACCGCCGCGCGCACACGAGGTTTCGGCCTCGACGAGGTCGTCCGGTGGATGGCGACCGCGCCCGCCGACCTGGTCGGACTGCCGGGCAAGGGCCGCATCGCGGTCGGCTGCGACGCCGACCTGGTGGCCTTCGATCCGGACGCGCCGTTCACCGTCGACCCGG
The DNA here is from genome assembly GCF_042672005.1 of Nocardia sp. NPDC127579. NCBI lineage: Bacteria > Bacillati > Actinomycetota > Actinomycetes > Mycobacteriales > Nocardiaceae > Nocardia > Nocardia sp. NPDC127579. The sequence continues at coordinate 227,246 of NZ_JBHXVZ010000008.1, read as the reverse complement.
CGGCGCTGCGGCACAAGAACAAGATCACGGCGTATGCCGGGCGGGAACTCTCCGGCGTCGTGCGGTCCACCTGGTTGCGCGGCCGCGTCCTCGGGGACCAGTCCGCGACCGGTCGTTTCATCGAGAAGAGTTGAGGGAGAACAGATGTCAGACTTCACCGCCCTGCCCGATCTCGCGCTGCGCACCAATCTCGGCAGCGTGATCGCGGCCAGCGACGAGTCCTTCGAGGAGCGCGAGAACCTGATCAATCCCTGGGCGCCGAAATTCTCCCCGGAGACCTTCGGCCCCAAGGGGCAGGAGTACGACGGCTGGGAGACCCGCCGCCACCGCGGCCCCGGCGACGACTGGGCCATCGTGCGACTGGGCATGCCCGGCATCGTGCGCGGCATCGTCATCGACACCGCATGGTTCAAGGGCAATTTCCCGCCGTTCGCCTCGATCGAGGCGTGCCGGGTGCCGGGCTACCCGTCGGTGGCCGAACTGGAGTACGCCGACTGGGTCGAGATCCTGGCGCGCAGCCCGCTGACCGGTGACGCCGTGCACGAGTTCCCGGTGAGCGACGAGCGGGTCTTCACCCACGTGCGCCTCACCATCTACCCCGACGGCGGTGTGGCGCGGCTGCGCGTGCACGGCGAGGTGGTGCCGGATCCGGCGCTGCTCACCGGTCTGACCGTGGATCTGGCCGCGCTGGCCAATGGTGCTCGCGCCCTGGGCTGCTCGGATATGTTCTACTCCGCGCCGGACAATATGATCAGCCCCGGCCTGGCGCGCAACCAGGCCGAGGGGTGGGAGACCAAGCGGCGTCGGGACAGCGGAAACGATTGGGCCACTTTTAGTCTCGCCGCGCAGGGAGTGCCGGAGCTACTGGAGCTGGATACGACGAACCTGCTGTTCAACGCGCCCGGCGAAGCCCGGCTGCTCGGTATCGACCTGAGCGGCGGCCAGCCGCTGCCGCCGGTCGACGATCCGGCCTGGTTCGAACTGCTGCCCCGCACCGCGTTGCAGCCCGACACCCCGCACCGGTTCCGGCTGAACAACGAGCGCGCGGCGACGCACGTGCGCCTCGATATCTATCCGGACGGCGGCCTGGCCCGCCTGCGCCTGTTCGGCTCGCTCACCCCGGCCGCCGAAGCCCAGCTCACCGCGCGCTGGACCGCATAGTCCGTAATCCCCGTCGTCGTGACGTATTCGGCCGGTTCCACCCGCCGACGTCCCGGCGCACGCCGGATCCCGTACTACGTCTGGGCACCGGCGTGCCCCGGGACGTCGGCGGCGCTGTGACCCAGCCCACCGACAGTTTGGTTGTGCACAACTTAGTTGTGGACTACCGTTCAGGGAGTGACCGACCACCTTCGCCTCGACGAGCAGCTCTGCTTCCCGCTGTACGCGGCGTCGCGGGCGATGACCGCGGTCTACCGAACCAAGCTGGACCGGCTCGGGCTGACCTACCCGCAGTACCTGGTGATGCTGGCGCTGTGGGAACACGACGGTCGCTCGGTCGGCGAACTCTGCACCACGCTGTCGCTCGATTCCGGCACCCTCTCGCCGCTGCTCAAGCGGTTGCAGGCGGCCGGTCTGGTCGAACGGCAGCGCGGCACGTCCGATGAACGGCGAGTCGAGATCCGGCTCACCGGACGCGGTCGTGACCTGCGGGCGCGAGCCCGCGACATACCGAGCGAAATGGCCGAAGCCGCCGGCCTTTCGATGGACGAGGTCGCCGCCCTGCGCGACACCCTGCGGCGCATGACCGAGGCCCTGGCCTCAGAACGGGAGAAATCATGACCCCCCTGTACACCGCCGAAGCCCTGGCCACCGGCGACGGCCGCAACGGCCACGCCCGCACCACCGACGGCAAGGTCGACGTGAACCTCTCCGCGCCCAAAGAGCTGGGCGGCAACGGTGAGGGCACCAACCCCGAGCAGCTCTTCGCCGCCGGTTACGCCGCCTGCTTCCACGGCGCGCTGCGCCTGGTCGGCAAGAACGACGGAGTGAACGTCGACGATTCCGCGGTCGGCGCGAAGGTGAGCCTCGGCAAGAACGACGCGGGCGGCTTCCAGCTGGCCGTGGTCATCGAGGTCACGCTGCCGAACCTGTCCCGGGACGAGGCGCAGGCGCTGGCCGACAAGGCGCACCAGGTGTGCCCGTACTCCAACGCCACCCGGGGCAATATCGACGTCGCCGTGACCGTCGCGGAGGACTGACCCGATGCGCGCGGTGGTGATCGACGCCTTCGGCGAACCGAAGGATGTACTGACCGCGGGGGAGGTGCCGACCCCGGAACCCGGGGCGGGGCAGGTGCGGGTCGCTCTGATTCTCGCGCCGATCCACAATCACGACCTGGCCACCATCCGGGGCGTGTACGGCTACAAACCGGAGCTGCCGGCCATCCCGGGCACCGAGGCGGTAGGCCGGATCGATGCCCTGGGTCCCGGCGTGACCGGCCTGGAAGTCGGTCAGCGCGTGAGTGTTTCGGGTATCCACCAGGCCTGGGCCGAGTTCTTCCTGGCCAAGGCCGGACAGGTGGTGCCGCTGCCGGACGCGATCGGGGACGAGACCGCCGCCCAGCTCATGGCGATGCCGCTGAGCGCGCTCATGCTGCTCGAGGATCTGAATGTCACCGCGGGCGACTGGATCACCATCAACGCCGCGGGCGGCGCGGTCGGCCGGTTGCTGAATATGCTTGCGCGCCGACGCGGTGTGCATGTGCTCAGCCTGGTCCGCCGTGCCGACGCGGTGCATGCGCTGCGGGCGCAGGGCGCCGAGGCCGTGGTCGACACCGAAGCCGAGGACTGGCGGCAGCAGGCCGCCACCCTGACCGGCGGCGCACCGATCCTGCGCGCCGTCGACCAGATCGGCGGCCCCGCCGCCGGCGATTTGCTCGACCTGCTCGCCCCCGCCGGCGAACTGATCTCCTTCGGTGCCCTCTCCGGCAAACCACTGACCATCAACCCCGGCCCGCTGATCTTCAAACAAGCGGTGATCAAGGGGTTTTGGGGCTCCAAACGCGGCGAGGAAACCAGCCGTGACGACATGCGCCGCCTCATCACCGAACTGGTGACCATGGCAGCCACCGGCGCCCTGGCCCTGGATCTGGCCGCGACCTACCCGCTCGACCAGGCCGCCGAAGCGGTTGTGGCCAGCGAAACCCAGGGGCGTACTGCGAAAGTCGCCTTGCGACCCTGACCGGGTGAACGACAACAGCGCAGGCCCATCGGCCTGCGCTGTTTGCGTACGCACCGCTCACACGGCGACAAAGTTCAACAATGGCTCCAATCCTTTGAAATCATCGGGATTGCGAGTGAACAAGGGCAGACGGTGCTGCACAGCGGTAGCGGCGATCTGCAGGTCGGCAACCCGACTGCGGGGTTTGCGCCCGCCCTGGTAAACCAGAAATGCCAGCGAACCGTACACATTGGCGGTCTCGGCGTCGAACGAGATCGGATTGAACGACTTCATTACCCACTGGAATCGGAGCTGGCGTTGTGCCTGTTTGCCGGCATCGGCCGTGGAGTGCAGACCGGCGGCGAGTTCGGCCAGACTCACGGCGCTGATCGCGGCCTCGGCCCCGTCCGGCAGCCGCACGTTCTCGTAGTCGATCAACACCGAGGTGTCGAGCAGGATATGTCGTGGTTCACTCACGGTCGGAGACCTCTGTATCCAGGATTGCGTCCATGTCGGCACGCCACTCGGCGTAATCCATCGTGGGTAGCTGTGCGCTGGTGGCGGCGAGTTCGGATACCGGGACGAAGGTCCGCCGCGTCAGGGGCTTCAGTTCGGCCACAGGTCGGCCATTGCGGGTGATCGTGAACTCTTCGCCCGCCTCGACGGCATCCATGATCTTGCCGCTGTCGTTACGGAGGTCGCGTTGACTGATGGTGCGCATACCGGCGATTGTACTCAATGTGCTACGTGGTGTACGGATTGCTACGTATTGGGTGGTACCACTCGATCGCACCATGCGACGTGCAGATACAACTCGGGCCCACGACGCCGAAACGTCGTGGGCCCGAGACGGTTTCGAGCTAGTGCACCATTACCGGCGCGTCACCCTCGACCGGGACCTCCGGCTTGGTCCGCGGCAGGAAGTAGGCCGGGATCAAGGCCAGGACCATGAGGATCAGCGCGACCACGAAGGTGTTGCTGAACGATTCGGCGGCCAGGCTCAGACCGTGTGCCTTCTGCTCGGCGAGCTGGGCCGCCTGTTCCGGCGGCAGCGTGGCCGGATCCGGCATGGCGGCGGCCTGTTGCGCGGCCGCACCGCCGGTCGGCAGACCCTTGTCCTTCATCTGGTTGGTCAGGATGACCGCGATGACCGCCGTGCCGATGGACCCGGCGGTCTGGTTGATGATGTTCATCAACGTCGAACCGCGCGCCACCTGCTGATGGGTCAGCGTCTGGATGGCCGCCGTCATCACCGGCATCATGGTGCAGCCCATGCCGAGACCCATGATGAACAGCCCGGTGCCCAGCATGAGGTACGAGCTGCCGGCCTCGAGCTGGGTGAAGAAGGCCATGCCGATGCTGATCACCGCGATACCGGTGAGCACGATCTTGCCCGGGCCGATCTTGTCGACCATCCGGCCCGCGATCGGCATGGTCAGCATGGCGCCCAACCCCTGTGGCGCCAGCATCAATCCGGCCGAGAGCGAGGTCTCGTTCTGCACCGACTGCAGGAACGACGGCAGCAGCAGACCCGCGCCGAAGAACGCGGCCGCGAACAGCGTCATCGTCAGCACCGAGAACAACAGTGACTTGTTCTTGAACAGGTACAGATCGATCAGCGGATGTTTGGCGCGCAAGGCGTGCAGGACGAAGCCCACCAGCAACGCCGCGCCGATCACCATGGTCACCCACACCTTGGGTGCGGTGATCGTGCCCTCGTCCGGGATCGAGGAGACGCCGAACAGGAACAGCGCCAGACCCGGCGACGCGAGCAGCATGCCGACGAAGTCGAAGGACTCCGCGGGCTGCGGCTTGTCCGAGGGCAACACCAGGAAGCCGTAGATCAGCGCGATGATGCCGAGCGGCAGGTTGATCCGGAAGATCCACTCCCACGAGTGGGCGTCGATCAGCCAGCCCGCGAGAATCGGGCCGCCGATCGGGCCGAGCAGCATGGGAATACCGAGCACGGCCATGACGCGGCCGATCCGCTGCGGGCCCGCGGCGTGGGTCATGATCGTCATGCCGAGCGGCATGAGCATGCCGCCGCCCAGACCCTGGATGACGCGGGCGCCGATCAGCGATTCGATGCTCCACGCGTAACTGCACAGCACGGAGCCGACCACGAAGAACGCCAGCGCGGACAGGTAGAGACGTTTGGTACCGAACCGGTCGGCCGCCCAACCGGTCAGCGGGATCACCGTGGCCAGGGCCAGGGTGTAGCCGGTCATCGACCATGCCGTCAGCGCGTAGCTGGAGCCCCATTCCTTCTGGAATTCGGGGATGGCGATGGTGACGACGGTGATGTCGAGGATGGACATGATCGCGCCGAGCACGACGACGCCCGCGATCTTGAACACCCTCGCATCGAGCTTGTCGTCGGCCGGGTCGGACTCGGCCTTTGTATCCGGAGGTGATGTCACCGGTTAAGGGTGCCAGTTGGCCGGGGAAAGCACCAGGGATGGACCCCAGGTCCGGAGAGTGACCACCGCCACTCTCCGGTCCCGGGCTACTTCGACAGCTCGGCCAGCTCGCGCTGCACGACGGCGTCGTGGGCGGCGGCCTCGGCGGCCGCCTTCTTCGGGCTCCAATGTCCCGACATCACGAATACGAACGGAATGAACAGGACCTGGGCGATCAGGCAGATCCACCACCAGCGGCCCCACTGGCCGGGCGAATCATGCTTGGCCTGCTGCACTTCCGGACCGCGCTCGGCCAGGTAGGCCCGATCGTCGGCGGAGATCGTGCTGATCGCCTGGAGCTTGGCGGCCGCGTCGCGCAGCTTGGGGCCGACCGTGGCCGCGACTGTGAGCTCGGCGCGCGGCACGGCCTGGGTGGCCGTGAGCCGTGCGATGGCGTCGTTCACGGGGATGCCGAACTTCTGCGCGACCTGGCCGACCGCGGCGAGCCCCGCATTGCCGTCGGCCGGGTCGGCCGCCAGCGCGGCCTGGGTGTCCGGCGCGATGGCGTTCAGCGTTTCCAGCTCCTGCGGATACTTCGCGCTCAGCGCCATGGTGGTCTGGATGTCGGCGGCCGAGGCGCCGGTCAGCTTCTGCATGGCCGTCAGCTGCGCGACCTGATCATTGGGGTTGGCCTGCAGGGCCGCCAACGTATCGGGTCCGACAGTCTGGATGGTAGCCAGTTCGGATGCGTGCCTGGCCTGGATCTCGCCCAGGCGCGGGCCGTAGTTCACCAGTGGCCCAGCGGCATTCACCACGAGCAGCAGACCGAACAGCACCAGCGTGACCACGCCGCGCAGCGTGCCGCCCCACACCGCCAGGCCCACCGCCGTGGCCGCGGGATTGCGCTCCTCCACGGTTTCGGTGAAGCTCGCCATCCAGGTCGAGTAGGCGATGCCGGTACCGACCGCGATGAGCGCGAAAATCCAGGCCCAGGTGTAATAGCCGGTGTCGGGCCGGTCGTTGTGCTGGATCAGGATGAACATGCCGGTGATGGAGATGAGCGCGCCCGCGATCATGAACGGCTTCCGCACTTTCAGCCGGTCCGAGACGATGCCGGCCGTGACGAGCGCGATCGCGTTGGCGCCCCAATACCAGTTGCCGAGGGCATTGGCCTGCGCCGAGGTGAAACCGAAGTTGGTCGCCATATAGACCGCGAGGAACGAGACGATCGTATAGAAGAACGACAAGAACAAACTGATGCCGAGAGCGGAGCCGACAATATTCAGTTTCAGCATCTGCTTCCACTGATCGCGTTCCAGTTCTTCGACATTCAGGCCCCGGGCGCGCGCCTCCACCAGTGCTTTGTCCCGGAGCGAGACCATCACCTGATCGCGTAGCGCTGGACTCAGTTCGCGCAGGCCGACCACCGCGAACACCGAGATGACCAGGCAGATCACGCCGCACAGCCGGTAGTGGTACTGCCAATCCGGGTGCGCGTCGAGGGTGCGGGTGGAAATGGCGGTGGTGACCAGCGCGCCGATCACCGGGCCCATGGTCCAGAACCCCATCGCCGAGGCCCGGCCCAGCTGCGGGGAGAAGTCCCGGATCAGCGCGGGCGTCGCCACCAGGACCGCGCCCTCCACGACGCTCACCAGGATGTAGACGATCAGATACGCCTCTTTACTGGTGGTCGCGGGCACCGCGAACAGCGTCAGCGCCGACACGATCACCACGCCGTAGGCGACGATATTGGCCCGCCCCCACCGGTCCAGGACACCGGCCACCACCGAGGCGACCGCGCCGAACGCGGCGCCGATGATGAAGATCCAGACGAAATAGGCGAAGGACAGATCGAAATTGGCGATCAGCTCGTTGCCCACCGCGCCGGTGACAAACAATTGGTAATACAGGGCGATCGAGGTGATGACCACGACGGTCAGATACCACGCCCGCGCGGGCGTCTCGGGATAATGCGGTAGTTTGCGTTGCCAGAGTCCGGTGAGCAGGGTCGGCGGTGCGGGGATCGACGGCGAGTTCATAGCCGAAATACCTTTCTGACCTCGGCATCTCGCGTCCTTCGCAGCAACCGCCGAGTTCGCACACGGTAGCCACCGTCGCTACGCCATGCGCGGATTTCGGCCAACCGTCCCGCTCATCGGAATCGTCGGATCATTTCTCCCCGTACAGCGCGACGAACTTGTCGAGCGAACGTTCGATATCGCCCTTGATCGCGCGGGCGACGGTGGTGCCGATCGGGCCGAAGAGGGGGCGGCCGCCGAGTTCGATGTCGACGGTGACCTCCGAGCCGGAGCCCTTGGGGGCGACCAGGAGTTGCAGGCCGAGTTTGGTGCCGCCCTTGCCGGCGCCGCGCAGCTTCAGGCGTTCGGGCGCCTGCGCCTCTTCGACCGTCCAGGTGACGCGGTTGCGAAAGCCTTTGACCGTCGCGACGCCGACCAGCGTGCTGCCGGGGGTGAGCTCGGCCGGTACCTCGCTGCGCCATGCTTCGTGCATGGTCAGCCACTGATCGAGCTCGGACAGATTCGAGGTGTGCGCCCATGCCCGCTCGGGAGGCAACGGGACGGCAACGGAAACCTTCAGCTTCGCCATGCGCGCATGGTAACCGGTACCGCCGGTTCTTCGAATTCTTAAGAGTTGCTGAATGTTACGCGTTCGCCGCGATCCTGCTAGTGTGAGCGAGTCTGCGGGAGAGTGCGTGATCGCCTGTCCCGCAGGCAATGTGAGGTTCTGGCTCCAGTTGTCGGCGGTGTGAACGAAAGGCGTGACGTAACCGGATGAACCTAGATATGGCGCAGGTACTTCCGTGGATTATCGCTCCGGCGCTGGTCGCCGCCGTCGTGGCGTATTACGTCAACGCCGGTAGACGCCAGCAGCAGCGGATCGATGAGCTAACCCGCCAGCAGCGTGCCTACGAGGACACGCTCGAGTCCTTCGCCGTGCACACCGTTCCGGCGATCACCGACGCGGTCCGCCGCTACGAGAACCCCAGCAACGCCATCGAGACCCCGGCGACCTTGGAGAACTCGCGCTTCGTGCAGTGCCTGCACTGGCTCGGTGATCGTTATGCCGACGAGTTGCGGAAGGTCCAGATCGACGCCGAGGAACGCAAGCGCGCCGGCATCGAGCAGGCCGACGTCGCGGTGCGGGCCGAGGTCATGGGCGCGGCACGTGACGCCACGTCCGGCGCGGTGCGCGCCTTCGGTACCTCCGTGGTCAGCCTCGGCGCCGACGCCGGCCAGGTGGTCAGCGCCGCGCTGCGCCAGCACCGCGACGACGAGGTCTACGCGACACTGACCCGCATCGACCACACCGTCCAGCAGATGATCCGCCAGGCCCAGTCGTACGTGATCGTGTGCGGTGGTCTGCCCGGTCGGCGCTGGCCGGCCCAGTCGCTCACCGACGTGGTCGGCGGCGCGACCGGCCGCGTGCGCGACTACCTGCGCGTGCGGGCCGCCGAATCGGATCGGGTGGTCATCAGCCGTGCGGTGGAGCCGCTGGTGCATACGCTGGCCACCCTGCTGGACAACGCGCTGCGCTATTCGCCGCCGACCTCGTTCGTGGACATCAGTTTCCAGTCCGGCCACCACGGCGTCACCGTCATCATCGACGACGCGGGCGTGCGGATGAACGCCGAGCAGATGGAGGAGGCGCGCCAGATCCTCGCGGGCGAGCGCACCGTGGACATCCACGAGCTCGGCCCCGCGCCGAAGGTCGGTTTCCCCGGTGTCGCAGCACTGGCTCGACGCTACGGATTCACCGTCTACATCGATGGTCCGAACGCTTACGGGGGTATGCGGGCAATGGTTTACATTCCCGAATCGTTGCTCAGCACACCGGCGGTCGCGCCCGTGGTCGAGGCCGCGCCGCGCCCGGAGCCGGTCGCCGCGGCGCCCGCCGCCGCCGAACCCGATGCCTCGGGAGCGGAGCCGACGTTCGCCGTGCACGAGATCACCAGTGGCGGCCTGCCCAAGCGCCGCCGCCGGCCGGTCGCGCCGGCGGTCGCCGCCGTGCCGCCGAGTCCGGTCGGTCCGCGCTCCGAACCTTCGCTGCCGCGCCCGGATATCGCCGCGGCCTGGCAGTCCGGATCCAAGACCGGTCGCGCCGCGGCCGAGGATTCGGCGGCGGGCGACTCGGACGCGTCTGCACAGCAGAATCCCGAAGGGCACGAGCACCATCAATTCAGCACGGAAGGGACGACGTCTTGATGAGTACCGCAACCGATTCCAGTAACAAGCTCGGCTGGTTACTCGAAGAGCTCGCCGTGCCAGGGGTGCGGTTCGCGGTGCTGCTGTCCGAAGACGGTCTACGCATCGCGCACTCGCAGGGCATCACCCGCGACAACGCGGAGCGTTTCTCGGCCGCGGCCTCCGGATTGCGTTCCCTCGGTAAGGCGCTCGGCGAATTCTGTGGCGGCTCCACCAGCGCGCTGCGGCAGAACATGACCGAGTACGACGAGGGCATGATCTTCATTACCGCCGCCGGAGATGGTGCGCTACTGGGTGTTTCGACCAACACCGACGCCGACGTCGGCCTGGTCGCGCACCGCATGAACGAGCTCGCCGCCCGTGTCGGTCACGAGCTAGGCAACTACTCACATCGGAGAGCGGACAGCGATCGGCGATGACCAGGCCACGGCGCGACCCCGACCTCGTCCGCTCCTATGTGCGAACCGGCGGGCGTTCCCGCGCCAGCCGGGACCTGGATCTGGTGACCCTCGTCGTGGCGGCGGGCGCCAGTCTGCCTCAAGGCGCACGGCCGGAGGCGCGGCGGGTGCGGGAGGTATGCGACCGCGGCGCGCTCTCGATCGCCGAGATCGCGGCCTATCTGGACCTGCCGCCCTCGGTGGTCAAGATCGTCGTCTCCGATCTGATCGACCACGAATGCCTGGCGATTCCCGTGCCCACCAACGTGCCCCAGCTGGCGATTCTCAAGGAGGTTCTCGATGGGCTCCGTGCTCTCCCGGCCTGAAGTAAATTATGTGCCGGAGACCGTGACCCGATCGGTGAAACTCTTGGTGGCGGGGAACTTCGGCGTCGGCAAGACGACGTTCGTCGGCAGCGTTTCCGAGATCGCACCGTTGCGCACGGAGGAGACCATCACCGAGGCCAGTATCGGCATCGACGATATGGCCGGGCTCGGCGAGAAGACACAGACCACCGTCGCCATGGATTTCGGCCGCATCACGCTGAATCCGCAGCTGGCGCTGTATCTTTTCGGCACGCCCGGCCAGCAGCGGTTCGTGCCGCTGTGGGAGGAACTGGCGCGCGGCGCGCTCGGCGCGCTGGTGCTGGTAGACACTCGTCGGATCGAACGGTCCGACGAGGTGCTGTCGGTGCTGGAGGAGCGCGGTGTTCCGTACTCCGTGGCGATCAACGCCTTCGAGGGCGCGAAACGTTTCCCGCTGGAGGAGGTCCGCGACGCCCTCGATCTCGCACCCGAAACCCCGCTCACCCAATTGGATGCCCGCAATCGCGGCACCTGCCTGCAAGCTCTGATCACGCTCGTCGAATTCCTGTTCCACCGTCAGGAGTCTCTGCTGTGACCTTGCCTTCCCAGGCCCCCGGCTGCCCCGTCCCGCACGGCTCGCCGGTCGATACCGATGGTCCGCGCGTGCCGCTGTATGGCGACGGGTTCGCCGCCGACCCGCACGGTGCCTACGCCGATATGCGCAGGCGGTTCGGTTCCATGGTGCCGGTCGAGCTGGCGCCGGGTATCCCGGCGACCCTGGTGATCGGCTATCACACCGCGGTGCAGATCCTCAACGATCCGGATCATTTCCCGGCCGATCCGCGGACCTGGCAGCAGCATGTGCCCAGTGATTGCCCGGTGCTGCCGATTCTGGAGTGGCGCCCGAACGCCACGCGCACTGCGGGGGTCGAGCACCTGCGTTATCGGCAGGTCAATGTGGCCGCCGTATCCGCGGTGGATCTGCACGCGCTGCACACCACCGTCGAACGGGTCGCGATACCGCTGATCAACGGCTTCTGCGGGGACGGCTACGCCGATCTGATCAGCCAGTACGCTTTCCCGCTGACCTTCGCGGTGCTCAACGAGATCATCGGTTGCTCGGCCGATATCGGACAGCAGATCGCCAGCGGCATGGCCGCCATCTTCGAAGGCGTCAATGCCGACAAAGGCAACGCCATGCTCACCGACGCACTGATGCAGCTCACCACCCGCAAGCGCAAAGAGCCCGGTGACGACATCGTTTCGCGACTGATCGCGCACCCGGCCAACCTCACCGACGTGGAAATGGTCCACCAGCTGGTGACGCTCTACGGCGCGGGTATCGAACCCTTGCAGAACCTGATCGTGAACACACTGTTGTTCATGGTCACCGATGACCGGTTCGCCGGGAATCTGCTCGGTGGCAGCATTTCCACCCGCGACGCGCTGGACGAGGTGCTGTTCAACGATCCGCCGATGGCCAACTTCTGTGCGACGTTTCCGCGTCAGCCGATGCTCATCGACGGGACGTGGCTGCCCGCGCATCAGCCGGTCCTGATCAGTATGGCGGGCTGCAACAACGATCCCGCCATCAACGCGGGGGAGTACACCGACAACCGTTCGCATCTGGCGTGGAGCCTGGGGCCGCATTCCTGCCCGGCCCGGTCGGTGGCCTACCTGGTCGCCCAGGAGGCGATCGACCAGATCCTGGACGCCATTCCGGAGATGAGTTTGGGCGTGGCGTCGGCGGCGCAGCTCGAATGGCGGCCGGGGCCGTTCCATCGTGCGCTGGTGTCGCTTCCGGTCACCTTTCCGAAATCGCCACCGTTGCACGTGTTCTGAGCGACGTTCTTCCGGGGGGATCAGTGCGGGCGAAGTGGGTCGTACGCGGCCTGGGCATGGTCGTGACGCTGCTCTGTGTGCTGGCGATGGCTCGGTTCGTGTGGCCGCAGCCCGGGCCGGGCGAGCAGCCCGGCTGCACCTATCGGCAACTCGCGTTCCTGCGTTCGGCGCTGGACGACGGTGCCGATCACGAGGCGCAGGAGCTGTTCCCCGAAGGCTATGTCTTCATGAACGCGCTGTACGGGCTGTCGTGGTTGCAGGCGGGCGAACGGGACATGGCCCGGCGCCCGCAGGCGTTGCGGGAATCCCGGTGGGCGCTGCGACGATTGGAATCGGCCAGCGGTACCGCGGTGTTCGATCCGCGCATGCGGCCCGCCTACGGCGTGTACTGGGCCGGGTGGTCGAACTGGCTGCGCGGCCGGGTCATCGCGCTCGGCGGTGGGGACGACGAACTGGTGCGGCGGTTCGAGGCGGCCACCGCGGAGCTCGCCGACGCCTTCACCGCCTCGGCCACACCGTTTCTCGCGGCCTATCCGGGACAGGCCTGGCCGGTGGATTCGACGGTGGCGATCGCCTCGCTGCGCCTGCACGATCGACTGCGGGTACCCCGCTTCGGCGCGGTGGTCGACCGCTGGCTCGCGGCCGCGCGGGATCGCCTCGATCCGGCGACCGGGCTGCTGCCGCACGAGGTTTCGGCCACGGACGGCTCCGTGCTGGAGGGTGCGCGGGCGACCTCGCAGACCTTGATCCACCGCTTCCTGCCCGAGATCGACGCCGAGTTCGCCCGCACCCAGTACGCGGCGTTCCGTCGGCAGTTCCTCGCCTACCCGGGGGGTTTCGGCCCCGCGCTGCGTGAGTTCCCGCACGGGCGCGACGGTGCCGGCGACGTCGATTCCGGACCGCTGGTCGCGGGAATCAGCCTGTCCGCCACCGTGGTCGGAATGGGTGCGGCCCGGGCCAACGGTGACCGGGAACTGGCGACGGCACTGGGCGCGACGGGGGAGTTGCTCGGCCTGCCCGTCACGGTGCCGGGCAGTAAACGCTATGCCTTCGGGCTCATGCCGATCGGCGACGCGTTCGTGGTGTGGTCGGCCACCGCGCGACCGGTGGTCCAGCCCGCGGCGGACTTCGCGATCCGCTGGTGGTGGCGGCTGCCGTGGCTACTGCTCGTCACCGTCGTCGCGCTGGCGCCGTGGATCCCGCTGCTGTGCCGCCGGATCCGGGCCCGGACCGCGAAAGCGTTCAGAGCTGGGTGATCGTGCCCAGCAGGGTGAGGGCGGGAACGGTGCCCTGTGCCGCGGCGGCCTTGACGAAGCGGCGATCGGTGCCGACCAGCACGCAGGCAGCCGCCAGCATCGACCCGCAGCCCATGATGATCAGCGCCCAGCCCGCGGCCGGGCACGGCCGGACCAGCGCGACGCCCACCACGGTCCCGATGGCCAGGAATAGGTTGTAGAACCCCTGATTGAAGGCCCACGGCCGGACGGCCTGGAGTTCGGTGTCGTCGACCAGGAAAAGCCCGGCGTGCACTTTGCGGTCGGTGAAGCGCAGGCTCTCCAGCGTGAAGATGTAGAAGTGGATGAGCGCGGCCAGGACTGCCAGGATCTGTACTACAGCGAGCACGGGCCCTCCTCGGATCGATCACTCGGCATGGCGCACGGTAGCCGGGAGGTTGCCGGTCGGCCAGTCGCCGCGCCGCACACCCATCGATGATCGCACCGCCGGGCAGTCGCCGGGCCGGATCGCGCCGCTCGGGCTCAGCCGGGCTCGGTCCAGTTGTAGGTGAGGTCGGCGGCCCGGGACCAGCGGCCGTATTCGCGGTCGCGGCGCTGCGCGGACATGGCAGGCCGCCAGCGGCCCGCGGTACGCCGGTTGCGGCGCAGCCCGGTCATATCGGGCCACAGTCCGACGGCCAGCCCCGCGGCGTAGGCGGCGCCCAGGGAGACGGTCTCGGAGTACAGCGGACGTTCCACCGGGATGCCGAGCGCGTCCGAGATCTGTTGCATCAGTAGATTGTTGGAGGTCATACCGCCGTCGACACGGAGCTCGGCGAGTGTTCGGCCGGTATCGGCGTTCATGGCCGCCACCACTTCGCGGGTCTGCCAGGCGGTGGCCTCGAGCACCGCGCGGGCCAGATGGCCCTTGGTGATGTAGGAGGTGAGCCCGGCGATGACGCCGCGCGCCTCCGCGCGCCAGCGCGGCGCGAACAGACCGGAGAACGCCGGAACCACATAGCAACCGCCGTTGTCCGCGACCGTGCTCGCGAGCGTTTCGATCTCGGGTGCCGCGTCGATCAGATCGAGGCGGTCGCGCAGCCACTGCACCAGGGTCCCGGTTGCGGCCATCGACCCTTCCAGCGCGTAATGCGCTGCCTCGCTGCCGATCTGGAAGGCGACCGTGGTGAGCAAGCCGTGTTCGGAGGACACGGGCGCGGTGCCGGTATTGGTGAGCAGGAAGCTGCCGGTGCCGTAGGTGCACTTGGCCTCGCCCGCGTCGAAACAGGTCTGCCCGAACAGGGCGGCCTGCTGGTCGCCGAGCGCCGCCGCGATCGGGATGCCCTGCGCGGTCCGGCCGTATATCTCTGCGTTGGACCGGATTTCGGGCAGGATCGCGCTCGGGACGCCGAAGAACTCGAGCAGCCGGTCGTCCCAGTCCAGGGTGCGCAGGTTCATCAGCAATGTGCGCCCGGCGTTGGTCACGTCGGTGACGTGCACCCCGCCCTCGGGTCCGCCGGTGAGATTCCAGATCAACCAGCTGTCCATGGTGCCGAACAGGATCTCGCCGCGCTCGGCGCGTTCGCGCAATCGCGGTCGATGGTCGAGCATCCACCGAATGCGCGGTGCCGCGAAATAACCGAGCAGTGGCAGTCCGCTGCGCTGCGCCACGTCGGCGGCGCCGGGCCGCCGCGCCAGCTGACCCACCAACTCCTCGGTGCGGGTGTCCTGCCAGACGATGGCGTTGCCCACGGGTTTGCCGGTTCGCCGCTCCCACAGCACGGTCGTCTCGCGCTGGTTGGCGATGCCGATGGCCACCACCTGATCGGCCGCGATCCGCGCCTTCGCCGTGACCCGGCCGACGAGACCGTCGACGTTCTTGCGGATCTCGAGTGCGTCGTGCTCGACCTGCCCGGCCGCCGGATAGATCTGCTGATGCTCCCGCTGTGCCACCGACACCAGATGCCCCGCGGCGTCGTAGAGGATGGCGCGACTCGAGGTCGTTCCCTGATCGATCGCCATCACATACCGCGCCTTGCCCGCCAGGTTCACCGCTGCCCTCGCGCCGTCGAACCCATGGCCGCCCGCATCTCACCCACCCGCCGATCGGGTAGCTCCCACACCACCACACGTCGAGAGCATCCGAAGGGAGTTGTATCGGGCCTGTTCAGTCCAGCAACGGCCCGATTCGACTCCTGTCGAGGGACAGGGGAATCCGGGGTGCGGCAGGGTGTTCACCGGGGGCGTTCGGTGGTCAGGTCGCGGGAGATCGCCGCGGCGGTGTCGCGGACCAGGGCCACCAGTTTCGCGTGGGTGGTGTGGTTGTCGAGGCGGTCGATCGCGGCCACGATCCCGATCGCGCCGATCACTCGGCCGCCCGCATCGCGGATCGGTGCGGCCAGGGCGGCGCGTTCGGCGTGGAATTCGCCTGTGTCCTCGGCAAATCCCTGTGCGCGGACGCGCGCGATCTCGGCCTGTAGGGGACGCGGCGCGGTGTGCGTGCGTGTCGTATAGGCCGGTAGCGCGGCGGTGGCGCGTTCGGTCAGTCCCGGGGTGTAGGCCAGCAGGACTTTCCCCAGAGCGGTTGCGTGTAAGGGGAGTTCGACTCCGAGCCGCAGGGATTGGGTGCTGCCGTCGGGTCGGAAGACATGGTGCACGATCGCGACTCGGTCGCCGCGCAGCACCCCGATGCGCACGGACTCGCCGGAGCGGGCGGCCAGGGTGTCGCCCCAGTTCATCGCGTAGGAGCGCAGCACATTCGCATCGAACGGGCGTGCGGTCAGCCCGAGCGCGGCCGCGCCGATTCGGTACTTTCCGGAGTGCGGGTCCTGATCGATGTACCCGACGCCCTGCAGGGTGCGCAGCAGGCCGTGGGCGGTCGGCTTGGCCAGGTCCAGCGCCCCCGCGAGTTCGCCGACACCGATGCCGAAGGGCGCGTCCGCGACCACGCCCATGATGGCGGCGGCGCGTTCGATGGACTGGATCGGGCCCGGCACCCTCCCACGGTAGCGCGGAAGCGTTCGACATTGTCGAACAGGTGCCATTGTCGCCCGGTCACACCGTCCTTAGGTTCGGTACTGGATCGGCCCGATCGGGGGCCGGACGGACGACGGAGTTGTGATGGCGGACCTCATCGGAGCGGTCGACCAGGGCACCACCAGCACCCGGTGCATGGTGTTCGATCGCGCGGGCACGGTGGTCGCACACCATCAGCTCGAGCACGAGCAGATCCTGCCGCGACCGGGCTGGGTGGAACACAATCCGGTCGAGATCTGGGAGCGCACCTCCGCTGTCATCCAGACCGCGCTGCACAGCCGTGGGCTGGGTGCGAACGATCTGGCCGCGCTCGGGGTCACCAATCAACGTGAGACCACGGTCATCTGGGACCGGCACACCGGTCGGCCCTACTACAACGCCATCGTCTGGCAGGACACCCGAACCGACCGGATCGCCGCCGAACTCGACGCCTCCGGCGCCGGCCGCCTGATCCGCCACCGCGCGGGTCTGCCGCCGGCCACCTACTTCTCCGGCGGCAAGATCCGCTGGATCCTCGACCATGTCGACGGCGTGCGCACCGCGGCCGAACGCGGTGACGCCCTGTTCGGCACCATCGACACCTGGCTGCTCTGGAACCTGACCGGCGGTACGCGCGGCGGCGTGCACGTCACCGATGTGACCAATGCCAGCCGCACCATGCTCATGGATCTGGAAACCCTGGACTGGGACGACGAACTGCTCGCCCTGTTCGACGTGCCGCGCGCCATGTTGCCCGCGATCCGCCCGTCCGCGGACCCGACCCTGTACGGCTGCACCACCACCCACGGACCGCTGGGCGGGCCGGTGCCGCTGGCGGCGGCGGTCGGGGACCAGCAGGCGGCCATGATCGGTCAGGTCTGCCTGGACGCGGGCGAAGCCAAGAACACCTACGGCACCGGCAACTTCCTGCTGCTCAATACCGGTGCGACACCGGTCCGTTCGGCCAACGGTCTGCTCACCACCGTGTGCTACCAGTTCGGGGCGCGGCCCCCGGTATACGCGCTGGAGGGTTCGATCGCCGTCACCGGTTCGGCGGTGCAGTGGCTGCGCGACCAACTCGGCATCATCCAGGGCGCCGCGCACAGCGAGACGCTGGCCGGGGAGGTCGCCGACAACGGCGGCGTGTACTTCGTGCCCGCCTTCTCCGGATTGTTCGCGCCGCACTGGCGTTCGGACGCGCGCGGCGCCATCGTCGGGCTCACCCGCTACGCCACCAACGCCCACATCGCCCGGGCCACGCTCGAGGCCATCTGCTATCAGACCCGCGATGTCGCCGATGCCATGTTCAAGGATTCCGGTGTGCCGCTGGAGGTGCTGAAGGTCGACGGCGGCGTCACCGCGAACAGCCTGTGCATGCAGATCCAGGCGGATGTGCTCGGGGTGCCGGTCAGCCGCCCGATGGTGTCGGAGACGACGGTGCTCGGCGCGGCCTACGCGGCGGGCCTCGCGGTCGGATTCTGGTCCTCGCCCGAGGATCTCCGGCAGAACTGGCGGGAACGTACCCGCTGGCAACCGCAATGGACCGACGAGCAGCGTGCCGCGGGTTACGCGGGCTGGAGCAAAGCCGTCGGCCGGACCCTCGACTGGGTCCCGACTCACCAGGAAGCGTGATCATCGTGCAGAAGGAAACCGAAATGCGTTCGCTCACAGCTCCCGTCGCGTTGAGCCCGGCGGCCCGGCAGCGGGCCCTGGATGCCATGGCCGCGACCGAACTCGACGTCCTGGTGATCGGGGCGGGCGTGGTCGGCGCCGGTGCGGCGCTCGACGCGGTCACCCGCGGACTGAGCGTCGGACTCGTCGAAGCCCGCGACTACGCGTCCGGCACCTCCAGTCGCTCGTCGAAACTGGTGCACGGCGGGCTGCGGTACCTCAAACAGCTCAACTTTCGGCTGGTGTTCGAGGCGCTGCGGGAACGGTCGCTGATCCTGGACACGCTCGCGCCGCATCTGGCCAAGCCGGTCGAATTCGTCTACCCGCTGGAGAAGCCGGTCCTCGACCGTGCCTGGGTCGGCGCCGGGGTCGGCGTCTACGACGTGCTCGGCGCCGGTCGCGGTGTGCCCGCGCATCACCGTCATCTGGGACGGGCCGCCACCACGCGCCGTTTCCCGGGCGCCAAGCGCGGGACCGTGCGCGGCGGCGTCAGCTTCTACGAGGGTCAGCTCGACGATGCCCGCCACACCATGATGCTGGCGCGCACCGCCGCCTCCTACGGTGCGCACGTCGCCTCCAGTGCGCGGGTGGTCGACTTTCTGCGTGCGGACGGCCGGGTGGTCGGCGCGCTGGTGCAGGATCTGGAATCCGGCCGTAGTTTCGAGGTGCGGGCTCGCCGGGTGGTCAACGCCGCCGGCGCCTGGACCGACGAACTCCAGGAAATGCTCGGCGGTGCGAGCCGATTCAGGATCAAGGCGTCCAAGGGCGTGCACATCGTGGTGCCGCGCGATCGGATCGACTCCGAAACCGGTCTGATCACCGAGACCGAGAAGAGCCTGCTGTTCGTGATTCCGTGCCCGTGGAGCGACGAGCACTGGGTCATCGGCACCACCGACACCGGTTGGGAGCACGACCTGGCACACCCCGCCGCCACCCGCGCCGATATCGATTACATTCTGGCGCAGGTCAATCGGCTGCTGGAGACGCCGATCGGGCATGAGGACATCGTCGGCGTGTACGCGGGTCTGCGGCCGCTGCTGGCCGCCGGTGATTCCGAGCAGACCGCGAAGCTGTCCCGCGAACACGCGGTGGTGCGGCCGGTGCCCGGACTGGTCCTGGTGGCGGGCGGCAAGTACACGACCTACCGGGTGATGGCCAAGGATGCCATCGACCTCGCGGTGGCAGATCTGCCCGGGCGCACCGCGAAATCGTGCACCGACCGTGTGCCCCTGGTCGGCGCGGAGCACTACCGCGAGTTGTCGAGGTCGCGGGCCCGGCTGGCCGAGGTCTTCGGCGTCGACCCGGCCACCGTCGATCACCTGCTCGGCCGCTACGGCAGCGCGGTCACCGAACTCCGGGCGCTGATCGAGGCGACCCCCGAACTCGCCGCGCCCCTGGGTAATTCGCGTTATCTCGAGGCCGAGATCGTCTACGCCGTCACACACGAGGGCGCTCTACACCTCGACGACGTCCTCGCCCGTCGCACCCATCTGTCGGTGGAGTCCACGGCCCGCGGCGTCGACATCGCCTCCGAGGTGGCCGAGCTCATCGCACCGTACCTCGGCTGGGACCCGGCCCGCACCGGTCGGGAGATCTCCATCTACCACCGCCGTGTCGAAGCCGAATTGGCCGCCAATCGTCAGTCCACCGATGCCGAAGCGGACGCGATCCGTGTCTCGGCCCCGGATTCCCGGACCTCCTTCGGCTTCCCCCTGGAAGACCAGCTCACCGTCTGATGCACCGGCCCGCGGTGAAGATGATTCGTGTGTGACCGGCGACAGGCCCGGCCTATCGAAATTATCACCGCAATTTGGTCTTCAACAAGAATTGTTTTCGAGATTGTGGATCTGATCTCGCACAATATTCACAATCCTTGGGAAAGGGCTCGGTGTGTTGGGCCTTCGTTGTCGAGGTCAGGAGTGTCGATGAAAATCGGGGTACCACGGGAAGTCAAGAACCACGAGTACCGGGTGGCTTGCACGCCGGCGGGGGTACGGGAACTGGTGGCGCGCGGGCACGAGGTCGTGGTGGAGGCGGGGGCCGGGGCGGGGTCGGGGTTCGACGATGCCGCGTTTGCGCTGGCGGGGGCGCTGGTGCTGGAGACGGCGGACGCGGTGTGGGGGAGCGCGGACCTGGTACTCAAGGTGAAAGAGCCGGTGGCGCAGGAGTATTCGCGAATGCGGTCCGGGCAGGTGCTGTTCACCTACCTGCATCTCGCGGCCTCCAGGGAGTGCACCGACGCGCTGCTGAACTCGGGCATCACCGCCATCGCCTACGAGACGGTGACGGCGCGTGACGGGTCGCTGCCGCTGCTCGCGCCGATGAGCGAGGTCGCGGGGCGGCTCGCACCCCAGGCGGGGGCGTATCACCTGATGCGCAGCGAAGGCGGGCGCGGCGTGCTCATGGGTGGTGTGCCCGGTGTGCGCCCGGCGCGGGTCGCGGTGCTCGGCGCCGGGGTGGCCGGTCGCAACGCGATCGCCGTCGCGCTCGGCATGCACGCCGAGGTGACCGCGCTCGATGTGAACATCGCCCGGCTGCGCGAGATCGACGACCAGTACCGCGGTCACGTGCGGACGATCGCGTCCAACAGCCAGGAGGTCGAAACAGCGGTGTGCGCCGCCGATCTGGTGATCGGCGCGGTCCTGGTGCCGGGCGCGAAGGCGCCCACGCTGGTGTCGCGCGATCTGGTGGCCCGGATGAAGCCGGGCTCGGTGCTGGTCGACATCGCCATCGATCAGGGCGGTTGCTTCGCCGATTCGCACGCCACCACCCACGCCGAACCGACCTATCGCGTGCACGACTCGGTCTTCTACTGCGTCGCGAACATGCCCGGCGCGGTGCCGAATACGTCGACCGTGGCGTTGACCAACGCCACCCTGCCCTACGTGCTGGCGCTCGCCGATCGCGGCTGGCGCGACGCCGTGGCCGCGGACCCGGGTCTCGCCGCGGGGCTCAGCACCCACTCCGGCAGCCTGCTGTCGGAATCGGTCGCCGCCGCCCACGGGTACACCGTGGGCGATCCCGTGATCGCCGCCTGAGTGGTCAGGTCTGGGCGAGCGTGATCCGCGGCCGTAGGTGCTCGAAGATGAGAATGGTCTCGGTGGACGACACCGCCGGGTGCGCACTGAGATGTTCGAGCACGAAACCGCGCAGTTCCTCGGTGTCGGCGGTGGCGACATGGATCAGATAGTCGTCACCGCCCGCGATGAAGTACACGTTCAGCACCTCGCGCAGCACCGAGAGCTGCTGCCCGAACTCGGCCAGGTGCTTGCGCGAATTGCTGTGCAGCCGAACGGAAATCATCGCTTGCAGGCCGCGGCCGAGCGCGGCGGGATCGATCTCGGCGTGGAAGCCGCGAATCACGCCGCGTTCGACCAGTGAGCGCACCCGCCCCAGGCAGGTCGACGGCGCGATCCCGGCGGCGGCGGCCAGCGCGTTGTTGGTCATGCGACCGTCGCGCGCGAGATGGTCGAGCAGCACCCGATCGATGTCGTCGATCTGCACCGGGGTCCGCGGCCGGCTCGGCGCGGGCGGTAATCCCGCCGCCGACACTGCGCCGCGCCGTCGCTCGGTCCTGCCGTGTTCGCTCACAGGGGCAACGGTACCGAAAATGATTCGCTGAGATGCGGCGAGTTCGAATCATCGTTAGCCAAGCTGGTCTGTGCTGATAGTTGTTCGCTATTGTTCCGTCGCGGCGGGTCGCTGGCTATGCGCTAGCATCGATGCCGTGGACATCTACTGGCGCACAGTCACCCCGCCCCCGGTCGTCTGACCGGGCGCACTTCCGCGTAGCTTCCAGCCTCTGACCGGGCTGTCCTCGGTGTGCCCGTTTCCGAATCATTCCCAGGCATTCGAGAACGGAACGACTGTGTCCAACAACGTCACCTCCTTCGGCGGCTCCACCCCCATCCTCGCGGCTTCGGTGCTGTGGGGCACCACCGGAACCGCAAGCTCCCTGGCCCCCGCCGGCGCCCCGGCGGCCGCCATCGGCTCGGCGGGCCTGGCCCTCGGTGGTCTGCTCCTCTTCGCGGCTGGTCATTGGAAACCCCTGCGGGACAGGGAAATACGGCATCCTTACACGCGCAGGGAGGGGTGGTTGCTCCTGCTCGGCGCGGTGGCCGTCGCAGGCTATCCGGTCACCTTCTATCCCGCGGTCGCGCGCACCGGCGTCGCGGTCGCGACGGTCGTCGCCCTGTGCAGCGCACCGGTCTTCGCCGGTGCGCTGGCGTGGGTCCTGGGCCGTTCGAAACCCTCGGCGCGCTGGGTGCTCGCTACCTCGGCCGCGGTGATCGGCTGTGCCGCACTGGTATCGGGTGGATCCAGTGCCGCGATCGACCCGGCCGGGGTCGCGCTGGCGACCGTCGCCGGGCTGGTCTACGTGGTGTACTCCCTGGTCGGCGGCGAACTCATTACCGGCGGCCACGATTCGGACCGTGTGATGGGTGTGATGTTCGGCGCCGCGGCGCTTTTCGTGCTGCCGGTACTGCTGTGCACCGAGACCGCGTGGCTGTCGGGCACACGCGGTCTCGTGGTGGCGGCGCACCTGGCGGTCTTCACCACCTTCCTGGCCTACCGCCTCTTCGGCTACGGACTGCGCCACACCACCGTCGCGGTCGCGACCACCCTGACCCTCGCCGAGCCCGCGGTCGCCGCGGTGCTCGGCGTGACAGTCCTGGGTGAACGCCTTGCGCTCGTATCCTGGTGCGGCCTGGGGATTCTCGCGTCCGGACTGGTACTGCTCAGTCTTTCGCCAAGGGCCCGCTAGCGGTCTGCTCGAGCTTGGAGTGGGTGCGGGAGTAACCGATGTAGATCACCAAACCCACCACCAGCCAGGCCCCGAATCGCAACCAGGTCTCCCACGGCAGCGACAGCATCAGCCACACGGAGGCGATCACGCCGATGATCGGAATCACCGGCATGAACGGCAGCCGGAACGAGCGCTGCGCGTCCGGGCGGGTGTAGCGCAGCACGATCACCGCGACACACACCACGACGAAGGCCATCAGAATGCCGATATTGGTGAGTTCGGCGACGGTGTTGATCGGCAGCAGCCCGGCCAGGATCGCCGACCCGATACCGACGATCCAAGTGACCCGGGTCGGCACCTTGCGCACCGGATGGGTCTTGGCGAACCATTCCGGCAGCAGCCCGTCGCGGCTCATCGCGAACCACACCCGGGTGACGCCGAGCATGAAGGTCAGCACCACGGTGATGATGCCGACGATGGCGCCGATCGCGATGATATTGGCGACGCCGGGCATGCCGACCGCCTTGAAGGCGCTGGAGAACCCGCTCTCCGGATCGATCTCGGTGTATTTCTGCATACCGGTCAGCACCAGCGTCGCCAGGACGTACAGGACCATGGCGATGGCCAGCGAGTAGATGATCGCCTTCGGCAGATGCTTGCGGCCGTCGACCGATTCCTCGGCCGCGGTACTCATCGCGTCGTAGCCGAACACCGCGAAGAAAACTGTTGCGGCGCCAGTGAATACGGCGGCGGTGCCGAACGGGAAGTACGGGCTGTAATTGGAGCTGTCGATGTGGAAGACGCCGAGCACGATGATCAGCAGCACCAGTGCCACCTTGATCCCGACCGCGACGGTCTCGAACCGGCCCACGCTGCGGATGCCGCGCGCCAGCAGCCACGCGGTGCCCAGACAGAACAGCATCGCGAAGACGTCGACCACGCGGCCGTCCTCGGTGCCGTACGCGCCCAGCATCCAGGTCGGCAGATCGATATCGACCTGTTCGAGCAGGAATTTGAAGTACCCGGAGACGCCGATCGCGACGACCGCGGCCACCGCGACGTACTCCAGCAGCAGATCCCAGCCGATGAACCAGCCGCCGATCTCGCCCAGCGCCACATACCCGTAGGTGTAGGCCGATCCGGCCTTGGGGATCATGCCCGCGAACTCGGCGTAGCAGAGCGCGGCCGCCGCGCTGGCGATGCCCGCGATCAGAAACGAGATCAACACGGCGGGTCCGGTCACCGAATGTGCAACCGACCCGGCGAGGGCGAAGATGCCGGCGCCGATGATGCCGCCGACGCCGATCGCGGTGAGCTGCCAGAGGCCGAGGTGTTTGGCCAGCCGCTCGTCGTCGGGTATCTCGTCCTCGATCTCCTGGAGGGGTTTCCGGCGCAGCATCTGACGGCGCATCTCCGCGTTGAACATGCGACTTCCTTTCCTTCGCTGTGCCCTGCTCGGTCCAGGTGTACGGACACGAGCCGGGGACAGGACAGCCTGAGGGTGGTTAGGCGGCCGAGCCGACGGGTGGGCGAGCGCGGCTTCTGCTGGATTCAGCTAAACCGACCGGCGGGTGTGCCGGGCGGGGAATCGGTGAAATTGCCCGGCGTCAGGGCGCGCAGGAAGAAGGTGAGATTGGCCGGGCGTTCGGCCAGTCTGCGCATGAAGTAGCCGTACCACTGGTCGCCGTAGGGCAGGTAGACGCGCAGCCGGTGACCCGCGGCGGCCAGCCGCCGCTGCTCCGGGTCGCGGATGCCGTAGAGCATCTGGAACTCGAAATCGGCGTGCTCGCGTCCCGCTTCGCGGGCGTAGTGCCCGGCCGCCTCGATCAGGCGCGGATCGTGGGTGGCGATCATGGGGTAACCGGACCCGTCCATGAGAATGCGCAGACATCGCAGATACGCCGCGTCGACCTGCTCGGGGCGCTGGAAGGCGACGCTCGGCGGTTCTCGATAGGCGCCCTTGCAGAGCCGGATACGGGACCCGGCCAGCGCGCGGCAATCCGCCTCGGTGCGTTTCAGGTAGGCCTGTAGGACCGTGCCCAGGTCGGGAAAGTCGCCGCGCAGGTCCCCGACGATCGCGAGGGTCGAATCGGTGGTCGTGTGGTCCTCGGCGTCGATGGTGACCGCGACCCCGGCGGCGCGGGCCGCGGCGCAGATCTCCCGCGCGTGGTCCAAGGCGATCCGGGCGCCGTCCCGGGGCAGAGCCTGCCCCAGCGCGGACAACTTCAGCGAGATCTCCAGCGCGAGAGCGTCGTAGAACCCTTGCCCGTGTGCCAGCGCGGCCAGCAGTGACAGATAGTGCGTGACAGTGGCTCGCGCCTGGTCGATCTCGGTGGTGTCCTCACCGAGATAGTCGATGCTGATCCGGCGGCCGGAGGCCAGCAGCGGCGTCGCCACGGCGATGGCCTGGGCCTCGTCGTCGCCCGCGACGAAGCGGCCGACCAGCCGCCGGGTCGAGGACATCCGGCGCACGGTGCGTTCCAGGCGAGGGGAGCGGGCCGCGGCGAGCAGAGCGGGACGGAGCAGCATCACGGCTCCTGATGCGGGTAGCGATGCTCGGTCGGCGGGACGAAGGTCTCCTTGATGGTGCGGGCCGAGGTCCAGCGCAGCAGATTCAGCGGCGAGCCTGCCTTGTCGTTGGTGCCCGAGGCCCGGGAGCCGCCGAAGGGCTGCTGGCCGACGACCGCGCCGGTGGGCTTGTCGTTGACATAGAAATTGCCCGCGGCGAAACGCAATCCGGCGGTGGCGCGGGCGACGGCGGCGCGGTCGGTGGCGATCACCGATCCGGTCAGGCCGTACGCAGCGCCCTGATCGACGAGTTCCACCGCGGCGTCGAAGGATCCGGCCACCGAGTCGTCGTAGACGTGGACCGACAGGATCGGCCCGAAGTACTCGGTGTGGAACGCCTCGTCGGAGGGATCGTCGCCGAGCAGCACCGTCGGCTCGACGAAGTAGCCGACGCTGTCCTCGGCCCGTCCGCCGACCGCGATGGTCAGCCCGGCGGTGGCCTTGGCCCGCTCCAGCGCGTTCACATTGCGGTCGAACGCGCGCCGATCGATCAGCGCCCCACCGAAATTCGTGAAATCCGTGACGTCGCCGTACTTCAGCTCGGCGACCTGGTCGATCAGATCCGCGCCCATCCGCGCCCACACCGATTTCGGGATGAACGCTCGCGAGGCGGCGGAGCACTTCTGGCCCTGATAATCGAAGGCCCCCCGGATCAGCGCCGTGGTCAGTACCTCCGGGTCGGCCGAGCTGTGCGCGAGCACGAAATCCTTGCCGCCGGTCTCGCCGACCAGCCGCGGATAGGACCGGTACTCGCCGATATTGGCCGCCACCGACCGCCACAGATGCTGAAATGTCTTGGTGGACCCGGTGAAATGGATCCCGGCCAGGCGCGGATCGGCGAGCGCCACATCCGAGACCTTCGGGCCCGCGCCGTGCACCAGATTGATCACTCCCGGCGGCAATCCCGCGGCCTCCAGCAATCGCATGGTCCAGTAGGCCGCGACCGACTGGGTCAGTGCGGGTTTCCACAGCACCGTATTGCCCATCAGGGCCGGTGCGGTGGGCAGATTACCGGCGATGGCGGTGAAATTGAATGGCGTGACCGCGTAGACGAACCCTTCCAGCGGCCGATAGTCGAGCCGATTCCACACCCCGGGCGCCGAAACAGGCTGCTGCGCGAGAATGTCGCGCGCGAACCCGACATTGAACCGCCAGAAGTCGACCAGCTCGCAGGGCGCGTCGATCTCGGCCTGATACGCGGTCTTGGACTGACCGAGCATGGTGGCGGCCGCGATCGTCTCCCGCCACGGCCCCGCCAGCAGATCCGCCGCACGCAGGAAGATCGCGGCGCGTTCCTCGAAACCCAGTGCGCGCCAGCCGGGTGCGGCCTCGGTCGCCGCGGTGATCGCGGCGCGCACATCGGGTGCCTCGGCGGCGGTGACGGTGCCGAGGACAGCGGCGTGGCGGTGCGGCTGCACCACGTCGATCACCGGTCCGGCGGTGCGGCGATGCACCCCGCCGATGACATTGTTCACCTCGGTGGGTTCCCCGCCGAGCGTTTCCAGTCGCGCTCGCAGGCGGGCCCGTTCGGGGCTGCCCGGAGCGAAGGAGCTCACCGGTTCGTTGGCGGGCGGGGGCGTGGTCGCGATGGCGTCCATGAATTCCTCCTGGAGAGCGCGGTAGCACTGGCAGTGAGTGAACTCCGGAAATCGCTGCGAAGGATCGGCCGATCGGACAAAGATGGGCCCGAAGTGTTGTCCGATCGACCGAAGGTTGCTCTGCCCATGCGTGTCCAGCTCGACGGTGCGACCGATCTGTTCGGGCTGGCCCAGCTGGTCGCGCAACACGCGGGCGGCATGGTCTCCATCGAGGATCCCGAATCCCACGTGCTGGCCTACTCGGCCTCCGGCGACGCCGCCGATCCGCTGCGGATCCGGTCCATCCTGGGCCGCGAGGGGCCACTGGAGTACCTGCGGGTGCTGCGCGAATGGGGTGTGTTCGACCGGTTGCGGCGCGCCGACGAGGTCATCGACGTTCCGGCGCACCCGGAGCTGGATATCAAGCGGCGCTTGGTGATCGGCATTCGGCAGCCGTCCGCGGACGGCTCGCTCGCGCCGCGGGTTCTCGGGGCGATCTGGTTGCAGCAGGGCGACCGCGACTTCGAACCCGGCGCTGCGGAAGTGCTGCGCGGTGCGTCGGCGATCGCCGCGCGGATCATCACCCGCATTCTCGACGCACCGTCGACGGAGGCGCTGATGGTGCAGCGGTTGTTCGGGGTGCGCGGGGAGGGTGTCGATATTCCGTCGGTCGCCGGGGCGCTGCACATTCCGCTGGGTGGTCCGGTGGCGGTGCTCGGCTTCGCCGCCGACCGGGGCGCCGACGCGCTGGGCGGGCTGATCCGGTTGCACGCCAGCGCGTTTCGACGCGACTCGGTCACCATGGATCTCGGGCGGGTGTACGTGCTGCTGCCTGGATTTCGCTCCGAGCGGGCGGTCACGGCGTGGGCGCGGCAGCTGGTCGAGCGGTTCGAGCGGGACCGGGCGATGCCGGTGCACGCGGCCATCGCGATCCCGGTCGGCGAGCTCGGCGCGGTCGCGGCGGCCCGCCGGGAAGTCGACCGGGTGCTGGACAGTACGTCGGGATCGTTTGCGCGCGGCCAGGTCACCACGCTTGCCGAATCACGAACAGCGGTGCTGCTGGGCGAGATTCTGGATCTGCTGCGCGGGAATCCGGAGCTGCGCGATCCGCGGTTGGACGCACTGGACGCCTACGACAACGAGCACGCGGCGAATCTCCGCGCGAGTGTACGGGCCTACCTGCGCACCGGTGATGTCCGGTCTGCGGCGCGCGATCTGCGGATCCATCCGAACACGTTGCGCTATCGGATCCGGCGGGTCGAGCAGGTGACCGGGATGAGCCTGGCCGACCCGCACGATCGGTTGCTGCTCGAGGTGCAGCTCGCGTTGTGAATACGACGGGGCTGCGCCGATGTCCCCTCCATTGCGGACATCTCACCGGCGACGCCCCGGGTCTAGAAGCGATACAGCGGAACCACCGTGCACGGCACCGGGACCGGATGCACCGGGTCCAGGGCGTTCCCGATCAGCGCCACCGCGGTCGGTGAGTACGGCTGCGCGAAATGCTGGGAGTAGTCGGTCGGGCAGGCGTCATCGATGTACTGGGTGGTGGCGTGGGCGGCTCCCTCGGGCGGCAGCATTCCGCCGAGCATCCCCATCTCGTCGGCGCGTCCGGTGATCTCGGAGTATCGGATGGTCGGTTGCAGGACAAGGGCTTTGCCCAGCGACCACGGATCGAGAATGTTCAGCCACAGCGGCGGCACCTTGCCGTTGTAGAGGATCGCGTCGTAGAGATCCTTCGGGATGACGCGGCGGGCGAGTTCCCCGGCGTCGACCGGTAGGCCCGTGACGGAGTACGGCGAGGACAGCAGCACCATGCGGTCCACCTTCGCGGCGGCGTCGAACTCGTTGACATAGAAGCGGGCGAGCACCCCACCCTGCGAGTGGGAGACCACATCGATCTGCCGCGCGCCGGTCGCGGCGAGCACCCGGTCGACGGTGGCGGCGAGTTCGGGGGCCGACAGCGGGATCGGGTCCATGCCGTTGAGTCCGGGGGCCACGTCGTAGAGGGTGCGGCCGTAGTCGAGGGTGAAGACGCAGTAGCCCTGATTGGCCAGGTACGGCGCGACCGCGGTCCAGTTCACCGCGGCGGAGAGGAACGTCGAGCCGACCAGCACCACCGGTTTCGGGTGGGCCGGCGAGGGGCGGCAGGTGTAGTCGTCGGCGCCGGGAACCGGTGCGTCCCAGGTTGTTCCGGCGATCCGCAGCATCTCGGTGTTGCCGTAGTGCACGGGCAGTTCGGTCGCGTGCGCGGTGCCGCAGGTCAGAACGGCGGCCGCGCAGGCCAGCAGTGTGCGGGTGAACCGCATCCCCATCAGGTCTCCTACATCGTCGAACGCCCCGAGACTAACATGAACCTGAGTCATGTTCAGGTTTTCTGTGAAATAGTGGCCACGTGATCGCCCGCAATCCAGGCCCCCGCCGCGCACCGGTGCAGCAGCGCAGCCGTGCCCGCGTCGAACGAGTCCTCCAGGCGGCGTCCGAACTGCTCGACGAGCAGGGACTCGACGCCGTCACCACGCGCAGCCTGGCCGAACGCGCGCGAATCCCGGTCGCCACCCTCTACCAGTACTTCCCCAACCGCGAGGCGGTGCTCGCCGAACTCGCCACCCGCGCCGTCGACCGCGTCGACCAGGAGCTGGGTACGAGACTCGCGGCCCTGACGGCCACCTCGTTACCGGAAGCCGTCGAACAACTCCTGGAGTTGCACCGCGTCCAATACCGTTCGCACCCCGAGATAGTCGCCCTCTACTACGCCCACCGCGGCTCCGGCCACTTCCCCGACGCCCATGCCCACCGGTCCCGCATGGCCGCCGCCGTTCACGGCCTGCTCCTGGACCGCGGCTGGCTCGCTCCCGGCACCGACGTCCTGGTCACCGAGGTGGCCATCGAATCCGCCGACGGCATCCTGGAACTCGCCTACCGCCGCCACCCCGAAGGCGACCCGCGAACCGTCGCCGAAGCCACCCTCGCCATGACTCGCTACCTCGAGGCCTACGCCCCGAAGTAGCGAATGTCGCTACCGCACCGAGCGCCTGGCTGTGGCTGCCGAACGGGCCGCGCTTCAGGCCGGGTCCGAGTCGGCGGCGGATTTGGCCTGGCGCAGTACGGTTTCGAGCATGGCCGGCGTGAGCCGGCCCGTGAAGGTGTTCTGCTGGCTGACGTGGTAGCAGCCGAAGAGCTCGATCGGATTTCGATCGGAGTCCTTGGGGGAGAGGGTGATTCGTGCACCGTGCGCGAATTTGGGGCGGGGGCGCGGGATGGTCCAGCCGGCCGTGTCCAGGACCGGGAGCAGGGCCTGCCAGCCGAAACCGCCGAGAACGACGATGGCGCGGAGCGTGGGGGCCAGCAGGGCCAGTTCGGTGTCGAGCCAGTGACGGCAGCGGTCGCGTTCCTCGGGAAGCGGTTTGTTGTCGGGTGGGGCGCAGTGGACCGGAGCGGTGACGCGGGCGCCGAGCAGCCGCAGCCCGTCGTCGCGGTGCACCGCCGTTGGTTGATTCGCCAGTCCCGCGGCGTACATGGCTGCGTACAGCACATCGCCGCTGCGATCGCCGGTGAACATCCGCCCCGTCCGGTTGCCGCCGTGCGCGGCCGGGGCCAACCCTACGATGAGCAGCCGCGCATCGGCCGGACCGAACCCGGGAACCGGTCGCCCCCAATAGGTTTCGTCCCGGAATGCCGCCCGCTTGGTTCGCGCGACCTCCTCCCGCCACGCCACCAGTCGCGGGCAGGCCCGGCATTCGGACACGGCAGCGTCGAGTTCACTGACTGTGCGGCACATGCCTCGACTCAACCATGCCCGCCCCGTCATCCGCGGCATTGCCGAGGTCGCCCTGCGCCGACTCGGGTCGGTGCCGACCCCGGCGAAGGTCGATCCGGCGCGCGTGCCCGAGGTCCTCGGGCGATGGAGCTTGCGGGCGACTGGCCCGGGACGACGAACCGCGTCCTCCGCGAGCACGCGGCAGCGGCGACCGTCCTGCGACGACAGCACCGCGGCAACGCAGTCGTCCCGGCGGGTGCCGGTGCGCAGTTGGTGCGACGGGGGAGCACGACGGTGGATCATTCGAAGAAGGCCGACCGTAGGTAACTGAATGGTCGCTAGTGAGGTGATCGGCGCTGCCGAGTACGGGGGGAGGGGCATAGTTGGCGGCGATGATCGTGTCCAGAGATATAGGAACGGAGCTGTGATGTCGGAACCGATCTACGGCGAACTGGACAATCGAGCCGCGCGGGTGGCCGATCAAGTAGTGCGCTGGCGGCGGCATCTGCACCAGAATCCGGAGCTGTCCAACCGTGAGGACGCGACCTCGAAGCTGATCGCCGAGCATCTGGGCTCGCTCGGGCTCGACGAGGTGCGCACCGGAATCGCGGGCCACGGTGTTGTCGGAGTGCTGAAGGGGAGCCGAAAGGGAGATCGGGTGGCGGCCCTGCGCGCCGACACCGACGCGTTGCCCGTACCCGACCTGTGTGGGGTCGACTTCGCGTCGCAGGTGGTCGACGAGAACTATCCGGGCGGACCGTTCCCGGTCTCGCACGCCTGCGGCCACGACTGTCACACGGCAATGCTGCTCGGTGCGGCAACCGTCCTCGCGGGTGTGCGCGAAAGCCTGCCCGGCACTGTGCTTTTCGTCTTCCAGCCGGCCGAGGAGGGTCCGCCTGTCGATGAGAGGGGCGGCGCCGCCCAGATGCTCGCCGAGGGTGCGCTCGATGATCCCGTCCCCACCATGGCCTTCGGCTTCCACGTCACCCCGCTCCCCAAGGGGTACGTCGGCTACCGGGTCGGCAACCAGTTCGGCGCTTCCTGCCTGATCAAGATCGTGCTCACCGGCCGGCAGGTGCACGGCTCCACACCCTGGATGGGAATCGACCCGATGCCGCCCGCCGGCGCCGTTCTGACCGGTATCGGCCAGCTCTACCGGCAGGTGAACGCCTTCGATCCGGTGACGGTGAGCATCGGCCACATCGAGGATGTCGGGCGGTTCAATATCATCGGCCAGACCGTCACCCTGTGGGGCACGATCCGCTGCGCCGTCGAATCGGATATGGCCGACGTGCAGCGGCGCGTCGAGAATCTCGCGACACACACCGCGCAGGCCTACAACTGTACTGCCGCAGTGGAATTCCTCCAGGATGTGCCTGCGGTCCACAACTTGCCGCAGTGGATCGAGGCGGGACTGCCGACCTTCCGGCGGGTCGCGGGTGCGGACCGGGTGCTGGAAACCCCGCCGACGCTCGGTTATGACGATGTCTCGGAGTTCGTCAACAAGTACGGCGGTCTCTATGTGACGCTGGGCGTTCAGGATTCGGAGATCGGCCCGCAGGGGATGCCGCAGCCGACGCCCGGCGGGCGCGGCATGGTCATGAACCACAATCCGCATTTCTACGCCGACGACGACACGTTGGTCACCGGCGTGCGCCTGCACAGCCATGTCGCCTACGACCATCTCGCCGGGGCGCTCGCACCGCCTTCCTGAAACGTGTTCTAGACAAAAGTGGGGAACTGTCTTACCGTGACGACATGTCGTCAGGGTTGTCCAGCAACGTCCGGTTCGAATTGCGTTCGGGGGTGAGCTGGCGGGATCCATGGCCGATGTACGCGGCGCTGCGCGACCACGACCCGGTGCACCACGTGGTGCCCGACGCCGATCCGAGCTCGGATTACTTTGTGCTGTCCCGCTATTCGGACGTGTACGAGGCGGCGCGCGATTCGTCGACCTACTCCTCGGCCTCCGGCATCACCATCGACTACCAGGACCTGGAGAAGATCGGGCTCGGCGAGAATCGGCCGTTCGTGTTCACGGATCCGCCCGAGCACACCGACTTTCGCAAACACGTGTCCAAGGGCTTCACGCCGCGGCAGGTGAGCGCGGTCGAACCCGCGGTGCGCGCGTTCGTCATCGAGCGGATCGAACGATTGCGCGCGGCGGGCGGCGGGGACATCGTCGCCGAGCTGTTCAAGCCCCTGCCGAGCATGGTGGTCGCGCACTATCTCGGTGTGCCCGAGGCGGATCGGTCCCGTTTCGACGGCTGGACCGAGGCGATCGTCGCGGCCTCGGCGCAGGGCAATGTGGCCGACGCGCAGGCGGCGGTCGGGGAACTGCTCGGATACTTCACCGGCCTGATCGAACAGCGCCGCGCCGCGCCCGCGGACGACACCATCTCCCACCTGGTCGCCGCCGGAATGGGCGCCGACGGCGACTTCGCGGGCATCCTGGCCATTCTCGGCTTCGCCTTCACCATGATCACCGGCGGGAACGACACCACCACCGGAAACCTCGGCGGTGCGGTGCAATTGCTGCACCGCTATCCCGAACAGCGGCGGCTGCTGGTCGAGGATCCGAGCCTGATCCTGGACGCGGTCGAGGAATTCCTGCGCCTCACCTCACCTGTCCAGGGCCTCGCGCGGACCGTGCGCCGCGATATCGAACTGCACGGCACCACCATTCCGGCCGGCCGCCGAGCGCTGCTGCTGTACGCGTCGGCCAATCACGACGAACGTGAATTCGGCTCCGATGCAGGCGAACTGGATGTCCGGCGCAAACCACGCCAGATCATGACCTTCAGTCACGGCAACCACCACTGTCTCGGCGCGGCCGCCGCCCGCATGCAGGCCCGGGTCGCGCTGGAGGAACTGCTGGCTCGCTGCCCCGATTTCACCGTCGACCTCGACGGCGTGCGCTGGTCGGAGGGCAACTACGTGCGCTGGCCCACGAACGTCCCGTTCCACGTCGCATGAGCGGCTGGCTGCGCGACGAGCGGACCGACGCGGCGGTGGAACGTATTCTCGACGCCGCCGGTCGGCTCTTCGCCGAACGCGGTGTCGCCGACACGGGAATGGCGGAAGTCGCCCGCGCGGCGGGTTGTTCGCGGGCCACGCTCTACCGCTACTTCGACAACCGGCAAGCCCTGCGGCTCGCGTTCGTACACCGGGAAGCCCGGCGGCTGGCGGCAGCGGTCACCGAAGCGACGGCCGACATCGCCGATCCGGTCGAACGTCTCGTCGCCGCGATGCTCGCCGCCGTCCACGCGGTCCGCGCCGACCCCCTGCTCATCGCCTGGTTCACACCCGTCAACGCGGGTTTCGCCGGTGACATCGGGCAGTCCTCGGTGGTGATCGAGTCGATGGCCGCCCAGTTCCTCGGCGGCGACCGGTCGCTGCTGGCCCGCTGGATCACGCGAGTGATCGTGTCGCTGCTGACGGTTCCCGGCCGCGACGCCGCCGAAGAACGCGCCCTGCTGGAGCACTTCGTCGCTCCGTTGCTCGAGCGATCGTCGCAGGTGTAGCCCGACATCGAGTCCGGCGAAGGCGCTTGCCATGCAAAAACCCGCCTGTTCGACGTCGGCGATTCTCGGAAAGCCGCGCGATTCGGTCGGCCGAACCGGTCGATTCGCGAGCGTGTCGTGCAGGCGGTCCGGCGACCTAGGGTGCGGCGCCCACCAGCACCGCGACGACGCGGCGCAGGCGATCGACGTCGCCGCGGATGCCGGCGGCGCGGTCGTTGTAGAGGAACGCCTCGGCCAGGCGTACCAGGGAGTAGGCGAGCAGCGGGCGCTCGAGCGGGGGCCGGTAGCCGTCCTCGGCTTCGACGCGGGCGATCAGATCCTCCACGGCGGCAACGGCTCTCGTCTGCACGGGGCCATCGCCCGCCGTGATGATGCGCAACCCGGACAGCGGCTCGTTCTCGAAGTAGCGCCGGAACGGTACATTGTCGGATTCCCAGCGGGCCACCCGGTCGAACACCTCCAGGACGCGGTCCGCGCCGCGGGTGCGGCAGCGCGCGTCCGCGCGGGCGATCAACCCCTCGTACTCTTGGACCAGCATTGCGCCCAGCAGCCCGTCGCGGGAACCGAACCAGCGGTAGATGGAGGCGCGGCTGAGGCCGAGTTCGGCGGCGATCGCCTGCACGTCGACCCGCTCGCCGGCCAGGAAAGCGCGGCGGGTGAGGTCGAGGACCTGTTCGCGGGTCGCCGAGGCCGGACGGCCGGGGGAACGAGCGGGGTTGCGCATCGGAGGAATAGTACAGGCCGTAACGTATGTCTCGAACACCGACCATTCACGTCAGGAGTCTTCATGACCCGCACCGCCATTGTCACCGGTTCCGCTCGCGGTATCGGTGCGGCCACCGCCCGTCGCCTCGCTGCCGACGGCCTCGCGGTCGCCATCCTCGACCTGGACGAATCCGCCTGCAAGACCGTGGTCTCGGAGATCGAGGCCGCCGGCGGCAAGGCCCTGGCCGTCGGAGTCGACGTCTCCGACGAGCAGTCGGTGCAAGCCGCCGTACAGCGGGTCGCCGACGAACTCGGCGCGCCCACCGTGCTGGTGAACAACGCCGGCATCCTGCGCGACAACCTGCTGTTCAAGATGTCGCTCTCGGACTGGGATTCGGTGATGAACGTGCACCTGCGCGGCTCGTTCCTGATGAGCCGCGCCGCCCAGAAGTACATGACGGAGGCCAAGTGGGGCCGCATCGTCAACCTGTCCAGCACGTCCGCGCTGGGCAACCGCGGCCAGGCCAACTACTCGGCGGCCAAAGCCGGCCTGCAAGGCTTCACCAAGACCCTCGCGTTCGAACTCGGCAAGTTCGGCGTCACCGTGAACGCCATCGCCCCCGGTTTCATCCAGACCGACATGACCGCCGCCACCGCCGAACGGGTCGGTGTCCCGTTCGACCAGTTCATCGCGGCCGCCGCCACCCAGATCCCGGTGCAGCGCGTCGGCCAGCCCGACGATATCGCCAATGCCGTGTCCTTCTTCGTCGGTGCGGCCGCCGGATTCGTCTCCGGCCAGGTCCTCTATGTCGCCGGCGGACCCACCTGCTGAAGCCATGCGGATCTTCAACGGCATCGCCGAACTCGAGCAAACCGCCGGCAGCCATCTCGGCTACAGCGACTGGCACACCGTCACCCAGGAACAGGTGAATCTGTTCGCCGAGGCCACCGGCGACCACCAGTGGATTCACGTCGACCCCGTGCGCGCGGCCGCCGGCCCCTTCGGCGCGACCATCGCCCACGGCTACCTGACCCTGTCACTGTTGCCGCTGCTGGCATCGCAGGTCTACCGGGTCGACGGGCTGAAGATGGGAATCAACTACGGCGCCAACAAGGTTCGCTTCCCGGCTGCGGTGCCGGTGGGCAGCCGGCTCCGAGCCGGCGTCGAACTCCTTGCCGTCGACCGGAAGAACTCCGGCGCGCAGATCTCGACCCGGGTAACCATCGAGATCGAAGGCGGTGCCAAACCGGCCTGCGTCGCCGAACCGATCGCGGTCCTAGTCGACTGATCGCCGCGCGTCCCGGCTGTACGGGCCGGGACGCGGGGCGAACCCTGGACCGGGTGCGCCCCGCGTCTCGGAGCGGAAACGCGCTGGCGCGAACCGGCATGCCGGCGCGGGGTGAGCGGTTACGATCGGGCGCACTGGACCGGCCGGTGCGGGTTGGGGCGTGGCGGCATCCTGCGACGAGGGGCTGCGTTATGGGTGAGCGGAAGATCGGCGGGTATGTCGTTCGGTGTGGGGTGGTCGTGGTCCTCGGAGTCGTGACCGCGCTGGCCGGCGTGGGCGGGGCGGGCGCGACGGCGACGCATATCGGAGTGCTGCCGGATATCAATGTGGGGTCGGCGACCAATTACGGGACCGGGTGCAGTTATACGATCCAGGCGATCGTCGATGACGCGGTCGCGGCGGTCTACATCTTCGACAACGGTGTTCTGTTGCGTGCGTTGCGGCCCTCGGGTGGGACCGCCCTGCTGAACTGGGTTCCGGCCACAACCGGCGTGCACACGCTGAGTGTCGCGCAGGCTCCGGACACGGGCGCCACCGCGAGCATCGACGTGCGGGTCGGGACCGGGCACCATATCGGGTACGGCTGCGTCGTCACCGGCTAGCGGGGGCTCGCTTCGATCGCGTCCCGCACCGAGGTCTCCTCGTCGCCGAGGAACTGCGGGTCCGGGTCGGTCGCCATTTCCCAGACCGCCTTCGTGGCTGCGATCTGGTCGCGGACCCAGCATTTGATCCACACGCCGTTGGGCGGCTGATCGTTGTCGCCGACCGCGTCGGTGGCGATTCCGGCCGCCTGACACAGTGACACCGTGCGCGGCACGCTGAAATCCTGCGTCACGACGATGGCCCGCCGCACCCCGAAGACCTTGTAGGCGCGAACACAGGACTGATAGGTGTCGAACCCTGCGTAGTCCAGCGCGATCTTCGACTTCGGAACGCCCTTGCCGATCAGATACCGCCGCATGGCCTCCGGCTCGTCATAGGTCCGGCGGCCGTTGTCGCCGGTCAGCAGGAGCGCCTTCACCTTTCCGCTCTCCAGCAGCCGCTGCCCGATATCGAGACGCGCCGCCAAATAGGGCGACGGCTGCCCATCGTCGTAGACCTGCGCCCCGAACACGATCGCCACATCGGCCGCCGGTACCGCCGCGGCCGTGTACTCGTGGCCGCTGGCCCGGAAACGCACCCAGCCCACCGACCCCAGTACGGCGAGTAGTCCCGCCAATCCGGCATAGGCCGTCCACCGCAGAATCGCGCGCGGTTTGATCTCAGGAATCCCCACTCCTCTATCCTGCCGGATCTTCGAGGTCTCGACACCTATCCGTCGAAAGTGCCACGACTGCCACACGACCGCGCTTGCCCGTTGGGGGGGACGGTCAGCTGGTCGGGATGAGAGCCGCCAGCGCGGTGGAAGTGGTGGGGTGCCGGTCCAGCAGGGCGGCCAGAGCCTTGTCGGTGGCGGGGCCGGCGGTCGGCCACTCGGCGGGGTGGCCCAGTAGCTCGGCGAGCGCGTCGCAGGTGGCCGGGTTGGCACGGAGGAGATCGGCGGCGGGACCGCCGTCGGCAACCAGCGCCGCGGCAACCGGTTTCGGCCCCGCGACCCAGGGCGGCACCCACGAGTCGATCGCGGACAGCGCGGCCGGGAAGGTACGCCCCGCCTCCCGGGTGAGGGACGGAA
Organism: Nocardia sp. NPDC127579; assembly: GCF_042672005.1. NCBI lineage: Bacteria > Bacillati > Actinomycetota > Actinomycetes > Mycobacteriales > Nocardiaceae > Nocardia > Nocardia sp. NPDC127579. The sequence goes on along the minus strand of NZ_JBHXVZ010000008.1, from coordinate 189,136 downwards.
TGAGCTCGCCCGCTTGGCCTTTCAAGGTCGCGATGAGCTTCGGCAGCCAGGGCAGCAGCGCCGCGTCCGGAAGCCGGCCGAAGGCCTTGGACAGCACCTCCACGATGAAGGGCTTCAGGGTCGGCACCGGGTCCATCGCCTGGATGAAACCGGTCAGATACTGCGGGAACGCGGGGACGACCAGTGGATTGGCGAGCATGTCGTCACAGCGGGTACGCAGGTCCGCCAGGGTGAGCAGGCCCAGTTGGTAGCGCGTGGCCCACAGCAGCGCGACCTTGGCCGGTGCCTCGGGATGCGATTGCAGCACAGCGAGTTCCAGCTGGTTGTGATCGCAACCCAGCGAGAGCGCCAGATTCTCCATGCCGAACAGGAAACCCAGCATGGCCGCGACCGGGCGTACGCCCGTGTCCTCGTCGGCGAACGCCGTCGGCAGCAGGGTGCAGTAGTGGGCATAGCCCGCCGTGACGAACTTGCCGCACCATTCCGGCAGCCCGGCGTCAGTGGATCGGAAATAGTTGAGCAGCAACCGGATTCGACGCAGCACCTCGGGTGCGTCGTCGACCGAGCGCTCGGCGGCCAGCAACTCCACCGCCCGCGAGCCGAGCTCGTCGGCCAGTCGCGACGATCCCAGATACAGCAGCGCGTCCTCGACGGCTTCCAGCGCCACGGCCGCCGTGGCGTCGGGGTCGTTGACCGCGCGCCGCAGCCGCTGCTCGAGCACCTGCTCGAGCGTCACGCCCTCGTACCCGATCTGCACCAGTGCCCGCTGGTGTTTCCCGATCGCCAGATCCCACGACTCCTGGATCGATCGTTCGCCGAGGGCCCGTGCCCCCATGATCGGGCGCACCGCCTCGGAAGGCATGAGCCGCCGCAGAATCCACAGCAGATCCGAGCACGGTTGCAGGTGCGCGTCGGCTTTCAGATCGAGCAGGCAGCGCTGCACGGTGCGCTTGGTCAGGTCCAGGCCGAGCGGCTCGAGCCGATCCAGCACATCCTGGGCCAGCGGGGGCAGCGCCGCGTACCCGACCTGTCCGATCCGGTCACCGCCGAGCAGGATCTCGCACAGCCGGCGCACATCACGTCGGCCGGGCGTGCTGTCCTTCTCGATGCAGGTGATGGCCGCGTCCTGGAAATCGTAGGGCGTCGGGCGGGCCCGATTGCGCATGCCCGCCAACAGGATCGAGGTCTCGTAGATCGCGATGGCATCGGCCGTGGAGGCCAGATAGCCATTGCGCCGGGCCAGCCGCACGATATCGACCGACCACTCCAAGAGCTCGGCCTCGTCGAGCGTGTCGAGTTGCGGTGGGCTGGACAGGAACTCCGAGAGTTTGTCCGCCGCGGCGGCGGGCAACGGTTTCACCTTCGCGCGGCGACTGGCTTTCGCGGGCTGACCGTTCAACTGGAAAGGTTTGATGCCATTGCGGCGCAACCCCTTCGACCAGGTGGCCGCGGCGATCGACACCGATCCCGAAGCGAGCCCGAACTGTGCCTCGATCGCGGAGTGGCTGGACGGAATCAGCCCGTACTGCCACTCGGTCGCCGAGCGTGCGGTGATCTCGTACGGCGCGTCCGAGGCCAGCCCGAACTGCTCGACGCGACTGGCGGCGTGGAACGCGCCGCAGATATAGAGGCAGTCTGCCGGATCGGCGCCGCTCGCGGCGAGGTGCTCGCGCATGCGGGTCCACATGTAGCGTTCCCGGTCCTCGTCACGGTCGAGATCGGTGCGGCGCAGCCGCCGGAACAGGCTGCCGATCAATACCATGACCTGACGGTAGGTGTCGTAATCGGCGGTGCCCAGCGGCTGTTCGACGTACTGATCCCACCATTCCGACCAGTGCCGGACCTTGCCATGGTGCAGCAGATACTGTTCGAGCTCGGCGAAATGCGGGCGCATGTCCCCGATTTCGATGCCGACCGCATCGCCGTGCAGGCCGGCCTCGGCGCTGTCGGGCGCTTCGGCGGATTCGAGCGCTTCGGCGGGCGTCCACTGGAAGACATGGTCGGTGGACCGGTCGACCAGCACCAGCTCGACGCCCGGAGTGTCGAGCGCGTAGGCGATGGCCTGATACTCGGCCGACGCCTCGGTGATCGGCGCGACCACCGACAGCGGCGCCCACTCCTTCGGAAAGCCGTCCACCGCACCGGCCCAGGCCTGCACCGCGACCGGCAGCTTGCAGTTGCGCAACTCCTCCAGCATCGGGCGCAGATCCTCGCACAGCTCCAGATAGAGGACGCTGGGCCGCTTCTCGTGCAGCCGCCGCGCCATCGCCAGCGCGGAGGCCGGCGAATGGTGGCAGACCGGGAAGATCTCCAGTTCCTCGCGCAACGCCCGGTCGACGTCGTCGACGATGCCGGTCAGGATGCCGGCGACCGCGTCGGCATCGCCGGCGAACTGGGCGGCGGCGGTGGTGAGTTGATCGCGCAGCGCGCCGAAGTCCTCGCTCACGAGAGCCTCGCGATCGCGTCGCGGCCACCTTCGAGGAACTGCGTCCAGTCACCGTGGCCGTTCTTGGAGCGCGGTTCGACGACCCCGTGCCAGAACTTGTTGAGAATGGCCAGATCTTCCGGGGCGCGCCGCGCCAGCGACCCGACCAGCGAACTCGCCAGGGTATCGGCGCGCAGTGTGCTGTCACCGAAGAAGCGGCTGTGCAGGATCGCGTCCTCGAGGACGCCGATCTGCTCCGCGGTGGACAGCGCCGACTCCAGCTTCTCGTCGTCGCTGGACGCGGCCGCTGCCGCGGCACGCAGATCGGCGAACGACTCCAGCAGGATATCGAGCAGGGTGGGCGGCACCTCCAGCTCGATCTGATGCCGGCGCAGCAGCTCGGCCGTGCGGAACCGCACGATCTCGGCTTCGCTGCGCTTGTTCGTCACGACCGGAATACGCACGAAATTGAAGCGGCGCTTGAGCGCCGAGGACAGATCGTTGACACCCCGGTCACGGCTGTTGGCCGTGGCGATGATCGAGAAGCCGGGCTTGGCGAAGACGATATTGTCGTCGTCGAGTTCGGGAATGGAGACGTACTTCTCGGACAGGATCGAGATCAGCGCGTCCTGCACATCGCTGGTCGAGCGGGTCAGTTCTTCGAAGCGGCCGATCACGCCCTGTTCCATCGCGGTCATGATCGGTGACGGGATCATCGATTCCCGCGACTGGCCTTTGGCGATGACCATGGAGATGTTCCACGAGTATTTGATGTGGTCCTCGGTGGTGCCGGCGGTGCCCTGTACGACCAGGGTGGAGTTGCGGCTGATCGCGGCGGACAGCAGTTCGGCCAGCCAGCTCTTGCCGGTGCCCGGGTCACCGATCAGCAGCAGGCCGCGATCCGAGGCCAGGGTGACGATGCTGCGCTCGACGAAACTGCGGTCACCGAACCACTTCTGATCGATCTCGCGATCCAGCCCGTCGGCCCGTTCGGAGCCGAGAATGAACAGGCGCACCATTGTGGGGCTGAGGCGCCAGGCGAACGGCTTGGGGTTGTCGTCGATGGATTCGAGCCAGGCGAGTTCTTCGGCGTATTTGACTTCGGCGGGGGCGCGCAAGGTGTCGGACATGTGCAGGTCTCCTAGTCGAGAAAGTTCTTGAGTTCGTGGACGAGTTTCTGGATGCGGCCAGAGATCACCGGGGTCCCCATGGTTTTGAAGCGGTCGCGAAACCACGGGTTCACGCTCTGATGGCCGGAGCTGTTGACCGAGCCGACCGGGATGAACTTCACCCCGTTGCGGTGCACCGCCTGCATGGTCTCGAACAGCGGCTGGGACCGGTCGAACTCGTAGAAGTCCGAGATCCACACCAGCACGGTGTTCTTCGGGTCGACGATCTTGGGCTGGGCCATGGCCATCGCGACCGGGCCGTCGTTGCCGCCGCCGAGGTTGGTGCGCAGCAGCACCTCGAACGGATCGTGCACCCATGGGGTGAGGTCGATGGCGCGGGTGTCGTAGGCGATCAGGTGCACGTCCACCTTGGGCAGCCCGGCGAAGATGGACGCCAGGATGGTGCAGTTCACCATGGAGTCGGTCATGGAACCGGACTGGTCCACCACCACGATCATTCGCGCGGGAGTGGTGCGTTTCGCCGTCTGGTGGTAGTAGAGCCGGTCGACATAGAGACGTTCGTCGCGCGGGTTCCAGTTGGGCAGATTCTTCCAGATGGTGCGGTCTACATCGAGATTGCGCAGGATCCGTTTCGGCGGCACCGAGCGGTCGACCGTACCCACGCTGGTCTGCTGGACCTGGGTGCGCAGGACCTCGGCGACCTGATCGACGTAGCGCCGGATCAGCGATTTGGCGTTGGCCAGTGCCACGCCGGACAGATTCGACTTGTCACGCAGCAGCTGTTCGATCAGCGACATGCTCGGCGTGAGCTGCGCGGCCAGATTCGGGTCGGCCAGGACCTCACGCAACCGCATCCGCGAGACCAGATCGCTCTCCAAACCGGCCAGCACGGTCGCCATCTCGCCGCCGCTTTCGGCGCCGAGCGCGCGCCGCAGCCATTGCGCATCGCGCTGCCAATCCGCGAGCCGGGTGGCACTGACACTGCCGGTACCCGTCGCGAAGACATTGAGCAGCAGCTTCGACACGAGGGCCGCGCTGCGCACCTCGTCCGCGTCGATACCGTCGCCCGGATCGGCGTGCTCGGGCTGTTCGCCGCCGGCGCGGATCGCGGCGCCGAGGGTGTCGAATTCGCCTTCCAGCTCGGGGAAACGCTGCACCACGTTGTCGATCGAGACGCCGGGGTCGAGCAGCGCTACCGGGAGGCCGTGGTCCTCGGCGATCCCCACGGCGGCGGATTCCAGGGCCGCCTGCGGTTCGTTGTCGAAGATGCCGGCGAGCAGCCGCCAGTAGAGGATTTGCCGCCGGGTCTCGTAGGTGGTGGGCTCCGCGGTGGCCCGAGTGCTCGAATCGTCGTGCGTCGTCGAGGTCATTTGCGCAGCAACCGTCCTGCTCGTTCCCGCAGCACCGAGACGGTGTCACCGGATTTCGCGTACGCCTTCACGACCTTGGGATCCGTCGGGCCGCAGGCCCAGTCGCCGCTGTGCAGTTCGGTCACCGTGCTCTTGACCTTCTTCTGCACTGCGAGCGGACGCAGACTCCACTGACCGGCGTCCCAGCGCAGCAGTCCGAGGCACGCGGCCGAGCCGGTGAGCGAGGCGGGGGTGAGCGGACCGCAGCTGGGCAGCCGGTCGAGTTCGATCGCCAGGCGGTGCCCGTCGAATTCGAACGCACCATCTTTCACGCGATAGCCCTCGACCAGTACCGGGTGCGCCAGATGCACCGGATCGCGATCCAGCGGGGCCGTCGCCGGTCCCGTCGCCGCGGCGAGCTGGATGCGTGCGGTGGCGAACGGATCCGCGGCCTCGGCCACCACGGCACGGTCGTCGTGCCAGAGCAGGTCACCGGTCGCGGTGAGCGGCATGTCGGTGATCTCCAGGGCGCGGTGCTCGGCGAGCGCTTGCAATAGGTGCCGATGTGCACCGAGCAACTGCCAGACCGCGGGGCCGACAATGGTGTCGACCTTGGCCGCGGACACGGCGGCCCGCACCAGCCGGGTGCCGGCTGCTCCCTCGAGCACGCCGTGAACCTGTGCCTGCACCGCGGTGGCGTGCTCGTGGACGTCGACGCCGAGAATCAGCAGGCGCCCGGAAACCGGTGTGCTCGTGGCGGATATCTCGCCGCGCCAGGACAGCAGCAGCGCCCGAGCCCAGAGATCGGCCCAGCGTTTGGCCGGAATCGGATCCATGGTGGCGACCGGACACGACGCGCTCAACTCCACGGTCAGACCGTCCAACAGGACAGCGAGTCGCCGCAGACCGGGCTCGGCCCAGAGGGCCTCGACCGTCTGGTCGGCGGCCGCGACGAGATCGTGGTCGACACCGCGCCATCCGGTGATCGCCAGCTCCTGGAGCCAGGACCGGCAGCCCACCACCAGGTTCGGGGGCGCGGGCGGGGCCGAATCGACCGGTGCCCATTCCGATCTCGGCCGCCCTAGAACGGAATCGATCTGCTCGGTGAGTGCATCGTGCATCGCGCCGAGTAGCGCCGCACGGGCACCGGCCAGCGCCGAGAGCTCCTCCGGGCCGATCGATCCGGTGCCGAGCTTCTCGACGGCGTTCTGCACCGCCGGCCCCAGCGGCGACGCGCCGACCGCGGCCGCGAGCGCGGACATCGCGGCAGCCTGCTCGTCACCGATCCGGGCAAATCCGTGCACGAGCGCGGCATCGAACCCGGCGATCACGTCGAGCGCTTCGGCGACTCCGGCCGGCTCCTCGAGCAGTTGCGAGAGATGTGTCGCGAGCATCAGCGCGCTACCCCCGTGGCCGGAAACCAGTGCAGCTCGGGAATCGGCGCGGAGCTGCCGGGCAGTTCCAGATAGGCCAGATGACGCAGGAACCGGCTGAAGACCGCGGCCGCGGGCGCCGGTTCGCGAGTGCCGTTCAGCGCCGCCGACAGCTCGCGCGCGTCGGTGGCCTCTACCCGCAGGAAACTCGCCACCCGCTCCACCCCGTACTGAAGCACCGCCTCGGTGACCAGTGCGTCGAGATGTTTGCACTGCCAACCGCCGTTGAGACCGCCGCACGGGCGGTTGTTGTTGGTGCTACAGCTCAGGCCGTGGGTCTGCGCCGAAATCGACGACACGTAGACCCGCGCGATATCCGAGCCACTGGACACCACGCCCTGCAGGCGGCCATCGGCCATCTCGACGAAAGGCACCTTCGCCAGCTTGCGGGGCGCGACCGGTGGGACCACCCGCACCACCGACGCTCGCTCCCGATCAGAGGTCTGCATGTTCCCTCCCGTTGCTTGTCATGGTGATCAACTTACGCGAGGGCACCGACAAGTTCCGGGCCGTGGAAACGTCTGTCTATCTGGTCGTTTGTCTTGTCTCGCAGTGGGATTCGACCTGTCGGAGGGGGCTGGTACGGTCCGCGCGGAGCGGCCTGCGGGTATCCCCCGGGCGGCAGCGGGCGCGGCTCCGAAATCGACGATCTGTCGCGAACCGGCGCGCGTCGACAGCGCCCGCCCGACCCGGCGTGCTATCGAGGAGACATGACCCCGAAGCGCTCCTCCTACGACGTCGTGATCGTCGGCGGCGGCCACAACGGCCTCGTCGCCGCCGCTTATCTGGCACGGGCCGGCCGTTCCGTGCTCCTGCTGGAGAAAGAGCCGAATACCGGTGGCGCGGCCGTTTCGGCGCGGATGTTCCCCGGGATCGATGCGCGCGTCTCGCGGTACTCGTATCTGGTGAGTCTGCTGCCCGCGCGGATCGTCCGGGATCTCGGATTGCGATTCGAAGTGCGCCGTCGGCGGATCTCGTCCTATACGCCCGTCGGTGCGGGCGGCCTGCTTGTCGATACCGGCTCCGCCGAGCGCACCCGGGCGAGCTTCGCCCGGCTCACGGGCTCGGATCGGGACTTCCGGGCCTGGACCGATTTCTACGCCGCCACCGGCCGGCTGGCCGAGCGGGTGTTCCCGACGCTCACCGAGCCGCTGCCCTCGCGCGCCGAGCTGGCCCGCCGGGTCGACGATCCGGTGATGTGGGAGGCGATCTTCGAGCGCCCGCTGGGCGAAACCATCGAGGCGACCTTCGCCGACGACACGGTCCGCGGTGTCGTGCTCACCGACGCGCTGATCGGCACCTTCACACACGCCCACGATCCCGCGCTGCTCCAGAACCGCTGTTTCCTGTACCACGTCATCGGCGGCGGCACCGGCGACTGGGACGTACCCGTCGGCGGCATGGGCGCGCTGACCGACGCGCTGGCGGCGGCGGCTGGTGCGGCGGGCGCCGAGATCATCACCGGCTGCGCGGTCACCTCGATCGAAACCGACGGCGGCACAGCCGAAGTCGCCCACGATCAGGGAGTCACAGGCGCTGGTCACGTGCTGGTCAACGCGTCCCCCTACGAACTGGAGCGGCTGCTCGGCACCCCGGCGTCACCGAAACCCGAAGGGGCGCAACTGAAGCTGAACATGGTGCTGAACCGCCTGCCCCGGCTGCGCGACAGCGCCGTTGATCCGCGCGATGCCTTCGCCGGTACCTTCCATATCGCCGAGTCCTATACCGAGCTGGAGCGGGCCTATCGTGAAGCGGTCGCCGGGCGGATTCCGAGCGCTCCGCCCGCCGAAATCTATTGCCACACATTGACAGACCCCTCCATCCTGGCGCCGGAGGCCGCTGCGGCGGGCCTGCACACGCTCACCCTGTTCGGGTTGCACACCCCGGCGCGGCTGTTCGAGTCCGATCCGGTCGCCGCCAAGGCGGCGGCGGTGAAAGCAACGCTGACACAACTGGATTCGGTGCTGGACGAACCCATCGCGGGCTGTCTGGCGCGCGACGCCGACGGAGCGCCATGCCTGGAGGCCAAATCGCCGGTCGATCTGGAGCGCGATATCGGACTGCCCGGCGGCCACATCTTCCACCGTGATCTCGCCTTCCCGTACTCCGAGGACGACCGCGACGATCCAGGTAGCCGATGGGGTGTGGGAACCGACCGGAAGACGGTATTCCTCTGTGGCGCAGGCGCGGTGCGCGGCGGGGGAGTCAGCGGAATCGGCGGCCACAACGCCGCCATGGCGGTGCTCGAGTCCTGAGCCGGACAGAGTCCACGAACCCGCTCCGGCGGCCGTCCGATCGGCAGTACAGTCACCGCGACGCAACCGTTGTTCTCGTTCAGGAGCCAGCATGGCCAGCAAGCGCAAAGACCTGATTCGCACCGATATCCCGCACTCGGCCCGGATCTGGAACTACTGGCTCGGAGGGCGGGACAACTACGAGGTCGACCGGATGGTCGGGGAGTCGTCGGTTCAGGGCTACCCCGATATCAAGACCATGGCCGTGCAGTCGCGGCAGTACCTGATCCGTGCGGTGCGCTACCTGGCGACCGAGGCGGGGATCCGGCAGTTCATGGACATCGGCACCGGCTTGCCCACCATGGAGAACACCCACGAGGTCGCGCAGCAGGAGGCGCCGGACGCGAAGATCGTCTACGTCGACAATGATCCGCTGGTGCTCGCCCATGCCCGGGCGCTACTGGTCAACACCACCGATGAAGGCGTCACCACCTACCTGGAGGGCGATTTCAACGAACCCGAGTCGATCATCGCCGACGCCCGCAATGTCTTGAACTTCAAAGAGCCCATCGCGGTGCTGTTCATGGGCGTCCTGGGGCACGCGCCCACCACCGAGGACGCGCGCCGGATCATCTCGACCATGATGGACGCGGTTGTCCCGGGCAGTTATCTGGCGCACAACGACGGCACCGACGACGACGAAGGCTATGTGCGCCTGTGCCACAACTACGCGAAAACCGGTGGCGTTCCCTATATTCCACGCTCGAGCAAGGAGATCGCGAGCTACTACGAGGGCCTGGAACTCGTGCAGCCGGGAATCGTCCCGCTCAACTACTGGCGGACCGACGAGCAGGAACGCGGTGTCCGGCCCGGCTCGGTGTGGGGCGGGGTTGGGCGCAAACCGTAACGCGCACAGAATCTCCACAGCGCTCCCCGCGCATCCGCACAGGCGCTTCCTAGGGTTTGGCCCATGGTGCAGAGCAGCGTTGCGGCCGCCGATTTCACGCGGTGGGCCGGGGAATTCGAAGCGAAAGTGACCGCGCGGGCCGTCGCCGGTGACCCGGATTGGGTTCGCGGCGCACGGCTCGACCCGGCCGTGGTGCGCAGTGTGCAACGGTTTCAGGTCGGGGAGAGTGGTGACGGCGCGAATTTGATCGGTAAAGCGGATCGGGCCGGGGATCCGGTGTATTCGGCCGCGGCGCGGCTGTTCATCGCGGAAGAACGCAACCACGCGCGCATGCTCGGCCTACTGCTGGAGGCGGCCGGTGCGCCGGTGATTCGCGGGCACTGGACCGACACGGTGTTCGTCCGACTGCGGCGGGCACTGGGTCTGCGTCTGGAACTGATGGTGTTGATGCTCGCGGAAGTCGTTGCGCTGCGCTACTACCGCGCGCTGCGCGACGGCACCTCCGATGCGCTCACCACCCAGGTGGCCGGGCTGATCCTCGCCGACGAGCAGCGCCACGTGCCCTTCCACTGCCAGCGATTGCGTGTCGCGTTCGCCGCGAACTCTCGTCCGGCACGGCTTTTCGCGGTCGCCGCCTGGTGGTTCATGCTGGCCGGCGTCACTGTCGTGGTAGCCGCCGATCATGGCCTCGCGCTGCGGCAATTCGGTGTGCGGCGGTCGGATTTCGTGCGGGACGTGCTCGCCTCGTTCGCCGCGATCGCGCCCGCCGCCATCCCGGTCCGGAATGCCGGATTAGGAAAATCTTAGGATCGCTAGATATTGTCTGGGTTCGCTACACTGGGTAGTGCAGTGTCGATGTAGTGAGCGGGAAAGAGCGAGATGAGTTTTCGGCAGATCGTCGCCGGTGGCGGGACACAGCGGATCCAGAGCAAGTTCCGCTTCCGTCTGCGGGTCGCAGAGTCCGAAAAGTCGGCCATCGAGCGGGTTCTGGGCGCACGCCAGAGCAGTCCGCTGTCGTAGCCGCACGGGCATCGAAGCACCGGCTTGGGCCGATGGGCGCCAACGCCGGATTCGGTCGCGAAACGGAAAGTGCCCCATCGGCAGCCGGCCATCGCGGTGTCGGTCGGTGCACGATTGCCCCGCGATAGCTCAACGCAACCTTTGTTGCGACAGCTGACAGACTCAGGGTGCGCGGCCGCCGATGCGCCGGGTGAGCTCGATCGCGGTGTATCGCACCTCGGCCGCCAAGGGCGACCAATCGGCAGCACACGGCACGGAATCGCAGAAATGGCGCAGTGTCACGCTGATCGCGGCGATCGGATGGTGGGCGTGATCGAAGATGGGATGCGCGACGGACGCGAAACCCGGTGTGATGTGACCATCCTCGCAGGACCAGCCGCGGCGGCGTTCCTCGGACAGGACGGCGCGCAAAGCCGCCAGCGTGGTGGGCCCGCGTTCGGTCCGATGCACGAACCCGGCGGCGGACGGAAACAGCGCGCGGACATGCGGCGGCGGCAGATGCGCGAGAATGGCCCGGCCCGACGCCGTCAGCTGGGCCGGCAACCGCACACCCACATCGGTCACCAAGGTTTCGGGACGGGCGGGATGCTCCTTGATCAGATACAGCAACTCGTTGCCGTGCAGCACGCCGAGGTGCGCGTTGTGGCCGACCCGCTCCACCAGCTCCCGCAGCAGCGGTGCGGCCAATCGCTCCAGCGGATCGTGGCGCAGATAGGCAGAACCCAATTCGAATGCCGCGATACCGAGACCGTACCGGCGTTCGGCCGGCAGATGGGTGACGAAACGGGCCTGCTCCAGTTCGGCGAGCAGATGGTAGGTGGTGGAGCGAGGCAGCCCGAGTTCGCGGGCGAGGGTGGCGGCCGACACCGGCCCGGCTCGGGTCGCCAGTAGGCGCAATACGGCCAGACCGCGGCGCAAAGCGGGGATATCGGTCATCGCCACCTCTGAGTGTCTGAAATACCAGACTGAATCCGGCGTGGCCTCATTCTGCCCGGGCCGCCGCGGTTGTGGAATGGATCCCATGCCACAGGTCGAATTGGATGGGCCGCTGACGCGGGAAACGGTCGTCGCCGTCGCGCGCGGTGACGCGACGGTGCGCCTGAGCGCCGCCGCCGAGAAGCGGGTAGCCGTCGCGCGAGCCCACGTGGACGCACTGGCCGTGGGTGGGCAGCCGACATACGGGGTATCGACCGGATTCGGCGCGCTCGCGACCCGCCACATTCCGCCGCAGAGCCGGACCGCGCTGCAGCGGTCGCTGATCCGCTCGCACGCGGCCGGCGCGGGCCCGGCCGTGGAGCGCGAGGTCGTGCGTGCACTCATGCTGCTGCGGCTGCGGACCCTCGCCACCGGCCACACCGGGGTGCGGCCGGAAACCGCGCACACGCTCGCGGCGCTGCTGAACGCGGGAATCACACCCGTGGTGCCGGAATTCGGCTCGCTCGGCTGCTCCGGTGATCTGGCGCCGCTGGCCGCGGTCGCCCTCGCCCTGATGGGAGAGGGCGAGATCGTCGACGCCCACGGAGTGCGGCCCGCCGCGGACGCCTTGCGCGCGTACGGGATCGAGCCGGTGGTGCTCGCCGAGAAAGAAGGACTGGCACTGACCAACGGGACCGACGGCATGCTGGGCATGCTCGTCCTCGCCCTGGACGACCTGCACCGGCTGCTCGACATCGCCGACCTCACCGCGGCCATGAGCGTGGAGGCACTGCTGGGCACCGACCGGGTCTTTGCGGCGGAACTGCAAGCGCTGCGCCCGCATCCGGGCCAGGCCCGCGCGGCGCGCCGGATGCGCGCGGCGCTCGCGGATTCGGAGATCGTGGCGAGTCACCGCGGGCCCGACTGCAATCGAGTGCAGGATGCCTACTCCCTGCGTTGTGCGCCCCAGGTGCACGGGGCGGCCCGCGACACCGTGACCCATGCCGAACTCGTCGCCGACCGCGAACTCGCCGCCGCTGTCGACAATCCCGTGGTGCTCGCCGACGGCAGGCTGGAATCCAACGGCAACTTCCACGGCGCACCGGTGGCGTACGTGCTGGACTTCCTGGCCGTCCCGGTCGCCGACGTCGCGAGCATGGCCGAGCGGCGTACCGACCGCATGCTCGACGTCGCGCGCTCCCATGGTCTTCCGGCGTTCCTGGCCGATGACCCGGGGGTCGACTCCGGGCACATGATCGCCCAGTACACCCAGGCGGGGGTGGTCAGCGAACTGAAACGGCTCGCGGTGCCCGCCTCGGTGGACTCCATTCCGAGCAGCGCGATGCAGGAGGACCACGTCTCGATGGGCTGGTCCGCGGCCCGCAAACTTCGCAAAGCCGTCGATTGTCTCACCACCGTCCTCGCCATCGAATACCTCACGGCCGCCCGCGCACTCGACCTGCGTGCCCCGCTGCGCCCGGCCCCCGTCACCGCCGCCGCCGTAGCCCTGCTCCGGTCCCTGGTTCCCGGCCCCGGCCCCGACCGCCACCTGGCCCCCGAAATAGCCGCCGCCGAAACCTTGATCCGCACCGGCGCTCTCACCGAAGTCCTGACCCGCCACCTCCCTGCCGAGTGACCCGGCCTGCGCAACGGTCGAGCCCGCACCGCGCGAGTGATCCATACGCCCGGTCGCGACCAGCACGCGGTCACCGCCCGCGCGTAGCCACTGGGCGACAGCCGTGTCGTCGGTGCTCACTGCAACCCCGAGATCGCCGGTGTGAGCGGGGCGTCGGCCACCGTGTCGTCGGAGGACCGCAATCACCTGGCAGCTGGGCCGAAACCGTGCCATCACCGCAATGGTCTGCCCCGCCGGCGCGATCGAGGGCAACCAGCACGACCGTCACCCTGCCCGCGGGCACCAGGTCCACCGAACACCGCTCGGCGATGGGCGTCTTGCCCGATCCACAGGCCGCATGCAACTGCCTGCCCCCGCCGTCCTCGGCCGGTCCCGCCGCGACCGCTTGCACCGTTTCGAGGTGATACAGCCGCCACCGCAGCACCGATCCATCGCCCACGACCTCGGCAGCGGCCGCTGCACGACCGTCGGACGCCGGGTGCTCATCGGTGGTGGGATGAGATGGTGCGGATTCCCGTGAGTTCGTGCCGGGTGGGCCGCCTCCATCGGGGATCCGCCTGCGCCGATACCGCCCGCGGCACCCCATCCGGCCAGCGCGAAGCGGTTAACCATGAGCAAGGGCACATATTGTGGCACAATACAATTCACGTGGGGATCCACAGCAACCCCGCTGCCGCACCGTCGGCAGCAGTTGCGGTGGATCCAGTTCGGGTGTCTGGCTATAGGTTCGACTGCTCAGGATGGTGATGCGACTCAAAACAGTGGTCTCGCACCGGTTCGCTTCCAGAGCGACGTCACTTCTCCAGCAGCGCAAGGCTTTCCGTCGGCGCAGGTGAGATTTTCCGCCCTGATGACATTGTCCAACCCGGTTTCGGCGTGTAATCGCATGCCCTCCGGGGCTGGTCGCCTTGCCAGGGCCCAGTAGCAGCTCTAGGAGACTCGCCTCAATCTACCGGTATCACCGGTGCCCATTGGGTGGGCTTCCTCATGCCCAGCGGCACACCCTCGCTCGCTGGGATCGCACGAAAGTAGAAGGTGGAGTTATGGTATCGCGTGAGTACGCAGGTGATCTCGTAGGTGATCTCGCAGGTCTATTGTTCCACAAAGATCGCCGAGCCGCGGCCGAGCGGTACAACACGATCTTCGCAGAGCCCGCATTCGATCTGGACTGGTGGGACGCCGCCAAGGACCCGGGTAAACGGGCCTACGAGCGGTATCTACAGCTGCTGCCCCGGATTTCGGCCTGCGATATCGCCACCGACCTGCGGGAGCTGGTCGCCCTGCACGAGCAGGCCACCGTCGTCGACACACACCTCGGCGCTCTGCTCACGGTGCAGATCAATCTGGTGCTGGGCACCCTGCTCGAGGCGACTTCGAACAGCGAGGTCGAGGCGGCCAAGCAAGAACTGCTGGAAGGCAGCGCGGTCGGTGCCTACATCCTGACCGAGCTCGGTCACGGCAGCGACCTTCCCGGCCTGGAGACCACCGCCACCTTCGATCCGGCCGATGGCGGCAGCTTCGTCATTCACACCCCCACGGCCACGGCGATCAAGTACATGCCCACGACCGCGGCGCCCCCGGTGCCGGGGGTAGCACGGTTCGGCATCGTGTTCGCGCGGTTGATCGTCGACGGTGTCAAACAGGGCAATTACCCGTTCCTGGTGCGATTGGTCGATCGCGACGGCACCATCCGCCCGGGCATCACGATTCGCCCGATGCCGGAGAAGCCGGCCATCGGTATGGACAACTCGCTGACGCGCTTCGACCATGTGCGAGTGGGCCGCGAGGCCCTCGTATCCCATACCGGCACAACCATCGATGACGATGGCCGGCTGAATGCACCGATCTCGCGCGACAATCAGGTCTGGCGTGCCATCGCCCGTGTCCGGCTGGGACGACTATGCATCTCGGCCATGGCAGCGGCGATATCGCGGGCGGCGCTGTCTGTTGCCCTCCAGCACGCCACCCAGCGCGATATTCCGAGCATGGACGGTGGCCGCATCGCACTGGCCGACCTGCGAGCCCACAATGCCCGCCTGCTCGAGGTTGCGGCGGACACCTACGTCGCCAGCGCGGCGGTCGAGCTGGCGATCGACGCCTTCGAGAACGCCGGCGACGACGAGCATGCCAACGAGATCACCGATCTCGTCTCCCTGACCAAGTACCTCACGACCACCACAGCGCTGGGCGTGACCAGCGAGGTCCGTGACCGGCTCGGCGCGCAGGGGATGTTCGCACACAATCGCATCGTGGAGTTCCGCGCGCTTCGTGATGCCGCGGCTACCGCCGAGGGCGACAGCTACGTCATCGCCCTGCAGGCAGCGTATCGCCGGATGATTGCCTGGGAGAACCCCGCGCACGGTCGCCCCGGGGCCAGCGCGGAGGTCTGTGACACCGATTCACCGGAGGCATGGCTGGACTGGCTCAACGCCCGCGAAACCTACCTCCAGCGACGCGCACGCGAGACCTACGACACCACCGCGGGCAGTCGGCAGGAACGCTGGGACCGTGCCGGGAATGTGGCGCTCGAGGCCGCTGCCGCCGGCACCGCCAATCACGCCGCGCGAGCTCTGGCCGATCGGGCTCAGCAGCTGCCCGAACCCGCACGCCAGGTCGCGGAGGATCTCGTGGTCCTTTTCGCTGTGCGCCAGGCGATCGCGCACAGCGGCGCCCTGCTGTTCGACGGGCCGCTGCCCAAGCTGGGCAGGTCACTGATCGAGATCCGCGAAGAACTGCTCGCCCGCCTCGCACCGCATCTGGGGGCGATCGTGGAAGCGTTCGAACTGCCGCCCACCCTGGTCCGATCCGGATTCGGCACCGGATCGGAAACCTTCGTCACGAAGCACAGTGCAGCGCTGAACAATTCGTGATCTCTCCGCGGTCGGAGGCCGGTCATGGCCGCCTCCGACCGCGGTAGTGCCCGGCCGCTAGCCGCGCGGGTCGAAGACCACGGGCAGCGCTGCCAGTGACCGGTGGACGAATCCGGGGCGCCACTCCAGCTCGGCGGCCGGGTCGAGTCCGAGCGCCGGCAACAAGTCGAAGAGGAAGTCGATCGCGTGCCGAGCGACCTGGGTCACGACGTCCTTGGCCGGGCAGACATGCGGGCCGGTGCCCCAGGCGATATGGGATCGGTTGTCGGTGAGCGGGCCGAAAACGGCGGGATCGGTGTTGCATGCCGCCATGCTGATGACCACCGGCTGATGGGCGGGAAGCCATTCACCGTCGACATAGATGGGCTGGGGCGGATAGGTGAACCCGAAATTGGCCAGGGGCGGATCTGTGAAGAGGAGTTCGTTGACGGCATCGGTCGTCGTCAACGACGCGGGACCGAAGTAGCGTGGGTCTCGCAGCATCAGCAGCAGCGTGTTGGAGATGAGGTTGACCAGCGGCTCGATGCCGGCGCCATAGATGGTCACCAGCTGCTGGATCAGTTCTTCGCGGGTGAGAGCGGCCGAGTGCGCGATCAGCCGCGATGTCACATCATCGCCGGGATACTGGGTTTTGAGGTCCACCAGCTCGCCCAGCCCCGTCTGGAACATCATCTGGCCCTCGGCCGCGCGGTCGCCTTCGAACATCATCGCCATTCCGGTGGCGACCTTCTGGCCGATCTCCGCCGGACAGCCGACCATGTGGTTCACATAGGCGAAGGTGACCGGAAGAGCGTATTGGGTGAGCAGGTCGGCGTGACCGTCGTGCCGGAAGGTTTCGATGACCGGGACCGCGAACTTCTCGATGTCGTCCTGCACCGTGAAGAGGTTGATCGCCGACATGCTGGCAACACTCGCGTCGCGATAACGCTTGTGCTCGGCACCGGCACTGCGCAGTGCGTTCTTCCGATGTTCCATCATCGGCTTCACAGGACATTCGTCGGGAATGTTCTGCTGCCAGGTGCGCGGATCGGCGGGAAAGTGGGGCTCGTCGTTACCGATGCGGACCGCCGTCTGATAGCCGATCACCAACGTCGCGGGAACGCCCGGCGATAGCTCGACCGGCGCCAGAGTCTTGTGCCGAAGGCGCATCTCCCCGTAGACCTTGTGTGGATCGGCAGCGAACTCCTCGGTGTACAAGGGGATGAGCTGCCCCTCGCCGAGGGGACCGACCGGCATGCCCGGCGATGCGTGAGGTGGTCGAGGATCGTATTGTCTGGTCAACGCCTTCTCCAGGTAATGGAACAGAAATCGTCAGAAATGCAGCCGAACCGATGAAGCGTCAGCGCGAGTCGACCGTCGCTCCGCCGACACCACCGTGGCGACGGGTTGCTCGTTCTGCGCTGGCTGGTCGCGACCGTGCCTCACCAACCGAGTCACGAATCATGGTGGAGGACAGCTCGCGCAGCACGTCCAGCACCTGAGGTGTAGCTGCTCGCGCACATGAGGACCGTCCACGGATCCCGATCGTACTCGTTCTCCCGAGACACACAGCGCCTAACCATAATTCGCCGTCCCGACACCGCCGGAGAGGCGAACCGGTCGGTCGATCGCTATCGAGAGCGGTTGTGGCTCAGCACCATTCACACAACGACAGCATAGGCGCGGGGCGGCGACCGCCAGATGTCATCGCATGGCGGGAAAGCGGAGGATGCGGTCGTCGGCCGGGTCGGGGGTGCCGCGGCCGTCGGTGTTGGAGGTGGTGAGCCAAAGGGTGCCGTCGGGGGCGGTGGCGATCGTGCGGAGGCGGCCGTAGGTGTTGTGGAAGAGGGCACGGGGGTCGACGAGGGTGTCGCCGGTGAGGGTAGCGGTCCAGAGGCGTTCGCCGCGCAGGGCGGCGGCGTAGAGGGTAGTGCCGGCGATCGCGATGCCCGAGGGGGAAGCGGCCGAGGTGGGCCAGGTCAGCACCGGGTCGGTGGAGCCGCGAGCGGTGCCGCCGGTGCCCTCGACAGCGGGCCAGCCGTAATCGTTTCCGGGCTCGATGATATTGATCTCGTCGAGGCGGTTCTGGCCGAATTCGGCGGCGAACAAGCGGCCGGAAGCATCCCAGGCCAAGCCTTGGACATTGCGGTGGCCGCGGCTGTAGACCGGCGATCCGGGGGTCGGATTGCCGGGCGCGGGCCGGCCGTCGGGTGTGATTCGCAGGATCTTTCCGTTGGGGCTGGTGGGATCGGGGGAGCGGTCGGGCGCGCCCGCGTCGCCGGTTCCGACATAGAGCATGTCGTCCGGGCCGAAGGCGATCCGGCCGCCATTGTGGTTGCCCGCCTTGGCGATCCCGGAGAACACCGTCTCCTGCGGGCCGCCCGGGCGGAATCGCACGATCCGATTGTCGTCGGCGCCGGTGAAATACGCGTATACCAAACCGGTTTCGGCGTAGTCCCGGGCTACGGCCAACCCCAGCAGTCCGCCTTCGCCGCGCGCCACCACACCGGATACCTGGTGGACCTGTTCCGGCTCCCCACGGCCTACTCGCAGCACCCGGCCGCTGTCGCGCTCGGAAACCAGTGCCGCGCCGTCGGGCAGGAACGCCAATCCCCATGGCACCTCGAGTCCGCGCGCGATCTCTTCGATCGGCGCCGGCGACTCCGGGGTGCTCGTCGGACTGCTCGCGGGCTCAGGCCCCGCGCAAGCCGCGAGAATCGCGGTCAGCGCGACGAGTACCGGTGCACGTCGTCGAGCGCTCATGTCTCCGGTCTACCCGAAACGGTCGCTGTTTCACAGTCCGCCGTTGGCGCTCAACACCTCGAACGCCGCATCGGCGGTCGGCCACAGCGCGTCGATTTCGGCGCGCGCCGCCGGTGCGAGAGCCGGGTCTTGCAGCGCGAGACCGTTGCCGAAGATGAGCACATTGGCGCCCGCGTCGGCCAGGCGCAGCAGGGGGCCGCTGGCGACACCGGCCCCGAGCACGGCATCCAGCCCCGCACCGACGAAGTAGAACCGCCACAGCGGCCCGAGATCGCCGCCGTAGACCTGTTTGGTGGAGTCGATGATCAGAGTGCCCTGCTGGGCGATGGCGTCGACGATACGGAAATAGTCGCCGGCATTGTCCGGGGTGCTGCGCACGGCCGCGACAGCGTAGGACAGGTCGACGGTGAGGTGCGCGTTGTATCCGGCCATGGCGACGCGTGCGGCGGAGAGCTCGCACCGGCGGGCCAGGCCGAAGTAGTGGGCCCAGTGCGGCGCGGCGGTCGCTCCGGTGAACTCGGCGTGCAGGCTGTCCAGGAAGCGGGAGAGCAGGTCGAGGCTGATCCGGTGCGCCCATTCGGGATCGGCGAAGGCCGCCGGATCGCGTTGCAGCGGCAGGACGGCCGCGTATTCGACACCGTCGAGACCGAGGGCGAGCAACCCGCGCCGATCCCGGTGCCGCACCAGGATTTCGGTGATCCGATGATGGTTGTCGATGGCGCGCTCCAAACGGTCCATCGACGACCCGGTCAGCATGGCGGTATCGGAAAGCCACCCGATCGTGTCGATCTCGCTCGCGGACAACGGTGTGCCACAGACACTGTCGACGACGTCCGCGTGCGCGGGAGCGGCACCGAGCACTACAGCGAACACCGCGGTCAGCAGCGCGTTCCGGGCACCAGCGATCGTCATCGAAACTCCGAGTTCGTCAGCTCTCGACCGCCGTCGAGACCATCAGGCAGCGGACAACACCGTCCGGTCGAATCCCGCAGCGCGGGAGTGGGGAAGCAGCGCAAGCGTATCCGAGACGATCGTGCTCGGCGACGCGACGTGCCGTCAGGATTTGCGCAGGGTGCCTGCGATCGTTCCGCCGTAGTAGCCGGGGGTGCTGTAGGACAGCGATCCATCCGGGAGCAGCTTGACGGTAGAGGTGTTGCCGTCGTCGGCACAGCCCCCGGCGGCGTCGGGGGCCAGGCGGGCTTGGAAGGTCAGCTGAGTGTCGGTGGCCGCGGTCAGGGTCTCGATGCGAGTGCAGCGGGTGCCGAAGACCTTGCCGGTGTTCGCCGAGGTGGCGACCTCTTCGCCGAGCGTGCCGTCGGTGATGGTCAGCTCGATGTCGAAGGGGATCAGACCGTCCTGGGCGGAGCCTTTCCACCTGCCGACGAAAGCTTTCGGCACCGCGTCTCCGGCCGGAGCCGTACTGCTGGACGACGATGGCGTCGACGAGGTCGCCGGGGCCGGCGTGGTGGGCGTGGGGGTCTGCGCGGTCGAGTCGGCGCTGGCGCCGGAGTCGTTGTCACGCAACTGGTTACCGACCAAGAACGCCGCACCTGCGATCAACACGATGACCGCCAGCAGACCCGCGATCAGGCCCACGCGCCGCTGGGGCTTCGGTGCGGCCGGTACCGACTGGGCCAACTGGGTCGGCTCGGTGCGGCTCGTATAACCCGATGCCGCATGCTGTTCCGGCATCTGCGCGGTGCCCGGCCAGGGCGGCGGCGTGTGGCCACCGGGCCACTGCTGTCCGGTGTCGGCCGAGAATTCGGGTGTCGAGTGGCCGGAATCCAGATCGAGCAGCTGCACGGCGCGCGTGCTGACCTCGTGCAGGACCGGTCCGGGCAGCCAGCCGCCGCCTTCGGGCACGCCGAGCCGGGTCAGCTCGTCCAGGATCTGATGCGGGGTGGGCCGGGCGGCCGGATCCTTGGCCAGGCAGGCAGCGATGATCGGCCGCAACCGTTCGGGCACCGCGTCCAGGTTCGGTTCCTCGTAGACCACCCGCCACAGCATGTGCACGGTCTCGCCGGTGCCGAACGGGCCTTGTCCACGGGCCGCGAACACCAGGACACCGCCGAGCGCGAACACGTCGCCGGGCGGGCCCACGGCGTCCCCGGTGACCTGCTCCGGGCACATGAAACCCGGTGAGCCGATGACCTTTCCGGTGGTGGTGAGCTGGGTGTCCTCCACGGCGCGCGCGATGCCGAAGTCGATCACCTTCGGACCGTCCACGGCCAGCAGCACATTCGACGGTTTCAGGTCGCGGTGCACCACGCCCGCGCCGTGCACGGCGATCAGCGCTTCGGCCAGACCACGCGCCAGGACCAGCAGCGTGTCCTCGGTGAAGGTGCCGAACCGGCGCACCGCGTCGTCGAGCGGCAGCCCGGCGACGTACCCGGTGGCCAGCCACGGCGGGTTCGCGGCGACGTCGGCGTCGAGCACGGGCGCGGTGAATCGGCCGCCGACCCGCTGGGCGGCGACGACTTCGCGTTCGAACCGCGCGCGGAACTCACCGTTGCCGACCAGGTCCGGCCGGATGACCTTGACCGCGACGGTGCGCCCGCCCGCATTGCGGCCGAGGTACACCTTGCCCATCCCTCCGGTGCCCAGGACACCGAGGATGCGGTAGTCGCCGATCCATCGTGGATCGTTCACGCCAAGCGGTTGCACAGGCGACAGGCTACTCAGGTCTAGGGCTGCCAGGTGATGCGACCGCCCTGGAAGTCCTGTGCCTTGCCGCCCTGGTAGTCGTATTCGTCGCTGGTCGGGTAGCCGTAGCGGCCGCCGTCGCCGCCGGCCCGGGCCCAGCTGTCGCGGATGGAGCCCCACACCGCGTGCGCGCCGGTCTTCGCCGACCAGTAGATGGCTCCGCCGGGGAAGAGGTTGTAGCGGCCGCCCTTGGCGCCGGCGGCCTCGTCGGTGAGCGGGAACCCGAGCGGGCTGTTCTCCCAGCCGAGCTGCCCCCATTTGTCGCGGATGTAGCCGCCGATCTGGTGTGCGTCGGTGCCGACGGAGTAGTAGATGGAGCCGCCCTGGAAGTGGGCGAACAGGCCGGATCCGGCGGGCGACTCGCTGGTCACCGGATACCGCAGGGCGCCGTTTTCCGCGCCCAGTCCGACCCATTTGTCGCGAATCGGCCCGGAGACGACGTGCGCGTCGGTCGCGGCGGACCAGTAGATGGCGGCGTTGTTGGCGAAGGTCTGGAACTTGCCGCCATTCGCCGCGTCGGCTTCGGCGGCGGTGGGCTCGCCGAGGGCCGCCGTTCCGCCCGCTCGGTCGAATTCCGCTTCGATCGCGCCGCCCACCTCGAAGGGGCCGACCGGTCGCGCGCCGGCGGTTGCCGCGCCCATGGTCAGGGCGAGGCCGACGGCGACGAGTGCGGTGGCCACGGCGCCGGTCTGGTGCGCGGCGGCAGGGCGGTCGGTACGACGAAACGATCTCAAGAGAACTCCTGTGCGAATAGCACTCGAACGGCGCGGGATTCTGTGTTTTCGGGCCTTCGATGTGAACTGGCGCACAGCTACGTCGATGTGCGACGGCATGGGTGGGATCGGCGCCTGTGCGCGGATTGTTAGCAGATCCAACGGTTGCCCTGCTCACACACCCGGATCGCCGGGCGTATGAGCAGGGCCGGAGTTCACAGGTGCGACTGCACTTTCGACGCGATCAACTCCAGGTGGTCCAGGTCCTGGAGGTCGAGAACCTGGAGGTAGATCCGCCGGCTGCCCACTTCGGCGTACCGGCCGATCTTGTCCAGCACCTCTTCGGGTGATCCGGCCAGCCCGTTGCTCTTGAGCTCGTCCACCTCGCGCCCGATCGCGGCGGCCCGCCGTGCGACCTCGGCATCGCTGGCGCCGACGCACACCACCAGCGCGTTGGAGTACACCGGTTCGACGGTGCGCCCATAGGCCGCGCAGGCCGCGCCGACCCGCGCGAAACTCCGGGCGCTGTCCTCGACCGAATGGAACGGCACATTGAATTCGCTCGCGTACTGTGCGGCCAGTCGCGGCGTGCGCTTCGGGCCGGTGCCGCCGATGATGACCGGCACCGGGTCCTGCACCGGTTTCGGCAGGGCGGGGGAGCCGCTGAGCTGGAAATGCGCGCCGGCGAAATCGAAGGTGTCACCCGATTTCGTGGACCAGAGTCCGGTGATGACGGCCAGCTGCTCCTCGAAGCGGGCGAACTTGTCGTCCGGGAACGGAATGCCGTAGGCGGTGTGCTCGGCGGCGAACCAGCCACTGCCCAAACCCAATTCGACTCGGCCGCCGGACATCTGGTCGACCTGGGCCACCTGGATCGCGAGTGGGCCGGGCAGCCGGAAGGTGGCGGCGGTGACGAGGGTGCCCAGCCGGATCCGCTCGGTCTCGCGGGCCAGCCCGGCCAGGGTGATCCAGGCGTCGGTGGGCCCGGGCAGGCCGTCGGAGTCGCCCATGGCCAGGTAGTGATCCGAGCGGAAGAACGCGTCGAAACCCAAGTCCTCGGTGGCTTTCGCTACCGCCAGCAGGGTGTCGTAGCTCGCGCCCTGCTGCGGCTCGGTGAAGATACGCAGTTTCATGGGATCCATCGTGCCCGAGGGATCTGGGGTCAGCCGAGCCAGGCCGGGGCCGGGCAGTCACCCGAGATCACCGGAATGCAGACACCGGTCGCGTCGGAGAGGAGGAACCCACTACCTACCGCCAGGCAGCCGACGGCGATGCCCCCGAAGATCAGCACCCACAGCAGCCCGGGCAGACGGGTGAGGCGGGCGAGCTGATCGGCATCGGAATCGACGCCGCCGGGATTGCGCTGACGGCGTCGCCGGCCGCGCTGCAACTCCAGCACCGGACGCGCTCCGGCCAGCAGCAGGAACCACGCGCCGAGGTAGGCGAAGGCGGCCTGCACCGTGTCGGTGCCGAACCAGGACACCGCGAACGTCAGTGCGCCCAAACCGAATACGGTGACCACGCCGTAGACGTTGCGCACCTTGATCAGCACGGCGGCCAGCAGCACGATCGCGGTCCACAGCATGAGCGTGATGCGGTTCGCGCCGAGCAGCGCCGCGAAGCCCAGGCCGAGCAGCGGCGGCGCGGGATAGCCGGCCATAGCGGTCAGGATCATGCCGAGGCCGTAGGGCTTGCCGCTGGAGACGGTGAGCCCGGAGGTGTCCGAATGCAGGGTGATGCTGTTGAGCCGCCGCCCGGTGAGCAACGCGAACAGCGCGTGCCCGCCCTCGTGCGCGATGGTCACCACATTGCGGGTCACCCGCCACACCGGTGAATAGGCGACCAGTATCAGCGCGATCACGCCGGTGAGCACCACCAGCTGCCACGACGGCGGCAGCTGGGTCGTCTGTAGCCGATCGGCGATAGACGCGCCCCGGTCGATCAATTCCGCATTGTCCACCGCCGCACCCTATCGGCGCGCTCGGACGCGGTCCACCAGACGAATTCACCGCGCGGGATGCGCAGCGATCCGCGGGTTCCGGACGCCGGTGCTTGCCTACACCGCGCGGGCCGCATCGGATGCGGCCGAGGCGCGAGCTGTTTCGAGGATGTGCAGTGCGGTCACGGCATCGCGCGGGTCGACGGGAACGGGCGCGCCGTGCAGCACGGTGTCGGCCATGGCGGTGTAGAAGGCGAGGTAGTTGCCGGGCAGGGTCGGGATCGGGCGCGATCCGGGGTCGGCGCCGAGCGTGCCCCACTCCGTGGAATCGACCGTGCCCCACGAAGGTTCGCCGGGACGCCGACCTGCACGCAGGGCTGCCTCCTGGGGATCCAGGCCGTCCACGACGTACCCGGCCGCCGAACCGAGCACTCGGAAGCGGGGCCCCAGGCGCGGTGTCACGGCGCTCATCCAGAGGTGCGAGCGAACACCGGATTCGTGGGTGAGAGCCAGGAACGCGTCGTCGTCGGTCCGGATTCCGGCTCGACGGCAGTCCAGTTCGCAGTACACCGAGCGGACCGGCCCGAACAGTGTCAGTGCCTGGTCGAGCAGATGCGTGCCCAGGTCGAGCAGGATGCCCGCACCGTCCGCGGCATCGCCGACCTCGCGCCAGCCGCCCTTGGGGACCGGCCGCCAGCGTTCGAAACGGGATTCGAAGCGGCGTACCTCGCCGAGTTCGCCGGTGTTGATCAGGTGCCCCACCGTGCGGAAATCGCCATCCCACCGTCGATTCTGGAATACCGTGAGCGGCAGGCCGTCGCGGTCTGCCTGTGCGACAAGGGCTTCGGCGTCGGCGGAGGTGACCGCGAACGGCTTGTCCACCACCACCGCGACTCCGGCGGCCAGCGCTCGCTGCGCCAGCGGGGCATGGGTGCGGTTCGGTGTGGCGATCACGACCAGGTCGATGCCGGACAGGTCCGCGAACAGCGCGTCCGCGTCGGGCAGTACGCGCACCCCCGGATGTTCCCGCTCGGCCTGCGCCGCCCGTCGCGCCGATCCGGTGACCACCGCGGCCACCCGCATGCGCGGTTCGGCGGCGATCAGCGGCGCGTGGAATACCGATCCCGCCAGCCCGTACCCGATCACGGCAACCCCGACACTGTTCATATCGCCGACGCTACCGCCGCGCACCGGTCCCGTCGGTGAGCACCGCGGCGGCTCGGGCGCGCGGCTCATCCGCCGGTACTACCGGAGACCGACCCGCGATGGGTCTTCGGTATGACGACAGCGCCGGTGATCCGCCCATAGCGTTGTGCTATGACCTCCGGTTCCCGTGTCCGCCGCCTCGCCCGGATCGCACTGCGCGCCGGGATCGCCGCGCTGGCGCTGGGGGTGCTGGCCGCCGCGGTCCTCGGCATCGGATCCTGGCGGTGGGCTCGTATCGACGACGCGAAGGCGGCCATGACCACTACGGGCCCATACGACAGCACGCTGGATTCGCTGCGGAAGCACCCGCTGCCCGCCTGGTTCCAGGACGCCAAGTTCGGGATCATGCTGCATTGGGGCCCGTATTCGGTCCCGGGTTTCGCGCCGACCGGTCGGACCTTCACCGAGACGGTCGTCGGGGACTACGACCACGCGCTGACCCGCAGCCCGTATGCCGAGGACTACGCCAACCAGATCAAGGATCCGGATTCCCCGGCGGCGGCCTATCACCGTGCCACCTACGGCGCGGCCGACTACGCCGATATCGCGCGGAAGTTCGAGGCGGAACTGGCCGGATGGGACCCGGACGCCTGGGCCGAGTCGTTCCGCGCCGCCGGCGCCTCCTACGTGGTGCTGACCGCCAAGTACGCCGACGGCTACGCCCTGTGGCCTTCGGCCGTGCACAACCCGCATGCCCCCGATTTCCGATCGAAGCGCGACCTGGTCGGGGAGCTGGCGGCCGCGGTGCGGGCGCGGGGGATGAAGTTCGGCCTCTACTACTCCGGCGGCGTCGACTGGACGTTCCAGCCTCGCGTGGTGAACACGCTGGGGGACTACCTCTTCCTGCCCTACGGCGCCGACTACGCCGATTACGCGGAGGCGCAGGTGCGTGAACTGGTGCAGCGATATCGGCCGGACATCCTCTGGAACGACATCGGCTGGCCCACCGGGCAGCAGCGGTTGAACGCGCTGTTCGCCGACTACTACAACACCGTTCCCGAGGGCGTCGTCAACGACCGCTGGCAGACCGCGTCGTTCCGGAAGCAGATCATGGGGTGGCAGCCGCTGCGCTGGGGATTCGATCGCTTCATGGAATGGGTGGTGTCGCGGCCCGGCGGCGCCGATCGGCTCGCCACGCCACCCGCCGTGCCGCACAGCGACTTCCGCACGCCCGAGTACACCGGTTTCGACACCGTGCAGGACACGTTCTGGCAGCAGGACCGCGGCATCGGCGGGTCTTTCGGCTACAACCGTCAGGAAACCGACGCGGACTACGCTCGCCCGGCGGACCTGCTCGCCGACCTCGCCGAGGCCGCCGCGAACAACGGCGCGCTGCTGTTGAACGTGGGTCCGAGCGGCGGTAGCGGCGTGATCGTCCCCGAACAGCAGGCTCGGCTGGAAGCCATCGGCGCGTGGCTGGCGGTCAACCGGGAGGCCGTCGACGGGACCCGGCCGTGGCAGACGTCCACGGCGTCGGCCGCGGACGGTACCCGCGTGGTGTTCACCCGGCGCGGTTCCGAGATATACCTGATCGTGCTGGGGTGCCCGACCGGTCCGGTCACCGTGCGCGGCGTGGCGCTGGCCGGTACCGCCCGGCTCCTCGGTGCTACTGGAACCGTGACGCTGACCCGGCAGGGTCCCGACACCGTGCTGGACGCGCCGTTCACCGGTGAGTTCGGGCCGGTCGTCCGGATCGGCTGAGGGCAGCAGGCCAGAGTTCGGGAACTGGCTCTGTATTTGCGGGCCAGTCAACGGCATTCTGGTCGAATGCTGGTTCGTCGTCTGGCCGCGCTGTACAGCGGGCTGTGGTTGTACGGGTTCTCCATGGCGGTGATGATCCGCGCGGGGCTCGGGCTGGACCCGTGGGATGTGTTCCATCAGGGCGTGGCCGCGCATGTCCCGCTCAGCTTCGGCGCGGTCACCGCCGTCACCGGTGTGGTGGTGCTACTGCTGTGGATCCCGTTGCGGCAGAAGCCCGGTCTGGGCACCATCAGCAATGTCATCGTGATCGGCCTGTCGGTCGATGCCGGTTTGTGGCTGCTGCCGGACTGGGATTCGATACTTACCCGGGCGGGTGCGATGCTGCTGGCCGTCGTGCTCAACGCGGTTGCCACGGTGCTGTATATCGGCGCGGGAATGGGGCCGGGTCCACGCGATGGCCTGATGACTGGTCTGGTTCGCCGCACCGGATGGTCGGTCCGGTCGATCCGCACCAGCATCGAGGTGACGGTGTTGGCTGTCGGGTTCCTGCTCGGCGGCAGCGTCGGCATCGGCACGCTGGTCTACGCCTTCGGCATCGGACCGCTGATCCAGCTGATGGTCCCGCTGGTCGACCGCTACCTGCCCGGATTCCACGATCATCGCCGTGAGCCGGTTCCCGAAACCCCGCTGGCGACCGCCTGATCCCCTTCGCGGCCCCGGCGGCTCGCGTCGTGGCATGACCATCGGCTGTTAGCCAGCCGGTAGCGTGTCGCCTCGAACGAGGAAGGGAAACAGCCATGACAACCTCCGACCGTCGGCTACCAGCGGACGTGGAGTCACCCCGGACGGCCGGACCGGTCGAAGAGGGCTACGCGCGCGGACTGAATCCGCGCACCATTCAGATGATCGCCATCGGCGGCGCCATCGGCACCGGCCTCTTCTACGGTGCCGGCGGCGCGATCGAGCAGGCCGGCCCTGCGCTCATCCTGGCCTATCTGGTCGCGGGTCTGGCCATCTTCGTGATCATGCGGGCGCTGGGCGAGCTGCTCACCTACCGCCCGGTGTCCGGCAGCTTCGCCGAGTACGCGCACGAATTCCTCGGTCGCTTCGCCGGATTCGTGACCGGATGGTCCTACTGGGCGGTGTGGGTGGCGACCTGCATGGCCGAGATCACCGTCGCCGGCAAGTACGTGCAGTACTGGTTCGATATCGATGTCTGGATCACCGCGCTGGTGGTGCTGGCGGTGATGTACGCGGCGAACCTGATCTCGGTGCGCCTGTTCGGCGAGGGCGAATTCTGGTTCTCCACCATCAAGGTGACTGCCATCGTCGGCATGATCCTGCTCGGCATCGGCGTGCTCACCATCGGGTTCGGCCACGCGACCAATCCGACGGTCACCAACCTCTGGGCCGACGGCGGCGTGTTCCCGAACGGATTCGGTGAGTCGCTGCTGGTGTTGCAGATCGTGCTGTTCGCCTATGTCGGTGTCGAACTGGTCGGCGTCACCGCGGGGGAGGCACGCGAACCGCGCAAGACCCTGCGCAAGGCGATCAACACCCTGCCGTTCCGGATCGGGCTGTTCTATGTGGGCGCGCTCGTGGTGATCATGTCGGTGTCGAGCTGGCGCAACTTCCACGAGGGCAAGAGCCCGTTCGTGGAGGTGTTCCAGCAGATCGGCATTCCGGGCGCGGCCGGTCTGATCAATTTCGTGTTGCTCACCGCGGCGCTCTCGTCCTGTAACTCCGGTATCTACTCGACCGGTCGCATGCTGCGCACCCTGTCGCTGCACGGCGAGGCCCCCGCCGCGTTGAACAAGCTCAGCTCGCGCGCGGTGCCCTATATCGGGATCACCGCCTCGGCCGCGGTCATGGTCATCGGCGTCATCGTGAACGTGATCTCACCGGACAAGGCGTTCGCCTACATCACCTCGGTGAGCACGATCGGCATCATCTTCGTCTGGGGCATGATCCTGGTCTGTCACCTCATCTACCGTGCCCGCGTCAAGCAGGGCCTGCTTCCGGCCAGCGACTACCGCCTGCCGGGTGCACCGATCACCACCTGGCTGGCGCTGGCCTTTCTCGCCCTGGTCGTCGTCCTGCTGTTCCTCACCGAGAGCGGCCGCACCGCCATCGCCGTCGGTGTGGGCTGGGGTGTTCTGGTGTGCGGCGGATACTTCGCCCTGACCCGGCTGAAGACCGCCCGGTAACCCCGAATCCGCCTGCCGCGCAACGGTGCGCGCGCGGCAACGGT
The DNA here is from genome assembly GCF_042672005.1 of Nocardia sp. NPDC127579. Lineage (NCBI taxonomy): Bacteria > Bacillati > Actinomycetota > Actinomycetes > Mycobacteriales > Nocardiaceae > Nocardia > Nocardia sp. NPDC127579. Next base: position 159,962 of record NZ_JBHXVZ010000008.1, on the reverse strand, counting down.
GCATCGAATGCGGAAATCAGCGGGTTTCCGGCATGCGGGGGAGCATGAGCGAGGCGGCGATCATGACGACCGTCGCCACCGCGACAGCGATGAACACCAGGTGCACCGCCGCGGACAGGACGGCGGGCGCCGGGTGGTCGGCGCCCTGCACCCGGGAGTTCACGATGGCGCCGAAGGCGGCGACACCGACCGCGCTGCCGATCGAACGGGCGAACATGTTCGTCGAGGTGACCACGCCGCGTTCATGCCATTGCGCACTGGACTGCGCCGCGATGATCGACGGCGTCGACACCAGGCCCATACCGAGGCCGATGAGGAAGCACGATCCGGCCAGCTGCCACACCGTCGACCCCTCACCCGCCAGCAGCAGCGACGCGGCGCCGACGGCCGCGACACCGCTGCCGATCAGCGCGCTGTTGCGGAACCCGATGCGCATGTACACCTTTCCGGCCAGCGAACCGGTGATCGGCCAGCCCAGGGTCAGCGCGCCCACCCCCAGCCCGGCGACGAGCGCGCTGCTGCCCAGCACGCCCTGGGCGAATGTCGGGACATAGGAGGTCAATCCGAGCAGCACCGAACCCACCAGCAGCGAGATCACGCTGCTGGCCACCATCACCCGCCGGGTGAGGACCCACAGCGGCAGAATCGGATTCGCCGCGCGCCGCTCCACCAGCGCGAACACCACAAGCGCCAGCCCGCCGCCGACGAAGATGCCGATCCCGACCGGCGAGGTCCAGGCCCAGGCGTGGCCGCCTTCCAGCAGTCCCAGAATGAGGGCGCCCGCGCCGAGGGTGAGCAGGGCGGCGCCCGGATAGTCGATTCTGGTGTGCCGCTGCTTCGGCGCTGCTTCCTTGAAGTGCCGCAGCAGCATCCACGCCGCCAGCGCGGACAGCGGCAGATTCACCAGGAAGATCCACCGCCAGCTCAGATACTCCGAGAACAGGCCGCCGAGCAGCGGGCCGAGCACCGACGAGGTGGCCCACACGGCCGCGATGTAGCCCTGCACCTTCGCGCGTTCGGTCAGCGTGTACAGATCGCCGGCGATGGTCAGCGTCATCGGCTGCACCGCGCCCGCGCCCAGCCCCTGGATCGCGCGGAAGATGATCAACCCGAGCATGCTGGTGGCCAGGCCGCACAGCAGTGAACCCAGGGCGAACACCGCGATGCCGAACAGCAGGACCGGTTTGCGGCCGAAGGTGTCGGCGAGCTTGCCGTAGATCGGCACCGTCACGGCCTGGGCCAGGAGATAGATCGAGAACAGCCACGGGAACTGCGCGAACCCGCCGAGCTGCTGGGTAATGGTCAGGATCGCGGTGGCGATGATGGTGGAATCCAGGGCGACCAGGCCCGTCGAGAGCATGAGTGCCCCGAGGACGGCGCCGCGCTCGGACCTGAGCCCGACGCCGGACGACACGGTTTCGGTCGCCACCGGCGGCCCCTTTCGTTCGTTGGACTAACTTGTTCCAACGAACGTATCGTCCCCGTAGCTATTCCCGCATGGAACTTTTCCGCCCGGTCAGGGCTTGCGACCCACGCCCGCCCAATACCAGGCCGATTCCGGGTCGACGGCCTCGGCCGAAGGGTGCTCGGCCAGGTCGGGCCGCCAGGTGACGACCGGGACCACGCCCGGGTCGATCAGCTCGGTACCGGCGAACAGCGACTCGGTGCCGGCGCGGCTGCGGGGATGGAAGGTGATCCCGGCGGCCTCGGCCGAATGCGTCACCCGGGCCATCGCGCGCTCGTCGAAGTCGGCGGTCGGATGCGTGATCACCAGGTAGCTCCCGGAAGGAGCCGCGTCCAGCAGTGTCCGGACGATGCCGTGCGGGTCGTTCTCATCGTCGAAGTACATCAGCACCGCGACCAGCATGATGGCGACCGGGCGCTCCAGGTCCAGGGTGGCAGCGATCGACGGGTCGTCCAGGATGCTGCGCGGATCGTGTAAGTCGGCGTGGATGAACGTCGTTCTGCCCTGCGGCGAACTCGACATCAATGCCCGGGCGTGGGCCAACACGATCGGGTCGTTGTCGACGTAGACGACCCGCGCGCTGGGTTCGGCCCGCTGTGCCACCTCGTGGGTGTTGCCCGCGGTCGGAATGCCGGTGCCGATATCGAGGAACTGGGTGATTCCGGCCTCGCGGGCCAGATAACGCACCGAGCGCCCGAGGAAGGCCCGGTTCGCCTGGGCCATGGTCCGGATAGCGGGGATGTGCCCCGCGATCGCGTCGCCGAGCGCGCGATCGGCCGGGTAATTGTCCTTTCCGCCGAGCCAGTAGTCGTAGACGCGGGCTTCGTGCGCGACGGACGTATCGATTCTGGCCGACAATCCGGGGGTGGGGTCAACCTGGGGCTGCGCCATCGAGATTCCTTCCTTGGGCGTGCGCTCAGGATAGGTTCAGCGAACCCTCAGCGGGGCAGGAATTCCCAAGCATGAGCACCGGATCTACGGCAGACTGGAGGCGATGCGCAAACTCGGTGACAAGGGGGCAGGACAGGTGCGGTGTGTCGGCCCTGTCCGCCCTTTTTCGTGTTGTTGAATGGGCCTGAACAAGACCGCACGGTCGGCGAATTCTTCACCTCGGCATCCGATAAAGGAGCATGACAGTGAGCCTGATCCTCTGCGCGTTACAAGACACCGTCGTCGCCCAGGTTGTCGGCAACCCCGCCCCGGAGGCGCCGCCCCTGGCCGACAAGCTGATGCAGATGGGCCGCTACTTCACCTGGCTGGTCCAGCTGTCCGGCATCACCGCCATCACCTACGGCGGCGGCCGCTTCGCCTGGGAGAAATGGAACGGCGGCGGCCTGCAATCGCCCAAGATGATCGCCAGCGCCATGGCCGGCGGCGCCGTCGCCACCAGCGCGGGCACCATTATGAACTCCGTGATCTGATAAATCGGTAAAAGTACCTGGTCGGAGGCGGGATCGCGCGTCAGCCCACCGCCTCCGTCCCGTATGTGTCCGTCGTGGTCTGGAACGAGAGTGTTCAGAAATCTCACGACGTCGGAAGTCGATAGCGCGCACCCGCATCCCGGCTACTTCGCTGGGCGGCGGGCCGTTCTGCGCCGATACCGGCACATGGGGCAGCCTTCGGCCGTCGACCGCACCGCCACTTGACACCATAACTAACACTGCGTGAGTATTGCTGACGCAGTGTTAGTTATGGTGCCCAGCGCGGCATCGACTGCATAACCGTCCGCCGATCACGCGTGGACAACTCACTCGGAGAATTCGAAAAGGCTTCCATGACACCGACTTCCGCCGAACCGGAGCTGTACGAGGTACTTCCCGACGGTACCCCGCTATTGCGCGGAGTGCGTGACAGCAGCGGCTTCGTATCCTTTCCCTACCAGGACGCCGGATCCCTGCTGACCGGCGAACACGGCGCGGACCTGACGCCGGTGGCCCTGAGTGGACTCGGGCGCGTTCAGGCGCTGGTGACCGTGGGGCACCATCCCGATGGTGACGGGGAGGCGCCGTGCACCATCGCTTCCATCGCCCTCGCCGAAGGTCCGATGGTGCGCGGTGTCTTGATTCACGCCGACCAAGCTCGACCTGGGTGCCTGGTGCGGGCGACGACAGTTGCCGCGCCCGGCGGTGCCGGCACACGTGACCTGCGGTTCGCCCCGATCCCCGAGGAGCTGTGATGGGTAAGCATCTGGGGCAGCTGCGCCCGGTCTACGTCGCCGGGATCGGCCTGCACCCCTTCGGGTCACCGAGTGCGCTGCCCTATATCCGGCTCGGGCTGGCCGCGGTTCGCGCCGCACTCGGCGACGCCGGCGTCGAATGGCCCTCGGTCGAGGCGACCTATACCGGCACCGCCATGCTGGGCATGGCCGCGTCCCGCCCGATGCTGCGGCATCTGGGGCGCAGTGGCGCGGCCGTGACCCAGGTGGAAAACGCTTCGGCGTCAGGCTCTTCGGCGTTCCGGTTGGCGTGTCTGGAGGTTGCGAGCGGAATCAGTGATGTTGCACTGGCTCTGGGCGTCGACAAACCGGCGCCCAGGCCGGTTGCCCAGCGTCACACCGGGATTGCGGAGCTCGCGGCCGCGCAGGTCACGCCCGCCGCCCACTTCGCGCTGCTCGCCGACGAGTTCATGCGTACTTACGGCATCGGCCCCGAACAACTCGCCGCCGTCGCGGTGAAGAACTACGGCAACGCCGCCCTCAATCCGAATGCGCAGCGGCGCAAGGCATACAGCCTCGAGGAAGTGCTCGCTGGACCACCCGTCGCCGGTGCGCTCACACGTTTGCAGTGCTGTCCGATCGGCGAGGGCGCCGCCGCCGCGATCGTCGTCTCCGAGGACGCGATCGACCGCCTCGGGATCGAGCCCCGGCGCTGCGTGCGCGTGCTGTCGTCGGTGCAGCGCAGTGAGCAGCTGTACGGCGCGAAGAGTTTCGACGCCGAACTCACCCGTGAGACCTCGGATCTGGCCCTGGAACAGGCTGGAATCGGCCCTGGCGAGATCGATCTCGTCGAACTGCACGACGCGTTCACCGTCGAGGAATTGCAGTATCTCGAGGCGATGGGCTTCAGCGCGGAAGGCCACGCCGCGGCCGACCTGGCGGCGGGGGAGTTCGACCGGGGCGGTCGGGTCGCGGTCAGCACTTCCGGCGGACTGCTCGGCGCCGGACATCCGCTCGGGCCCACAGGCTTGGCGCAGATCGCGGAGATCACCACCCAGATCCGTGGTGAGGCAGGGGTGCGACAGCATCCCGGGGCGCGAACCGGTTTGGCGCACATGGTGGGGCTCGGTGCGGTCTGCGCGGTCCATGTGCTCGCCGCCGCCACGGCCGCCTGAGCATCCGAGACGGGAGACACAGTGCGCGCCACAATTATTCACGCACCTGGTGATATCCGGGTCGAAGAAGTTCCTGACCCCGAAATCCGGCATCCCACCGACGCGATCATCCGGACCGAGGCGACCTGTGTATGCGGTACGGATCTGTGGTCGTATCGGGGCATCCATCCCGTTGCCGCACCGCAGCCGATCGGCCACGAGTACATCGGTGTGGTCGAGGAAGTCGGTAGCGAGGTCGCTACGCTGCGGCCTGGTCAGTTCGTCATCGGATCGTTCGTCGCCTCCGACAACGAATGCGAGCATTGCCGCGGCGGCTACCATTCCGCTTGCCGCAGAAGGGAACTCGTGACCGGTTGCCAGGCGGAGCTGGTTCGGATCCCGTTGGCCGACGGCACCCTCGTGGCGCTGCCGGAACAGCCCGGCCGCGAGCTCTATCCCGGCCTGCTCGCCGTGTCGGATGTCATGGGTACCGGCTGGTACGCGGCGGTCGCCGCGGAGGTGCGTCCTGGTGCGGTCGTCGCCGTGGTCGGTGACGGTGCGGTCGGCCTGTGTGGGGTCATCGCGGCGAAAGAGCTGGGCGCGCAGCGGATCATCGTGATGAGCCGGAATCCGGAACGCCAGCGCCTCGCGCTGGGGTTCGGGGCCACCGATCTGGTCGCCGAGCGGGGTGCGGCGGGCATCGCCGCGGTCAGGGAGCTGACGGCCGGTTCGGGCGCCGGCTCGGTGCTCGAATGCGTGGGTACCGGCGAATCCCTCCAGCAGGCTCTGGGGATCGTCCGCCCGGGCGGCAACATCGGGTTCGTCGGACTTCCCGCCGGCGTGGACATTTCGGGTCGGCAGCTTTTCCACTCGCACGCGGGGGTGCGCGGCGGCATGGCGCCGGTACGCCGGTTCCTCCCCGATCTGATCGATCGAGTGCTCGGCGGCATCATCGATCCCGGCCTGGTCTTCGACCTGGTCACCCCGTTGGACAACGTGGCCGAGGCCTATCGCGCGATGGACGCGCGGCAGGCCACCAAGGTCTATCTACAGCCCTGAGAGGAGGTTCCCCGCAGATCGGAGGTGGGTGGAATCGACATCCGAGATCGCGGGGAAACCTCAGTTCGGGGCGGGGGCGCGGTGGTCGATCACATTGAGCGTGTTCCCCCGTTTACCGGGATTACCTGGCCGGTCACATAGTTCGACAGCGGTGAGCACAGCCAGAAGATCGCGTCGGCGGCTTCAGTGATCGTGCCTGTCCGGCCCAGCGACACCAACGGCATCGGTCGCGACGCGTAGACCTCGTCGTCGGTGGGCGGAATGTCGGTGGCGTCGGCTATGCCCAGTCGCTGTGCCTGCTTGGCCGACATGCCGACCCGGATCTCGCGACCACCCGTGTGCAGGACTTCGCGATCGGATTGGGGCTGCCCGAAGCGGGTTTGGATGATTCCGAAAGCGACCGCGTTCACCGTGACATTCATCGAGCCCCATTCCTGGGCGAGACTACGCATCAATCCGAGCACGCCGGCCTTGGCCGAAGCGTAGTTGGCTGCACCGTCGAGTCCGATGAGCCCCGCCATCGACGACACCATCACTGTCTTACGATGGCGCACGACTCCTTTCGCGGCATCAGCCTGTGCCGCCGCGCGGAATACGGGGGCACACGCGCGGGCGAGCCGGAACGGGACGATGAGGTGGATATCGAGCATGGCTTGGAACTGGTCGTCGGTCATGGCGTGCACTCGGCCGTCCCAGGCGTATCCGGCATTGTTCACCACGATGTCCAGGCCGCCGAAGTGCGTGCACGCATAGGCGACGAGTTCGTCGCAGACACCGGGGGCGACGAGGTCGGCGACGAATGCCGCGGCCGTGTCGGGTCCGTAGACGTCGTTGATCGCGCTGACCATTTCGTCGGCCTTGTCTTTGTCGACGTCGGCGACGACAACCTTGGCGCCGTTGGCGGCCAGCACCGTGGCGGTGGCACCGCCGATCCCGCGTGAGCCGCCGGTCACGACCGCGACCTGTCCGGCGAGCAGGCTGCTTTCGACACTGGGCTTTCGCGCCATCTCAGCGTCCTTTCCATATCGGTGCCCGCTTCTCGGCGAAGGCCCGTAAGCCCTCACGCAGATCCTCCGACTGCTGGACCGGGGCGACATACTTCATTTGGTTGGTCCAGGACTCGGCGTCGGTCCAAGCCTGGGAGTTGACCACGATCTGCTTGCTCGCCCGCACGGCCAGCGGCCCGGCGGCGCAGATATCACGGGCCAGCTCGAGCGCCCCGTCGACGGCACCGCCCGGCTCGGTGAGCCGGTTGATCAATCCGAATTCAGCGAACTGCGTTGCCGACACCGGCTTTCCGGTCAGGATGAGTTCCATGGCCAGGTGATAGGGAATGCGTTTGGGCAGCCGGAAGCACCCACCGCCGATGGCCACCAGCGACCGCGCGGTCTCGGGCAACCCCATGCCGGCCGTGCGCGAGGACACGATGAGGTCGCAGGCAAGGCACAACTCCAGGCCGCCCGCCAGCGCATGCCCCTCGACGGCGGCGATGAGGGGTTTGATCGGAGGCCGGGCCATCACGCCGAACGCGCCGCGGCGTTCGGTGACTCCCATGTCACCGGTCGCGGCGGCGATGAGGTCCTGCCCTGCGGAGAACACCGTGTCCGAGCCGGTCAGGATCGCGCAGCGCAGCGTGTCGTCGGCCTCGTAGTGGTCGATCGCCGCTTCCAGTGCGCGAGCTGTCGCTCCGTCGAAGGCGTTGCGACGGTCGGGGCGGTCGATTCGGATGAGCAGGATCTGCTCGTCGATCACCGTCGTCGTGACAGCGGGCCTGTCGGCGCTGTCCAACCGGTCAGACATTGCGTTGCCGTCCTTCCCAATATGGTTGGCGTAGTTCGGTTTTGACGACTTTCCCGGTCGGGTTGCGCGGCAGGTCGTCGACGAAGGCGAATCGGCGTGGCCGTTTGTAGCCGGCGAGGCGGGGTTCGAGGTGGGCCAGTAGATCCGCTTCGGTGAGTTCGGCGCCGGTGGCCGCAACGACGAAAGCCATGGGCTTCTCACCGAATTCGTCGTCGGGGATGCCGATGACTGCGGCATCGACCACCCGTGGGTGAGTCACCAGCGCCTTCTCGACCTCGGCCGGATAGATGTTCACCCCGCCCGCCACGATCATGTCCTTGATCCGGTCGGTGATGAACAGGAATCCGTCGTCGTCGAGATGGCCGACGTCGCCCGTGCGGTAGAAACCGTCCTTGATCACGTCTTCGCCGAGCATCGCGCCACCAAGGTAGTTGCGCAGCAGGGTCGGGGTGCTGACCGCGATCTCACCCAGCAGCCCGGGCGGCAGCCGGTTCCAGTCCTGATCGACGATCGCGATTTCCACCCCGTCGTAGGGACGGCCGCTGGTGCCCGGTTTGCTCAGTTGGTATCGGGGTTCGGTGTAGCTGATCATGCCGGCCTCGCTGGCGCCGTACTGCTCCCACAAGACGCCCTCGCCAAAGGTATCGATCACCCACTCTTTGAGGTCGTGCGGTACGGCGGCCGCGCCCAAGCCGAGACTTCGCAGTGACGAGGTGTCGAAACGCCCACGAACATCGTCGGACAGCCTGCGAATACGCAGCATCATCGTGGGCACGGCGCCCCAGGACTGGATCTTGTGCTCCTCGATCAGCCGCAGCGCCTCCTCGGGTACGAAGGGATCGAGAGCGACAACAGTCCCGCCGCGCGCGTGGGCCTGCGCCGCGAGCATCGGCCCGGCGCCGTGATGAACCGGCATCGTGAGCAGGATCCGGACGCCGTCGGGCTGCGGCGGGATCGACTCCACCGACTTCGCGTAGCGGGCGAGGCGATCTTGATCCGCGCCGAGCCCGCGCTCCGGCGGCACGCCTCTCGGTCGGCCGGTCGTGCCCGAGGTGTAGAGCACCATCGCGGGGCGGGCAGCGCCGAAGCGTGGGAGAGCGTCGTAGGTTTCGGCGAGGTCCTCGTAGGCGACCCCTGGGCCGGGGTCGTCCTGGCCCACGGTCACCAGCAGGCCCACGTTCTCCGCTTCCCAGTCACCGACGTCGATATCGTTGCACGCCAGCCCTTTCGCGGCGCTGTCGCGCAGGATGTAGACGGCCTCGCGCGGTGTCAGTCGCCAGTTCACTGCGACCTGTACGACTCCGAGTTTCTGCAGGGCGCGCTGGAGCACGAACCATTCCGGAGACAGCCGAAACCGCATTCCGAGTCGATCGCCGCTGCGGAGCCCACATCGGGCGAGGCCCTCGGCGACACGGTCGGCGGTGTCGTTCCACTGCCTGTAGGTCATGACGGTGTTTCCGCAAACGATCGCAGGCCGATCAGGGCGATGTCTGGCCCAGAACTCCGGAGATCCCTCTTCGGGCTCGGTCATCGTTGTCCTACCTTTCGCGCGTCGGTGTTCGACGAGCGCCGGGCGGGGCTGTCCCTGTGCCGGCGTACCGAAATGACCGTAAGTTATTTGCTGGACGAACAGCAAGTAAATCTCACATCTCGGCGGACCGTGCTTGACAACATAACTAACACCGCGTGAGTATTACTCACGCAGCGTTAGTTATCTGGAGGGTGCTATGACGAGGTACTACCCGGGCCTGGCGGAGATCGTCCGCGGCCAGCGGGACCTACAACCGGATCTCTACGGTGATATCGACTTCGACCGGCAACCGGAACGGCTGGCGACACTGCCGGGGGAACCGGCGGCGCTGCCTACCTGGGTCGCCGACCGGGAACCTCTGCTGCGCGACGACCGAATGGTCGAACTCATCCGCACGGCGACCATGCTGGGTGACACGGTGGGTGATCCACTGGCCGCACTGTCCGCGAGATACAGCCTGACCAGCTTGATCGGCATGGTGCATCGAGCCTGTCGGGAGGGCGTCGATGCCGTGCCCGACGCGCCGCCGGAACTGGTGGCGTTCATCGCGTCGATGGAAGCCGTCCCCGATTGGATCGACATGAGCCTGGTCGGCGAAGGAGCCAGGCAGGCCCGCTTCTCGGCCGGATTGCTGTCGCCCTTCCTGACGCGGGGCGCGTTCATCGCCACCTTCACCAACACTTACGCGGCGCTGCCCATGGCCTTGACCGGCGCACTGTCCGGCCGCCGCGCCGCGCGCCGGGTCAACGAAACGGCCAACTTCTTCGCGGTCACCACGCTGCCCGGCGCGCTCGACCGGCACGGGCCGGGTTTCGAGGCGGCGGCGATGGTGCGGCTCATGCACTCGATGGTTCGCTACAACGCGCTCGCTCGGTCCGATCGCTGGGATCCCGCTGTCTACGGCGTGCCGGTGCCACAGGTCGATCAGATGCCCGCCGGGATGATCAACCTGTATATCGTCGCCCAGCGTGCGTTGCGCAAGGGGCGCACCGAATTCACCCCCGAGGAACGTGCCCTGGCCGAGTTCGGCCGGTACCGCGGCTTCTTGCTCGGGCTGCCCGAGGAGTTGCTGCCGAGTTCACCCGAGGCGATTGTGCGCGCTTTCCATACGCGTGCCGCGCTGTTGCGGGCGGGATTCGACGACGCCACCTGCGGCGAATTGGTCAGATCGACCATGGCGGCCTATCTGCGCGCCGGCAACACTCGATTCGACCGGATCGCCGACGCGGTCGAAAAGAGTTACAGCAAGGCGGGTTTCGTCGCCGCCTTCTGCCGTGGTGATCGCCATGCCGCCCGCGCCATGGGCGTCGACCTCGGCCAGGCTGATCTTGCCCGGATCGCCGTGACGGCTCCCTTCATAGTCGGGCGGTTCCTGCTGGCGCGGTTCGCCGCGCGCTTCGCCCGGCTGGCGCCCGCCGTCGACCGCTATGTCGTCCGCACGGTCGAGCGCCGCCTGGTGGCCTACGGCAATCCCGAATTCGTCACCGACGCACGAAAATACACACCGACCATCTGAAACCCACCGTTCGAGAGCCGCGTGACGCCGGGTCGCGCGGCTGATTCGGCATGCCCACCAGGAGTTCGATGTGACCGAAGCATTCGTGAAATCTGTTCTGCTCCAGTGGATCGGCAAGGGATGGTGAGCGCCGCGAAACTTCTGGATCTGACCGGCGGTGTCGCGGTCGTCACCGGCGCCGGACAGGGGGTCGGGCAGCGAATCGCCTTGCGGCTGGCGGAATTCGGTGCCGCGGTCGCGGTCAACGATATCGACGGCGAGCGCGCCGAGCGGGTGGCCGCGCAGATCATCGATCTCGGCGGCCGGGCGCGCGGATTCCCGGCCGACGTAGGCGATTTCGATGAGGTCGGGGCGATGTTCGCCGCTGTGGCCGAATCGTTCGGGCCGGTAGGCATTCTGGTCAACAACGCCGGCAATCACGGTGCCGGACCCGTGCCCGACGCGGGCGTGCCGTTCTGGATGCAGCAGCCCAGCGACTGGTTCGGGTACCTGCACGTCAACCTGGATGGTGTCCTGAATGCGACCCGGCACGCCATGGCCCATATGACGGCCGCTGGCCGCGGCCGCGTCATCACGATGATCTCGGACGCGGCTCGAGTCGGTGAAACCCATGGGCTGGAGGTGTACTCCGCGGCCAAGGCCGGCGCCGCCGGGTTCACGCGGGCGATGGCGCGGTTGGGCGGAAAGTACGGCATCACCGCCAACGCGATCGCGCTGGGCGCGACCCGCACGCCGGCAATCGAGCATCTGATCGCCGACGAGCGCTTCGCCCGTCAGGTGCTGTCCAACTATGTGCTGCGGCGTTTCGGCGAGCCCGAGGACGCGGCCGATCTGACGTTGTTCCTGGCTTCGGGAGCCGCGAGTTGGATCACGGGCCAGACCATTCCGGTCAATGGCGGATACGCGATGGCGTTGTGAACCCTCTGGACCAAACCAACTACAGCGAAGTAGGCAGAACATGTCCACATCACGATCACACCCTCGTGCCGCGCTCGCGGCGATCGGCCTCGGCGTAGCTCTGGGAGTCATCGCGATAGCGTTTCCGGTTTATGTGGAGCCCCACGCATTGAAGGTGCCGTTGACTATTCAGGCGTCCTCTACAGCGACCGGAACCGCCACCATTGTCGATGCGGCGGCGGTGATTCGGGAAAAGAAGGTGGTCTCGCGTCGAGTCCCGGTGCGTGCCACGCAGCGAGTGAGCGTAATCGAGCCCAGCGACGACGACATCATGACGATTCAGACCGCACATCGAATCAGCCGAGACGACATCGGCGATCCGCAGGGCGCGACGCTGACTGCCGCCGTCACGCAGATCACGGTGGATCGCCGGACCGGCTATCCGAAACCAGGTACGGCCGCAAAGATCTTTACGAAGGCCGACGCCGAGGCCGAAAGCCTCGTGGTCGACGGCTTGCATTTCAAGTTCCCGTTCGAGACCAAGGCCGGCCCCTACCGGTTCTTCGACCATACCGCTCACAACAGCTACACCATGGAATTTCAGTCGGCCGAGGAGGTCGACGGGTTGGAGGTCTATCACTTCAAATCCGAAACGCCAGTTGTGACAATCGGCGGCGGTGTGTCGTTGCCCGCAGAGCATTTCGGCGGGAACGTCGGAGACCGGCTGACCGCGAATCGGTATTACCACGCGGTGCGCGATCTGTGGGTGGAGCCGAGAACAGGACTGATCGTCGATGCCCGCCAATCCGCGCGCCAGTACGTCGCTCCGGACCCGAACAGCCGGCACCGGGTGACCTTGATCGAGGTCGACGCGGGTTGGGACGAGGCAACGCGCACAGAGCAGTTCGCCAGCGCTACCGAGGCCAAGGCGCTGATCCAATGGGGATTGCGACGGGCGCCCTGGTTGGCGGGCCTCGCGGCGGCGGCGAGCCTTGCGCTGGGCGTGATCGGTCTGCGGCGCCGCCGCGCATCATGAGGGTGGCCGAGCGCGCAGGAGCTCGAAATCGCGTGAGGTCACCCAGCCGGCGTGGGGAGTCCGGCATACGGCACGGTCCATTCGTACCAGAACCGGTCATGTGCGGCGAAGCGGAGCAAGCCGGGTGTCCGGTTATGCCCTGTCGGCGGCCGGAAGCGCCCTCCCGCTGAGGTTCCTGGAGGGCTTGAATACCCGAAATCGGTTGAGCGGAGGAGATTTTGATGTGCGTCACACCTGGGGGCCGGGAATTCTCGCGGCGGTCGTTGCTGGCGGGGACAGTGGCTGCGGGGGCCGCGGTGGGTTTGCGGGGTGCCGGGGTGGCGCGGGCGGACGGGGAGGACTATCTGATCGGGTGTGGGATCGCGGACGCGACCGGCGCGGTCGCAGGGCAGGGCACGATGGGGTATTCGGATGTCGAGATCGTCGCCGAGGGCCTGCTGATGCGGACCTGGGCGCGCGCGTTCGTGATCGAGGACCGAGCGACCAACGAACGGGTCGCCTACGTAACGGTAGACATCGCCTGTGTGTTCCAGTCGGTGCATCTGGAGGTGATGCGGCGCCTGGCTCAGCGCTTCGGTGACCGTTACACCGAACGCAACGTGAATATCAACGCCACGCACAACCACAGCTCGTGCGGCGGCACGGCGCGCGAGTACGCGTATTCGCTCGCGGCCTACGGGTTCCAGCAGAATTCGCACGAGGCCGAAGTCGAGGGCATCGTCGCCGCGATCGCCGCGGCGGACGCGCGGATGGCGCCGGGTTCGGTGTGGCTGGGGCGCGGCGAACTGCACGACGCCAGCGCCAATCGCGCCCGCGTCGCCTTCGAACTCAATCCCCCTGAGGACAAGGCGGTCTTCCCGAATGCCATCGATCCGGCGGTCACCGTGCTGCGCCTGCGCCAGGGCGGCGTCGATGTGGGTGCGATCGCGTGGTTCGCCACCCACGGCACGTCGCTGTCGGACCGCTACCGGTTGATCGCGGGCGAGAACAAGGGCTACGCCAGCTACCGCTGGGAACACGACGAACGCGGTGTGCGCTACCACGACGACCGGCCCCGCTTCGTGGCCGCGTTCCCGCAGACCAACGCTGGTGACATGTCGCCGAATCTCAATCTGACGCCGTGGCGCCCGTCCGGGCCGACCGATGACAATCACCTCAATTGCGCCCTGATCGGTGAGCGCCAATATCAGGCCGCGCGTGCGGCTTTCGACAGCGCGCGCCCCATGCGCCGGGTCGGCGTGGATGCGATGACCCGCTACGTCGACATGGGAAACATCGAGATCGACGGCGCCTACACGCCGGACGGAAAAGCGGCGCGCACGACACCGGCGATGATGGGAATCACGTTGGCGGCCAACAAGTCGACCGACAACTACCACCACATCATCCCGATCCTCGAAGAGGGCATGACCAACCCGCTCGTGGCCGCTCTCGGCGGTGTCGACGGACCGATCGAGCAGTGGGTGCGCGATGCTCAAGCGCCGAAACTCGTCCTGGTGCCGCTGGGTACGCTGCCACCGCGGCCCTGGGTGCCGAATGTGGTTGCGATTCAACTGATCCGGCTGGGTGAGCTGGTGCTGGCCGCGGGCCCGGCGGAGTTCACCGTCGTCGCGGGACTGCGGATCCGCCGTGTTGTCGCCCGCGCACTGGGTGTGCCGGTCGAAGATGTGCTGGTGCAGGGCTACTCCAACGGCTACACCGGTTACTCGGTCACGCCGGAAGAGTACGTCTCCCAACAGTACGAGGGTGGTCACACCGTCTACGGGCGCTGGACCCTCTCGGCGTACATGCAGGAGTTCGACCGGCTCGCGCGGGCGCTCGCGACGCGATCCGATCCGGGCCGGGGCCCGGCTCCGCTGGACTGGACGTCGGGGCTGCAGCCCAGTCTGCTGCCCGACGTCCCGGCGGACGTACCAGTGGACAATGGACGATTCGGCGACGTCCTGGTCGCCCCCGAGCCCACGGTTCAGCGTGGGCAGACGGTGACGGTGGAATTCGCCGGAGCTCACCCGGCGAACGATTTCCATACCGGCCGAACGTATTTCGAGATCGAGCAGGCCGAAGGTTCGCGGTGGCGCCGGGTATTCGACGATAACGACTGGTGTACCGAGTTCCGGTGGTCGCGCCCGGAGGGGCAACCGGCCGCCTCGCGGATCCGGATCCAATGGAGTGTCCCGCCGACCGCGGACATCGGCCGATACCGGATCAGCTATCACGGCGACGCAAAGGACCAGGACGGCGGGCTCACGCCGTTCACCGGCATCTCGCCGGACTTCACCGTCGGCTGAGAAGCGGGCCCGGTCCGAGGGGGACCGGGCCCGGTATCACGCGCTGTCCCGAGCCGCCGCCCGTCCGGTCTCGCGCCCCGTGAACAGACAGCCGCCGAGGAAGGTTCCTTCCAGCGCGCGGTAGCCGTGCACGCCGCCACCGCCGAATCCGGCGACCTCACCGGCCGCGTACAGGCCGCGAATCGGTTCGCCCCGGGCGTCGAGAACGCGTCCCGACAGATCGGTTTGCAGCCCGCCGAGCGTCTTGCGCGTGACGATATTCATGCGAATGGCGATGAGCGGTCCGGCCTCGGGGGCCAGGATCGGGTGCGGTTCGGTGGTACGCACCAGGCTGTCCCCGATGTAGGCACGGGATCGCCGAACAGCGAGCACGCCCGGATCGGTGCTGGCAGGATTCTGAATCTCGGTGTCGCGCAGCATGATCTGGTCCCGCAACCGATCCACCGCGATCAGGTCACGTCCGGCGAGCCGGTTCATTCCGGCGACCAGCCGGGGTAGATCGTCCGCGATGACGAAGTCCTCGCCTCGATCCAGGAATGCCTGCACCGGAGGCGGGACATCGGTGAGTGCCTGCATCGCAAGATATCCGGCGAGATCCTTGCCGGTGAGCTCGGGATTCTGCTCGGATCCCGACAGGACGAATTCCTTCTCGGCGATTCGCTTGTTCAGCACGAACCATGAGTAGTCGTATCCGGTCCGCATGATCAGTTCGAGCGTGCCGAGGGTGTCCACGCTGGGGATGCCGGGTTGCGGGAAGCGCTCGCCTGCGGCGTCGAACCACATGGCCGACGGTGCGGCGAGTACCCGGATGCCGTGGCCGGGCCAGATGGGGGAGTGGTTGGCGATGCCTTCGGTGTAGTGCCACATGCGATCTCGGTTCACCAGCCGGGCGCCCGCGGCCGCGCTGATTCCGAGCATGCGGCCATCCACGTGCTCGGGAACGCCGGTGATCATACGCGCGGGTGGATTACCGAGCCGGGCGGGCCAATTCCGGCGCACGAGTTCATGATTGCCGCCGATTCCGCCGGTGGTGACGATCACCTGGGCCGCGCGGAACTCGAAATCGCCCGCCACCGTGCGGGAACTCGGGGTGCCGCGCACCGCGTCGCTGGGTTCCAGCACAGCGCCGCGTACACCGATGACGGCGCCGTCGCTGACCACGAGTTCGTCGACCCGGTGCCGGAATCGCAAGGTCACCGCCCCGCCGGCGGCCGCGCGCACCATCCGGTCGAACGGTTCGACCACGCCGGGCCCCGTGCCCAGCGTGACATGGAAGCGGGGCACCGAGTTACCGATGCCGTTGTCGGCCTGGCCACGCTCGGCCCAGCCCACGACCGGCACCCAATTCAGCCCGAGCGATCGTAGCCAGGACTGCTTCTCGCCGGCGGCGAACTGCAGATAGGCCTCGGCCCACCGCTTTCCCCAGTAGTCCTCGCCATGCACGTCGTCGGGTCCGCGATCCCAGCCCGCTGTGCGGAACCAGTCGCCGCGGGCCAGGTCGAGCGAGTCCTTGATCCCGGCCAGTCGCTGTTCGGCGGAGTCGATCAGAAACAGTCCGCCCAGCGACCAGTGCGCTTGGCCGCCGAAGCCGCTTTCGGGCTCCTGATCGAGCAGCAGCACCCGGCGCCCGGCGGCTACGAGTTCGGTGGTGGCGACCAGACCGGCCAGGCCCGCGCCGACCACGATGACGTCGGCGGCGGCGTCGGCGCGGGCCGGGAGCGCGCCCCGGATGGTCCAGGCGGCAGCCGCGGTAGCGCCGCTGAGCGCGAACAGTCCGCGGCGAGTGAGGGGCGAATCGAAAGTCATAGCGCAGGTCCTTGTGTGGCCGAGGGACAGAATCCTCATTCCAGCGACGAAAAGCCGGTGCTGGGAGGGCTTTTCCAGCCCGGCAGGGGGCAGAACCGGACACCGGGGGCACGAGCTCTTCTGGCCCGCGCGTCGATCCGGGTTTGATTCCGATGTTCTCGAATTCGAACGGAGGATTCATGTCGGAAAAGACCGTCTGTGTGATCGGCGCGGGGCCCGCGGGGCTGTCCGCGGCGCGGGCGCTGAAACGGCTGGGAATCGATTACGACCACTACGAACGGCATTCCGACGTCGGCGGAATCTGGGATCTGGACAACCCGGGAACGCCGATGTACGAGTCCGCGCATTTCATCTCGTCGCGAAAGACCTCGGGCTTCTTCGATTTCCCGATGCCGGAGAGCTTTCCCGATTATCCGGGCAACCGGCAGATCCTGGCCTACACTCGCTCGTTCGCCGCGGCCTACGGTCTGCGGGCGGCGATCCGGTTCGGCACAGCGGTCACCGACGTCGAGCAGGACGGCCGCGCGTGGCTGGTCACCCTCGACGACAGCACCGTGCACCGCTACGGTGCGGTCATCTGCGCGACCGGCGTGACCTGGTCGCCGCGGACCCCGCAGCATCCGGGCGAATTCGCGGGCGAGATCCGGCATTCGTCGACCTATCGCAGCCCCCTCGAATTCCGCGGGCGGCGCGTACTGATCGTCGGGCTGGGCAATTCCGGCGCGGATATCGCCTGCGACGCGGCCGCGAATGCCCAGGCCGCGTTGGTCAGTATTCGGCGCGGATACCATCTGATCCCCAAACATATCTTCGGTATTCCCTCCGATGAACTCGCCAACGGCGGACCGCAGATTCCACTCTGGCTGGAACGCCCGTTCTTCCGCGGCATACTGCGCCTGATACAGGGCGACCTGACGAAATACGGTCTGCCGAAACCGGATCACAAGCTGTTCGAATCGCATCCGCTGCTCAACAGTCAGCTGATCCACTATCTCCAGCACGGCGACGTCGCCATTCGTCCCGATATCGCGGCTCTGGAGGGCTCACGGGTGCGATTCACCGACGGCAGCACCGAGGAGGTCGACCTGATCCTCTACGCCACCGGTTACGACTGGTCGATCCCCTACGCGCAGCGGTACTTCCACTGGGACGAGGGCCGTCCCGACCTCTACCTCTCGGTGTTCAATCGTGAGCACCACAACCTGTTCGGACTCGGCTACATCGAGATCAACTCCAGCGCGTACACACTGTTCGATCACATCAGCAATATCGTCGCCCAGTATCTGCACGACCAACGGCACAATCGGTCGCGCGCCGCCGAATTCGACCGGCTGATCGCGACCGATCGGCCGCGGCTCGACGGCGGCATCGACTTCCTGGCCTCGGCGCGGCACCGCGCCTACGTCGACGCCCGCGCCTACCACCGCTATCTGGGCACACTGCGCAAGCGGATGGACTGGGACGACCTGACCCCCGGCCGATTCGACGCGATCCGCTCGTCCGGCGAGGTCCGGGCATGAGGTGTCTGGTCACCGGCGCAACGGGATTCGTCGGCGCGAACCTGGTGCGGGAACTGCTCGACGCCGGGCACGAGGTCACCGCCTCCGGGATGCCGGGGTCGCCGACCCGCTGGCTCGAGCAGCTGCCGATCAGTATTCGGCTCGCCGACCTCACCGCACCGGGCGCGGCCCGTGACCTGGTCGACGGCCACGAGTGGGTCTTCCACGTCGCGGGGGACACCTCCACGTGGTCGGGACTGGCCGAACAACGACGGCTGGTCAACGCCGTCGTTCCGGCTCTGCTCGCCGACGCCGCGCTCGAAACCGGTGTCACCCGGTTCCTGCACACCAGTACCACCGACGTGCTCGGCTATTTCCGGGACGGCCGTCCGGTCGACGAGAACGGCGGTGATCACCTGTTCACCGGGATCGGCTACCACTACGCCGACACCAAGCTGGCGGGAGAGCTGGCGGTGCGGCATCGGGTCGAACGGGGCCTGGACGCGGTGGTCGTCTATCCGGGGTTCATGATCGGCCCCTATGATTACACCCTCCAGATCGGGCGGGTCATCCGCGCGTTGCAGGAGGGCCGCCGCTATCCGTGCCCGCCGGGGACGACCTCCTGGTGCGATGTGCGGGCGGTGGCGCGCGGGATGATCGCCGCGCTCGAACGCGGCGCCACGGGCGGCAGCTACATTCTCGCCGGTCCGAATCGCAGCTACCAGGATGTGTTCTCACGCATGGCCGAATTGGTCGGGGCCGCGAAAAGACCGCTGGCGGTGCCGCGCCCGCTGCTGGGCGTGGTCGGTGCGCTGAGTGACCTCGGCGCACTGGTCACCAGATCCGCACCGGAACTCGATTCCGGTCTGGCCCGGTATCTTTCGCTGCCCCAGGCGACCAGCAGTGCCCGTGCCATCGCCGAATTGGGTTACCACCCGGGCGATATCGACACCGCGATTCTCGACGCGGCCTGGTGGTACGAGAAGCACATGCCCCGGTGAGGGTCAGCGGGCGCGGCGGGTGGCGCTGGGCGGCTGCCCGGTCCAGCGGACATAGGCCCGGCGGAACTCCCGGATATCGCCGTAGCCGACCTGGTGGGCGACCGCCGCGACCGGCAGCGTCGACTCGCGCAGCAGCGCGGTGGCACGACGCTGCCGTACCCGGTCGCGGACGCCGCTGAAACTGACACCGGCGGCCGTGAGTCGCCTGCGCAGGGTGCGTTCGGTGATGTGCAGCCGGGCGGCCACCTCGCTCATGCTCAGGGGATACCGCAGGTTCTGCTCTAACAGGGCTTCGACGATGGCCACCACGTCCGGCTCTCCGCGGCCGACGTCGAGTAGGCGGCGGCACGCGTCCACCGCGATCGCCCGGGTCGGCTCGTTGCGCGTGGCGAACGGCAATTCCAGTGTGCTGAAGGGAAATACGGATCGATTGGCCTGGGCGCCGAACTCGACCGGGCAGCGGAAGAACCGCTCGTAGCGGTGCGCGTAGGGCGGCGGCGGGTAGCTGAGCTCCACCCGCGTCGGCGCCCAGTCCGGGCCGACCACCGAGCGCACGAAGACGGTGGTGCTGCACAGTGCTTCCTCGCAGAGAAAGCTGATCAGCTCCGGTTCCGGGCGCCGTTCGTGCAGTCGCAGGGCCGTTGCCCCGTCGTGGGCCTCGAGTTCGAGATCCATCAGGCTGCCCGACGCCTGGTGCAGTTCCAGGCCGATCGCCAGCGCCTCGCCGACGGTAGCGGCCGAACGCATGGCCACGCCGAGCATGCCCAGGGACAGCAGGAGGTCGCGGCCGCCGATCTGCATGCCCAGTGGGCGTCCGGGCATATCGCCGACGGCCCGGCGCAGCACCGTGATCGCTTGCCGGAACGACACTTTGATCGAATCCGCGTTCAGCACCTCGGCCGCGGTCAGGTCGGTGCCGGTGAACCACCGGTCGACCGCGCGGTCTTCGCGCAGGCCGATTTCTACCAGCCCGCTCAGCACGGCGGGCGGGATGGTGGGCAGGTCCAGTCTCGCGGTCATGATCGCGCTCTGGGTAGCAGTTCGGAGCCGAGCCTGCGGGCCATGGCGCGCAGCCGCTCCCGGGTGGCGGTCTCGGGCTCGGTCAGCCGCAATTGCAGGAGTTCGCGGCTGGCCGCCTGTAGGACGCGGGCGGTGTACTCCGGATCCTGCATCTCCGGATCGAACTGCAGCAGTTTCGTGACGAAATACTCGCGGACCACCGCCTGAGCGTGCGCGAGGCGTTCGTAGAGCTCCGGCGGCGCGCCCTGCGGCGGGAACAGGAACAGGCGCCAGGTCGCGGGATGGGCGTCGACGGCCTCGAGAACGGTGTCGAAGGCACGCAGGGCGGGATTCTCGTCGACTGCGCCGCCCACAGCCTGCGCGAACTGTGCGGCCGCGCGAGCGGCCTCGCGATCTATCAGAGCGATGAACAGCCCCGCCGGATCGCCGAACTGCTGGTAGAGCAGCGATCGGTTGATGCCCGCGGCGTCGGCGATCCGGTTCGGAGTGGCGGCATGGAAGCCCTCGGCGGTGATGATCGCATGCGCTGTATCGAGGATCTGTTGCCGTCTCGCATCGGCGGTCATTCGGCGTCGCGGCGTCGGGGTCATGCTCAACAGGATAACTAACAATGAGTGAGTAGTGTTGCCGGCCTGGGTCGATCTCGGGGAAAACGCGTCGGATGAGCTCCGGCCGCACGGTCCGCGGGGCGGTTTCAGGCGGTCGCCGACGGTGGCAGATCCTGAATCCTGGGGAACGGTCGCGCGAGTTCGAGGGTGTAGGCGAGTTCGAGCAGTGTGCGTTCGTCACCGTGTGCGGCCGAGAGTTGCACTCCGATCGGAAGCCCTTCGGCCGATAGTCCGGCGGGAAGTGAAATCGCCGGTGCGCCTGCGACATTGTGCAGCGGCGTGAACGACACATAGTTGATCAGGCGTTCGATCAGTTCATCGAATGGCACCGATGGCGACAGGTAGCCCAGCGATGGGGGAAGCTGCGCGAGCACGGGTGACAACACGATGTCGTGCGTGCCGAACCAGGCCGAGTAGGCATGCTGAACGCCGCGCAGCCGGAACAAGGTCGCGGGCATCCGGTGCAGCGACCGTCGGTGATGGTCGCGCAGACCGAGGGTGAAGGCCTCGGCACGGGCGGTGCTCCACGATCGATCCAGTGCCAGCTTGGCCGTGCTCGTCGCCAGGTCGGCCAGTAGTCCGTAATATCGGACGAAATCCCCGACGAAGCCGGAAGTGACCGGCGCGCAGGCCGATTCGACGAAATGCCCGGCCTGCTCGAGCACGGTGGCCGTCCGCTCGACGGCGTCACGGACCTGATCGTCGAGCGCGGCGCCGGTAGGCGAGTCGAGTAGGACGCCGACGCGAAGCCGGCGCTGCGCGGGTCCGAGAACCTGCCCGATCGGCGCGAGCCGCGGGTTGCGGCGGTGCTGCTCGGCGGCGGCGAGGAAGGCGGCGGTATCCCGGACCGTCCTGGTGACCACGCCCTCACCGACCAGATTGATCGGCATGAACCGTGTCGCCTCGCTGTCGATCAGGCGACCGCGGGACGGCTTGAGGCCGACCAGTCCGGCGCAGGCGGCGGGAATGCGGATCGAACCGCCACCGTCATTGGCGTGCGCGAGCGGTACTACGCCCGCGGCGACCAGCGCGGCGGCGCCGCCCGAGGAGGCGCCGACCGAACGCTCGAGGTGCCACGGATTGCGGCACGGTTCGGCGTCGACGAATTCGGTACTGGCATTGAGCCCGAACTCCGGAAGCCGCGACTTGCCCAGTGCGGTGACTCCGGTGGCGAGGAACTGGCGAGTGAAAGTGCCGTCCTTGGTCGCGGACCGCGCCGTGTACGCCGAACTCCCGTTCTGTGTCGGCAAACCGGCGAGTTCGACATTGTCTTTGATGTAGGCCGGTACACCGGCGAGCGCGGCGGAACCGTCGGTGCCGTAGCGCGGTCGGTCGTATGTCGTTGCGATGGCCCGCAATCGGCCGTCGACCCGGTCGGCGCGCGCTGTCGCGGCGGCGGCGAGTTCGGCGGCGTGCACCTCCCGGGCGGTGATTCGCGCCGCGAGTCCGACTGCGTCGTCATCGCCCAACGCGTCATCGGCGAAGGCGTGGACTCGGATCATCGGCACTCCTGGCAGGTCTGGAAGATTTCCAGAAAGGCTAGAAGATCTTCCAGATATTGTCTAGAAGGTCTTCCAGAGATCCTGCTCTAGGATGAGAACCCATGACTTCCCGTCGTCACGGTCCCAGCGCCCAGGCGCGTCGCGACGCCCTGCTCCGGGCGACAGTGGAGATCGTGGCGGAACGCGGGGTCGCCGCTGTCACCCATCGCGCCGTCACCGAGCGCGCGGGTCTACCGTTGGCGACCGTCAGCTACTTCTTCTCCTCGATCAGCGAACTCGAGACCGAGGCGCTGCGCGTCTTCGTCGCCGAGGAGCGCGCGACCCAGGTAGCGGCGGCCGAATGCCTGGCCGCCGAGCAGTTGACCGCCGACGCTGTGGGCCGCGCGCTCACCGCGGCGACGGCGCCGCGCTATCCCGACAGCTTGGCATTCTTCGAATCCCTGTTGCACGCGGCGCGATCCGAGGACTTCCGCGACGCAGTACGCGAGGCGCTGGACGCGTCGCGCGCGGTCGCGAACGCCGCGCTGCAGGCGGTGGGCGCGCCGGATCCGGAGACCGTCGCTCCGGCGCTCACCGCGCTCGCGCACGGCATGGCCCTACATCAGTTGGCTGTTCCAGGCAGCATCGATGAGTCCGGATCGTTCCAGGCGTTCCGTGCGCTCGTGCTCGGCTATCTGCTCCAGTCGGGCCACACCGACTTGGCGCTGGCTCTGGCCCAGGATGCGAGCAAGGCGGACGCCGCGCGCTGACCCGCCGGGTGGGCTGACATTTCGAGGCGACCTGTATCCGGCTCGGGGTATTTCCGGCCGCGCGGGGGGCTTTCGCGGACACGGGCTGGACTGGGGATGCCGCTGTGCTGCCGACCGCCCTACGTTCGTGCGATACCGCCGGACCCTTGTCGACACGGGCGTCCTGGCTGCTCCGCGCCGGTTCCGGCGCAGCCGAGAGAGGACCATCCCTATGTCGCCCACTGCCTGTTCGCCGTCGCTCTTCGACTGGTTGCGCCGGCGAAACGTGGTGCGGCGATCGCGCCTGACCGTTCCGCTCGTGGTGCTCGTCCTGATCGTGCCCACCCTGATCTCCGCGGTGTACATGTGGGTCCTGTGGGACCCGTCGAACTATCTCCGGCGGATCCCGGTCGCGGTGGCCAACGAGGACACCGGAATCGTGGTCGACGGAGCCCACCAGAACATCGGCGCAGAGATCGTCGACGACCTGACTGCCGGCGGTGACCTGGCGTTCCATCGCGTCAGCGGTGCCGAAGCGATCGAGGGGCTGCGGCAGAATCGCTTCACCTTCTCGGTGGTGATTCCCGCCGGATTCACCGCCGATGTTCGCTCGGTGACCGATGCGCGCCCGGCTCAGGCGCGAATCATGGTGTACTACAACGACTTCAATGGCACCTATGGGAGCACCGTCGCCGAGATGGTGCTTGCCCAGGCGCGTCAGCAGATCGCCGGCTCGATCGGCAAGGAGTACGCGACGGAGGCGCTGGTCGGCCTGAACAATCTCGCTGACGGGCTGGGAGCGGCTCGAACGGGTGCCGCGCAGCTCGCCGCGGGGACCAGCGAACTCGCCACCGGTACGAGGCAATTGACCGACGGCCTGGATGCTGCCGGAACCGGAGTCGCGCAGCTGAGCGCCGGAACAGGACAGCTGCGAGCCGGTACGGGGGAAATCGCCGCGGGTGCCGCCGCCCTGCGCAGCGGCACCGACGAACTCGGGGTGGGCGCCACCCAACTCCGGGACGGGATCGACCAGGCCCTCGGCCCGGTCCTCGCCGCCCTGAGCATCGCGGACGGCCTCACCACCGATCTGACTCCTGTGCTGGACCGCCTGGCCGCCAGTGACGATCGCGTCCTCGTCGACGCGGCGGGGCGGCTGCGGCTACTCCTGGATCAGGTCGGGGGCATCGACCCCGACAGACTGGCCGGTCAGTTGCGGGCGCTGAGCGACGGTACTCGCGAACTGGCCCGGCAGCTGACCGACCCGAACGCCGAGTACCGCGCGGGCGTGTCGGCGCTGGCCGACGGTAGCGGGCAGCTGAGTCGCGGGGCCGTCGAACTCGACAACGGTATGTCCCAATTGTCGACGGGGCTGGCCGAATTGGCCGATGGGGGGCGGCAACTGCACGCGGGTGTCGGTCAGCTCGACGCCGGTGCGCGAGAACTCGAGTCGGGCCTGGGTGCGGGCGCGGCGCGGGCTCCGCACATCGCCGATGTCGAGGCCTCCGCCGCTATCTTCGGCGAGCCGGTCCGGCTCGACGCACACAATCAGCAACCCGCGCAGGTCGTGGTCGACGGTGATCTGGCGAACAAGGAACTCGCGCAGGGCAGCGGCCCGCTCGTAGTGCTCCTGGCGGTGTTCCTGACCGTCATCGTGGCATGGATGCTGTTCGCCCCGGTCGCCCGGAACGTGACCGGGACGGGGTGGCCGGCATCGGCGCTGGCACTGCTGCGCAGAACCTGGATCGTGGTCGGCGCGGGTATCGCCGCCGCCTTGCTCGCCGCCGCGCACGGTGCGTCGGTGGGCTGGTCACCGCAGAACTGGCCGACGATGCTGGTACTGGTGGCGTTCATCGGCACGGTCGCGGGCATCATCGCCCAGCTCTTCGTGACCGTCCTCGGCCGGTTCGCCGGGAGTCTCGCCGCGTTCGCCTTCTTCATGTTCCAGCTCTTCGCATTCGGCGGTGTCTACCCGGCCGGCACGACTCCGACGCTGTTCCGGCCCATCGGCGATATCGCTCCCATGACCTACGCGCGCCGCGCGATGCTGCGCTGCGATCTCGGCCTGTACGACCAGATGTTCTGGACATCGGTGGCAGTGCTGGCGGTGATGGCCGCGCTGGGCTTCGGCGCGGCGGT
Source organism: Nocardia sp. NPDC127579 (assembly GCF_042672005.1). Taxonomy (NCBI): domain Bacteria; kingdom Bacillati; phylum Actinomycetota; class Actinomycetes; order Mycobacteriales; family Nocardiaceae; genus Nocardia; species Nocardia sp. NPDC127579. Next base: position 134,761 of record NZ_JBHXVZ010000008.1, on the reverse strand, counting down.
GTGCACGCATCGACTCGTCGTGTCCGCGAACGGACTGGCCGGCGCGCAGTCGGGCTCGGATGGCCGGGCATGAGGGCGGCGCGCTGCTCGGCCGCGGCCGCCTTTGCGATCCAGGGCTTCTTCCTGGCGGTCATTCTGACCGAATTACCCCAGCAGAAGTCCGAGTTCGGTTTGTCCGACGGACTTCTCGCGGGCTCGGTAGCGGCCATCTCGCTGATCGCCGGGCTCGGCAGCGTGCTCGCCGAACGGATCGCGATGCGCTGGTCCAGTGCGCTCGCCCTGCGGATCGGGCTGTTCGCGATAGCGATCACCGGGGCCGGTCTCGCGCTGGCGCCGGACGCGACTTGGCTGATCGCGTTGCTGTGTGTCTACGGCCTGGGTATAGGCATGGTGGACGCGGGTGCGAACATGCAGGCCGTTCTGGTGCAGCGGGAGTACGGCCGGTTCATCCTGTCATCGTTCTATGCGGCGTGGAGTGCCGGCTCGATTCTCGGCGCGCTCTTCGTATCTGTCTGTGCGGCGGTGGATGTCGCGCTGTCCACGGTGATCCTGGTGGCGTCGGCGGTCGTCGCGGCGAGTGCGCTCGTGGCGAGTCGGCGGCTGCTGGATGCCGCGGGGCGGGATCGGCCGCCATCCAGCGTTCACTTGCCCACACCGATTCCAGGGCGGGTCCTGCTGGGGCTCGGCGCTGTGCTGGGCCTGGCCTTCGGCATCGATCTCGCGGTGGGGAACTGGTCGGCGCTGTATCTGACCGATGAGCTGCTGTCGTCGCCGGCCACTGCCGCGCTGGCCCTGGCCGCGTATCAGTGCGCCGCACTCTTCAGCCGGCTCACCGGCGACCCATGGGTTCGACGGTTCGGTCCACGCGCGGTTGCCCGGGCCGCGGCCACCATGGGTGCGGCCGGTCTGGCCACCGTGGTCTTCGCGGCCCAGCCCGCTGTCGCTATTGCCGGGTTCGTCCTCGCCGGTGTCGGCTCGGCCTTGCTCGCGCCGCTGTGTTTCGGTGAAATCGGGTCTCCCGCCGCGGGACCCGATCTGGAAGCCGCTGTGGCGCGGCTGAATATCTTCAACTACGCCGGAACCCTGCTCGGCGGCGGTGTCGTGGGTGTGGTCGCGGCGGTGGCGGGGATGCGCGCAGGATTCGTGGTCCCCTTCGTCTTCGCGCTCACGCTGTTCGGTCTGGCTCGGACCTTCCCGGCGCGGATCCTGCCGGAGTCGACGAACCTCCCTTGCTAGAGGTTCAGCAAGTCGAGTGCTACTTTTTTTTCATGACCGGCGGCCAGGAGGCGAACAATACGAAGCCACGGCGCCGTACGCAGCAGGAACGTACCGCGCAAGCCGAACGGGCGCTGCTCGACGCGGCCGCGACGCTGTTCGCGCGTCGCGGCGTCGAGCGGACCTCACTGGCCGACGTCGGAGTGCACGCCGGATACAGCCGGGGCCTGGTCAATCACCACTTCGGCAGCAAGGCAGCCCTGGTCGAGCGATTGGCTCGTGACATCCAGGAAGAGTTCGTTCGCGAAATCATCAGCCGGATCGACGAATCCGACGACGATGCCGTGGAGATCATCGCGGGCATGGTCGGCGACTATCTGAACGGACTGGTCGAGCATGAGGAAACAGCCCGGGCATTCTTCGTCATGTGGTCGGCCGCGATCCCGCGTGAGGCAGCCCTGCGCCCGGTGATGGCTCCCGACGATGCGCGGTTCCGTCTGGGCGTGGAGGGCGTATTACGCAATGGACAAAAGCAGGGGTCGGTCGATCCAGCCCTCGATCCAGCAGCGACGGCACTGACCATCGTCGGGCTACTGCGCGGGGTCGTCGCGCAGTATCTCGTAACCCCCGCGACCTACGACCTCGCGGCCGCGATCGAATCCAGTCGGCGGTTCGTCCGCCGCGGTTTGTCGCCTGAACGCCAGGGGCGAGAATAGCGACTTGCCGCGGCGAACGGCTCATAGCGGTCGCGGCCGAGATCGGTAGACCTACCTGGTCGGAGGCGGGATCTCCGCTCAGGGGAGCTGTTCCCAGTTCTCCGTGTGGGCACAGCTGTCGAATCCGAACTGCTGCGCCGGGGCCATGAGCGCATCACTCGCCTGCTTCTGGATTCCGAACTGCATCATGATGACCAAGTCCTTGCCCATGCGGGCATCGGCCTTGAGGTTCATCAGTTCGGTCATCGCCTCGATGTACTTGCCGAGCTGGTCCAGCCACATATTCAGCTCGGCCTGCCCGGATTCCGGTGCCGGCATGGCTTTCACGCTGTCGCGAAGATCGGTGACGAGCGCTTGCCGTTCCCGGATCCGGTTCGTCGACTGATCCGTCAGGCCGAGGTCTCCGCTCAGCTGGAATCGTTCAGTGATGGTCTGGCACTTGGCATCCGCCTTCTCGACCAGGTCTTCCTTGGCTGAGGACGAGCAAGCGGCGAGTACGATGACCGACACCAGTCCGAGGACACCTATCCTCGAGGCCGTCGCCGTTCTGCGCCCACCCGTCGATCCCGGAATCACTTGCGCTTGCCGTTGTATTCGCATGAATCGCCACGGTAGGTGTCCCGCTCGGGACCGGTCCCGGCGATCGCTGTCAGGATCGAGACGTCGGCAGCTCGCAGAGGGCAGGGTGAGTATCAGGATGTGCCGCATGTTGGAACCTGTGGGTGGGCAGTCGCTGCCCGCATCGCACGACAGTCTCGCCCGTGGGGTGTCGGCACCGTCGGCGGGGTCGGTGTCGGCACTGTCGCTCGTGGGCGGGGTCAGCTTCGGCCCCAAGGAGGGGCGGACGGTCGTCTTCGGCCGCAACCGGCCGCTGGTTCATGTGTGCGTCGGCGAGAACGACCTCCGGATCAGCCGGCACCAGGGCTCTCTGGTCTGCGGCGGCGGTCGATGGTGGGTACACAATCTCGGTACGCAGCCGATCCGGATCGCGGAGTCGGGCCTGCTGTTCCGCGACGAGAACCCGTTTCCGCTGGAGTGCGGATATACGCCGCTGTTCATCCGGGGATCGCAGCGGCGCGAACATCTCCTGGAGATCTTCGTCAGCGATGCCGGCGGCGGCGAGCCAGGACCGCGCCACCGGAACGTGACCAATGCGGCTGTGTCCTACTCGCTGACCGGGAGCGAGCGCCTGGCCCTGGTCGTGCTCGGTCAGCGTTACCTGCGCCGCGAACCGAGCCCGCAGCCGTGGACGTGGGAGGCCAGCGCGCGCCTTCTCGCCGACATCGAACCGGACACCGGATGGAAGCGCCGCCGGGTCGAAGAACTCGTGGCCGGGGTTCGTCAGCGCTTGAGTCGGCTGGGCGTTGCCGGACTGACGGCCGCGGAGGTGCCGCAGCCGATCGGAAACATGTTGAACCACAACTTGATCCGTGAGCTGCTGCTCACCGGGACGTTGGTCCCGCGCGATCTCGCCCTGATCGATTTCTGCGGCGAGGACTGAGCGGCGCGGGTCAGCGAGTGAGGTTGTCCGCGACGGTGTCCGCCAGTTCTGTGACGACGGCACAGTGATGCTCCGGCGACCCCGGCGATCCGGAGTATCTGATGACGACGACTTCGGCGCGCTCGCCGCCGGTCGGTCCCTGGAATCGGCGGTACTCGAGTTGCACTGTGCAGTCGTTGGTGTCGGATCGCCGGAAGGCGGGTAGACCCGCGAGCAGCAGTGGCTGCCCCGCCGCCGCAGTCTTGGGCGCATCGCGGTCGTAGCGCAGGGTGACGTGTCCGTCGATCGTGCTGTTCCAGCGACACGACCAGCCGCCGAATCCGGCGGCCGGATGGACGGCGTCGATGCCGGGAACCCGGCCCAGCACGGTGCCGTCCACCAACGCACAGGCGTCGTGCCGCGCCAGCGAATCCGCCTGGAAGGGCCCCGGCCTGCGTGGCACCGGGCCACGCAGGAGGATGTCTCGCACGCCGACGACCACGGCGTCGGCCAGCGCGCAGGGGTCCGGCCCACTGTCGATCTTGCGTTCGCCGACGATCTCGACGCTGCCGCCACGCGAAAGGATCAGTGTTCGAATACATCTCGTGCCACTCGGTGGTTCGGCGGCGATCGTCAGGTTCCCGGTGCGCGTGAAGGTGATCTGCGAGGTCTGCTCCGGGGCGTTGGCCGAGAGTGTCAGCCGGACGCGGCCGGTATCCGGATGGAAATCCTCGCCCCACTGCCGTACCCGCAGATCGCAGGTGTCGAAGTTGGCCTCGTCGGTCGTCAGATCGATTCGCCCGTACGCGGCCAGTGTCGCCGGGTCGAGCAAGGCGCAGGGATCAGCGGTGCTAGCTCGGCCCATCGGATTGTCCGCCGCGGCGACCGGCAGTACCGCGCCGGCCGCGACGATCGAGGCCACGGCGACAACTTCGGCAGCCCCCACCCCCGCGCGCCGCAGTAGCAGGCGATTCCAGTCGCGCGTCGGCCGCTGCATCCGTGCGAACTGGGACGCCGCGGTCGCGGCGGTGGGCCGGTGGCTCGGGCTCGGCTGCATCTGCTGGTCCAGCGCCGCTTCCAAACGGCCCGGATGTCGCCGCTGTGCGCTGACGGCTCGCAGCGACGCGGCGAGCGCGAAAACGTCCGCCTTGGGGCTCGCAAGCGCACCGCGCTCGATCTCGGGCGCGAGATACTGCCGTTTCGCTCGTGCCGCATCGAATGTCGGGCTCTCGCCGGTGGCTGCGCCGTGCAGGTCCAGCGAACTGCCGAAGTCGGTCAGCATGGCATCGCCGGTGGCCGTGACGATGATGTTCTCCGGGGAGACGTCGCCGTGCAGTATGCCGTGCTCATGGCAGTGGGCCAGCGCGCCGGCGATCTGCGCGCCGATGGCGGCAGCCCACGGTGCGTCGAGTTTGCGTTCCCGGCGGGCGATCTCGGCCAGCGATTGCCCTGGAACGTACTCCATGACCAGCCAGCAGACACCCTCGGTCACGAGGATGTCGTGCACGGATACCACGTGGGGATGCCGCAGCTGTGCGGCGTTGCGGGCGGCGGTCCGCAGGCGTTCGGCACCACGGATGTCCTCCGGGCGCGGGCATTTGAGCACGACGTCGCGGTGCAGGACTTCGTCCGACGCCCGCCACACCATGCCCTCGCCGCCGAGCAGGAAAAGTTCCCGCAGAGTGTATCGGCCAGAGATGATGTCCCCAACGCTTGCCATGCGCCTGCCCTGTCGTCGGCCCCGATCCCAGCGAGGGGCAGTGTAGAGCTTTGCGACGCCGGGATTCGGCCGATCGATGCGTCTCGTCGTGCGCCGGCTCGAAATCTGTGCTCCGCGAGGGAATCTCGCAGAGCCCGGCTGCCGCGCAGCAAGATCACAGGATTGCGCGGTGGACCCCGGTCGATGCCTACAGTGAAGAGGTGGCTGACTCTTTTCTCGCACCCGGGTCGCGAAATGTAGCCGGTCCGGGGTGGTTTCTGTGGTGGTTGATCATCAGCCAGAAATGGCGGATCGCACTGGGGGCGGCCTTGGGCACTATGTGGATGGTGTCGCTCGCGGTTCCGCCCTATGTGTTGTCCCGTGCGATCGACGATGGACTGGTGGCCGGGGATCCGGTCATGCTCACGCGTTGGACGGCTGTGGGTTTCGCTGTCGCTCTCGCGATCGCCGTTTCCGGCATCGCCCGGCATCGGACCATGACGAAGGTCCGGATGGACGCCGCCGATCGTGTCGTCCGGGCGACGGTGCATCGCAGCGTGTATCTCGGCAACTCGCTGGCGCGCACGCTGAGCGAGGGCGAGGTCACCACCATCGGCACGGCCGATATGCAGGTCATCGCTCAGTCGCTGACGATCACCGGGCCCGGTGTCGGCGCGGTGGTCGCTTATCTCGTGGTCGCCGTTGTGCTGCTGTCCATCTCGCCGCTGCTCGCGCTGGTCGTGCTGGCCGGGGTGCCATTGATCATCGGTGCCGTTGTGCCGCTGTTGCGCCGGATCCAGCAGCGCGGCATGGGATATCGGGAGCATCAGGGCGTTCTGACCGAGCGGCTCGCCGATGTGCTCAGCGGGCTGCGGGTTCTCAACGGACTGGGCGGTAAGGGACGGTACGCGGCTCGTTTCCGTCAGGAGTCGCAGGCGCTTATTGCCAAGGGCGAGCGCGTAGGCGCCGTGGCCAGCTGGGTCGACGCCCTCGCCACCGGCTTGCCGATGGTGTTTCTGGCGGTCGTCACCTGGCTGGCGGCCCGGATGACGGCCACCGAGCAGATCAGCGTCGGTGATCTGGTCGCGATATACGGTTACACCGCCATGCTGATCGTGCCGGTCGGATTCCTCATCGAAGGTGGAAGCGGTATCGCCCGCGCGAGGGTCGCGGCCGACCGGGTGGTCCGGCTGCTGCGACTGAGTAACGAACACGACAATGAGGAGATTGCCGACGCAGCACCGGAATCTCCTGCGACGCTGCGAGATCCGGACTCCGGCGTCGCGGTGCGACCAGGACTGTTCACCGCACTCGCCTGCGCCGTACCGGCGGACGGCGTCGAAATCGTCGACCGGCTCGGCCGGTTCGAACTCTCGAATACGACCTGGGGCTGTGCTCGGATCGACGCGATCGCGCTCGACTCGGTCCGATCGCGAATCCTCGTCGCCGACAACGACGCTCACCTGTTCACCGGATCGGTTCGCGAAATCGTCGCGGGTGCTCACGACTCGGACGACGAGCGTGTTCGTGCGGCGATCCATACCGCTGCCGCCGACGATCTCGTCGACGCGCTGCCGCAGGGGCTGGCCACCATCGTCGGCCCCAAGGGCTACAACCTTTCCGGTGGGCAGCGGCAACGACTTCGGCTCGCCCGCGCGCTGTACGCCACGCCCGAGGTGCTGCTCGCGGTCGAGCCCACCTCCGCGGTGGACGCACACACCGAGGCGCGGATGACGGCCAGGCTGGTCACTGCCCGCCACGGCACCACAACGGTACTCGCCACCACCTCGCCGATCGTGCTGCACCGCGCCGACCTGGTGTGCTACGTGGTCGACGGCCGGGTCGCCGCCACCGGCACACATCGGCAATTGCTCGAAACCGAACCGGGCTACCACCGCCTGGTTACCCGCGGTGCCGATGCGCAGGTGCCGCGATGACCACCGTGCTGCCGATCGCAGCCGCGGCGCGCGTCCGGCGGGCCGCCTGGCAGGAAATACGCTCTGACCGAGCGCTTTTCAGTGCCGCCATGGTCGCGAACATTCTCGCTGCCGGGGCCGGCCTGCTGATCCCGCTGCTACTCGGGCGGATTGTCGACGCAGTTACCGGCACGCCGGGGCGCGCAGTGCTCGCCGCAGTGGATCGGCTCGCGGTGGCGATCCTGGTCGTGGCGGTGGTCCAGATCGTCGTGCTGCGTTTCGCGCAGCTGCTCTGTTATCGCTTCGGTGAGCGCACGGCCGCCCGAATCCGCGAGCGGTTTCTCGACCGCACGCTCGCGTTGCCCGGAGCCTTGGTCGAGCACGCGACCACCGGAGATCTGATCACCCGTGGTACCGCGGACGTGAACGCCGTCGCCATCATGTTGCGCGGCATGGCGCCACAGCTGTTCCTGGCGGCCATTCAGCTGGTGTTCCTCATGGTGGCGGTGTTGCTGCTCGATCCGATGCTCGGCGGTTTCGGATTGGGCGCGTTGGTCGTCGCCGTGTTCGCACTGCGTTCTTATCTGCGCCGGGCCGGGGTCGCCTACCTGCGGCAGGCCACGGCCGTCGGGCAGGTCAACGAGGTGGTGACGACCACCGCGCAGGGAGCGCGGACCGTCGAGGCGTTCGGGATGGCGCGACCACGCATTCAGGCGGCGGACTTCACGATCGCGGAGAGCCGATATGCGCGGTTGTCGACTCTGTGGCTGCGCACCCGGCTGTTCCCAGTGGTGGAGATCGCTTGTGCGCTACCGGTGGTCGGTGTGCTGCTGCTCGGCGGCTGGTTGCACCGCAGTGACATGATCTCCCTGGGCACCGTCGTCGCAGCAGTGCTGTACCTACAGCGGCTGATCGATCCGCTGAACTTGTTCATGATGTGGCTCGACCAGATCCAAAGTGCCATGGCGGCATTCGCCAGAATCGAGGGCATCGCGGAAGCGCGAGGGCCGCTGGCCGAGCCGGTCGCCGAGCCTGTCGATGATCGAATCGTCTGCACCGACGTGTATTTCGCCTACGAGAACGGCCGCAATGTCCTGGACGGGGTCGATCTCGATATCCGGCCTGGCGAGCGGCTCGCCATCGTCGGGCCTTCCGGTGCGGGCAAATCCACCCTCGGCCGACTGCTTGCCGGGATCGAGGCGCCCGACCGGGGTTCGATCACTGTCGGCGGCGTGCCGATCGCCGGGCTTGCTCCGGATCGGCTGCGCCGTCAGGTCATCCTGATCACTCAGGAACACCATGTCTTCAGCGATACCCTCCGCGAGAACCTGCGCTTGGCTGCCCCAACCGCCACCGACGCCGAGCTGGCCGTGGCGCTCGCGGCCGTCGGCGCGAGCTGGGCCGCGGACCTGCCGGACGGTCCCGATACGGTGCTGGACGGTCGGCATCGGCTCGGTGATGCTCAGGCGCAGCAACTTTCGCTGGCCCGGGTGGTAGTGGCCGATCCGCACACACTGATCCTGGACGAGGCCACCGCGATGCTCGATCCGACCACCGCCCGCGATACCGAACGTAGCCTGGCAGCCATCCTGTCCGGCCGGACAGTCATCGCCATCGCCCACCGCCTGCAGACCGCGCACGACGCCGACCGCATCGCGGTGATGGAGAACGGCCGCATTGCCGAACTGGGTACCCACGCCGAACTGCTCGCCCGGGACGGTATCTACGCCGCACTCTGGTGCACCTGGCACGGCTGACTACGGGAACGGCTCCTTCTGCCACCGACCGTAGTTAGCGCATTCATAGCTGATCGCTAAGGTATGGACATTTCTACAACAGGTTCCTGTGAACGCATTCGCGGAATCAAAAATTCGTGCCGGGGGCAGCCGGTCGGCGGGGTGTCGTGATCTGATCGAGATGTTCCCGATCTCGGGATGGATCACATTCGCAGCCAAGGATATTCGTATGCAATCGACGACCCCTCGCCCTGGGCGTGAAACCTGCTGCCTCGCGGGCATGAATTCTGCGGGCAGTTGACAGGTACTTCATGGAATTCATCGAATTGGCCGACTATCCCTTGCCGACCGGCTGGATCACCGAATGGCAGCCGATCTCGCGGACCTATTGGGCGGATTGGCCCCGCGACTCGCGCGCGGTCTCCTACAACCACCTGGGCCACCTACGAGATGCGTTGGACCACAGTCGAATCCGTACTCCGCGGCACAGCTGGCTCGGGCACGTGTTCCGGATCGAGGAACGACTCGACGCGGATGCCTGGCGCGCGGCGCTGGACTCGTGGGTCGACGGGCACGATGCCCTGCGCAGCCACGTCACCATCGAGGGCGGGCAGCCTGTGCGCTATACCGCGCCACCAGGCAACATTCGGATGCGAGCGGTCGACATCGGCCGCACGAAATCCATGATGCGGACCTACCGGCTGGTCCACCGATTGCTGGACGAGAGCACCTCGCCGCTGCGCTGGCCCGCCCATCTCTGTATCACCATCGCCGAGCCGGAGGCGTTCACCGTCGTCTTGGCGGCCGACCATTCGATCATCGACGGCTATTCGACCGTCGCTGTCGGTGACCAACTTCGCGCCCACTACGCCGCCCAGCGGACCGGCGCGTCGGCGAAGGTCACGAATTCCGGTAGCTATCTGGACTTTTCCCAGATAGAGCGGGAGCGTGCGGCCGCCACGACCGCCGACCATCCCGGAGTTCGTGCCTGGCGCGACTTCCTCACCGCCGATCATGGCGACGCCGAATCGGTGGGCGGGCCGTTGAATCAGGTGATCACCCGGCCCTGCGTGCTGTCCGGTCCTGGCGGCACGCCGTCCCCCGGACCGCAGCGCGGGCTGGCCATCGAGGTCCTCGACGCGGCGGGCTGCGCCGCGGCGGAGGCTGCCGCACGCGCCCAGGGGCAGCCGTTCGCCGCGGTATTGCTGGCCGCATTCGCCGCTGCGGCAACCGAATTCGGTGCGGAGCAAAACTTCCGAACCGTGATCCCGATGCACACCCGCGATGAGCCGCGCTGGCAGGACAGTCTCGGCTGGTATGTGGGGCTCGCGCCGTTCCGCCTCGCGTGCGCGGGAGTGGGCGCGATGGCCGAGCTCGTCACCGCGGCGGGCGCGGAGCTGCGGCGGGTACGGGGGAGTGCGGCTGTCCCCTTCGGGCGCGTCTGCGAGCTGACCGGGCTGCGACCGCGGATCTCGTTCATGGTGTCCTACATGGATTTACGTGCCCTGACCGCACACAACTGGGCCGATTCCGGCACGCGCTGGCTCCGCAGCCGCAATTCCTCGCCGGAGGAGTTCTACTTCTGGTTCGTGCGCATGCCGACGGGAGTGACGCTGAGCATGCGCTATCCGGCAACCGCTGCCGCCACACACGACACTCACCGGCATGTTCTGCGCCTGCGCGACATTCTCGCCGAGTACGCCCGCACCGGCGACGTAGCCCTGCGAACGATCGAAAGAGTTTAGCCGTCATGGACATCATTCTCGCCGAGGACTGGACCCCGAAACCCGGTGTGCTCCTGGAGTTCACGCCCGATCCCGACACACTGGCCAGGGTCCGGACCGCGGGCCCGTCCACCGTGCCGGCCACCTACATGCAGGAATCCCACATCCGGCGCTGGGCCGAGCAACGACACACCGACAATCCACTCTCCTCCGAGCTGGCCATGTGTTTCACGGTGGCGAGTCCGCTGAACCCGGAAGCGCTCCGCGACGCGTTCACGGCGTTCCTGCGTCGCCACGAGACTCTTCGTACGTGGTTTTCCATCGACGACACACCGTGGTTGACGCGCTATCTCCTCGCCGCCGGCGAGGTGGAACTGATGACCACCTCCGCAGCGGGCATCGCCTCGAGTACTCAGCTGCGTGACCGCCTGGCGCCGAGATTTCGGGCGGCTGCCGATCCGACCCGTTGGCCCGCGTTCGTCTGTGCCGCGATCGACCACGGCAGTGACGGATTCACCGTGGTGTACAGCATCGATCACGCCTTCAGCGACGGAACATCGTTGGTGGCAGCGCTTTTCGAGTTGTACGCGCTCTATGGGGCCTACGCGGCCGACCAGGAACCGGTCGGGTTCCCCGTCGGCAGCTATGTCGAATTCGCCGCCGACGAGCGTGCCGCGGTGGCGAGCGGCTCCCCGGAACTGGACCGGCTCGCCCGGCTGCTCGCCGATAACGCGGACCGGGCGCGCCCGCTGCGGTGGGACCTCGGGCTGGCGCCGGGCGAACTGGCCGACAGTGCGAGCACGCAGGCCGATCTACTCGAACGCGCCGACGTCGATGCCTTCGCCGAGGCGTGCGCGGCCGCGGGTGCCACCTTCTCCGCGGGGCTGTTCGCCGCGCTCGCCCGAACCGAACTCGAGCTCTACGGACAGACCCATTATCTCGCCCTGAACGTCTTGGGTACGCGTAACGAGCCGCGATACCAGTTCGCCCAGGGCTGGTTCGTCAATCTGACGCCGATCTCGTTCGACGTGAGCCCGCACGAGCCGTTCGACGGGTTGGCCACCCGGGTGAAGGCGGCCCAGGACGCCGTCAAACCCCTTGCCGCCGTACCGATTCACGCTGGACTCGAGCGCGCGGCCGAGCTGACCGGTTCGGCACAGCCACGCACCACCGACTGGCCGTGGGTGTCCTACATGGATATGCGGGCGATTTCCGATGCCGCGCTGCGCGACGCGCTGCCCCAGGTTGGCAACCTGTTCGGTCTGGCCTCGCGGAGCCGCGTCGGACGTCTCTCGCCGCTGTGGTTCAACCGGGAAACCGATCGGCTGCGCGTGGCAATGGTCTATCCCGACACACTCGCCGCGCGCTCCTCGGCCGAGGAGTACTTCGACCGTCTGCGCGACGTCTTGGCCGCGGTCGCCAGATCCGGTGAGTTCACCGCCGACGAGCTGTCCACCCAGGGGTCATGATGCGATTGCTGTTTCTGGATCAGCTCGCCCCGGCGCCGGGAACGCTGCTGGAATGGACGGCGGTGCCCGCCCGCGCCCTGGTGGCCGATCCCACGCCCCCGACCTCGAATCAGCGCATCCACCTCGCGGCAGGTGGTGAAACCACCTGGCTCGCCGGGGCATTCGACGTCGTCGGCCCGATCGACGAGCAAGCGCTCGCGGCTGCTTTCGCCACCTGGATCCTCCGCCACGACGCCTTGCATCTGTGCTTCAGCGCGCCTGGTCCAGGCCGGTCCGCCGCGGTGCGCGTGGTAGCCGACGCCGATATCCGCTTGCTGGCACGAGCGCCCGAAACCGTTGCCACGACCGACGAAGCCCGTGCGGCGCTGCGTGACCGGCTCGACGAGGCATGCCGGCCGTTCAGCTTTCCGCCGTACTTCCTCGGCGCCATCACCAGAAGCGGAACCTCCACGGTGATCGTGGGTTTCGACCATGCCATCTGCGACGCGTGGTCGATCACGATCGCGGTGGCCGAACTCGATGAACTGTATCGGGGTATCCGCGAGCAGCGGCAACCCGGATCGGTGACGCAGACCCTGCCCGAGCCGGGCAGCTTCCTGTCCTACCTGGCCCGGGAAGCGGCGATACCGTCGTCGGCGACCGCCTCGATGATCCCGGCCTGGCAGGAGTTCCTGCGCGAGGCGGGCGACGATCTTCCCCGTTTTCCGCTCGACCTCGGTGTGCCTGTCGGCGCGCTCGCGCCGTTCGGCAGCGATGTGCGCACGCTGCTGGGCCCGGCCGATACCGACGCCTTGCACAGCCGCGCCAAGGCCGCCGGATACGCGATGTTCGCCGCGTTGCTGGCGGCAACGGCGTCGAGTACCTCCGAACTGGGCGGTCCCTCGGTCATGAACCTGCTGGTCCCGGTGCACGCCCGCCGAGAACCCCGCAACCACGACACCTTCGGCTGGCTGGTCGGCAACGGCCCCGTTCGCGTCGCGGTGGAGAAGGACTTCGCCACCACCGCAGCGGCCGCCGATGCGGCAATCCGATCGGGCCGCAACCTGTCCCAGGTTCCGGCCACCCACGTACTCGACGACCCGGGCACCTGGCTGCGCCCGACCCGCCGCGATCTTTTCAGCGTCTCCTATGTCGACTACCGCTTCCTCCCGGGCGGCTCCCGCTCCGAGACGTCGCGGTCGCGTCCGCGCAACCCGGTCCAGTTCAGCCGCAGCGCACCGCTGGACGACGTGCAACTGTGGTTCACCCGCACCGACGACGGCCTGTCGGTACGGACGCGCTTCCCGGACACGCCCGCCGGCCGCCTCCTGATCGCCGATCTGCTCGATCGGCTCGCCAAAACCCTGATCGCCGAGATCCAGGAGCGCCCGATCCTCGTCGGCTGGGATCATCGGCAGTACCGAGCAACGCTCTGATGGCGACCACAACACCTGCGCCGGAATCGATCGTGCTCACCCGGAAGCGGATCCGGCTCATCTTCTCCGCGTTGCTCGCGGGAATGTTCCTCGCCAGCCTGGATCAGATGATCGTCGCCACGGCGATGCCCACCATCGTCGCGGACCTCGGCGGCGTCTCCCATATGGGTTGGACCGTCACGGCATACCTGATGGCCACCACGATCGTCATGCCGATCTACGGCAAGTTCGGTGATCTGTTCGGCAGACGCCGACTGTTCCTGTTCGCGATCACCGTTTTCACCGCGGCATCGATCGGCGCGGCCATGTCGGCCGAATTCTGGACCTTCGTGGCGTTGCGCGGACTTCAGGGTGTCGGTGGCGGCGGCTTGATGATCCTGGCGCAAGCGGTGCTCGCCGATGTGGTGCCGGCCAGGGAGCGCGGCAGGTACATGACCGCGATCGGAGCGGTCTTCGCGACCACCTCGATCGCCGGGCCGCTGCTCGGTGGTGTGTTCGCCGACCACCTCTCCTGGCGCTGGTGTTTCTGGATCAATGTGCCGATCGGCCTGGCTGCGCTCGTCATCGCGTTGCGGTACCTGACCATCCCCGGCCGTCGGCCCAGCACTCGGCCCGACTACGCCGGCGCCGTGCTGATGTCCTCGGCCACCGTCCTGCTCATGCTCATCACCGACTGGGGCGGCGACGAGCATGCTTGGGACTCGACGATGATCGTGTCGATGATCGGCGCGCTGGTCGTCGTCGTCGGACTGTTCATCGCAGTGCAGGATCGGGCCCAGGAGCCCATGCTGCCGCTGTGGCTGTTTCGCAATCGGGCCTTCGTCACCACCTCCGCGGTGGGCTTCCTCGTCATTCTGGTGACGTTCGCGGCGCTGGCCTTCATTCCCACCTACCTTCAAATGGCCACCGGGACCTCCGCGTCGGTGTCGGGATTGCTGCTGATACCGATGGCGTTCGCCTTGATGGCGGCGGTGATGGGCTCGTTCCTGGTGATCTCCAGGACCGGACGGTACCGAGTCTTTCCGCCGCTCGGGGTGCTGATTCTGACGGCGGGACTGCTGTGCCTGACACAGCTGGACGCGCGGACCCCGATATGGGTTGTCTCGCTGATGCTTTCGGTTCTGGGCGCCGGGCTCGGGATGATCATCCAGATCATCGTCCTGGTCGCGCAGAACGCGGTGCCCGCGACCCAGCTCGGTACCGTCACGAGTGCGAACAACTATTTCCGAGAGCTGGGCGGCACGATCGGGGTGGGAATCCTCGGCTCGTTCTTCACCGCCAGGCTCGCCACCGGCCTCACCGAAGTCGTGCAGTCGCATCTGTCGCAGGTCCTCGCGACGGGTCTGCGTCCCTCGGACGTGGGGCCGTCGACGATCGAGAATCTGCCCGAGGATCTGCGCGCGGCGGTCGTCACCGCCTACGCCGACGCCTTGGTTCCCGGCTTCTGGTATCTGATCCCGGTTGCCGCACTGGCCTTCCTGGCCGCACTGTACCTCCCGCACATCACATTGTCCGATACGGCGGGAATGGTCACGCGCGGCGAAGCGGCGTCGACGGGCGCGACACGGAGCTACGATTCGCCGGCCGTGGTGGCTGAGGTTGCTCGTGCTTGCCCGGCGGAATGTCCCCGGGAGTAGCCGGATCGATAGTCATCGGCACGGGCACCGGTCAACGTCGGCAGTTCGACGTGCGCGGGCGGCAGATCGGAATACCCGTCTTTGAACCCCTCCCGGTATCCGTCCCGGTAGTCACGCGAATGGACACGATCGCCTGTGTTCATCTCTGCCTCCTCCTCGAGAACCGTCACTACTGTCGGCCGGGCCCGGCCGGACAATCCTGCTGTCCTCGAATCCGCCCATGTCCAACGGCACTGGGATGCCGAACCCAGGCGACGTCGGGGCTGCCGATCCAGAAGATTTGGGGACGAGGTGAATTGGGTCCGAGCGGATCGGACCTGCAACGCGCGTCGGCGAGTGCGCCATCCCGCTCCAGGTGCCGGGTTCGCGCCGAAAACATGGATTCTCTGGACGCGGCCGCGGCTGGGCGTTACTTTCGGTAACACTCATCGATGGCGCTGATTGTTAGGAGATGGCATGGCATCGACGGCTGCTGCTGTGCGCACCGTGAAGGCGGGGGATCCGGCGTGCGAGAGGCAGCGGCGGTGACCGAGCCGCGGGTGGATGACCCGTTTCCGCAGAGCCGGGTGGTGCGCGGTGGCCGGATCGGGCGGTTGGTCGCGGGTCAGGCGCTCCGCGGAGTGGGCACCCGGCTGTCGATGGTCGGGCGGTCCGAGGATGCCCGTCGGGTGCTGTCGCAACGGTCCACGATGCAGGCCGCGCAGCAGATCGTCACCGTGCTCGGCGGGATGAAGGGCGCGGCGATGAAGCTGGGCCAGATGCTGTCGGTGCTCGATCTGGATCTGCTGCCCGAACAACAGCGCGAGTTGTTCCGCGCCAAACTGGCGGAACTGCGTGACCGGGCGCCGGTGCTCGAATTCCCCGCGATGCGCGCCGTGATCGAGGCCGACCTGGGCCCGATGACGCGGGTGTTCGCCGACTTCGATCCCGAACCGATCGCGGCGGCATCCATCGGTCAGGTCTACCGGGCCACGCTCCGCGACGGCCGAGAGGTCGCGGTGAAGGTCAAATACCCCGGTGTCGACCAGGCCGTCGAGGCCGATATGCGCAACCTCGTCATGATCAGCCGCCTGTGGAAGTCGTTGCTGCCCAGCGCCGCCGACCAGGATGTGCTCGACGAGGTCGCCCGCAATATCGGCAACGAGCTGGACTACGAAACCGAGGCGGCCACCCAGGGGCGGGTCGCGCGCCGTTACCGCGGCCACCCCTATATCACCGTGCCGGACAGCATCGGCGCGTACTGCGGCCACCACGTGCTGGTCACCGAATACGTCCACAGCAGACCATTCGAATACCTGCGGACGCTGTCCGAGCGTGACCGTTCCGATCTCGGCGAGCTGATCTACCGCTTCTACATCACGACCCTGTACAGCGACTTCGAATTCTGCGGTGACCCGCATCCCGGCAATATTCTGCTCGCCGAGGACGGGCGATTGGCGTTCGTGGATTTCGGTCTCTACACCACGATGAATCCGGTCGATGTCGAACTCGAGCGCACCGTCATCCGCGCCGCCGGTGAATATCGCGGCCAGCAGATCCACGACCTGTGGACCGCGCGCGGCATCATCGACCCCGGCGCGGGTGTCGATCCGGCGGAATGCCTGGATTATGTGTGGGCCGCCACCGGCTGGCACCTGATCGATCAGGACACGACCCTGACCCCGGAGGTCGCGACCAGCGCCGTCGTCCTCGCCGTCGACCCGAGGGCCGCGGAATTCCGCGGCATGCGTCATCAGCGCCTACCGCCCGAACACGTCTTCTCCCGCCGCGCCGACCTGTTCACCTGCGCCGCGCTCGGCCAGCTCCACGTCACCAACAATTGGCACCGCATCGCCCGTGAATGGCTCTACCAGGAGCGGCCAACCACGAGCATCGGGCGCGAGATCGCGCGCTGGCGGGACAGTCTCGGATGGCTGCGCGGTTAGCGTTCTTCGGACAGCGCTTGTGTCGAATCATCGGTCGGCGCCGTCGCTTTCGTGAGGCGTCGGCAACGGTCTGCCACGTAGTCGAAAGCGCGTGGCCGGTCACCTAGTGTTCAGGTGTCCGATCCGATGGCGTGACGACGGGGTGGGTATGCGAGCGTCCAGGTGCATCCGGCTGATCTCACTGATCGCGCTGCTCGTCGCGGTCACGAATCCGGCCATGTCCGCGGCCGATCTGAGCGGGGTGCCCGCGGTCCGGGAATTACCCGGGATCGGCGATGTCGCGGTGCCCCGCGCCGAGTGCGGTCCCGGATCCCGACCGGAAACGGGTTTGCAGGGCGACGTTCCGGCGCTGGACCGCGACACGTTGCGGAGCATGGGTGGCTACACCTGCAATATGTCGCTCGTCGGCCAGTACGCCGGGCGCGGCGCGGCGGCGGTGTCCGCCGCCCATGACCACTGCGCGTATGTGGGCTCGTTCTTCCTCGGGAACACGCTCGCGGAGGGTAAGGGCGTTCAGGTTCTCGACCTGTCGGATCCGGCGCACCCACGGCCGACCGCCGATCTCACCGAACCCGCCATGATCGCGGGCACGTGGGAGAGCCTGAAGGTGCATCCGGGCCGGAAACTGTTGGTGGGCACCGGGGTTCCGTTCCTGTGGGGCGCGGGTCTGCTCTCGGTGTACGACCTGTCCGATTGCGCGCATCCACGGTTGTTGAACCCCGGTGCAGGCACGAATCTCGCACTGCCGCTTCCGATGATGACCCATGAGGGCGGCTTCTCGCCGGACGGGCTGACGTACTGGGTTTCGGGGCTCGCGCCCGGGCAGCTCACCGCGGTCGATCTCGCCGATCCGGCGAATCCGCGCATCGTCTGGCAGGGCATCACCGGTGTCGAGCAGCACGGAATGGGCTTCAGCCGGGACGGCGATCGGATGTATATCGCGGCGCTGTCCGGGTTCTCGATTCTCGATATCGGTTCCGTGCGGCGCCGCGACGCCACTCCCGTGGTTCGCGATATCAGTCGCACCTACTGGACCGACGGGTTTCTCACTCAGCACACGATCCCGGTGACGTATCACGGCGTTCGGCATCTGTTCGTCACCGACGAGGCCGGATCCGGTGGGGTGAAACTCTTCGATATCGCCGAGGAGACCGCGCCTGAACTGGTCGCGCGTATCAAACTGGAGATCAATCTGCCGGAGAACATCGATCGTCACGTGCAGTCGGCGCTGGGTGGCGCGGGTATGAGTTACGACCCGCACTATTGTGCTGTCGACCGGCCCGACGACCCGACCGCCCTGGCATGCGGTTGGATTTCCTCCGGTATCCGCGTATTCGATATCCGCGATCCGGAGAACTTCCGTGAGATCGCCTATTTCAATCCGCCCGCCCGCACCGGGCAGCTGCTCGAGCTGTGGAATTCGTTGCACGCCTGGAGTTCTTTCGTCGGGATCCCGGTCACCGCGCTGCCTGCGGCGTTGCGGGAGGCGATGGCCGGCCGATTCGATCCGGCGCAGGCGGCGACACCTCGGGCCGGTCTGCTGACCACCGCGGACATGTCCTCCGATTGGTGCCTGTCCCCGCCGGAATGGCGGGGCAGCCAGCTGTGGGTGTCGTGTAGTGACAACGGTTATCTGGTCTTGAGCCTGGACAACGGCAGCTACGTTCCACCGCCGAATCAGCTGTCGACGTTCTGGTGATCGACGACTTCCAAGCCACCCGGGACGGAAAGATCTACGCGGCAATCAACTTCGAAGGCACCGTGGATCGGCTGGACCCGGCCACCGGCGCACGCTGTTCGCTCGTGAACGGCATGCTCACCCCGAACTATCCGCCCGGCCCCACTTCCGTGCGCGTCGCCCCGGACGGCGAGGGCCTCGCCCTGTATGTGAGCGCGTCCGACGGTGTGCTCTATCGCCTGCGACCACCGGCCGACGTGGACCTGACACCCGCGTGAGTTCACCGCCCCCACGAACGCCGGTGCGGGTGGGATAGTCGTGGGATGGAGCCGATGTCGCCACCTCCGCCGCAGCCCGAGAAGTCGAAGGTCGGGTTGATCGTCGGGATTGTGCTGGGCATCGCCGCGCTGCTGTTCGTCATACCGCTTCTCGTCGGCGCGCTTCTTCTCCTCCTCGAATAGCGTTGTGCAGCCGGACCTCCGGCGCTACGGCGGCCGGACTGTCGTCGCGGCGCGCAACGGTTTCATGGAGGCCCAGCCACGTCGCGGGGCGCAATTGGCGCCACCACCTGCCGAAGACGGTGTCGTGGCTCGCCGCCAAGCTGAACTGCGCGACCGGGGCCGCCGCGCGATAGCGGGGACCGTTACTGCTCCGGGTGCGCGCAGCAATCCTGCGGTACCGGCTTTCGCCGACCTCCGGCTTCGCCCCGCTCGATGGCGCCCGCGACCCGGCCCAGCCATTCCCCGCCGGTTTCGTCGACCGCGGCGGTGTACTCGTCGTTCCAGTTCCACCATTCGTACGGCGGTGTCCGAGGGTATCCCTCGGGCGAATCCTCCCAGGTCTCCTGCCGGCCGAGTGCTGTCAAGTCCAGGTAGCTCCAGGTGTTGCCGAAGTACTCGTCGCCACGCCGGTTGATGAAATATGTGCGGTACACCTGGTCGCCGTCGCGGATGAAAGCGTTGGTGCCGTGCCATTCGTCGACGCCGAAATCGACGTCGAACTCGCCGGTCAGGGTGTACCAGGGAATCTGCGACCAGCCCATCCGGGTTTTCACCTTCGCGATCTCGGGTTGTGGTGCGCGCGAGGCGAATACGAGGGTGGTGTCGCGGGCGTTGAGGTGGGCGAGATTGCCGACGTGATCGGCGATCATGGAGCAGCCACGGCAGGCGTGATCGGGCCAGCCGAGGACGCCGGGTTCGAAGAATGCGCGGTAGACGATCAGCTGACGGCGGCCGGCGAACAAGTCGCGCAGACTCGCGGGACCGTCGGGTCCGTCGAATGTGTACTGCTGGTCGACGGCCACCCAGGGCATGCGCCGGCGGCGGGCGGCGAGTGCGTCGTGGGCGCGCATGACCTCCTTCTCTTGCACCAGCAGTTCCTGACGTGCTGTCTCCCACTCGTGCTGCGAAACGATCGGTGGTGTCTTCATGGTGGTGTACCTGTTCGGTTTCGGGTCGATCAGTCTCGATCGAGGATGTTCTGCAACGCGTCGAGCGGCCCGTCCCAGTCCCGCGCCAGCGCGGCGAGGAACTGTTGGGCCACTTGCATCGGTGCGGAACACAATCGGTATCGCACCCGTCGGCGTTCTCCGGGCTCGGCGGTGACCAGACCGGCGTCGGACAGCAGCGTCAGGTGTTTGGCGATCGCCTGCCGGGTGATCGGCAGCCGAGCCGCCAGGTCGGTCGCGGTGGTGGGTCCGGCCGCGGCCAGCGCGGCGAGGATTGCGCGGCGGCTGGGGTCGGCCAAGGCGACGAAGACCTGTTCGGCTATCGCCTCCTGGTCACGCCGCATCGAGGTAGCCGGCCAGCTCGTCGAGCTCGTTGTGCCAGCCGCGGACGTTGCCGTCGAACGCCGTCTTGTAGGCGTCCTCGGCGAGCTGAGCGAAACCGGTCTCGACCACGGTCAGCCGGGTGCCGGCGGGCACCGGCTCGAGCGTGAACTCGACATAGGTGCGGCGCGGATCCTGCTCGGGCAGCCCGAAAATATGCCAGGTGAACCCGAATACGCGAGGCTCCTCCACGCGCTCGATCCGCATATCCGCGCTGTGTCCGCCCTCGTTCCAGCGCATCCACGCCTTGCCGCCCGGGCGTAGCTCGATACCCGCCTCGTTGCCGAACCAGGTGCCCAGCCCCTCGGCCGTGGTGAGCGCCGCCCACACCTTCGCCGGCGGGTGCGCCAGCTCGATCGTCCGCTCGATGCGATCGGGAAATCCCATGACAACCTCCATTGATAGCAACTCAGTGGTTGCAACAGTATTGCAACCACTGAGTTGCGTCAAGCTGGACTCAGTTGCCGACGAGGATGATCGGGCGGTCGTGGCGGGGCTGCGTGGGGCGGTTGCTGTGCGGGAACAGGGTGCGGTAGCGCTCGACGTCCGCGGTCGAGACCGCGCCTGGCTGCCGCAGGACGATCCATGCGACCCCTTCGGTGCACGGTGGCGTGGTCAGGGAACCCTCGTAGCGGAATTGGGCGAGGTCGTCCGGGAGTAGGGCGCGAGGGTCGATGGTGCCGACGGTCCGAGTCGTGCCGGGCTTCGCCGGAGCGTTCGCGAGCACCGCGCTCAGCGCGGTCGGTGCGTCCTGGGCGCGGAGCAGGACCGCGAGGACGGCGAAGCGGCCGGTGTGATCGGTGTGCACGAGGTGCAGTTCCATGGCGGTACCGGAGCCGGCGACGGTGTGCTCGCTGGGTAGGTGGAAATGGTATTGGGTCAGCGCGAACGACGCTCCGTCCACGATGATCCGATTGCCGGAGTTCGCGGGGACGTTCACCTGGACGGCATGACCGTTGTTGATGAGCGTGGCCGCGGAGACGGGGCGGTAGTCGATGTCGATGTGGTCGGCGGGCTGCGTTTCGGCCGTCTCGGGCAGGTCGATGGGGGACTGGGCGTGCCCGGCACGGCAGGTCGCGAAGTCGGTGTCGAGGTCGGCCCAGTGCTCGGGGCCTTCGTTGTCGTAATTCCAGTGTGGCGCACCGTCGGAGGAGCCGCCGCAGCCCGCGATGGCGAGCATGGCCAGGGCGGTCAGCGCTCCGCGGCGATTGCATACGGCTGGACGGCTCATCGGCGCGACTCCTTCATCAGGGTGCGCGTCGACCCGAGTTCCGGCGCGGACCGGACGGTCGGGTCTCGATGCGCACCGGATCAGCAATGCACAACCAGCTCCAGCGTCCGGATCGTCCTGAATGTCCTTCTGGTGCAGGGGATCTCGAGCGCGTGCTGATCACGCTAGGCCGGTGCGAGTGCCGAATCCAGAGGTTCTGGTGGCGACAAACATCACAGTCCGCCGCCGGGGCCGGTCGGACACGCCGCCGCCGATCGGTCGTTGACTTGGAGTGCACTCCAGGTCATAGCCTGGGCCGCATGAGCATTCGCCTCGGGTATCAGATGCCGAATTTCAGTCACGCGACCTCCGCACGCGAGCTTTTCCCGTCGGTGATCGCGCAAGCGCGAGCCGCGGAGGCGGCGGGATTCGACGCCGCCTTCGTCATGGACCACTTCTATCAGCTGCCGGTGCTCGGCACGCCCGATGAGCCGATGCTCGAGGCCTACACCGCGCTCGGCGCGCTGGCCACGGCTACCGATCGAATCCAGCTGTCCACCTTGGTCACCGGGAACACCTACCGCAACCCGGCGATGCTGGCCAAGACGGTGTCGACACTGGATGTGGTCAGCGGCGGGCGTGCGGTGCTCGGTATCGGTGCCGGATGGTTCGAACTCGAACACCTCGGCTACGGCTACGAATTCGGCTCCTTCACCGAACGGTTCCAGCGCCTCGAGGAAGCGTTGCAGATCATTCAGCCGATGCTGCGCGGGCAGCGGCCCACCTTCGACGGGCGGTGGTACCGGACCCGCGAGGCACTCAACGAGCCCCGCATCCGCGACGACCTGCCGATCATGCTCGGTGGCGGCGGCGAGAAGAAGACCTTCGCCCTGGCCGCGCGGTTCGCCGACCATCTCAACATCATCTGCAACGCGTCCGAACTGCCCGCCAAGGTCGACGCACTGCACCGCCGCTGCGAGGAGGTGGGCCGCGACCCGCGCACCCTCGAAACCAGCTTCCTGGCCTTCGTGATCGTCGACGAAGACGGTGACCGCGCCCGCGCACTCCAGGACGAACTGCTGCGCAAACAGGCCGCGCAGGACTCCTCCGGCCTGCCCGTGCAGTCCCTGCGAGACGGCCAGGCCGACCGCCAATTCGTCGGCACCCCCGACGATGTCGCCGAGCAGATCCAGCGGCGCGTCCTCGACCACGGTATCGACGGGGTGATCGTCAATATGGTCGCCAACGGTCACGAACCGGGCATCCTGGACCTCGCGGGCAAGGCGCTGCGGCCCTTGGTGACCGCGTAGCGCTACGACCGCGGCAGCTGTGCCATCGGCGAATTGAGCTGGTTGACCAGCCAGCGGTCACCGGAGCGTTCCAGGCGCATCACCATGGAGAGCTGTCCGGGGGCGGGTTTGCCCTGGGTGCCGAGGCTGGTGATGGTCTGGCCGATCACCACGATGGCCTCCGCCGAGTTCTCGTCCGCCGTGCGGATCGCGCACTGCACGTCGCTGGCTTTGGCCACCACCTCGCCTTGGACGAGCACCTCGCGCAGGTCCTTGCTGGTGGCGTCGAATTGTTCGCGCCAGTCGCCGGTGGCGCCGGCCAGTACGGCGGCGAAGTACTCGTCGAGTTTCTTGGCGTCGTAGTCGACCAGGACCGGGGCGTAGGCGCAGGCCGCGGCCCGGGCCTCGGCGTGGGCGGCGAGCAGGTTCTTGTGGTGCTCGTTGCGCTGGAACAGGAAGACGCCGGCCGCGATCGAGGCCGCCAGCACGAGGACGACCGCACCGCGCACCGCGAGCTTCCCGGCCCGCGAGAAGGCGGGCAGCCGAACCGTCACGGTTCGTGTATTCGCTGCGGCCGCAGCCGGTTTCGCTGCTGCTTCGGTGTCGGGCGCGGCATCCGGTTCCTCGGAAACGGTGTCGGCCTTCGTCGGTTCGATCTCGGTGCTGCTCACAGGTTCTCCTATCGGGGTACAGGCTGGGACAACTCGTCGCCGGTCACGTTCGGCGGTGCGGTCGCCCCGTTGTCGGGCACATTCGGCCGGGGTGCGTTGGCCGAACCACGCACCTGGATCGCCGGATCATTGGTGACGCAGTAGTTGTAGAGCCGCACCCGGGTATCCACCTGCGCCGAGGTGGGTACCACGGGTACGGTCTCGTAGTCGCAGCTCGGCCGCGGCCACGGATCGACCAGCGTGTGGTAGGCGCCGTCGTGCGCGGGAACGCCGATCGCCGCGGTGAAGTCCCGCAGCGAGGGAAACAGTACGGCGATCGCGGGTGCGCGTAGCTTCGCCGCCTTGGTGATGGCGACGAAGTTGGTGACGAGATTGGTGATCGGGTCCGCGGTCTCCTGGACGAAACCCCCGACGGTCGCGAGCTGACCGGGGCCCAGGGACAGGAACGCGCGCACCTCGGCGTCGGCGGCGGTGAGCTGCTCGAACAGCGTGGTGCCGGCCGCGGTGACGGTGCTCAGGTCCGGTTGGGCGTGGGAGGTGGTCTCGGCGATCACCGAGAGGTTCTCCAGCAGCTGCTTGGTCTGCGGCAGCAGGTCGGTGAGCCCGGCCATCGCCCGGCTGATCCCGGAGATCATATTGCGCAGCCGATCCGGGCCGTCGGCCAGTGCCCGGTCGAGTTCGTCCACGATGACGCTGAGCCGTTCGGGATTCATGCCGCCGACGAAGTCGGCGAGATTCGCCAGCACCGACCGTACCGGCACCGGTGTGCTGGTGGCGGACCGTTCCACCACGTCGCCGTCGGAAAGATAAGGGCCGGAATCGGTTTCGGGGCGGAAGTCGAGGTACTGCTCGCCTGCCGCCGAGAGCCGCCCGATGGCGACCGTGCCACCGACGGGAATGCGTGCGCTGTCCTCGATCTCGGCGACCGCGGCCACACCGTCGCCGGCGATCCGCAGTTCCGCGACCTGCCCCACCCGGGTGCCGCGGAAGGTCACGTCATTGCCCTCGAGCAGGCCGCCGGAGGAGGCCAGCAGCACCGTCACGGTGTAGGTGTGCGGAATCGGGTTGAACCGCA
Source organism: Nocardia sp. NPDC127579 (assembly GCF_042672005.1). Classification (NCBI taxonomy): domain Bacteria; kingdom Bacillati; phylum Actinomycetota; class Actinomycetes; order Mycobacteriales; family Nocardiaceae; genus Nocardia; species Nocardia sp. NPDC127579. Next base: position 110,078 of record NZ_JBHXVZ010000008.1, on the reverse strand, counting down.
GCACATTCGTGGCGATATAGCCGCAGCCCACGATCAGGACCACGATCAGTCCGATATTCGCCACGCCGATCCGGTGGCGCACCACCCACTGCCACAGCGGTGGATTCATCGGGGGGCCTCCTCGGCGGGCTGCGGTTCCGGCGCGGGCCGGGGTGGACTGGTGACGCGGCCGAACACCTTCTCCAGCACCTGGGCGAAGCTGCCGATGAAGGCGGGCACGTCACCCAGTTCGGGCAGGCGGCTGCCGGACGGATCGCTGAACGCGCCCACGCTCAGGTAGCCCAGCGTGGCGGCGATGGCGAGATTGGGGCCTTCGAGGCTGGCCATCAGGTTCGGATACAGCTGGTGGAAGGACTCCAGCGCGGCGGTCAGCTCGGTGGATCGGGCGAAGCCGGACATGAGCTGCTGGATGCTGTCGAACAGGCCGACGAAGTCGTCGCCGGTGGTTTCGCTGAAATCCTGCAGCGCGGCCATGGTGGTGGAGGTCTTGGTGAGCAAGTCCACGATGCGCTGATTGTTCTCGGTGAACAGGCCGATCAGACCGGGGAAGGTGTCGGCGGCCTGGCCGAGTTCGGCCTTGCGCCTGGCCAATTCGCCCGCCAGCACGTTCAGGCCACCCAGCACATTGTCGAGATCGCCGGTGCGCTGATTCAGGGCCGAGATCACCGCGGTCATCTCGGTGATCAGGTGCGCGAGCTGCGGGCCCCGCCCGCCGAACATCGAGTTCATCTCGGCGGTGATCTTGGCGGCCTGATTGATGCCGCCGCCGTTGACCAGCAGCGATACCGACATCATGAGCTGTTCGACCGAGGCGGCGGTCGCGGTCTGTTCGAGGCCGATCGCAGCGCCGTCGCGCAGCGGCGGACCGGCCTCGGCCGCGGCGGGCAGCGTCATGGCCACGAACATGTCGCCCAGCGGTGTGCCCTGGCGCAGCTCGACCGTGGTGCCGCTGGGCAGTTGAATGTCCTCGCGGATCAGCATTTCCACTTCCGCGACGAAATCCCTGGACTTGATGTCGGTGACCACGCCGATATCGCTGCCGCCGATCTTGACGTGGGCGCGGTCGGGCAGGTTGAGCGCGTCCCGGAAGGACGCGCGAATGGTGTAACCCGGTGCGCCGATTCCGGGTTCGGGCATCGGCACGTTCTGGACGGTCACCCCGCAGCCGGTCGTCCCGGCCAGAATCGTGGCCGTGGTGAACGCCGCCGCGGCGACGTTGATTCGTCTGCTCATTTCGGCTCCGTGATTCCCAGCAGTGCGGCGGTGAGCCCGAAGTCCGGGCCGAAGTCGGCGATCTTGCCGGTCCGGCAGCCGTCGTGGCGCATCAGTACCCGATCGCAGAACAGTGCCAGTGCCTCGCTGTCCAGGACGACCTTTTCGAACAGCCCGTGCAGGCGCAGCGCCTGGTGCTCGTGGCTGGTGGCGTTGGCGACGTTCTGGAACAGCAGCGGGCCGACGTCGACGATCTCGGTCAGCTGCCGGGCATTGGCGCGCATCTGGGTGGCGATCTCCACGAAGCGGGTCAGCGCGCCCGCCAGCTGCTCCCTGTTGTCGCCCACCAGCGCGGCGGTGTTGTTCAGGAAGTCGTTGAGCTGGGTGATCACCGCCTGCAGACCGGGGGCCTGCTGCCCCATCAGATCCACCAGTTCGGTGAGCCGGCCGCTGAAATCCCGTACGGTCTGGTCGTTCTGGGCGATGATCTGGGTGATCTCGTTGAGCTTGACGATGGTGTTGGCGATCTGGTCCTTGTTGGCGAAGGTCACCTCGAAGGCCGCGGACAGCGCGTCCAGTGTTTCCCGCAGGCGGTCGCCATTGCCGTTCAACAGCGGGAACAGCACCCGGCTGGCCATCGGGCCGGTCTCGCTGTCACCTTTGAGCGCGGCGCCGAGCTGGTCGAAATTCTGCAGGATCCGATCCAGCTCGACCGGAGTCCTGGTGCGCTGCAACGGAATATGCATGCCGTCGGTGAGCACGGGCCCGTTGCCGGTGTAGGCCGGGGCGAGCTCGACGTGCCGGTTGGTGATCAGCTGCGGATTCACCAGTGCCGCAATGGCCTCCGCGGGCAGCTGAACACCGGCATCGATACTCATCACCACCTCGACATAGCTGCCCCGGGCCGTGATCGTCTCGACCGTGCCCACCGGAACGCCGAGCACCGCGACCTCGTTACCCGCGTAGAGCCCGGCCACATTCTCGAAGTCGGCGCTGATCTGCATACGCTGACCCAGCACCTGGTCCGGCAGGGTGCTCAGGCTGTCGGGCACCAGCCCGCAGCCGGTCGCGAGCAGCGCGCTCGCGGTGAGCGCGGCGAGTTTCGATCTCATCACTTGCACCCCTGAGTCACCTGCGCGAAGCACAGCCAGTTGTCCGGGAACAGCCACGGTGCGTACACATTTCCGTAGGGGCCGTCGCCGAGCACGTTGTTGAACTGCCGCAGCGCGACCGGCGTGATCTCGTAGAGGCGGCCCAGGTTGTCCCGGTTCTTGGTCAACCCTTCGGACATGGTGTTCAAATCGGCGATGAGCGGGCCTATCTGGTTGTTGTTCTCCACGCCCATCTCCTGGAGCAGCCCGGAGAGCGCGGCCACATTGTCGAGCAGCTGGCGCAGGACCTCCTGCCGCCGCTGCACCGCCGCGCCGATCTGCTCGCCCTGGGTCAGGAGCAGCAGCACGCTGTTCTGATTGTCCGAGACGAGCTGGGAGACCGAGTCCATGCTCTTCAACAGGGTGTCCACCGCGTCGCGGCGATCGTTGATCACCTTGGCCAGCGAGCCGATGCTGTCCAGTGCCTGCACGGCCAGTTCGGGGGAGTCACCCATCTGCTTGCTCACCACGTCCAGGGCCGAGCGCAGCTTCGCGGGATCGATCCGTTCGATCCGCTCGAAGGAGTTCTTGTACTGCGGATCCTGGATCACCTTGCTGAGGTTGTAGGGCACCTTGGTGTTGTCGATCCGAATCCGATTGCCGGGCAAGCCGGTTCCGTCACCGGGCGTCAGATCGATGTGCAGGCGGCCGAGAATGGTGGACATCTCGACGGTCAGCCGCGCGTCCGGGCCCAGCCGCAGATCCCGGCGCACCTTCATATCGATGAGCACCTTGTCGCCGCTCAGCCGCACGGCGCTGACCTGGCCGACCTCGATGCCCGAGACATCCACCGTGGCGCCGGGCCGCAGCCCGGCCGCCTGGGCGAGCTCGGCCTGAATCATCGTGTCGCCGAGCCGAACCCGAGCGAGCACCGTGGAGCCGACCACCAGCAGCGCCACCGCCGTCGCGGCCAGCAGCCCCAGTCGCAGCTGCCGGTTCGACCAGGCCCCCGACAGCAGTCCGCGCAGTGTCGCGATCATCGGCACACCTCCGATTGGGCCGGTCCGCCGACCTGGGAGAACAAGCCCGGCGGGAGCAGCACGCCCCACAGCGAGACATCCAGCCGGCAGATGTAGGCATTGCCGTAGGTGCCGTAGCTGGAGAACCGGGCGATGGCATTGAGGAAGGCCGGGAACTCGACCGCCGCCCGGTCCAGCGCGGCGCCGTTGAGCAGCAGCAGCGCGACACCGGCGGAGGCGTCGTCCTGCGCCCGCGCCAGTCCCGGTTTCACGGTCCCGATGATCCTCGTCAGCGAGTCGGTGGCGCCGGCGATCCGGTCGACCGACCCCTTGAGCGCCTCGCCCTGCGAGTAGAGGCCCTCCATGAGCGAACGCGTCTGGGTGATCAGGGTTTCCAGCTCCCCGCTGCGGTGGGCCAGGCCCTCGAGCACACTGCTGAGATTGGTCATCACATCGCCGAGGATCTGATCGCGCTGGCCGAAGGTTCCGGCCAGCTCCGCCGCCTGCACGATCAGCGAGCTGAGCGAGACGCCGTTGCCCTGCAGGGCCTGCACGAGCGTCTCCGACAGCGAATTGACCTGGTCCGGTTGTAGCACGCTGAACAGCGGCTCGAAGCCGGACAGCAGCGCCGAGACATCGAAGGACGGCTCGGTGCGTTCGAGCGGGATCTGGTCACCGGCCCGCAGCGGGGTGCCGCGCTGCTCGCCCGGCAGCAGCGCGACATAGCGCTGGCCGATCAGATTCTGGTACCGCACCAGGGCTTTGGTGGTGTCGGTCGGGTGCTGTTCGTCCTCCAGTCGGAAGTCGACGCGGGCCTTGTACCCATCGGTGAAGTCGATCTTGTCGACGCGGCCGACCCGCACACCGGCCATCCGGACGTCGTCGCCGACCCGCAGGCCGAGGACGTCGGTGAACACCGCCGAGTAATCGTTCGTCGGCCCGCTGACCGACCGCTGCAGGGTCGACCACATGGTGTAGGTCAGCGCCACCGCGACCACGGCGAACGCACTGAACCCGATCAGTGCTTTTCCTGACTTCATCGCTCACGCACCGCCTTTCGGCATAGTCGAGATCTCGAGGTAGCCGCCGTGCAGCACCGGCCCGAGCAGCAGCAGCTGGGCGATGCTCGGCTCGCCGCCGACCAGGGCCGCGACCGCCGCGTTGCCGCGCAGCGCGATCGGCCCGGCGGCGGTCCCGTCCGGTGCGGGCGTGGTCTGGGCCGCGGGCGCGGTGATGCCGGGAATGGACGGCAGACCTGGGATCACCGGTAGCGTCGGCAGGCCGGGCACGGTGGGCGCGCCCGGAATGCCGAAGACTCCGGTGGTGGGCGCGGGCGCCGGTCCGGCCGACTCGAGATGCCGCGGCAACTGCTGTGCTGGAAACTGTTGCTCGGGCGCGACTTCCGGCACGGTGGGGCCGCCGCAGCGGGGCCCGGCGAGCTCGCCGTAACGCGGGCAGTCCGCGGCGGTGTACTGCTGGAACGGTGTGAAGCTGAGATCCATCTTCCACACCATCTGCCGGCTCGGTCCGAAGGTGAACACGCCGGACAGGCGTTGCAGCGCCGTATTCAGGTTCGAGATCGCGACCGGAATGGCCTCGGGGTCCTTGGCCAGACTCCCGAACAGCTCGTTCAGGCCCGACACCAGGAACTTGCCCGAATCCGGGTTCGCCGCGAACAGCGCGTTGACCGTGTCGATCGCGGTGCCGCCGTTGGTCAGCAGCGCGATCAGCGAGGCGCGCTGCTCGGTCAAGGTCCGGGCCGTGGTCACCGACTCCGACAGCACGCCGACCAATTCCGGCGCCGATTGGCTCAGCGCGGTGGCCGCGTGCCCCAGATCGCCGAGCAGGTTCGGCATTCCGGGCAGTGCGCGCACCTCGGTCATCCAGGTGTCCAGGCGCTCGATGGTCGACCCCGGGGCCCGGGAGCCGGGGTCCAGCGCGGCCGAGAGCGTGGCCAGCACCCGGCCCAGTTTCTCGGGCTGGATGTTGTTCAAGACGGTGCGCAGCACGTTCAAGGTGGTCTGCAACTGCACCGTGGTTGCGGTGGTGTCCTCGGCGATCGTGGCGCCGGCTCGCAGCGTCGACGTGGTCGGCTCGGTGTCCACGAGTTCGATCGCGGTCACGCCGAACAGGTTGTTCGGGATGACCCGGGCCGTGACATTGGCCGGTATCGCCTCGGCGATACCGGGTTTGAGCCAGAGGGAGGCGCGTTGCCGATCGCCCTTGGCGACGATGTCGACAGCGGCGACCCGGCCGACGACCATGCCGCGGAACTTCACGTCCGCGTTCTCCGGCAGGCCGTCGCCGGTACTGGTGAGCACCGCGGTGACCGGAACCTTCTCCTCGAAGCGGCCGTCGTAGCGTAGGACGAGCAGATAGAGGCTCGTGGCGATGGCGGACAGCATTGCCAGCCCGGCCAGGGTCAGGTGGCGCGCGGTGGGCCCGCGGCCACTGGGATCGAGAAGCACCGTTGCTCCTATCCGGAGATCCGGAATCCGGGATCGATACCCCAGATCGCGAGAGTCATGAACAGATCGGCGAAGACCACGACGACGATCACCGACTTCAGCGCGCGTCCCGCCGCGACGCCGACGCCCTCGGGCCCGCCGCTGGCGGTGAAGCCGTGGTAGCACTGGATGAAGGTGGAAAGTAATACGAACACAACGACTTTGAGCAGCGACCAGAACACGTCCGGTCCGAGCAGGAACTGATAGAAGTAGTGGTCGTAGGTGCCCGCGGTGGTACCGCCGAGGATCAGCACCGACAGCTTGGTGGCGAGATAGGCGACCGCCAGCCCGACGCTGTAGAGCGGGATGAGCGTCAGCGTCGAGGCGATCATGCGGGTGCTGATCAGATACGGAAGTGGCCGGATGGCAAGGGATTCCAGCGCGTCGATCTCCTCGGAGATACGCATGGCCCCGAGCTGGGCGGTGAACCGGCACCCCGCCTGAATCGCGAAGGCGAGGGTGGCGATGATCGGGGCGAGTTCGCGGGTGATCGCGAACCCGGAGATCGCGCCGGTGAGCGGGCTCATGGTGAGCAGGTTCAGGGCCGAGAAGGACTCCATGCCGACCGTGACGCCCGCGAATCCACACAGCATGATCACGACGCCGATGGTGCCGCCGCCGACCACCAGCGAGCCGTTGCCCCAGCCGACATCGGCGGTCAGGCGCAGGAATTCCTTGCGATAGTGCCGAATCGCGTACGGCATCGCGCCGACCGCCTGGAAGAAGGTGATGGCCTGGTGCCCGAGCCGCTGGTTGGCCTGCACCGGCACCGCCACCGCGTCGCCCACCAGGCGTACCGGTTTGAGCGCCGGGGGAGTGTAGCTACTGCCCACGTCAGATCACCTTCGTCGGGAACAGCGTGTTGTACAGCTGCGTGAGAATGATGTTGGTGGCGAACAACATCAGGGCCGAGCTCACCACCGCGGAGTTCACCGCATCGGCGACGCCGCCCGGCCCGCCCTTGGCGTGCAGGCCGATATCGCAGGCGATGACGGCGGTCAGCGCGCCGAAGATGGCCGCCTTCACCAGCGCCACGACCAGGTCGCCTGCGACCGCGAACGAGGCGAACGAGGAAATGAACGAGCCCGGCGTGCCGGACTGGGCGTACACGTTGAACATGTAGGCCGTCGCGAAACCGACGAAAACGATGAAGCCGCACAGCAACATGCTGACCAGCACCGCTGCCGCCAACCGGGGCGCGACCAGCCGCCGCACGGGATCCACGCCCATCACCATCATGGCGTCGATCTCCTCGCGAATGGTGCGCGAGCCCAGGTCGGCGCAGATGGCCGAACCGACCGCGCCCGCGATCATGAGCGAGGTGACCAGCGGCGCGCCCTGCCGGATGATGCCGAGCCCGGCCACCGCGCCGATGAACGTGGTCGCGCCGACCTGATTGACCAGCGCGCCGATCTGAATCGATACCACGACCGCGATCGGGATCGCGACGAGCACGGTCGGCGCCGCGGAGACGCTGGCCATGAAGGCGCACTGCTTGATGAATTCCTGGTACGGGAATCGCCTGCGCGCCAGGGAGACAACCAGTTGCCGCACCGCCTCCCGGCCCAGCTGTACCTGGCGGCCGAGCGTTTCCAGCGACCGCTGTGGGTGCCGCCGCCACAGATCGCCGAGGCTGTCGGTGATTCGCGTCAGCTCACCGGATTCGGTGACCGGCTTCGTGCTCATGCCAGGCCGTCCAGGTGGCGCTGGAGCAGGACGCCGAGGACGCCGAGGACGGTCACTCCACCGACCAGGGCGCAGAGCACGGCTACCCAGAGTCCGTAGCGCAGTACAGGATTGACTTTCGTTCGCCCACCGAGGATCTTGACGCCGATCACCAGGATGTCGATGAGCCAGACCAGCGCCATCATCAGGTCATGTACACATTCGCGAAGGTGAGGACCGGCCAGCACACGATGGATCCGAGGAACGAGATGATCACGTCGAGTCCGTCGAGCTGTTTCAGATGTGACGTGTGGGTGAGGGTCCAGATTAGCCCGATCCCGCCGTACGGGATGCCGAGAATGATCAGGGTGCCGAGGAACTCCGACACCTTCATCTCGTAGCTGAGTATCCGGTCCAACCGTTTGAGCATTGCGGGTCCGTTCTTTCAAGGCGGAGAATGGTGAGCCACTTCTATGGAAGTAGCATGCAGGTCATGTCTTCACGCCTTGTTCACAAGGGCGGAATGAACATTAACATAACGGACGGCTAGATCAGAGCCCTCTGCTTGCGGATCTTGCGCTGGACATCGCGCATCATCGACTTGGTGCCCGCGAAGCGGATGAACTTCGGAATGAACCGGTTGACGAAGCCGACGAACAGGAAGAGGTGCTCGAACCGGCGCTGGTCCGACGTGGACCACGCCACGCCCATCTGATCGCGGAAGTGCTGCGGCAGGAAGCCGACGGTCAGGAAGTGCAACAGATTCGCGAAGATCAGGCGCAACGGAAAGGCGATCATCCGCAGATCGATCAGATCGCTGACGTAGGCGCGGAAGTCGTCGTCGATGACGACATGGCGGCACGCCTCGAGCCAGTACGTGTCGAAGTCGGCCCGGGTCTTGGGCCACATGTCCGGATGCACCTGGAGAGTGGTGCCGAAGGTGTCGGCGCCCTGATAGAACGCCTCCAGTTCCTCCGCCGACATCTTGCCGTGGATCAACTGGTGCGAATCCTCGAATCCGATGTAGATCGAGGCCGCCACGTACAGCTGGAGGTCGCGGTCGAAGGCGTTGTACTTGACCTTCGAGTTCGGTCCGGACCGCACCTGCCGGTGCGCCACATCGACAGCCTTGCGGAACTCCGCCTTCTCCTCGGGCGTGCCGAGAATCGCGACCGCCAGGTAGGAAGACGTGGTGCGCAACCGCTTCCATGGATGCACCATCAGTGCTCCGGACTCGACGGTGCTCTCCATGACGCCGGCCGCGACCCCGGGATGTGAGAACTGCATGGCCACATTGGCCGCCGCGCCCGCGAACATCCAGAAGTCGAGCGAATCGGCGAGCTTCGCGGGCCGCCTGCGCGGCGACCGATAGGTGTCGGGGATCGGGATCCGAACCTGGTCCAGGGTCAGTGGCGGCAGAATCTCCGGCATCGTCATGTGCGTCCTTCTCTCTCGACCGATCCGGCGCAGGCGCCGTCCATCGCGCCATATGTTACTGATGATTCCTCATCGGCACATAGGGTTTTGCCTGATGGAATTCGGGAAGAGTGAGCTGGACTTCTCTGAGACTATGAGGTTTTCAGTGACACAGCTCCCGGGTTGCGGGTACGACGTCGCCGATCCAGCGGCGAAGTTGGTCCTCGTCCTGGGTTTCGGGCCAGTACACGAAGGTGTCGAAGCCGGTCCCGGCAGCGAGATCGGCGAGGATACGAGCCCAGCCCGCGGCATCGGTACGAATCGGTTCCTCGCCACGCAGGGTGACCGGGCCGGGGGTATCGGTGATCGTTCCGACGAGCTGGGCCATCCGGGTGATGGCGGCGGGATCGCGTCCGGCGTCGAGGGCGGCGGCGGAGATGATGTCCTGGGCCGCTTGCCATTTCTCGTAGGGCAGGTAGTGGGGGATGGGTGCGGCCCACCCGTCGGCGATCTGTCCCGTCAGGGCGTTGGCCTTGGGGCCGACGCTGCCGAACCAGATCCCGACCGGATGGGCGGGCGCGGGGCCGGACTGCACGCCGGTCACGGAGTAGTACGCACCTTCGACTTTCGCCTTGGTGCCGGGACGCCACATGGCGCGGATGATCTCGGTGGCCTCCGCCAGCGCCCGCAGCGCCTCGGGATTCGAGCGCACCGGGCCGCCCATGGCGCCGATCGCGGGCCAGAACGCGCCCGCGCCCAGGGCGAGTTCGAATCGGCCGCCGCTGAGCAGGTCCAGGGTCGCGGCCTGCTTGCCGAGCATGGCGGGCCCGCGCAGCGGCAGGCTCGCCACATCCGGAAACACCCGCAGCCGTTCGGTTTCCGCGAGCACGGTGGCGATCACCGCGAAGGTGTCGGCGAGTCCACCGGAGTACGGGTGATCCTGGATGCCGAGCAGGTCCAGGCCCTCCCGGTCGGCCCGACGCGCCAGCGCACGCACCCGGGGGAGCTCGGACACGGTGGGGGCCAACTGAATACCGAATCGTAGATGCACAGGGCGATCATGCCAGTCCGGGCCTGCCTACCCGATGTGCCGGCGATGCGCGTAGACCGCGGCATGGACGCGGTCTCGGACACCGAGTTTGGTGAGCACATGCGAGACGTGTGTCTTGACGGTCTGCGCGCCGATCCCGAGCGCGCGGCCGATCTCGGGATTGGTGTAGCCCTGCGCGAGCAACCCGAGCACGTCGTGCTCACGGGGAGTGAGGGTTTCGGCCTGCGGCGGTGCGGGGAACGGTTCGCCGCCTGCGGACAGCCGGGTGACCAGCTGCCGGGTCAGCACCGGGTCGATCAGGGCGGTGCCGTGGACGGCCGCCCGGACGGCGGCGAGCAGGTCGTTGACCGGCCGGGGCCGGGCGAAGAACCCGGTCGCGCCGAGCCGCAGTGCGCGATAGAGGTTCTCGTCGGTGTGCTCGGCGCCGAGCGCGAGCACACGGGTGACGCCGGCCTCGAACGGCGTCGCCGCCAGGCCGGGCAGATCGAGATCGACCAGCGCGACGTCCGGGCGCAGCCGCTGGATCTCACGGACCGCGGCCGGACCGTCGCCCACCTCGGCGACGCAGCTCAGGTCGGCCTGCCCGGCGATCGCGGCGCGCATGCCCGTTCGGAAGAACAGTTGACCGTCCGCCAGCAACACCGAGATCATCTGTCGCGCACGAGGAGCCGAGTCCGCGGCGGGCGCCGGTCGCGAACTCGCGTGCGCGGCAGGTATTCCGAGCGTCATCGCGGTGAGTGCGAGGACAACGGTGGACACCACGCGCAGCAGCGCACGATGCGAGGAATTCGCGACCATGCTTCCCGACAGTAGGCGTGTCGGCCTGGTCGCGCCCCCGTGACCGCTCAATTCAGGAACCCCTCGTAGTTCCGGTTCAGCACTTGGCTTTCCAGCTGTTTGACGGTGTCCAGGGCGACGCTCACCATGATCAGCGCGGAGGTGCCGCCGAGCGCGAGCGCGGTCGTCGATCCGGACGCGCCGCCCAGCAGCAGACTCGGCAGCACCACGACGGCACCGAGATACAGCGATCCGGGCAGCGTGATCCGATTCAGGACATAGCCCAGGTAGGCGGCGGTCGGCCGGCCCGGCCGATGGCCGGGGATGAAGCCGCCGAACTTCTTCATCTCCGCCGCGCGCTCGCGGGGATCGACGGTGATCGAGACATAGAAGTAGCTGAAGAAGACGATGAGCGCGAAATATCCGGCGATGTGCACGGGATGGTTCGGATTACCCACATACCGCTGTATCACCTGTTGGAACAGTCCGGACCTGTCCTGGGTGAACTCCGTGAGCATCCGCGGAAGTGACAGCAGCGAGGAGGCGAAGATGACCGGGATCACCCCCGCCTGGTTGACCTTGAACGGCAGGTAGGTCGACGTGCCGCCGTACTGCTTGCGCCCGACCACCCGTTTGGCGTACTGCACCGGAATCCGGCGCTGGGCTTGCTCGATGAAGATCACGCCGACCACCATCGCGCCCATCGCGCAGCACACCGCGGCGAACACGATGCTGCCCTGGTTCTCCAGCAGCGACCGTCCCTGGCCCACGAGCTGGGAGACTATGCCCGCCAGAATGAGCAACGACATGCCGTTGCCGGCGCCGCGTTCGGTGATCAGCTCACCGAACCACATGACCAGCGCCGCGCCCCCGGTCATCACCAGCACGGCGGTGATCATGCCGAACAGCGAACGGTCGGCGAAGATCCCCTCCGGGCACCCGCGTAGCAGCTGCCCGCGAGCGGCCAATGCGACCAGCGTGGCCGATTGCAGCAGGGCCAGTGCCATGGCCAGGTAGCGCGTGTACTGCGTGAGCTTCGCCTGGCCCGAAAGCCCCTCGCGCCGTAGCTCTTCGAAGCGGGGGATGACGACCGTCAGCAGTTGGGTGACGATGCTCGCGGTGATGTAAGGCATGATCCCGACCGCGAACACCGACAGCTGCAACATCGATCCGCCGGAGAAGAGATCGATGAGCTGGTAGATCCCGGCCGAGTCGCCGCCGGAGTTCAGCTCGTTGCAGGTGCGCACCGCTGCGAAATCCACACCGGGAGCGGGCAGTGTCGCGCCGAAGCGGAACAGCGTGAGCAGCCCGAGCGTCACGAGCACCTTGCGTCGCAGATCCGGGGTTCGGGCGGCCGAGCGGAAAGCGCCGAGCACGGTAACTCCTGAGGTGGGGGCCCGCGGGGCCGAAACGGATGAGAGCTTCGACGCTAGAAAAAGCCGGTGATCATCCGCGTCGCCCACGAGATCGATGTGCGGCTCCCCCGATCGGGGGAGCGGTGGTGTGCCGGACGACGCCCGATCCGGCGAACTACGCTGACCGGGCGACCGCAGAGCGGATCGCGGAGATACCGAGAGGGCGGCCTGTGCTGCGAATAGTCATCGGCGGCAGCGTGCTCGCCCTGGTTCACTGGCTGCTCTATCGCCGATTGGTGCGCGCCACGGGCATGACCGGATACCCGAGGATCGCGGGCGCGGTCACGCTGGGCGCGCTGTGGCTCACCGTCGTCGTCGCGCTCGGCGCGGGCGGATTCTATTCCCCGGAACCGATCCGGCCGATCGTCTGGTTCGGTCTCACCTGGGCCGCGGTGATGTTCTACCTGCTGCTCGGGCTGCTGCTGGTCGGCATCGTGCTGCTGCTCGCCCGCTGGGCGAAGTTTTCCGGACGCCTGCGGCTGACCCGGGCGCTCTCGGCCGGGCTGGTCGTGGCGTCGGTGGGCGCGGTGGCCTACGGGGTGTACGAGGCGAATACGCCGCGGGTGGTACAGGTGCAGGTGCGCTCGTCGAAGCTGCCCGCCGAGCTCGACGGTCTGCGGGTCGCCGTGGTGTCCGATATCCATGTCGGCGCGGCGCGCGGCGCGGCCTTCACCCGGCGGGTGGTCGACCTGGTCAACGAGCAGCGGCCGGACCTGATCGTGCTGCCCGGCGATCTGATCGACGGTTCGGTCGAACTCGTCGGGCCCGATATCGCGCCGGTGGCGGAATTACGCTCGAGATACGGCATGTTCGCGGTCGCGGGTAATCACGAGGGTTATGTCGACGGCGTCGGGGACTGGATGGACTACTGGGAGAGCCTGGGGCTGCGGACCTTACGCAACCAGCGCGCCGAGATCGAGGTCGGCGCGGCCACGGTGGAGATCGCGGGCGTCTACGACTTCGATGCCCCGGACCCGTGGGGACCCGACCTGGACTCGGCGCTGACCGGGCATCGCCCCGACCGGTTCCTCATCCTGCTCGCCCATCAGCCGCGTCAGGCGCCGGACGCGGCCGACCGCGGGGTCGACCTCCAGATCTCCGGTCACACCCACGGCGGCCAGATGTGGCCGCTGAATTACGTCGTGGGCTGGGTCAACGGCACGGTCTTCGGCCTCGACCGCGTCGGCGCCATGCAGCGCTACACCACCCGCGGTGTCGGCGCGTGGGGTCCACCGGTACGTGTCGCCGCACCGCCGGACATCTCGATACTCACCCTCCGGCGCGGCTGACGTTCCGCACCCTCAAGTGCCGGCGCGCTGGTCCCAGATCGCGCAGAGGTGGGCGGTCAGGGCGGCTGCCGTGGGGTGGTCGAAGACGACCGTGGTCGGCAGGGGAATGTCGAGGGCGGTCTGGAGGCGGTTGCGGAATTCGACGGCGCTGAGCGAGTCGAAGCCGAGTTCCTTGAACGGCTGGTCGGCTCCGATGGCGGCCGGGCCGTCGTAACCGAGCACCGCGGCCGCGGTCGACCGCACGAGCGCGTGCAGCCGCTCTTGTCGCTGGGCCGGGGTCAGGTCGGCGAGGTGGCCGAGAGCGGGCGCGAGCGGCGTGACACCGGCCTTCGGCGTCGCGCGCAGCAGGCCGCGCACCAAGGCCGGCGGTGCCGGCTCCAATTGCAGGCCGGGGATATTGAGCCGGGCGGGCAGGACATACGGGCGACCGAGCTCGATCGCCTCGTCGAACAGTTCCAGCGCCTCGGCCGAGGACATCGCGATGGATCCGGCCCGCTCCAACCGGGAGCGGTCCTGCCTGCGCAGATGCCCGGTCATGCCGGTCGCCGAGGCCCAGAAGCCCCAGCCCAGCGCCACCGCGGGCAGACCGCGCTGGTGGCGGTGCGCGGCGAGCGCGTCGACAAAGGCGTTGGCCGCGGCGTAGTTGGCTTGACCGGCCGGCCCGAAGACGCCCGCGATCGAGGAGAACAGGACGAACATCGACAGCTCCAGCCCGGCGGTCGCCTCGTGCAGATTCCAGGCGGCGTCGACCTTCGGCCGCAGCACGGTCTCCAGCTGCGCCGGGGTCATCGTGTCGATCACCGCGTCGTCGAGCACGCCCGCGGCGTGGATCACGCCGGTCAACGGCGGGTCGATCCGCGCGATCACCTCCCGCAGCGAATCACGCTGCGCGGCATCGCATGCCACGATGTCGACGGTCGCGCCGAGCGCGGCGAGCTCGGTGCGCAGCTGTGCCGCACCGGGCGCGTCCGCGCCGCTGCGGCTGAGCAGGACCAGGTTCCGGATGCCGTGGCGGCCCGCCAGGTGCCGGGCCAGCATCGCGCCGATGACACCGGTGCCGCCGGTGATCAGGACCGAGCCCGTCGGCTGCGGCTGATCCGGGATCGTCAGCGCCAGCTTGCCGACGTGGCGCGCCTGACCGAGGTAGCGCAGGGCTTCCGGCGCGCGGCGAATATCCCAGCGGCTGACCGGGATCGGGCGCAGCACACCGGATTCGAACAGTGCGGCGATCTCGGTCAGTCGCTGCTGGATCCGATCCGGGCCGATCTCGACCAGGATGAACGCCTGGTACGCCACCCCGGGATACGCGGCCGCGACGGCCGCCGGATCGCGGACATCGGTTTTGCCCAGCTCGATGAACCGGCCGCCGGGGGCCGTGAGACGAAGCGAGGCGTCGACGAATTCGCCTGCGAGCGAGTCGAGTACGACGTCGACCCCGGTGCCGCCGGTGGTCGCGCGGAAGGTCCGCTCGAATTCGACCGTGCGCGAGTCGCCGATATGGTCCTCGTCGAGGCCGAGTTCCCGGAGTACATGCTGCTTACCCGGGCCGGCCGTGCCGAACAGTTCGGCGCCCCAGTGTCGCGCCAGTGCGATGGCCGCCCAGCCGACCCCGCCGGTCGCAGCGTGCACCAGCAGCCGCTCGCCCGGCGCCAGCCGCGCGAGATCGCGCAGTGCGACATAGGCGGTGAGGAACACCGCCGGGATCGTCGCGGCCTCCGCGAAGGACAATCCGGCCGGAATCGGCACCACCAGCCGGTGATCGACGGTGACGGTGGACGCGATCGGCCCCAGCAGACCCATCACCCGATCACCCGGCGCGACCGCGGCGACATCGGGGGCGACCTCGAGCACGACCCCGGCGCCGTCGGCGCCCGGCTCCGCGTGGCCCGCGTCGTACATACCGAGCGCGA
This sequence comes from Nocardia sp. NPDC127579, assembly GCF_042672005.1. Classification (NCBI taxonomy): domain Bacteria; kingdom Bacillati; phylum Actinomycetota; class Actinomycetes; order Mycobacteriales; family Nocardiaceae; genus Nocardia; species Nocardia sp. NPDC127579. Next base: position 94,726 of record NZ_JBHXVZ010000008.1, on the reverse strand, counting down.
TCAGGACGTCGCGGAAGTTGAGGCCGGCCGCGCGCACCGCGACCCGGATCTCGCCGTCCCGCAACGCCGCTCGTGGTTCCGGCAGCGCAGCCAGGCGCAGGTTGGCCGACTGGAGCGTGCCGCGGCCGGCGGTCCGCAAGCGCCATGATCGCGTCTCGACCAGCTCGGAATTGCCGACGAGATCGGTGCGGGCGGGAAAGAGCCTGGGCGCGTAGGTGATTCCGCGCCGGTAGGCGAGCTGCGGTTCGACGCCGACCAGGGCCAGCGCCGCCGCGATCGCCGCGCGCCGCTGGGACCAGTCCTCGACATCCACCAGCGCGATCCGCCCCGGGTGCTCGTTCTGCGCGGCGCGCAGCAGCCCCCATACCGGCGCGTGCACGAGATCCTCGACATCCTCGCCGCTGGTCACCGCGACCGCCCGCCGGGTGACGACCACCAGCGGGCTGTCGTCGTCGCGTTCGAGCCACCGCTGGATCTGTGCGAGGACCGCGGCCGCGCGGGCGTGGACCGCCCCGGGCAGGTCGCCGTCGGGCACGGGAATCGCCTGGCAGCGTAGAATATTGGGCGTCTTGCCGCTGCGATCCCACCGCGATGCCGCGGCGGCGACCGGGACCCAGTCCAGTCCGTACACCGGCCCGCCCAGCTGCCGCCGGTCGATCGGCCGCGAGGCGAGCGCATCGATCGTGGCGACCACCGTGCCGGTGGTGTCGAACAGCGTCACCGTGGCGCGGTCCTCGGCCTGCCGCACCGCGTGCACCCGCAGCGCCGTCGCGCCGGCTGCACACAGCTCGACCCCCTCCCAGGCGAAGGGCAGACGCACCGTGCTGGATTCGGGTCCGGCGAAGGGTTCGATCAGCACGTGCAGCGCGGCGTCCAGCAGTGCCGGGTGCACGCCGAATCCCGCCGTGCCGGATGGCAGCGGCGCGCGGACCTCGGCGAAGAACTCGCGGTCGCGCACCCACGCGGCGCGCAGCCCGCGAAAGGCCGGGCCGTACTCGTAGCCGCGGCTCGCGCAGCGTTCGTAGAAGTCGGTGACATCGACCGGCGTCGCGTCCACCGGCGGCCACACCGCGGCGGCCGGCGGTGGATCACCGTGCTCGCTCGTGACAGCGCCCACGGCGTGCAGCGTCCACTGCGCCGACTCGTCGGTGCGGGTATAGCACCGGACCGGTCGCCGGCCCGCCGCATCGGGTGTCTCGAGGACCGTATGGAGTTGCACCGCTTCGGATTCGGTGACCAGGACCGGCGCGTGCAGGACGAGTTCGGCCAGCCGCGGGCAACCGGCGCGCGCGCCGATCGACAGCACGAGTTCGACGGTCGCGGCGCCCGGCAGCAGGACCGTCGCCGCGACGGCGTGGTCGGCCAGCCAGGGCTGCCGGTCCAGGGACACCTCACCGGCGAAGGTCAGCTCCCCGGATTCGGGATGCTCGACGATCGCGTCGATGAACGGATGCACGGCGCCGGGCCCGCCGTCGTCGGGTGCGAGCCAGAATCTGCTGTGCTGGAACGGATATACCGGTAGCTCCACCCGCCGCGGTCGCAGCGGCCGCAGATAGGGCTGCCACGCGGCGCCCAGTTGCGCGGCCGAGAGCAGGAAGCGGCGCAGGCCGCCCTGGTCGCGGCGCACGGTCTCGGTGACCGTCACCTCGGCGGTGTCGAGGGTCTCCTGGATGCCGATGGTCAGCACCGGATGCGGGCTGACCTCGACGAACTTGCGGTAACCCCGGTCGTGGGCGGCGCGGATCGCCGAGTCGAATCGCACCGGCTGCCTGAGGTTGCGGAACCAGTATCCGGCGTCCATGGTCGCCGGGTCGAGCCGGTCGCCGGTGACCGTCGAGATGACCGGGATCGCGCTCACCGCGGGCGCGATTCCGGTCAGCGCCGATCGCAGCTCGGCGTCGAGCGCGTCCACCTGGGCCGAATGCGCGGCGTAGTTCACCGGAATCCGTTTGGCGCGCAGGTCGTTGGCGGCGCAGTGGGCGATCAGTTCGGCGACGGCCGCCGCCTCGCCGGACACCACGGTCGAGCGCGGGCCGTTGATCGCCGCGACGCCGAGCCGGCCGGGCCATTTGTCGAGTAGCGTGCCGACCTCCTCGACCGGTAGCGGTAGCGCGACCATGCCGCCCTGCTCCGCCAGCCCGACCAGCGCGCGTGCGCGGGCGATGACGACCCGGGCGGCATCGGCCAGCGACAGCACCCCGGCGATATGGGCGGCCGCGATCTCACCCTGCGAGTGACCGATGACCGCGGCCGGTTCGACACCGATGGACTGCCAGAGCCGGGCCAGCGCGGTCATCACGGCGAACAGCACGGGCTGCACCACATCGACCCGATCCAATCCGGGTGCGCCCGGCTCGTGCCGCAGCACATCCAGCAGCGACCAGTCCACCAGCTCCGCGAACACGGCCGCGCACTCGCCGATGTGCGCGGCGAATACCGGTGCGGTGTCGAGCAGTTCGGTCGCCATGCCGATCCACTGCGAGCCCTGCCCGGGAAAGACGAACACGGTGCCGTGCCCGCCCGCCGGGCCGCCGGTCAGGACGACGTGCTCGGCGGCTCGCCCCTCGGCGACCGCGGTCAGGCCCGCCCGCAGCTCGTCTCCGCTCGCTGCGACGACGACGGCTCGACGGGGCAGGCGCGCGCGGCCGCTCGCCAGCGACCAGGCAAGATCCACCGGATCGTGGTCCAGCGCGGTCAGCAGCCGGGAAGCCTGCTGCGCCAAGGCCGGTCCCGTTTTCGCCGAGAGCTCGAGCGCGACCGGAACCGGCGGCCGGTGTCGCGGTGCGGTCGTGGTCTCGGCCGGTGCCTGCTCCAGGATCACATGGGCGTTGGTGCCGCTGATCCCGAACGCCGACACGCCCGCGCGGCGCACGGTGGACTCCGGCGGCCACGCGGTCGGCTCGGCGACCACCCGCACGGCACCGGCCGACCAGTCGACCGCGGTGGTGAGCCGATCGGCGTACAGCGTCGGCGGCACCATCGCGTGCCGGATCGCCTCCACCATCTTGATCACCCCGGCGACGCCCGCCGCCGCCTGCGCGTGCCCGATATTCGACTTGACCGACCCGACCAGCAACGGTGTCGCGGCCGAGCGGTCGCGGCCGTAGGTCGCGAGCAGGGCGGTCGCCTCGATCGGATCGCCGACCGTCGTTCCGGTGCCGTGCGCCTCCACCACGTCGATGTCGTCCGGGCTCAGCCCGGCATCGGCGAGTGCCTTGCGGATGACCCGCTCCTGCGCGCGGCCGTTGGGCACCGTCAGCCCGCTGGAGGCGCCGTCCTGCGCGGTGGCCGACCCGCGCAGCACCGCGAGTACCGGATGGTCGTTGCGGCGGGCGTCGGAAAGGCGTTCCAGGACAAGTACTCCCACGCCCTCGCCGACCCCGAAGCCGTCGGCGGCGGCCGAGAACGGTTTGCACCGCCCGTCTTCGGCGAGCGCTCCCAGTTCGGCCAATCCGACGATGGCGCTCGGGGAGCTGAGCACCGTCGCACCGCCCGCCAGCGCGAGCGTGCAGTCACCGGTGCGCAGGCCCTGCGCCGCGAGGTGGATCGCGACCAGCGACGACGAGCACGCCGTATCCACGCTGATCGCCGGGCCCGACAGGCCGAGCGAATACGCGACCCGTCCCGATGCGACCGCCGGGGCGGTGCCGGTGGCGAGGTGCCCCGCCATGCCCGCGCCCTCGGCGGCCCTTCGGCCGCCGTAGTCCATCGCGACCACGCCGAAATAGACGCCGGTCTCGGATTCGGCGAGCGAGAGCGGATCGATGCCGCTGCGCTCCAAGGCTTCCCACGAGGTTTCCAGCAGCAGTCGCTGCTGCGGATCCATGGCCAGCGCCTCGCGCGGGCTGATACCGAAGAACGCCGGGTCGAAAGCGTCGGCCGCGTCGAGGAAATTGCCGCGCCGGGCGGTGACCGAGGCCGGCAGCCGACGCCGATCCCAGCCCCGCTCGATCGGGAATGCCGAAGTGGCACTGTGTCCTTCGGCGGCGAAGCGCCACAGATCATCGGAGGAGGCGATGCCGCCCGGATACCGGCATCCGATGCCGACGATGACGATCGGGTCGGACCCGGCGAGCTCACTCATCGGCGAACCCCGGGAACAGCGCCCGCACCAGTCCGAGTGCGATCTCCATGCTGATGGCATCGACATCGGAGGACACATTGGTCGCCACCGCGACCGACATGTCCTCGGCGGGATAGCGATACACCGCGCACGAGGAGCCGGGCATGACGGCATTGTGGCCGACCAGCGCGCCGAGCCGCTGCACGCCGAGCCCGTAGCGGTGGAAGGCGCGCCGCCGGTCCAGATGCGTGGCCGTCAACCGCGCGCGCTGGAGCTCGGCCGAGAGCAGTGTGCCGTCGGCGAGCTCGCGCACCCAGATCAGCAGGTCGTCGATCGTGGCGATCATGGCGCCGGTCGTCCACAGCACCTGCGGGTTCATATCGCCCAGCGCGCGCAGGGTGCGCCCGTCCGGCAGCACGGTGTAGATCGTCGGATGCGGGTCGGGAAGCGCCGCGACCGAGGGGAATTCGGTGTTCGTCAAGCCTGGCACAGCCGCGACCACGTCCTCGTTGATCACCTCGGCGGCGGGTCGGCCGGTCACCTGCTCGAGCACCAGGCCGAGCAGGATGTAGTTGCTGTCGCAGTAGGCGGCCTTGGCGCCCGGCGCGAAATCCGGTGGGCCGGCGCGCATCACATCGATCTTGCGCTGCTGCGGCCAGTCCGCGTCCGCGGTGGCGAAGGACAGGCTCTCGTGCGCGGGCAGCCAGTCCGGCGCGGTGGCGAAATTGGCGACACCGGAGGTCATGTTCAGCAGGTGTTCGACCGTGATGTCCCCGCCGTTCGGGATGCCGGGCACGAACGATTCGAGCGTATCCGCGAAACGCAGGCGGCCGCGGTCGATCTGCTGGAGCACGGCCGTCGCGGTGAACGACTTGGTGACACATCCGATGCGGTGGTGATCACCGAGCCGGAAGGGCGCGCCGGTGGTCACGTCCGCGACACCGAGCGCGAACTCCCAGCGCTCAGCGCCCACCTCGACCACCGCGCCGAGACCGGGCAGGCGCTGCTCGTACAGGTGCGTCTCCAGCAGGAATTCGAGCGTATCCCGCGTCATCTCATCGAAGACCACCGGTGCCGGCACGCTCAATGGACGCGGAAGTCGCGGATCGCGGGCCGGTTCTCCCGGATCCGCCGCACCAGCTCGGCGACGTACTGGTTGACGATGCGCTCGAATGCCCTGTCGTCCACGGGGATCGCGATCGGGTTGGGTCTGGGCTCGATCAGGTAGCGGCCGTCGTCGGCCAGGTCACGCCAGCGCATCAGATAACCGCGGCGATCCTGGATCCAGTGCGCGCCGCCACCCGGCTCGACCTTCAGCTCACCGATCTGGGTCGCTTTCGCGCCGCGCCAGGCATCCGAACGCTGGTGCGTCGTCGACTGACTGGGCGCGAGCACGCGTGAGGAGCCGTACCCGTACTCCATCCGATCGGCCCGCTTGGACACGATCGGCACCTCGCCCTGGGTGCCGCGCCCCACCTTCGGCAGGTGTTCGATCACGGCTCGCGCCAGGCCGGGGATATCGGTCTCGTAGACATCGATGTCACCGCCGCGCTCGATACTCTCCCCGGGCTCCTGCACCAGCACCACCGCGTAGCCCTCGCGGCGCAATCCGACCACGCGCGTCACCGCGGACATATCCGTCTCATCGTCGGGGGATTCGCCCGCCGCCCAGATGACGATGTCCGGATTGACCGCGGCCTCCCACAGCTGTTCCGCGTCCTCGGGGAGATAGGCCAGCAGCCGCTCCGCCGTCTCCTTCTTCGCGCGGATGTAGTCGTCCTCGTACTGGTGGGTGGGCCAGTGCGCCAGCGGGAAGGGGAGCTTGTCGTTGGACATGAGTTCCCACAGCACCGCCAGCTCGAGCGATGTCAATCGTCCCCGATGTACCGCCGCCATCAGTCGGCGACCGGCTTCGACGCCACCGGCGCGTCACCGAACGCCTCGTCGAGGTGCTCGGTGGAGTCGAGGTAGGACGGACGCTTGTGCTTGTCGTTCTGGCCGCCCTGCTGCCCGCCCGCGCCGCTGGCGCCCGTCGCGCCGGGCATACCGGGCGTGCCCGCGGCGGCCGCCAGACCGCGACCGGCCATCGCGGCGGTCGCCGCCGTGGTACCGACCGTGGCGCGCGGGAACAGCTTCGAGGCAGCGTCTTTCGCCAGTGCCGCGCCCGAACTCAGCGCGCCGGTCTTGGGAGCCGGACCCGGGCCCGCGCCCTTGGCCAGGCCCTTGCCCAGCTCTTGGCCCAGCCCGGCCAGCGACGCGGGCATGCCGGCCATGCTCGCCGCCTGCAACCCCTCCTGCGCGGCCTGTTGCGCGGCCGACAGACCTTGCTCCGCCGCCTGCTGCGCGGCCTGCAAGGCTTGCTGCACGCCCTCCTGGGCGGCCTGCTGCGCCTGTTGTGCCTGCTGCTGGGCAGCGCGCTGGGCCGCCTGTCGTTCGGCCTCGGCGGTCTGCTTGGCGATCTCGGCCGCGCGCTTCTTGGCCTCCTCCTCGGCGCGCTTCTGCGCCTCCTCGATCGCCTTGCGCTGGGCGGCGAGGGCTTCCTGCTGCTGTTTGAGCGCGGGGTTGGTGGACGGGGAGGCCGGGCCCGGGCCACCGAGCTTCGGCCCGCCGGTCGGGGTCTGCTGCTTGGTCGGGTCCTTCGTCGGGTCGGGCAGATCTCCGGTCACCGCCGCCGGGAGCGTGAAGACCGGCATGGTCGCGTCCGCGGATTTCCCGCCGGGCACGAACACCTGATTCATGACATCGTTGGCTCGATCGGTGAGCAAGCGCTTCAGATGCGCCTGGGTCTCCGGGGTGTCGTAATCGCCGTCGCTCTCCACGATCGACTTGCCGTCGGTCAGTTTGCCGTTCGCGTCGGGGATGTTCTTCTTCGTGGTCTCGAGGTAGCCGGCCGAGTAATTCAGGCTGTTCGCGACCGCCTTGACCACGTTGGACATGCTCACCAACTGATCGGCGTAGCGTTGTACCGCGGGTGAGGCCGCGAGGCGGCCGCCGTCGGAGTCCCAGGAGTCGATGATCTTCGTTTTCACCTGGTTCGAGAATTCGGCGGCCAGTGAGGACAGCTTCTTGCCGTGATCACCCCAATTGCGCGCCATGGTGCGCACCGATTCGGGATCGATCGTATCACGGTATCGCACAAGGGTTTCCAGGTCTTTACCGTACGTTTCCCATGGGATAACGCCGAGTTCGGTCCCGACCATGCCGCCCTCTTGGCCGAGCACCGCGGTCTTGCCGCCCTCCGCGCTCTGCGGCTTGAACTCGTTGAGTTTGTACGACTTTTTATCCTGCTGGGGTGTGTCACCCATTGTTCACCTCCATCGGCGGTATAGACGCGGACTATTTCGGCTTCGGTCGATAACTGTCCACCGCGGTGTTGTAGGTGGCCAGCGCGTCAGCGGAGGCTTGTTCGTGCAGCAGATACGCGCGGCCGGCCACGATGAAGGTCTCCATCATGTCGTTCACGACCTCGCGATGCTTGGTCAGCGAGTACTTGAGTGAGGAGTCACCCGTGGTCGCGCGGTCGTTGTAGCGCTTGGTGAGTGCGTCCGCGTCCGCGATGGTGCCGAATCCCTTGACATCGGCGAGCTTGGTGGCCTCGGTGATTGCGCTGTCGAGTTCGGTGAGCATGGCCCCGCACAGCCTCGCGCATTCTTTCGCGGCATCCGGCTTCAGCCGAATGAATTTCCCCTCGGCGGCCTTGGTGAGACGATCGAATTCACTGTCTTCAGCCATCGGTAGATCCTTTGTCCCTCTACGAAATCACCAGCACGATCGCGCACCCATCGTTCATCGTATCGGATACAGCCGCAACTCATCCCGCGGAGGCGCAAAGCCCGGCACGCGAAATCACCTGGGGATACTCACAGGTAGCCGCCGTCGGTGAGCGGTGGCGGCTCGGCGGCGTGGATGCGGTGGCGGTCTTCGCGGGCCTCGATGAGCTCGGCCAGGGACATGCCATCGGGGCCGACCGGGGGACGGGCGCGGTCGATGAGTTCGCGGTCGAGCCAGGCGGTGGCCTCGGCGCTGGAGAGGCGGCCGACCTCCAGTTGGGCCAGGCAGCGGCCCGGGCGGATCACGGCGGGGTGCAGACGCGACAGATTCTCGTTGGTGGTGATCGCGACCAGGACGTCGCGGCCCTGACCGAGCATGCCGTCGGTGAGGTTGAGCAGGCGCGAGAGTCCCTGGCCGGTGGACTCTTTCGCGGAGCCGCGGATCAGTTCGTCGCAATCCTCCAGGACCAGCAGCCGCCAGCGGCGCTTGTGCTCGTCGTAGGTGTCGACGCCCATCGCTACCTCCATGAGGTAGCCGGGATTGGCGAACAGCAGTTCCGGATCGAGCACACAGTCGACCTGACACCACGGCGACCATTCGCGGGCCAGCGCGCGCAGCGCCGAGGTCTTGCCGGTGCCGGGCGGACCGTGCAACAGCAGCAGCCGCCCGTTGACGTCCGCGGCGCGCACCCGCATCAGCCGGTGCATGGCCGCGCCGACCTCCGAGCCGTAGTTGCCCTCGATCTCCGACCACGCCGGTGCACCGATGACGCGTTCGCGGCGCTGCGGGCCGTGCGCACCGTAATGCCAGAAACCCATGCTCACCTGACTCGCATCGGTTTCGGGCTCGACCGTCGCGTCGGTGGTGCACACCTCGAGCACCGTGCGGGCCAGGTCCTTGGTCACGGCACAGACATCGAGTTGCGCGGTGCCGCTGGCGCGCAGGACGACGCGCAGCGTCCAGCCCTCACCGACCGCGAGGAGCGCCTTGGTGTTCTCGTCGTCGCTGGTTCGCAGGATGCGGGCGTCGTCGGGCAGCAGGGAGGCTTCGGGCTTCACGCCGTCGAGTTCGGTCGAGAGGGCATGCGGCTGTTCGCCGTTCACGTAGGGCGCGAGGGCGAGTGCGTCGATGATGTCGCGTGGTGAGTCGGAGTCGTCGAGGTTCATCACCCACGAGAGCGCGGCGGCGGACGGCTCCTCGCGGCCGACGAGCCGAAGGCGTTCTGGTGGTACCGAGGTCATTTCGATGATCATCCGGGCATCCGCCCGCGCGGTCCACCCAATTTCCGGCGGACCGCGTGATCCACGCCGCTCTCGCTTATCCGGGGAGGCCGGTCCCGGGGTCGGGCGCGGTGCGCGGTGCGCGGCCGTCGTGGTCGAGCGCGTCCAGGAGCAGGTGCGGCAGCGAGGTGCCGCAGGCGCGCGTCTCGGTGGAACCGTCGAGCCGGCACCGGAACCAGGTGGTGGTCATGGAATTCGAGGCGAGATGGATTTCGTCGAGTGCGCCGAGGCCGGTCCCGTCGGCGAGCTCGATCATTACCCGGATCGAGCGGTAGGTGCCGGGGACGGGAATCGTGCGATGCTCGGTGAGAGGCAGGATGCGCCAGGCGCCGTCGAACAGCGACGCCGAGCCGATCCGGCGGTAGAGCGCCAGCACGTCGGCGGCGGCGCTGTCGCGCAAGCGTGTGCCCGGGACCGGCTCGGTGACGGTGTGCTCGTCGATGATCCGGTCGATCACCTCGTCGATGTCGGGCGGCGCGAGCTCCAGGTACCAGCCCGGCAGTGGTCGCAGTGCCCCGTCCGCGTCCTGGGCCACGCCGACCAGCCCCGCCCGCAGCGCGACATCGCAGGTGGATTCGGCGCTGTCGGCGACGGTGATGACGGCGCGGGAGAGGGTGGCGGGGACAGTGACGCTGGCAAGCCCGGGCCCGTCGTAGAAGCCGCGGCGCTCGACGGTGATGTCGCGCGGTTCGCCCACCGGCAGCTCGAGCATCGGGTTCGGGAAATCGTAGGTGCCGTCGCTGCCGCCCTGGAGATAGGGGAACAGTCGTGTGATCCAGCCGGTGATCGCGTGCCCGCCGTAGGCGTCGACCGGGTTGTAGATCCGCTGCCAGAACTCGATGTCGGGTTTTCCGGCCGCCGCCTGGACGAACTGATCGGCGATGGGCCACAGGGAACGGCACCAGGTTTCGAGTCCGAAGCCGGCGATCCGGTCGATCCGGTCACGAATTCGCTGCCAGTCCTCGACTGTGCCGGTCAGCGTGATCGAGGGGATACCGCAGATGCACAGCAGCCACATCGCGAAGTACTCGGAGTAGGCGTCCAGCGCGACGACGCGCCCCGCGACCTGCTCCACGGTCGTGCTGGTGGAGAAGTCGCATTCGAACAGGTCGCTGTGCCGCGCCGCGGCGGCCAGCGCCTGATCGAACAGCGTGACCACCTCGGCCCACGCCACCTGATCGGTGGGCATAGGCCCGTCGATCGCGACCGCGAGCACGGCCCGGCCGGTGTGGTCGACCAGTCGTGGCCGCAGTTCCTCGGCGTGCAGCCGGATATGGCGGGCCACGCCCTCGGCGATGGTGAGCCACACCGCATCCGGCGACAGCACCAGCGGCCGATGGTCGGCGAAGGCCCGGCCCACCGCGCTCAGGAGCGGATGCACCCCGTCCTGTTCCAGCACCGCGGTCATCGGATCGCCGCCCAGCACCAGCGCGTCCGGATAGTGCGTACCCAGCGGACGGGTGGGCAGCGGCTCGGCCGCCGGTGTCACCGCGTCGACGCGGAATGTCGTCATGATCTGTCCCCGTTTCCGTCTGTTCGGACCCCGCCGCCATTGTGCCGCCGCCGCGCGCGCTCGGCCATCGAATTCACGACCCCCGAATCGGGGGCCGAGTATTGCCTTTCGGGCCGACTCGAGCGGTCGTACAGTGCAGATATGCCTGAGGAAGCGAACGACGTCGATCCGCTCGCGCTCACCGCACAGCTCTGCTTCGCCCTCTACTCCGCCTCACGGTCGATGACAGCGGTCTACCGCCCGTACCTGGACGCGATGACGATCACCTATCCGCAGTACCTGACGCTGCTGGCGCTGTGGCAGCGGCCGGGTATGACGATGAAGGAGCTGGGCGAACAGCTGCGCCTGGACTACGGCACGGTCTCGCCGCTGATCCAGCGTCTGACCGAGCACGGGCTGGTGGAGAGCACGCGGAATCCGAACGATCGGCGGGCCGTGCAATTGCGGTGCACGCCAGCGGGTCTGGCGCTGCGCTCGCGCGCGCAGGACATGATCGGCCATGTGCTGGCCGATATCGAGTGGTCGCCGGAGCGCCTGATCTCGCTGCGTGACCAGGTGAACGCGCTGGGTACGCGCCTGGACACGGTCCTCGCGGTGCGCGCCGAGACCTGACCCGCGGTGCGGGTGCGCAGATTCACCGATTTCTGTGAGTTAGCCGAGCCCATCGGTGGTACTCCGGGGGTGTGGATACCCGGCGCCGAGTTGAAGGGAGCGGTCCTCGAATGACCCCGAGGCCGGTTCCCGTGCCAGAGCCGTTGCCATCCAAGGACCAGCTGCTGGCGGCGTTACGCGGTCACTATCTGCTGGGCCCGCTGTGCGCGCAGGCCTTCGAGCTGGCCGAGTTGCACCGGCAGCGCCGGGACCGGCCGGAGCAGTCGGCCCGGCTCGAGCCCCGTCGCCGTGAGTTGACCGAGCAGATCGACGCCTGGACCGCGACCGCGCTGCCCGAGCCGCGCCCGGGTGCGCGCCTCACCCCGGAGCGCCTGAGCGTGGTGATCGACCGAATGGCCGATGCCTCGGAGTTGGCGTTCCGCTTGCTCATGACCATCGATCCGGGCAGCGACGAGATGCATCACGCGTGGACCCGGCTGGCCGAACTCGAAATCGCCTACGGCGAACTGTCCGCCGACCTGCTGTCCGGGCACCGGCGACTACCCGATGACCGCGCGCCGGTCTCCGGCCTGCCCGGCTGATCCGTCGAGCGCGCCGGGCGGTCGTCCGGGGCCGGGCTGGACCAGGGCGCGCCGGGCGTAGGCGCGCACGTCGGCGTCGGTGTCCTCGACTGCCCGGCGTAGCGCGTCCTGCGCGGCGGTCAGGTCCGACCAGCCGGACAGGGCGAGCACCGCGGCCTTGCGTACGTCCAGGTGCGGATCGTCCAGTGTGTCGCCGAGCGCGGGGACGGCGGCGCCGGGCGCGGCGCCCGCGAGCCCGCGGGCCGCGCCGACCCGGACCTGCCAGGCCGAATCACGGAGGGCGGCAGTCAATCCCGTGAGATCGGAGTCCGCGGTGCCGAGTGCGCCGAATGCCGCGAGGGCCGCCGCGCGCACCAGCGGGTCCCGGTCGGCGACCAGCACGCGGACCACCTCGTGTCCGCCGTCGCCGATCGTGGCCAGGCCCTGGGCAACCGCGATCCGCACCTCCCGGTTCACGTCCGCCGCGGCCGCAGCGACCGTGTCCCGCTCGTTCAGCGACACCAGCGCGCGCACCGCATCGATGCGCACTCGGTGATCCGAATCCGCCAGTGCCGCTGCGAATATCGGCGCATCACCGGCTTTCAGGGCGCGGAGCAGGTCGATCACGGTCGCCCGGACCAGCGGATCGGGGGAGTGGAGGTGTTCGCGCAGACCGGCTGCCGAGGGCAGTACCTCGACCAGTTCACGCAATCCCGCGGCGGCGGCGCGCCGCACCGACGGTGCGGGATCGCGCAGTGCCCCGACCAGGATCGGCGCGAAGTCCTCGGGTGTGTTCTCGGTCAGTACCGCGAGCGCGGCCACCCGGACCTGCGCGTCCACGTCACCCAGGTACTCCGAAAGATCCTGCACCGTCGGGGAATCCAGCGACAGCAGGCCGACCAGGCGCGGGGACGGCGGTGTCGCGGGTTCGGGCCGGGGCGCGACGGAGGTCTGCGGCGGCCGCTGCCCGACCAGTGCGGGCTGCTCGACCGCGAGCGCGGTGTCGTCGGCTCCGGGCAGGTCGTCCAGCCCCGGCACCGGCACCAGGTAGGGCGCGATCGGACGCTTCAGGAATTCCATCGCACCGGAGGCGTTCTTACGCAGATTCAGGTGATACCGCCACTGCTGATCGTCGCGTTCGGGCAGGTCGGCGCGATCGTGGTAGAGCCCCCAGCGGGATTCGGTGCGGGTCAGCGAGCTGCGCGCGGCCATCTCGGCGCAGTCCCGGATGAAGGAGACCTCGGCGGCGCGCATCAGCTCGTGCGGGGTGCGCGCGCCGATTCCGGCCACATCGCCGCGCATCCGCTCGAAGGTCTCGACCGCGATCGAGAGCTTGGCGGCCGTCTTGGGCGGTGCGACATAGTCGTTCACGAAGCGGCGCAGTTTGTACTCGACCTGCGGTTGCGGCGGGCCGTCCGGCTGCCGCAGCGGCCGGTAGACGAGCTCGTGGGCGGCGGCGAGCTGATCGGCGGGCAGCTCGGCGGGGGCTGGGAGCTCGGCGAGCGTGCTCGCGGCGTGGGCACCCGCGAGATCGCCGAAGACGAACGCGCCGATCATGTAGTTGTGCGGCACGCAGGCCAGGTCCCCGGCCGCGTAGAGGCCGGGCACCGTGGTGCGGGCGTGCTCGTCGACCCACACGCCGGACGCGGAATGACCACCGCACAAACCGATCTCGGAGATGTGCATCTCGATATCGTGGGTGCGGTAGTCGTGACCGCGATTGGCATGGAAGGTGCCGCGGGTGGGTCGCTCGGTGGTGTGCAGGATGCCCTCGAGCGTGTCCAGGGTCTCCTCGGGCAGGTGCGAGACCTTCAGATAGATGGGGCCGCGCGCGGATTCGATCTCCCGCTTCACCTCGGCCATCATCTGCCCGGACCAGTAGTCGGAGTCCACGAAGCGCTCGCCGCGCGCGTTGACCTGGTAGCCGCCGAACGGATTGGCGACATACGCGCAGGCGGGTCCGTTGTAATCCTTGATCAGCGGATTGATCTGGAAGCACTCGATACCGGAGAGCTCCGCGCCCGCGTGGTAGGCCATGGCGTAGCCGTCGCCCGCGTTGGTCGGATTCTCGTAGGTGCCGTACAGATAGCCCGAGGCGGGCAGGCCGAGCCGCCCGCAGGGCCCGGTCGCGAGGATCACCGCTTTCGCGCCGACGGCCACGAATTCACCGGTGCGCGTGTGCAGGGCGGCGGCACCGACGGCGCGGCCGTCCTCGGTGAGTACCCGCACCGGCATGAGCCGGTTCTCGATCCGGATCCGCTCGCGCATGCTGCGCTGGCGCAGTACGCGATACAGCGCCTTCTTCACGTCCTTGCCCTCCGGCATGGGCAGGACGTAGGACCCGGAGCGATGCACCCGGCGTACCGCGTACTCGCCGTATTCGTCCTTCTCGAATTTCACTCCGTAACGCTCCAGCCGCTGCACCATGGCGAAACCGCGGGTGGCGGTCTGGTAGACGGTGCGCTGGTCGACGATGCCGTCGTTGGCTCGGGTGATCTCGGCGACGTAATCCTCGGGCTCGGCCTTGCCCGGGATGACGGCGTTGTTCACGCCGTCCATGCCCATGGCCAGCGCGCCGGAGTGCCGCACGTGCGCCTTCTCCAGGAGTAGCACCGACGCGCCCGCCTCGGCCGCGGTCAGGGCGGCCATCGTGCCCGCGGTGCCGCCGCCGATCACCAGGACATCGCAGTCCAGACGGGCAGTATCGGCAAGATCGGGAATTTCCATGGGGGAGAACACCATTCGGTCAGAGGGCGGCGAGCTCGGACTCACCGAGCGCGGCGATGATCTCGGCGCGCGCGGCGGTCCGGTCGACGCCGGGGGTACGGGGATTCGGCACCTCGAGCAGAGCGCGCAGCGGTCGGCCGGCGCGGCCGAGCACCGCCACCCGGTCGCCGAGCAGCAGGGCCTCGTCGACGTCGTGGGTGACGAAGACGACCGTGGTCGGATGGGTCCGCCAGGTGTCGATGAGCAAACGCTGCATCGTGTTCCGGGTCTGCGTGTCCAGCGCGCCGAAGGGTTCGTCCATCATGACCGCGCGTGGCGCACCGGCCAGGCCGCGCGCCAGCTGCACCCGCTGCCGCATGCCGCCGGAGAGGTTCTTCGGCAGGTAATCGGCGAACCCGGTGAGGCCGATCTCCTCGATCCACCGCTCGGCGAGCGCTCGGCGTCCCGGTTTCGGTTCGCCTCGAAGTCGCAGTGCCAGCTCGATATTGGCACGCACCGTCTTCCACGGCAGCAGTGCGTTGTCCTGGAAGACGACGGCGCGATCACGATCGGTCCCGGTCACCTCGCCGCCGTCGGCCAGGACCCGGCCCGCATCGGGCCGCAGCAGTCCGGCGATCGCGCGCAGCACGGTGGATTTGCCGCAGCCGGACGGTCCGGTGAGCACCAGGATCTCGCCCGGTCGCACCTCGAGCGACAGCTCGGCGATGATCGGGGCTCCGCCGTAGGACAGGCGGAGCCGATCCAGCCGCAGGCTCAGCCCGGTGGTAGCCGGACCGGCGATGTCGAGTTCGTCAGCGGCGCTGCTCATTTCGCGATCTCCTGGACCCGCGGCAGCCAGTGCGTGACCCGGCGGCCGATCAGTTCGACGGCGGCGGAGGTGGTGTAGCCCAGCCCGCCGATGGTGATGATCCCGACGAAGACGCCCGGATAGTCGACGATGGTGTAGGCCTGCCAGGTCCGATAGCCGACACCGAGCCGGCCGGAGATCATCTCGGCCGACACCACACAGATCCAGGCCACGCCGATCCCGACCGACAGCCCGCTGAACACGCCGGGCAGGCTGCCGGGCACGACCACCCGCCACAGCACGTCCCAGCGGTTGCCGCCCAGTGTGCGCACCGAGTCCTCCCAGAGGGTGGGCAGGGCGCGCACCGCGTGCCGGGTGGACACCATGACCGGGAAGTACGCGGCGACGAAGGTGATGAACACGATCCCGGCCTCGTCGTCCGGGAACATCAGGATCGCCACGGGCACGATCGCGATGGCGGGAATGGGCCGGGCCAGTTCGGTCAGCGGGCCGAGGATATCGGCGAACCAAGCCGAACGGCCCAGCGCGACACCGGTTGCCACGCCGAGCACGGCGGCCAGACCGAAGCCGGTCAGGATGCGGATCAGGGACTGCCCGAGATCCAGGAAGAACACCTCCGTCCCGAGCTGGTGCCGGAACGCCCGCAGGATCTCGATGACGGTGGGCAGGGTGTCGAAGCGCACCCAGAGCCGAATGTCGTTGCCGGTCAAGAACTGCCAGGCCGCGAGCGCTGCGAGCACCGAGCCCGGTCGCACTATCCGGGACCGCCAGGTCGATCGATTCGCCCGTGAACCGCGCGCGACGGCCGCCTGACGGTTCGGCTCCGCCGCGATCTCCAGCGGCGCGGTGGTGGTACTCATCGCCCGGTCCCGGTGCGCGTCAACGATGCACGGGCCACTCCGGCGGCCGGTCGGTGGGCGGTCATGATCGCACCTCGTTCACGGCCTGGTCGTAGCCGACGGACACGCCGGTCGGGTGGGCGGCCAGGTAGCGTGCTGCCGCGGCGGAGGTCGTGAAGGGCAGGTAGTTGTCGCCGTCGCGGACCCACAGGGCCTTGTCGGCGAACCAGCGGGTGCCCAGTTCGGCATCCGGCACGTAGGCGGCGCGCACCGTTCTGCCCTGGGCACGAGCCTGTCCGATCGCACGCAGCAGGCTGGTCGGATCGGCGGCCACCTGGGTGCCCGGCTGGTCGGCGAACCAGATCTCACCGGCCAGCGCCGGTTCGGTGACCGGGGAGTTCAGCAGTGGATCGGTGCCCCGGACCGGCGCCGGGTTGGCGGTCGCCGCCAGCGCGCTGTCGTAGTTCAGCCCGCGCTCGGCGAAAGCCTTGCGCAACGCGGTGTCGTCGACGAACTCGTCGATATCGAGCTCGGCGAAGTCGCCGATCGACTTCAGATAGGCGACATCGTCTTTCAGCGTCGCCACCAGTCGCGATTTGATCGTGGTGTCGAAGGAGGTGCCACCGGGGCCGTTGTAGAGGTAC
The DNA here is from genome assembly GCF_042672005.1 of Nocardia sp. NPDC127579. Taxonomy (NCBI): domain Bacteria; kingdom Bacillati; phylum Actinomycetota; class Actinomycetes; order Mycobacteriales; family Nocardiaceae; genus Nocardia; species Nocardia sp. NPDC127579. The sequence continues at coordinate 77,909 of NZ_JBHXVZ010000008.1, read as the reverse complement.
ACGACCTCGGCTGGGAGGCCCGAATTGTCGGCCACGATCTGGGCTGCCTCGAGGGGATTTTCGTTGAGGAACTGGGTGGCGTCCAGTTGCGCCTGCAGGAAGGCATCGAGCACCTCCGGGTGCTGGGCCGAGTAGTCGCGGCGTGCCACTACCGCGTGGAAGGTCGGCACGTTCAATTCCGCGCCGTCGTAGAGCAGCTTGGCCTTGTTCTGGAAGACCAGCAGCCCGGGCCAAGCCACGAATTGCGAAAGAGCTTGCACCTGACCGGATTCCAGTGCGGAGGCCCCGATCTGTGGTTGCTGATTGAGCACCTCGACGCCGGACCTCGGATCCACCCCGGCCCGGGTCAGCGCCTGCACCAGCGTGCCGTGCCCGGCCGAGCCGACGCTGGCGGAGAACTTCTGGCCGGCCAGATCGGTAAGGCTGCGCGCCGTCGAATTCAGCGGGACCACAACCATATTGAGCGCGCCACGGGGGTTGTAGCCGGTCACCGAGACGAGCGCGGTCTTCGCGCGCTCGCTGGCCTGGGTGCGGGAACCGTTGATCAGCACCGGATAGTCGCCCATGGAGCCGATATCGATTTTCTCCGCCACCATCTGGGCGGTGATCGGCGCGCCGGTGTCGTAGTCCTGCCACTGCACCCGGTACTTCTTGCCGCCCGGTCGATTCAGCCGCTGCTCCAGGAATCCCTTGGCGCGCAGCAGCGTTCCGGCCGTGACGGTATTGATGGTCTTGGACTGGTAGCCGATGACCACCTCGACGGTGTCACCGTCGGCGGTGGCCTGCTCCAGCGAGCAGCCGGTCAGCGCGAGGGCCGCGGCGAGCAGGACAGGGGCGAAACGTGGTCTCTTCATGGGGCTTTCCGGTTCTTCAACGCAGCAGGTACGGCATATTGACGGTGACGGCGCCGGTGGGGCAGCGGGCCGCGCAGGGCCCGCAGTACCAGCACTCGTCGACATGCATGAATGCCTTGCCGTTCTCGGGATCGATGGCCAGGGAATCGAGCGGGCAGATCTCGACGCAGAGGGTGCAGCCCTGGATACACAGGGATTCGTCGATCGTGACCGGGATATCGGCACGCTGGTCGGCGAGCGCCATCAGATGACCTTCCATTCGGGTGTGGCGCGGGTCAGGTTGCCGCGCATAGTGATTCGGTCGCCGCGCATGCGGATGAACTCCAGGTCCACGGGCGTGCCGTCGTCGAGGTGGGTGAGCCGCTCGAGCATCAGCAGTGGTGCGCTCGCGGGCACGTCCAGGGTGGCGGCGGTGTGCGGGTCGGCGGCCACGGCCTCCAGGGACAGATCGGCCGAGCCGAGGCGCTGTCCGCTGATCTGTTCGAGCAGCACGAAGATGTCGGTGGTCGCCAGATCGTGCTCGAGCACCTGTGCGCCGATCTCGGGGGTGAGATAGGTCAGGTCCAGGCTCAGCGGGAGGTCGGCGAGGTAGCGCAGGCGCTCCAGGTAGACCACGCGCGCACCGGGTTCCAGGCCGAGGCGGCGGGCGACCGTGGGTGGTGCGCTGATCCGCAGGGCGGCGCGCACCTCGTTGCGGACGGTGCCGTGGCCCTGGAATGTCTCCTGGAGACCGAGCAGCGCGTCGAGGCCGTGATCGTATTTCCGGGTGGCGATCCGGGTACCGACCTTGGGCAGGCGTTCGATCAGGCCCTCGTCCTTGAGCAGGGTGAGTGCCTCACGGACGGTGTTGCGCGAGGCGTCGTGCTCGGCGGCCAGGTGCTGCTCGCTGGGGAGCACGTCGCCGAAGGTGCCCGCGTGGATCTCCTGGCGCACCAGATCGGCTACCCGGCGTGCCTGATCGGCGCGCAGCCGACGCACCGGCGCGGGTGCTCTCTCATCGCCCTGTGGGTCCCTGACCTGCATGAACAGTGACGATAGTGGGGTTCGCGGCGGGCACCGCCCGTCCTCGGAGCCGAATTCGTCCCAGCACTTGCATTGCGCCGGTCGGGTCCGGGCGTCACCTGGGCAAACAGCGGTCCCCGCCGGGTTTACGCCACCTCGTCGGGCACACCGGTAGTTCGGATCACGGGGATTCCAATGCGGGAATCCCCGTGCCCGGTGGAGTCAGAACCAGGTGTCGCGCATCTGCAGCGTGGTGCGATCGCCTGCGGCGAGCAGGTCCAGCTGCGGCCCGGTCCGGGGCAGCTCGTAGGTGAAGAAGTAGCGGGCGGCGGCGCGTTTGCCGTCGTAGAAGTCGCCGTCGCGTCCGGCGGCGGCGAGCAGTTGTTCCAGCCAGATCCAGGCGAGGACATGATGGCCGAAGGCTTCCAGGTAGACGGTGGCCTGCGCCAGCGCCGCGGCGGGATCGGCGAACATCGCGGCGGTGACGGCGAGCAGCCGCTGCCACGAGGTCTCCAGCTGTGCGCCGAATTCCGCCGCCGCGCCACCGGTTTCGGCCGCGCGGCGCACCGTGCCGGTGAGCTGCTCGGTGAGTAGGCGCAGGCTCGCACCCTCGTGCTGGATCACCTTGCGGCCCAGCAGATCCAGGCCCTGGATACCGTGCGTGCCCTCGTGGATCGGGTTCAGCCGGTTGTCGCGGTAGTGCTGTTCGACGTCGTATTCGCGGGTGTAGCCGTAGCCGCCGTGCACCTGGATGGCCAAGCTGTTGGCCTCCAGGCACCACTGTGCCGGCCAGCTCTTGGCGACACCGGTGAGGATCTCGAGCAGCAGCGTGTGTTCGCGTGCTCGCTCGGGGTCGGTGCGGGCCAGATCGACCAGGCGGTTGCAGTACAGCAGCAGCGCCAGCGCACCTTCGACGTAGGACTTCTGGGCCAGCAGCATCCGCTTGACATCGGCGTGCTCGATGATCGGAATCTGCGGTGTGGCCGGGTCTTTCGCGGTGATCGCACGGCCCTGGTGGCGCTGGCGGGCGTAGTCGAGCGACTTCAGGTAGCCGGTGTAGCCGAGCGCGGTCGCGCCCAGGCCGACGCCGAGGCGGGCCTCGTTCATCATGTGGAACATGTAGGACAGACCGCGATGCGGTTCGCCGACCAGGTAGCCGACCGCGCCGGGCGCGCCGTCGGGCGTGTGCTTGCCCTCGCCGAAGTTGAGCACGGTATTGGTGGTGCCGCGATAGCCCATCTTGTGATTCAGTCCGGCCAGCACCACATCGTTGCGCGACCCGAGCGAACCGTCCTCGCCGACCAGATATTTCGGCACGACGAACAGCGAAATTCCCTTGGTGCCGGCCGGCCCGCCGGGGATCTTGGCCAGCACCAGATGCACGATGTTCTCGGTGAGCTCGTGATCGCCGCCGGAGATCCACATCTTCGAGCCGAACAGGCGGTAGGTGCCGTCCTCTCGCGGTTCGGCCCGGGTGACGATATCGGCCAGCGAGGATCCGGCCTGCGGCTCGGACAGGCACATGGTGCCGGTGAACCGGCCCTGGACCATCGGCCGGACGAAGCGATCGATCTGTTCGGGCGTGCCGTGCGCGGCGAGTAGATTCGCGTTGCCGACGGTGAGGAACAGGTAGCCGGTGGTGCCGACGTTGGCGGCCTGGAAGTAGCCGAACCCGGCGGCCTCCACCGTCGCCGGCAGTTGCATACCGCCGATCGCGGTGTCCATCGCCGCACCGATCAGATCGGCCTTGGTGAAGGCCTCGACCGCCGCCTTCACCTCCGGAATCAGGGTGACGCGCTCGCCGTCGAAGCTGGGTTCGCTGGCATCGGCCAGCTTGTTGTGCGGGGCGAAGTACTGGGTCGCCAGGTCCTCGCACAGTTCGAGGAAGCCGTCGAAGGTTTCCCGGGAATGCTCCTCGAATCGGGGGAGCGCGGTCAGTTCCTGAACGCGCAGCCATTCGTAGAGCAGGAACTCGAGGTCCCTGCGGGAGAGCAACGTCGAACGCACGGGCAATCCTCTCGCACATGATCCAAGGGTTAATTTGATACGTTACTACGTACGTGTCGCCTTTGGATCCCCAGTCGGGTCAGCGGGGGCCGTAGGTGTTGAGGAAGACGGTCGGGCCGTCCAGCTCACCGCGCGCAGAGAGATCGGTGATGGCGGCGAAAGCCTTCGCGGTATAGACGGTTTCGAGGTGCAGGCCGACCATGCCGGCCCGGTCGCGGGCCGCGATGGCCGACAGCGTCTCGTGGCCGTAGCCCGGGCCGAGCCAATCGCGCAGCATGGTGACATCCGCGGGCGTCAGCCCGCTGGGCTCGAGCTGGGCGCCGCGCTCGCGCAGCACGTCCTCGGCGCGCAGGGCCAGGCCGACGATGTGCTTGGCCGACAGCGGCAGCGTGTCGTTGACGACGACGCCGAGTACCCGGGTGCGCAACCCGGCCAGGCGCAGGCCCAGGGCCAGACCCGCCGCGGTGCCGCCGGAGCCGACCGCGGTGACCAGGTGCGCGGGCTCGGGCAGCTCGCCCGCCCGGATCTGGGCGGCCAGCTCCAGTGCCGCCTCCACGTAACCGAGCGTGCCGATCGGGGACGACCCGCCGACCGGCAGGACGTAGGGGAGCTTGCGGCCGTTGGCATGTCGCAGCAGCAACCACGGCGCGGACAGGGTGGTGCGGAGCTTGGAGTGGGTGCGGTGCAGGGTCGCGCCGGAGGCCTCGAGCCGGGCCAGCTGCGCGCGGACGTGATCGTCGAGCGGCTGGTCGACCAGGGCCAGGGCCACCTCGAGTCCCTGTTCACGGCCGTAGAGCGCGGCCGCCAAACCCCAGTTGGTGCCCGTCGCGCCGGCGGTGACGATGCTGCGTGCGCCGCGCCGCTGCGCGTCGGGCAGCAGCCACTCCAGCTTGCGGACCTTGTTGCCGCCCCAGCCGCCGGATCCGTACCCGCTCTCGTCCTTGCACCACACCGGAGTCCGGATACCCAGCGGCAATTCGCGCACCGGCGTGGGGGTGTCGCCGAGGCGGAGGAAGGGTAGCTCCGCCGCTACTTCGGGAAAGCGCTGGTGCAGTAGGGAATCCGTCACTGTTCCTCCTCGGGCCGCGTCGTTGGTCGAATCTATACGACGCGGCCGGACGAATCCGAGACCGCCGACCTGGTTTTCGACCTGCTGGTCTCCCGCGCACTGGTCCGCGGCCTCGTGCACGGTACGACGACCTCGACGCCTTCTGTATCCGCACTGCCGATGCGCTGACCATCCTGATCAACGTCGCCGTCCAGCTCCCGTGGCGTCTACGCCGTAGCCCTGGGTGGCGGGTGATTCAAGGCAGGACTCGCTGGGTCAGCGCTTGCCGCAGTGGAATGCCACGACGCTGCGCGTACTGCCTGCGCCGCCGGACATCACCCGGTGTGCGCGGGCGGAAACCCGGTCCGCCGCAACAGGACTTGTGGAATCCGACGCCCGCGCCCAGCAACTCCGACAGGACGCGCCAGGCGCGGGAGTCGTTGCGTCGAGGCGCGGCGAAGGCAGAACCGACATGGATCAGTTCCGCGCCGCAGCGCGGGCAGATCCGCGCGTGCGCACAAGCCCCGGGGTAGGACTGCTTGTAGGACCGCCGACACGGCAAGCACACATACGACGTTCGCGCCAGACCCATGCGGCAAGGTTAGGGCGTGGGCCCCGGCGCGGGCGAGGGAATTACCGGCCGCTCGGCTCAGGTGAGGAGGTTGTGGTGGTGGGCGAGGGTGGCGGCTTCGGTGCGGGTGGTGGCGGAGAGTTTGGTGAGGATGCGGGAGACGTGGACGCCCGCGGTGTTGGGGCTGATGAACAGTTCGGTGGCGAGTTGGCGGTTGCTGAGGCCCTGGGCGACGAGGCGCAGGACCTCGAGTTCCCGGGCGGTGAGGCCGAAAGTGCGGGGCGTGGGGGCAGCGGGCGCGGGGGTGTCGTCGAGGGACAGGCCCGCGCGGTCGGCGACGTCGCGCAGCGTGCCGCCGAGTGGGTGAGCGCCCAGGCCGGCGGCGAGAGTGGCTGCGGTGCGCAAGGATTCGTGCGCGGCGGCGCGATCACCGGCCGACAGTGCGGAGCGGGCGTGGGCGAGGAGGGTGTGGGCGCGGTCGAACGGCTGGGGGATATCGGCCCAGGCGGCGAGGGCCGCCCGCCAGGAATCGGGGGTGGTGGCGGTGCAGGTCGCGTGGTGGGCGGCGTCCAATGGGGTGGTCACCGGCAGTTTCGCGATGTAGGGCGCGAGATCGACCGGCAGACCGGCGATTCGGGTACTGCGGGCGAGCAGCGTCCAGACCTCGTGCGGGTATTCGGCGATCGCGTCGCCGTCCAGCGCGCTGGTCATGAGCCGCGCGGCGAGCGGCGGGTCGGCCTGTGCGAGTTCGACACGGAGACCGGACAGTTCGAGCCGGTACTGCCCGACCCAGCCGGAATCTCCGAGCAGATCCGCGGCGGCAGCGGTCGACTCACCCGCGAGTTCGAACTCGCCGCGCGACACCGCGATGCGCGCCCGGCACAGCTGTAACGCGGCGGCCGCCAGCGACGGCAGCGGTTCGCCCAGCGTCTCGGTGATCAACTCCTCGGCCTGCTCCCATTCCCCGAGCGCCGCCAACGCCTGCGCCCATTTCACCAGGAGAATCGGCCCACGCGCGGCCCGCTGGAACCCGGCGTCCGCCGCCCGCAACCCATCCCGGATGCTCTGGATCGCCGCGTGATGCGCACCGGCATTGACCTGTGCGGCCGCCTGCCAGGTCAGCACCGACACCACCGTCTGCCCGTCGCGCGCGACCTCCGCGGCGGCACGCGCCCGCGCGAAGTAGGTCATCGAGGTGGTCGAATCCTCCTCGGCCAGACCGAGATACGCGAGGGCGCGCGCAGTGAGCATTCCTCGGCGCGTTGTGCCTCGGTGATCCGATGCCGGTGCCTCGGCGATCGCGAGTACGGCTTCGGCGTGCGCGCGGGCCGGTGCGGGATTGCCCGCGAAGACCTCGGTGGCGGCGAGTTCGGCGTGGATCTCACCGCGGAGCATGGACGGCGGGTCGGCGGGCAGGAGGGACAGTGCGTGCTGGAGATCGTCGCGGCCGCCGGTGCCGTCCTGGTTGCGGAGTTGGGCGCGCAACCGATGCAGGCTCGCGGCGCGCAGCGGGTCGGCGGCCGAATCCACCTGGGCCAGAGCCTCGTTCGCGGCTTCGATGCCGCGCGGTATCGACCCGATCCGGCAGCAGGATTCGACCAGATGCTCCAGGACGGTGCGGCGGTCGACCGTCGCCGACCAGTAGTCGATGACATTCGCCGGGGCGGAGTCGAGACGGATCGCCGCCCCGTCGGCGGCCTGATCCCACACGCGCAGCACGGTTTCCAGATGGTGCAGCCGCTCGGGGTGCGCGCCGCTGCCGTCGGCCAGCGCGGCCGCCGCCAGCGCGGATTCCAGCGCGGTCCGGAATTCGCCCGCGGCACAGGCATGCCGGGACAGCACAGCGTGCACGCGCTCGCCGTCGAGTAACGACGGACGCTCGCGCAACACCTCGGTCACCCGGGCGTGCAGCCGGGTGCGCTCGACCGGCAGCAGATCCTGGTACACGGCCTCGCGAATGAGCACGTGCCGGAACTCGTAGCCGGTATCGGTGGCCGTCAGGATGTGGTGATCGATCAACTGCCGCAGGGAGTTTCGCAGTGCACCGCCGGATCGATCGGTGGCCGCGGCCAGCAGGTCGTGGTCGACGGGGGAGTCGAGGACCGCCGCGAGGCGCAGCACCGCGCGCGAGTCGTCCGCGAGGTCGGCCTGGGCCGCCAGCAGTAGTTCGCTCAGCTCGGCGGGCGTGTCCTCGGGCGAGCCGCTCAGCGCCTCCACGAACAGCGGGTTGCCGCCGCTACGGGCGAAGACCCGCGCGATCAGCGCCGGATCGGGTTCGCGCCCGAGTAGCGCGGCCAACTGCCGGCCGACCTCGTGTCTGGTCAATGGTTCGGGCGTGATGATCCGCACCGCGGGGGTGCGGCCGAGTTCGGCGACGAGCCTGCGCAATACCGGCGAGCCCGCCGGGCGATAGGTGCCCAGGATCAGCGCCCGCGGTTCGGCGAGGTTCGCGGCCAGGAACGCGAGCAGCTCGAGGCTGGACTCGTCGGCCCAGTGCAGGTCCTCCAGCACCAGCACCGCCGGAAGCTGTTCGAGCAGGGCGAGCAGTTCACCGAAGAGCCGCAGCGGATCGGATGCGCCGGCGGCCGATTCCTCGGCCAGTTCCGGCAGCCAGGCGGCCAGCGCGGGCCGCGACGGCAGCAGCGCACGCAGGCTCGCTACGCCGAGTTCGCGCACCAGTGCCCGCGACACCGCGAGGAACGGCGCGAACGGCACACCGGCATTGCCGAATTCGGGGCACCGCCCACTCAGCACCAGGGTGCCCGAGGGCCGCCGCGCGACGAACTCCGCCACCAGCCGCGACTTCCCGATCCCCGCCGCACCCGCCACCAGCACGGCCCGCACCCGCGCATCCGCCGCTGCCCGCAGCAGCTCCGCCAACTCGTTGCCGCGGCCCACGAACACACCGCTGGCCGAAACACGCACCACCCCGTCGATCATGCTCGACTTCGGCCCGCTCGCCAACCGCACGAAATAACGAATCCTCGTGATGTGCGATGCCCCTCTTTACCCGAAGTATTACTCCCATGAGCGACAACGACATCCGCCCCTTCCGCATCGACATTCCGCAAGCCGACCTCGACGATCTGCGCGAGCGCCTCGCCCGTACCCGCTGGATCGACGAGGTGCCGGGCGCGGGCTGGGAGCGCGGCGTGCCCACCGCGTATCTGAGGGAGCTGGCGGGCCACTGGGCCGAGAAATTCGACTGGCGTGCGGTGGAGGCCGAGCTCAACGCCCACCCGCAGTTCACCACCACGATCGCCGGTCAGAACCTTCACTTCCTGCATGTGCGGTCACCGCACGCGGACGCGATCCCGCTGCTGCTGATCCACGGCTGGCCCAGTTCGGTCGTGGACTTCCTGGATCTGATCGGCCCGCTGACCGATCCGAGTGAGCCCGGGATGCCCGCCTTCCACCTGGTGATTCCCTCGCTGCCGGGCTATGGCTTCTCCGGTCCGCTCACCGAACTCGGGTGGAACGACGGGAAGGTCGCGAGCGCGTTCGCCGAACTCATGGCTCGCCTTGGCTACGACCGCTACGGCGTGCAGGGCGGCGACCACGGCGCGTTCATCGCCCCGGTGCTGGCCCGCGTGGACGCCGAGCATGTACTGGGCGTGCACGTGAACGCCCTGGTCACCTTCCCGACCGGTGATCCGGCGGACTTCGCCGCGCTCACCGAGGCCGAGCAGGGGCGCTTGGCCGCGATGAAGCGCTTCCAGGACGACGGGGCCGCCTACATGAACCTGAAGGGTTCGCGGCCCGGCACCATCGCGCAGGCGCTGGCGGATTCCCCGACGGGGCAGCTGGGCTGGATCGTGGAGAAGTACCGGGAGTGGAGCGATCAGAGCCGGCCGCTCGAGGACGCGGTCGACCGGGATCGGATGCTGGCGAATGTGAGCATCTACTGGTTCACCGAGACCGCGCGCAGTGTCGCCAACTATTACTACGAGCGTTTCCACGACGCGAGCATGTTCGCGCCGAAGGCCAAGGGCACGGTGCCGACCGGTGTCGCGGTGTTCAAGGACGGCGACTACGCCATCCGGCGGTTCGCGGAGCAGGCGCACACCGTGACGCATTGGTCGGAGTTCTTCTCCGGCGGGCATTTCCCCGCGCTCGAGGTGCCTGAGCTGCTGGCCGGGGACATCCGGGAGTTCTTCGGCTCCCGGTGACCCGGGCGGCGAGGCGGCGGGCGATCACCCGCCGCCTCGCGGTCAGTCCAGGTCGGTGAGCCGGGCGATGATCGCCTCCGCCATGGCGGCGGGATCACCGTCGGCGGGCCGCAGGATCAGATCGGGATGGGCGGGCGCTTCGTAGGGCGCGTCGATTCCGGTGAAACCTCGAATCTCCCCGGCCCGGGCCTTGGCGTACATGCCCTTGGGGTCCCGGGATTCGCAGATCTCCAGGGGCGTGTCGACGAACACCTCGACGAACCCGATGCCCGCGGCCTCGTGCACCGCCCGTGCCCGCTCGCGATCGGCCGCGAACGGGCTGATCAGCGAAACGACCGCTACCGCACCGGATTCCGCGAACAGCCGGGCGACTTCGCCGACGCGCCTGATGTTCTCGACCCGGTCCGCGTCGGAGAACCCGAGATCGGCATTGAGTCCGTGGCGCAGATTGTCACCGTCGAGCAGGAACGCGGGGCGACCGGCAGCCACCAGTCGCCGCTCCAATTCGACGGCGACCGTGGACTTTCCGGACCCGGACAGCCCGGTCAGCCACACCGTGAGCCCGCGGGTGGCGCGCTCGTCGCGGCCCACCGCGGTGGAATGCCACACCACCCGGGCCGAGGGCAGGGTGGGCCCGGTGATCATGCCGGCGGCCACGGTGTTCCCGGTGGACTCGTCGACGAGAATGAAACTGCCCGTACCCCGATTGCGCCGGTAGGGATCGAACAGCAGCGGTTGCCGGGTGCGCAGCTGGATGCGGCCGATCTCGTTGAGCGAGAGCGCGTCCGCGTGCTCGTCGCGGTGCAGGGTGTTCACATCGAGGCGATAGTCCAGGCTGCGCACCTCGGCGGTGACCGCGCGCGTGGTATGGCGCACTGTGTAATTCGCGCCAGGGGTGAGCTGGGAGTCCTCGGCGAACCAGCACACCATGGCGTCGATATCGCGCCCCACCAGCGGGCGGTTCGCGGGGCGGCAGATCAGGTCGCCGCGGGAGATGTCGATCTCGTCGGCCAGTTGCAACGTCACCGCCTGTGGCGGAAAGGCTTCCGCGACCGGCGCGCCACCGGGACCCCAGATGGCCGTGACGGTCGTGGTGCGGCCGGAGGGCAGTACCGCGACCTCGTCACCGGCCTTGAACACCCCGCCCGCGACGGTGCCGGCGTAACCGCGGAAATCCTGTGCGTGACTGCGGGTCACGTACTGCACCGGGAAGCGGGCGTCGATCAGGTTCCGGTCCGAGGCGATGTGCACCTCTTCGAGATGGTGCAGCAGGGGAGTGCCTTCGTACCAGGGCATGCTGGTCCCGCGATGCACGATATTGTCCCCGTGCAGCGCCGACATGGGGACGAAGCTCAGATCGGAGACGTCGAGTTTCATGGCGAAACCGGCGAATTCCTCGCGAATCTCCTCGAATCGCTGTTGCGACCAGTCGACCAGGTCCATCTTGTTCACACACAGCACCAGGTGCGGGGTACCGAGCAGTCCGGCCAGGAAGGCATGGCGGCGAGTCTGCTCCACCACACCCTTGCGCGCGTCGACCAGGATCAGCGCCAGATCCGCGGTGGACGCGCCGGTCACCATATTGCGGGTGTACTGGATGTGCCCGGGGGTGTCGGCAATGATGAATTTGCGTCTGGGCGTGGCGAAATAGCGGTGTGCGACATCGATCGTGATGCCCTGTTCGCGTTCGGCGCGCAGTCCGTCGGTGAGCAGCGCCAGATTCGGGTAGGCATCGCCGCGGTCGCGGCTGGTGCGCTCGACCGCCGCGAGCTGATCGGTGAAGATGGTCTTGGAGTCGTAGAGCAGGCGGCCGATCAGTGTGGACTTCCCGTCGTCCACACTGCCCGCCGTGGCCAATCGCAGCAGCGTCGTCATCAGAAGTAGCCCTCTCGCTTGCGATCTTCCATGCCGGCCTCGGAGATCCGGTCGTCGGCGCGGGTGGCCCCGCGTTCGGTGATCCGGGTGGCGGCGACCTCGGTGACCACGGCTTGCGGTGTAGCAGCGGCGGATTCGACGCAGCCGGTGCAGGTGGCATCGCCCACGGTGCGAAACCGCACGGTCGCCTCGAAGGGCTCCTCGCCGTCGAGCAGCTGAAGAAAACGGGTGTGCGCCAACAGCATTCCGTCGCGTTGCACCACCGGGCGGCGATGCGCGTAGTACAGCGGCGGCAGGTCGATGCCCTCGGCCGCGATGTAGTGCCAGATGTCGAGTTCGGTCCAGTTCGACAGCGGGAACACCCGAATGTGTTCGCCTCGACGGTGTCTGCCGTTGTAGAGGTTCCACAGTTCGGGCCGCTGGTTACGCGGATCCCACTGCCCGTATTCGTCGCGGAAACTGAAAACCCGCTCCTTGGCGCGGGCCTTCTCCTCGTCGCGGCGCGCGCCGCCGAAGACCGCGTCGAACTCGCCCTCGCGGATGGCGCGCAGCAGCGTGGCGGTCTGTAGGCGATTGCGTGAGGCGCGCGGCCCGGTCTCCTCGGTGACGCGTCCGGCGTCGATATCGTCCTGCACACTGCCGACCACCAGCCGCAGCCCGTACTTCGCGACCGTGCGATCGCGGTAGTCGATCACCTCGTCGAAATTGTGCCCGGTGTCGATGTGCAGCACCGGGAACGGTAGCGGCGCGGGCCAGAACGCCTTCGCGGCCAGGTGCAGCATGACCACCGAGTCCTTGCCGCCGGAGAACAACAGCGCTGGGCGTTCGAAAGTCGCGGCGACTTCCCGGAAAATGTGTGCCGACTCGGCCTCGAGCGCGTCTAGATGGGGTAGCTCGTAGGTGCTCGCCGTCGACTTCGCGTACTGGCTCACGGATCAAAACTAGAACACGTTTCGGGCAGCGGTCAATGGGCAGGCCGCCGCCCGCCGGACGCCTCGGTCACCGCGTCGGCCGCCGCCGCGAGCACCTTTCCGCGCCGGTCGATCTCGGCTCCGGTGATCGCCGCGCCGACATGCATGGTCAGCACCATGTTCTGGCGTCCGTCCCCGCCGTAGGTGGGCGCCGCCAGCAGGCTCACCCCGTGCTCCTTGCGCGGGCGCAGATCGGTGCCGAGGTAGACCCGCTCACCCAGGCTCGTCACCAGCTCAGCCACCAATTCGCGCAGCTCGTCGGGCAATTCGCGGGCGGCGGCGCCGGCCAGCAGCGAATAGAGTTTGCCGCCCGCGGCGGTCAGGCTCTCGACCAGATAGCCCCGCTCGCGGCACTCCGCGACCACCTGCCGCAGCCGGGTCTCGTCCTGGCGGACGGGCACGGTGGGCGGCTTGGCCAGCCATGCGTCGAACGCGGCGGGGGTATCCCAGAGCACGTACATCAGGCCCACCGGCGGCGCGAAATGATAGGACGCCCCGACCTTCACCATGCCCGGCCCGGTGCTCTCCAGCACCATGATCTGGTCGCCGACCACGGCCGACGCGGTGCAGGTCGTGCGGTATCGAGCGCTGAGTTCGGCCAGTTCGGCGCGGGCGATGGCGGAGATGGCGAAGCTGTCCTGGGCGACTCGACCGGCGGCGATGAGTGCCGGGCCGAGCCCGTAGGTGAGCGTGCCCGGGTCGCGCACCAGGTATCCGGCCGCCGCGAGTTCGGTGAGTATGCCCAGGCAGGTGGGCTTGGCGAGGTCGAGTTCGCGGGCGAGTTCGGAGAGCCCGAAGCGCTTGCCGCGCTGTTCGACGAGGAAATCCAGCACCTGCACCACCCGGGTGGTCGGTGCGGATCGGCGGGCAACCATGGACAACTCCTAGAACAGGTTCTAATCTTTCTGGTATCGAAATGTACCAGAGCGGTACATTATTGGAACACTGGAGATGCCCTTGACCGAGCCTGCCTCGCTGACCCAGCCGTTTGCCGCCGCGATCGCCGCGGCCGAGCAGATCATCACCAGCGCACCACACATCCGCACCGAGCAGGACCTGATCGAGGGCTTCGACTACCTCGCGGGCAGTATCCGCGCTTCGCTCCAGATGGCCTGGGCCTACGAGCGCGACTTCCCGTTCTTCGTCCAGTCCACCGGGCCGTACACGAAGATGGGCCTGGACAATCCGGACACCCTGTACTTCCACGCCTACCTGCGCCCGGACGCGGAATACGTGGTCACCGGCAGTCGAGGCACGACCCGCGACCTGAGCTTCCAGGTGCTCAACGGCGACTACTCGCCGGTCGACGTGCCCGACAGCCTCACCGCGTTCGACGATCGCGACCTCGACATCGCCGCCGACGGCAGCTACGAGATCCGCTTCGGTCCGGGCGTGCCGCGCCCCGGCTACGTCCAGCTGGGCGCGGACGCGGCCATGCTGGTGGTGCGGGAGGTCTTCAGCGACTGGGCCACCGAGCGGCCGGGCACCATCCGGATCCAGCGGGTCGACAAGATCGGCGACGCGCCGCCGCCGCTGACCAAGGATCTGCTGACCAAGCGCTACGGCGTGGCCGGCAAGATGCTGGTGTCCCGGCTCAATACCTTCCTGGCCTTCCCGAAGTGGTTCTATCTGAACCTGCCGGTCAATACGATGACCGAACCCCGGCTCACCCCGGGCGGGCTGTCCACCCAGTACTCCTCGGCCGGGCACTACGAGCTCGACGACGATCAGGCGCTGATCATCACCGTGCCGAAATCCGACGCGCCCTACCAGGGGTTCCAGCTCGGCAGCATGTGGTACCTGTCGCTGGACTACATCAACCACCAGACCAGCCTCACCGCAGATCAGGCGCACGTCGACCCGGACGGCAAGATCCGGCTGGTGGTCAGCGAACGGAATCCCGGTCTGGCCAACTGGATCGAGCGCACCGGGCACGATCGCGGGTATGTGCAGTTCCGCTGGCAGCGAGTCGCACGGGAGATGAAGCCCGAGGACGGACCGACCGTGGAGGTGGTCTCGGTCGAGGAGATCGCGCAGCGGCTGCCGTTCTACGAGGAGGCCCGGATCACGCCCGAGCAGTGGCGCGCGCGGATCGCGGCACGGCAGGTGGCGGTCGCGGAGAGGATGCAGGGCTGATGTTGTTGCAGGACAAGGTGGTTGTGGTCTCGGGCATCGGCCCGGGGCTGGGCCGGGCGATCGCGGTGCAATGCGCGCGGGCGGGCGCGGACGTGGTCGTGGCATCCCGCACCGAATCCCGGTTGCTCGAGGTGGCCGAGGAGATCAAGGGCCTGGGCCGCCGGGCGCTGCCGGTGCCGACCGATATCGACGACGAGGCGGCCGTAGCGAATCTGGTGGCGGCGGCGCAGGCGGAGTTCGGCCGGGTCGACGCGCTGGTCAACAACGCCTTCGCCATGCCGCCGATGGCCGACCTCGCCCAGGTGGACCTGGACCAGCTGCGCGCCGCCTTCGAAACCAATGTACTTGCGGCCCTGCGAATGACGCGCTCCTTCGCCCCCGCTCTGGCGGAATCGAATGGCTCGGTCGTGATGATCAACTCGGCGGTGCTGCGGCACTCGCGCCGCCCGTTCGGCCCGTACAAGATGGCCAAGACGAGCCTGCTGGCGATGGCGCAGAGCCTGGCCACCGAACTCGGGCCGCAGGGCATCCGAGTGAATTCGGTTGCGCCCGGGTATATCTGGGCCGAGAACCTGAAGATGTACTTCGACTACCTGGCGCAGAAGCGCGGCATCACCCCGGAGGAGGTGTACGCCGACACCGCCAAAACGCTCGATCTGCGCAAACTGCCCGAGCCCGACGAGATCGCGGACGCCGTCGTCTTCCTGGCCTCGCCCATGGCACGGGCGATCACCGGGCAGTGCCTGGACGTCAACTGCGGCGAATACCACCACTAGAAGTTCTGAGGAGAACCCAGATGATCGGTCGACCCGATGTCGGCACCCTGGATGACCTGCACGCCTCGGCGACCAAGGTCGTCGGCCTGGACGATTTCGGCGATCCCGGCTACCGCGAGGGTTTGGGGGTGCTGCTGAAGTCCCTGACCGAGGACGCCGAGCTGACCCCCTTCGGCAACAAGGTGAATCGGGCGTTCCTGCGCGGCGCGCTGATCGCCCGACTGCTCAGCGAGTCCGCCTGGCAACGCTTTCCGGAGCACGAGCAGGTCGCGATCGAACGCCCGATCTTCGTCACCGGCCTGCCGCGCTCGGGCACGACGGCGGTGCACCGGCTGCTCAACGCCGACCCGGCGCATCAGGGGCTGGAGATGTGGCTGACCGAATTCCCGCAGCCGCGCCCGCCGCGCGAGACCTGGGCGCAGAACCCGGTGTATCAGCGGCTGGCCGCCGCCTACGAGCAGCATCATGTCGAGCATCCGGAATTCATGGGCGTGCACCATATTTCGGCGGATCAGGTGGAGGAGTGCTGGCAGCTGCTGCGGCAGTCGGCGCTGTCGGTGTCCTACGAGTGCCTGGCCTATCTGCCGAGCTATTCGCAGTGGCTGGCCGAGCAGGACTGGACCGACGCCTACCGGCGGCACCGGCGCAATCTCCAGCTGATCGGCCTGCCGGACGCGAATCGCCGCTGGGTGCTGAAGAATCCGAGCCATCTGTTCGCGCTGGACGCGATCATGGCGGTGTACCCGGACGCGCTGATCATCCAGATGCACCGCGACCCGCGCACTATCATCGCCTCGGTGTGCAGCCTCAACGAGCAGGCCACCGACGGCTGGTCGGAGAAGTTCCGCGGCCCGGTCGTGGGCGCCACCCAGCTGGACCTGTGGGCGCGCGGCGCCGACCGTTTCCTCGTCGATCGCAAGCGTTACAACCCGGCGCAGTTCTGCGATGTCTACTACGAGGACTTCGTCGCCGATCCGATCGGCATGGTCGGCTCGATCTACCATCACTTCGGCCTGGATCTGAGCGAGCGGGCCGGCGCGGCCATGACCGCGCTGCATGCCGAAAGTACTTCGGGCGCAGCACGTCCGGTCCACAAGTACACCCTCGACGACTTCGGCCTCACCGCCGAGCAGGTCGACGCGCGGTTCGCGCGGTATCGGGAGGCGCACTACCCGGGCCGGTGAGCGAGCGTCCGGCCCGATGCGGGCGGACGTTACTGCTGACCCGGCTTCAGGACGATGAACAGGCCGTGCGCTTCGGCGCACAGGCGGTCGCCGTCGTGCAGGGTGGCGCGCAGGTAGACCTTGCGGCCGTCCTGGCGTTCGGCCCAGGCGTGCAGGCGCAGCTCGGTGTTCAGCGGGGTGACCGAGCGGTAGTCGACGGTCAGTGACGCCGTTCGGGTCACCGAGCCGGTGTGTACGGCGGCGGCCATACCCATGAGGTCGTCGAAGCCGAGGGAGATGTGGCCGCCGTGTGCCGCATTGTTGCCACCGAGGTGGAAGGTGCGGAAGGTGATGCGCGCGTGCACGCCGTCGCGATCGGCGGACTCGATCCGGAACGGCGGCAGCGTGATGTTGCCGCGGCCGGGCAGATCGTGCCGGGTCCAGGTGGGCGAGGACCATTCGGTGACCGTCGCGGCGGCGAGCCGGTCGTTGAGTTTGGTCAGTGTGTCGATTGCCTCGAGGGCAAGGTCGTCGGTGGGGCTGAGCAGGCGAGCCCGGTCCATTACGGTGCGCACCTGTTCGATCAACTCGCCGTAGTGCGGTCCGCCGCGCGGGGCGCCGCCGCTGGCCAGTTCCGCGTCGATCGCCTCCACCATCGGCCGGAACCCGCCCTCGTGGTGCTCCTCGCTGGGCAGCGCGGGGCCGGGGCCGGTCGGGTCGGTGCCCGGGCGCAGTTCACTCATATAGAACATGTTATTGGTTGCTCGCTGGACGCTCGCGCCCGGAGGAGGGTTGCGCCCGAGGCCGCGGGCGGCCCCTCGGGCGCTGCCGCAGGCCCGGCCCTTAGTCTTGGTAGCCGATTGTTCCGCAGGTCTCGGCGCGAAAACCCACGCGAGCACCGTTCCCGCGTGCTCATGGCAGGCGAAAGGCTTTGTCCCGATGCGTATTACGGCGGTCGTCTTCGACATGGACGGCATCCTGATCGACTCCGAACCCGTGTGGGAACGGGTGCGGCGCGACTACGTCGCCGAGAAGGGCGGGCAGTGGCTACCGGATACGCAGAAGCGGCTGATGGGCATGAGCACCGGCGAATGGTCGGCCTACCTCAGCGGTGAACTCGGCGTCGGCGGGACCCCGGACAGCGTCGCCGACGAGGTGATCGAGCGCATGGCCGCCCACTACGACCAGGCCGTGCCGCTGCTGCCCGGCGCCGTCGCGGCGGTCCAGCGCATGAGCGAGAACTGGCCGCTCGGGGTCGCCAGCTCCTCGCCGCGCACTCTGATCAATACCGTCCTCGGCCGCACCGGCCTGATCGAGTTCTTCGACGTGACCTTCTCCACCGAGGAGGTGGACCGGGGCAAACCGGCGCCCGATGTGTATGTCGCGGTCGCGGCCTTCCTGCGTAAGAAGTCGACCGACTGTGCGGCCGTGGAGGATTCGAGCAACGGCATCCGCGCCGCACATGCGGCGGGCATGCGGGTGATCGCCGCGCCCCGGCCGGAGTATCCGCTCGACCCGGATGCCGCCGCCCTGGCCGCCCACGTCATCGACAATCTGGACGAACTGCGCCCCGCGCTGGTCGATGAAGGGGCCTGACGCGCGATCAGCGACGGCAGGACCCGAGCAGGGTGCGCGCGGCCTCGGCGATGTCCTCGTCCAGCCAGTCGGGCAGCCTCGCCGCGTGGGCGTGCCGGCGCAGGGCGGCATAGGGCAGGTCGACCACGGCGCGGCCGACCGCGTCGATCTCGCGGTCGCCGTCGCGGCCGGTGAGTTCGCGGGCGATACGGCGCAGCTGCTCGATCAGTGGTGCGTTCATCGTGGCCAGCCGGGCCTGGAAGGCGTCGTCGGGGCCGCCGTCGAGCAGATCGCTGGGACGCAGGCTGAGCAGCAGCCTGGCGTCCTCGGGTAATTCGCGGCCGAAGCGGATCGACGCGCGCACCATGGCGACGCCCGCCTCGACCGGATCCGGTGTGCCTGCGGCGGCGAGCGCGCCCGCCTGGAACCGGCCGAGTGCGCGCAACCAGGCCGCGGTCAGTACGCCGTTGCGATTGCCGAAGCGGTGATACAGCGTGCCGACGGGCGCGCCGCTGGCCGCCGCGATGGCGGCGACGCTCGCCGCCCGCGGGCCCTCGCTCAATACGAGAGTGCGCGCGGCGTCGAGGATCACATCCGAATCATGCTTGCGGGGTGGTGCCACTACTAGTACGTTCCTTCTATATGGAGCGGTTGCCCTATATCGACGAACACACCAGAGTAGCGGCATGATCCCGGGGGTGGTGTGGGGCGCCGCCGAGGCCGAGCGGGAATTGTCCCTGCCCTGCGACGAACTGCAACCGCTCGGGCAGCAGGCGGATCGTGCGATCAGTATCGACGCCCCGCTCGGCGTGGTGTTCGGCTGGCTCTGCCAGCTTCGCGTCGCGCCCTACAGCTACGACCTGATCGACAACCTCGGACGCCGCAGCCCCACCCGCCGCGATCCGGAGCTCACCGAACTCGAAGCGGGACAACGCTTCATGTTCGCCTTCCGGCTGCACTCGTTCGTGCCCGACGGCCACCTCACCATGACCTCGGGCAATCTCGCCGTCACCTATGCCATCCGCTCGGAGGAGGCCGGTACCCGGCTGCACGTGCGCTTGCGCTGGCGGGTGCCTCGAATCGCGTTCCACGCCTTGTCGTTCGGGGATCTGCTGATGATGCGCAAGCAGTTGCGCACACTGAAGGAGCTGGCCGAAGCCGAGGCGCGGTCCGCGCGCTGAACGGTCAGCGCAGCGCCGCGAGCGGTTCGGTGTGCGCCCGGGCCGACCAGCGGCCCCGGTCGTAGCGGACCTCGACGGGGTGATCGAAAGCGGCGCTGACGGTTTCGGTGGTGATCACCTCGCGGGCCGGGCCCGCGGCGACCGTGCGGCCGTCGGCGATGAGCAGCGCGTGGGTCGTGCTGGTCGGAAGTTCCTCGAGGTGGTGGGTCACCAGGATCGAGGCGACGGGGGAATCGGCCAGGCGGTCCAGGGTGTGCAGCAGTTGCTCGCGGGCGGCCAGGTCCAGACCGGTGGCCGGTTCGTCGAACAGCAGCAGCCGCGGTTCGGCGATGAGCGCGCGGGCGATCAGGGTGCGGCCGCGTTCTCCCTGGGAGAGGGTGGGCCAGGTGCCGGCGGCCTTGGCGGCCAGGCCGATGGTGTCGATCATGGCGTCGGCGCGGGCCAGGTCGTCGGCGGTGGGAGTCCAGCGCATCGGGGTGTCGATGGTGGCGGTGAGCCCGGTGAGCACGACCTCGCGGACGGTGAGCGGATAGCGCAGGGGGTGGCGCGGATTGACGTGCCCGATACTGCGGCGCAGGCGCGCGAGTTCGACCTTGCCCATCTGTTCGCCGAGCACGTGCACGGTGCCGGAGCTGGGAAAGGTGACCGCGCCGCAGAAGCCGAGCAGGGTGCTCTTGCCCGCGCCGTTGGGGCCGAGCAGCGCCCACCGCTCGCCGGGCCGCACGGTCAGCGAAATGCCGTGCAGGATCTGGTTTCCGTCGCGGCGGAAGGTCACGGTGTCGAGTTCGAGCACGGGTGTCACGAGAAGGCCGCCTTCAGTTCGGTCAGGTGCGCGCGGCTCGATTCCGCGGCGCCGGAAGGGTTTCGGTGCGCGATGGCGTCGGCCAGGCGAATGTGGGCATCGTGATCGGTGGCGTCGGCGACGGGCTGCAGTCTCAGCATGTCGATCATGGCGATCCGCAGCCGGGGGAGGAAGCTGTCGAAGAGCTGGGTCAGCACATCGTTGTGCGCGGCGACGATGACCGCGCGGTGGAAGGCCATATCGGCGTCCACGTGCGCGTCGACCGGCTCGCCGTGCGCCTCGCGGGCGGCCAGGGTGCGTCGGATGGCGCGCAGATCGGCGGGTGTGCGGCGCTGAGCGGCCAGGGCGGCGGCTTCGGCCTCGATGGCGATCCGCGCCTCGATCACCGAGGCGATGGTGGCCCGGCGCAGCACCGCGTCCCACTCCTCGGCCACATCGAGTGCGATGACGTAGACGCCCGCGCCCTGACGGCTGTCGAGCACGCCCTTGCCGGCGAGCTCGCGGATGGCCTCGCGCAAGGTCGAGCGGCCGACGCCGAGTTGCGCGGCGAGTGTCGTCTCGCCTGGTAGGCGGTGTCCGAGTGCCCACTCGCCACGCTGAATCCGGCCGAGCAGCAACTCGGACGTCTGTGCCGCCAGTGGGTGGCGGCGAACCTGGGCGACCATCTCCACCTCTCTACTTGTCTGAGGAGTTGTGTAGAGTCTAGCAATCATGCGCACCATGCTTCTGCTTAGCCGCCACGGCGGGGCCTGACCGACCGGCCGCCCGCCGTGGGGCAGCGTCGTGGCCGGTCACCCTTCTTGTGACAGGAAGCAGATGAGCGACTTTCCCTGGTACCGCCAGCGTCCCTCGCGGATGCCCTCGCACCGTTACCGCAATGTCTTCGACCGCGTGGATGTACCACTCACCCAGCGGAATTGGCCCGACGCCCGAATAACCCAGGCGCCGCTGTGGGTGCCCGTCGACCTGCGCGACGGTAACCAGGCATTGGCCGAGCCGATGGACCCGCTCCGCAAGCGCCGATTCTTCGAACTCCTGGTGGCCATGGGCTACAAGGAGATCGAGGTCGGCTATCCCTCGGCCTCCCGGACCGATTTCGATTTCGTCCGCCTGCTCGCCGAAACCGAACTGGCCCCACCGGACGTCACCATCGTGGTCTTCACCCCGGCCCGGCGGGATCTGATCGAGCGCACCGTGGAATCGGTGCGCGGGATCGGCAACGACGTCGTCATCCATCTGTACACCGCCACCGCGCCGGAGTGGCGGAACACGGTGCTGGGCAAGGATATCGACGCGGTGGCCGAGTTGATCCGGGCGGGCGCGCGCGACATTCTCGAACTGGCCGGGCACCTGCCCACCGTGCGCTTCCAGTTCTCGCCCGAGGTGTTCAACCTGACCGAACCGGACTATGTGCTCGAGATCTGCGACGGCGTGACCGCGCTGTGGGACGCCACGCCGGATCGCCCGGTCACCCTCAATCTGCCCGCGACAGTGGAGGTGGCCACGCCCAACGTGTACGCCGATCAGATCGAGTACATGCACCGGAACCTGGCCCGTCGCGACGGTGTCGTCCTGTCGGTGCACCCGCACAACGACCGCGGTACCGGGATCGCCTGCGCCGAACTGGCCGTGCTCGCCGGCGCGCAGCGTGTGGAGGGCTGTGTCTTCGGCAACGGCGAGCGCACCGGCAATGTCGATATCGCGACCCTGGCGCTGAACCTGCACGCGCAGGGCGTGGACCCGATGATCGATTTCTCCGATATCGACGAGATCCGCCGCACCGTGGAGTACTGCACCCGGCTGCCGATCCCGCCGCGGCACCCGTACGTGGGCGAAATGGTGCACACCGCGTTCTCGGGGACGCACCAGGACGCCATTCGCAAGGGCCTCGCCGAGCATCGGGCCCGCGCCGCCGCCACCGGCGTCGCGGAGCGCGAGCTCGAGTGGCGGGTGCCGTATCTGCCGATCGATCCGGCCGATATCGGGCGCACCTACGAGGCGGTCATCCGGGTGAATTCGCAATCCGGCAAGGGCGGCATCGCCTACCTGCTGGAAACCGAATACGGGCTGGACCTGCCGCGCGAGGTGCAGGTCGACTTCGCCCGCCGGGTGCAGGAGCACACCGACGCGACCGGTCGCGAGGTCACCGCCGCGGAACTGCGTGAGCTGTTCGCGGCGGCGTATCCGGAGACGGCCACTGGTCGTTAGGTCGGGTAATTTCCGGCCGGCATCTTCGGGCAAAATGCCCGAGATGTCGGCCGGGCGTGCGAAGGTAATCGGCGTGGTGCGGCACGTGCGAGGAAACCTTCCGGCGGAGGTGACGAGCTTCGTCGGGCGTGGCGGCGAGGTGGCCGCGGCCAAGGCGCTGCTGTCGAGCACCCGCCTGCTGACTCTCACCGGTCCGGGCGGCGTCGGGAAGACGCGGCTGTCGCGGCAGGTCGGCGCGGCCGTGCGCCGGGCTTTCCCGAACGGTGTGTGGCTGGTCGAGGTCGCGCACGTGCACGACGGGGAACTGGTCGCGTCGAGTGTCGCGAGCACGCTCGGGCTGCGCGACGACACCAGCGCCCCGCTGGCCGGGCTCACCGACTTTCTGGCCGACAAGCACCTGCTGCTTATCCTGGACAACTGCGAACACCTGATCGATGCCTGCGCCGAGCTGGCCAGTCGGATCATCCCCGCCACCAGCGAGATTCGAATCCTGGCGACCAGCCGCGAACCGCTCGGGGTGGACGGTGAGCAGATCCTGCCGGTGCCGCCGCTGGCCGTCCCCGCCGACGACGACACGGTCGGCGAACACGGAACCGGCGCCAGTGACGCACTGCGGCTGCTGATCGAACGCGCGACGGCCGCCAATTCCGAATTCCGGGTCACCGACGCCAATCGGGGTGCGCTGGCCGCCATCTGCCGCCGCCTGGACGGGATTCCGCTGGCGCTGGAACTGGCCGCGTTGCGCCTGCGGATATTCACGCCCGAGCAGGTCCTGGCCCGCCTCGACGACGCGATGAAACTGCTGACCACCGGGCTGCGCACCGCACCGCGCCGCCAGCAGACGCTGGAGGCGGCCATTCGCTGGAGCTATGACCTGTGCACGCCCGACGAGCAGCGGCTCTGGGAACAACTGTCGGTGTTCGCCGGCGGGTTCGACCTGGACGCGGCCGAGGCCGTCTGTCACCTGCCGCTGCCCGCGGTCCTGGTGGATTCGCTGACCGGGCTGGTGGAGAAGTCGGTGCTGACCTACCGGCCCGAGGGCGACGGCACCGGCCGCTACACCATGTTGGAGCCGCTGCGGCAGTTCGCGCTGGCCGAGCTGGCGGCGCACGGCGGCGAGCGCGCGGTGCGGCTCCGCCATCGCGAGCACTACTATCTGCTGGCTCATCGCGGGCGCACCGACTACTGGGGCAGCCGTGACGCCGACTGGTTCCGCGAGGTCACCCGCGAGCATCCGAATCTGCGTGCGGCGCTGCAATTCTCGCTCGCCGACCCGGAGGGCGCGCATCGCGCGCTGGAGATCGCGAACGAACTGCGGCCGTTCTGGGAGCACTATCGATTCCTGCTCGAAGGTTATCGCTGGCTCGGCGAGGCACTGGCCAAGGATCGAGGGCGCAGCGTCGCCCGCGCCCGGGCTCTGGCCGCCGCCTCGGTGATCGCCGCCATGCTGTCCGACATCGCCGAGGCGAACCGGTTCGCGGACGAATGTTTGGCGCTGGCAACGGAATTGGACGCGACGGAGGTGCTCGTCGAGCACCGGTTGCTGTCCGCGCTGCTGACCTTCGCCACCGGCGACCCGTCCGGCGCGCTCGATATCGCGGTCGTCGGCGCGGCCGAAGGCGCGGCGTGCGCGCACCACGGCGTGGAGATGGAGAGCCTGGCCTTCGGCTACGTGTGCGCGCTGGTGCTGGCGGATGCGCGTGCCACCGAGATCGCGCGGCGATTCCGGACGCGGGCCGCCGAGCACGGTTCGCATCTACTCGGCGGACTTGCCCTCTGGGCCACGGGTACCGACCACTGGCGAAACGGCGATCTGGACAGCGCGACCGCGGATCTGCGCCGGGCGCTCGAGCAGTTCCGCCTGTTCGACCGCTGCGTGTGGACCGCCTCGGGTTTCGACGGCCTGGCCTGGGTCGCCGCGGCACAGGGCGACCATGCGCGCGCGGCTCGCCTGATGGGCGCGGCGGTCGCGGTCCGGCAGGGGAGTACCCAGCGCCTCGCGCACGCCATGACCGAGGCGGTCGGCGACACGGTCCGTGTCCGGGTGGCACAGGCCCTGGGGGAGCGGGAGTTCCAGGCGGCCTTCGACGGAGGCGCCGCCTTGCCGCTGGACGAGGCCATGCGTTTCGCGCTCGAACTCGAACCCGAGCCCGCCGCGGTCATGGCGCCCGAAGCCGTTGCGGCGGATGTGCTTACGCGCCGGGAGAAGGATGTCGCCCGCCTGGTCGCCGCCGGGCACAGCAACAAGCGGATCGCGACCGATCTGGTCATCTCGGTGCGCACCGCCGAAAGCCACATCGACCACATCCTGACCAAGCTCGGGTTCACCTCGCGAACCCAGATCGCGGGCTGGGCGATCGCGAACCTGCGCTGAGCTACTCCCCGGTCACGCCGTCGATCGCCTCGCGCAGCAGATCGGCATGCCCGTTGTGGCGCGCGTACTCCTCGAGCATGTGCAGATACACCCAGCGCAAGGTGTACATATCCGGCCGATCCGGGCGCGGATGCGGGAATTCGGCATCCAGCGCGATCTCCGCGACCGCCGCGTCGCACTTGGCGAGCTCGTCCCGGTAGCGGGCGTAATCGCGTGCGGCGTCGGCGGTTTCGATCGCGTTGAAGTCGGCGTCGGGGTCCGTGCTGTAGTCGTACACCGGACTCAGGCTCTTGCCCGCGGCGGTGACCCGGAACCATCCCCGTTCCACGTCGGCCATGTGCCGCAGCAAGCCCAGCAGGGTGATGTTGGAGGTGGGTACGGCCCGGGTGCGAAGTTGCTCGCCGGTGAGCCCAGCGCATTTCCAGAGCAGGGTATCGCGGTGGTAGTCCAGGAATGCTTGTAGCTGGGTGCGCTCGTCACCGGCGAACGGTGGTTCGCGGCGATCGATCTCGGGGGCCGTCCACGTCATCGGCCGACCCTAACCCGAGCGAGTACCTCA
Organism: Nocardia sp. NPDC127579; assembly: GCF_042672005.1. Taxonomy (NCBI): domain Bacteria; kingdom Bacillati; phylum Actinomycetota; class Actinomycetes; order Mycobacteriales; family Nocardiaceae; genus Nocardia; species Nocardia sp. NPDC127579. The sequence goes on along the minus strand of NZ_JBHXVZ010000008.1, from coordinate 52,638 downwards.
GCGCAGCCCGTGGCCGAGGAAGTCGATCACCGTGCGTTCGAAGGCCGCTTTGCGTTCCACCTGCACCCAGTGTCCGCAGCGGCCGAAGAGCCGCAGATCCGCGTTCGGCAGCTGCCGCGACGGCAGCAGCGCGCCTTCCACCGGTGTGACGCGGTCGTCGCGGCCCCACAGCATCAGCACCTCGTGCCGCAGTCCGCGCAGCCGGGCCCACAGCGGAATCGGTTCGGCCAGTGCGGGATCGGCGAAGGTGGCGTAGGCGTCGCGCAGGGCGGCGATGGCGGCCGGATCGGCGGCGGTGCGCAACCGGGTATCCACCAGTTCGTCGGTGAGCACCTCCGGGTCGAACACCATGGTGCGCAGCCAGTCCAGGACCCGGTCCCGGGTCGGGTCGGCGGTGAAGTCGAGCAGCCGCCGGATCCCCTCGGACGGTTCGGGTCCCAGGACGTTGACGCCCACGCCGCCGGGCGCCATGAGCACCAGCCGATCCACCCGACCCGGATGCTCGAGCGCCACCAGGGTCGCGACCGCGCCGCCCATCGAATTGCCGAGCAGGTGCGCGCTGGGCAGCTCCAGCTCGTCCAGCAGGCCGACTACGGCGTCCGCGGCGATTCGTAAATAGTTGCGCTCGTAGACATCCGGGCGCTCGCTGGCGCCGAATCCCGGCTGATCCAGGATCAGGCACCGGAAGTGCCGCGCCAGCTCGGGCAGGTTCGCGCCGAAGTTGGCCCAGCCCGAGACCCCCGGCCCCGACCCGTGCAGCAGCACCAGCGGCGGGCCCGAACCGGCCTCGTGGAAGCGCAGTTTCAGCCCGTCGACGGTGACCGAGCGGGAGGTCGACTCCGCGGTCGGCATCAGATCATCCGGTCTTCGACGGTGATCCCGAACTCGCCGCGGCCGAACATGGCCAGCGCCCGCTCGACATCGTTGATGACGTGCACGCTCCCGGCGTGCGCGTCGCGCCAGTGCCGTTCGATCGGATTGGGTTTGCGAATGGAGTGCCCACCGGAGTTGTCGAAGAGCAACTCGATCGCCTGGATGCAACGTTCGGTGCCGCGCACCTGGTCGCGGCGGGTGCGCAGGCGCAGCCGGGCCGGAATCTCCTCGCCCGCTTCGGCATAGCGCAGCAGATCGGCGATATTGCGTTCCATCTGCAGGATCGCGGCGTCGATCTCGGACGCGGCGCGCGCCACCCGGACCTGCGCGAAACCGTCGTCGGCCACCTTCTGCCCGCCGTAGGACAGGCGCACCCGGTCCCGCATGCGTTCGATATGGGCCGCGTAGGCGCCCTCGGCGGCCCCGATGATGGGTGCGACGATGGTGTTGGAGAAGACCGACGCGAACGGAATCCGGTACAGCGCCGCGGGATTGGCTTCCTGGCCGGGGCCGCGCAGCTGCGACTGCTCGGCGGCGCTGTAGGCGCGGTGGTGCGGGACGAAGGCCTTGTCGATGACGATGTCGTTGCTGCCGGTACCCGAGAGGCCGACCACATGCCACACGTCGTCGATCTCGTAGTCGGCGCGCGGGACCAGGATCGTCAGGTAGACACCGGGATTGCCGTTCTCGTCCGGCGCGAGCGCGCCGAGGAAGACCCATTCGGCATGCGCGCAGCCGGAGGAGAAGCTCCAGCGGCCGCTGACCTCGTATCCACCCTCGACCGGCGTCAGCTTGCCGGTGGGCGCGTAGGAGGAGGAGACGAGCGTGTCGGGGTCGGTGCCCCACACGTCTTCCTGCGCCCGGAGCGGGAACAGCGCCAGCTGCCACGGATGCACACCCAGGACCGACGACACCCACCCGGTCGACGGGCAGGCCGCCGCGATCGCCCGGATGACCTCGTAGAACGCCACCGGCGAGGCCTCGTCGCCGCCGAAGCGCGACGGCTGGAGCATGCGGAACACACCCGCCTCGCGCAGTTCCCGGATGCTCTGCACGGGCACCTGCCGCTGCTGGTCGGTCTCGGCGGCCCGCTCCCGGATCGCCGGCAGCAGATCCCGCACCCGATCGAGCACCTTGTTGGTCATGGCGGGCGTCCTCCTGCGTAGGTCCGGGAATGAGAAGTCGGCACTCTCAGAATCGCGCACCCGAGGCGCGGTACCGTGCCGATTCACCGACGCTATGCCGAATCGTCGTCTGCGGTGGCCGGCAGTCCCGATGATCGGAACCGGTGGGCGGCGCGAGTTCCGGCGAGACGGCCGAAATAGGTGCCGTCGCCGAGCGAGGTGCCGCTGATGTAACCCTCGCCGTGCAGGCCGGACGCGGCGCGACCGGCGGCGTAGAGGCCCGGGATGGGATCGCCGCCGAGGTCGAGGACCTCGCCGTCCGGCGTGGTGTGCAGGCCGCCCAGGGTGAAGACCGATGCTCCGGTGCCGCGCCGGGCGGCGGCCTGGCCGGGTGGCCGGACGCCGGCCCGGATATCGATGGCGGCCAGCGGCGGTGTGAGCGGGCGCAACCAGCGCGCGGCCTTGTGGAAGTCGGGATCGGTTCCGGCCGAGGCGAATTCGTTGTAGCGCGCCAGCGTGGCAGCCAGCGAACCCGGCGGGAGGCCGAGCAGATCGCCGAGCTCCTCGGCGGTCTCGGCGACGTGCGTGGGCCGCACGCCCCAGCGCTGCGGCTCGGGGACCTCCTCGTAGCCCTGTTCGTCGAGAATCACCCAGACCTCGAGGTCCTGGCGGAACAGGGCAGCCTGGCCGATCCGGCCGGGATAGGTGTCCTCGGTGACGAAGCGCTGGCCGCGCCCGTTGACCACCATGCCGCGCGCGGCGAAACCCGGAATCAGCGAGATGCCGACCTGACCGGTGGCCATATGCCGGACCGCGGCCCCGATCGCCTGTGCCATCCGGATGCCGCTGCCGTCGTCCCCGCCGCCGCTGACCTTGGTGTGCCCGAGCAGGCGGGGCGCGTGCGCCGCCAGCATGGCGTCGTTGTCGACGAAGCCGCCGGTGGTGAGCACGACACCGCGCCGGGCGCGGATCGCGAACTCCGTTCCGTAGCGGCGGGCCCGCACGCCGATGACCGAACCGTCCTCGGCGAGGACGAGACTCGTCACGGAGGTGTCGAACTGTGCTGCGGCACCGGCGGATTCGGCGGCCGCGACCAGCAGCTCCATCAGCATACGGCCGCCGAAATCCGCTGCGGCGGGCCGATGTCCGCGTGGCGCCGGGGTGGCGAGTCCGGTGAACGGCCAGCTGTTCTCACCCAGCCACATGAGACCGTCGTCGGTGGGCGGCACCCAGGTCGGCGCGTCCCACAGCGTGGGCTGGAACGGCACGCCGCGCGCGCGGAGCCAGTGGAAATGATCGACGCTGTCCGCGCAGTAACGCTGGAGCTTCGCCTCGTCGGAGCCCGGCCCGAGTGCGGCGCGCAGAAAGGCCGCCATCTGTTCGGGGTCGTCCTCGAAGCCGCACGCCCGCTGGATCGGGGTGCCGCCGCCCAGGTAGATCTCGCCGCCGGACAGCGCCGAGGAGCCGCCCGCCCCGCCCGCCTTCTCGAGCACCAGGACCTCGGCCCCGGCCGTCGCGGCTTCGAATGCCGCCGCGGCTCCGGCACATCCGTACCCGACCACCAGGACCTCGGTCTCGAGGTCGAACCGGTCCGGGGCATGGTGCTCGCTCATACGTCCCAGATTCGCTGTGCGCGTCCGGCCGACGCCGACCCCATCTCGCTGGCCAGAGACGTCCGACCGCTGAGTGGGACTGGAGTCGGTCACCGCGGGGCGCACTCGCGACAGTGTGTGAACGGCGTCACTTTCGTCAGCGTGCGCCAGTGAGGAGACAGATTCATGGGTGCGGCGGGTCGGCTGCGGATCCTGATCACCGGAGTCACCGAGCCCAGCGGTCGGGCCGTGGCGCGCATGCTGCTGGCCGCCGGGCACGAGGTGGTAGGCCTGGACCGGCGGTGGCATCGCTTCGTGGACCCGCGGGTGCGGTTCACGGCGGGCGACCCGGCCGATCCGGCGGTCTGCGCCACGGTCGTGGCGGGCTGCGACACGGTGATCCACCTGGCCGGACCCGCGGTGTCCGCGCCGGCCGCGGCAGCTCGCGCCGCGGGTGCGCAGCTGATCGTCCCCGTGGTCGCGGGCGCGCGATCGGCGGGTGTCCCCGAGACGGAGATCGTGCGCGCGCTCGAGGCCTCGGGTGCGCGGCATCTGCTGGTGCGCACCGCGCCGCTCGCGGGGCGGCGGATCGGGCACCAGACCCGGCGTGCCCTGGAACCGCTGCTCGGCGCACGCGCGGCCGACGGCTGCCAGCTGCTGCACACCGACGATCTGGAACGCTTCCTGGTGCTGGCCGCGACCGCACCGCGTTCCGGCGTGGTCGAATTGGCCGCACCGGGCGTGGTCACCACGGCGCAGTTGCGAGAACTCATGCGGGACAAGGGCGTCCGGTACTCGGCTTGGGTGCCGGCCTGGTCGAAACCGGGGCTGCTGCTGAATCCCGGGGTGGCCCAGCGTGAATGGGGCTTCCGCTGCGGATGGACCGCGCACGAGGTCGCTGCCGATCTGGTGCGCGGCCTGGTCGGCCGCGCGCCGGCGGGTGGCGGCTTCCGCACCCGGCGCGGCGCGATTCCGTTGCCCGGCCACGTGATTCCCGCCCGCGCCCAGACCTCCGACCAGCACGAGCTGATCGATGTCGCGCCCGAGGGGCTGGAAGGCGAATTCGACGACCGGGTCGACCCGCGCTATCCGGTGCACACCGCCACCAACACCTCCGAAGCGCTGCCGGGACCGCTCACCCCACTCACCATCGATCTACACGCGGGCGCCATCCGCCTGGCCAACGAGGCCATGGGCGCCATGATCGCCCTGGAGGGAATCGCGCTGGAGCACTGGACGAGTCGCGTCACCACCGTGCTCGGTCACCACATCTACATCAACGCCTCGATCGGCGTGCTGGCCGCGGAGAACATGCCGGGCTGGGACGAGGAGAGCATCCGGCGCGACGCCTACGGCAATATCCCGGACGAGATCCCGCTCACCCCGCACGGCAAACCGCCCATGCCGACCGGGCTGGGCAGCGTCGCGGGGACCTGGCGCGCCACCTCCCGGGTGATCGCGACGGCACGGCGCTTCGCCGCTACCGCGGAACTGATCAACGCGGCCGCGAAAGCGGAAGCCCTGACCGCCGAGGCGATTCGCGAACTCGACGACGAGCGGCTGCACGTGCGCGCCCTGCTGTGGCGGGATCGGCTGTACCAGGCCTGGCAGGCGGCCTCGATCGGCGTCATGATGACCGGCGCCGCCACCGCGATCCACGCGCGCGGCAAGAACGCGGGTGAGGTACCGATCGACCTGCACCGGCTGGAATCGGCCAAACCGATGCTCGCGGTGGAGCGGCTGGCCGAGTTCTGTCGCGCCGATCCGGCGCTGCGGGAGCTGGCCCGCGCCGGCGACCTGGACGCGGCCCGCGCGCACTCGGCGGCCTTCGCCGCCGCCCTGGACTCGGAGCTGTCCGCGATCGCGCACCGTGGGCCCGGCGAGTGCGAACTGATCAACCCGACCTTCGGCGACAAGCCCGCCCTGCTGGTCACCGCCGCCGCCCGCGCCGCCGAATTGCCCGCGCCCAAACGGGAACCCGTCGACGCCGCGCCCGGGCGCACCGCGCGGATGGCCGCGGGCGCCACCGTCGCGCGGGAGCGCGCCCGCGACGCCGTGGTGCGGATCAACCACTGCCTGCGCCTGGCGGTGCGCGAGCGCGGCGCCCGCCTGGTCGACGCGGGCGTCCTGCGCGCGACCGAGGATGTCTGCTTCCTCACCCTGGACGAGATCTTCGGCCCACCCGCCGAGGTGGCCGATGTCGTCGCACGCCGCCGCGCCGAACGCGACCGCCTGAAGGGCGTCCGGATGCCCGATGTCGTTGCCGGACACTGGGAACCGGTTCCCGACGCGGGCGCGCTCGCCGACGGGGAGACACTCACCGGTATCGGCGTGTGCCCCGGCGTGGTCGAGGGCCGGGTGAAACTCGTGCTCGGCCTGGACGACGACATCGAGCCCGGCGACATCCTGGTCGCCGCGGTCACCGATACCGGCCACACCGCCATGTTCGCCTACGCGGCCGCCGTGATCACCGATATCGGCGGGTCGGCCTCGCATGCCGCGATCGTCGCCCGGGAATTCGGCATTCCCTGCGTCGTCGACACCAAGACCGCGACCACCGGTCTCGCCGACGGGCAGCGCGTCCGGGTGGACGGCGCCGCCGGCACGGTGACCCGACTGGCCTAGTGCTTGGGTCCGCGTCAGCGGCTCATGATGGAAAGGAACCCGCTCGTGAAATACTCGCGCGCACTGCGCGGCACCGTCGCCGCGTCCGCTGTCCTGCTCGTCGGCCTGCTACCGCTGAATACGCCTGCGGCGCTGGCGGATTCGGCCGCCGTACCGGTGCTTCGGGCACCCGGCGGTGCCGATCGGCCGCTGGGGCTGGCGCACGCGCCCAACGCCCGCGATATCGGCGGCTATCCCGTCACCGGCGGCGGCAAACTGAAGTTCGGCCAGGTCTTCCGGGCCGACGCGCTGGACACCATCGACGCCGGCGAGCAGGCCGCGCTGGCCGGTCTGAAGATCACCGAGGCCATCGACCTGCGCAGCCCGGCCGAGGTGTCGGCCGCGCCGGACAAGCTACCCGCCTCGATCAAACGCACCGAACTGCCGATCTACGATCCCGCCGATGACTTCTACCTGATGGTCACCGGCCTGATCGGCGCCGGACCGGACAGGCAGCAGGAGGCGCTCGGCGACGGCAAGGCCGCCGAGATCATGCGCACCTACTACCGCTGGTTCGTCACCGACGCGACCGCGCGCAACCAATTCGCCACGGCGCTGCGCGGTATCGCCACCGCGCCGGCGCCGATCCTCTACCACTGCACCGCCGGCAAGGACCGCACCGGCGTGCTGACCGGCATCGTCATGGAAGCGCTCGGTGTCGCGAAAGGCCAGATCTACCAGGATTTCCTGGACTCCAACGACAATCTGGCCGCCAAGAACGAGGCGCTGCTGACCGGATTGGAGTCGCGTGGGCTGATCAAGGACCGCGAGCTGTTCGTGCCCCTGGTCGGAGTGCAGCGGGATTACCTGGAGGCGTTCTTCGACCAGACCCGGCAGTCCTACGGATCGTTCGAGAAGTACCTGAGCGACGGGCTCGGGGTCGATTCGGCCACGATCGACGCGCTGCGCGCCAAACTGGTGGGCTGAGCCACGGCGGGTGCCGGTGACGGCACCCGCCGTTCAGGCCGTGAACCGGTGCGCCGCCGCGCCCTGGAGGCGACCGGGCGGAAGCTTGCGACCGCACTGCACCAGCAGCAGGTCCTGGGCGTGGCCGGTGAGCGGCTCGCCCGAGCCGTAGCCGAAGTCCATATCGTCGGCGCGCAGTTCGATGCCCTCCAGGTCGACGCCGAAATACGCGATGCTCCTGGGGGATTGGTCGGCGAGCACGATCCGCAGGTGCTCGTGTGGCACCTGGCGATCCAAGCCCAGGCCCACCGTGATGTCCAGGCCGTGGATGATGTCGTGCGCCAGCGCGCCCGCGTAGCCGCCGCCCGGCGGCTTCCACGGATGGGTGACGTTGTCGCGGACGCACCGCAGGAATTCCGCCGCCGAGATCTCCGCCGCCTCCCGGCGCGCCACCCGGTCGGCCATCCGATCGAAATTACCGCGTGCCTTGACCATCTCCAGGGCGAACCGCGGCAGCGACATCCGATACGCCATGGTGATGTGGGCGACGGTTTCGCGCACCCGCCACCCCGCGCACAGCGTCGGCCGGTCCCAGTCGGCCTCCCTCAGTCCGGCCAGCACGTCGCCCAGATCACTGCGCTCCGCCTCGATCGCCGCCCGTATCCCGGTCTCACTCACCTGCACTCCTCCCAGTCGATGACACCTCGTCCCGAGTTCTGACGACCCGCCCGCGCCAAACTCATCGGCGCCGGCCGCTCCCGGAAGCCTCACCTGGCCCCCACCCCCGCGATCGTGGGGTGAAGTGGGACATCGCTGTGGGGGCTTCTCGCGAAATGCCACCGTCATGTCCCACTTTCCAGCTCCGCCGATTGTGGATGGCGAGGTTTTTGGGGATGGGCGGTTCGAGGGTGGTTTCGCGGGGGACGATCGGTGGGGTGAGTTGCGGACCGATTCCGGGGAGCTGGGCTTTGGGTGGGGGTGGGGGTGGGGGGGTACCGGCGGCGTGGGGCGTCTCCCGTCGGCGCGGGTCGTGCGGGGCTCACTCGTCGGCTCGGCCGTATTGTCGGGTCCGGGCGTCGGCGTACTGGGCGCGTATGCGTAGGCCGGTTGAATTGTCGTGGGGGCGGGGGAGTTCTGTGGCTGCGGTGCGTGGCCAGGCGGGGGGATTCGGGGTGCTGGTCAGGGACCAGGCGGCCTGACGGGCAGCGCCGAGGGCGACATACTCGGCGGGTTCGGGAACCGTGACGGCAGTGTCGAAGATCTGGGGGGCCAGGGTGCGGACCAGCTGGGAGCGGGCAGCGCCGCCGATCAGCAGGACCCGCTGGATCGGGGCGCCGGTGGCGCGCAGGTGGTCGAGCGCGTCGGCCAGGTTGCAGAGCATACCCTCGTAGGCGGCACGGGCGAGATGGGTGGGGCGCATGGTGTCCGGTCGCAGGCCGTGCAGTGTGCCGGTGGCGTGCGGGAGGTTCGGGGTGCGCTCGCCGGTCAGGTAGGGCAGCAGGGTCAATCCCGCCGCGCCCGGTTCGCTACGCTCCGCCAGGGTCTCGAGTTCGCTGCGCGCGACACCGAGCAGATCGGCGCTCGAGCCGAGCACCCGGGCCGCGTTCAAGGTGCACACCAGGGGTAGGAAATCGCCTGTCGCACTGGCGAATCCGGCTACAGCGCCGAAGGGGTCGGCGCTCGGCGTCCCGGTTCGCGCGAACACGGTGCCGCTGGTGCCGAGCGAGACGACCACCTCGCCGGGCCCGATCCCGAGCCCCAGCGCCGCACCGGCGTTGTCGCCGGTGCCCGCGGCGACCGGAACACCCTGCGGCGTGTGGCCCGCCACGGCGTTCGGCTCCAGCACCCGCGGCAGTCGCGGCGTCCTGCCCCGAAATGCCAGTGCCAGTAGGTCTTCGCGATACTCGGCGGTCGACGGCGACCAGTATCCGGTCCCGGAGGCGTCACCGCGATCGGTCGTGGGTTCGGCCCGCGCACCGCACAACCGCCAGGTCAGGTAGTCGTGCGGCAACAGGACGAGGTGGGTGCGATCGGCCCGCGCGGGTTCGTGGTCGGCCAGCCAGCGCAGCTTCGCGACGGTGAGGGCGGCGACCGGGACGCTGCCCACCGCGTCCGCCCACGCGCGCGGCCCCCCGAACTCGGCGATCAGGTCGGCGGCGGCCCCGGCGGAGCGGGTGTCGTTCCACAACAGGGCATCTCGGACCGGCTGCCCCTCCTCGTCCAACGCGACCAGTCCGTGCTGCTGGCCCGCGACGGCAATGGCCTCGACCCGGTCGAGCAGCCCGTCACTCGCGGACCGCAGTGCTTCCCACCACGCCTCGGCGCGCACTTCGGTCCCCTCGGGATGCGACGCCCGCCCCTGCGCCACCACGACTCCCGAATCCGCCTCGCACACCACGACTTTGCAGGCCTGAGTCGAGCTGTCCACCCCGGCCACCCAGGTCACCGCCCACCTCCGCAGCCGCGCGTCACGCACAGGCACCGGTTCCTACGGGTCACGACCGGCCTCCGCGATCTCGGGTGTTGTGGCTGTTGGCGGTGGGCTTGGTGTGGTCTCGGGTGTTGTGGTTGTTGGCGGTGGGCTTGGTGTGGTCTCGGGTGTTGTGGTTGTTGGCGGTGGGCTTGGTGTGGTCTCGGGTGTTGTGGTTGTTGGCGGTGGGCTTGG
>NZ_JBHXVZ010000008.1:0-42716 GCF_042672005.1 Nocardia sp. NPDC127579 | reverse complement strand
GGTGTGGTCTCGGGTGTTGTGGTTGTTCGCGGTCGGCCCGGCGCGATCTCGGATCTTGCGGCGTTTCATGGTTGGCCCGGCGCGATCTGGATCTTGCGGCCCGCACCGTCGCGGAAGGTCCGGAGTGCGTCGGGGAACTCGGCGAGCCCGAAGGTGTGCGTGATCATGGCGTCGGCCGCGATCACGCCGCGGGCCATGAGTTCCACAGCGCGACCGAAACTTCGGAGCACGGCCATGGATCCGACGATGCTGATCTCGTCGTTGTAGATCCGGAACGGCGACACCGCCGCCGTCGCGGGGCCAGGAGCGACGCCGAATTGCTGATAGACCCCGCCCCGCCGGACCCGGCGCAACCCGTCCTCGATCGCTGCGACCACACCGGTGCAGTCGATCACCACCTCCCACCCGTGCGGCCGCCCGAATTCCGCCGCGTCCGTCGCGACCGCGTCGGCGCCGAGCGACGCGGCCACCTCCAGCCGGGCGGTGTTCACGTCCACCACCGACACCGAGGCGGCCCCGGCCGCGCGGGCCAGCTGCGCCATCAGCAGCCCCATGGTCCCGGCGCCGTAGAGCAGGTAGTGCGCGCCGAGCTCGCGCGGTAGCCGGTCGAAGGCGTGCACCGCGCACGACAGCGGTTCCACCAGCGCGCCGTGCGCCATGGACATCGCATCGGGCAGCCGATGACAATTGGCGGCGGGTACGGCCACGTACTCGGCCATCGCGCCGTCCACCGTGTCGCCGATGGCACCCCACCGTTCGCACAGATTCCCGCGCCCGATCCCGCAGTAGTGGCACACGCCGCAGAACAGCGACGGATCCACCGCCACCCGATCCCCGTCCCGCCACCCCGCCGCCTCGGATGCCACGATCTCCCCGGCGAATTCGTGCCCCGGCACGATCGGATACGGCGTCGGCGGAAACTCGCCCGCCACGATGTGCAGATCGGTACCGCAGATCCCGACCGCCCCCACCCGCACCACCACCTCACCCGCCCGCGGCACCGGATCAGCCACTTCCCGCACCACGAACCGCCCAGGCGTCTCGACCACCACCGCACGCATCCCTCTACGATGCCCCCACCACCCCCGCTCCCGGCACATTTTCAGCCTCCCTCGGCGCGTTCCGTCCCGCGCCTGGCTTGCTGGCCTTTTTCGGTGCGCTCTGTCCCCGCGCCTGGCTTGCTGGCGTCTTTCGGCGCGTTCCGTCCCGCGCCTGGCTTGCTGGCCTTTTTCGGTGCGCTCTGTCCCCGCGCCTGGCTTGCTGGCGTCTTTCGGCGCGTTCCGTCCCGCGCCTGGCTTGCTGGCCGTTTTCGGTGCGCTCTGTCCCCGCGCCTGGCTTGCTGGCGTCTTTCGGCGCGTTCCGTCCCGCGCCTGGCTTGCTGGCCTCTTCCGGCGCATTCCGTCCCCACACCCGCCACGCCGGCGTCCGATCGCGGCGTACCCGCACCACGGTGTGGGCGTGGCGGCGCTGTGCAGGGGTCGGCAGCCCACCTGACCACCGCACGTCGAAAGCATCGACAGGAGTTGCATCGGGCCTGTTCCGCTCCGGATCGGCCCAATTCGACTCCCGTCGAATTGTTGCGGAAGGGGGAAGTGCGCGTGGTGGAATTCGGACGGAGGGCGGCGGTGGCAGTTGGGGTCAGGCAGACTGGCGCGGTGGCGGAGACGGAACGCGGAGTGCAGGTTCGGACCGGTGACGGGGTGCTGTCGTCCGAGCTGACCGACGCCGTGCTGAATGCGGCGGTCGGGGGTTCGGGCGAGGCCGACGGGCTGTTGCTCGAACTCGAGCGGTCGAGTGAGGCCGAGGGGCTGTTGCTCGAGCGGTCGGGTGGCCGGTCGATCCGGGCCCAGCTGCTACCGGATCGCGTCTACCAGTTGACCTATCGCGAGGACGGGGGCGAATTCGAGCTGTTCACCTCGGATTCGAGTCTGGTGCGTGACATCCTGCGCGCGTGGGCCGATGAGCGACCGTGGTGGCGGGAACGGGTCGCGTGGTCGCCGGTCGATCCGGCGATCGCGGAACTGGAGTCCATGCGTCAGGAGATGGCGGGGATGCTGGACGGTATGAGCGTGCTGGACGCGCTCGGCGACACCATGGACGACGCGCTGGCCCGTGCGGATGAACTGCTCGAAAAGGACTGGGACGCAGAGGAGCTCGGCGGCAAGAGCTGAACCGTGGCCGGCCGGAGCGCGTTGCGATCCGGTGGCCGTTGCGCCGAATCCGCCCGGAGCGCGCCCGGCGGCTGGTATCTGTTGAGCGAGTTCTCCGACCACCCAACCGCGGGAGGCACGGTATGGCACGCATCGGGGTCATCAGTTTTTCCGACGGCCGCGACTATGTCCACGCGGGCATTGCCGAGTTCATCAGAACCACCGAGGATCGGCTGGTCGCGGCGTTGACCGCAGCGGGCCACGAGGTGGTGTGCGGGCCCGCGGTCAGTGACAACGCGCTCGCCGGATCGGTGGCGCGCAGCGTGGCCGCGGCAGGCGTGGATCTGACCGTCTTCCATTACGCGGTCTGGGCGTTCCCGCATTTCACCATGCTGGCGGCCGGCGCGACGCCTGGGCCGCTGCTGCTGTTGTCGAACATCGATCCCGTGCAGCCGGGCATGGTCGGGATGCTGGCCGCGGGTGGCGCGCTGGACCAGATCGGCCGCGACCACGCCCGGCTGTGGGGCGACCCCGGCGACGCGGCGCTGATCGCGGCCGTCGGGCAGCGGGCCCGCGCGGCGTCGGCCGTCGCGGCCCTGCGGGGCAGCACTTTCGGGCGTTTCGGTGGACGGCCGATGGGCATGAACACCGCGGTCGCCAATACCGATCAATGGCAGCGGCTGTTCGGGATCGATGTCGAGGAGATCGATCAGTGGGAGATCGTGCGCCGCGCGGAACTCGCCGACGCCGCGGAGGCGAAACACGCGCGCGAGTGGCTGGAACGCCACGCCACGGTGCATTACGACGGCCACAAGCTCACCCCGGAGCTGCTGGAACGTCAGATCCGCTCGTATCTGGCGGTGCGGGAGCTGATCGAGCAGTGGCGGCTGGATTTCAGCGGTATCAAGGGCCAGCCCGAGCTCACCCAGTATTTCGCCACCATGGACGTCACCGAGGCGTTCCTCAACGATCCCTACGACTGGAACGGGCCCAAACCGACGCATGTCTGCGCCACTGAGGCGGATATGGACGGCGCGCTCACCATGCAGCTGCTCAAGCAGATCGCCGACACCCCGGTCCTTTTCGCCGATGTCCGGCACTATCACGCCGACCGCGATATCTGGGATCTGTGCAACTCGGGCCAGCACGCGACCTGGTACGCGGCCCGCAGCGACGATCCGGCGGAGAACCTCGCGCGGGTGCACCTGTATCCGGAGGTGTTCTTCTTCCCCGCGGGCGGCGCTTCCGTGCATCACCTGGCGGCGCCGGGGGAGATGACCCTCGCCCGGTTCACACGCACGGACGGCGCGTACCGAATGCAGTTGATGCTGGGCGCTTTCGAGAACTACGACCGGTCCACCAACGAGGCGCTGATGCGGCAGTCGACCTGGGAGTGGCCGCACGCGTTCGCCCGCCTGGACGCCACCGCGTCGGATTTCCTGTCCCGGTTCGGCGCCAATCACATCCACGCAGTGCCGGGTGATCAGCGCGAAACCGTCCGTGCCGCCTGCGAATTGCTGGGCGTCGCCCTGGACGAGTTCAGCCGGTGAGCGATCCGCTGTTCGTCGGCGTCGATATCGGGACCTCCAGCTCGAAAGGCGTCCTGGTTCGAGCCGACGGCCGGGTTGTCGCCAGAGCCGAACGGGCACACGGTGTTTCCACCCCGCGCCCCGGCTGGGTGGAGCACGATGCCGAACGGATCTGGTGGGCGGAGTTCGCCGCGATCAGCCGGGAGCTGCTGGCGGCGGCCGACGGCGCCGCGCTCGGCGGGCTGGCCGTGTCCGGGATCGGCCCGTGCCTGCTGCCCGCCGACGCGGCCGGTGACCCGCTGCGCCCGGCCATCCTCTACGGCGTCGACACCCGAGCCACCACCGAGATCGCGGAACTGAACACCGAATTCGGCGTCGAGGCGGTGCTCGAGCGAGCGGGGTCGCCGCTGACCACCCAGGCGGTCGGCCCCAAACTGCGCTGGCTGGCCGCCAACGAGCCAGAGCTCGCGGCCCGGACCGAATTGCTGCTCATGGCGAGTTCCTTTCTCGTGCACCGGCTCACCGGCCGCTATGTGCTCGACCACCAGTCGGCCAGTCAGTGCGTGCCGCTCTACGATCTGCGCGCGCGGGCATGGGCGCTGGACTGGTGCGCGGCGATCGCGCCGGGTCTGCGGCTGCCCGAACTGGCCTGGCCCACCGAGGTGGTCGGCCGGATCACCGAAACTGCCGCCGCGGCAACGGGTTTGCCCGCCGGCCTGCCGGTGACCACGGGCACCATCGACGCCTGGGCCGAGGCCGCCAGCGTCGGCGTGACCGCGCCCGGTGACGCGATGGTCATGTACGGCACCACCATGTTCCTGGTCCAGGTGCTCACCGCACCCCGCCCGCACCCCGGTCTGTGGACCACCTGCGGTGCCTGGCCCGGCACCTACACCGTCGCCGCGGGAATGGCCACCTCCGGCGCGGTCACCGACTGGCTGCGCCGCCTCGTGGGTGGCGAATTCGCCGATCTGCTCGCCGCGGCCGGACAGGTGCCGCCGGGCAGCCGCGGGCTGCTCATGCTGCCGTACTTCGCGGGGGAGCGCACACCACTGTTCGATCCGGACGCCCGCGGTGTGATCGCCGGGCTCACCCTCGGGCACGGCCGCGCCGAGTTGTACCGTGCCGCACTGGAATCCATCGCCTACGGGGTCCGGCACAATCTCGTCGCGATGCGGGAGGCGGGTGGTCGGGCCGAGCGGCTGGTCGCGGTGGGCGGCGGCACCACCGGTGGGCTGTGGACCCAGATCGTCTCCGATGTCGTGGGCCGGCCGCAGCAACTCACCGCCGAGACCGTCGGCGCGTGTCTGGGCGACGCCCGCTTCGCCGCCGTCGCGGCCGGTGTCGACACCCGGCAGTGGAATCCCGTGGTCCACACCGTCGTTCCGGACCCAGCACGACATGCTCACTACGAGTCGTTCTACCAGCACTACCTAGAGCTGTATGCCGCCACGGCCGGCACCGCGCACTTCCTGGCCGCGGAACAGCATCGGGCCCATGAATGAGCCGGCGCGGCGCTATCGTGAGTCGTGTGGCGCCCGTCGTGGGCTCATGCAAGGATGCAAGGTTGGTTTCACCGTGATTGGGTGTGGCCGGATCAGCACACACCCGGGAGGATTGGCATGTCCAGCGTGACCTTGACCCAGCACAATTTCCACACCGTCGTCAGCACCAACAATATCGTGCTGATCGACTGGTTCGCGGGCTGGTGCGGGCCGAGCACCTATTTCGCGCCGGTGTTCGAGGACTCCTCGGATCGGCACCCGGATCTGGTCTACGGCAAGGTCGACATCGACGCCGAGGCCGAGCTCACCGCGCTCGCGCAGGTCAGCCAGTTCCCGACGCTGATGGCCTTCCGGGAGGGCCTGCTGGTCTTCAACAAGGCCGGTTTCCTGCCCGCCGCCGACCTGGAAGAGGTTGTGCAGCAGATCATGTGGCTGGACATGGACGCTGTCCGGCGGGCCGCCGCCGAGGGCGCGGAGGAGGCCGGTCAGGTGGCGGCCAAGACGACACAGTCACACGCGCAACCGGCGCGGCTCGCGAGCCTGGCGAGCGGGCCCGCCCGCTACGGCTGGCCCGGACTGTGAATCCGGCGGGATCGTCCGCCGATCTGTGGCGGCTCGATGCCGCGCGCACCCGCTCGATCAGTCCGGAGAACCCGACCGGCGCACCCGGCGCCGGGGCCCGGGCGACCGACGGCACCGGCGCGCACGCGGCTCGACTGCTCGGTCCCGGCTGGAAGGTCTCGCCGTCGATCGAGTTGCGGCCGGACGAAACCGCTGTGCTGGCCGATGTTTCCGGGCCGGGGGTGTTGCGGCACTTCTGGCTGACCACCGACCGCACGGTTCTGCGGCAACTCACCTTGCGAATGACCTGGGACGACGAACCCGAGCCCGCCGTCGATCTGCCACTGGGGTACTTCTTCTGCAACGGCTGGGACGAACTCGCGCTGCTCGGCTCCGAGATGGTGGTGGTCGCCCCCGCCGGGGGCTTGAACAGCTACTGGCCCATGCCTTTCGGCACCCGCGCCCGAATCACGCTGCACAATGGCTCCGGGCGCGCCGTCCCGGTCTACTACCAGCTCACCTATACCGAGGAAGAGCTCGCGGGCAAAGCCGCCCGGTTGCGCACCCGATGGCGGCGCAGCTCCCCGCTGGGGCTGCCCGCCGAGCATACGATCCTGGACGGCGTCACCGGCCCCGGCCGCTACGTCGGCACCTATCTCGCGATCCGGCCCGGTGCCCCCGGCTGGTGGGGTGAGGGCGAACTCAAGTTCTATCTGGACGGCGACACCACCCACCCCACGATCTGCGGCACCGGCACCGAGGACTACTTCGGCGGCGCGTGGAACTTCGACCTCGACGGCGTCTACCGCACCTACTCCACGCCGTATCTCGGCTTGCACCAGGTGCTGCCGCCCGACGAGATCTATCGGCCGCATCAGCGATTCGGCATGTACCGCTGGCATGTTCGTGATCCGCTGTGCTTCCGGGACGGTGTGCGCGTCACCCTCCAGGCGCTGGGCTGGGGCGACTCGGAAACCTATCTGCCGCTGGAGCGCGCCGATATCGCCACCACCGCCTGGTGGTACGGGTAGCCGGTCAGCCGCCCGGTGGCGGGAACGTCTCGTCCTTGCGCAGCAGTTTCGTCACCTTGGTGCCGATCTCCGGAGTGAGTACCGCCGGGCATTCGAAACCCAGCTCGCGGGCGAGCGCACCGCCGTAGAGGTCGATCGCTGATTCGGCGAGATCGGCCAGGGTGCTGGTCGCCGCGCGCGCCTGCGACCAGGCCGTGATCGCCACCGCCGCCGCGATGCCCAGCGCGGGCCACCACCACGCGCCGAGCAGCAGATAGAGAATGGCCCAGCCGAACAGGCGCGCGGCCGTGGCATAGGACTCGTGTGCCGTGCCCATATCGGCGCGCGGGCCTTCGGGCATGACGAACCACAGGCGCGGCCAGGCCACCGAGACATCCAGCCGGTACCGCTCCCAGACTCGAACATCCAACGCGCGCAGACGATCACCGATCCACAGCGGACGCTCGGCGGGCACCGGGGCGATCCGCTGGGTCCGTGCCATCGCGGCCGCGAGATCCAGCCGACCCGGGACCGGCCCGATCGCGGCGGTCACCTGCCGGTAGGCCCGATCCCAGCGCCACCGCCGCCAGCGGGTGAGCCACCGCAGCGGTCGCCGCCGCCCCGGCAGCATCCAGACGCGTTCGACGCCGCGCCCGAGCCAGCCCGCCGCCAGCCCGGCCCCGGCGGCGGCCACCAGGATTCCCGCGGTCACCGCGAGCAGGACGCCGGGCCGAGCCGTCTGCTGCGACTTCACGAATCCGTCGAACCAGGAGTGCAGCCGGTTCAGGTCGAGCGCCGCACCGCGCCCGAGCCGGTGCGCCACCACCGCCGTGGCCACCCACAGCAGGCCGGGCAGCACCAGCAGCGTCACCCAGCGTTCGGCGAGCTTCTTGCCCAGCTCACCGAGGAAGGCGTTCATGTCCCGATCTCCCGCGCGGCCAGCGGGTGTCCGGTGATCGCGCAGACCGGGACCTGATCCACCGGCCGTAGCAGAGTGCGCGCACACCGCTGCGGCGCCGAGCACACCAGCGCCGTGAAACTCGGATGCCCTGGGCCGCAGCCCGGCAGTCTCGCTGCGTTCGCGGGCGGGCCACCGTACGAGCGCGATCCGGTGGTGACATTGTCGATGCCGTTCTCGGCGAAAACCTGGTCCAGGGCATCGAGATCGGCGGCGAGCGCGTCGAGCCGACCGGCCCGCACCGCGTCCAGAATCCGGGCCAGCAGCGCGTCGGCCCCGAACCCGGCCGCCATCGTAGCGAAATCCGGATCCACCAGATGCACGCACAACCGATCGATCCGCTGGGTCACGTGCACCGTGCCCCTCCCCTCGAGATCCAGCACCACGGAATTCGTTGTGCCAGCATATCCCGATCGCCACAATGGAGGCCGATGGCTGGCAAACCCGTTGCGGGCATTGCGAAGTCGTCGGAACAGGGGGCGTTGTGATGGCCGGTCGGGACGAGATGGAAGCCGACATCCGATCGCTGTTCGACAGCGGCGATCTGTCCGTGGCCGCCGAGGCGATCGGAGCACTGGAAGCCGCGATGTCCGCCGCGGGCCCGAACAAGTACCAGTTTCGCGTCGCGCTGGCCGTCGCCTGCCAGATCTGGTTCGAACACACCGGAGACGACGACGCCCAGGCGGCGGCGATCGCGCTGTTTCGCGAGGAACTCGCCGACAATCCACCCGGGAGTCCGCACCGCGGCGCCTGCCTGGCCGACCTCGCCGAGGCACTCACCACGCTCGGCACCCAGACCGGTGATCTCGCCGCACTACGGGAGGCCGCCGACCTGCTCGACGAGGCCGCGGCCGCGGCGGCCGGACCGTATCGGGTGGGCTTCCGGTCGCGACAGGCGATGGTGCTGCGCTATCGGTACGACGTCTCCGGCGACGAATCGGATCTGCGCGACGCGGTGGCGATATTCCGTGCGCTCGCGGCCGCGACCCCGCCCGGACACCCCGAACGCGCGGTGGCGCTGAACAATCTCGCCCTGACCTTGACCGCCCTGTACGGCCGGACCTCGGACGGCGCCGTGATCGCGGAGTCGATCGAGTCGCTGCGGGCGGCGACGGTGATCGCCGAGGCACGCGGCGCGGACAGCACCAACTATCGCGTGCATCTCGCGAGCGCGCTCGAGCACAGCTACACCGAATCCGCCGACATCGCCGTGCTCGAGGAAGCACTCGCCCTGCGCCGCACCGTGTTCCGCACACTGCCGGTCGACCATCCGATGCGCGCGGAGTTCCTGAACGATCTCGGCAATGCGCTGCGGAACTACGCGGTGGAGTCCGGTGCGGACGATCTTCTGCACGAGGCCGTGCGGATCGGGCGGCAGTCGGTGGCCGCCGGTGTCGCCGATCGGGTGAAGCAGGGCGCCCATCAGGTCAACCTCGCCGAGTCGCTGGTCGCGCTGAGCCGCCGAACCGAGGCCGCCGACGCGCTCGACGCGGCCATCGAGCTCTACCGCGCCGCACAGGCGGCGGTGCCCGGAAGCCATATCTGGCATCGCCGGTTTCTGATCGGCCTGGCGCATGCCCTGATGCTCACGGCCCGGCGTACCGGTGCGTTCGCGGCGGCCGAGGAAGCGATCGCGGTGCTGGAGCAGGCCGCGGACGAGACACCCGACGATGATCCCGGTCTGGCCGGTGTGCTCGGTGCTCTCGCATCGGCGTGGCGGCTGCGCCACCAGCTCCGCGCCGAGCCCGGCGATCTGGTGCAGTCTGTCGAGTACGGCCGGGAGGCGCTGTCGTGCGCCGGTCCGGACCATCGTGACCGCGCCGATCTGCTGACGGGCCTGGCGGATTCGCTGCACACGCTGTTCGAGTGCGGCGGTGCGGGAGTGGTGCTCGAGGAAGTCATCGGCCTGCACCGCGAGGCCGTCGCCGTCGCACCCGTCGCGAAGCGGCACTATCCATTGCACGGCCTCGCGATCAGTCTGCACACCTCGGCCGAGTGGCGGTCCGACGTCGCGGCACTGGACGAGGCGATCGGCCTGTATCGCGACGCCGCGCGGACGACGAGTGATCTCGACAGCCGGCGAGTGCTGCACTTGAACCTGGCTGATGCGTTGCTGCTGCGCTACGAGTGGCAGCCGGAGGTCGCGACGCTGGAGGAAGCGGCCGGGTTGTGCCAGGCAGTCGTGGAGCAGACCCGGGCGGGCCACGAGAGCCGCTCGCGCGCACTGCGCGAACTCGGCGCGGCACTGCTCGCACACTACGAGCACACCGGCCGGCCCGAGTTGCGCGACGAGGCGATCACCCGGTGCCGGCAGGCGGTCGCCGAGGCGCCGACCGGGCACCCGGAATACGCGCGCTGCTGCTCCGGCCTGGGCAATGCCCTGCGCCGGAAGATCGACGACGTCATCGATCCGAATGTCCTGGACGAAGCGATCGGGCTGTACCGCGCCGCCGTGGACGCGATGCCCGCCGATTCGCCTGAATCCTTGTCGTATCTGGGCAATCTGGCGCATGCCCTGCGCACCCGTTACCTCCTCACCCGGGACTCGGCAGCGCTGCACGAATCGGTCCGGTACGCGCGCGGCGTCGTCGAGGCGACCACCGCCGGGCATGTCGAGGAGGCGATGCGACTTGCCGGACTGGGCAATTCGCTGCACTTGCTCTTCGATCTCGAACGAGATCGCACGGTTCTCGACGAAGCGGTGCGTACCTGGCGGCGCACCGTGGAGCGGACTCCGCCCGGGCATCTCGACCGAGGAGTGCATTCCGCGCAGCTGGGTACCGCGCTGCACGCGCTGTATCAGGAAACCCACGCGGTGGACGCGATCACCGAAGCGGTGGCGGTCTACCGGGACGCGGTCGCGACCACTCCCGAGGAGCACCCCGCACGAACCGCGCGCTCGGCCGACCTCGCGGACGGACTCTGGGCGCTGTCGGAGGCCATGCGCGCCGAGGAGGCACGGACCGAAGGCGCTTGGGCCGACGGGGTGCGCGTGGCGCCGATCAGCTCCGACGCCGCGTTGGACGAGGCGATCGGCCTCTATCGCACGGTGCTTGCCGCCATGGCGGCCGAGCACCCGCGGCGGGCGACCACCCTGCACAATCTCGGTGTCGCCCTGCGTGATCGGCATCGGCAGATCGCGGATCCGGACACGCTGGTGGCCGCCCGCGCGGCGTTCCGGGACGCGATGTCCCTGCGTTCCGGATCACTGCGGGAACGAATCCTCTCCGGTATCGAACTGTCTCGCCTCGAACTGCGGACCGGTGCGGCGACGGCGGCACTGGCGGTGCTGGAGAAGGTGGCCGAGTTGGTGCCACAGTTCGCTTCTCGCGCCCTGGCTCGCGCGGACCGGGAACGAGGACTCGGCCGATTGGCCGGGCTGCCCGCGCAGATGGCCGCCACCGCCGTGGCAGCCGGTCGGCCCGACCTGGGTGCCGTCCTATTGGAACAGACACGCGCGCTGCTGATCGGCGAGGTACTGGAAGATCGCGCCGCCGCGCTCGAATTGGCCGCGCTCGCACCGGATCTGGCGGTCGAGCTGCGCGATCTCCAGGAGCGCATGGCGGCTTTGGAGCTGGGGGAGACAACGTCCGGCATAACGAGTTCGATGACCGGAGACGATCGCCGGGCCGGCGGCGGAAGGGATCCGCTCGCACCGGATCTGGCGGTCGAGCTGCGCGCACGCACAGCGGCATCAGGGATTGGCCAGTCCTCGTTCGGCGCGGATCTGCGGCTGGCAACCGAGCGGGGCGAGCGGCGTCGTGCGCACTTCGAGCAGTGGCAAGACCTGACGGCACGAATTCGCCGACGGCCCGGGCTCGAAGGGTATCTGCGGCCTCCGACCATCGAGCAGCTGTGCGATGCGGCCGGTGCCGGTCCGATCATCATGCCGTACGCCGATCGCGAGACGGGTGGGGCGATCGTGCTCACCGCCGACGGTGCGACGGCGGTGACGCTGCCCCGGCTGACCGTGTGGTCGGTCTTCGACCAGCTCGAGCGGCTGCTGGATGGATGGCATGCGGCCGAAGGTCCGGTCGGTGGCCGGGCGGCGGCACAGCGCGATATCCGCACGGTGCTGGGCTGGGTCTGGGACGAGATCGCCGAACCGGTGCTTGATCATCTGAAGTTGCGAGGCGAGCCGGGAACTCGGCCGCGGGTGTGGTGGTGCCCGATCGGGCAGTTGGCATGGTTGCCTCTGCACGCGGCCGGGCGTGAGGTCGAAGGCACGAGCGATTCCTCGGTGCCGATCGAGCCGCTGCCCTTGCAGGCCGGCAGGCGCGATGACGAGGGTTCCCGTGAGTGTTCCGTGCCGGATCGGGTGGTGTCCTCGTGCATCACAACCGTTCGCGCGCTCGTGCGCGCCCGGATGCGCTCCGGCGGCGCGGACCCTTCCGCCCTGATCGTCGGCATGCCGATCGGCGCCGGTGACGAACCGGACGGTGTCGACGCGGAGATGGCGGATCTCGCTGCCCTGCTGCCCGATTCGCGGATCATCTACGGGGCGGACGCCGACTACGCCGCGGTGGCGGCGGCACTGCCGCGCCATTCGATCGCGCATTTCGCGTGCCACGGTTTCACCAGCATGGGCGATCCGGCACGCGGCGCGCTGGTGCTGTCGGATTACCGGGAACGGCCGCTGACCGTGGTCGAGCTGTCGCGCATGAATCTGGGTGCGGCCGATCTCGCGTATCTGTCCGCGTGCAGCACCGCTCAGGGCAGTCCGCAGCTGGCCGACGAGGCGATCCACGTGACCGCCGCCATCCAGCTGGCCGGCTACCGCCACGTCATCGGCACGCTGTGGCCGATCAACGACGCGGCGGCCGCGGCGTTCGCGCGCGAGTTCTATGGTCGGCTGACCGGCGGCGGGCAGCATGTTCCGCGCACCGACGACAGCGCGATCGAGCTGAATCATGTTGTGCGGGACATGCGTTCGCGGTACCCGAAGCTGCCCACGCGGTGGGCGGCCTATCTGCATCAAGGAGTGTGAGCGCTAGCGGGGCACGGTGGGCCCGGGCCCGCGGGCCGGGAAGCTCACGGGGGCGAGGTGGACTCCGCCCTGGCCCCAGCCCGCGCTGGTGACCCACCAGCGGTCGTCGTCGTGGACGAGTTCGGCGGCGTGGGCGCGAATGTGACCGATCTTGTCGCCGATGTGGAAGCGGAACGGGCTGTCGCTGCGGAAGACATCGGTGCCCACGTAGTCGGGGCGCGGGCCGATGAACAGATACCAGGAGCCGTCGTGGCGGACCACGAACGGGGATTCGGTGTTGCCCGCTTCGCTGCCGGTGCTGGGGTCGGAGTAGGCGATGTGACGTTCACCCCAGTGCAGCAGATCGGTGCTGAGGCGATAGCAGACGACATGATGGCCGCCGTGCGGTGCGCTGGTGGCGCAGTAGTACATGACCCATTTCTCACCCAGGCGCAGCACCATGGGGTCGCGGGCGTCGTAACCGTCGCGGAAGAGTGGGCCGTGCGGTGCGCGGGTCCAGCGGAACAGGTCGGGGGAGGTGGCCAGGGCGAGGGCAGCTCGGGTGCGATCCGGGCCGCCGCCCGCGTAGAACATGAAGTACCGGCCGTCGTGCCGGATGACGTGCGGCGCCCACAGGTGGGTCTCGCCGGCGCCGGGATCGGCCCTCAGCGCGGGTGCGCGCTTGGTCCAGGGGCCGTGCAGGTCGGGGGCGACGGCGTGGGCGAACTCGATCTCGTGGAACGGGTCGGCGGGTTCGGCATGGGTGATGCCGAACAGGTGCCAGCGGCCGTCGTCCGCGCGCACGATCGTGTGATCGTTGATGTACCACGGGCGCTGTTCGCCGACGGTGGGGTCGTAGATCTTCGTGAATGTCCCTGCTCGCACCACTGCACGCGTCGGCATGGCACCCATGATCCCCGTCGCGTGGCCGTTCGCGGGCCCGACTCAGTTGCCGGGCTGGTCCGGGTATTGCTGGGTGCCGGGGTGCACCTGCTCGTGCGGGAGCCGGACGGTGGCCGGCCCGTGTGCGAACGGCTGCCGGGCCGGATGCGGCATGACGGTGGTAGGCGCTTCCGGTCCGGCCGGGAACGGGTGGCGCACCGGGGGCGGCTGGTGGCCGGGCTGTGCGGGTGCGGTATTCGCGCCACCGCGCCGGAAACGGCCGAGACCCGGCAGGTGGGAGCGGTAGAGTCCGGCCGCGACGGCGGTGGTGAGCACCACGGCGACGCCCGCGAGCCAGTCGACATGCCAGAACGCGGCGACCACCCCGAGGGCGGCGGCGCCGATCGCCACGGTCGCGACCGGACCGCGTGCGCGCTCGTCGCGTGCGACGTCGAGCAGGATCAGCACCCCGAGCAGCGGGATAGCGACCGCGAAGGCCGATACCGAGAGCTTGGCGGCGCCGCCGATCGTCTCGGCGGTCAGGAATCCCTGTAGGAGCACCACGCCGAGCGCGATGAGTCCGGCGTACATGAGATTGTGCTGCCCGGCCGCGCTCCGCTCCGGGGCGGGGATGGGCTCGTGGTAGGCGTAGTCGTCCTCTCTCATGGGGGCGACCCTACCCTTATTACACCTCTACCAGCACCTGGCGCAATTGTGTCAGCTCCGCTGCATCCAGCCCGTGTGATCGCAGCCACGCCGCGCTGCCGCCGTGTGTCTCGCGCAACCCGGCGAGGAACTGCCGGATCACTTCCGGGTCGGCGGCCAGGATTCCGGTATTCACCGGTGGCAGACCATGATACGAGGGTAGATCGTCGAGCCGGGCGCGGATGCGGCTCAGGCGCTGACCGGTCAGCGCGTAGTCCTCGGCAATGACCTCGACGGGTACTCCGACCGCGTCCAACAGTACCGCCGCGACCAGCCCGGTTCGGTCTTTTCCTGCCGCGCAGTGGAATACGACGGAGTGTCGGGCGGAATCGGCGATGATGCGCGCTGCGGTCACCACAGATTCCGCACTGCCACTGAGTAATTCGCGATACAAGCCGACCAGGTCGTACTGTCGGCCATCGGGTACCAGCTCTGCCGGAGTCAGGGTGGATCGGGTCGCCTTGCGCACCGGCAGGTTGACCACCGCCACCGCGGCCGTCGCGAGCAGGCCATAACCCTCCCGCTCCACCTCGTCGGGATTGCGTAGATCGAGGAGCGTGCGCAGGCCGAGCGGGCCGAGCAGCGCGCTCAGGTCCTCCGCGGTGAGATGCTGGGGCGTGCTGGCGCGGTAGACGACGCCGAAACGGGTTGTCCCGCCTCCGATTACCGGCAGTCCGCCGAGGTCGCGCACATTGTCGATCTCGGCGAAATCGATCCAGCGCCGAACATTGGTGTCGCTGTACATGATCAGTGCGCCCGTCCCGCCGCCGCTTCGTCGGCGCGGCTCAGGCCGCAGAGGCCGATCAGGTCTTCGTGGAGTTCGAACCAGACCGTGTGATAGCTGTCGATGATGGGACGAGCGACCCAGAGATGCTCGCCCGCGCCGATCTTCGCGATCGCCGCGTCGAAGCGGTCCGGATAGGGATGTAGTCGTGGCGCGATCGATGCGATCCATCTGGTCAGCGGCGTCACCTGTTCGTGCAGGACCTGAAGCCGATCCAGCACCCGCCGGTCGTAGGCGGCATCGGTGTGATCGTTGGGCGTCTGCGCGTCCCTCATCTGCCAGGCCGTGACAATATCCTTCAATTCAGCGTTGTGGCCGCAGAATTCGGTGTAGATGGTGGCGATCTCGGCGGCGTCGACCTGCTCGCGTTCCGCCGCGAGCAGCGCGGTGAGCCGTTCCCGGCCCGGCGGGGCGAGCCGAAGTCCGGCCGGGGTGGTCGCGCACCAGCCACGATCGACGAGTTCGGCGCAGCGGCGGACGATTTCGTCCTCCGATCGGCTCAGACTCGCGGCCACCGCTTCTGGGCGCACCCGGCCCTTGATGCCGATCAGCCGAAGTAGAGCGAGGTCGGTGCTGGTGGACTGCGTCTGGCTGTCGGGCAAGGTGGTGCGCGGCCGAGCGAGATCAGACGCAGGCGAGATCCCTGCTGTCATGGTTCCATTGTCGGCCGAAACGATTGCCGATGACGAGGTTTCACCGGTTCGGGTGCGGGACAGGGCTGCCGGAAGTTCGCCCGGCTCGACGCCGGCCCAGGTCGCCAGCCGGGCCACATCCTCGATGACGTCGGGCGCCACCGGTTTTCCGTCGACCTTCCCGAGCAGCACCACGCCCGCGCCGCCGTCCACCGTGACCGTGCGCCCGGCGAGCGCGGCGACCACGCCGGGGCCGCAGCCGACCACGCAGGGCCGGCCCAGCTCCCGGCTGACCAGCGCGGCATGCGATGTCGCACCGCCCAGTTCGGTGACCACGGCGCGCGCGGCGATCATGCCGGGCAGGTCGTCGGGGCTGGTGGTGGCGCGCACCAGGATCACGTCTTCGCCTGCGGCCGAGCGGGTTTCGGCCTCATCGGGATCGGTGACCACCAGTCCCGAGGCCAGCCCGGGGCAGGCGGATTCGCCGCGGGCCAGTGGCAAAGCGCCGGTGTCGGCGCCGGATTCCGGTCGCAGCACGATGCGCAGCTGCTCGGCGGTGACCCGCTCCAGGGCCCGCGCGGTATCGATGAGTCCTTCCTCGACCATGGCGACCGCGGCGCGCACGGCCGCGCGCGCGGATCGCTTGGCGGGCCGGGCCTGCAACAGCCACAGCCGCCCGGACTCGACCGTGAACTCGAGGTCCTGGATATCGCGGCCGTCGCGTTCGAGCAGGGTGGCCGCGGCGAGCAGTTGCTCGTGCGCCGCGGGCAGGACGCGGGCGAGATCGTCGAGTGGGCGCGGGGTGGTGCGGCCGGACACCACGTCCTCGCCCTGACCGCCGGCCAGCCACTCGCCGAAGGGCTGCGGCGCACCGGAATTCGGGTTCCGGCTGAACAGCACGCCGGTGCCGGAGCGATCGTCGAGATTGCCGAACACCATGGCCTGGACGGTCACCGCCGTGCCGAGGTCGTCGGCGACACCGCGATTGCGCCGATACGCCTGGGCGCGTGCGGAATCCCACGAGCGGAAGACAGCGGTGACGGCCGCGCGCAGCTGGTCCCAGGGATCCGGCGGTACCTCGGCGTGCGGGTCACCGAGCACGATCTCGCGGTACTGAGCCAGGAAGCGGCGGTGGGTGTCGCTCGCGTACCCGGGGTTGCCGGTCTCGGCGACCAGCGCCCGCTCGACCTGGGCGTTCATCCCGAGATTGAGGACGGTGTCCATCATGCCCGGCATGCTCACCGCCGCACCGGAGCGCACCGAGACCAGCAGCGGCCGGGTGTCCGCGCCGAATCGGCGGCCGGTGCCGCGTTCGAGGGCCGCGATCCCCGCCCGCACCCCGGCCCAGATCTCCGGGCCGAGTGCACCGCGCGCCCCGAATTCCGCCCACGCCGCCGTGCTCAGCGCGAACGCGGGCGGTACCGGAAGCCCGAGGGCCCGCATGTGATTCACACTCCACGCCTTGCCGCCGATCTGCTCGCGCGCCAGGGGGCAGGTGCCGTCCAGCTCGGCTACCGAGGATGCGGTCTCGGGCGTCTCCACGGGCCCCACTCCGGTTGACATGTCACTCCTTTGTTTCAGGTATGGCTGCCACGGACGGGCGCCAGGGATCCGCCGTTCAGGCGACTTCTTTCTTCATCTGGGCGGTGATGATCTTCTGGTAGCCCGGGCCGAAGAGGCGGGGGAGCAGGGCGATGAAGCGGGCGTCGGCGCCGATCAGGATCTGGGCCCGGTCCTTGCGTATGCCTTTGAGCATGGTCTTGGCAGCGGATTCGGGGCTGGTCTTGGCGAGGCGGTCGAAGTTCGCGGCCAGGGCGTCGCGGTCGCGACCGGCCCCGGCACGGGCCTTCCAGGCGATGCCGGTCTTGATCATGCCAGGGTGCACCGAACTGACTCCGACGGCGTGGCCGGCGATCTTCATCTCCTGACGCAGCGCGTCGGTGAACCCGCGGATGCCGAATTTGGTGGCGTTGTAGGCGCTTTGGCTCGGGCACGCGGCCAGGCCGAACATGGAGGAGACATTGGCGATATGGCCGTCACCGGAGGCGATCAGCTGGGGGAGAAAGGCTTTGGTGCCGTGCATGACGCCCCAGAAGTTGATCCCGACGATCCATTCGAAGTCTTCCCAGCTGAGCTCGTCGACATTGGCGGTCAGCGAGACACCCGCGTTGTTGACCAGCAGGTTGGCGTTGCCGAAATCGGCTTGCACCTGCGCCGCGTGGGCGTATACGGCGGCCCGGTCGGTGACGTCGAGGCGGTAGGGGCGCGCCACCCCGCCCGCTTCCGCACACAGCGCGGCGGTCTCGGCGACATTGTCGAGACTGCGCCCGGACAACGCCAGGCGCGCGCCGTTGCGCGCCAATTCGAGCGCGAGCGCCCGTCCGATGCCCGCGCCCGCGCCGGTGATGACAGCGACCCGGTCCTGAAAGTTCTTCACGGTGTTCCTTACTTGGTGGTGTAGCCGCCGTCGGCGACGAACTCGGAGCCGGTGCAGTACCCGGCCTCCTCGGAGATCAGGAACAGCACCAGGGCGGCCAGCTCCTCGGGCGCCGCGGCGCGCGGCAGCGGCTGATCGCCGACCATCGAGTGCGAGCGCGCGGATTCCGAGGTCATCTCGGTGGCGACCACGCCCGGATGAACCGAGTTGACCCGGATGCCGTCCGCCCCGAATTCCTGTGCGGCCGCCTTGGACATTCCGCGCACCGCCCATTTGGAGGCGACGTAGCCGAGGATGTTGCTGAAGGCGATGATGCCGCCGATCGAGGAGATGTTCACGATCGACCCGCCGCCGCCCCGGCGCATCGACGCGACCACGGATTTCATCCCGAGGAATACGCCGATCTGGTTCACGTCGAGCACCTTGCGGAAGTCGGCCTCGGCCAGCCGCTCGATCGGATCGACGTGCACGATGCCCGCATTGTTGATCAGGCCCCACACCGGGCCGAACAGCCGCTCGGTCTCGGAAATCACATCCTGCCAAGCGGATTCGTCGGTGACATCGAGCGGGAGGAACGCCGCTCGCGCGCCGAGTTCGGCCGCGACCGCCTTGCCCTCGTCCACCAGGACGTCGGTGATCACCACCGCCGCGCCCTCGGCGACCAGCCGGCGCGCGAAGGCGGCGCCCATACCGCGCGCGCCACCGGTGACGATCACGGTCTTGCCGTTGACCCTGCCCATGTTCTGCTCCTTACTGTTCGTGGTCGGCGAGATGCTGGGCCGCCAGGTAGCCGAACACCATCGCGGGTCCGATGGTGGCGCCCGCGCCCGCGTAGCTGTTGCCCATCACGGCGGCCGAATTGTTGCCCGCCGCATAGAGTCCGGGGATCGCGGCGCCGTCGGCGCGCAGCACCCGGGAGTGTTCGTCGGTGACCAGCCCGCCTTTGGTGCCGAGATCGCCGGGCACCATCTCGACCGCGTAGTACGGGCCCTGATCCAGCGGCGCCAGACAGGGATTGGGGCGCACGGTCGGGTCGCCGTAGTAGCGGTCGTAGGCGGATTCGCCGCGGTGGAAGTCCTCGTCGCGTCCGGCCCGGGCGAATCCGTTGAAGCGCTGCACGGTCGCGGTCAGGGTGTCGGCGGGCACGCCGATCAGCCCCGCGAGTTCGGCGAGGGTGTCGGCCTTCTTGATGATGCCCGCGTCGAAATACTTCTGCGGGATCGGCCTTTTGGGGAAAGTCCCCAGGAACAGATACCGGTCGCGGAATCGCTGATCCATGATGAAGTGCGCGGGCACATGGCTCACGGCGCTGGTGTGCCGGTCGTACATGGTGTGCACCACGTCGACGTAGCTGGCCGATTCGTTGGTGAACCGTTCGCCCGCTGCGTTGACCATGATCCCGCCGGGCTGCGAGCGTTCGGCCAGACAGAAGAACGGTGGGCCGTCGGGATTGCGCACGGACGGGCCCCACCAGGCGTCATCCATCAAATCCAATGCCGCACCCGCGGATTCACCCGCGCGGATGCCCTCGCCGACATTCTCGACCGCGCCGACGGTCCAGTCGGTGCTCACCGGCGCCGCGAAGTACTGCTCGCGCATCGCGAGGTTGTGTTCGAACCCGCCCGCCGCCAGGACGACACCGCGCCGCGCCCGGATCTCGACCGGCACGCCGTCGCGCTCGGCCCGGACTCCGGCCACCATGCCGTCGACGACGATCAGTTCCCGCAGCGGGGTATTCAGCCACACGGGTACCTGCGCGTCGCGCAGCGCCAGCCACAGCCGTGCCACCAGCGCCTTGCCCAGGGCGAGCGGAATTCGCCCGCGCAGCCGGTTGCCGATCGCCTGCAAGCCCACTCGCACCGCGGTGCGCTTGCCCTTCCAGGTGCGCCCGATCATGTTCAGGTCGTGGAAGTCGCTGACCGTGAACGCGATTCCCTTCGGGCCGGACATGGTCGGCTGGTTGATCAGTGCCAGATCATCACCGAGCAGGCGTCCGTCGACGATCGCCGGTTCGATGCTGCGGCCCTGGGCGAGGCCGCCCGGCTTCTCGGGGTGGTAGTCCGAATAGCCGCGGTCGTAGACGAAACGCAGGTGCGGTGTCCGCGATTGCAGGTAGGTCATCATGCGGGGGCCGTTGTCCAGGAATGCGTCCTGCTTGGCCTGCGGAACCCGGTCGCCCACAACCTCTTTCAGATACACCCGGGCCAGGTCGGGGCTGTCGGGCACAGCCTCGCGGACCAGTACCGGATTGTTCGGTATCCACACGCCGCCGCCCGAGCGCGCCGTGGAGCCGCCGAACTTGGCGCTCTTCTCGATCAGGACCACCGAGAGCCCGCGATAGGCGGCGGTGAGCGCGGCGGTCATCCCGGCCGCGCCGGACCCGACCACTACGACGTCGTATTCCATCGCTGTCTCCCTCAGTATCCCGCGCCGGTGAGCATGCCGCCGTCGACCACGACCTCGGTGCCGGTGCAGTAGCTCGCCGCGTCGGAGGCGAGGAAGACCACCGCCTCGGTCACCTCGGCGGGCTGTCCCCAGCGCGGGATCGGCAGTCCGGCAAAGAATGTGTCGCCGTCGACGCCGGAGCCGGCGGCCGCGGTCATCGGGGTGGCGATACCGCCGGGATGCACCGAGTTGACGCGGATTCCGTGCTTGCCGAGCTCGCGGGCCGCGGACTTGGTCACGCCGCGCAGCGCGAATTTGCTTGCGCTGTAGGCGGAGAGCCCGGCCGCGCCGACGAAGCCCTCGATCGAGGAGATGTTGACGATGGACCCGCCGCCGGATGCGGCCAGTGCCGGGGTGACGGTCTTGATGCCGAGCCACGCGCCGGTCACGTTGACGTTCAGCATGGTCGTGAAGTCCTGCACGGGCATGTCCGCGATGGACTGGAACCGCAGCATTCCGGCGTTGTTGACCAGCGTGTCGAGCCGCCCGAACCGGCTCAGGGTTTCCGAAACCGCTGCTGCCCACTCGGTTTCGCTCGTCACGTCGTGGTGCACGTAGTGGCAGCCCGGGCCGATCTCGGCCGCCAGCGCCGTGCCCGCGTCGTCGAGGACGTCGCCGAACACCACCTGGGCGCCCTCGGCGACGAACCGCCGCACATGTTCTGCGCCCATTCCGCGCGCGCCACCGGTGACCATCGCGACCTTGCCTGCGAGACGACCCACTCGATCCTGCCTTTCCGCTACCGCCCCCGCTGACTGTCATCCCCCGTCGATCCCGAAGGTAAGTCCGCCGTCGCGCCCCGAGCCGCCGCAGTCTCAGCTACCGAGACATGCGGCTGACCTCCACGCAAGCATCGGAAATATTTCTACTAGGCATATAGAGACCTGGAGGCAGTGAATGAAGTTCTCGATGATCTTCGAGGCGCAGATGACCAACCCGTCGGCCGATCACGAAAAGCAGGTGCTGCGTGACTGCGTCGAGCAGGCCGTGCTGGCCGAGGAGATGGGTTTCGACACCGTCTGGGCCGTCGAGCACCACGGCCTGAAGTGGTACGCGCATATGAGCGCCCCGGAGATCTTCCTGACCTGGGTCGCCGCGCGCACCTCCCGCATCCGCATCGGGCACGGTGTGGTGTGCATGCCGTTCAACTTCAACCATCCGGTGCGCGCGGCCGAACGCGCGGCCATGCTGGACGTGCTCTCGGGGGGTCGGGTCAACCTCGGTGCGGGTCGTGGCGCCACCCCGCAGGAGACCTCCATGTGCGGTGTCGATCCCGACCGCACCTATCAGGAGGTCGAGGAGTCGCTGCGCATCATCGGCAAGGCGTGGCAGGACCCGGAGGGCGAATTCGAGTGGCACGGTGAGCTGCTCGACATCGACCCGCACCCGCTGCTGCCCCGCCCGGTGCAGCTGCCGCATCCGCCGCTGTTCATGGCGTGCACCAAGAAGGACACCCTGAAGCTGGCCGCCGACTACGGCATCGGCGCCCTGGTACTCGGTTTCGCGGGCATCGAGGAGATCGCCGAACTGCGCCGCACCTATGACGCGGCGATCGCCGAGCGCACCGGGGACAAACTGGTCTCCACCGTGGTCAACGACCATTTCGCGGCGTTGTGCCCGACCATCGTGCTCGACGATCGAGAGCAGGCGCAGCAGATCGGCGCCCGCGGTCAGCGCTTCTTCGCCCAGTCCATCAAGCACTGGTACGGCGCGGGCCCGGTCCCGGACGAGGCCATCGACCCGGCCGTCGACGAGGTGGCCGGGATCAAGAAGGCCGCCGAGGAGCACCTGGCCTACCTGCACGAGGCCAAGATCCCGGTGAAGCCCGGCGCCACCTCGGTCTTCAATGTCGAGCACGCCTACGGCAGCCCCGAGGACGCCATCGCCTACGTGGAGCGGCTGCAGGCGGCCGGAGCGGACGAGATCCTGTGCCTGATCCAGATGGGCACGGTGCCGCAGGAGGCGTGCCTGGAGACCATTCGCCACTGGGGCGAGAAGGTCATTCCGCATTTCCGGAACAAGTAGAAAGCCGTCGACATGTCCGATCTGACAGGCAAAGTCGCGATCATCACCGGCGCGGCGCGCGGACAGGGCGAGGCGGAGGCTCGCCTGTTCGTCGAGCGTGGCGCACGGGTCGTCCTGACCGATGTACTCGAGACCGAAGGGCAGGCGGTCGCCGAATCCCTCGGTGACGCGGCACGATTCGTGCGGCACGACGTGAGCAGCGCCGCGGACTGGGCGACGGCGGTGCGGACCGCCGTCGAGACCTTCGGCGGGCTGCACACACTGGTCAACAATGCCGCCATCTACACCGCGAAGCCGCTGACCGAGACGAAAGCCGAAGAGCTGGACCGTATTCTGCGGGTGAATCTGATCGGCGCGTTCCTCGGGATCCAGGCGGTGGTCGATCCGCTGGCCGCCGCGGGCGGCGGTTCGATCGTCAACATCTCCTCGCAGGCCGGGTTGCAGGGGCTGCCGGGGCACGCGGCCTACGGCGCGTCCAAGTGGGGTCTGCGCGGTTTGACCAAGACCGCGGCATTGGAGCTGGGTCCGGCGGGCATCCGGGTCAACTCGGTGCACCCGGGCCCGATCGCCACCCCGATGATCGGCCACCTCGGGCTGGCCACCGGTCCGGGCAGCTTCCCGACCCTGCCGCTGGGCCGCGTCGGGCTCCCCTCGGAGGTGGGCACGCTGGTCGCCTTTCTCGCCTCCGACGATTCCGCCTTCATCACCGGCGCGGAACTGGCCGTCGACGGCGGTCTGTCCGCGGGCCCGTTCATCCCGCCGTCGGAATAACCAGTCAGGAGGCGGCGATGCCGCTGAAACCCGAAGCACAGGTCATCGTGGACGCCGCGAGCGCCACGTTCCCGAAACTCGGCACCGAGGTGCTCGACGCGGCGCAGGCGCGGCGCATGCTCGCCGCCCGCCCGGCCCGCACGGTGGAGCCGATCCCGGTTCGCAAGGTCGAGGAGCGACTGGTGCCCGGCCCGGACGGCGCCGCGCCGGTGCGGGTCCGGATCTATCACCCGGCCGGAGCGAGCGGCGAGCTGCCCGCGATCGTGTTCTGCCACGGCGGCGGCTTCACCATCTGCAGCCTGGATTCCCACGACCAGCTGTGCCGGTCCATGGCCAATGAGGTGGGCGCGATCGTCGTCTCGGTCGATTACCGCCAGGCGCCCGAGCATCGATTCCCCGCCGCCGCCGAAGACGCCTACGCCGTGCTGTGCTGGGTGGCCGAGCTCAAAGCCTCGCTGGGCGGTGACCCGACCCGGATCGCCGTCGCGGGCGACAGCTCCGGGGGCAACCTGGCCGCGGTCACCGCGCTCATGGCCCGCGACCGGCAGGGCCCGTCGATCGCCCACCAGCTGCTCATCTACCCGATGCTGGATCCGGCGTGCGCCACCGGCTCCTATCGGGACAATGCCGAGGGCTACTTCGTCACCGCCGACCATCTGCGGTGGTACTGGGAGCAGTACCTCGGTGCCGACCACGGCGCCGCGCACCCGTACGCGGGGCCCATCGCCGCCGATCTGCACGGCCTGCCCCCGGCGCACATCGTCACCGCGGAGTACGACCCACTGCGCGACGAGGGCGAAGCCTACGGCGCGCGGCTGCGCGCGGCGGGCGTCGAGGCCGCGGTACACCGCTACGACGGCGAGTTCCACGGCTTCTTCAGCATGGCCGAGCAGCTCCCGGACGCGAAAGCCGCTGCTGCGCTGGCATATTCCGCACTGCGCCGCGCCTTGGCATGACCCCGCGGACGCGAGCACCCCGCCGGTGGGCGGGGTGCTCGGGCGGTCGCGGGTCAGTGCGTGAAGGCGTGGGTGGCGCCCCGGTGCATCGGGACCGGGCTGGTCTTCTGGGCATTGTCCTTGACGATGCCCTTGGCGGCCGAATTCGCCTGCTCCAGTTGCGGTTTGCGATCGTAGACGGCCTTGGCCAGTACGCAGGCCAGGTTCGCGTCCAGGTCGTCGCGGACCAGCAGGACATTGGGCACGACAATGGTTTTGGCGTCGGCGGGCAGCCCGTACGTGGCGGCGGGGATGGTGCCCTCCTCGTAGACGGGGCTGACCTTCTGCATCGCGGTGGTCAACGCGGCGATGTCGAGGAACTCGACCTGATTGCCCGCCGAGGTGAACAGGTCGGTGATGCCCGGCGTGGGCAGGCCGCCGGAGAAGAACATGGCGTCGATGGAGCCGTCCTTCATACCGTCCACGGTCTTGGTGAGATCGAGGCGCTGGGCGGAGATATCGCTGTCGGGATTGAGGCCCGCGGCCTCGAGGACCCGGTTCGCGATCACCTCGGTGCCGGATTTCGGCGATCCGGTGGAGATCCGCTTGCCCCGCATGTCGGCGACCGAGTTGATGTTCGCGCTCTTGCGCACGACCACCTGGGTGTAGTTCGGGTACAGCCGGGTGAGCGCCTGCACCGGTTGCTTCTTCCCGTCGAAGCTGCCGGTGCCGAGCACCGCGTCGGCGGCGGTGTCGGCGAGCGAGAACGCCACCTGATAGGTGCCCGCCACCAGCTGCTGGATGTTCTGCACCGACGCACCGGTTTCCGCGGCGGTCGCCTTCACGGTGCCGTTGGTGGCTTGCGAAACCTGTTCCGCGTAGGCGTTTCCGAGCGCGAAGTAGACGCCGGTGGCGTTGCCGGTGGCAATGCCGACCCGGGTCTCCTGATGCACCTC
The DNA here is from genome assembly GCF_042672005.1 of Nocardia sp. NPDC127579. Classification (NCBI taxonomy): domain Bacteria; kingdom Bacillati; phylum Actinomycetota; class Actinomycetes; order Mycobacteriales; family Nocardiaceae; genus Nocardia; species Nocardia sp. NPDC127579. The sequence continues at coordinate 17,465 of NZ_JBHXVZ010000008.1, read as the reverse complement.
GCAGTTCACCTCCCCGCCCGCGTCGGCCCTCGGCGCGTCGCGACGCCCGCCGCAGCCGGTGAGCAGTCCCGCCGACAGCACCGCGACACCGAGTAGCGCGATCACCCCGGCCGGCTTGGACCTGACGAAACCCCTTGCGACTGCGCTCATGTCGTCCTCCTCTGTGACCAGGCAGTGACCCCGACGGCCGCGACGACCGCGGCCAGCCCGATGACGATCGCACCGGGCTCCAGGTAAAGCAACGTCAGACCGCCGACCGCCGCGAGCACGCGGGCGGTCTTTCCGGCGGGTCCGACGCCGAGAATCCAGCCGCCGGTGGCGGCGGAGAGCGCGGCCACAGCCAGGCACGCGACCACCGTCGTCCACAGCACGCCGACCAATGACCCACGCGCCAAGAGGGATTCGCCGTTGGCGGTCATCACGAACACCACCGGCACCAGGAAGGCGGGCAGCGCGTACTTCAGGGTCTGCCACATGGTCGGCAGCGTCTTCCCGCCGGTGATGGCGGCCGCGCCGACCGCGGCCAGGGCCGTCGGCGGCGTCACCTCCGACAGCACCGAGTAGTAGAAGACGAACATGGCCGCCGCCGGGGCAGGCACCTCCAGGGCCAGCAGCGCCGGACCGATGATCGCCCAGCCGATGATGAACGACGCCGTCACCGGGATCGCCAGGCCGAGCATGGCCAGGGCGACGGCCGCGAAGATCACGGTGAGCGCGAGGACCACCGTCTGGTTGTCCGATACCGCACCCGCCGCCTTGACCAGCAGCGCGGCCAGCTGCGCGCCGAGGCCGGTCTTGGTGGTCATCGCGGTGATCACGCCGGCCGAGGTGCACACCGCCACCACCGGCAGCGCCGAACGCACACCGGAGCTCAGCGCGGTGAAGACCAGTTTCGGCGAGAGCGCCCGCGCCCGGGTCCGGCCGTCCAGGAACGACAGCGCGAATGCCAGCAGCGTCGCGTACACGACCGCCTTGGTGGCGCTGACATCCAGCAGCAACAGCACCACGATCACGATCAGTGACAGGAAGTGGTAGCCGAACCGGCCCAGCTGCCGCCATACCGACGTGGTCGCGACCTCCACCGGCCGGGTGCCCAGCCGCCGCGCGTCGATCTCGACGGCGAGCAGAATTCCCAAGTAGTACAGGACCGTCGGGATCAGCGCCCAGCCGAGCACCGTCACATAGGAGACCTCGAGGTATTCGGCGACGATGAACGCCGCCACGCCCAGGGTGGGCGGGGACAGGATCGCGCCGACGCCGGCCGCTGCGAGCATGCCGCCGGCCTGTTCCGGCGGATACCCGGCCTTGCGCAGGATCGGCCAGGTGACCGCGCCGACGCTGACCGCGGTCGCCGTGCCGGACCCGGAGACGGTGCCGAGCAGGAAACCCGAGGCGACGGTGGTGCGTCCGGCGGCGGTGCGCGAGCGCCGGAACGCCGAGACCGACAGATCCACGAAGAACTGTGCGGCGCCGGAGAATTCGAGTACCGCGCCGTAGAGGGTGAACAGCACGATATAGGTGGCGGCGACATCGAGCGGGGTGCCGAAGAATCCGCTGGACGAGTTGTAGAGCGCGTCGACGATCTGCGAGAAGTCCAGTCCCGCATGGGCGATGGACCAGTCCTGAGGCATCAGGCCGCCGTAGTAGGCGTAGGCGACGAAGGCCAGGCACACCACCGGCAGCACCCAGCCGGTGGTGCGGCGGCAAGCCTCCAGCACCAGCACCAGCAGGATCGCGCCCATGGTGATGTCGACCGGATCGAACAGCGCCTGGCGGTCCAGGAACTCGTCGTATCCGCCGCCGCCGGAGCCGATCGGGAACGGCAGCACCGGGTACAGGCACACAGCCAGCGTCACCGCCGCCAGCGCCCAATCCACCGGCCCGGGGCCGGATTCGCGGTCCAGCCAACGGATTCCGGACCGGTAGGCCAGGAACACCAGCGGCAGCGTGCCCGCCAAGAAGACCACCAGGTAGTACTGGCTGCCCTGCGGTAGCGGGCGGAACACCTGCCAGAGTGCGAGCAGCGCCACCGCGAAGGCGACGGCGGCGACGATCCGGTCCGGCCAGCCGGAGAGCGGGCGAGCCGGGCGCTCCTCGTCGTCGACCTCGATGGTCTCGGGCAATTGTCTTGGCTCATCCGGCATTTCGAGCCGCGTGGTCTCGAACCGGCCGGGTTCGACCGGAGCGTCCGGCGGGACCGCCCCGGGGTCTGGTTGCCCGGGCCGCGCAGCAGACGCTTCGCCCCCCGATCGAGCGTCCTGCGAGTCCAGCATGGCGCGACGATATCAACGCGCTAGGTCAAGATCACATACTTTTCAAACATGTTCGTCTGAACATTAACTGTCCCTTAGGTGTGGGGATGACCACATGTTTCGAGGTTCGGCCACCGGGACTCGAGTCGCCGGGCGCGGGCTGAGGGCGCACAATCGGGGGCCAACGGTTGGCATCGACGTGGATGTGGTGGGCTGGAATGATTCTGGATCGGTTTCGGATCGACGGGCAGGTCGCGGTCGTCACGGGCGCGGGGCGCGGGCTCGGTGCCGCCATTGCCGTCGCCTTCGCCGAGGCGGGCGCGGACGTGGTGATCGCGGCGCGCACCGAGGACCAGCTCGACGAGGTGGCCGAACGCGTTGCGGCGGTCGGGCGGCAGGCGCATGCGGTGCCGGCCGATCTGCGGGATCCGGACGCCACCGCCGCCCTGGCCGCGGTGGCGGTCGAGGAATTCGACCGCCTCGACATCGTGGTCAACAACGTCGGCGGCGCCCTGCCGAGCCCGCTGCTGGACACCACGCCGGCGGCGCTGTCGGAGGCGTTCGGGTTCAATGTCGCCAACGCGCACGCGCTGGTGCGCGCCGCGGTACCGCTGATGCTGGACTCGGCCGGCGGGGGTTCGATCGTCAACATCACCTCGGCCATGGGGCGGCTACCCGGGCGGGCGTTCGCCGCCTACGGCACCGCGAAAGCCGCTCTGGCGCACTACACTCGGCTCGCCGCCGCGGATCTCAGCCCACGCGTCCGGGTGAACGCCATCGCGCCCGGCGCCATCCTGACCTCGGCGCTGGAGGTGGTCGCGGGTAATGCCGCCATGCGCGCCGAACTCGAGGACAAGACCCCGCTGCACACCCTCGGCGAACCGGAGGACATCGCGGCGGCGGCGCTCTACCTGGCATCCCCGGCGGGCAAGTACATCACCGGCAAGGTACTCGAGGTCGACGGCGGCCTGATCACCCCGAATCTGGCCATCCCGCTGCCGGATCTGTGAGAGCGGCGATTTCGGCCCGCGAGACGTGCCGGCCGTCCCGCCGGATCGGTGCGGGCGCACCGATCCCCGATGGGGACATGCGATCACAGCGGGCTCAGCTGTCGTGGTGCTCGCCGAGCGCCGCGAGCGCGTGCTCGACATCGGCATCGGAGTTGTAGAGGTGGAAGGAGAAACGGAGGCCGCCGGCGCGGGCGGAGGCGAGGACTTCCGCTTGTTCCAGACGGTTTTCGGCGGTGCCCGCGCCGGGAATGGCGACGATGGCGGAGGATTGTTCGATCGGCTGATATCCGAGGGCGCGGGCCCCCGCGCGGAAACGACCGGCCAGAGCCAGGTTGTGGGCGTGGATCTTGTCGATGGTCAGTTCGTCCAGGAGCTCGAGCGCGGCCCGGGCCGCGATGACGCCGATCCAGTCCGGGGTCTGGTCGAAACGTCTTGTACCGGTGGGCAATGCGATCGGGTTGTACAGCTCCGCCCAGCGGTCCTCGGCGGCGTACCAGCCGGGACCGACCGGCCGCAAGTCGGCTGCGGCGGCCGGGCTCGCCGCGAAGAACGCGACGCTGCGGGCACCGACCAGCCATTTGAAAGTCGCACAGACCCAGTAGTCGGCATCGGCGAAGTCGAGCGGATACCAGCCCGCTGCCTGCGTGCTGTCGAGCAACAACTTCGCACCGTTGGCCCGGGTGGCTGCGCGTAGCAGCGCGGTGTCGGCGATGCGTCCGTCCGCCGACTGTACGACGCTCACCGCCACCAGTGCCGTCTCCGGGCGCACGTCCGCCGCCAATCGTTCCAGCGGAACAGTTCGCACGGCGAGGTCGCCCCGGAACAGGAACGGCATCGTCACCGAGGCGAATTCTCCTTCGGCCACGAGCACTTCCGCGCCTGCGGGCAGGGCGCTTGCGACCGGGGCGATGAGTGCCGACACCGTGCCGCCGAGCGCGATGTCCTCGGCCGTCGCCCCCGTCATGAGCCGGGCGAACCCCGCCCGCAACTCCGGGACCAGATGGTCCTGCACCGGCGGTGCTCCCCGTCCCGCCGCCCACCGATCCTGTGCTTCCCGTACCGCCGCCACCGCCCGCGCGGGCGGCAACCCGTGCGAGGCGGTATTCAAATAGGTGGTCTCGGGAGTGAATTCGGCAGGTGCGAGCGACATATCCCGAGCCTGAACCTCGCACACCGACCCGTCCAGCGCCACTACTGCCAATCTGGCCCTATCTACCGCCAATCCGCCTGATCGTCGAACCGAACCGGTACCTGCCCCCGCTGCGGCCCGAACAGGGCTGCGTTTCGCTCGAGTGGTCCCCGACGGCACATGGTGCAGCGTCGGTGGTGCCGGTTCGCGGCGTCGGCACTGTGGTGCCGCCGAATGCGCCGCTCAGTCGGACCTCGCCCACATGTTGCTGAGCAGCGTGAAGCTGGGGATGTCCGAAAGTGCCTGGGAGGCTTCGTAGATACGCTGGTAGCCGGTGGCGGTGATGCGCCACCGGCCGTCCTCGTCACGGCGGTAGCGGTCGGTGTAGTAACCGGAGCCGCGGATCAGGACGCCGAAGTCGGTGGCGATCACCGTGTCTTCGAAAAGCCAGCTGCCGGTGGCGGTTTCGCCATCGATTTCGATTTCCGGCTGGGTGGCGACGTGGGTGGTGACCACGTTCGGTCCCAGGTTCGCGCGCATGAAGTCGGTGATCGCGGTACGGCCGTCGAGCACGAGTGCCTTGCCGAGCGCGTGGGTGCCGTAGCGGCCCTCGGCGTCGACGGCGAGGGTGTCGGCGAATTCGTCCCAGAGCTTGAGGTCCAGGGTGCGGAAGTAGCGGTACTTCAGGCGGTGCAGCGCTTCGAGTGCGTCGAGATCCATGGCTCAGGCTCGCACGTGCACGCCGCCGGGGCTCGATGTTCACCTGGGGAATTCCGGTGAGCGGGATGTGCGGTGGACACCCGGGGCGAGACGGACGCTTCCGCTCAGATGCGTGGGGGTCTGCGGCACCTCACATCGACCCAGCGGCCATGACACCGGTTGGCGACGGCCGAGTGAATACTCGGTGAACAGTCGGCTCGTCCCGCCCTTCGTGGCAGGAGAATCGGGATCGTGCGGGTACTCGCCGTGTGGGCGCATTGCCCGCATCCGGAATCCCTTCCGCGCCGAGGAGCCAGCCGTGACCGTGAGCCCAGTCAGCCCCAGCCACCACCAGCCCCACGATCCCGCGCTCGACCAGGAGGCCGCGCTGCGGATCGCCGCGACCCGCCTGGCCGAGGAATTCGACGGTGTGGCCGACGCCGAGGCCATCGCCGGCCTGCTTCGCGCCGCCCACCGCCGCCTGGCCGAGCACGCCACGCTCGACAATTTCCTACCGCTGCTGGCCGAGCGGTACACCCGCGAATTCCTGCGCGCGGCCGCCGAGCGGCGCACACTCTCGCGGTGAACGTCATCGACCTTGCCGAAGTCGACCGGCAGCGGTTCGGTGAGTGGTCGAATGGCCGAGCAGACCGATCCGGTCGGCCAGCATCAGCGGCTGGTGCTACGGCAGCGGATTCACGCCGGTGCCGAGCCGGATCCGCCGGGTGCGCGGCGATGATTTCGAGGTCCTAACGGGACCAGTCGTGACCCCAGTAGCTGTCGGCGGTGATTTCCTCTGCGGTGTAGGTGGATTCGTCGACCTTGACGCCCTCGGTGCCGAATTCGAGATCCCAGCCGCCGGGCGTGCGGACGTAGAAGGAGATCATCTTGTCGTTGGTGTGGCGGCCCAGCGTGGAGGACAGGTGGTAGCCGGCCTTGCCGACCCGGTCCAGCGCGCGGCCCACATCGTCGAGCGCGTCCACCTCGACCATGATGTGCACCAGCCCCGAACTCTCCTGTCCGCCGGAGGGAATCAGCGCCAGACTGTGGTGGCGCTGATTGACGCCGAGGAAGCGCACCCGCATGGGCCCGTACTCCGGCGGAGTCGGCAGCCGGAACGCGCCGCGCGGCGCGAACCCGAGCACCTCGGTGTAGAACCGGAACGCGGCATCCAGGTCCGGTACCGGCAGCACCGCGTGCCCGAGACCCAATCCGTCTGTCACGAAACGGTTTCCGTGCTGGCCGACGACGGGGGAGTGGTCGAGGACCGGTCCGTGGAAGACCTCGACGGTGGTGCCGGAGGGATCGACGAAACTGATCGCCTCCTCGACCCGGCGCGCGTCTGCCTCCTCGAGCGAGAGCGGGGTGACCGCGATGCCGAACTGTTCCACCGCCGCGCGCACCTGCGCCAGGGCCCGATAGTCGCGTACCTCCCAGCCGATGGCGAGCACCTTGTCGGTCTCGCCGGGCACCAGCACCAGGCGAGCGGCGCGCTCGTCCATGCGCAGGTAGACGGCGTCCGGGTCGGGGCCGGAGCCCGGCGCGAAGCCGATCACGTCGAAGGCGAAGGTCCGCCACGCCTGGGGGTCGCTCACGGCGACCTTCACATATCCGAGTGAGCTGATCACAGCCATGGGGAAAGTCCTTAGGAGAGAGGGAGATTCAGAGAAGATCGTGGTCGCGGGTGTGCAGGCCCAGCGTGCCCGCGCCGACGGCGGCGTCGATGCTGCGGCGCAGCGCCGGGCACCCCTGGAAGGGCCCGGCGGTCGCCTGGGCACAGGTCCGCGCGGCCGCCCCGGACCACTGCACACTGGTGTGCGCCGGACTGAACTTGACCACGCCGACCCGATTGCCGCAGGCCTGGCAGCTGACCGTCGCCATGGTCAGACGCTCTGCCGGGCGGCGAGATTGCCGGCCACCTCGGCCTCCCACGCGCTGACCGCGCGGGTGGTGTCGACCTCGAATTCGAAACGGTCGGTCATGTTCTCGTCGATGTCCTCGACATCACGGTAGAACTGCTCGTACCAGCGCCGCAGCTGGTAGACCGGCCCGTCCTCCTCACACAGCAGCGGATTGTCGATGCGGGTCTTGCGTTCCCAGATCGCGACATCCTGCTCGAAGCCGCGACCAAGGCCACCGGCGAACCGCACCGCCATGGCGTCGGCTTCCTCCGGCGCGAGTCCCGGCTGCTTCTTCACGATCGCGCCGTACTGGAGCACGAACTTCGTCGGCGTCACCGGGTAGTGGCAGTTGATCAGCACGGCCTCCACGCGCATGCCGTCGGATTCGCTGACCAGGTTGTCGATCATGTAGGAGGGTCCGTGGTAATGCGCCTCCGAGCGCAGTACATTCTGCCCGCCCGCCTCCTTGGCCAGCTCGCCCTGCACATCGGCGCGGCCGAGCGAGGTCATGTACTGGCTGGCGATGTGGCCTTCGAAGACATTCTTGAAATAGGTCGGGAAGGCGAAGTGCACATAGAAGAAGTGCGCCATGTCGACCACATTGTCGATCACCTCGCGGCAGTTGGCGCCCTCGATGGTGATCTGGTTCCAGGTCCAGTCGCTCCACTCGTCGCTGAACGCGCCCTCGATGCGGGGGATGGCGACCTCGTCCGGCGGTGGATTGCCCTGCGGGTCGTTCCAGACGAACAGGTGCCGATTCTGTTCGAGGGTGGGCCAGGACTTGGTGCGCGCCAGCGGCGGCACGCGGCGGCCGTAGGGTATTCCGGCGCAGCGGCCGTTGCCCTTCCAGCGCCAGTCGTGGAACGGGCAGGCGAGGGTGTCGCCCTTGATGGTGCCGTCGCCGAGATTGCCGCCCATGTGCCGGCAGTAGGCGTCCAGCACGTTCAAGGTGCCGTCACCGGCCGCGAAGACCACCAGTTCGGTGCCGAAAGCCGTGATGGTGTGCGGCTTTCCGTCGCGGAAGGAGTCCGCGAGGCCGAGGCAGTGCCAGCCGCGGGCGTAGCGCGCGGGCGGAGCGCCGGTGTCGATCACGCGCACCTGATCGGTCATGATGTGAATCCTCCGAAGGGTATTTCGGTCAGGTTTATGACGGGCTGGGTTATTTCGATGCTGAGACGGCGGCGCGGTGGCCGGTAGGGGTGGTCTCACTCAACGGGCGCGCCGTCAAGCGCTCGAAAGCCGAGCGGTAGAACAGCAGTGGCGGCGCGTCGCGCAGTTCGCCCAGCCCGGTGACATGGCCGACGACGATGGTGTGGTCGCCGCCGTCGAGCTCCTGTGCCAGGGTGCAGTCGATCCAGGCGAGCGCGCCCGCGAGCAGGGGCGCGCCGTTGGGCGAGGTGCTCCATTCGAGGTCGGCGAACTTGTCCGGACCCGGGCGCCCGAGCCGGCGGCACACGGTCTCCTGGTCCTCGGCCAGGATGTTCACGCAGAATCGGCCGACCTCTCTGATCCGGGGCCAGGTGCTGGAGGTGCGCGCCGGGAACAGCGCGACGGCGAGCGGGTCCAGCGACAACGCGGAGAACGACTGACAGGCGAAGCCCAGCGGCTCGGTGTCGTATGCGGTGACCGCGGTGACGCCGGTACAGAACCGGCCGAGGACAGCCTTGAAGTCGAGGTCGACGGCCATGCGGGCTGCCATCCTTTCACGACGAAGTTTCGAATAGGAATATTCCGTTTCGCCATGAAAGTAAGCTGTGAGCTCGCGGGGGTGTCAAGGGCGGATTCCGGCTACCGAGAAGATCCGTAGCGATCTACGTAGTTTCCGGGATTCGTCGTTCCGCCCGGGTCGGCACTGTGATTGGGGACACAGCGAGGAGTGTCGAAAGTGCACATGCCTAGTCGAAATACTCCTAAGCTTGGACGCGCTACACCACTGGAGGTAACCATGACGGTCGAGATGCTCACCCATCCCGAGTCCGGCGAGGCGTGGGCCGCGGGCCGGGCGGCCAAACCGGTCCCGCCGGTATCGATGATCGAGCGAATGACGTTGATCCTGGACGCATTCGACGGTTCCACGCCGACGCTCACCCTGCTCGGGCTGGCCGAGCGCACCGGCCTGCCGCGCTCGACGGTGCATCGCATCCTGGACCAGATGATCCGGTTGCGCTGGCTCGCGCACGCGCCCGGCGGTTACCGGCTCGGCATGCGCACGCTGGAACTCGGCGGACTTGCCGCCGACCACAACGAGATTCGCGATGTGGTGAGCCCGCTGCTGCACGATCTGGCCCAGCGCACCGGCATGGTCGGGCATCTGGGTGTGCTGGACGGGCGCGAGGTGCTCTACCTGGACAAGGCTGGCGGTCGCGGCGCGGCGCACGTCCCGACCCGGCTGGGCGGCCGCATGCCCGCGCACTGTACGGCTCTGGGCAAGGCGCTGCTCGCGTCGCTCGAGCCCAGCATCGTGGAGGCTTCCTTCCGGGATCCGCTACCCCAGTTGACCTCCCGGACCATCGCGGACCGTGCCGAATTGCACCGCGAGCTGGCCCGGATCCGGCACCGCCAGGGCGTGGCCGTCGACAACGAGGAGGCCGTGGCCGGCATCGCCTGCGTCGCGGTTCCGGTGCGCGGACGCGGAGCGGCCGTTGCCGCGCTCTCGCTGACCGCTCAGATCACCGGCGAGCGAACGGCCCTCGATACCGCCAGGCTGGCCCGGGTGCTGGTCGAGGTGGCGCACGAGGCGGGGCGCAGTCTGTTCCCGCGGCATGCGCGGTGGCGGTAAGTCTGGCCAGGAATATGCCTAGACGATATAGTCACGACCCGTGAGTGACGTCAAGGTGCCGCAGCTGCCCACCACGAGCTGGGCCGTGCTCGGAATGCTCTCGCACGCAGAGGAATTGTCCGGCTACGACCTCAAGAAGTGGGCCGATTGGAGCCTCCAGTTCTTCTACTGGAGTCCGTCGTTCAGCCAGATCTACGCCGAACTCAAGCGCCTGGAGAAACACGGCTACGCGACCTCGCGCACGGTGCTGCAGGATGACGGCGTCCGCGGCAAACGCATGTACGCCATCACCGAAGCCGGCCGCGCCGCCGCCGCCACCTGGGTCAATCACGCCTCCGTGGAAGCGCCCGTCCTGAAACACAGCGTCATGCTGCGGGTGTGGCTCGGCCATCTCGCCGAACCCGACCGCCTCCGCGAGATCCTGACCGAACACATCGATTACGCCGAGCGTATGCGCAAGCTGGCCGAGATCGACGCCGAAGGCGCCGAGGAGAACCCCGACTGGGCCTACCCCGGCGCGGTGCTGCGCTGGTGTGTCCGCCACTACGAGGCCGAACGCGACTTCGCGAAAGAGCTGCTCGCCGATGTCGGCAAGCTGCCGGTTGCGCGGAAGGGCAAAGGGCGCAAGGTGTCCTGAGCCGATGGGGGCCTATGCGGAGTCCGCGGGCCGGCCCGTGACGATCGGCTGGCTGCCTACCGGGTGATGGTGACGGACGGGCAATAGTGCCGAATCGTCGCGAGGATGGCATCCGGGGTGGCCTGCAACGGGGCTGTGGGGATGGTGTGGAGGTCGCGGAGGCCGGGGAGGATGGTCAGCCGGGTCGGCGTGGCGTGGATCAGGGCGATCTCGGGCCAGGTGAAGGTGGTGACATCGCCGTCGATATGGGTCAGGCCGTGCGGGGTGATGACCAGACGTGGTGTGGTGCGCGAGATTTCGCGGGCGAGCCAGAGGCTGCCGCAGCCGAGCGCGGTCCACAGCCCGCCGAGCACGAGTCCGAAGGCGACACCGAGGTGGTCGAATGCCGGGCTGCGATCCGCGATCGCCCCCAGTGCGGACAGGACCACAGCCGAGCCGCCGCCGGCGAACACGATGCCGACCGCCAGGCAGAACCAGTAGTCGAGCATGGCCGTGTGGGATTGCCGATAGGTCGTCGATGTCCCGTACGCCATCGCCACCGCCGAACCGCCCGACACGAACGGACCGCCTGTCCGCCGATCGCCCAGTCTACGGGTGGAGTGCCGGCGATCGGCGACATTCCCGCGGAGGTCGTTGTCCTCCCGGACGCGCGACGGCCCACGTCGAATGCACTGTGTCTGACTGCGGGTAACTGGAAAGTCTTGTCACACATACCGTCTGACCTGGGCGAACGGGGTGACCAGTTCCACACCGAATGGCTTTGCCGGGACCGGCCCGCGCCTATTACAGTTTCTAATCAGTCGGGCCGAAGCTGTTCCCCGGCTTCTTTCATCCGCATCCATTGCTGCATGTCGGATCGGCGTTGCGCCACAAGACGATTCAAGACAAGCAGGAGGATCGATGACTTCCTACATCGTGACAGGCGGTACCGGATTTCTCGGGCGGCGGGTGGTGCAGGGCTTGCTCGACGCCGATCCCACGGCGATCGTGCACGTACTGATCCGCTCGGCCTCGTCGGCGAAATTCGACGAGCTGGCCGCGGGCTGGCACGGCGGTGAGCGGGTGTTCGCTCTGCTCGGCGACCTGACCGCTGCGGGCCTCGGCCTCGCGGACAACCCGCCCGCGGCCGACCACGTCGTCCACCTGGGCGCGGTCTACGACATGACGGCCGACGAGGCCACCGCGCACGCCGCCAATGTGGCGGGCACCGAATCGGTGATCGCGCTGGCCCGTGACCTGGACGCGGTCCTGCACCACGTGTCCTCGGTGGCGGTCGCCGGTGATCACCGGGGCAAGTTCTTCGAGGAGGACTTCGACCTCGGCCAGCAGCTCACCTCCCCGTACCACCGGACCAAGTTCGCCGCCGAGAAGCTGGTCCGCGCGGCCGAGGGCCTGCGCTGGCGGGTGTTCCGGCCCGCGATCGTGGTCGGCGATTCGCGCACCGGCGAGATGGACAAGATCGACGGCCCCTACTACTTCTTCCCGGCCATCGCGAAGCTGGCCGGGCTGCCCGCCGAGCTGCCGGTCCCGCTGCCCGATCTGGGCGCCACCAATATCGTGCCGGTCGACTACGTGTCCGCCGCGATGGTCGAACTGATCCGCCGTCCCGGCCTGGACGGCCGCACCTTCCACCTGGTCAATCCGGAGCCGCAGCCCTTCGACGAGATCTACGGCGCGCTGGCCACCGCCGCGGGCGGCCCGGCCGGTATCGGCGTCGTCCCGGGCAGTGGTCGCGCGCTGAACGGTCTCGCGCAGCTGCCCGGCGTCCCGGCTGTCCGCGATTTCCTGTTCGAGCAGGCCGGGATCCCCGCCGCGGTCGCGCCGCATGTCGGTTTCACCGCGCAGTTCGTTGCCGAGTCGACCCAGGCGCAGCTGCGCGATTCCGGCCTGAGCGTGCCGTCGTTCGACAGCTATGCCGATCGGCTGTGGCAGTACTGGCGGGCGAACCTGGACCCGGACCGCGACCGTCCGGCCGCCGGCGACCCGTTCGCCGGGCGGATCGTGCTGATCACGGGCGCGTCCTCGGGGATCGGGCTGGCCAGCGCACACGCGGTGGCCAGGCGCGGCGCCACGGTGCTCATGGTGGCGCGCGGGCGCGAGGATCTCGACGCCGCGGCCGCATCCGTGCGCGCCGAGGGCGGCTCTGCCTACGCCTACCCGTGCGACATCACCGACCCCGAGGCCGTCGAGTTGCTGGTCAAAACCGTGCTGCACGATCACGACCACGTCGACTACCTGGTCAACAACGCGGGCCGGTCGATTCGGCGGGCGGTGGTCAATTCCACCGATCGCATGCACGATTTCGAGCGGACCATGGCGGTCAACTACTTCGGTGCGGTGCGGCTGATCCTGGCGCTGCTGCCGTCCATGCGGGCGCGGCGGTTCGGCCATATCGTGAACATCTCCTCGATCGCCGTGCAGACAAAGGTGCCGCGCTTCGCCGCGTATGTCGCCAGCAAGTCCGCCCTGGACAACTTCTCCGATATCGCCGCCGTCGAGAACCGGGATGCCGGAATCACTTTCACCTCGGTGCGGATGCCGCTGGTGCGCACGCCCATGATCGCGCCGACCGATCTGTACAAGTCGATTCCGGTGCACGATCTGGATCAGGCGGCCGCGATCGTGCTGCGCGCGCTCGAGCAGCGCCCGCATCGGATCGACACGCCGGTGGGCACTTTCGCGCAGGCGGTCGATCTGCTGATGCCGTCGGTGAAGCGATCCATTCTGCACCGGGGCTACCGGATGTTCGGGGAGTCGCGGGCGGCGCAGGGCGGCGAGCCGAAGTCCGCGGGTTCCGCTCGCGGTCCGCTGACCGCGCTCGCGCCGGTCCTGCTGCCGCTGATGGCGCTGCCGACGCCCGCGGCGAAGGTGACCAGGGTGATTCCAGGACTGCACTGGTAACCACTCACTGAGACATCTCCTGTCGTGCCTGGCTAGGAATATTTCTACTAGGCATATAAGGAGGTGGTCATGCGGACCGAGCTGGATCCCGTCGAGGCGGGGATCGCCGCCATCGCGGCGGGCGGAATGGTCGTGGTCGTCGATGACGAGGACCGCGAGAACGAGGGTGATCTCGTGCTCGCGGCCGCGCTCGCGACGCCGGAGCAGATCGGATTCATGGTGCGCCACACCAGCGGTGTGCTGTGCGCGCCCATGACCGGCGCGGACCTGGATCGGCTGCATCTGCCGCCGATGACGGCGGTCAACGAGGATCCCAAGGGGACGGCATACACGGTCTCGGTGGACGCCGCTACCGGGATCAGCACGGGTATCTCGGCCGCCGACCGGGCGCGGACGCTGCGCGCGCTGGCCGACCCGCGCACGGTCGCCGGCGATCTCACCCGTCCGGGCCACGTGTTTCCGCTGCGCGCCGACCCGGACGGCGTCCTGGGCCGCCCCGGGCACACCGAGGCGGCTGTCGATCTGACCCGGCTGGCGGGCTTGCCGCCCGCCGGGGTGATCGCCGAACTCGTGCGCGACGACGGCGCGGTGGCACGGTTGCCGGAGCTCGTCGAGTTCGCCCGGGCGCATGGGCTGCCGATCATCTCTATCGCCGATCTCATCGCCTACCGCGGCACGCCGCGCCGAGTGGTCGAGACCCGGCTGCCCACGCGGTTCGGCGAGTTCCGGGTGGTCGGTTACCACGATGAGATCACCGGAACCGAAACGCTCGCCCTGGTTTTCGGTACGCCGGACGCCGAGGGTGCGCTGGTCCGGTTGCATTCGGAATGTCTGACCGGCGACGGGCTCGGTTCGCTGCGCTGCGATTGCGGTGACCAGTTGGAGGCCTCGTTGCGGCTGGTCGCCGCGACCGGCAGCGGTGTGGTCGTGTACCTGCGCGGCCAGGAAGGCCGGGGCATCGGTTTGCTGAACAAGCTGCGCGCCTACGAACTCCAGGATCGGGGCGCGGACACCGTCGAAGCAAATCTGGCGCTGGGGCTTCCGGTCGACGCGCGGGAGTATCGGGCCGGGGCGCAGGTGCTCGCCGATCTGGGCATCCGGTCGGTCCGGTTGCTGAGCAACAATCCGGCCAAGCAGGCGGGATTGGCGGCGCATGGTATCGAGGTGACACAGCGCCTGCCGTTGCGGTCGAGGCCGACCGAGCACAATATCCGCTATCTGCGCGCGAAGCGTGATCGGATGGACCACCAGTTGCCCTTCGGAGACGACGGCGGTGTGGCTGGGTGGAGCTTTTCCGATTCTCGCGAGAACGGTCCCGGCGAGTTGCCGAGTGATTGCCACATTACGTCCGTTTCACTGTGAAGTATTTACGTTCGCGGCGTGCCGGCGGCGTCCCGCTGCTTTGCTGATGCGGTCAGGAGGCAGAGTCCACGAGCTGGGTGAGCGGGAAGCCGGGGTCCGCGGTGCACCGAATACCTTTGAGTCGAAGTCATTTTCGGCAGAGCTGGGCGTGGTCGGCGGTGGGTGTACTGCTCGCCGTCGTCGGGCTGCTCGTGTGGGTGGCCAGACCCGAGTCGACGCCCTGTGCGGCGACCGGCACCGCCGGCTTGGTCACCGAATTCCCCACCCCGCCGAGTAGTTCCGGCATCGCGACCATGCGGACGACGGTCTCCCCGCCGGCCGCGGTGGTGGGCGAGGCCCGCTACTTCCGCTTCGCGCCCGGCGTGGCCTGCTCCTTCCCGGATCTCCCGGTGGACGGTTACTATGCCGGCGTCTCCACCCTGGAGTACGGCACCGCCGATCTGTGCGGCGCGTACCTGGACGTGCACGGCCCGAACGGTGCGGTGCGCGTGCTCGTCGCCGACCACTGCCCCGGTTGCGCCCCGGGGCAATTGGACCTGAGCGCCGCCGCGTTCGCCGAAATCGCCGACCCGGCCCACGGCGTCGCCGATATCCGCTACCGAGTCGTACACAATCCCGACCCGGCGCCGGAGATCGGTTACGAGATCAAGGCGGATTCCTCCGAGACCTGGCTGGCCATCCTGTTCACCGGCACCGGCAATCCGCTGCGCCAGGTCTCGATCCGCTCCGCCGAGGCCGACGCCTGGCTCCCGCTCGTGCATACCTCCGACAACCACTGGACCATCACCGGCGCGGGCGCGGGCCCGTTCGGTCTGCGGCTGACCGATATCCACAACCAGGCCACCGAGATCCACGGGCTGACGCTCACCACCGGCGTCAACCGATCCGGCACCAGCCTGTACACGATCACCCCGCCACCACCGGTCACCACACCGGCGCCGGTGCCCCGGCCGAGCGCGGCCCCGCTCTCGGCCGAGTGCGCGGCTAGCGGCTGAGGCGGGCGGCGAGGGCGCGGCCCGCGGCGCGGCCGGAGAAGATGCAGCCGCCGAGGAAGGTGCCTTCCAGCGCGTTGTAGCCGTGCACGCCGCCACCTCCGAAGCCCGCGACCTCGCCCGCGGCGTAGAGGCCGGGAAGAGGGGTGCCGTCGGGGCGGATCACCTGCGAGTCGAGATCGGTTTGCAGGCCGCCGAGCGTTTTGCGGGTGAGGATGTTCAGGCGCACGGCGATCAGGGGGCCCGCCGCGGGATCCAGGATCCGATGCGGTTTGGCGACTCGACCGGCCTTGTCGCCGAAGTACTGCCGGGCGTTTGTCATGGCCATGAGCTGGCTGTCCTTGCTGAACTTGTTGCCGATCTCGCGGTCGCGGGCGACGATCTGGCGTTCCAGCGTGGCGTAGTCGAGCTGCGGGCCGCGGGCGATCTTGTTCATCCCGTCTACCAGGTCGCGCAGATTGTCGGCGACCACGAAGTCGGCGCCGTGCTGCTTGAACGCTTCGACCGGGCCGGGCGCGCCCTTGGCGACGCGGCTCTTGAGCGTGAGTTTGAGATCCTTGCCGGTGATATCGGGGTTCTGCTCGGACCCCGAGAGCGCGAACTCCTTCTCGATGATCGACTGGGTGAGCACGAACCACGAGTAGTCCTCGCCGGTGGCCAGGATCTCCTTCATGGTGGCGTTGGTGTCGAAACCGGGGAAACACGGTGCGGGCAAACGCTTTCCGTGCGCGTCGAACCACATCGAGGATGGGCCCGGGATGATTCGGATGGCGTGATCGGGCCAGATCGGATCCCAATTCATGATGCCCTCGGTGTAGTGCCACATCCGGTCCCGGTTGACGATCGCGCCGCCGGCGGCCTCGGAGATGCCGAGCATGCGGCCGTCCACGTGCGCCGGCACGCCGGAAATCAAGGTCTGCGGGCACGGGCCCAGCCGATCCACCGGCCAGTTCCGGCGGATCAGCTCATGATTGTGGCCGATGCCGCCCGAGGTGACGACGACTGCCTGCGCACGGAACTCGAAGTCGCGCACCACCTCTCGCGAGGAAGCCTGGCCCCGCGCCAGATTGGAATCCGCCAGCACACTGCCGCGAACACCTACCACCGCACCGTCCTGCACGATCAACTCGTCGACGCGATGGCGGAAGCTGAAGCCCACCAGCCCCTTGCGCTCGGCCTCCAGCACGGGCTCGGCAAAGACCCGCACCACCTCCGGCCCCGTTCCCCAGGTGAGATGGAAGCGCGGCACCGAATTGCCGTGCCCGTCGGCGAATCCGCCACCTCGCTCGGCCCAGCCGACCAGCGGAGTCACCCGCAATCCCAAGGCGTGCAGGTAATCTCGCTTCTCGGTGGCGGCGAAACGGACGTAGGCCCGCGCCCACTGTCGTGCCCAATGGTCCTCGTCGTCGCGGTCGAAGCCGGCCGAGCCGAGCCAATCCTGTAGCGCCAGCTCATAGGAGTCGTGGATGCCGAGGCGGCGCTGCTCCGGGCTGTCGACGAAGAACAGCCCGCCCAGCGACCAGAACGCCTGCCCGCCGAGGTTGTTGCTGTTCTCCTGGTCCAGCAGGTGCACCCGGTGCCCGGCCTGGCTCAGCTCGTAGGCCGCGACCAGCCCGGCCAAGCCCGCTCCGACCACGATCACCTCGGCCGATTCGGCGAATTCGGGGCTGCAGTTCTTCATGTCGATCCCTAAGTTCGTAGGTGTCTGGGGTTGGTGCCCTGGATGCCCAGGGCGGTGGGGTGTAGCTCATGTCGGTTTGCCTTTGGTGAGGCTCCGAAGGACTGGCTGCCCCGCCGTGCTGG
>NZ_JBHXVZ010000007.1:0-490586 GCF_042672005.1 Nocardia sp. NPDC127579 | reverse complement strand
CGACCGCCTTCGTGGTCTTCTTCGCCCGATCCTCATACGCCCCCGCGCAACCCACCCAGAACAGATACTCATACCCCTCGAAGGAATCCGCGTCCTGCCCGAACACCGGAATCGAGAAGTCCATCTCGTTGATCCAGTTCAACCGATCCTTGGAGTTCTGCCCCCACGGATTGCCCTTGTTCTCCAGATTCTTGAACAACCCCGCCAGCTCCGACGGGAACTCCGACTCGATCAACACCTGATACCGGCGCATATCGATGATGTGATCGACATGCTCGATATCGACCGGGCACTGCTCCACACACGCACCACAGGTCGTGCACGACCACAACACCTCGGGATCGATGATCCCGTTCACATCCACACCACCGACCAACGGACGCTCCGCCTCGGCCTTGGCCGCGGCCGAGATCTTGGCCAGCGCGGCCTCGTCCGGCTTGCCGTCGGCATCCACCAGGCCGATCTCGTCGCCGCCCATGTCCTTGCGGCCGCCGGCCAGCAGGTAGGGGGCCTTGGCGTAGCCGTGGTCGCGCAGCGACATGATGAGCAGCTTGGGGGACAGCGGCTTTCCGGTGTTCCAGGCGGGGCACTGCGACTGGCAGCGACCACACTCGGTGCACGTGGTGAAGTCGAGAATGCCCTTCCAGGAGAAGTCCTCGATCTTGCCGGCGCCGAACACGGCGTCCTCGCCCAGATCCTCCACAGCTTCCAGGTCGACCGGCTTGCCCGCGACGGTCAGCGGCTTGGCCGCGCCCAGGGCGACGCCGCCGTTGTCCTCACGCTTGAAGTAGATGTTCGGGAAGGCCGAGAGCCGGTGCCAGGCCACACCCCAGGTGATGTTGCGGCCGACCATGTACAGCCAGATCATGCCGGACATCAGCTTGACGAAGGCGAAGATCGAGATCAGCGTGACGTTGGCCGGGATCACCTTGGCGATCTGGCCGGTGATCGGGTCGGTCCAGGCGGTGTGGCCCGACAGCGACAGCACGCCCGCCTTCACCAGCACCATGCCGATGCCCTCGGCGAGCACGACCCATTCGACGAAGTAGGCGGGGCCGAATTTCGAGCCGCTGAACCGGGACAGCCGCTCGGGCAGGCGCGGATGGTTGAGCTGGCGGATGATCATCAGCGCGACGATGCCCACGATGGTGCCCACGCCGAGGATCTCGTCGCCGAGGTGGAACCACCAGGTGTTGCCGATCAGCGGCCACGCCCATTCCGGCTTGAAGGTCTGCCCGTAAGCCATGAACCAGAACTGGGCACCGGCCAGGAAGCCGATCATGACGAGCCAGTGCGCCCAGCCGACGGTGCGGAACTTGTTCATGCGCGTGTGCGCGAGGAACTCCACCATCATCTGCTTGAAGCGCGGCAGGAACGGCCGCCACCGGTCCGGCGCGGACTGGCCGACCATGATGGTCCGCACGATGTTTCGGGCGCCGCCCAAGAACGACACCCAACACAGGAGGCTGAGCGCCGCCCCAATCGTGCCCAGCGTCACTGTCAGGGCATTCATGTCGCGACCTTTCTTTTAGAGGCAACACGAGCTGTAGGAAGTACGGGACTTCCCGGGTTGGCTCGTATCGTAACCGCCAGTAAGTTACCCGCCGGTAACTTATGTGTTCGATTGTACGATCGCCAGTTGCGCAGTGCCCCCTCTTGCTGGGGCTTGACCTGCAAAATGCCTGTGAGCAAATTCACCGGATCGATACCCATCCCTCGTGGGTCCGGGTGAATCATCACCGTAAACGTCGACCGTCGCGCTTCCGACGCTAAGGCCAGGCTTAGTACCCGCGGTTGTATCGACTCGTGCTCGAAATGTGCTGATTGCGTAACGGATCTCGCATCTTTGCTGCGATTCGATTACGCTCGGAACGTTCTGTTTGCACCACCCGTCTGCGCACTGCTCGGGGAGAATCCGTAAGGGCCCAACCACCTTTCGGATGGAAGAGCGATCTCGCGTGCCGTAGGCGGGGCTCGCGGACAACCCTGATGAAGGAATGGAAACTGAATGAACTTCCGTAGAACCACCGCGGCAGCCGCGCTGGTCATCGGTGCGATGACCGTGAGTGTGGGGACGGCACACGCTGAGCCTGCTGCCGCTCCTGCTCCCACCGAGCTCAAGTACTCGGTGAAGCTGGTGGACAAAACCGTGGTCACGAAGCTCAATGGGGGAAAGTTCGAGCTGACGACCACTGAGGAACCGGCGGCCGACCCGGCCGCCCAGCCGAAGCTCACCGAGATCGCCCAGATCAAGGACGCCCAAGGCAACCTCGTCATGAGCCTGCCGATGGTGTACAACATCGCGGGTGTTCCGGTTCCGGTCAAGCCGGTCCTGAAGGAAGACGATCAGGTCCTGGAACTGACCCCGGATCCGCTCAACGCCGAGCAGCAGGCCGCCGTGTCGGCCAAGCCGATCAGCGCGGTGGCGGTCAAGCCGGTCGCTTCGCCGGTCGAGAACCAGCGCGCGATGAACGAATTCTCGACTCAGTTCAGCCTTGCCACGGCAGTCGGCGGCTTCGTCGGCACCGCGGTCGGCGCGGTCGTCGGCACCATCGCCGGTGTCATCGTCGCCGGAGCATCCTGCGCGGTGCTGCTTGTGTGCATCATCACCGGCATTCCGACCATCGTCGCCTTCGCCGGTATCGGTGGCATCCTCGGCACCATTGCGTTCGGTGCGCCCGCGCTCGGCGTGGCCGGTATGGATCTGCTCAACACGCTGCAGGCCGAGCCCGGCACCAGCAAGTGGAGCGACGCGAACCAGAACGTGCCCATGCCGAAGTAATCCGGTTCACGACTCGCACGAGTGGCCTGCCTCCGCGCCGGGGGTGGGCCACTCGGCATTTCAAGGCAGTTCGATGTAGCCGCGGAAACTTACCGCGCCCTCGGGACGGCCCAGAGTGCTGAACGAACGCTCCGCGATCTCGAAGGTGCCGTCCTCGCGGACCAGCAGCACCGTGCTCGCCCGGGTGCCGTGCACGGTGTGCGCGATAAACCGGGCCGAAGCCGCGCGCTCGAGCGCCAGCGGCAATCCGGTGCCCGGCAGCTGCTCGTCGGGCGCCTCGGTGCGATCGGCCAGCACGTCGAAATACCGCTGTACCGCGCCGGGCTCGGTCTCCACCACCTTGCGCAGACCGTCCACGCCCGCGCGCACCTTCGGCCAGATCCGTTCCGGCGCGCGCAACTCGGCCGCGGGGCCCGGGGCGGCCGAGGCCAGGAACCGGCCATTGGACAGTCCATGGAAGCCAGGCGCCAATTCGGCCGGTGCGGCGTCGGCGCGGTTGGAATGCCACCACAGCGACCGAAGATCAGAGACCACCACGTGGTAGCCGTTGTAGTCGTCCGGCGCGGCCGCCACATCGTGCAGGTACGCACCGGCGGCACGATGCTCGCGGTCGCGCAGATAGTCCAGCAGCAGCGCGCCACGCGAGCGTGCGTCGCCGCGAACACCCTGCGGATCGCGGACATTCGTCACCGCCGCGAACCGCGCGCGCTCCGAGAACAGTCCCAGCCAGGTGCCGATCGCGGCGCCCGCGCCGAGATCGCGCCCGGCCAGCACCCCGGGCACCTCCGGCCACCAGCGCATCGGCTCGGCGGGCCGGGTGTAGAACTCGTCCCGGTTGGCCGCGACGATCAACCGGTACTCCGGATGCGCGCGCCAGCCCAGCAACACCAAACACATGATTCCAGCGTGCCCCAGAAAAGTGAAAAGGCCGACAGCCCAGGGCTGTCGGCCTTTTCACAGATGTTCAGTTAGTTGGTGTTGATCCGCAGGCCGGGGTTGTCGGAGAGCACCGCCTCCAGCGGCTGCGCGAACAGCTGCGGAGTATCGCCGGTGAGCAGGCCGATCAGATTCGGGATCTCGCAGATCGGGTAGTCGGCGACCGACGAGGCACTGGCGATGCCGAGCGCCTGGGTGCCGGTCACCAGCGGGCCGCCGCTGTCGCCGGGCAGCGCGCAGATATTGGCGGAGAAGCTCTGAGTGAGCTGCCGCTCGCCGACCTGCACGGTCTGGTCGACGGCGTTCACCACGCCGCAGCTGAAGCCGGTCCGCGAACCGGACTTGCAGACCGGGGCGCCCACGACGGGGGTGGCGACACCGGTGAGCACGATCGGCGCGCCCGGCGACTTCACACCGCTGTTCTCGAAGCGACCACGGTGCTGATCGGCGATCCGCACGATGGAGTAGTCCTGGCTGCCCAGCACCGACTTCTGGAACGCGCCGAGCTGATTGCCGAGCCGGTCGCCGACCAGCTCGTGCACCGGGGAAGCCTGATCGAGCGCGGGGTTGCAGTGGCCCGCGGTGATATTGACGGTACGGCCGGAGCCGTCGACGCCGTTGAACCCGAACGAGCAGCGCAGCGAGGAACGACCGGCCACCGCGGCGAAGCCCGAACCGCCGGTCAGCGACGTCTGGTCGATCGCGCCCGCGATCGGAGCGGCCTCGGGCAGCTGCTCGGCGGCCACCGGCGGCGCGGTGACCAGGACGCGAGCCGGGTCGACGAAGGCTGGCATCGGCAGGCCGGCCTGCTCCACCCGCACCGCGATGCTGTTGTTGACGGTGTCGATGGCGACACCGCGGATCAACGCGGCGACCGCCTCGGGCTGGGTCTCCAGCCACTGCTGGAACGCCGACTTCTCACCGCGCAGCGCCGCCTCGCTCTTGGCGACCTCGCGGACCTCGAACCCGGCCTCCTGCGCGGCCTTTCGAGCCTCGTCGGCGCCCTGGCCCTGCGCCACCGCCACGACGGCCTGCCCGGCGTCATTGAGCCAGGCGCCGCCGAAGGCCTCGGGGTACTGCCGCTGCGTGGTCGCCGCGAAGGCGGCCAGCTGCTGCGACAGATCGGCGCGGCGCAGGTACTCCTCCGGAGTGAGCTTCAGGTCGCGGGCGACCGCGGTGATCAGCTCCGCGGGCAATGCGGGGGCCGGCGCCGGTTCGGGTTCCGCATTGGCGATCGCCGCTGTCGGGGCGAACAGCAGAATCGCCGCCGAGGCGGCGATCGCGGATTTCGAACGGAACAATCCCAGTCTTGGCAGACGCATGCCGAAACTATATGGGCTCCGGACCGCTACGACTACTCCAATGCCACTGTTTCGCCGAACTATCGACCTGTGATCGTTATCCGGCGTTGGGCCGGGTCCGCACCTCGATGGCGCTGCCCACTCCGCTACCAGCGCGGGCGCTGATCTCGGCGAGGATCGGCCGGATCGGGATGCCCAGTGTGGCAGTGCCGCCGTAGGGCGCGAGCGCCATATTGGCCTCGTCGCAGTTCGGCGCGTCGGCCGCATTGGAACCGCTGGTGATGCCGAGAGCCAGGGTGCCGGACACGATCGCGCCGCCGCTGTCACCGCCCAGGGTGCAGGCCGAACTGGCGAAGCCGCGCACGATCCGGCTGACGCCGTCGGCGGTGTAGAGCTGGGTCTCCACTCGATCGGCGACCACGAAGCCGCAGGTGAACGTGGAGGACTGGCCGGACTTGCAGATCGGCGCGCCGGTGATCGGCTCGGCGGTGCCGGTGATGGTCAGTGTGGTGCCGTTGGCGCCGCGCACCGACGGCTGATCCATGCCGGCGCGCACGGCGCGGTCATTCAGCTTGATCACCGAGTAGTCCAAGCCGCTGTCGCCGCCCACCTCGGCCGTGACGAAGCTGCCCAGCTCGGGGCTGGCCGGGATGTCCTTGACGTTCGGGTAGTACACCGTCGCTGTCTGGTCGGGCTTGCCCAGATTCGGATTGCAGTGTCCCGCACTGATATTCAGGGCGTTACCGGCCGCATCGGTGCTGTTGAAGCCGAACGAGCAGACGTCGACGCCCTCCAGCGAGGAATCCGAAAGCGACTTGGGGGCGCTGATGTAGGTGTCGCCGCCCATCGGGCGCCGCTCGACCGGACCGCCGCCGCCGGGGGACAGGATGACCTTCACATTCGCGATCAACGTCGGCAGATTGAGCGCGTGCCCGACGGTGGTGTTGGCGATGCTGAGCACCACCTGGCTGTTGAGGAAATCGATCGCGACCGAATTGATCGCATCGGCGAGGCTGACCGGCAGCGTGGCGACCCACTGATTCACCTGGGTCATCGAGGTTTCCAGCTTGGCGGCCGAAACCGGCGCCAGCTGGGTCTGGTAGCCCGCGGCGGCGGCGATCTCGGCCGCGTCCGGGGAGGTCACGGCGACAACGGATTTACCGTCCGGTGCGATCCACGCGCCGGCGAAGGTGTCGGGCTGGGCCGCGCGGAAATCCCGGGCGTAGGCGCTGAGCTGCTGTGCCTGGGCCGCCCGTTCCAGATACTGGGCGGGGGAGATCTTCAGATCGCGTTCGATGGCCTGCACCAGTTCGGCGGGCAGGTTCTCGGCGGTGAGCTGCGCCGGTTCAGCCACGGCGGGCGTGGCGGCGAGGATGGGGGCGAGGAGAACGGTCGTGGCCGCGCCGATCGAGGCTGCCTTGACCGCGGCGCGACGCGCCACCAACTTGCGCATGAAGTCCCTTCGTCGGCACAGCAGTGCCAGCTACGTCCGTGCACCAGATCCGTTGGCGCGCAGTCTTGTCAGCAACGAACCGAGTTCCGCTATTTTTCCGGCAACACCGGTCAGCGGATCACTTTAAGGCACAAAGCCCGGTTGGTCTCTAGTGAATCGAATGTTCAGTTCGGACGCGAGTAACCGTTCGACGGTCGCGTCCAATCCAAGTCGGGCGGTCTCCAGGTGGGGACGGTGATGCGGGGACGCCTGGTCGTGGTCGTAGTGGTCGAGGTGGGCGGCGCGGTGGTCACCGACGGCGCCTCGGTGGTGGGCTCGACGGTCGTGGTCGGCGGCGGCGGTGCCGCGGTGGTCGGCTCCGGTTCCTCGGTCGTGGTGATGGTGACCGGTGGCTCGGTGGTGGTCGGCACGACGGGCGCGATCGGCGGCGGCGTCGTCGCGACGGTCGACTGCTCGGATTTGGCGTCGCGCACACCGGGGACCGCGGGAGTCTCCTCGCCGCGGAACAGCACGGCCATACCGATACCGCCCAACAGCAATCCGATCAGCGCCGCGCCCGCGATCAGCAGCGGAATCCGGCGGTCCCGGGACTCGGCCGGCGCGGGCGCGGCCTCCGCCGCCGGTGCGGCCAGCGCCTGGGTCGGAGTGGGGGCCGCGGCCGGGACGGGCGGGGGCAGGGCGAGCGAACTGGCGGCGGGCAGCGCTGCCGAATAGGCCTGCGCGGACGCGGCGGACGCGGGCACCTGCGGGATGATGTCGGTGACCACGGTCGAGTTCTCGGCACTGCCGGGATCCGGAGGCGTCGCGCCCGCGGGCGTCGCGAGCACCGCGGCCAGCGCGGCCCGGGCCGCGTCGTAGGCGAAGGACTTGTTCGGTTCGGCGGTGTCGACCGCCGGGATATCCGCCTCGCTGACCAGCACCACCGAACGTAGCCCGAGATAGTCCAGCGCCTCACGCAGCGCCTGCACGTCCTGGGCCAGCCAGTGCGCGGGATGGGTGGCATAGAACTCGGCGGGGCCGCTGAGATGTTCGGCGGTCAGGTTGATCAGGCAGAACAGGGCGGTCGCGACCAGATCCTCGGCCCGGTAGGCCTCGCCGTCGTCGATCGAGATACCGGCCGGGTTGCCGACCGCGGCGAGGAAACCGCCGATGGAATGCGCGTTCGCGGCCGGAGCCGGGCCGCCGAGCACGGTGTCACCGTCGTCGGCCATATGCAGGACCGACTCCCGGACGACGTACTGTAGCTCGCCGTCGTCGGTGAGGATCGCGGCCGTGCTCTCGTCCTCGGCGATCCGTAGGCCCACCCCAGTGGCCATCCCATGTCCTCGCTTCGATGTCGAACGACCCGCGCCGAATCACACGGAGAGCGTGCCCTGCTGCTGGGCCGCGCATCCCATGGCGCGAAGCATCGACAATAACTCCGGGCGCGAGGTCGCGCCGATCCGGCGTCGGATCCGGGCGACATGATGCTCCACCGTTTTGGCGGAAATGTATAGACGCGCGCCGATCTCCCGGTAGGTGAGGCCGAGTAGGACCAGCTCGGCGACCTCACGCTCGCGCTCGCTGAGCACGGCCTCGGCCTCGGCGGCGGGCTCGGCCGCGGTGGCCGGCGCCGGGACGCGGGCCGGCAGCTGCTGCGGGCGCAGCGCGGAGCGGGCGGCGCGGGCCAGCTCGCCGAGCGCGGCGGAGGTCACGGCATCGGCGGCGGCGGCCGCGGCGGCCGCGGCCGCGAGCTGGGCGGCTTCGCGCGCCAGGCCGAGCTCGCGCAGGCCCGCGACCGCGGCCTGGACCCGGGCGGCCACGATCTGCTTGCGCAGCACCGAGATCCAGACCCGGGCGGCCAGCGCAAGCGCGCCCGCGTGCCGGTCACCCGCGGTGGCGGCGGTGTCCAGCGGTCTGGCGGCCGCGAGCAGCCGCTCCGGATGCTTGGCCGCGATCGCGGCCTGCACGGCATACCAGTGGAAGACATTGGCCCAGCCCGGCGGCTGGCGCAGCCGCGCCAGCAGTGTGGTCGCGGCCTCCACCAGCGGCGCGACCCGGCGCTCCTCGTGCAGCAGCACGGACGCGGTCCAGAGCTCGCCGACCGGCAGCATGGTGAGCAGATCGACATCGACCGTGTCGAAGCTCGGGCCGGCCGCCTGCCAGGCCCGGGTGAGGGCGGCCTGGTCGCCGGCGCGGCGGGCCAGGCCGACCACCACGCCGTGGGCGAGCAGCCGGTCACGGAGATCGAGCCGGTCCCAGTCCAGGGCGGCGGTGATGGCGGCGGCGCCGTGTTCGTCGCCGTCGAGCATGCTCGCCCAGGCCGCGAGCACCTGGAGTTGGTGGCAGCGCAATCCGTCCGCGGTGGCGCGCCGCAGCGCGTCGGCCGCGCGTTGCGGCGCGCCGGTGCTCAGGCACAGCAGCGCCGCGATGGACACCGCCGTGCAGGGCAGGAACACATCGGTGCCGCCGCGGCCCTCGGCGGCCTGTACGAGGGTGGAAAGCGCTGCGGTGGTACGGGTTTCGGTGTCGGCGGCGGCGAGGGTGTCGGCCAGGGCGGCGGCGATCAGCCGGGCCTGGGCGCTGGCCTCGGTCGGCGGCCAGTGCGGCGCCGCGGCCGCCAGTTCGGTGGCTGCGGCGGTATCGCCCGCCAGATAGTGCACGGTGGCGCCGACCGCCCAGTCCGCGCCGGTGCGCTCGACGCCGAGCCAGGCATACAGCTGGGCCGCGCGGGCGGTCAGTCCGCGCCGGGTCAGCACCGCCGCGCAGATCCGCACGGCCTCGGCCAGTTCGGCGCCGGTGCTGCCCGAGCGCGCGAGCATCGGCTCGGCCAAGCGCATCGCGGTCTCGCCGTCGCCGGTCTGCGCGGCGGCCTCGGCCCAGCGCAGCGCCATCCGATCGGGATCCGCGCCCGCTGCGGCGGCCGCGGCGTAATAGCGCACCGCCTCGCGGCCCGCGTGTTCGGCTGCGGCACACAGAAATTCGGCCAGCCGTGGATCCCGGACCCCGGACTCGGCGAGCAGCAGCGCGGTATGGGCGCGTAACAGACCGGCGTCCAGGCGTGCGGCGAACAGACGACGCTGCACAGCGAGATAGCGGTGATCGCCGAGCAGGGTGCGCAGCGGCGCGATCGCGGGGGCGAGCAGCAGATCCGCGTCGGTGACCAGCGCGGTGGCCCGGGCCCGATCGATGAGCGCCTGGGCGTCGTCCGCTGCCACTCCGAGCACGGTGGTGAGCTCGCTGGAGTCCAGGCCGGTACCGGTGGTGGCGACGGCGAGGGTCTCCAGCAGATCCGGCGCCAACTGATCCAGCTGGGCTCGCGCCCAGTCCGTGACGGCGACGTCAACCACCGGAATCGCGGCGTCCAGCCGGGCCGAACAGGCCGCGGCCAGCGCGGCGACCACGCCGCCGCGGATACCGCCGGTGTGCTGGTGGATGTGCTGGGCGACATGTCGCGGCACGGTCATCCCGAGTTCGCGGGCGAACGGGCCGATATCGGCGACGCCGAGCGGGCGCAGATCCAGGATCCGGCCGCGCCGGGCCACCGCGTCGGCCAGCGCCCGCAGGTGTGGATCGTGCGGGCGCGGCTGGACTGCCACCACGATGGTGCCGCGCCCCGATTCGATCATCGTGCACAGGGTGCGCAGGTCAGCGGGGTTCAGCGTGTGCGCGTTGTCGATGAGCAGGGCGGGCCGCGGCTGGGTCGGCCGGTGTTCCGGGCACCGGTCGCAGACGGTGTCGCAGAGCGGAACGCCCTGGTCCTGCAGCCGGGAGCGGGCGGCGGCGAGCAGGGTTGATTTGCCGGTACCCGAACGGCCCCGGATGAGGAAGACGCCCGGTGCGTGCGAGTCGTGGCGCGCTGCCGCGGTGTCCAGTTCCCGGAAGATGTCTCGCGCACACGGCATCGTGTCGAAGGCGATGTCAGGCACGGGCAGCTCCGATCATGTTTGCCAGCACATTGCTTGTCGGCCCGTGATCGACTCTGTCACTGGTTGCGCAGTGGCGCAACAGATCCGGGCCATCAGACGGCCTTGCCGCCGGGCAGTACCGTGCTCCGGTATCGCCGAAAATCCCCCGGGCCGCGCGTGCGGCCGAATTCGACGCTGCGACAGTGTCGCCGAGCGTCAGACGATGTGTCATTGGTGAACCTCGTTCGAAACCGGAAACCCGGCAATGCTGATCTCGGCAATCCGCCAGCGCGGAAATCGGGTCCCCGACGACCCACCGACTATGTCGGTTGCTGGCAAACCGCCGTTACCGCGAGAGCCGACTCGATTGTCCCCGATGATTCGACCCGGCGGCACCGGGTACGCGATTCGTATCCGATGTGGAGGTGCATCATGAATCGACAGCAGATCGACCGCGCGGCGCCCGATCGCGTGGGGACCGGAATCGTCGAGGAGGCCGGAATCGCGCTGGCGGACAAACCGGCGCCGCTGTTCCAGCTGCTGATGCTGGCCGAACTGCTCAGCACCCGGATCTCGTCGAAGCTCGCGGTCGCCGCGGCCCACGAGCTGATCGCCGCCGGATATCGGACGCCACAGCGGGTGGCCGACGCGGACTGGCAGGAGTTGGTCGACGCACTCGGCCGCGCACACTACCGCCGCTACGACGAGAGCACCGCCACCCGCCTGGGCGCCAACGCCGCCCGGGTACTCGATCGCTACCACGGCGACCTGCGCAACCTGGCCCAGGAAGCCGAACACGACCTACCCCGCGCCGCCCACCTGCTTAAGGAGTTCCAGGGCATCGGCCCGACCGGCGCCAGCATCTTCCTGCGCGAAGTCCAGCCAGTATGGCCCTGGGTACGCACGGCAACTCATCCCCCCGCCCAGGGCAGCCCAACCAATTAGCACCCCTGGGCGAACTGTCGAGCGAAGCGAGACAAGCCCGAAGCTGGACGGCACCGGGGAAGCGAAGCGCCCCCGGTGCCCGGTTGAAACTCCGGTCGCCGGGACGTTAGCCGAGCGAAGCGAGGCGTCGCCCCGGCGACCCCCTCGTCGCCCCTGCGAAGGCCGGGATCCAGTTCGCCAGCCTGCGGATAGTCGTCACCCGCGTGGATCCCGACCTTCGCCGGGACGGCGAGCCCCGTCCGCGGCGATGGCGTGCCGATCAGAACAGAGGGTCGTGCCGGATGTTCTTGGTCTGCGTGCCCGCCGCCATCAGGCGGAATTTGGTGGTCTGCACCATCGAGGGGGAGCCGGCGATCTGGACGTCGCGGTCCGACCACGGGCCGAAGCTGGCGACCACCTTGCCGATCTGCCCGGTCATCCGTGGTTCGAGGCCTGGAAGCTGCGGTGCGGGTTCGCCGGAATCCGCATGCCACCAAGGGTTTTCTTCGCGTTCGGCGACCGGGGTGACGGTCAGCCACTTGTGCGCGGCGGCGAGCTCGCTGAGGGTCCGCAGATCGTAGAGCTCGCACGGATGGTGGCCGCCGACGAACAGGTGCACCTTCGGATTGGTCCGGCGCTGCGCCATCTGAAGTAGTTGGGCGCGCAGTGGCGCGATGCCGGTGCCGCAGGCGATCATGAGCATTTTGCGTTTCGAATTGCGCGGTACGCCCAACCCGCCGAGGGGGGAACCGAGTAGCCACTGGTCACCGACGACGGTCTGGTTGATCATGGCGGGGCTCACCCACCCGCCGAGGACGCCGCGGATGTGGAATTCGATCTCGCCGTTGGCATTCGCGGGGACCGAGGGCGAGAGGTAGCGCCACATCCGCGGCCGTGCCGGGATCTGCACGCTGATGTACTGTCCGGCAGCGTATTTGATCGCCTGATCCAGGCGTAACCGCACCACGGCCAGGTTGTGCAGCACCATGCGGTGTTCCAGCACGGTGCCGGACCACACCGGCGGGGTGGTCTCCTTGGCAGCGGCGCCGATCATGGTGTCGCAGATGAGGGTCAGGCCCTGTTCCCACGCGTGGTCGACCTCGTCGGTCCACATCTCGTTGCCCGCGAAGCGGCTCATCGCGGTGCGCAGCGAATGCGCCACGGCCTGGTAATGCTCGTCTCGCACACCGTATTTGCGGTGATCGCGGCCGAGTTGGGCGAGGAACGGGAGGAGCTTGTTCGGCTCCTCGAGCCGGTCCAGGGTGTAGGAGATTGCCCGGACCAGGCGGTCGCGCTGGGAATCCATTGCGGCCGGGAAGAAATCGCGGATCTGTGGGTACTCGGTGAACAAGATCGAATAGAAGGACCGGGCTAGTCTCTCTGGCCCGGATTCTTCGGCAGCAACCGCCTTGAACGTGGTTCTGATCAAAGCGACAGTCCGCGAATCCATATGCGTCACAACCCCATTCCGCGCTCGAACTCTTGCTCGCCCCGGTGACTGAAAGTCGTGTGGGTCACTCGGCAGCAGCCGATGATTGGAGTGTAGGGGAGGTTTGCCAGCAACGGAATCGTTCGCTTGAACATCAAGCGTGTAATTCGGCTAAAACGAATATACGTTATGTGAAAAGCGGTGGAAACCAACTGGTATTCAAGGTTCTCTGCCGAAATCGGCAGGACTGTCATTGAATTCGCGCGACTCGTTCTGCATGACCCGCTCTTGTCCTGGATGAGGAGCGATCACACAGCAACAGGCTGCGCACCGTCGGCTACCGGATACGGCAACCGCTCCGCATCCGGCGGCCTGGGCGACGCTTGAATTCGCCGGACAATCCGGCGGAGTCGCCGGACAGTTAACTCTCGTGGTCGCCAGCAAACCCCGCCTCGGGGCCCGTGACAACGCACTCGGGCCCCGGAATCCGGACCGCCCGACGGCGGACCGGACCCGAGGCCCGAATGTGTAGCTGATCGGATGCT
Organism: Nocardia sp. NPDC127579; assembly: GCF_042672005.1. Lineage (NCBI taxonomy): Bacteria > Bacillati > Actinomycetota > Actinomycetes > Mycobacteriales > Nocardiaceae > Nocardia > Nocardia sp. NPDC127579. Next base: position 477,329 of record NZ_JBHXVZ010000007.1, on the reverse strand, counting down.
AGCGCTGGTGTCGTGGCTTCCACACCACCAGTGCGGTACTGCGCTGCGGCGGCGCGAAATCGGGGCGATACCCCGCGCGCAACCGCTCCAGCTCGGCAGCCATCTCGCTCACTCGCTGTTGCAGCTCCTCGACCTGATTGGTCAGCTCGATGATGCGCTTGATCCCGGCCAGATTGACGCCCTCGTCCTGCGACAGCCGCTGCACCTCGCGCAGCAGCTCCACATCCCGGGACGAGTAGCGCCGGCCGCCGCCCGAAGTGCGCTGCGGCGTCACCAGTCCGAGGCGGTCATACGTGCGCAGCGTCTGCGCGTGCATACCCGCCAACTGGGCCGCCACCGAGATCATGAAGAACTCGGTACGCGAGGCCCCGGACCCGGACCCGGGCGCGTTCTTCGGATTGTGGGACATTACGAACCTGCCCATCCTGCACGGGGATCGAAGCCGCTGGTCTTCTCCGCCTCCTGATAGCGCCGCAGCGCCTCGGTGGCCTCGTCATCCAGCTTCTGCGGCACCGCGACCTTGACGGTGACCAGCAGATCACCCGCGCCGCCGCCGCGCTTGGGCACACCGCGCCCGCGCACCCGCAGGATGCGCCCGTCGGCGGTACCCGGAGGCACCTTCACACCGACGCGACCCTCCAGCGTAGGCACGGAAACCGTTGTGCCCAGCACCAATTCACTGTAACTGACCGGCAGGGCCAGGGTCAGGTCGTCGCCGTTGCGGCCGAACACCTTGTCCTGACTGACATGCACCGTCACGAACAGATCACCCGAGGGCGCGCCGCGCAGGCCCGCCTCGCCCTGCCCGGCCAGCCGGATCCGCTGCCCGTCACTGACGCCCGGGGGAATCCGGACGGTGATGGTGCGGGTGCGGTTCTGGATACCGCTGCCGTGGCAGTCGACGCACGGGTCATCGATGATCGAACCCGAACCCCGGCAGTCGTCACACGGCTCGCTGAATCCGAACGCGCCCTGGTTGCGGCTGATGATGCCGGTTCCGTTGCAGTTCGGGCAGACCCGCGGACTGGTGCCCGGCTTCGCGCCGCTGCCGTGACAGGTGGTGCACGGCGAGGGACTGGTCATGCGCAGCGGCACCGTGACACCCTGGGCCGCCTCGCGGAAGCCCAGCGTCGTCTCGGTCTCCACATCGGAGCCGCGCCGCGGACGGCTGGTGGTGCGCTGACCGCCGCCACCCCGGTTGAACAGGCCGCCGAACAGATCACCGAGGCCACCGTCGCCGGCGCCGCCACCGGCACCGCCGAAGATATCCCCGATATTGAAGTCCTGCGAGAACCCGCCCGACGCACCGGGATTGAACCCGCCGCGACCGTAACCGCCGCCCGCGAACAGGCGACGTGTCTCGTCGTACTCCTTGCGCTTGGCCGGATCCGACAGCACGGCGTGCGCCTCGCTGACGGACTTGAACCGCTCCTCGGCCTTGGTATCACCGGGATTGGCGTCCGGGTGCAGGTCACGAGCCAGCTTGCGATAAGCCTTCTTGATCTCGTCCTGCGTGGCGTTGGAGGAGACGCCCAGCTCCTTGTAGAAGTCCTTCTCGATCCACTCGCGTTGACTCACCGTGCGTCTCCTCCTTCCGGACTACTCGTTGTTCGCTTCGGCATCAGCATCCGATGCCGCCGTTTCCGCCGCGGGCTGCTCGGCCACCGGATCGGTGACCCCGACCAGCGCGTGCCGCAGCACCCGCTCGCCGAAGCGATAACCCTTGCGCATGACCAGCCCCAGGACCGGCTCGTGGCCGGAACCCTCGTGCTGCACGGCCTCGTGCAGGGTCGGGTCGAAGGGCTCGCCCTCCGCGCCGAACTCCTCGAGACCCTGCTTCTGCAGTGCGCCGGCGAGCTTGTCGGCGACCGCCTTGAGCGGGCCCTCCAGATCGCCGTGCGCGCGGGCCCGGTCCAGATCGTCGAGCACACCGAGCAATTCGGTGACCACGGCCGCCTTGGCGCCGTCGATCGCGGCCTTGCGGTCGCGGTCGACGCGGCGCCGGTAGTTGGCGTACTCCGCGGTCAGGCGCTGGAGATCGGCGGTGCGCTCGGCCAGTTCCACGCTGATGGTGTCGGCGAGCTGATCGGCCGCCTCCGGGGCTTCGCTGCCGTTCCCGGCCGCGGCCTCCGCCGCGACCGGTTCCCGCACCTCGCCCGTTTCAGGGTCGACCTTGCGCTTGTCGACGAAGGTCACCGGCTCCTCGGGAGTGGAGTTACCCTCGCTCACTTCTTCTCCGTGTCGATCGGGTCGTCCACGACCTCGGCATCCACGACCTGGTCGTCATCGGACTGCGGCGCGGAGCCGTTGCCCGAGGCGGCGGCGTCGGCGGCCTGCGATTCGTAGATCGCCTGGCCCAGCGCCTGCGACTCGGTCGCCAGCTTCTCCACCGCGGACTTCACGGCGGCGATATCGGTGCCCTTCAGCGCCTCGTTCGCCTCGGCGATGGCGGCCTCGACCTTGGTCTTGACCTCGGCCGGGACCTTGTCGGCGTTGTCGGCGATGAACTTCTCGGTCTGGTGCACCAGCGACTCGGCCTGGTTGCGGGTCTCGGCCTCCTCGCGGCGGGCCTTGTCCTCGGCGGCGTGCGCCTCGGCGTCCTTGACCATCCGGTCGATCTCCTCCTTGGACAGGCCGGAGCCGTCCTGGATCTTGATCGTGTTCTCCTTGCCGGTGCCCTTGTCCTTGGCGGTCACGTGCACGATGCCGTTGGCGTCGATGTCGAAGGTGACCTCGATCTGCGGCACGCCACGCGGGGCCGGCGGAATGCCGGTCAGCTCGAAGGAGCCGAGCAGCTTGTTGTGCGAGGCGATCTCGCGCTCACCCTGGAACACCTGGATCTGCACCGACGGCTGGTTGTCGTCGGCGGTGGTGAAGGTCTCCGAGCGCTTGGTCGGAATGGTGGTGTTGCGCTCGATGAGCTTGGTCATCACGCCACCCTTGGTCTCGATACCCAGCGACAGCGGGGTGACATCGAGCAGCAGGACGTCCTTGACTTCGCCCTTGAGCACACCGGCCTGCAGGGCGGCGCCGACGGCGACGACCTCGTCCGGGTTCACGCCCTTGTTGGGCTCCTGGCCGCCGGTCAGCTCCTTGACCAGTTCGGTGACGGCGGGCATACGGGTGGAACCACCGACGAGGACCACGTGGTCGATGTCGGAGACCTTGATGCCGGCGTCCTTGATGACCTGCTGGAACGGCGCACGGGTGCGGTCGAGCAGATCGGAGGTGATCTTCTGGAACTCCGAGCGGGTCAGCTGCTCGTCGAGGAACAGCGGGTTCTTGTCCGCGTCGACGGTGATGTAGGGCAGGTTGATCGAGGTCGACTGCGAGGACGACAGTTCGATCTTGGCCTTCTCCGCCGCCTCACGCAGGCGCTGCATGGCCATCTTGTCCTTGGTCAGGTCGATGCCTGAGGACGCCTTGAACTTGTCGACCAGCCACTTGACGATGCGCTCGTCCCAGTCGTCACCACCGAGGTGGTTGTCGCCGGAGGTGGCGCGAACCTCGACGACGCCCTCGCCGATTTCCAGCAGCGAGACGTCGAAGGTGCCGCCACCGAGGTCGAAGACCAGGATGGTCTGTTCCTTGTCGCCCTTGTCCAGGCCGTAGGCCAGCGCGGCCGCGGTCGGCTCGTTGACGATGCGGAGCACGTTCAGGCCCGCGATCTGCCCGGCTTCCTTGGTGGCCTGGCGCTGCGCGTCCTCGAAGTAGGCGGGGACGGTGATGACCGCGTCGGTGATCTCCTCACCGAGGTATGCCTCGGCGTCGCGCTTGAGCTTCATCAGCGTGCGCGCGGAGATTTCCTGCGGCGTGTACTTCTTGCCGTCGATCTCGGTGGTCCAGTCGGTGCCGATGTGGCGCTTGACCGAGCGGATGGTGCGGTCGACGTTGGTGACCGCCTGGTTCTTGGCGGGCTGGCCGACCAGAACCTCACCGTTCTTCGCGAACGCGACGACGGACGGGGTGGTGCGCGATCCTTCGGAGTTCGCGACGACGACGGGTTCGCCGCCTTCGAGAACGGCGACGACCGAGTTCGTGGTCCCGAGGTCGATTCCGACCGCACGAGCCATGGTGGTTCCTCCTAGTTGGACGTATTACTTGTCGGTGCCGGGCGCATTTCGGCGGCTCCAAGCACCTTCGCGGAGCACGGTCCCAGCAATGCTGAGCGTGGTCGGCTCAATCTTGCCCTCGGTCTCGCCGGGAGTCAAACGGAACTTGAGTCGAACACGCTCAACATCTAGACAGCTCAACCGGCTGCCCGCACGATCTATTCCCGGATCGTCACGGACACCATCCGCCATTCTCGTCAGGCGGCCCGTGCTCGGCCATGATGTGGCCGGTTCGTAATAGAAAAAGACCGATTGGTCCGATAGTCGGGCTACTGCAAGCCCTCGAACTGGATCCGCTCCGCCGGGGTGCCCGTCTCCAGCAGGCGGTTCACCGTCGCGTGCACCATCGCCGGCGAACCGCAGACCAGCACCTGATGCGCGGCGAACGCGCCGTGCGATCCGATCACCTCGGCCAGGGTGCCCTGGAACAGATCCTCGGGCGCGAAACCGATATCCACCCGCGATCGCTCGTACCACTCGTCGACCCAGCCCGGATCGGTCACGCTCTGCACCACCGGCACCACGGTCAGCCACGGCAGCTGCTCGGCCAGCAGGCTGAGCATGTCCGCGGCATACAGATCGCGCGGACTGTGCCCGCCGACGAACAGATACGTGCGCGGCGGCTCGGGAACGCGCGCCAGCTCCAAGATCTGCGAGCGCATCGGGGCCAGCCCGGTGCCGCCCGCGATCATGACCACCTCGTCACCGGCCGGATCGACCCGGAACAGGCCCGCGGGCGCGGAGATTCGCCACTCGTCGCCCATCTGGGTGTCGGCGACCAGGGTGCCGCTCAGCCAGCCCCCGGGCACCGTGCGCACATGGAACTCGAGCTTCCCGTCCAGCGAGGGGGGCAGCGCGGGCGAGAGCCGCCGCCGCACCTCCGGTTGCTGCGGCACCCGCACCTCGACCGACTGGCCGGCGGTGAAGGGCACGAACTCGCCGATCAGCCGGATGACGGCCAGATCGTGGCGCAGCCGGTGATGGCCGACGACGGTCGCCGTCCACTCTTCAGGCGTGCCGGGGCTGGGATCGATCGCCAAGGATGTCTCGCTTACACAGGATCGGAGGTAATGATGTGCTCGGGGGTGCCGACCGACACCAGCGCCCGCCGGGTGTCGGCGATCATGCGCGCCGAACCGGCGATCTGGATCTGGCGGTCCGCCCACGCGCCGAAGCTCGCGACGACCGCGCCCAGATTGCCGGTGAGCCGGCGGTGCATACCGTAGGGCTCCTCCGCGGGCGGGTGCGGAAACCACCACGGATTGGTCTTCTGCTCACAGACCGGGACGATGGTCAGCCACGGATTGCTCTGCGAGAGCTGCCACATGTTCTCCACGTCGTACAGATCGCAGGGGTAGCGCCCGCCGATGAAGAAATGCACCCGCGGGTTCACCCCGCGCTGGCCCATCTCGATCAGCTGCGCGCGCAGCGGTGCGATGCCGGTGCCCGCGCCGATCATCAGCACGTCGCGCTTGCTCTCGCGATCCACGCGCAACCCGCCCAGCGGTGCCGCGATCTGCCAGCGGTCACCGACCTTGGTCTCGTTGACCACGGCCGGGCTGACCCAGCCGCCGCGGATCTTGCGGACGTGGAATTCGATCTCCCCGTACGGATTCGACGGAATCGCGGGGGAGAGGTAGCGCCACATCCGGGGCCGCTGCGGAATCGTGACCGGCACGTACTGGCCCGCCTGATACGGGATCGGAGTCTCCGATTGCAGCCGCACGATCGCCAGATCCTCCAGCACCCGCCGGTGCCCGACCACCGTCGCCTCCCAGACCGGCTGCGACTTGTCGGAATTCGCGCCGATCGCCATCGCCGCGGAGATCAGGATGGTGACATCGCGCCAGCCCTCGTGCAGCTCCCGATTCCAGCCCGGCCCGTTGTAGGAGCGGAACGCCTGCAACAGCGCGTGCCCGGCCAGGTCGTAGTGCGTCGCCGACACACCGTACTTGCGGTGGTCGCGGGCGAGCTGCTCGAGGAACTTCTGAGCGCGCTCCCAGTCCTCGAGGTGATCGATCACGAACTGGATCGCGGTGACCAGTCGCTTGGCCTGCATATCCATCGCGGGGGGGAACAGCTCACGGAGCTGGGGGTTCTCGGCGAACAGAAAGCCGTAGAACGTGCTGGTCAACCGCTCGGGTCCGTTCGGTGCGTCGGTCACCGAACGGAAGTTGGCGCGGACCAGCGCTGCTGAACGCGCATCCACGACGTGGAGCTTCCTTTCCCTCGTCTTGCCCAGGGACATACCCGTCGGCCGTGTCGCAACCAGTATCCAGGAAAAACCGGAGGTCGTCACCGTAAGGCGGGGTATGACCGGCGCCAACCGTAATCTGTCGGCAAACCGGGCTGTACGCGGGGGAAGTGAATGCTCCCGCGGCGGTCAGATGGTCAAGATCGTCTTGCCGCGCGCGCCCGGTGCGCCGAGCACCGACGCCGCCTCGGCCAGCGGTGCCGTCCGCTCGATCGGGATCACCACGTCGCCGTCGCTGACCCGACGCAGCAGCCGAGCCAATTCCGGTGCAGCGCCGTGTGATTCGAAGTTTCCGCCGTCGATGCCGCGGTCCCGCAACGCGTCCGCGTCGGCGGCGAAGACGGTGGAGTAGGCGCTGCCGCCGTCGCGCACGACCGCGGTCAGCTCGGATAGCTCCTCGGGCGGGCTGACCAGGTCGAACAGCACGTCGACTCGATCCGGGTGCCGGGCGGCGACCTGCTCGGCCACCGAACCCCGGGTGTAGTCGACGGTTTCGGCCGCGCCCAGCCGCTGCATCTGATCCGCCGCGTCCCCGCGCGCCGTCGCGATGACGTGTGCGCCCGCGAGCGTGGCCAGCTGCACCAAAAAGACCCCGACGCCGCCGGTCGCGCCGACGATCAGCACGGTCTGGTCGGGCTCGATCTTGGCGGCGTCCACCAGATCCTGCGCGGTGATGCCCGCGGTGGGCACGGCCGCGGCCGCCATGGTGGGCACCCGCTCGGGGATCCGGACCAGGGTGGCGTCCTCGGGCAGCACCGCGTATTCGGCGAACGCGCCGTGCCCGGCCCGGTCGGCCAGGAACTTGCCGACCACGCGGTCGCCGACCGCGAAACGGGTGACCTCGGCGCCGGTCTCGAGCACGGTGCCCGCGCCGTCCACGCCTAGCACGAGCGGGAAGTCGTGCGGCAGCCGGCCGTCGAGGATGCCGTCGGCGAGCTTTCTGTCGAAGGGGTTCACCCCGGCGGCTTCGAGGGAGACGCGGACCTCGCGCGGTCCCGGTTCGGGCACCGGCATGTCGGCGGCTTCGGGGGTCGCTCCGAACTGACGTACCACGATCGCGCGCATCGTCCCGCTCCTCGATTCGTGCTGAATATGACGTTCTATGCATCCCTACACCACCGGCGGCGCGATTCATCGCATTCGGCCCGGGTGCGGCGTAGCGTGAGCGATCGAGGTCACGAAAAATTCGAACTTGAGCGGAACAGACTCAACCTTTACGGCGTTGGACGGTGTAACCAATCGACTCGTAGGAAGGTGATCGTGGACTCGTTCAATCCCACCACCAAGACCCAGGCGGCCCTGACCGCCGCCCTCCAGGCGGCCTCCGCCGCGGGCAATCCGGAGATCCGTCCGGCGCACTTGCTGGTGGCGTTGCTGGATCAGACCGACGGCATCGCCGCCCCCCTGCTCAAAGCGGTCGGAGTGGATCCGGGCGCGGTCCGGCGCGAGGCCCGCGACATCGTGGACCGACTGCCGCGCGCCTCCGGCGCCACCACCCAGCCGCAGCTCGGCCGGGAAAGCCTGGCCGCGATCACCGCCGCGCAGCACCTGGCCACGGAAATGGGCGACGAATACGTCTCCACCGAGCACGTCATGGTGGGTCTGGCCTCGGGCGACTCCGACATCACCATGCTGCTGCAGAAGTACGGCGCCACCGCCGACGCGCTGCGCGAGGCGTTCACCGCCGTGCGCGGCAGCGCGAAGGTCACCAACCCCGACCCCGAAGGCAGCTATCAGGCGCTGGAGAAGTACTCCACCGACCTGACCGACCTGGCTCGCGAGGGCAAACTCGACCCGGTGGTCGGGCGCGATTCCGAGATCCGCCGCGTCATCCAGGTGCTCAGCCGCCGCACCAAGAACAACCCGGTGCTGATCGGCGAGCCGGGTGTCGGCAAGACGGCCATCGTCGAGGGCCTCGCGCAGCGCATCGTCGCCGGTGACGTACCGGAGTCGTTGCGCGGCAAGACCGTGGTGTCGCTCGACCTGGGCGCCATGGTGGCCGGGGCGAAGTACCGCGGTGAGTTCGAGGAACGGCTCAAGGCCGTGCTCGAGGACATCAAGAACAGTGCGGGACAGGTCATCACGTTCATCGACGAGCTGCACACCATCGTCGGCGCCGGCGCCACCGGCGAATCCGCCATGGACGCGGGCAACATGATCAAGCCGATGCTCGCCCGCGGCGAGCTACGCCTGGTCGGCGCCACCACGCTGGAGGAGTACCGCCAGCACATCGAGAAGGACGCCGCCCTGGAGCGCCGCTTCCAGCAGGTGCTGGTCGGCGAGCCCTCGGTGGAGGACACCGTCGGCATCCTGCGCGGCATCAAGGAGCGCTACGAGGTGCACCACGGCGTGCGGATCACCGACTCCGCGCTGGTCGCCGCCGCCACCCTGTCCGACCGTTACATCACCGCCCGCTTCCTGCCGGACAAGGCGATCGACCTGGTCGACGAGGCCGCGTCCCGGCTGCGCATGGAAATCGATTCGCGCCCGGTCGAAATCGACGAGATCGAGCGCTCGGTGCGCCGGTTGGAGATCGAGGAGATGGCGCTGAGCAAGGAGACCGACGAGGCCTCCAAGATCCGGCTGGAGAAGCTGCGCTCCGAACTCGCCGACGGCAAGGAGAAGCTGAACCAGCTGATGACCCGCTGGCAGAACGAGAAGGGCGCGCTCGATCAGGTGCGCACCCTGAAGGAGGAGCTCGAGACGCTGCGCGGTGAATCCGAGCGCGCCGAGCGCGACGGCGATCTGGGCAAGGCCGCCGAGCTGCGCTACGGCCGGATCCCGGACCTGGAGAAGAAGCTGGCCGCGGCCGAAAAGGCTTCGGCCGGTGCGGCCGACGGCGAGATCATGCTCAAGGAGGAGGTCGGCCCGGACGATATCGCCGATGTGGTGTCGGCCTGGACGGGCGTCCCGACCGGGCGGCTGCTCGAGGGCGAGACGCAGAAGCTGCTGCGCATGGAGGACGAGCTGGGCCGCCGCGTGGTCGGCCAGTCCGAGGCCGTGCAAGCCGTCTCCGACGCGGTACGCCGGGCCCGGGCCGGTGTGGCCGACCCGAACCGCCCGACCGGCTCGTTCATGTTCGTCGGCCCGACCGGTGTGGGTAAGACCGAGCTGGCGAAGGCGTTGGCGGACTTCCTCTTCGACGACGAGCGCGCCATGGTCCGGATCGACATGAGCGAGTACAGCGAGAAGCACGCGGTGGCCCGCCTGGTCGGCGCCCCGCCCGGCTACGTCGGCTACGACCAGGGCGGTCAGCTCACCGAGGCGGTGCGCCGCCGCCCGTACTCGGTGATCCTGTTCGACGAGATCGAGAAGGCGCACCCGGATGTGTTCGACATCCTGCTGCAGGTGCTCGACGAGGGCCGGCTCACCGACGGTCAGGGCCGCACGGTCGATTTCCGCAATACGATCCTCATACTCACCTCGAACCTGGGCGCGGGCGCTGATCCGGAACTGGTGATGACGGCGGTGCGCGCCGCGTTCAAGCCGGAGTTCCTCAACCGCCTCGACGATGTGGTGATGTTCCACCATCTGGACGAGGACGAGCTGCGCTCGATCGTCGACATCCAGTTGCAGCAGCTGCAGAAGCGGCTCTCGCAACGCCGATTGACGCTCGAGGTGAGCGAGGCGGCCCAGTTGTGGCTGGCCATGCGCGGCTACGACCCGGCCTACGGCGCGCGGCCGCTGCGCCGGCTGATTCAGCAGGCGATCGGCGACACCCTGGCCAAGGAGCTGCTGGCCGGTGAGGTGCAGGACGGCGACACGGTCAAGGTCGACCTGGATCAGAACCGCGACACCCTGGTCGTGGGCAAGTAGCGACCGGACGGTCCGTCTTCCCGGGCGGACCGTCCTCGCGCGCCTACCCTGGAGTGCATGACGAACCCGAAGGATCCTTGGGGGCAACGTCCGGAAGAAGGCCCGCCGCCCGAGTACGGCCAGGAGCCCTCGGTCTATCCGTCGACCGAACAGTACGGGGCGTGGCCGCCCCCGCCACCTCATCCGACCGAGCGGTTACCGCAGGCCGAAAACCAGTGGGGCGCTTACGAAGGCGGATACGGCAACGAGTATCCACCGCCCGGTGCGGTGCCGCCCGGTGGTCCGCCGCCGGGCGGGCCACCGCCGGGGCCGCCGCCCAAACGCAATATCGGGCTGTGGGTCGCGCTCTCGCTCGGTGTGGTCGCGCTGGTCGCGGTGGCCGCCGCCATGCTGGGCGCGCTGCTGGGTAGTCGCGATTCGAGCTCCGACAGCGCGGGCGGCACCACCACCCGGTCCCTCCCGGCCGCCCCGGTACTGCCGCCGGAATCGGGGGACCCCAGCAGCACGGAGCTGCCCGGTCTGCCCGGATTCGACAATCTCGGCGCGACCATGGGCACCATCGACGCCAACGAAGGCGGCACCATCACCCTGGAGGCGACCTCCGGCGCCACCGTCACCGTGCGCACCGACGAGATGACCCAGGTGATTTCGCTGTCCGGCTCGAAGGTGTCGGACCTGCCCGTCGGTGACATAGTGATGGTGCAGGGTGACAAGAATCCGGACGGGTCCATCTTGGCCAAGTTCATCATCAGCACCGCGCTGCCCGGCGGCCCTCGGTGACGAGGTTCTGCCTCGGCGCGCCCACAATGACGAACTCTGCCGGGCTGCGCCCATTAAGGTAGATGGCGATGACGGCATTGTGGTTCGGGTTGGCGGCGATCGCACTGATAGGTGCGATCGTGCTGCTGTATTTCGATCGGGTCCAGCGGCAGCGGACCGGTCACGCACGCCAGGTCTGGGCGAAATCCCAGGGCTACACGTATGTATCGGTGGAACCGGCGCTGCCCGCCACCTGGCGGCGTGGCGCCCTGGCCAAGCTCGGCTACCTCTCCGCCGTGGACGTGGTGTCCGGAATTCGCAAGGGCGAGAAGTTCGTTCTGTTCGACCTGGAAGACGCGGCGACCCTGGTCGCCGTCCGACGTCAGATCGGCTCCGATATCGACGTGGACATGCGGCTGAAGACGGCCGCTCCGCCCAAGGACGCCGATCTGGAGCTGCTCGGCGCGATCGGTGACCGGGTGGTGTTCGCGACGAATCCCGAAATCGCCAGGCACGCGGTCGATCAGCGGATGGTCGCGTTCATCGAGTCGCTGCCCGACACCGTGCAGATGCTGTGGTCCGAAGGCAACTGGACGCTGGGCATGCTCTCCATCGGCACGGTGCCCAAGGATTGGGAGACCACGATCGACGCCGTGCTGCGGCTCTCGGGTCTGCTGCATGTGCTGCCCCCGGTCGCCGATCCGCGCCCCGGCGCGACCGGTCACGAATCCCGCCCGCATCCGGACGAGGACGACGATTTCGACTCCGAACTGGACGTGCCCGATCTGGGTGAGCGCGACGACTGGGACTACGACGAGCGCGACGACGAGTTCCCCGGCTACGACGAGGAACCCGAGCCGCCGCGCCGCCCGTCGCTGGCGGTGGTCCCCGACGCCCGGGTCCGTGCGGAACAGCTCGACGAGGACGACGAGCCGCGCGGCCGGGACGAGGCGCAGCCCGGCGGCCCGTTCCACCCCGGTTTCCGTCCGTACCAGGGTCCGGTCCCGCAATAAACCGCTGATGGGAATATGGTCGCCATGACCGATAGTGCTGCTTCCGCGCGCCTGCCCGGCGCTACCCGCCCCGTCGCCCTGGTCACCGGCCCCACCTCCGGTATCGGCCACGGTTACGCCGGTCGGCTCGCCGCCCTCGGCTACGACCTGGTGTTGGTGGCCCGCGACACCGAACGGCTGACCGCCCTGGCAGGTGAGCTGGAGCGCAAATTCGGTACCCGCTCGGAGGTGCTCACCGCCGATCTCGCGGTCGAGGCCGATCGGGAACGGGTCGCCGAACGGGCCGCGGCCGGTCTCGAATTCCTGGTCAACAACGCCGGATTCGCGCATCAGGGCGAATTCTGGACGCTGCCCTACGAGCGGCTGCAAGCCCAGCTCGACGTCAATGTCACCGCGGTGCTGCGGCTGACCCACGCCGCCCTCCCGGCCATGATCTCGGCGGCCAAGGGCTCCGTCGTCAATGTGGCCAGCGTGGCGGGTCTGGTGCCCGGTCGGGGCTCGGCCTATTCGGCCTCCAAGGCCTACGTCGTATCCTTCACCGAGGGTTTGGCGGGCGGCCTGGCCGGCACCGGTGTGCGGGTCCAGGCGCTGTGTCCCGGATTCGTGCGCACCGAATTCCACGAGCGCGCCGGTATCGAGATGTCCTCGACACCGCGGCGGATGTGGTTGACGGTCGACCAGGTGGTCGCGGATTCACTGGGTGATCTGGAGAAGGACCGGGTGGTATCGGTGCCCGGAGTGCAGTACAAGGTGCTCACCACAGCGGCTGGCATGATTCCGCGAGCCCTCCAGGTGCGCATGAATCGCGGCCTGTTCAACTCACGCGGAAGGACGTAAACAAGTCATGAGCGAGGCATCAACCCTGCTCGATCGCGACAAGCTGGCCGCGCTGGTGCGCGCGCTGGCGGTGGTGCACGGCAAGGTCACGCTGTCCTCGGGCAAGGAGGCCGACTACTACGTCGACCTGCGCCGGGCCACCTTGCACCACGAGGCCGGGCCGTTGATCGGCCGGCTGCTGCGCGAGCTGGTGGCGGACTGGGACTTCGATTCGGTGGGCGGTCTGACCATGGGCGCGGATCCGGTGGCGCTGGCGGTCATGCACGCGCCGGGTCGCCCGATCGATGCGTTCGTGGTGCGCAAGGCCGCCAAGACGCACGGGATGCAGCGCCAGATCGAGGGGCCCGACATCGTGGGCAAACGCGTGCTCGTGGTGGAGGACACCACGACCACCGGCAACTCCCCACTGACCGCGGTGCGCGCGCTGCGGGAGGCGGGCGCTACCGTCGTCGGTGTGGCCACCGTGGTCGACCGGGAGACCGGCGCCGATCAGGTGATCGCGGCCGAGGGGCTGGAGTACCGTTCCATCCTCGGTCTCAAGGACCTTGCCCTGGGTTAGCCTGGGCATCGGTTATAGGGTTGTCCGGTGAAGGGTCGTGTGAGTCACCCATGGTGAGCATTGCTGTCAACAAAGGTCGCGAGAACGTTGCGATGCTCGGAATCGGTGCTTACCGTCCGCAGCGCATCGTCAGCAACGCGGAAGTGTGCGCGGTCCTGGATTCCACGCCCGAGTGGATCTTCGAGCGCACGGGTATCCGCAATCGCCGCTGGATCAGTGGCGAGGAGACGTTGCGTTCGATGGCCGCCGCGGCCGGTGCCCGCGCGCTGAACAACACCGGGATCGACCGGTCGAAGATCAGCGCGGTGATCCTGTGCACGTCGAGCTGGCTCAAACTCACCCCGCACGGCGCCCCGACGATCGCGCACGACCTGGGCATCAACGGCGTCCCCGCGTTCGACCTGACCTCGGGCTGTGGTGGTTTCGGTTACGGCCTCGGCGTCGCGGCCGACCTGATCCGCGCAGGCTCCGCCGAATATGTGCTGGTGATCGGCGCCGAGACGATGACCGTCGGCCTCGATCCGACCGATCGCGGCACCGCCATGATCTTCGGCGACGGCGCGGGCGCGGTCGTCGTCGGCCCGGCCGAGGAGAACGGCATCTCCCCGACGGTGTGGGGCAGCGACGGCGAGCATGCCGAAGCCATCGCCCAGGATGTCGACTTCCTGGAGTACATGAACAAGGCGCAGGCCATGCAGGGCGTCGACCCGGAGGTCGAGGCGATCGGCCGGATGTCGCTGCGTATGCAGGGGCCGAGCGTGTTCCGCTGGGCCGCGGTGACGCTGCCGCGCGCGCTGGCCTCGGCGCTGGAGATGTCCGGAGTCGCCAAGGACGATATCGAGGTCTTCGTCCCGCACCAGGCCAATGCCCGGATCAACGAGTTGATGCGCAAGAACCTGGGTCTGGCCGACGATATCCCGATGGCCAACGACATCGAGAACACCGGCAACACCTCCGCCGCGTCGATTCCGCTGGCCATGGAGGAAATGCTGGTCACCGGGAAGGCGAAGGGCGGCCAGACGGCGCTGCTGCTCGGGTTCGGCGCGGGTCTGAGCTATGCGGGCCAGGTCGTCACCCTGCCGCCGGCGCCGGCCGAGCCGAGTTTCTGAGGACGCTGTCGTGCGGGTGTTTCGGGCCGGGTTCCTGGCGGCCGCGGCGGTCACCGTGTTCGGCGCGGTCACCGGTCGCGAGAAGGTGCAGTGGGTGGCCAAGCCGCTGCTGATGCCGCTGCTCGCGGCGGATGTGGCCACCGCCGAGGTCGAGCTGGATCCGGTCGATCGCGGGCTGCTGCTCGGTTCGCTCGCCGCGGCCACGGTGGGTGACGTGCTGTTGATCGACCCGGACAACGACCGGCGGCTGATCGCGGGCGCGTCCTCGTTCGCGGTGATGCAGACCGGGTATTCGGCGCTGTGGCTGCGCCAGGGCGCCCGGCCCCGGCCCGCGATCGCGGTGCCGCGGGTCCTGGCCTGCCTCGGCGCGGGCGCGCTGCTGCGGGCGCGAGCCCGTTCGGTCGCAACACCTTTGACGGCCTACGGTGCGACGCTGGGCACGGCCGCCGTGCTGGCGTCGGATCCCGGGCTGGCGCCCGACGCGAAGAACATCGCGGGCCTGAATCTCCCGAATCCCGATCCACGCAGCCGCCTGGGTATCGGCGCGCTGCTGTTCACGATTTCCGACGGACTCATCGTGCTACGTCGTCTGTTCGCGCGCAGCCCCCGATCCCGCCATCTCGCCGAGGGGCTCATCCTGTCGACTTACGCTGCCGCCCAATACTTCCTGGCCGATCCGCGAGTGCACCGCAAGCCTTGACCACCCACTTCCCCGAGCTGTTTACGTAGGCCGTCGACGAGAGTGGACTGTGGATCTGTATCCAGAATTGGCGGATCTCTCGCTGGACGAACTGGTGGCGCGGCTGCGTAGCGGCGGGAATTACGACGACTACTACGAAGCGGTGGTCGAGCGGATCGCGGCGTCGGGTCGGCCCGGAATCGATTGTCTCTATGCGGAATTGGATCGAAAGCAGCTTCCGCAGGCGCTCGCTGTGATCGATGGGCTCTTCCAGGTTTCCGGCACTGATCCGATCTTCGGTGCCAGGATGCGGGAGTTGTTGCGGGAACACGAATCGGATCTGCTCGCCGAGGCGATCGTGGCGCTCGGATATCTGGGGGCCGCCGATGTGCAGGGTGAAGTACTCGGGTTCCTCGATCACGAGTCGCCCACCGTGCGGAGTGCGGTTCTTCAGTACGTGCGAAGGAATTCCGGAGAGTCGGCGAAACCGATTCTGATCCGAGCGCTGTCGGATCGTCATGCGCTGGTTCGCGAGAGTGCGGTAGACGAGTTGGGTGATCTGGGTGCGGTGGATGCGATCACGGATCTGACTCCGCTGGTCGAGGACTCGAACGAGGCGGTGCGGCAGGCGGCGCGAACCGCTGTCGCGAGTCTGACCGAGCTGGCGGCGGCAGGCCGTTAGAGCACCAGGATGATGCGGTCGCGGTCGGCTGGATCCACGCGGATCGAAATCGTCGAGCCGACAGTCAGTTTCGGGCTGTCGGCGGGGGTGATGGTCAGGGTGATCGAGCCGGCGTAGGTTTCGGCGCCGGGAACGGTGAGTTCCAGTTCGAGCCGGGTCAGTTCGCCGCGCCGGCCGTCGGGTTCGAGCGGGTGCCGGTCGATGACGAGGGCCCAGCCCTCGAGCCCGTGCCGCCACAGCCACCGATCGGCGCGGGACGGGCGCGTGGTCAGCAGCATCCCCAAGCCGACGGCGGAACCGAACAGCCCCACCATCGCGACCACCTGGAAGGGGAGGGTCCCGGGTGGCGTGTGATGGATCAACCAGCCCAGCCACAGGCCGAGCAGGATCAGGTACCCGGCGACGACGCCGAGCACCGTGCGGAGAATGCGCGCGTGGTCCATGCCAAGCCTCCACCCCGGAAACCCTGCGCTCAGAATAGGACGGCCCGCGGCGCCGTGAACCAGCCTTGACGAAATCCCGTTCAGTACCCGACGTAGCTGTTGCCGGAGTTCATTGCCACGATGCCGGGCACGTTGGACAGCGAGCCGTAGCGTTCGATGGCGTATCTGGTGCCGGCGATGATGTTGTCGACCGGGTTGTAGATGTCGTCGTGGCCGGGCAGCTTGTAGGAGTTGAAGGTCGGGTCGATGGTCTGCATCAGGCCCTTGGACGGCGTACCGGCCGCGGCGTTGCTGTCCCAGTTGTTGATGGCGTTGGGGTTGCCGCCGGATTCCTTCTCGATGATCTTGGCGATGATGGCCGCGTCGCTGTCCTTGATGTCGTAGCCCGCGGCGCGCAGTTCGCGAATGGCCTCGTCGATCCAGTCCTTCTGCTCGCCGCTGGGCATGGTGGTCGGGGCTTCGTTGCTGTATTCCGGGTTGTCGGTGGGCGCTTCGCTGCTCGGCGCGTTCGAGGTGAGCTCACTCGAGGGGGATTCGCCCTGGGTGAGCGCCTGGAGGGTGGCGGCGAACGAATTATCGCCCGCGGCCATCGCGTTGGCGCTGGTCAGCCAGTTCTGGCCGGTCTGCTCGAGCGTGTCGGCCCACGCCGTGACCTGCTGGCCGATCGTTTCCATCGCGGTCACGATCTGCTCACCGTATCGCAGATACTCCCGGCCGACCTGGGCCGGCACGAACTCGGACGCGGCGCTGCGCAAACGACCGGCGCTGTCCGCCAGCGCCAGCGCGGCCGCCGATTGCGCACCGGCCAGCAATTTCAGGCCCTCTACGTTGATCTCCATGACGGTCCTCCTGTCTGGACGCTGGTGTGGTTACTTCGTGGGCTTGGACCGCAGCGCCCAGATGAGCAGGTCCGGATGTTGCATGAGCTCAGCGGGTTTCGGCGCACCCGCCGCCGGCCGCGCCGCCGCGCGGCGCTTGCGCTCCGCACGAGCACGTGCCGCGAGTTCCTGAGCGGCCTGCTGCGCGCGCAGGTCGGCGCGCTCCAGCCGGGCCTGGATCCGCCGGACCGACGAATCATGCTGGTTGGCAATGTGTTCCAGCCGCAGTACCGGATTCATGGCCGCTCTTCAGGGGTGTCGGTGGTGAACGGACTCGGACTCGGCACCTGACTGCCATCCGATTCACGGTCACGGTCACCGGCCCGCATACCGATCGGCGGCAAGCCCATCAGCGAATTCGGTGCAGGTGACGCGGTGTTGGTCGGAACCTCGGTGGTCGGGATGTGTGCCGCGGGGACCGTGGTGGGCGACGGCGGGTTGACCGTCGAGGGTGCGGAAGGCGGTTCTGTGGTGCCGGGCGCGGACGGTGGCTCGGTCGTGCCGGGCGCGGACGGCGGTTCCGTAGTGCCCGGGGCGGACGGCGGTTCCGTCGTGCCGGGCGAAGGCGGCGGTTCCGTAGTGCCCGGCGACGACGGGGGTTCCGCGGTGTCGCTGCCCGCCGGATCGATCAGCTTGTCCACCGAATCGATGATCTTCGAAATGCCTTCACCGCCCGACTTCACCGCCTCGCCACCGGCTTTGAGGATGTCGTCGAGGTCGTCGTCCAGCGAGCCCACCGCCTTGATCAGGTCGGGCAGACTGCCGGTGATCTTGCTGGCCGCGGTGATGACATTGGCGATATCGCCGGGCCGCCACTCGCCTGCCTTGCCCATATCCGAGGAGGGTGCACTGGTCAGGTCCGTCGAGGGCGGGTAGGCGGTGGTGAGGTCGGGGGAGGGTGGGTTGGCGGCGGTGAGGTCGGGGGAGGGTGGGTTGGCGGCGCCCGTGTAGTCGGGAGAGGGTGGGTTGGCCGCGGAAATCGGATTGCCTTGGACGGGCACGGTGCCCGGCGAGGGTGTGTAGCCCGGCGAGGGCGCGGCGACGTTCTCCAGCGAGTTCATCTGCGCCGCGACGGTCTGCAAAGATCCGTCGACCGCGAGGTGGGTTTCGGAGTTGAGACTCGCGATCGCCTGGACCTTGCTCTCGACATCCGGCT
Organism: Nocardia sp. NPDC127579; assembly: GCF_042672005.1. Taxonomy (NCBI): domain Bacteria; kingdom Bacillati; phylum Actinomycetota; class Actinomycetes; order Mycobacteriales; family Nocardiaceae; genus Nocardia; species Nocardia sp. NPDC127579. Next base: position 459,032 of record NZ_JBHXVZ010000007.1, on the reverse strand, counting down.
TGAATACCGAATCGAGCCACTGTTTCGCGTACTGCTGCGGATCAGACATCGCTACCGCCCGGGTATTCGGGAAGAATCGCACGAAGCATGTTGCCCGCCTCCTCGGTGCTGGCTCCGCCGAATCCGTTCTTGGCGTACCCGATGAGCTGACTGATCTGATCAGCGGATTTGCCTGCCACGGAATCGGTCAGATACTGCTGGATGGTCGTGACCTTGGCCGTGACGATCTGTTCGAGCGTGTCGGCGGCGGCGCCGACCGTCGTCGATGTGGTCGCCAGCGACGTGGTCCCCGTGGATATCCCGGTGCTCGCCTGCGACTGCGCGTAGGTCGCGGCGGTCGCGGCCGCCGAGTTGGTCCAGAGGGTTTGCAGCTGTGCGAGTTTGGCTTGCTGGTCGGTCGCCTGGTCGGTCAGGGTGGAGGTCAGCTCGCTGCTCAGCGTGCTCGCGTAGGCGCGCAGCCCCGCTACGCTCATCCCTTCCTGCTGGAGGTATTCATCGATCAGGGAATCCGGGCTGGTCGCGTTCGGATAGTCGCCGGCCCATTCCTGATACAAGGTCATCAACCGGCCGAAGGACTCCAGTTTGCTCATTCCCTGCGCCAGGACCTGATCGATATCGCTGCCGCCTTGGCCGCTCAGCGTGCGCATCACCGGACTCCGTCGCGTGTGATCGCTCGCCGCGCGGGGTGCGCGGGATCGATGAGTGTCATGCGGTCTCCCCGGATCAGATCTGTTGTGTCACTAGGTTTGACGTTCGCGGGCCGGAAACCGTTCCATCCACCGCGCAATTCGTCTCCCGAACGCCGGACGCACCGTCCACTGTGATCCAGGACACATCGCGGAGCGGGAACCGATTGTCGCCGGGCGCCGTCGAAGTCTATGAAAGCCAATCACATTCGACCGGCTTCCGCGGCTGCGGTGATCGAATCAGGAAGGGATCGGCGTGGACATCGAACAGTCTCAGGCCACCATCCAGCAGATGCAAGAAGCGCTGACGCGTATTCGCGCGACGGCGTCGACCGTCGACGGGGCGGTCACGGTCGAGGTCGGCGCCGACGGCTTCCTGCATGCGATCACACTCGACGAATTCGGCCGGGAACTGGATCAGCGGCAGTTGGCGGAGGCCATCGTCGATACCTACCGTTCCGCGTTCGCCGAGGCCACCGCGCTCATGCACCGCGAGGTCGAATACCTCGAGGCCGCCGCGCGTGACGCCGCACCGGTCGAAGTGCCGGTCCAGCAGTCCATGGCGGTACCCACGGCGCCCGTGGCGCAGGAGCTGCCGCGTCCCGCGGAGGATCCGCTGTGGCCGTATCTTCGGCCGTACCAGGCATCCGATGACCCCGGCGTCTACGCCCCGATCGAGCCCGGCGATCACAATCCCTACGCCGCCGTCTACGACGATCGACTGTCACCGCGCCGACGAATGCACACCGACGTTGCGGCCAGAAGTCACGGCCACGGTGCGGTCGCGCGTCCAGCCGGCGACGACTGGTTCGATGCCGCGTGGCGCGATCCCCGAGTGTCTCCGCTCTACGACTACTACCTGCCGCACGACGGTCTCTGGGACGACTAGTTGCGTCCGGGCGATCCTCTTACCCTCTGAGTCGCAGCACGGCGAGGACCCGCCGATGATGCGTATCCGACACCGGCAGATCGAGTTTCAGGAAGATGTTGCCGATGTGTTTTTCCACCGCGCGTTCGGTGACGGTGAGCGCGGTGGCGATCGCGTGGTTGGACAGGCCCTGGGCCATCAGTTCGAGCACCTCGCGTTCGCGCGGGCTGAGCCGGGCCAGCGAATCCTGTTGGCGGGAGGCGCCCATCAGCTGGCTCACCACCTCCGGGTCCAGGGCGGTGCCGCCGGTGGCGACCCGCTGCAGGGCATCGACGAACTCACGCACGTCGGCGACCCGGTCCTTGAGCAGGTAGCCGACGCCGCTGGCGCCGCCGGCCAATAGTTCGGTGGCATAGCGGGTCTCGATCCACTGCGAGAACACCAGCACGCCGGTCATCGGATACGCGCGGCGCAGTTCGATGGCGGCGAGCAGGCCCTCGTCGGTGAACGTCGGCGGCATGCGCACGTCGACCACGGCGACATCCGGATTGTGCTGCCCGACAACCTCGCTCAGGGTGCTCGCGTCGCCGACCATGGCCACCAACTGGTGGCCGCGTTCGGTGAGCAGGCCGGCCAGGCCGTCCCGCAGGATGGCGCTGTCCTCGGCGATGACGATGCGCAAACCGGTCACGGGCCTACCTCCGGCAGGAGCAGAGTCACGACGGTGGGACCTCCGGTCGGGCTGTCCACGGTCAGGGTGCCGTCGACGGCCCGGGCCCGCGCCGCCAGCCCGGACAGTCCGCTGCCGCCGGATTCCGCTGCTCCCGGCGCCAGGACGCCGCCGATCCCGTTGTCGCGCACCGTGATTGCGATCCTTCGGCGATCATGCGCGGTGACCGCGACCCACACCCGGTCGGCGTGCGCGTGTTTGACCACATTGGTGAGCAGTTCGGCGACCGAGAAGTAGGCGATGGCCTCGATCGCCGGGCTGGGCCGCCGCGGCAGCGTCACCCGCAGATCGACCGGCACCGCGCAGCGCGAGGTCAGCGTCTCCAGCGCCGGCGCCAGGCCCAATTCCAGTGCGGGCGGATGGATTCCGCGCACCAGCTCACGAAGTTCGGTGAGCGCCTCCTTGGACGACGCGTGCGCGTCGGCGATCAGATCGCGGGCATCGCCGCCCGCGACCAGGCGCTCCTCGGCCCGGCCCAGCGCCATGGCGATGGTGACCAGCCGGGCCTGGGTGCCGTCGTGCAGGTCCCGCTCCACCCGGCGCAGGGTCGCGGCGGCGTCGTCCACGGCCGCGCGGCGGCTCGCACGAAGTTCGGCGAGCTGCTTGTCCCGGGCCGTGGCCGCCAGCAGGGCGATGATGAGCAGGCGATGCAGCCCGGTGATGCCGCGGATCAGCCACGGCAGCGCGAAGCACAGCAGCGCGCCGATCGCCGCTACCCCGAGCACCCGGGGCCAGGTGTCGACGTAGAAGGACCCGAACTGCATCAGCGAGTGGTGTTCGACACCGTGCTCGTCGACATTCATCGGCTGGAACGCGGCCCAGAAGACCGGGGAGATCGCCGTGAACACCGTCATGGCCACGACGATCGCGGCGAGATAGCCGCCGACGATGCCCAGCGGGACCTGGATCAGCACGAACAGCAGCGCCCGCCAGCTCGGCCGGTCGGTGAACGCGCTCTTGAGGAATCCGAGCAGGCCGGGCCGGCGGACGAACGCAGGCGGCGGCTCTGCCGCGGTATCCAGCAGTGTCCGCCCCAGCGCCCGATACACCCGGCCGAAGATCCGGTGGCCCAGCAGGCCGAGGGCGAGCAGCGGGATGCCGATGATCGTGATCGAGGCATAGAGCCCGGCGCCGATGGCGAAGAAGACGTAGACGACGCCGATCATCCCGAGCGCGAGCGCCACCAGGAGGTAGCCGAACTCCTTCCACACCCGCGCCTGGAAGGGGGCACGCAGCACGGTGTGCCATGCCGGCGACCCGGTCGGAGGCGGGTCGAGCACGAGAGTGGGATCGGCCTGTGTGTCGGTCATGGATTCCATGCTGGTCGGCGCGGCGGCGGCGAACGAGGGAGCTGACCGCCGAAATCGAGGTGGTGCCAGCTACACCCTATGACCGTTGGATTACGAGGTGGATGCATGATTCCCGGGGAGGCCCCGAAGTGGAACGCTCACAGCTAGCATCCTCCACATGAGTTTTCCGCCGTCGATGGACAAGTCCGGCCAGCCGGATCAGCCCTATGGGCAACAGCCGTACGGCCAGCAGCCGTATGGTCAGCAGTCCGATCCGTATGCCCAGCAGCCCCAGCAGCCTTACGGTCAGCAGTCCGACCCGTATGCCCAGCAACCGCAGCAGCCCTACGGCCAGCAGCCGTACGGCCAGCAGCCGTATCCGCAGCAGCCTTACGGCGCGCCGTACGGCAGCCCGTACGGTCCGCAGGAACATCCGCAGTCCACGATGGTGCTGATCCTGGGCATCCTGGGCGTCACCCTGTGCAGTCTGTGCGCGCCGTTCGCCTGGTTCATGGGCAAGAAGACGCTCGACGAGATCGATGCCTCCGGCGGCGCTCTCGGCGGCCGCGGGAAGGTGCAGGCGGGCTTCATCCTCGGCATCATCGGCACCGCGCTGATCGCGCTGAGCGTGCTGCTGGTGATTCTCCTGGTCGCCATGGGCGCGTTCAGCGCCAGCACGTACTGACGGCCGTCGCGCTGGAATTAGCATCGTCGGAGTGACTCACCCGCAGCCCGACACCGCCGAGCCCGTACCCGGACCCACCGAATGGGGCGAGCATCCACACGGTGTCGGGCCGTGGTCCGACGAATTCGGCACCCCGCCTCCGGCCGACTCGCGCCTGGACCCGGAGCTGCTCGCGCACGGTGACCGCCGCAATGTGGTGGACGCGTACCGCTATTGGACCCGCGAGGCCATCGTCGCCGACATCGACCGGCGGCGGCATCCGTTCCACGTCGCCATCGAGAACTTCGGACACGACGCCAATATCGGCACCGTCGTGCGCACCGCGAACGCCTTCGCGGCGGCGGCGGTGCACATCGTCGGCCGCCGCCGCTGGAATCGCCGCGGCGCCATGGTGACCGACCGTTACCAGCATCTCGAACACCACTCCGACATCACCGAACTGCTCGACTACGCGACCCGGCACGGGCTCACCGTGGTCGCGGTCGACAATGTGCCGGGCGCGGTGCCGCTGGAAACCGCCGAACTGCCGCGCGCGTGCCTGCTGCTGTTCGGACAGGAGGGCCCGGGAGTCACCGAGCATGCCAAAGATGCCGCGGCGCTGACGGTTTCGATCGCGCAGTTCGGTTCCACCCGCAGCATCAACGCGGGCGTCGCGGCGGGGATCGCCATGCACGCCTGGGTGCGGCAGCACGCCGACCTGTCCACCTCCTGGTAGCCGGGTAACAAATCGGCCACATAACGCACCGGCCAGCTGGCACCATGGGGACCATGACCTCGCGCAGCCCGAACACCGGGCACGACGCCCCCTCGACGCCCGAATTATGGTCGCAGCGGGCCGATATGGCGGAGTCCGCGATCGTCTCCCGGCATCTGCGCGCGCTCTGGGCATTGCCCGGCACCGAGCTCGGCGTGGTCGGCTGGCCCGCCACCGCGCGCGAACGCGCCTTCGTGACCTGGCATTACTGGTGGCAGGCGCATCTGATCGACTGCGCGGTCGACGCCGCCAACCGGGTGCCGACCATCACCCGCCGCAAACGCCTGGGCGAGCTGGTGCGCTCGCACCGGATCCGCAACCTCACCGGCTGGACCAATCGGTATTACGACGATATGGCCTGGTTGGCCATCGCGGTGGAGCGCGCCGAACGCACCCAGGGCATCACCGAGGCGCGCGGTGGTCTGGTCGCGCTGGAGAAGCAGCTCTTCCAAGCGTGGAATCCGGCCGCGGGCGGCGGTGTTCCGTGGCGGGTCGGCTCCGATTTCTACAACGCGCCCGCCAACGGTCCGGCCGGGATCGCGCTGGCCCGGCTCGGCCGCTACACCCGCGCGCAGGAGATCTCCGATTGGCTGGACACGAATCTGCGTGATCCGGCCACCGATCTGATCCTGGACGGCGTGCATCTGCCCGGGGGCGACATCGACAGCGCGATCTACACCTACTGCCAGGGTGTGGTGCTCGGCCTGGAAGCCGAGCTCGCGGTGCACACCGGCGATCCGCGGCACGGGGAGCGCGCGCACCGGCTGCTGCACGCGGTCGACGCGCGGCTGACCACCGGCGGTGTCATCCACGGCGGTGGTGGCGGCGACGGCGGCCTGTTCAACGGGATCCTGGCCAGGTATCTGGCGCTGCTGGCGCTCATGCTGCCCGGTGACGAGCCGGAGCAGGTCGAGGACCGCAGACTCGCGGCCTCGATCGTGCGCAAGTCGGCGGCGGCGGCCTGGTCGAATCGGCTCGAGGTCGAGGGCGAGCCGCTGTTCGGCGCCGACTGGGCCAAACCCGCCCGGGTTCCGGGCAGCAGCGCCGGCGCCGGGTTCTTCACCTCGGGTGGTTCGGTGACCGCCTCGCAGGTGCCCGAGCGCGACCTGTCGGTGCAGCTCTCGGGCTGGCTGCTGATGGAGGCGGCCTACCAGGTCAGCGCGGCGAGGCTGTAGCGGATCAGCGTTCCGCCGGAGCGGTTTCCACGTCGAAGTCCTCGGCCGGTTTGGCCATTTCCTGCCGGTAGTGCCGGATGCCGAGCACGGTGCCCACGAACAGCCCGACGATCAGCGTGCCGATCACCATCGGCATCAGCCACGGCACCTGCTGGATGAAGCCGCCCGCGTAGTAGCCGATCAGCAGCAGGACCGGCGCCCAGATGATCGCGCCGATGGTGCTGGCCACGGTGTATTTGCGGTGTTCCATGCCGGCCGCGCCCGCGACCATCGGGCACAGCGTGCGCACCCACGGAATCCAGCGCGCCACCAGCACCGCGAGAAAACCGTGGCGCTGCAACAGCTCCGAGACCCGGGCCAGATTCCGGGTGTTGATGTATCGGCCGTTCTTGCGGGCCACCAGGTGATGGCCGGTGCGCTGGCCGATCACGTAGCCGACCTGGTTGCCGGCGATCGCGGCCACCATCGCGCCCACCGACAGCGCCCACACGTGGGTCTCGCCGGAGGCGTGTGCGGCCATCACGATGCCCGCGGTGACGAGCATCGAATCACCGGGCAGGAACAGCCCGACGATCAGTGCGCATTCCAGGAATACGAACGTCAGCACCACGGTCCAGACCAGGGTGGGTCCGGCGGACAGCAGCGGATCGAAGGAACCCACCGCCAGGGGCTGGGCCGTCAGCAGAGTTGGCGCCGTAGCCACCGGGTCAGCGGCTCGACTCGTTAGAGGTGAGCGCGGCCTCGGGCGCTTGCTCGGCCGGGGTCTTGCCGCGGTTGAGCACCTTCTTCGCCACGGCCATGATGCCGGGCAGGATCGAGACGAACACGATCAGCAGGAAGATGGCCTCGATGTGCTCACGCACGAAGGACACATTGCCGAGGAAGTAGCCGATGATGGTGACGCCGCCGCCCCACAGGACCGCGCCCACGATGTCGAAGGCGACGAACTTGCGGTAGGACATCTCCGAGACGCCCGCCAGTACCGGCATGAAGGTGCGCACGATCGGAACGAACCGGGCCAGGATGATGGTCTTGGGCCCGTGCTTCTCGAAGAACTCATGGGTTTCGGTGATGTAGCGCTTCTTGAAGAAGCGGGTGTCTTCCTTGTGGAAGATCTTCGGGCCGATGGCGCGGCCGATCCAGTAACCGGTCTGGTCGCCGACGAAGGCGACCACGACCACCGCGGGCAGCAGCACCCAGATCGACACCGACGGCGGGGTCTGCGCGGCCAGCATGCCGCCGGTGAACAGCAGGGAATCGCCGGGCAGGATCGGGAACAGCAGACCGGTCTCGATGAAGACGATGACCAGGATCGTGGGCAGCACCCAGTTCGCCAGCGACGTCTTGGTGAGCAACGTCAGCGGATCGAGGATGTTGCTCCATACCGATTGGTCGGCGGCCAGTAGATCGGTCGCTGCCAGCAGATTCACGCGGCCTCCTGTCCGGGGACAGGCTGGCGCGCGTCACAGAGCGTCAAGCTAGGGCCGCCAGCCCGAGTACGTCGCCCACAGTACCGGGTGTGACCGGAAACGCCCGTGTCGAGCTCGAAACTACCGATCGGTCAACAACCCGGGTACCGGCCGAAACGCCGCTCGCCTAGGGTATGCCTGACAGAATTGTCTTTTGCCGCACAACACGGAGGTTCACTGTGCCCATCGCGACTCCGGAGGTCTACGCCGAGATGCTCGGTCGGGCCAAAGCGAACTCCTTCGCCTTCCCGGCCATCAATGTCACCTCCTCGGAAACCATCAACGCGGCCATCAAGGGTTTCGCCGACGCGGGTAGCGACGGCATCATCCAGTTCTCCACCGGCGGCGCCGAATTCGGTTCCGGTCTGGGCGTGAAGGACATGGTCACCGGCGCGGTGGCACTGGCCGAGTTCGCGCATGTGGTGGCGGCCAGGTACGACGTGACGATCGCGCTGCACACCGATCACTGCCCCAAGGACAAGCTGGACGGCTTCGTGCGCCCGCTGATCGCCATCTCCCAGGAGCGGGTGAACGCGGGACAGCACCCGCTGTTCCAGTCGCACATGTGGGACGGCTCGGCGATCCCGATCGACGAGAACCTGGAGATCGCCAAGGAGCTGCTGAAGGCGACCGCCGCGGCGAACATCATCCTCGAGGTCGAGATCGGCGTCGTCGGCGGCGAAGAGGACGGTGTCGAAGCCGAGATCAACGACAAGCTCTACACCTCGCCGGAGGACTTCGAGAAGACCATCGCGGCGCTGGGCGCGGGCGAGAACGGCAAATACCTGCTGGCCGCCACCTTCGGCAATGTGCACGGCGTCTACAAGCCGGGCAATGTGAAGCTGCGCCCGGAGGTGCTCGCCGAGGGCCAGCGCGTGGCCGCCGCCAAGCTGGGGCTGGGCGCCGACGCGCAGCCGTTCGACTTCGTCTTCCACGGCGGTTCGGGCTCGCTGAAGTCCGAGATCGAGGATTCGCTGCGCTACGGCGTGGTGAAGATGAACGTCGACACCGACACCCAGTACGCGTTCACCCGCCCCGTCGCCGGTCACATGTTCGGCAACTACGATGGTGTGCTCAAGATCGACGGCGAGGTCGGCAACAAGAAGGTCTACGATCCGCGCAGCTACCTGAAGAAGGCCGAGGCGGCGATGGCGGCACGTGTCGTAGAGGCGTGCAATGATCTGAAGTCTGCGGGACGTTCGATCAGCGCCTGACCCTTTTGCCCTCGGGGGCACGGGTTTTGCCGCCGGGCAAGGGAGCTTTAGGAAGTTCATGAGTGTGGATGTGCGCGTGCTCGGGCCCGTCCGGTTGTTCGTCGGTGGTGTACCGGTGGCGGTCGGCGGGCCCAAGCCGCGCGCGTTGCTGGCGGCGCTGACCGTCAATCGGCGGCGCGCGGTGTCCTCGGCGGTGCTGGCCGATATGGTCTGGAACGAGGATCCACCGGATTCCTATGCCGCCAGCCTCCAGGTGTTCGTCTCGAATATCCGTAAGGCGCTGCGCAATTCCGGCGTGGACCCCGCGCAGGTACTGCGCACCGAGTCGGCCGGCTACCGGCTCGAGATCGCCGAGGAAGCCTGCGATATCGGCCGTTTCGAAGCGGCCCGTGAGGCCGCGACCAAGGTGGCCGGGGTCGGCGATCACGAGGGCGCGTCCCGGTACTACGGCGCCGCACTGCAGGAATGGAGCGGTCGCGCGCTCGCCGACCTGGCCGGTCTGGGTTTCGCCGACGGTTTCGCCACCGCCATGGAGGAGGAGCGCCTGGTCGCCGCCGCGGCGCGGATCGACGCCGAGATCGCCTGCGGCCGACACTCTTCGGTGATCGGTGAACTGCGCTCGATGACCGGCGAGCATCCGCTGCGGGAACCGCTGTGGGGGCAGCTGATCACCGCGCTGTACCTGTCCGGCCGCCAGGCCGACGCGCTGGCGGCCGCCCGGCGAGTCCGCGAGGTGCTCGCCGAGGAACTCGGCATCGATCCGGGTCCGGCGCTGGTCGAACTCGAACAGCGGGTGCTGCGCCAGGAACCGTTGAGCACCGGCGAGTTCCGCCGCACCGAAGACCTGCACAAATACATGACCGAGACAGTCACCGAGATGCCGCACACGGTCCGCAACGGGCAGCTGCGCCTGCCCGACGGCCGAGCCCAGGTGATCTCACCGGCCGGGCTGCGAATCGGCCGGATGACCGATAACGACCTGATCCTCGACGACCCCAAGGCCAGCCGGTATCACGCGCACATCATGCCGAGCCGGGCCGGTCTGCTGATCAAGGATCTGGGTTCGGCCAACGGCGTCTACGTCAACGAGGAGGCGATCGAGAACGGCGCACTGCTCGCCGACGGTGACGTCATCCGGATCGGCGCGACCGTGCTGGTGTTCCAGGCGGTCTCCTAGTCGTCGCCGTATTCGCAGGCGATGCCGTCGCCGTCGCCGTCCAGATACGACCAGTAGCCCGGGTCGCCGCGCCGTGGCTGCACCTCGCCGTCGAGCTTGGCCTGGGCGCAATTGGTGTAGTAGCCGTTCGGCCGGGAGTTCTCGGCGCTGGGTCGCGGATCCTGATCGCGTAGTTCGCCTGCCTGGGCCGGGACCGCGGCGAACCCGAATCCGGCCATCAGGCATACGGCGCCGGCGACCGTGGCCGCGCGGTGTCTGTTCTCGTTCACACCTCCATCGTGCGCCGCCCGCCCGCACACCGCTATTTCCGCTGCTGAGGACTCGATCGGAAAGTCGCGGCCCGAAACCGGCGGGCCGCCGGTAGGGTCGTGCGCTGTGTCCAAGGCCAGGCAGCTGCTGGCCGCGGCCGGAGCCGCGGTGCTGTGCAGCGCAGTCGACCCGGTGGCCGTCGCGGCCCCGAAATCCGAACCGGCGCGGGTGATCCCGGGTGTCGGCCCATGCGCGAGCGATCCGGCGCCGGTGCACGAGGACCTGGTCCCGGAAACCCTCGAGGTACCGATCCCGTATCCGGTGGTGACCGTGCTGCCGCCACGGATCGAGCCGGAGCCGGTACGCACCCGCATGGAGTTGCCGCTCGACCCGTGCGTGAATCCGTGCCCGGATCTCACCGACACTCCGGAACCGCCGCCGAGCCTGGCGAATCGGCTCGGTATCCCGGAATTCCTGTTGCGGCCGCAGCCTTTCCATTTCGGTGTGCCGGGGCCGGGCCCCGATCCGGGGCCGGTGCCGCCGCCACCGCCGCGGGTCGATCCGCCGACCGAGCCCGCGCCGCAGGCGGGCGCCCGGTCCGCGCCGCGGATCACCGAGGTCGCGGAGGTAGCCAAGCTGACCGGGGCGCGGTCGGTCAACCGTACCGACAAGCGCTGGCAGGTCGAGGGCACCGATCTGGGCATCATGTGGGAAAGCGCGCCGGGTGAGATCATCACCGCGTTCGGCGACAGCGTCGGCCGCGGCTTCCATCCACCGGGCGGGATGGGCGGGGACTGGCGCAGCAATGTGCTGGCCTTCAGCACCGATCGCGAGCTGTCCGACGGCATCACCTACGACGCCATGGTCACCGACGACCGCTGCCACGCCGCGGAGGTGCTCTCCAGCCGCAAACTCGACAATGTCGAGATCACCACCATTCCCACCTCGGGGTTCGCGCTCGGCGAGCGGCAGTACATGAGCTACATGTCGATCCGCACCTGGAACAGCCTGCCCGGCACCTTCTTCACCAACTACGGCGGCATCGCCTACTCCGACGACCACGGTCAGACCTGGACCAAGGACCCGTACGCGCGCTGGGACAACATCTTCGGGCTCGCGAATTTCCAAGTGTCGGCGATGGTTCCGCACGGGGAGCATGTCTACCTGTTCGGTACGCCGAATACCCGGCTCGGCGCGGTGGGCCTGGCTCGGGTGCCCAGGGATCAGGTGCTCAATACCAGCGCCTACCAGTACTGGACCGACGGAAACTGGAGTGCGGTAGGCGGTTTCGCGCGCGCCACGCCGATCGTGGACGCGCCCGCCGGGGAACTGTCGGTGCGCTACGACGCCGAACGCGCGGTCTGGCAGATGAGCTATCTGGATACCGCGCAGGCGGCAATCGTTGTGCGAGAAGCGAATTCACCGCAGGGGGTGTGGTCGGGCGGTACGCCGACGGTCACCGTGGCCGAGCACGCCGAGCTCTACGGCGGATTCATCCACCCCTGGTCGAGCGGTCGGGACCTCTACTTCACCATCTCCACCTGGAGCGATTACAACGTCTACCTGATGCGGGCCACGCTGGGCGATTAGGCGAAGCGGACCTCGGCCAGGGCGCGGCCGAACAGTTTGCGCCCGTCGGAGATACCGCTCAACATGATGGTGCCGGTACGGGTTTCGGGATTCAGCGACTTGATCTTGCCGGTGAAATCCACCGTGGTCGCGACATCCGCGGCGACCGGAACGAAGCCGGAGAACCGCACGCTGAATTTGGTGATCGCGGTCGGATCGCCGAGCCAGGAGGTCAGATAGTCGGCGGCCAGGCCCATGGTGAGCATGCCGTGCGCGACCACGGTCGGCAGGCCGACCAACTCGGCGGCGCGGTCACTGAAATGGATCGGGTTCGGGTCACCCGAGACGCCGGCGTAATTGGCCAGATCGCCGCGGGTCAGCTGGACCGATCCGGCGGGCAGGGCGCTGCCGGCAGTCAGCTTGTCGAAATCGGGCAGGGTGTGCACGAGGGTGGGTTCGGGCGCGGGATCCGATAGCTCGGTATCCGCGGCCGGTAGCTCCAGCAGCGGGCTGTGCTCGTCCAGATCCGATGGGCGCACATGCATGAAGATGCTGTCCACCGCGTCCACCAGATTCGCGTCCACCTCCGCGCCGCGCCGGGCCACGATGGTGCTGGAACCGATCTGTGCGATCTCGCCGCGCTGATTGCGCAGCACGAAATCGACGTGGATGAAGTCGTTGTCGCCGAACTGGCGGACCGAATCGATCAGGAGCTCGGACTGGATCCGGTCACCCGCCAGAATCGGCCGGCGTAGCTCGAAGACCTGGTCGGTTTGCAGCACCTGGGTCAGGTCGTAGTCGGTGAGCACCGACTCCAGCAGGGCTCTGGTGCTGGCCATACCGAGCACGGCGGCGAAGGTCGGCGGGGCGATCAGGCCCTCGTGGCCGAGCTTGCGGGCATCGGGCTCGTACAGGTGCGCGCCATGATGGTTCTGCACTGCGCGGGCGAACTCGCGTACCTTCTCGCGGCCGACCTCGTAGTGGTCGCGGACCTGAAAGCGTCGTCCGGCAAGCTGGGTCCGCGGGGCCGCCGGGGTGGTTTCCGGCTGCGCCATCGTGTCTTCCCTCATCATGATCCCGGCCATGCTACTGGCGGATCGGACCGATGACCAGGTGAGTGTGACGTGGGCTACGGGTGACCTGGGCCTCGTCCGGCGGGGTGTTTACCCCGCTAGACGAGTTGCCGGTCAGCTGCCTGCCGGGCGGTCACAGACCTTCCAGCCTTCGCCGGTCTGCTCCAGATCGAAGGTGCGCGCCGACTTCTTCGACGGATCCGCGGCGGTGTAGACCATGGCCTGCGCGAGCGCGGTGCGGTCGGTGATCTGGATGGCGTCCACCGCATCGATCATCGGAATGGTCTTGCGTTCCACCGAAAGCCGGTGCACGCCCGCGAAATCGGCTTCCGCGAGCTGCGCGTAGTAGTCGTGCAGCGGACCGCAGGTGCTGTCGCGCAGGGCCGCGAGGTCACCGTCCTGGAGTGCGCCCGTGTACTCGTCGATAGCACTGCGCACCTGCGCCTGCGGCGAATCGTCGCCCTGATTCGCCAGCGCGGCGCCACCCGCGACCAGCGCGACGACCACCGCCGCCGCCACCCCGGCCCCGATCAGCACCCGCTTGTTCTTCGCCGGAGCCGGAGCCGGAGCCGGACTGGCCGGCTCCACCCGCTGCGGCGCCGCGATCGGCTGCTGGTGCTGCGCACGCTGCGGCGGCTGCTGCGGACCCGCGGGCTGGAACACCGACTGCACCGGCAGCGTCATCTGCACGTCGGCAGGAGACTGCGCCTGCGGCACTCGCCGCGGCTGCTGCGTGGGTCCCTGCTTGCCCGGTTGTTGCGCGGTGAAACCTTGCTCGGCCGACTGTTGTTGCGGCGCGGCCTGCTTGCCCTGTTGTTGCGGCGGGGGAGCCTGCTTGCTCTGCTGGTGCGGAGCGGGTCCCTGCCTGCCCTGTTGTTGCTGTGGTGCGGGTCCTTGCTTACCGGGCTGTTTCGGCCCGGAGGCGGGACGTGGTGTCTGGGGCAGTTTGCTCATCGGCGCCGCACGCGGCGGAACCCGGTCCGCACCAGCCGGTTTCGCCGCGCCGTCGGTCCGGAACTTCTGGGTCGCCTGCTGATCCGGCCCCTTCTGAATCGGCAGCACGGTGGTCTGGGCGTCATCGACCGGCGGCACGATCTTCATCGCCACGGTCTTCGCGTCATCCGCCGCGATGTCGTCCGCGGGTTCGTCATCCCCCATGGCGACGGTCTCGGCGTCGTCCGCACCCGCATCCCCGCCCGCGGGCCGTGGCTGCACCCGCATCACCACGGTCTGCGCATCCGAACCCGCCGGCTGCCCATCGGACTCGTCGGTCGCGGACCCCGCATCGGATCCACCACCGGCTTCGCCTGCCGCGAGCGGCACCGTGGCGGGCGCCGGCTGATCCGTTTCCCTTGCCGCCTCTTGCGAGAGGGGAGCGGCCGCAGCGTTTTCGCTCGAACTTGCTGCGGATTGTGCTGCGCTGCCGCCAGTTCGGTCCGCATCTGCGTCGGCAGCGCCCCCCAGGGGTGCCGCAGCGCCAGAGTGCGCACTGGCCGCGCCGGAGCCGGATTGTGTTGCACTGCTTTCTGTTCGCGCGACATCAGCGATTGCCGAACGACTATCGGCTCCCGCTGTGCTGGTGGTGGCGTCCGACGCGACGGGAACTCCGGCACTGTCCGCCGCTTCCGACTCCACACCGGAATCGATCACGCCACTGGCGGATTCGGTTGCGGCGGCGGTCCCGGTTGTGGAGGTGGCCGCAGCGCCGCTTGCCGCCTGCGCCGCAACCACCGATACGGCCTCGTCCGCGCCGGATTCAGCGGTTCCGCCCTGGCCGGAGCCGGTTGCGCTGGACGAAGTTGCGGTGGCGGCCGCAGTGGCAGCGGCGGCACCGGGAAGCGAGCCCAATGGGGCGGGGTGCGTACCCGAACCAACGGAGGGGGCGGTGGATTCACTCGAGCTGGTGGCCGATGCAGTGCTGGACGCCGTAACCGTGGCCGAACCCGCCGTGACGCTTTCGTCCGCGCCTGAGGCTGTCGCGTTCTGCACGGCCTGGGCGTCGTGCGGGTTCGTGGCGCTCGCGCCGGGGGCCGGTGCGGCTGTCGTGCTTTGGGCGGGCTGGGCATCGCCAGCAGCCGTCGCGTTCCCACCAGTGGCCGGTGCGGCAGTCGTGCCTTGGGCGGGTGGGGTGTCAGCGGCGGTGGCGGCAGTCGCGTCGGCGGGCTCCTCGGTCTTCCACTCGCTGGTCCGGGGTGCCTGGGCGGCGGTGGCGAGTTTGGTGGTGGGTGCCTCGGTGCTTCCGGAGGCGGTGGACACCGTCGGCTCGGCGGCGACCGGCGTGCTCTTCGCTGCCGACTCCGCGGAAGCGCTCGAGGCGGTTGTGGAGACCGTCGGGGCCGCAGGTGTGTTCGAGGGGGTCGTGGATACCGCAGGGGTGGGCTTTTCGGTCTTCCACTCGCTCGTCTCAGCGGCGGAACTCGCCTGGGAGACGGTGGGGGAGCCGGGCTTGTCGGCCGGGGTGGGTGTTTCGGTCTTCCACTCGCTGGTTTTCGGTGTGCTCGCGGCGAGTTCGGTCGTGGGGGCCTGGGAGCTGACGGCCTCGGGGCGGTCGTCGCGTGGCGGAGTCGCGGGCATGGCGACCGTGGGGGGTGCGGTCGGGTGCTTGACGGTGGGGGCATCGGTTTCCGCGGCGGTGTCGGGGCGCGTGGCGGGCGCGTCCTGCGGGCCGGCGGCCGGCTGCTTCTCGTCGATCGGGTCGGACACCTAATACCCCTCGGTCAGGCGGAACATGTGGAACTCGACGGCCAGCCTAGTGTGCGCCGCGCGTCTGCATGCAGAATGAACCGCATGACCTCCTTCGGTGACTTGCTCGGACCGCAGCCGGTACTCCTCCCGGAAAACCTGGAAGCTGAGGAGGCGCTGCTCAACAAGGCCGATCCGGTCCACGTGGCGGCCGACCATCCGGCGGCGTCGATCGCCTGGGCGCATCTCGCCGAGGCGGCATTGACCCGCGGCGGCGCCGACGGCGCCGACGCCTCCGTGAACCACGACATCGTCGCCGCCTACGCGTTCGCCCGCACCGGCTACCACCGCGGCCTGGACCTGTTGCGCCGCAACGGCTGGAAGGGTTTCGGCCCGGTGCCGTGGAGCCACGAACCCAACCGCGGCTTCCTGCGCAGTGTCGGCGCCCTGGCCCGCGCGGCCCAGGTGATCGGCGAGACCGAGGAGTACGCGCGCTGCCTGGATCTGCTCGAGGACTGCGACCCCCGGGCAGCGACGGAACTCGGTCTTAATTGACGCCGGGTCGCGAAGCGATTCGCCGCCGGGTCGACGCCCTGGATCCCGCTGCCCGGATCGGCACGGCCCGGGCCGGTAGCGCCGATCGGCTGCGCAAATCCTGGGCGCGACTACGGCTGTCCTGGCTGCCGATCGTGCAGTGCGCGCTGGGTGCGGCGCTGGCCTGGTCGGTCGCGCACTACCTGATCGGCCACGAACAGCCGTTTTTCGCGCCGACGGCCGCGGTGGTCTCGATCGGCGTCTCGTTCGGTGCGCGGCTGCGCCGGTCGGTGGAACTGGTCGTCGGGGTCGCGGTCGGTATCGGCATCGGTGATCTGTTCATCTCCCGCGCGGGCACCGGTATCTGGCAGATCGCGCTGGTGGTCGCGGTGGCGATGGCGCTCGCGGTGTTCGTCGACGGCGGCTCGATCATCGCCATGCAGGCCGCTGGTTCGGCGGTGCTGGTCGCCACCCTGATGCCGCCCTCGACCGGCACCGGTTTCCCGCGCATGATCGACGCTCTGGTCGGCGGTCTGGTCGGGGTGGTGATCGTGGCCGCGATCCCGCTGCACCCGGTGCGCCGGGCTCGTGAGCAGGCCGCGGAGGTGCTCGCGGTGATGGGCGCCGCGCTCACCGAATGCGCCGACGGTTTGCTGGAGCAGGATCAGGACAAGATCCAGTCGGCGCTGGACGCGGCCCGTGCCACCCAGTCGCAGATCGACGGTCTGCGTTCCTCGCTGGAGGGTGGCCGCGAGATCAGCCGGATCTCTCCGCTGTATTGGAATTCCCGGGCTCGCCTGGACACCATCCGCGCCGCCGCCGACCCGATCGACAACGCGATCCGCAACACCAGGGTGCTGCTGCGCCGCTCCCTGACGCTGGTCCGCGACGACGAGATCTTGGACAACCGCCTGGTCGAGGAGGTGCGCAGGCTCGCGGAAGCGGTCGAGGTGGTGCGCCAGATGGTGCTCGCCGACCCCGGCCAGCAGCCCGATCAGGCCGAGGCCGCCCGCGTGCTGCGCGCTGTTGCCAAGGCCGCGAAACCCGAGATGGTGGACGGCGCCGGGCTTTCCGCCCATGTGGTGTTCGCGCAGGTTCGTTCGATCGTCGTCGATCTCATGCAGGCCTGCGGCATGCGGCGGATCTCGGCGATGGCGCTGCTGCCGCCGACGGTCCCCAATCCCTATGTGCCGCCTGCCGACTAGGTCCAGAACCGGGTGAGCCTGGAACCTGCTCCGCTCCACCCCGCGGGCACGCCCGACAGTTCGAACAGCCAGTAGACGACGTCGAAGAACGCCCGATTGAGCTGCGGGGTGAAGATCAGGGCGAACAGGATCAGCATGCCGAAGGGCTTGAACTGGTCCAGGGTGCGGCGGGTCTGATAGCTCAGCGACGGTTCCAGGATCCCGTAGCCGTCCAGGCCCGGGATCGGCAGAATGTTCAGCACGAACGCGGTGATCTGGAGGAACGCCAGGAAGCTGAGCCCGTACCAGAACGCCGGATGCGCCACGGGGTCGGCGAAGACCTGGATGAGCACCAGCAGCAGAACACCGCAGACCAGGTTGACCGCCGGGCCCGCGAAGCTGATCAGCCGCTGGATTCGCGGGCTGAAATTGTGGCTGTGCACGTAGACCGCGCCGCCGGGCAGGCCGATGCCGCCGAGCGCGATGAACACCATGGGCAGCACGATCGACAGCAGCGGATGCGAGTACTTCAGCGGGTTCAGGGTGAGATAGCCGCGCATCTCGACGTCCTGGTCACCGGCTCGCCAGGCGGTGTAGGCGTGCGCGAACTCGTGCAGGCACAGCGTGACCACCCAGCCCGCCACGACCAGCACGAAGACACCCAGTTTCGCCAGGTTGGAGTCGGGTTCGGACAGCCAGGCGAGCACACCGCCGGCGATGGTCACCGCGACCACCGCCAGGAACACCGGGCTCGGCCGGACGGCTCGGCTTCGCTTGCGCGGGAACGAATATGTCATCGGACCAGCAGCCAGGGCTCGTGATGGCGATAGAAAGTCGAACGCGGCACGGTCCGCTCCGAGCGGATTCCGTCCCGCGTCACCACCGCCCCCGGGGTGCCGAGCTGCGCGGCTCGGCCCTGCAACCAGATCCGTCTGCGGAACCGGCCGCGTTTGACGGTGGCGGTGACGCCCGGCATGTGCAGGGTGGGGGAGACCTGCATGGCGGTGACGATGCCGGAGAACAGCTGCTCGTCGTCGACGTAGGCCTCGCCTTCCAGCTTGGCGCCGTCCACACCGGTGAGGGTCGCGCGGCCGATCAGCACGGTGCCGGTGTCGTCGCGGACCAGCGGCGTCTCGGTGGCGCGGCCCTCGATGGCGCGTTTGGCCGCGGCGTTGCCGGTGCCGATCTGATAGGCGCGGGAACCGTAGGTCTTGTCGATCGGGACGTAGCCGATCTCGACGTGCAGCCGCTCGGTGCGCATCAGATGGGTGAGCACGGCGGCCAGCGCCGCGTCCTCGCCGAGCACGATCAGCCGGGGCAGGCTGTCGGCGGCGAGCACCGGCAGCAGTTCGTCGACGACGGAGGTGTCCGGGATTCTGGCCGTGGTGGTGGTGGGCAGTGCCGCGAGCGCGATCGGAACCGGCGCGCCGTCGCAGCGGAGAACGTGGGTACTCAAACTGCCGTACACCCCTCCTTGTTCCGGGCCGACACACCCGGCGGACGGATGGACGACGGTGGCCGCATTCCGCCCAACCATACCGGCCGATCGGGGTTTGTCCTGCCCTGCGACCAGGCTGGAGCTGTGTTTGCTGTTGCCGCCTTCGCTCCGCCCTCCGTGGTTGCGCTCCGCTGCCTCCTCCGGGGCGCTGAGCTCAGGCCGCGGCGGGGGTCGGCTAAAATGAGTTACCGGCCACCTCCTCCAGACGGGCAGGTAGCTGCAACACCTGTGTGTTGCGCCTCGAACCGTAGGAGACAACGATGCCGGCGATCGTCCTGATCGGCGCCCAGTGGGGCGACGAAGGCAAGGGCAAGGCCACCGATCTACTGGGTGGCCGGTTGCAGTGGGTGGTCCGCTACCAGGGTGGTAACAACGCCGGTCACACCGTCGTGCTGCCCAATGGCGACAAGTTCGCGCTGCATCTGATCCCGTCCGGCATTCTCACCCCCGGCGTCACCAATGTCATCGGCAACGGAGTCGTGGTGGATCCCGGTGTGCTGCTCGCCGAACTCGCGGGCCTGGAGGATCGCGGCGTCGACACCTCCGGTCTGCTGCTCTCGGCCGACGCGCACCTGATCATGCCGTATCACGTGGCCATCGATAAGGTCACCGAACGCTTCCTCGGCAACAAGAAGATCGGCACCACCGGCCGCGGTATCGGCCCCTGCTATCAGGACAAGGTGGCCCGGGTCGGTGTCCGGGTCGCCGATGTGCTGGACGAGAAGATCCTCACCCAGAAGGTCGAGGCCGCACTGGAATTCAAGAACCAGGTGCTGGTCAAGATCTACAACCGCCGCGCGCTGGAGCCGCAGCAGGTGGTGGACGAGGTGCTGGCGCAGGCCGAGGGGTTCAAGCACCGTATTTCCGATACCCGGCTGCGGCTCAACGAGGCTCTGGAGCGCGGCGAGACCGTGCTGCTGGAGGGGTCGCAGGGCACCCTGCTCGATGTCGATCACGGCACCTACCCGTATGTGACCTCGTCCAACCCGACCTCGGGCGGCGCGGCGGTGGGTTCCGGCGTCGGCCCGAACAAGATCACCACGGTGCTCGGCATCCTCAAGTGCTACACCACCCGCGTCGGTTCCGGCCCGTTCCCGACCGAGCTGTTCGACCAGTTCGGTGAGTTCCTGGCCAAGAACGGCGGCGAGGTCGGCGTCACCACCGGCCGCGCCCGCCGCTGCGGCTGGTTCGACGCGGTGATCGCGCGCTACGCCACCCGCGTCAACGGCATCACCGACTACTTCCTGACCAAGCTGGACGTGCTCTCGGGTCTGGATCGGGTGCCGATCTGCGTGGCCTACGAGATCGACGGCAAGCGGGTCGAGCAGATGCCGACCACCCAGACCGAGTTCCATCACGCCAAGCCCATCTTCGAGGAGCTGCCCGGTTGGTGGGAGGACATCTCCGGCGCCAAGACCTTCGAGGAGCTGCCCGCCAGCGCGCAGGCGTATGTGCTTCGGCTGGAGGAACTTTCGGGCGCGCGGATCTCCTGCATCGGTGTCGGGCCCGGCCGGGATCAGACCATCGTCCGGCACGACGTCCTGGGCTGAGCGCCGCGGGAGTCCGCAGTGGGCGGCGGGCCCGGTTCCCGGTTAGCATGTGGCGAGCACATGGTCGGAATCGGTGTGCGCTGAGCGGTTTTCCTGAGGATGGTGTTTGTCGACGTGTCGGCTCGGTACCGGAAGATGCGGAATGGGTTGTCGCGGGGGGCTTTTCGAGTCGCGGTAGGCGCGGCTTCGATTGCGCTCGCGGGCGGCGTGGCGGGTGTGGCGCTGGCGCAGCCGGCCCAGCCCGGGATCACCACGCAGGCGCCGCGGGAGGCGCCCGCGCCCGAAGCGCCCGAGGCGGAGGCGCCGGCGGAGCTCAAGGAGGCGAACCCGCAGGCCGTAGCGCCGCGCGCGCCGCGCGCCACCCCCAAACCCGAGCCGGAACCCGAGCCGAAGCCGCACGCCGTCCTGTTCGGTGACGTGATAGTGCCGGTACCCACCGAGGTACCCGCCGAGCTGGTCGACACGGTCAACCAGGCGCTCAACGGCGGCAAGCCGCGTCCCGACGGCGAGTAGGGCTGGCGCTCACGCGAGTTCGTGGTTGGGTTCGATCATGTTCTTGTAAAGAACTACAGTTAGTACATGGCTCGGAATTGGCCGATGATCGAGCGCGAGACCGAGTTCGAGGCGATCCGGTCCGCGCTCACCGGCACCACATATGTCGGAACCGTGCTTACCGGCGATGCCGGGGTGGGCAAGACGACGCTGGCCAGGCAGGCCACAGCGGCCGTCGGCGGGAACATTCGCTGGGTCGCGGGGACCGAATCGGCCCGCAGCATCCCGCTGGGCGTCTTCGCCCACATGGTGGGTGTGTACACCGCGCACGACCCGGTGACGTTCATGTCCGCCGCGCGCGAGGCCCTGCTCGCCGACGGGCACACCATCATCGGTGTCGACGATGCCCATCTGCTGGACCAGCTTTCGGCCACGCTGCTGCTCCAGCTGGCCATCGACAAGGCCGCGCACATCGTCGCGACCGTGCGCAGCGGCGTGCCGGTGCCCGACGCGGTGACCTCGCTCTGGAAAGACGGTCACCTGCTGCGTATCGACCTGAACCCGTTCACCCAGCGGCAGAGCGTCGATCTGGTGGAGTCCATGCTGGGCGGACAGCTCGAGGGCTTCACCGCCAATCTGATGTGGGAGTCCTCGGGCGGAAACGCTTTGTTCCTACGGCATTTGGTGGAGGGCGCGCTGGAGGCGGGCACGCTGCGCCAGGTGAACGGGGTCTGGCAGCTGCGCGGTCGCGCTGCGGTCACCTCCGAGCTGGCCGCGCTGCTCGAGGACCGGGTCGAGCAGCTGCCCGAGGAGGTGCTGCGGGTACTCGAGCTGCTCACCTTCTGCGAGCCGATCGATCTGGACGTACTCGCCGAGATCGCCGGCGAGGAGGCGGTGGAGGCGGCCGAAACCCGCGGTGTCATCCGGGTTGTCGAGAACGGGCACCAGCTGATCGTGCGCTACAACCATCCGCTGTTCGGTGAGGTCATCCGGCGGCGGCTCGGTATCGCCTCGGCGCGCCGATTACGGGGGCGGTTGTACTCCGCACTCAAGGAACGGCGGATCAATTCCGCCGCGGATCGGATCCGGCTGGCCGAATTGGCTTTGGACAGTGACAAATCCGCCGATCTGGAATTGTTCGAGGCCGCCGCGGCCGATGCCATCGCGCTGGCCAACCTGCCGCTGGGTGAGCGTTTCGCGCGCGCCGCGGTGGAGCGCCGCGGCGGCGTGGAAGCCGCCGACCTGCTGGCCCGGGCCCTGCTGTGGCAGGGACATCCGATCGAGGCCGAGCGCACGCTGGCCAGCTTCGATCCGGATGAGCTGAACGAGATACAGCTGGTCCGCTGGGGCAGCACCCGGGTGTCGAATCTGTTGTGGGCCATGGGCGATGCCGATCGGGCCGACGAGGTGCTGGCGCTGGTGCGCGGCAAGGTGACGCATCCGGGCTGCCAGGTCACCCTGGCGGGGCTGTCGTCGGCGGTCGCGGTGAACGAGAACCGGATCGGCGACGCGATCACCGAGGCGGACGGCGTCATGTCGGCGCGGCAGGCTCCGGCCTGGGCGGTGTGGTGGGCCGCGTTCGGCGGCGGGCTGGCGCTGGCGCTGATGGGCAAGAGCGAGGCGGCCCGGCAATACGTGGCCCGCGGGCATCAGGTGGAAGGCGAGATCGACGGCCTGAACCGGTTCATGTCGACCCACGCCGAAGTGCTCGCGCTGACCTTCACCGGTGAGTTCGAGGCCGCCCGGCGTTGTGCCGCGGCCTATTTCGGCTATTCGGCCCCCGGCCAGTATCTGGCCTGGGGCATGTCGAAGATCCTGCAGGGCACTGCCGATGTGGCGCAGGGCCGCTTCCCGGACGGGATCGAGCACCTGGAGCAGGCGCTGGCCGCGCTGGCCGCCGAGGGCGCGGCCGCGTGGATGCTGCCCGCGCGAATCCGTCTGGCCGAGGCGTATTCGGCGCTGGGCCGCACCGCCGAGGCCGCCGAGACGATCGACGAGGGCGTGCGGCGCGGCGGACGGCACAGCGCCGTCTACGAACCGCAGTTGGAGATCGCGCGGGCCTGCCTGGCCGCCGCCGAGGGCGCGGTCACCCCGGCGATCCGGCTGGCGCTCGGCGCCGCCGACGCCGCGGCCCGCTCGCAGCAGCACGCCATCGAGGCGCTGGCGCTGCACGCGGCCGCTCGTTTCGGCGAGCAGTCGGTGGCCGGGCGGCTCGCCGACCTCGCCGCGCGCGTGGACGGGCGGCTGGTGCAGGTGCAGTCCCGGCACGCGGTGGCGCTCGCCGCGCACGACGGCGCCGGATTGGATGTCGCCGCAGCCGAATTCGAGGAGCTCGGCGCGCTGCTGTCGGCCGCCGACGCGTCCGCCCAGGCGGCGCTGGCGCACGATCGCGCGGGTGACCGTCGCCGCCTGCACGAGTCCGCCGCGACCGCGAACCGGCTGGCGGCGGCCTGCGGCGGTGCCAGCACGCCGTCGCTGCGGCAGGCCGCGCAACCACTGCCGCTGACCGTGCGGGAGCGTGAGATCGCGAATCTGGTGGCGGCGGGGCTGTCCAACCGGCAGATCGCCGATCGGCTGACCGTGTCGGTGCGCACCGTCGAGGGGCATCTCTACCGGGCCTGCAGCAAGATGGATGTGACCGATCGCGAGTCGCTCGGCGCGTTGATCCGGGGAGAATCCCCGGACTGAGCGATTGCTCGGCTATCGATTTTCGTGTGTTTATTGCACAGTCCGACTGTTAGCAACTTTCTCGCAACAGCTACCGGGGTAGGTCTGCGGCCGGTCGCGCGGTGCGTTACCGTCGGTGCACCCGAGGTGTGGAAGGTTGGGGATGGATTCGAAGTGGCCGGTTCGGGCCGGTATGGCGGTGGTGGCGCTAGGGCTGCTGGTCGGATGCGGTTCGGAGCCGGTCCCGGGCCGGCCGAGTACAGCGCCGCAGACCTCCGCCGTCAAGCAGACGACGCTCAGCCCCGAGCAGGAGCGCAATATCCGGATCCACAAGCAGCTGATGGAACTCGGCTGTGACACCAACAGCTGCATCCAGACCTATTTCGCCTGTATGGACGGGCAGCTCACCGGTGAGGTGTGCGAGTTCTACCGGCAGCATCCGCTGAACTGAACCCTGATCTTCTGGAACCGCTGCGGTGCAGGTGATTTCGGCTACCTTTGAGGTCAGCGGGTATCGGTTCGAGTGGGAGGGTGGCCGGAGTGGATCCGAGTATCGTTGCGGCGGCGGTTGCCGCTGCCTCGGCAGTGGGGGCGGGCGCGGCGGCAGGCTTGACCGAGACCGCACAGAAGGCCGTCGCCGACGCGTATCAGGCGTTGAAGACCGTGCTCTCCCGCAACCATGCCTCGGTCGATGTCGAGGTGGTCGAGGCACGGCCGCAACTCGAGTCCCGGCGGGCGGTCCTCGTCGAGGAACTCATCGCCGCGGGTGCGCAGAATGATCCGGAATACGTGACGGCGGCGCGGGAACTGGTGCGCGTGCTGCGGGCGGTTTCACCGGCCGCGGTCGAGGTCGTCGGGGTGAAGCTGGCGTGGTTCACCGCCGCCGAACTCGACATCAGCGGTGTCACAGCGACCGGTCCCGGGACGAGTGGGTTCATCGCCGAGCACGTCGAGGTCGGCGGAAAAGTCACGGTCACCGATATCGTCGCGGCGCAGGAGCCGCCCCACCCTCGGTAGGCGTGGACGACGGCGCACGGCCCCCGGCGTCGCCGTTCGCGCCTGCCCGCTACGAGCACACCTACGTCGGAGGCGATCTCGATCACCACGGTGGGTATCACGCTGAGGGCGATCAGTACTTCCAAGTGCAAGCACCGAAGCCGAAGGTCGTCGTGCGCAAGGGCGCCACGCTCATCTACGGCGCGCCGCCCGGCCGGAGCTCCGGCTACCGGGAGTTGTTCCACAATCTGATCCCGGCCTGCGGACTCCGCGGCCGGGATGGAGAACTCCAGCAGTTGACCGAATTCAGCACCGGGACCGAACGGTACATGTGCTGGAGCGGCGCGGCGGGGGTCGGCAAGACCGCGCTGCTGGCCGAGTTCGTCATCCATCCCCCGCGCGCCGTGGATGTCGTGGCCTATTTCGCCACCCTGGCCGAGCGCCCCGACGGCACCGAATTCCTTACCGTCCTAGCCGATCAACTCGCCGAATACGTGGGTAGGCCGGCGCGGCTCGACACCGCGAAGTCGATGCCCGCCCCCTGGGCACTGCAACTGCCCGAAGCGGCGCTGCACGCGAAGCAGCGCAAGCGGAACCTGGTGGTCGTCGTGGACGGTCTGGACCAGGCGCTGACCGCCCGGGAGATCGGCTCACTGCTACCGGAACCGAATCGGGTTCCGGAGAACGTGCGGTTCATCCTCACCTTCCGCACCCGGGACTTCGCCGCCGATCTGCTTCCCGCGATGCCGTGGCAGGTTCTCGGCCGATCCGCCGACCCCGAGGCGCAGCGGAACAGCGTGCGGGCGAATCTGACCGAGCGGTGGCAGCGACTCGTGCGCGAGCACCCGGTCTGGCAGCTGCTCGACCCGGCAGAATCCGCGCGGGGCGGCGAGCGCGCCGCCCAATTCACGGCGCACCTGGTGCGGACCGCGGTCGACCATGTGCTCAAACTCGGCGGTCACCGGGGCGGCGCGGACCCGTGGCTGGATTCGGAATTGCCCGAGCGGGTCAGCCGGATCAGTGGCGGGCTGACCGATCGCGTCTTCGCCGCCGGTACGAGCGAGCACCGGCCGACCTGGCTCGAGGCCGCGGTGGTGGCGACATTCCCGATTGTCCTGCAGGTCTTTCGGCTGCACGGGATCGCCGAATTCTCCTATCTCATCCAGGCACCTGCGGGCACCGACAACACTGTGCGCAGTCTCCATTTGTTCGCGGCCGAGAGCTACCCGCGCCTGTTTCGCCGCGCCTGGGAGGGCGCACCCGACCGCGCGGACGAGGCGGCGGCGATTCGATGGTGGATCCTGCATCAGTGGTTGAACCTGAATCTGTTCATCTACGAACCCGGCTATGTGGCCGTCGCCCTGCGGCTGGAATCCGGGACGGCCCAGCTGGGAATCGACCCCGCGGAATTCGCCGAGCAGATCGCCAAAGTCATTCGGCTGCACCGTGAAAGCGCCCAGAAGGTGCCGTGGTCGGTTCGAGAACAGCATCCGCAGCCGAACTGGTATCCGCTGGTCGACGGCGATGAGGAGCAGGTCCGGCTGCGCCTGCTGAGCATCGTCCTGGTAGTCGCGCATCGGCTGGCGCTGGATCCGGCCAAATTCCCGGAAACCGTCGCCGACCATTTGGGCATCCCCAATCCTGTTGGGCTGGAAGATATCCCGAAATGCGCGCGCGAAAGCGCATGGCGGTGGGAGCAGGATGTTCCGGCGCTCGCGGTGCGAGCCAGGCATCCGGCGCTGAGCCAAGCCCTCCGCGACCAGGCCGAGGAGCTGGCAATCCTGTTGCGGGGCTGCCGTGAATCCGCGGCCGGCAGCGGAAGTCCGCTGGCGCCGCTGCTGGTGCTCCCGCCGACCGTGTCGGTCCAGTTCTCCGACAAGGCACCGGATCCGGCGGCGGACAGCGATCTCAGCTACTTCAAGTTCCGGGTTTCCGACGATCGCGTCCGCGAGTTGCTGATGGGCACGCAGCTCTACGGCGACCCGGCCTTGGCCATCCGGGAGCTGTACCAGAACTCGCTCGACGCGTGCCGCTTCCGCGACCGGCGGTTGCGGTATCTCCGGGAACGCTCCCGAAAGCACGCGATTCCGCCGATCCAGGACGGCGAGAAGTATCGCGGCGAGATCGATTTCCGGCAGCAGCGCGACGACTCGGACGGCCGAATCTATCTGACCTGTCGCGACAACGGGGTCGGTATGGGCTACGACCAGCTCGTCAATTCCTTCGCCCAGGCCGGGCGCCGGTTCACCGATCTGCCCGGCTATTTCGAGGAAATGTACGAGTGGTCCAAGAGCGGGATCGACTTCTACCCGAACAGCAGATTCGGCATCGGCGTCCTGAGCTATTTCATGCTGGCCGACGAGATCACCCTGTACACGTGCCGAATGCATGCCGACGGCACGTTCGGATCCGGTCTGGAGGTGATCATCAGCGGGCCGGATTCGCTGGTCCAGATCCGGCGCATTCCCTACTATTCCGGCGGCCCCGGCACCACCGTCCGGCTGAAACTCCGGCGGGATCGCGAGGACGTGCGGTGCACCGATCTGCTGCGCCGCGTCCTGTGGGTTTCGGAGTTCGACGTCACCGCCGAAGACGGCAGCGAGTCCTGCCGATGGCAACCCGGCATACTCGCGGACACCGCATACCTGGGAGTCAAGGACGTCCTCGACCCGAAAGCCGAGCCGGAGGATGCCGTCGATCGCGTCCACGGATCGGATCGGGTGTGGTGGTGCCACGCCCGCGGCGCGATCCTCGCCGACGGATTGTGGACCGGCAGGCCGCTTTTCGGCGCGGTCGTCAATCTGACCGGCCGCGACGTTCCACCGCTGACCGTAGACCGGCGCTCGATGGAGATGCGTTCCGTCGACGAGCGCACCGTTCGCGCGCTACTCCAGGGCGCCGTGCCGACGCTGACCCGAAGCGGCCTGGGCGACAACAGCCTGGACTGGCTCTACCAGCTCGCGCGGAAGAACCCGGAGCTGGCCGATGAGATCGGCGTCCAGGTCCGCGATGCGGACGGCGAGGTCTACTGGCGGATCGCCGGGCGGGAGATACCCGTCTCCAGGATCGGCTGTTTTCCCGGGGACAGCTATCTTGCACATTTCTCGAACGTGCCCTCGGCCATACCCAAGGATGCACAGGGAAAAAAGGTACTGGGCCCGGGGACCACAGCGCTGGGCGATCGAGCACTGGCCTGGCGGTTCAGCTCGTGGATCGCCGCGGGCCTCATCGACGGTCTGTGCTGGACGGGCGATCGAGTAGCCGAACGCGCGGTACCCACCGACCGGCTGATCGTTCAATCGGTGCGAACCGGGAAGCCGGTTCGGGTCCACAAGGTCCTGAAGATCGCGCTGAAATCGCACTATCCGCCATCCTACGTCGTCGCCAGGCTCGCCCGGCTGGGTATCGATGTCGTGCCCGCGAACTATGAGGTCCTCGACGATTCCCCTCGGTCCGAGATGCGAAAGCTCCTGAGGGTTCTCAGTAAAGACCTGGATGTGGTTGCCCCCTGGCTGTCGATCAAACGCAAGGTCTCGACCCGCCATATCATCGCCGCAGCTTCGGGAACCGGCTGCAGCGCCGTGGAGCTGGTCCATCGATTGGACGCTCTCGGATTCCGGATCAAGAATCGCCGCTGGGCCGCCTTCGATGTGATCGCGCAGAAGTTCGGGTGGACGATGCTGTTCGAACTGGGCGATGTCGAACTCGCTCCGCTGCGGCCCAGCAAAGCCATTCGGCCAGGACAGATGATCTCGATCGCGCAGGCACACGCGGCACAGCTGAATACTTCTGATCCCCGGGAGCAGATACTCTCCGCCGCACAGTATTTGACGCAGGCCGGATACCAGATCGAGCAGGTGCCGTGGGAGCATGCCTGGTCGGCGGATCCGGTTGTGCTGAGCGCCGATCTCGATGCACAGGCGCCATGGCTGAGCCTTCGTCGAATCGTCCCGGCCGGCCACGTTCTGGCCGCCGCGGCGAAGATCGGTTCGACGCCCGAGGCTGTCGCCGGGCACCTCGGCGTGCTCGGGTTCGCGGTCGACCGGGTGCCGTGGGAGCGGACGTGCCCCGCCGACACCGCGCTCCTGGACTGCCGGTCCTATGACCGCAACGCGCGATGGCTCCAGCTCGACTCCGCCCCCGTGCCCGCCGGGCAGATCCTCGCCCTTGCAGACACCAACAATCGGCGTCCAGCGGATGTCGCGGCGCGCCTCACCATGCTGGGCTACGACATCGAGGAATCTCCCTGGTCCGATCCTCGGGTCACGAATCGGATCCTCAGCCTGGACTACGACCACAGTCCTCCGTGGCGCCGCCGAACACCGTCGGACGCGGACACTTTTGTCCCACATATGATCGCCATGATCGCACACGACATCAGTCGGAGCTGCGCGGAAACAACCGAGATACTGACCGGATTGGGCTATCGCGTTCGGGTGCCCCGGTCCGGCTGGCCGTCCTTGGACCAGGCGGACCACCAGACGCTGGATACGCTGGGCCAGTCGCACCCCTGGGGCGGGACGGATCTGGTGCGACTCGAAACGATCGCGATCTGCGCGCAGACACATGACCGGTCACCGCGTGATATCGCGAACAGCCTGCGCCGCATGGGGTTCCAGATCCCGGACCTGCGGTGGAAGAAACTCGGCCGACCGGCCGACGCTCGCAACCTGCACGACCTCATCGCAGCCGACTTGCATGCGGTCACCAAGCCGATCGCCCTGGCGGACATCGTATTCGCCGCGATGCGGCTGAACCAGCAGCCTCGCGAAATAGCCGATCTGCTGGAGCGCGCGGGTGTCCGATTCAGCCAGAGCCGCTGGCCGGAGTTGGCGGCCACCGATCGCGTACTGCTCCGGTATGAACTGAATCGATCCGGCAGTCCGATAGATGTGGGCGCGCTGACACCCGGCCATATTCGGGCCGCAGCGGTGACGACCCGGCAATCGACCGAAGCCGTCGCAGCGAGATTGGCCGCGCTCGGCTACGCCCCGGGCGCGTCGATTGCTTGGACCCGCGACTGGTCGCACGGTGATTTCGCCGAGGAGAGCATCGAATTCGACCGGACGATCATCTGGTCGCCGCTGCGAGATCTCTGGCTGAATCCGGACAAGCCGGTCCCGGCAACCCATCTGCTCGACGCCGCGCGTCACACCTCGAAATCGGTCGGCGAGGTAGCCCGGCGCCTGACAGCGCTCGGGTATCGGCTTCCGGAGGGAATCGCCCTGACCGACGACCGGCGGACAGGCAACTGACATTCCCGGCGCGGCAGGGAGCAGACCGCCACCTCGTCGCCCCGTTGCCCTCAGAACAGGGTGGGTTCGCCGAAGCCGGGGGTACGTTCGATCTCCAGCAGGCGCTGCTTGGTGACCAGCCCGCCGGGCGCCGAGAAGCCGTGCAGGGCATGATCGGCGGCGAGTACGCGGTGGCAGGGGATGATGAGCGGAATCGGATTGCGGCCCAGGGCCTGGCCGACCGCCTGGGCCGCGCCGGGCGCACCGATCCGGTCGGCGACCTGCCCATAGCTCAGGGTATGGCCGGGCCCGATGGCACGGGTGACGTCGTAGACGGCGCGGTGGAATTCCGGCAGGCCGGTGAGATCCACCGGGATCCAGCGCAGGTCGTCGAGCGTGCCGTCGAGGTGGGCGCGCACGCCCGCGACCGCCTCGGCGATGGCGCCGGTGGGCTCGGCCTCGGGGAGGGCGTCGGTGTCGGCGGCGCGGCGACGCGTGATGCGGGTGCGAGTGGCGGCCGGGCTCGACTCGGGTAGCTGGAATCGGATGACCCGGCCGCCGCCCCAGGCGATGGCGCAGACGCCGAGGGCGGTCTCGAACAGCGCTGCCGCCGCGGGCAGTCGAGTGGACATGGCTGTCAGTGTGCCCGGTGGGTCCGACAGCTGGTCTCCGACCAGACCAGTCACGAAAAACTGGCCTGGACGGTGCCGCAGCTCGGATTGATCGTCCGCAGCGGTCGCGCCCGATGCGGCTCGGCCGCCGCGGCGGTGTCGTCCTGGTGTCGGCTGTGCAGCGCGGCCAGGTCCGAATACTGGCGTTGCGCTTCGTAATCGGTGGTCGCGGTCGACTCGAAGAGTGGTCCGGGGCCTACGAAGCGCTCCAGCCGGAACAGCTCCTTACGCCGGGCCGGCGCGAAATGGTAGACCGCGTAGCTGAAGGCGAAGACGGTGAGGAAGGTCAGGAATGTGCTCATGCGAACCAGCGTGCGCCGAACTGGCCTTGCCAAGAAAGAGCCAATCCGTGAATACTGGACTGTATGGCTACGAGAGTGATCGGTGCGGGCAGTCTGGCCAGGGATCTGGGTAACTGGCGCAGTGTGGGTGACGACGACGAGGCGGGCGGCCGCCGCTCGGCGCGCCCGGCGTATCTGGCCCTGGCGGAGGGGATCCGCCTGCTCATCCACGACGGCCGCGCCCCGCTCGGCGTCGCCCTGCCCAGCGAGCGCGATCTGGCCACCACGCTCGGGGTCAGCCGCACCACCATCACCTCCACCTACGCGCTGCTGCGCGAGCACGGCTACCTGATCAGCCGGCAGGGTTCGCGCAGCACGGTGGCGCTGCCGCCCGCGGTGCCACACGACGGCACCAAACCGGTGCGCGGCATCATGGCACTGATGTCGAACGAGGTCGCCACCATCGACCTGACCTACGCCGCCATGTCCGCGCCGCCGGAGATGCAGGACGCGTATGCGACCGCGCTGCAAGGGATTCCGGCCTATCTCGGCACGCACGGCATGGATCCGATCGGCGTCATCGCGCTGCGCGAGGCGGTGGCCCGGCGCTACACCCAGCGCGGCCTGGCCACCGAACCGGATCAGATCCTGATCACGCTGGGCGCGCAGCACGGCCTGCGGCTGCTGCTGAATGTGCTCACCGCACCCGCGGCCCGGGTGCTGATCGATCACCCCACCTACCCCAACGCCATCGAGGCGATCCGCGATGTCGGCGCCCGTCCGGTGCCCGTGCCGCTGGTGCCCGAGGGGCCCGGGCGCGGCTGGGATCTGGACGGAATCCGC
The DNA here is from genome assembly GCF_042672005.1 of Nocardia sp. NPDC127579. Lineage (NCBI taxonomy): Bacteria > Bacillati > Actinomycetota > Actinomycetes > Mycobacteriales > Nocardiaceae > Nocardia > Nocardia sp. NPDC127579. Next base: position 427,462 of record NZ_JBHXVZ010000007.1, on the reverse strand, counting down.
AGTGCCGCACGGCAAACCGCGGCCACCGTGGCCTACCTGGTGCCCGACTACAACAATCCCACCGGCCTGCTGCTCGATGACGCGGGCCGCGCGGAGCTGGCCGCTATCGCCCGCGATACCCGGATGACGGTCGTGGTCGACGAGTCGATGGCCGACCTCCAGCTGGATCCGCATGTCGCGCCGCTGCCGGTGGCGGCGTTCGCCAAGGGTTCGGAGATCGTCACCATCGGGTCGGCGTCGAAGTCGTTCTGGGGCGGCCTGCGGGTGGGCTGGATTCGCACCAATCCGGCGCTGATCACGAAGCTGCTCGGGATCCGTTCCACGGTCGACCTGGGCACCCCGGTGATGGACCAGCTGGCCACCATCCACCTGCTGGAGCACGAGGACAGCATTCTGGCCCGCCGCTGTGCTCAATTGCGTTCGCAGCGTTCGGCTTTGCTCGCGGCGCTGGCCGAGGATCTGCCGGATTGGCGGGTGGAGGCGGGCCCGGGCGGTATGTCGGTATGGGCGCAGCTACCCGCCCCGGTCTCTACCGCGCTGGCTGCTACCGCGCCGAATCACGGTGTGCTGCTCGCTGCGGGACCACGTTTCGGCGTGCAAGGTGCGTTCGAACGCTTCGTCCGCCTGCCGTTCTCGCACCCGGAGGCGGAGTTGCGAGTGGCGGTCAAGGCAATGGCCTCGGCTTACGAGGCGCTGACCCCCCGTGCGGCCGAGCCACTGCAACCTCTGACGGTTTTCTGAGATCTGAAGTGGTCTAAGCCAATTCGACGAATTCCCGCACGAATGCCATAGCAGGGAACTATCGCATCGGAAAACAGTTCCGGTAAGCCGGGCAGCGTGGTTCTTTGCAGGAGCTGCCGCGGCCGCCGGGGTTTCTTACCTCTTGGCTCGAATGAGTCGGGTTAGGTAACCCATAACGGGCGGGGTGTCATGTGCGTGGCACCCTGTCCTCCTCGCCCATCACTAATCCGCCCAGACGGATTCGATCGGGGTGGCCTCGTTGGGCGGGGGAGTGGGGACGGCCGCCGGGGTGCGAGAGAAGCGCGGCGCCGGGGCGTGCTGGACGACGCCGTCGATATCGACCAGACCGGTGCGGGCCACGATGTGCGCGTTCGCGGTGGCCTCGGTCAGGGTGAGCACCGGGGTGGTGCAGGCATCGGTGCCGTCGAAGATCGCGGCCCACTCGTCGCGGGTCTTGGTCTTGAACTTCTCGGTGAACAACTTCTTGAGCTGGTCCTGGCCGTTCGGGTCGATCTGCGCGGGCAGGCCCTCGGGATCGATCTCGAGACCCTTCAGCAATTCGGCGTAGAACTGCGGCTCGATCGCGCCGACCGCCATGTACTTGCCATCCGCGGTCTCGTAGGTGTCGTAGAACGCCATGCCGGTGTCGAGCAGGTTGGTGCCGCGCTCATCGGACCACAGACCCACGCCGCGCATGCCCCAGATCATGTGCGAGAGGGCCAGCGCGCCGTCGATCATGGCGGCATCGATGACCTGGCCCTTGCCGGAGCTCTGCCGCTCCACCAGTGCGGCCAGCACGCCGAACACCAGGAACATGGAACCGCCACCGAAATCGCCGACCATGTTCAGCGGTGGCACCGGGCGCTCGCCCTTGCGGCCGATCGCGTTCAGCACCCCGGTGAGCGAGATGTAGTTGATGTCGTGGCCGGCGCGGTCGGCCAGCGGGCCGTCCTGACCCCAGCCGGTCATCCGGCCGTAGACCAGGCGCGGGTTGCGCGCCAGCGCCGCGTCCGGGCCCAAGCCCATCCGCTCGGTGACGCCCGGCCGGAAGCCTTCGATCAGCACATCGGCCTTCTCGACCAGTCCGAGCACCTTCTCGATATCGGCCGGATCCTTCAGATTCGCCTCGACGATGGTGCGGCCGCGCCACTGCGGGCGCTCCATGAACCCGGGCAGCAGGTTGGGCCGCTGCACCCGCACCACATCGGCGCCGAGATCGGCGAGCAGTAGCGCGGCGTGCGGCCCCGGGCCGATACCGGCCAGCTCGACGACCTTGATGCCCGCGAGCGGACCCTGCTTGGCGGTGGATGGAGTGCTCACGCCCTACCTCAGTTCTTCCCGGGGTGCTGTATTGACACTACGACAATAACTCCCCGACCGGCTCCGCCAAACCCTCTGCTCGGCGCGCATTCTTGCTCGACGATGCTATTTTTGCTCGAGCAAGCAAAAGTGGGAGGAGATGCCGTGACCTATGCGTCGGCTCGGAAATCGCTGGCGGCGCGACCGCTACCCGAGTGGTACCGCCGGGCGAAGCTGGGCATCTTCGTGCACTGGGGGCTGTACTCGGTTCCCGCGTTCGCCGAACGCACCGACGCCGACTACTCGGCGTTCATGCGCGACCTGACCGCGGGCACGACCACGGCGGACCGCATCCCCTACGCCGAGTGGTACCTCAACTCGATGCGGGTACCGGGCTCGCCGACGGCGGCGCATCACGCCGCGAGCTACGGGGACCGGCCGTACGCCGATTTCCGCTCGGCGTTCGAGACGGGAGCCGACACCCTCGACTTCGCCGACTGGGCCCGGCTTTTCGCCGAGATCGGCGCGCGGTACGTCGTGATGGTGACTCGTCATCTGGACGGATATCCGTTGTGGCCCACCGAGATCGAGGGCAGCGCGTACCGCTCCCGGCGCGATCTGGTCGGCGACCTGACCCGGGCGGTACGCGAGCAGGGCCTGCGCATGGGGCTGTACTACTGCGGTGGAATGGACTGGACGCGCCGAGAACAGCCGCTGCGCACCATGACCGACATGATCCGGCACCAGGCGCTCGGGCCGGACTACGCGCGATACGCGGCCGCGCAGTGGCGGGAACTGATCGACACCTACCGGCCCTCGATCCTGTGGAACGATATGGGCTGGCCCGCCGAGGTCGACCCGCACGAGATCATGGCCCACTTCTACGACACGGTCGACGACGGTGTCGTCAACGATCGGTGGACGCAGCCGAAGCTGCCCCGCAACCGGCTCGCCCGGGCCGCGTACCTGTGGTTCATCGGCATCGTGCTGAAGGCGGTGGCGAAACGAGGTATTCCCGAGCCCGCCAAGGACTTCCACTACGACGTGGCGACCCACGAGTACGCGACGCCCGAGGTCGCGCCGACCGGCGCGTGGGAACTCACCCGCGGACTGGGACGGTCTTTCGGCTACAACGCCGAGGAAACGGAAGCGGATACGCTGACCGGCGCCGAGCTGATCCACCTGTTCGCGGACGTGGTCGCCAAGGGCGGCAATCTGCTGCTCAATGTGGGTCCCGATGGGGCGGGCCGGATTCCGGAACTCCAGGTGGCCCCGCTGCGCGCGCTCGGCGCCTGGCTGGCGCGGAATGGCGCGGCGATCTACGACACCACCACCTGGGAGCGGAACGCGACCACCACGACCGCGGGCGTACAGGTCCGGTTCACCCGCCGCGCCGACACGGTGTTCGCCATCGTGCTGGCGGACCAGCCGAGCGGCGACGTCACGGTGCGCGAGCTTCGGGTTCCGCCTTCGGCCACGGTCGATCTGGTCGGCGGCCCGAGCTTGCGCTGGGAGCAGCGCGACGGCGATCTCACGGTGCGGTTGCCGGGCGACGCAGCACCTCAGGCACATGCGTACGCCCTGGCCATCACCGGGCTGTAACCAGTCCCCGTGCTAATTTCCGCTTGTGCGAGCAAGAAAGCAAGGTGAGCCGACCGCGATCGAACGCGCCCGCCGCGCCCAGATCGTGCGGGCCGCGATCGACACCATCGCGGAATCGGGTTACACCCGCGCATCGTTCAGCGCCATCGCCACCGCCGCCGGACTGAGCAGCACCGGCCTGATCTCATACCACTTCGCCACCAAACAGAACCTGATGGCCGAGGTGCTGGCCACTATCCTGGCCGACTTCACCGAATTCGTCACCGCCCGCGCCACCCAGGGCACCCCCGCCACCCGCCTCGCCGCCTTCCTCGCCGCCAACTGCGATTTCATCGCCTCCCATCGCAACCACCTGATCGCCATGCTCGATCTGCAACACGCCGCCTCCGAATCACAAGCGCGGCAGGCGGACTCCGACCGGGCGAAACTCACGGAACTCCTCGCCGACGGTCAACGCCGCGGCGAATTCCGCCCCTTCACCCCCGACCTGATGGCCGGCTTCATCCTGTCCCTGCGCAACGGCGTCATTCGCCGCGCCGCCACCGACCCCGAATTCGACCTCGCCGCCTGCACCGCCGAACTACTCACCACCGTTCGATTGGCCACCACCGCCTGACCCGCGTCTCCGTACCACCGAAATGCATCGCGCCGACCGGTAAGCGAGAATCGCCGTAGGGCAACGAGAGCGGAGGGGTTGGCGTGAGTGTGTGGGGTGAGGTCCTGGTGGGCCTCGCGATTCTGATCGGGCTGGTAGGGATAATCGTGCCGATCCTGCCGGGCGTGATCCTCATCTTCGCGGCTATCGGGGTGTGGGCGTTTCTGACCGGTGGTGCGACGGCCTGGGTGATCTTCGGGATCGCGGCGGTATTCCTGGTGCTGTCCGGGGTTATCAAATACACCTGGCCGGGACGGAAGATGAAGGAGGCGGGGGTTTCCAATCGGGCGCTGTTCATCGGGGCCGTGCTGGGAATCGCCGGGTTCTTCGTCATCCCGGTGGTCGGCCTGTTCGTCGGGTTCGTGCTCGGGGTATATCTGTCCGAGCATCAGCGGCTCGGGCAGGGTGAACCGGCGTGGCAGTCGACCAAACACGCGCTCAAAGGCGTTGGGCTGTCGATGCTGATCGAATTGCTGGGCGCGCTGCTCGCGAGCGGAGTCTGGCTGGTGGGTGTGTTCGTGGCCTAAGGCTCGATGACCGGCAGCGGCAAGGTCGCGTCGGGGTCGAGGCGGGGGAGGTCCTCGCGGCGCAGCGGAAGGGTCGGCGGGTCCCCGCGGTGCAGCGGCGGGAGCGAGCGCATGCGCGGCGGGAGCCGGTAGAAGTCGCGGGCGTTGTCCTCCAGGACGGCGAACATGTCGGTACCGACCACATCGCAGATCAGATCGACGTCGGAGTCCTCGAAGGGGCGGCCCGCCCGGGTGCCGGGCAGGTCGGTGCCGAACATCAGCGCCTGCGGATTGACCGCGTGGATCCGGCGAATGGTGTCGGGGACGTGCATGGCCACGCGGCCGAAACCCGTTGCCTTGACCCGGGCTCCGCGATCCACCAGATCCAGCAGGTAGGGCAGGCTCTCGTCGGACATGCCGAGATGATCCACCGACAACGCGGGCAGTTTCGAGATCACCGGTTGCAGCGAGGCCAGCATCTGCCCGTCGATATAGACCTCGACATGCCAGCCGACCAGGTCATAGGCGCGCAGCGCCTGCAAGGTCATGCCGGTGATGTCGGCGGCGGCGCGCTTGAGATTGAAACGCAGAGCACGCACGCCGACTCGATCCAGTTCGACGATCTCCTCGTCGGAAGCGTCCAGGTTCAGCGTGGTCACCCCCACCCAGCCCGGGCCGAGCTCGGCCAGCGCCGCCTTCATCCAGGTCTGATCGGTGCCCTGGAACGACGCGCTGACCACGGCGCCACCACCGATATCGAAGCGCGCCATCCGCTTTCGATAATCGGCGATGGTGTACGGGTCGGGCAGGTAGCCCTCGTTCTCGATCAGCGGGAACCGCGGATCGATGATGTGGACATGGGCATCGAACACCTGTACAGAATGCCTCAGTTACAGAGATTTCGCTGCCGTGGAACCGCCGGCTCAGACCTTGTGCGGTTCGCTGGCGCGCAGCATGTCCTCGCGCTCGACGACCTTGACCCGCTCGCGGCCCTCCGGCTCACCCAGCGCGCGTTCGTGCGCGTCCAGGCGATACCAGCCCTGCCAGGTGGTGAACGGAATGCCCTTGCCCTCCAGGAACTCGGTGACCGCGTCCAGCTCCGGCTGCTCGGCCGGGGTGAAGTTCACGCTGTCGTCGAGCAGGCAGGCCACGGTCTCGTTGGCATCGCCCTTGGTGTGGCCGATCAGGCCGACCGGGCCGCGCTTGATCCAGCCGGTCACATAGGTGGCGGGCATGTACCGGGCGGCGCCGTCGGCGTTCTCGTCGGCCAGCACGCGACCGGCCTCGTTCGGCACGGTGCCCGCCTGGTCGTCGAAGGGCAGGTTGGTGATGTTCTGCGACAGGTAGCCCACGGCCCGGTAGATGGCCTGCACGTCCCACTCGCGGAACTCGCCGGAGCCCTTGACGTTGCCGGTGCCGTCGAGCTGGGTGCGCTCGGTGCGCAGGCCCACGACCTTGCCGTCCTCGCCGAGCACCTCGGCGGGCGACTCGAAGAAGTGCAGGAACAGCTTGTGCGGGCGGTTGCCCTGATCGCGGATCGCCCACTGCTCCAGCGTGTTGGCGACCATGTCGACCTGCTTGGAGTGCCGGCGCGCGGCCTCGGAGCCGGCGTCGTAGTCGATGTCCTCGGGGTCGACGATGACCTCGATGGTCGGCGAGTGGTCGAGCTCGCGCAGCTCGAGCGGCGTGAACTTGGCCTGCGCCGGGCCGCGCCGCCCGAAGACGTGCACCTCGAGCGCCTTGTTGGCCTTGAGGCCGTTGTAGACGTTCGGCGGGATCTCGGTCGGCAGCAGTTCGTCGCCGGTCTTGGCGAGCACGCGCGCCACATCCAGCGCAACGTTGCCGACGCCGAGCACCGCGACCTTCTCCGCGTGCAGCGGCCATTCGCGCGGCACATCCGGGTGGCCGTCGTACCAGGAGACGAAGTCGGCGGCGCCGTAGGAGCCGTCCAGGTCGATGCCCGGGATGTCGAGGGCGCGGTCGGCGTTGGCGCCGGTGGAGAAGATCACCGCGTCGTAGAAGCGGCGCAGATCATCGAGGGTGATGTCGGTGCCGTAATCGATATTGCCGAGCAGACGCACCTGCTCCTTGTCGAGCACCTTGTGCAGGGCGGTGATGATGCCCTTGATCCGCGGATGGTCCGGCGCGACGCCGTAGCGGATCAGACCGAACGGCGCGGGCATGCGCTCGTAGAGGTCGATACTCACCTCGGCGTCGGATTTCATCAACGCGTCGGCGGCGTAGATACCGGCCGGTCCTGCGCCCACGATCGCGATGCGGAGCGGGCGAGTGGCTGCACTCTGTTCGGTCATCTCTTACGCGCACCTTCGGTCGAAAAATAATGGCGTCCTATTTAGCCTAGGCTAAGTCGACGCAGCGCTGCGGTTGCCCCTGCCGATGCGGACACTGGTGCTGCTGGCTCGTAACTGCGCGGCTTCCAGGTCGCTGTCCGCACCCCGCAGCCACGGTGATGGCCGCGAGACTGCGGTCTCGCGATTCTATCGGTGTCGCGCGCGGTGGACTGCACGGGTGCCGCCGACCAGGCATAAGGGATCATGGGCGGATGACCGAGCAGCAGCCCAAGCCCGAGGACGAGCCGATCGCCGTCGATCAGACCGACCAGCGGTCCATGACGCCGTTCATCGCCGCCGCCATCCTCGCCGCGATCGTGCTGATCGCGGTGTTCGCCGGCGGTCTGCTGTCGCCCGCTGAGAAAAATGTCACAGAAGCCGACCGCATCTCCGCGGCGGTCAGCAACTACGTGGGCGGCCGCGCGCAGAGCGACGACGTACCCGCCCCCGGCACCGCGTGCGCCGGATTCGACGAGGCGAAGTCGCCGCTGGCCGCGCAATTCGGCGCCGGCGGCCGAAAGTCGGTGGAGATCGCCAGGATCGAGGGCCAGAGCGTCAACGGGGACCGGGCCAAGGCCACCGTCACCACCAAGGCCGACGGCAAGGAGACCACCGAGACCTGGAATCTGGTCCGCGCCGACGGCAACTGGCTGGTCTGCGGCTGAAACGAATCAGGTGTTTGACAGCCCGGCACCTGCCCAGGCAATCTCAGTCCAGGTCATGAGCACCAGCGCCAAGCCCCGGCTCGCTGGTCGGCAACCCTCCTCCGCGGTGGGGTGCTCCGGGTGACGACCTGGCACGCATCCGAACCCCGATGCGGCAAGTGCGGATTCACAGGAGGATCGCAATGAGTTACGCCGGTGACATCACCCCGCAGCAGGCGTGGGACCTGTTGCGCGAGCACCCCGAAGCCGTCCTGGTCGACGTGCGCACCGAAGCCGAATGGCGTTTCGTCGGCGTACCCGACACCACCGCGATCGAGCGCCCCACCGTGCTCATCGAATGGGTGGACGGCACCGGCACGCGCAACCAGGCCTTCGCCGACCAGCTGGGCAAGGCACTGGACGGCCGCGCGCCGGAAGCCCCCGTGGTGTTCCTGTGTCGCTCCGGCCAGCGCTCCGCGCATGCCGCGACCGTGGCCACCCAGCTCGGCATCGCGCCGGCCTACAACGTGGACGAGGGCTTCGAAGGCCCGCTCGACGCGGACGGCCACCGCGGCGGCTCCGGCTGGCGCGCCCGCGGCCTGCCGTGGAAGCAGTCGTGAGCCCGAGTTCGGCGAAGGAGCAGCAGTCATGATCACAGGTGGTGCGTTCGACAAGCCGCTGCCCGAAGGTGTCGGCCCGGCGACGCTCGGTGTCCGAGGCGGCCTGCGGCGCAGCGGTTTCGAGGAGACCTCGGAGGCGCTGTTCCTGAACTCCGGCTTCGTCTACGAGAGCGCCGAGGCGGCCGAGCAGTCGTTCACCGGTGAGATCGAGCATTTCGTCTATTCGCGATACGGGAACCCCACGGTGGCCATGTTCGAGGAGCGGATGCGGCTGCTCGACGGCGCCGAAGCCTGCTTCGCGACGGCCAGCGGCATGTCGGCGGTGTTCACCGCACTGGGCGCGCTGCTCGGTGCCGGTGACCGGCTGGTGGCGGCGCGCAGCCTGTTCGGCTCCTGCTTCGTGGTGTGCAACGAGATCCTGCCGCGCTGGGGCGTGGAGACGGTCTTCGTCGACGGCGACGATCTGGACCAGTGGGAGCAGGCGCTGTCGGTGCCGACCCAGGCGGTGTTCTTCGAGACCCCGGCCAACCCGATGCAGACCCTGGTCGACGTGCGCCGGGTGTCCGAGCTCGCGCACGCGGCGGGCGCGAAAGTGGTGCTGGACAACGTGTTCGCCACCCCGCTGCTGCAACGCGGCTTCGAGCTGGGCGCCGACGTGCTGGTCTACTCGGGCACCAAGCACATCGACGGACAGGGCCGGGTCCTCGGCGGCGCCATCCTGGGCGCGCAGGACTACATCGACGGACCGGTGAAGAACCTGATGCGCCACACCGGTCCGGCGCTGAGCCCGTTCAACGCGTGGACCCTGCTCAAGGGCTTGGAGACGATGCCGCTGCGCGTGCGGCAATCCGCCGATTCGGCGCTGCGGGTGGCGAAGTTCTTGGAGGACAACGACTCCGTGAACTGGGTCCGCTACCCGTACCTGGAATCGCATCCGCAGTTCGAGCTGGCCAAGAGCCAGATGAGCGCGGGCGGCACGGTGGTCACCTTCGAGCTGAACGCAGCCGACGGCGAGGCGAAGAAGCGCGCCTTCGAGGTGCTGAACCGCCTACGCATCATCGACATCTCCAACAACCTGGGCGATGCGAAGACCCTGATCACGCACCCGGCCACCACCACCCACCGGGCGATGGGCCCCGAGGGCCGCGCCACGATCGGCCTCACCGACGGCGTTGTCCGCATCTCTATCGGCCTGGAGGACATCGAGGACCTGCTCGGCGACCTGGACCACGCCCTGCGCTGAACCGGCTAATCCTGCGGCAGCCGCCGCAGGATTTCGTCGAACCCAGCGTCCATCTTGGTTTCGAGGTTGTCGACCTTGGTTTCCAGGTTTTCGACCTTTATCGCCAGGTTGGTGACGGTCTCCTGTACCTGGCCGAGCTTGGTGTCCAGGTCGGCCAGCTTTTCTCCGATCACCGTCAGGGTCGCGGAGTCGCGTGCGCCTCCGATGTCCATGCGTACCTCCAGCTTGGCTACCCGGTTTTCGAGATCGGCCATGTCGAGATCCTCCCCTGATCGTACAAGCGTGGTCAGTTGCGTTCTGCCCAAATGCTTGTCGGTCCTGGAAAAGGAAACACCCCCCGATTCATCGAATGTGGATAAGTCGGGGGGTGTGGACAACTGCTGGTCAGATGACCTAGCCCAATGCGCGCAGGCGGGGTGCCAGGTCGCGCTGGAACAGGTCCAGGAAGCGGCGCTGATCGTGGCCGGGGGCGTGGAAGACCAGGTGGTTCAGGCCCGCGTCCAGGTAGGGCTTGATCTGGTCGACGGCCTGATCCGGATCGCTGGCGACGATCCAGCGCTTGGCGATCTGCTCGATCGGCAGCGCGTCGGCGGCGGCCTCCATCTCGATCGGGTCGGTGATCGAGTGCTTCTGCTCCGGCGTCAGCGACAGCGGAGCCCAGAAGCGCGTATTCTCCAGCGCCAGTTCGGGATCCGTGTCGTAGGAGATCTTGATCTCGATCATCCGGTCGATGTCGGCGAGGGTGCGGCCGGCCTTGGCCGCACCCTCGGCGACCGCTGGCATGAGCTTGTCGGTGTAGAGCTCCATGCCCTTGCCGGAGGTGCAGATGAAACCGTCGCCCGCGCGACCCGCGTACCGGGCCACCAGCGGACCGCCCGCTGCGATGTAGATCGGGATGCCGCCCTTGGGCACGTCGTAGATGGAGGCGCCGACCGCCTTGTAGTACTGGCCGTCGAAGTCGGTGCGCTCACCGGTCCACAGCGCGCGCATCAGCTCGACCGACTCGCGCAGGCGTGCGAAACGCTCCTTGAATTCCGGCCATTCGCCGGTGTAGCCGGTGGCGATCTCGTTGAGCGCCTCGCCGGTCCCCACTCCGAGCATGATCCGCTCGGGGTACAGGCAGCCCATGGTGGCGAAGGCCTGCGCGATCACCGCCGGGTTGTAGCGGAAGGTCGGGGTGAGCACCGAGGTGCCGAGCTGGATGCGCTTGGTGCGCTCGCCGACCGCCGCCATCCAGGCCAGCGAGAACGGGGCGTGCCCGCCCTTGTGCCGCCACGGCTGGAAGTGGTCGCTGACGGTCGCGCTGTCGAGCCCGTGCTCCTCGGCGAGCACCGCGATTTCCACCAGTTCACGCGGACCGAACTGTTCGGCCGACGCCTTGTATCCGAGCTTCAGATCACCCATCCATCCGACCATAGTCAGGCTGGTCGGTTCGTGTGCGAAGGGTCTCATCGAGACACGGCGGCGCGAGTTAGCGGATAATTGGCCGTGTGACTCCAGACAACGAGCCGATCCTGTCCTATCTGACCGATATGGACGGCGTGCTGGTGCACGAGGATCAGCTGATTCCCGGCGCCGACGAGTTCCTGGCCGAGCTGCGCGCCAACAACACGCCGTTCCTGGTGCTCACCAACAATTCGATTCGTACCCCGCGCGATCTGCAGGCCCGGCTGCGCCACACCGGCCTGGATATCCCGGAGGAGGCGATCTGGACCTCGGCCCTGGCCACCGCCACCTTCCTGGACGACCAGCGCCCGCACGGCACCGCCTACGTGGTCGGCGAATCCGGCTTGACCACCGCGCTGCACGAGATCGGCTACGTGCTGACCGACAGCGATCCCGACTACGTGGTGCTCGGTGAGACCCGCACCTATTCCTTCGAGGCGATCACCACCGCGATTCGCCTGGTGGAGAAGGGCGCTCGATTCATCGCCACCAACCCGGACGCCACCGGTCCGTCCCGGGACGGGCTGCTGCCCGCGACGGGGTCGGTGGCCGCGCTGATCACCCGCGCGACCGGGCGGGAGCCGTACTACGTCGGCAAGCCGAATCCGCTGATGATGCGGTCGGCGCTGCGCCGGATCGGTGCGCATTCGCAGTCGACGGTGATGATCGGCGACCGGATGGACACCGACGTGATCTCCGGCCTGGAGGCCGGGCTGCGCACCATCCTGGTCACCAGCGGCATCTCCACCCGGGAGTCGGTGGAGCAGTACCCGTATCGGCCCACGACGGTGGTGGAGTCGGTGGCCGATCTGGTCGGGCGCACCGGTAAGCCGTTCGACTAGGTGTCGAACTCGTCGAGGACGGCAGCGAGGCGGGTGAGCGCCGCGACGATGTGCTCGAATTCCGCGTGACCCAAACGCTCGATCAAGCGGTCCGCGTATACCTGGTGCCGGGGGTTGATCTTCTCGATGGCGGCCCGCCCCGCCGGGGTGATGTCGACGAGTTTCGCGCGCTTGTGCGCCGGGTTCGGGCGGTATTCGGCAAGTCCCCTGTCCACCAGCAGATCCGCGATGCGCTGCACGCTCTGCCGGGTGATGCCCATCGCCCGCGCGATGCCCGAGACCGGCAGCGGTTCGCGCAGCACCGCGCCCAGCACCTGCCACCAGGCCGCGGTCAACCCGGCGGGTGCGGCCAATTCTTCTGCGATGGCGAGGAATCGGCCGTTGAGCCGGAACGACGTGATCGCCGCGGTGCTGAAGAGTTCCTGCTCCGGTGTCATGCCTGCGATCTTGCCTGCTGGTAGGCGTCGAGTTCGAAATAGGCCGCGGGCTCGCTGTGCGCGTAGAGCCGGTACCAGGCATCGAGGATGTGCGGTTCGTAGACGCCGAGCACGCTGAGTACCTCGCGCGCGAATTCGAACGGCGCGGTGCCGGAGGCGGTGACCACGCCGCCGTCGGTCACGGCGGGTTGCCCCACGTAGCGGTCGGCACCGGAATAGCCGCTGTAGAGCAGGAATTCGGCGACATTGCTGGTGTGCGCGCGGTCGTCGAGCAGACCTTCGCGGGCGAGTCCGAAGGTGGCGCCACAGATGGCCGCGACCGGTACTCCGGCCGCGACGAATTCCCGGGCTTTGCGTGCGAACGGCACCAGGTCCTCGCCCATCCAGCTGTCGGCGCCCGGCAGGATGAGCATCGCGCTCTCCTCGGGCGTGAGCTCGGCCAGCGTCAGATCCGGCACGATCCGCATTCCGCCCTTGGTGCGGATCGGTTCGGTGCCGAGCCCGACCGTGCGCACCTCGAAGCTGCCGGGCGCGACCTGCCACTCGGGGTTGTTGATGTGCGCGGTCGCGGCTCCGACCTCCCAGTCGGCGAGGGTGTCGTAGACGGCGGCGTGAACAATCTTCGTGGACATGACAGTATTCTGTCATGTTTGACAGCAAGCTGTCAATGGTGGCGGGCCGGGAACTCGCGCTAGGCGCGGCGCAGGGCGAAGATGCGCAGGTCGCGGGTGGTGCGGTCGCGGTAGGCCGCATAGGCGCCGGTGACCTCGACGAAGCGCGCGAAGACGGCTTCGGAGTCGGCATCGGGGACCGGAGTCGCGATGACCGGAATGCGCTCGCCGGCGATGGCGACGGTCGCGGTGGGTGTCGCCAGCAAGTTGGCGGTCCAGGCGGGATGCTTGGCCTGGCCGAAATTACTGCCGATCACGTAGAGCACCGCGCCGTCGTGTACGTAGAGCAGCGGTTGGGTGCGTGGCTGACCGGACTTGCGGCCGATGGTGGTGAGCAGGATGACCGGCGCGCCGATCGGACCGAGCACGGTGTACTTGGCGTCGGTGCGTTCCAGCACCGCGCGATCCAGCGGCGTGATGGTGCGGATGAACCAGGACCCCGGTTTGGTGGCGGCGAACCGATTCGCGGCTCGGGAAAGGACATTCGTGCGCGAACCCCACTGCCGGTCCGGGAACTGCTCAACCATTCGATGACTATATCCACCTGCGGGAATTACCCCCTTCGGTGATGACCGTCTCGCCACCGGCTGCAATTGCCCCGAATTCACTAAGCTTCAGCTCATGGTCGAAACCGTGCCGTCCACCGTCTACATCGCCTCACCCGAGGGCGACACCGGTAAGTCCACGGTGGCGCTGGGCGTGCTGCAGATGCTGTGCGCCACCACCGCCCGCGTCGGAGTGTTCCGGCCGATCACCCGCTCCACCACCGAACCCGATTACATCCTCGAGCTGCTGCTCGAGCACAGCACCGCCGACATCGACTACGAGCAGGCCGTCGGCGTCACCTACGAGCAGGTGCACGCCGACCCGGACGCCGCGATCAGTGAGATCGTCATGCGCTTCCACGATGTCGCCAAGGTGTGCGATGCCGTGGTCGTGGTCGGCACCGATTACACGGATGTGGCCAGCCCCAGCGAACTCCGGTTCAACGCGCGGATCGCGGTGAACCTGGGCGCGCCGGTGCTGCTGGTGGTCCGCGGCTCCGAGCGCAGCCCGGAGGAGGTGCGCCAGCTGGCCGAGCTGTGTGCCAGCGAGCTCGCCACCGAGCACGCACAGCTCGCCGCGATCGTGGCGAACCGCTGCGACCCCGGCCGGCTCACCGAGATCGCCACGGAGCTGGGCGGTTTCGCGGTGCCGTCCTGGACGCTGCCGGAGGTGCCGCTGCTCATCGCGCCCACCATGGCCGAACTCTGCGGCGCGATCGACGGCGAAATGTACAGCGGCGACCCGGAACTGCTACAGCGCGAGGCGCTCTCGGTCATGGTCGGCGGCATGACGGCCGAGCACATTCTGGAGCGGCTCTCCGACGGCGTCGTGGTGATCGCGCCGGGCGACCGGTCCGACGTCCTGCTCGGCTTGGTCAATGCCCATGAGGCCGAGGGCTTCCCGTCGCTGGCGGGCATCATCATGAACGGCGGCATGCGCCCGCATCCGGCGGTGGCACGGCTGATGGCGGGTCTCAAGCCGCGGCTGCCGATCCTGGCCACCGAGCTCGGCACCTACGACACGGCCAACGCCGTGCACCACACCCGCGGCCGCATGTCGGCGGGCAACCCACGCAAGGTCGACACCGCGCTGGCGCTGATGGAAGACCATGTGAACGCCGCGGAACTGTTGCAGCGCATCCAGGTTCAGCGCACCGCGGTGGTGACGCCGCAGATGTTCGAATACCAGCTGATCGAACGCGCCCGCGCCGATCGCAAGCGCATCGTGCTGCCCGAGGGCACCGACGACCGCATCCTGCGCGCCGCCGGCCGTGTCCTCCAGCGCAAGATCGCCGACCTGGTCATCCTCGGCGACGAGGCCGCTATCCGCGCCCGCGCCGCCGAACTCGGCGTCGATATCGGCGACGCGCAGGTACTCGATCCGCGCACCTCCGGCTACCTGGAGGAATTCGCGGCCGAGTACACGGTGTTGCGCGAGCACAAGGGCATGACCATCGAGCGCGCCCGCGAAACCATGACCGACATCTCCTATTTCGGCACCATGATGGTCTACAAGGGCATCGCCGACGGCATGGTCTCCGGCGCCGCGCACACCACGGCGCACACCATCCGCCCCTCCTTCGAGATCATCAAGACGGTGCCCGGCGTGTCCACGGTGTCGAGCGTGTTCCTGATGTGCCTGTCCGACCGGGTGCTCGCCTACGGCGACTGCGCGGTGGTCCCGGACCCGAGTTCGGAGCAGCTGGCCGATATCGCGGTCTCCTCGGCGCGCACCGCCGCCCAGTTCGGCATCGATCCGCGGGTCGCCATGCTGTCGTACTCCACCGGCGAATCCGGCAGCGGCGCCGATGTCGACAAAGTGCGGGTGGCGACCAAGCTGGTGCGCGACCGCGCACCGGAACTGCTGGTGGAGGGCCCGATTCAGTACGACGCCGCGATCGAGCCGACCGTCGCCGACACCAAACTGCCCGATTCCGAGGTGGCCGGGCGTGCCACGGTCTTCGTGTTCCCCGATCTCAATACCGGGAACAACACCTACAAGGCGGTGCAGCGCAGCGCGGGCGCCATCGCGATCGGGCCGGTGCTGCAAGGTCTGCGTAAACCGGTCAACGACCTGTCGCGCGGCGCCCTGGTCGCCGACATCGTCAATACCGTGGCCATCACCGCGATTCAGGTGCAGGGCCAGTGACAACCGATTCGGGAGGCGACGTGTCCGGGCGGACCAACGAACTCGTGCTGGTGCTCAACTCGGGGTCGTCCTCGATCAAATACCAGCTCCTGGACCCGGATTCGGGAGCGGTGGCCGCCTCGGGCCTGGTCGAGCGGATCGGCGAGGAGAACGGCGCCATCGAGCACCAGACCGGTGACCGGGTGGTCGAGCACGAAGGGCCGATCGCCGATCACAAGGCCGGATTGCAGCTGGTCTTCGAGATGTTCGCCGACACCGGCTACGACCTGGCCGGGATCGGCCTGCGCGCGGTGGGGCATCGGGTGGTGCACGGCGGTGAGGTCTTCTACCGGCCGACCGTGGTCACCGACGAGGTGCTCACCGCCCTGACCGAACTGTCGGTGCTGGCGCCGCTGCACAATCCGGCCAACATCACCGGTATCGAGAGCGCCCGCGAACTCCTACCCGGCGTGCCGCAGGTCGCCGTCTTCGATACCGCGTTCTTCCACGGCCTGCCCGCCGCCGCCAAGACCTACGCGATCGACGCGGAAGTCGCCGCGGCGCACGGCATTCGGCGTTACGGCTTCCACGGCACCTCGCACGAATACGTGTCCGGTCAGGTGGCGGCGCTGCTCGAGCGGGATCCGGGCGAGGTCGACCAGATCGTGTTCCACCTGGGCAACGGCGCGTCCGCGTCGGCGGTGCGCGGCGGTCGACCGATCGACACCACCATGGGGCTGACTCCGCTGGAGGGTCTGGTCATGGGCACCCGCGGCGGCGATATCGACCCGGGCATCCTGCTGCACCTGATGCGCTCGGCGGGGCTCGACGTCGACGGTGTGGACCGGCTGTTGAACCGTAATTCCGGTATCAAGGGCCTGTCGGGCGTCAACGACTTCCGGGAATTGCAGCGATTGATCGACGCCGGTGACGCCGGGGCCCAGCTCGCCTACGACGTCTACATCCATCGGCTGCGCCGCTACCTGGGCGCGTACCTGGTGGAGCTTGGACGCGTAGACGCCATCACCTTCACCGCGGGGGTGGGGGAGAACAGCCCCAAGGTGCGCGCGGACGCGCTGGCCGGGCTCGAGCGTTTCGGCATTCGGATCGATCCCGTCCGCAACAATGCGAAAGACCGTGCGGCCCGGCGTATTTCGCCGGACGATGCCGAGGTGGCGGTGCTGGTGGTCCCGACCAACGAGGAACTGGCGATCGCCCGCGCGGCCGATCAGCTGCTGTCCTGACCACGGGTTCCCAGGAGATTCCAAGGAAACCTCACGGAATCCTCATGCTTCACCCGGCAGTATGTGTGTCGGATCAGGTTCGCCCGGTACTTCCGGATCCGGACCACATCGACCGCCTCGGTTCGCCGCCTCCCTCGCCGCGCACCGATCCGCCGCCCCGGCTGCCCCCGGAAGCGGCGGCGTGTGGTCCAGACCCTGCGGTACCGACCGTGGACGGCCTGATCCGAGCCCGGCCGGAGCCTTCCCCGGCCGGGCTTTGGCTTTCCCGGAAGCCGTGTCAGAACCAGGATTTGGCGCGAATCGTATTGGCCAGATCGATCAGCGCGTAGCGGTGTCCGCGCCCGGGCGCGGAGCGGGCCAGCGTGCGCAGCCCCGCCTCGGTGCCTTCGCGCAGCTCCCGCTCGGTGAACGGTGCGCCGAACAGCGTGGCCTCGGAGGACCGCGGCCGGTTCCCGGCCCGCAGCCACGCCAGCGCGCTGCCGACCACCAGCATCCGCAATTGCACAGCGCGGCGTTCCCCCGCGGGCAGCGCCTGCACCCGGGTGGCCGCGAGGTGCAGGGTGGCCTCATCGAGTTCGGCTACCGGCGCGGCCGTGAGCAGCAGCAGCACCGCGGTCATCCGGGCGGTGGTGTAGCTGCGCGAGGTGGCCGCGACCTCGTCCAGGGCCCGCACCGCCTCCTCGACCCGGCCGGCCGTCGCCAGCTGGCGCGCCAGACCGAACGCCGCGCTCACCACCGCGCGGTCGGTGCGCCACACCGTGGCGTACATGCGCTCGGCGTAGGCCCGCCACTGCTCGGGCTCCTGCGAATCCCAATGGTGCAGTACCAGTTCCGCGGTCGCGGCCAGCGCCAGCTTGGGCGCGATCTCACCCGGCAGCCGACGCAGTACCGCATCGAAATGGCCGAACGCCTGCTCGAAGTTCTGCGCCATCAGCTCGGCGCGGCCGAGATACCAGTCGGTGCGCCATTCGTCGGCGGCCAGCTGCTCGAGCAGGTGCCGGGCGGCCGCCGCGTCGCCGAGATCGAGCCGGGCCCGGGCTTCGGACAGCGCCAGCTCGGCATCCAGGCTCGCCGGGACGGCGCCGGAGTCGGTGGCCGCGCGGTCGCGCGCCTCACGCAGCGCCTCCAGCGCCTGGTGCGGGTCGGGCTGCATGGCCACGGCCAACAGCGGCGCGGCCGGATCGGCGGGATCGATCACCGGGATCGGCAGCGCCGCGGCGACATCGCGGGCGGGCAGCAGCGGGCTGCGGCCGACACCGTCGGCGTAGGCGTCGGTCTGGCTGAGTAGCTCCTCGGTGCCGAAGCTGGCCCGCTGTGGACTGAACACTGTGGACAACTGTGGATGTTCCACCCCCGTGTCCAGCGCCAGGATCTCCCGCAGCACCCCGGCCAACTGCGCGTACATCGCGCGCGCGGACGGAAACCGGTGCGCCGGGTCGGGATCGGTGGCGCACAGCAGCAGCCGGTGGAAGAACTCGTAGCGGGCCAGCACGGGCTGGTCGGCGGGATCCGGGATGCCGTCGGCGTAGCGGCCGTGCTCCATCGGCATATTCAGGGTGAGCACGGCCAGGGTGCGGCCGACCGTATAGATATCGGACGCGACAGTGGGACCGGT
Source organism: Nocardia sp. NPDC127579 (assembly GCF_042672005.1). NCBI lineage: Bacteria > Bacillati > Actinomycetota > Actinomycetes > Mycobacteriales > Nocardiaceae > Nocardia > Nocardia sp. NPDC127579. The sequence goes on along the minus strand of NZ_JBHXVZ010000007.1, from coordinate 408,873 downwards.
CTTGGCGATCTCGGGGGCCTGGAATCCGCGGGTGCCGTACAGGTTTCCGTACGCCTCGATGGTCGCCACCGCGCCGAGGTCGATCAGTTTCACCTGATCCTCGGTGACCATGATGTTGTCCGGTTTGAGATCGTTGTAGGTGAGCCCGATCGAATGCAGGTACTCCAACGCGGGCAATACCTCGAGCACATAGGCGATCGCCTCGGCCACGGGCATGCGCGCGGGCCGCTCGTAGGAGTCCAGAATGGTGCGCAGCGAGCGCCCGCCGACGTACTCCATCACGATGTAGCCGATGGACTCCCCGTCCGGGCCCGGATGCTCGACGAAGTTGTGGATCTTGACGATGCTGGGATGGGCCACCTCGGCCAGGAACTGCCGCTCGGCCACGGCCACCGCCTGAGCCTCCGCGTCGCCCGCGTGCAGCAGGCCCTTGAGCACCACCCATCGGTCACTGACATTGCGGTCGATGGCCAGATAGATCCAGCCGAGGCCGCCGTGTGCGAGACAGCCCTGGATCTCGTACTGCCCGGAGACCATATCGCCCGGATGCAGCGACGGGCGGAAATCGTAGGGCGCCTCGCAGGTGCCGCAGACGCCGGTGGTGCCGGCCGGTCGGGCGCCGGTGGCCCGGCCGACCGGGTTGCCGCACCGCCAGCAGAACCGCTTCGCCTCGGCGACCACGGGATCGGCCAGTACGGCCGCGAGCGGGTCGGCGGGCGGTACGTCCGGAATGGGCACCAGGCCCGCCCCGAGCCGGCGCACCGACGGGCGCGAGCGCGCCGTGCGCACGCTGCGTCCCGATGTGCGATGCGCCGCACCGGAATCCGGTCTGCTGTCCGGCGGGGCGGCCATGGTGCCGGGCAATTCGGGTTCGGCCGGTTCCGGTTCGGCCGGTGGGCGCGATATCGCCTGCGTGGCATCCGAACCCAAAGGGCCATAGATCGGCTGGGTGCGTTCGTCGTCGGACCGGTCGTCGCTCATCGGCTCAGTCCTGGTAGGTCGGGGCCGGAGGGCCGGGCGACGCGCCGAGCCCGGACAGCCACTGCCCGTACAGCCGCTCCCAGGTGCCATCACCGCGGATGCGGTCCAGCGTGCCGTTGACGAAACGCACCAGATCTTCGTCGCCCTTGGGTATTCCGATCCCGTACGGCTCGACGCTGATGCTGCCGCCGACCACCTCGGTGTAGGGGTCCTGGGCGGCCAGCCCGGCCAGGATGGAGTCGTCGGTGCTGACCGCGTCCACCTGACGCTGCTGCAACACCACCAGGCAGTCCGCCCAGGTCGGCACCGCCAGGATGGTGGCCGCGGGCTGTTCGCGACGGATCCGGTCCAGCGAGGTGGTGCCACTGACCACGCACACGCGCTTGCCCGCGAGATCGGCCAGCCCGGTGATACCGGAGGTCTTCATGGTCAGCACCCGCTGATTGGCGCGCAGATACACGGTGGAGAAATCGACCTTCTGGCGGCGTTCGCAGGTGATCGTCATGGTCTTGACCACCAGGTCGACGGTGTGGTCCTGGAGCGCTCGCTCGCGGTCGGCGGAGCTGAGGCTGCGGAATTCGATGTGCTCGGCGCTGCCGAGCAGGTCCTTGGCGACCTCGCGGGCGATATCGGCGTCGAAGCCGACAATGGTGCCGCTGATCGGGTCGCGGAAGCTGAACAGATTGCTGCCGGTGTCCAGGCCGACGATCAGGCGGCCGCGGGAGCGGATCGCGTCCAGGGTGTCGCCGCGGGCGCCGTCGGGGCGCAGGCTGGCGGTGGGGTCGCCGCATTTCTGGCCGGGTTCGGGAGCGACCGGAGTATCGGTGTGCACGGGTGCGGCTTTGGCGGGCAGCGGTAGTTCGGCCTGGCTGCTGGGCCGATCGGGCGGCTCGGAGCCGGAGTCGCTGACGCAACCGCCGAGCAGCGCGGTGGCTGCGAGCAGGGCGAGTAGAGCCGGTCGGATTCTCATCGGTACTCCCGTAGTCGGGGCCAGATGCCGAGGCCGACGTACACCGCCGCCGCGATGCCGAGTGCCAGCGCGCCCGGCGCCAGGAAGTCGAGCACCCGCGCGGCCTGGGAGATGTTGCCGCGCAACGTGCTCCGGGTTTCGGTCAGACCCTGCTCCAAGGCGCGGTCCAGGGCGTCGACCTGCGCGGCGACATCGGCGGCGCCCGCGCCGGTGGCCACCACGGCGGCCCCGGTGAAGTCGCCGCGGTCCAGGGTTTCGTTCATCCGCTGATGCGCCACCTGCCAGCGACCGAGGGCCGCTCGGGCCTCGGCGACGTGGTCGGCGGCCGGCGCGTCGCCCGGGTAGCCGGCGAGCAGGTCGTTCATCCGGGCAATACCGGTGTTGTAGGTCCGGTCGTAGTCGCCGGTGGCGTCCCGGTTGACCAGTTTCAGGGTTTCGGCGGAGCGGGCCTGCTGGGCCAGGATGCGGGTTTCGGTGAGCCGGGAGGCGGGGGCGTCACCTTCGTCGCGGCCCTGGATGACGGCGGCGGCGGAGATCGATCCGGCGATCACCGTCCAGGCCAGCAGCAACGCGACCGAACCGGTGGCCAGCAGGAGCCCGGCGTTGAAGGTGCGCCGCCAGTGCCGCGCCAGCACCCGCTGCACCCAGCCGAGTATGCCCAGCGTGAGGATCAGCAGCGCGATGGCGAGCCACGGTGGCCGCACGTGGCGGCTCTGCGCGGCGTCGACCGCGTCGGATCGATGGCTCTGTAGATCTGCGGCCATCGGCAGCAGCCGGGTTTGCATCTGATGGGAGGCCTCGCTGAGGTAGGCCGCGCCGACCGGATAACCGATGCGATTGTTGGTGCGCGCGGTCTCGATCAGCCCGGTGTAGACCGGCAGCCCGGTCGCGATCCCGGTGCGCAGCCGGGTGTCGGCCGAACCGTCGGCGGCGGGCCCCGCGGCCTGACCGGACTGGATGACCAGCTCCGCCGCGGCCGCGTGCACGGCCTGCGCGTAGCGGTTGCGCACCGGCTCGGGTTCCAGGCCGCCGGAGATGAACGCGGTGGCCGCGGCGGCGTCGGCGATCGAGAGCGAGGTGTAGAGCCGGTGGGCGGAGTCGGCGTCGGGTTCGGTGTCGTCGAGCAGCACGTCCAGGGCGTGCTGGCGGTCGCTGACGGCGCCGGCGGTGACCCAGCCGGCCGACAGGCACAGCGCGATCAGTAGCAGGCCGAAGGCGATCAGCCGACCGGGGGAGGAGCGGGCGAAGGAGCGCAGATTGGCCGGGGCCAGCTGCTCGCGGACCTTGGCCACGGGGACGCCGCGAAGTTGCCCGCGCACGGACAACTGCTCGGTCCGAGCCATATTCACCTCCGGGTCCGCGCCTCGAGTGCGCCTGCGTCGCAGTTTATTGTGGGCTTACCGGTGCCGTTGATGTGAGACACCCCTGAAAACCAGTGGGCGGCGCAGGTCACCGGCGGTGGCACAAGGATGGTTGGCGATGCGTGGTGACGGAGACGGGTGGGCCAAGGACCCGAACGGGGTGCGGCACTGGGGTCGTTTCGGCGCTGCCGGGTTGCTGTTGCGTGCCCCGCTGCCGGGCGGCGGCGCGGCGGTCCTGTTGCAGCATCGCGCGCCGTGGAGCCATCAGGGTGGGACCTGGGCGTTGCCCGGCGGCGCACGCGACAGCCACGAGACCCCGGTGCACGCCGCGGTCCGCGAAGCCTGGGAGGAGGCCGGGATCGATCCGGCGGACGTGCGAGTTCGCAGTGAACGCGTGACCGCATCGGCTGCCAGCGGCTGGACCTACACCACGGTGGTCGCCGATGCCGTCATGACGCTGCCGACCAGCCGGAACCGGGAGAGCACCGCCCTGGCCTGGGTCCCCGAGGCCGAGGTGGATGCACGTCCGCTGCACCCGGGTTTCGCGCTGTCGTGGCCGGTGCTTCGGGCCGCGCCCGCCCGCCTGCTGCTCGACGATCTCGAGGACGCCGGCCAGGTGGCCGCCGCGCTGCCGCGCACGGTCGACCTGGCCGAGCTGGGCTTCTATTGGCTGCACACCGAATCCGATGGTCCCGGTACCCACGCACGGATCGTCGAGGCAGCCGATGCCGACTCGCATGCCGGGCAGTCGGCGCTCGATGTCCTCGCGCTGACCCGGGGCCAGCTGCTCACCTGAGGGCTAGGCGTTCGCCAGCAGCGCCGCTTTCAGCTCCCGCGCGGCCGCTTCCGGATCTCGCGCGTCGGTGATCGCCCGGACCACCACGATCCGATCGCCGCCGGCGGCCAGCACCTCGGGCACCCGGCTCGCGTCGATGCCGCCGATCGCGAACCAGGGCCGCATCGGATGTCCGTCTGCGGTGGACCGGATCAGATCGATGCTGGAGGGCGTGCGTCCGGGTTTGGTCGGGGTCGCCCACACCGGTCCGGTGCAGAAGTAGTCGATGTGCTCGTCGATCGCGGCCAGTCCGGCCTGTGCGCGATTGTGGGTGGAGCGTCCGATCACCACGTCGGGGCCGAGGATGCGCCGCGCGTACCAGGGCGGCAGATCGCCCTGGCCCAGGTGCAGCACGTCGGCTCCGGCGGCGAGCGCGATGTCGGCGCGATCGTTGACCGCGAACAGCGCGCCGTGCCGGCGGGCAGCGGCCTTCAGTTCGGCCAGTGCACCGAGTTCGGCCTTGGCTTCCAGCGGCCCGAATTGCTGTTCACCGGGTGAGCCTTTGTCCCGGAGCTGGATGATGTCCACCCCGCCGGCCAGCGCCGCGTCGGCGAATTTGGCCAGATCCCCTTTCTCCCGGCGGGCGTCGGTGCATAGATACAGCCGCGCGCTTGCCAGCCTTTCTCTCGGGGAAAGTGATCTTTTCTGATGGGACGGTTGCACTCCTTCGACGGTAGCCGCGCTACCGTTGGGATGCGAGATGGCGGGGGTGGAAAAGGCACAGGAGGCGGTGAACGGCATGCGCACGCTGGCTGTCGTCGGTGGCGGCGCCATCGGGCAGGGGGTGGCCTGGCAGGCCGCCGAGGCCGGCTGGTCGGTCACCCTGTTCGATCCCGCCGCTGGTTCCGGCGCCTCCTGGGTGGCAGGTGGCATGCTCGCCCCGCTGTCGGAGGGCTGGCCCGGCGAGGATCGGGTGCTGGAGTTCGGTGCGGCGGCGCTGGCCCGCTGGCCCGAGTTCGCCGCCCGGTTGCACGCCGCCACCGGCGTGGATGTCATGGTCGCCGACCAGACGCTGACCGTGGCCCTCGATGCCGCCGATGCCGCCGACCTGCGCACCATCGCCGACTGGGTGGGCGAACACGGTCACGAACTCGAGCTACTGGACCGGGCCGGGGTACGTGCGCTGGAACCCGCGCTGGCCCGCACCGTGCGCGCCGGGCTGCTGGCCGCCGCCGAACCTGCCGTCGACAACCGCCGGCTGCTGCGCGGGTTGCACGCGGCCGGTGCCGCCGCCGGGGTGCGGGTGCGTCCGGAGACCGTGGCCGACCTGGCCGCGCTGGATTTCGATCAGATCGTGCTGGCGGCGGGCGCCGCCTCGGCCCGGCTGCTGCCGGAGCTGCCGGTCCGCCCGGTCAAGGGCGAGATTTTGCGGTTGCGCCACCGCCCGGGGGCGACGCCGGTACCGCGCCGGGTGATTCGCGCGCGGGTGCACGGCAGGCCGGTGTACCTGGTGCCGCGCGGCGACGGCCTCGTGGTCGGCGCGACCCAGTACGAGGCCGGATTCGACACCACCGTGACCGTCGGCGGGGTGCGCGATCTGATCGCCGACGCCGAGACCATCCTGCCCGGCATCGCCGAATACGAACTGTCTGAGGCGAACTCCGGTTCGCGCCCCGGCACCCCGGACAATCTGCCGCTGATCGGCCGGTATTCCGACCGGATCGTGGTCGCCACCGGCCACGGCCGCAACGGCATGCTGACCACGCCGCTCACCGTCGAGGCGGTGCTCGGCGAGCTGGCCGGAACTCCGCTGCCGGACGCGCGATCCGCCGCCCCGCAGCGTTTCGCGACGCCACCCGCGTCGCTCGCATCATCCACAGGAGGTATTCGATGACCGCGCTATCGGTCCCGATCGGCGTCACCGTGAACGGGCAGGACCACGAGTTCGCGCAGGCGCTCACGGTGCGTGAGCTGTTGGGCCGGCTGGACCTGCCGTGTCAGGGCGTGGCCCTGGCGGTGGACGGCGCCGTGTTCCCGAAATCCCGCTGGGACGAGCCGGTCGGCCGTGGCTGGAACATCGAGGTGCTGACGGCGGTTCAGGGTGGCTGAGCTGGAGCCGTTGCGGATCGCCGATCGCGAGTTCGGTTCGCGCCTGATCATGGGTACCGGTGGGGCGGAGAGCCTGGCCGTGCTGGAGGAGGCGCTGCTGGCCTCGGGCACCGAGCTGACCACCGTGGCCATGCGCCGTGTGGACGCGGCGGGCGGTACCGGCGTACTGGATCTGCTGAAGCGCTTGGGCATCATGCCGCTGCCGAATACCGCGGGCTGCCGTACGGCCGCGGAGGCGGTGCTCACCGCGCGGTTGGCGCGGGAAGCGCTGGACACGAACTGGGTGAAGCTCGAGGTGGTGTTCGACGAGCGCACGCTGCTACCCGATCCGGTCGAATTGCTCGCCGCCGCCGAGCAGTTGGTGGATGACGGGTTCACTGTGCTGCCCTACACCAATGACGACCCGGTGCTGGCGCGCCGGCTGGAGGACGCCGGCTGTGTCGCGGTCATGCCACTGGGCGCGCCGATCGGCACGGGTCTGGGTGTCGGTAATCCGCACAATATCGAGATGATCGTGGCTGCCGCGGGCGTGCCGGTCATCTTGGACGCGGGGATCGGTACCGCCAGTGACGCGGCGTTGGCGATGGAGCTGGGTTGTTCGGCGGTGCTGCTGGCGACCGCGGTCACCCGCGCGCAGCTTCCCGCGCTGATGGCCGCCGCCATGGCCGATGCCGTGCGGGCGGGGTATCTCGCCCGGCGAGCGGGCCGGATTCCCAAGCGTTTCTGGGCGCAGGCGTCCTCGCCCGCGCGCTGAGATCGCCGGTTTCTCCGCGCCGGAACGGTTGTGTGGGACTCTGAGTCCCATATATCCTGGAATCGGCCCCGAACGAGGAGACACCGATGACGCTGTCACAATCGGCTGGCGAGCTGTTCGACCAGGATTACCGCGATGCCCTCGCGACCCTGTCGGACGGCTCGGTACACCGCCGCTTCGACCCATATCTCGATATCGACTGGGACGCACCGGAATTCGAGATAGATCCGGACGACCCGCGCTGGGTGCTCTCCCCGGAATTCGATCCGCTGGGCGCGACGAGCTGGTATCGGAGCCAGCCGCTGGCGCGGCAGATCGAGATCGGCAAATGGCGTACCACCAACGTGATCAAGGTGGGCGCGGCCTTCGAGAGCATCCTGATCCGCGGGATGATGCAGTACATCATGAAGTTGCCCAACGGGTCGCCGGAGTTCAGGTACTGCCTGCACGAGATGACCGAAGAGTGCAACCACATCCAGATGTTCCAGGAACTGGTGAACCGCATCGGGGTGGACGTGCCCGGTATGCGGCGGCTGTTCCGGATGCTGTCGCCCTATATCGGGGTGGCCGGCGGCTACGCGCACGTCATCCTGTTCATCGGCATCCTGGGCGGCGAGGAGCCGATCGATCACTATCAGAAGGCGCTGATCCGCGACGGTGATTCGGTGCCGCCGGCGGTGCTGCGCACCATGCAGATCCATATCGCCGAGGAGGCCAGGCATATCTCGTTCGCGGGTGAGTTCCTGGCGGCGCATCTGGCCAGGATGAACCCGGCGTCGAAAGCGGTGTGCGCCCTGGCTTTTCCGCTGGCCATGCGCTGGCTGGCGGGCGAGATCATGGCTCCGCCGCGGTCGTTCGCGCGGCAGTTCGACATTCCCGAGCAGGTGATGCGGGAGGCGTTCTGGCAGGCGCCGCCGTCGCGCCGCATCCTGTCCGGGTATTTCGGCGATATGCGCAAGCTCGCCACCGACCTCGGGCTGCTGAATCCGATCACCAGACCGCTGTGGTCGCTGCTGCACATCGATGGCCCGGTTTCGCGGTATCGGAGCGAACCGGAACGCGGGATGCGCGCCGCGGGGTAGTTCAGGCGGGCCGGCCGGCTTCGGCGAGTTCGGCAAGCACCTCGAGCAGGGGCCGGTCCGGGTCCAGGTCGAGACGGTGATCGCGGGCGACGGCGTCGAGCACGCTCCACGCGTATCCGGCCACCGTGCGCACCAGCTGCGTGCGGCTCAGGGCCGGTTCGGGGTCGCGCGCCCATCGGGTCACCGTCGCCTCGACCATCGACACGATGGCGAAGGTCATGGTGTCGATGGCCGGCTCGTCCACGACGCCGACCACGCCCGCCAGCCCCGATACCAGCCGCTGGGTGCGGGCGGCCGTGGTTGTCGCGAGACTGGTCGCGGCATCGATGTCGTCCGGGTCGCCCACCGCGGGGCCGCGCCGCAGGAAGTCGTGCAGTCGAGGATGGGTCTGGAACCATTCGACGACCACCGCCACGGTGCGGTCGAGGATCTCCCGGATCGACCCGCCCGCGATATCGAGCGCCGCGTCGAGCGTGTCACTGAATTGCACGCAGATCGCCGACCGTACCCGCCGATCCAGTTCGTCGCGCCCCGAGAACTGCCGGTAGACCACCGATTTCGCCAGCCCGGCCCGTTCGGCGATCGACTGCATCGCCACCTCGGCCCCGGCCGGTCCGGCTTCGAGCAATTCGATTGTCGCCGCGATGATCTGCTCTTGCCGTCGATCGTTGTGCGGCTGCCACCGCGCCCGCCGCCCTTCGACGGCACTCGGCGCGGCGGGCTCGGCAATCGGCACACCGCGAGTCTAGCGAGCAACGGTGGCGCGGACGGCGTCGGCGACGGCAGGGGAGTCCTTGCGCAGGATCTTGGAGTGATTGCTGGGGACCTTCGCGCTGATCGTGACATTCGGGTTGGCGGCGATGATCGGGTCGAGCACGGCCCGGTTGGTCTCCATCTCGTCCTTCTCGCTGCCGAGGCTGTCGCCGGTGGCCAGGACGAACCGCACCGGGCGGGTCGCCCGCTCGAGTACCGCCACGCTGGCGGCGGCGATCTCGTTGAGTTCGATATTGGTCTCGGCGTGCTCGGCGGCGCTCATCCGCGCGGCCATCCCGAACGGGCGGGTCAGCGGCAACAGGAACCGCATCTTGTGGAACAGCCTGCGGATCCGCTCGGCGCCCTCTTCCCCGGTCAGACCGTAAGGGAAGGCGTCGACGGTGACGACCCCGAGGACGCGGCCGGGGTTGCGGTCGGCCCAATGCCAGCCCAGCACCCCGCCATAGGACCAGCCCACCAGTATCACCGGGCCGTCGACGCCCCTGGCCGCGAGTACCGCGTCGATATCGCGCAGGCAGGCCGCGAAGGAGTAGTCCGCGGATTGCTTCGACTTGCCCCGAGCCCGTTCGTCGAAGCGAATGTGCCGGTATCCGTCTCCGAGATCGCCGACCACCTTCTTCCAATGCGACTGGTCGGCGTAGGCGCCGTTGAGGTAGACCACCGGCTGCCCGGAGCCTCCGGTGTCGGTGACGTAGAGGGCGGTGTCCTCGACCGAGATCATGCCGGTCCAGGTGGTGTTGTTCGCTGCGTTGCTCATGTGAATACAGTCGCGAACCCGCCTGATACCGACCTGACACAGATCTGATGCGGCTCCTGACATCCGTCTCGTGGTTCTACCCGGAAAGTTTGTGTCACAACCTGTAGCAACATCGTCCGCGTGATCATCCTGAATGATGACGCGACTCGGCACCTTGTGCTGACGCGCTGGTGACGATTGTGCGCGATGCTGGGGGCATGATCGAACTGAAGGGCCTGACCAAACACTATGGCCAGATCCCCGCGGTTCAGGATCTCTCGTTCACCGTCCATCCCGGACAGGTGACCGGCTTCCTTGGACCGAACGGCGCTGGCAAATCGACGACCATGCGGATGATTCTGGGCTTGGACCAGCCGACCGCGGGCACGGCACTGATCAATGGCAAGCCATATCACGAGCTGGAGAATCCGCTGCGGGCTGTCGGCGCGCTGCTGGACGCCAAGTGGGTGCATCCGAATCGGTCGGCGCGCTCGCATCTGCGCTGGATGGCGGCGACCAACGATATTCCGGCGTCGCGGGTGGACGAGGTGCTCAAGCTGGTCGGCCTGTCGGAGGTCGCGGGCAAGGCGGCGGGCGGTTTCTCGCTCGGTATGTCGCAGCGGCTGGGCCTGGCGGGTGCGCTGCTCGGCGATCCGCAGGTGCTGCTGTTCGACGAGCCGGTCAATGGCCTGGACCCGGAGGGCATCCTGTGGATCCGACGCTTCATGCAGCGGCTGGCCGGTGAGGGCCGCACAGTACTGGTGTCGAGTCATCTGCTCTCGGAGATGGCGCAGACCGCCGAACATCTGGTGGTGATCGGGCGCGGCAAGCTGATCTCCGATTCCAGCACCAAGGAATTCATCGAGAAGGCATCGGAATCGACGGTGCGGGTGCGCAGTCCGCAGCTGGATCAGCTGCGTAGCCTGCTGACCTCCAACGGGATGACCGTGCGCGAGGAGGGGGCGGACGCGTTGATCGCGGTGGACGTCACCAGTGAGGCGGTCGGAAAGCTGGCCGCCGCCAACGAGATCACGCTGTTCGAGCTGTCGCCGCAGCGGGCTTCGCTGGAGGAGGCGTTCATGCGGATGACCGGTGGCGCCGTGCAGTACCACGGCGCCGGTCTCGACGATGTGATGGGAGGTGCGCTCTGATGGGCGTGTTGACAGCGGAACGCATCAAACTCACGTCGACCCGCTCACCCTGGTGGTGCACGGGGGTCGTGATCCTGGTCGGTGTGGGCCTGCCCCTGCTGTTCACTCTGATCACCAATGCCACCTACGGCACCGAGAACGCCGAGGGCGCACCGGGTATGTCGCCCGCGCTGGCGGCCAGCGGTGTCGCGGGGCTCGGTGTCATGGTGCTGACCATCATGGCGGCGCTGGCGGTGACCAACGAGTACCGGTTCGGCATCATCCGCACCACTTTCCAGGCCACGCCGCACCGGGCGCGGGTGATCTCGACCAAGGCGGGTCTGCTCGGCGTGTACGGCGCGCTGCTCACCGCGGCGCTCGTCGGGGTGGCCTACGTGCTGACCAAGGCGATCGCGAAACCGGAACTGAAGCCGCTGCTTTCGATTCCGGACGCCGATTCCTGGCGGCAGATCTACGGTGTGCCGATCTACGCGCTGCTGTGTGTGGTGCTGGCGGTCGCGGTGGGTGTGCTGGTCCGGCAGTCGGCGGCGGCGATCTCGCTGCTGGTGCTGTGGCCGCTGCTGATCGAGAGTTTGATCACGGGTCTGCCATGGGTGTCGAAGAACATCGCCCCGTTCCTGCCGTTCGGCAATGGGCAGCGGTTCTTCTCGGCGGCCGGTGATATCAGCACCAAGTACCACTGGGGTCCGTGGGGCAGCCTGCTCTATTTCGCGGTCTTCGTGGCGGTGGTGTTCGGCGCGGCGCTGTACAGCGTGAACAAGCGTGACGCCTGACCTTTCGAATCCACCCGGGTAGCTTCCCTCGCCACTCGGGTTGGAGGCCGCGACCTTGTCGGGAGGTCCGCGTACTCCGATCGCATTCGATCGCCACTGCCCGGTGGTCGGTGTGACCAGCACGGCCCGGCACGGATTCGTCCGTGCCGGGCCGTGATGCTTATCGCACTCGCGCATACTTCGGGTAGCACCCCGTACCGTCGAGACGAGCAAGCCTCTAGTTATCCATCGTCGGGTGCAGCGCGGGGCCCGCATCGACCGATAGTGGGGTAGTGCCTTGACGATGCCGAGTGACCTGCCGATGCCGGAATTCCTGAGCTACGCTCGGGGCGTGAGGGATACACCTTCCGGCGGTAGTGAACCCGTACCGGAGCCGGAAGACATCGGGGGCGATTCGCCCGAAGTCGGCATACCGCTCGAACCGTCCGATGAGCCGCGGCCGCCGCGGCGCGGGGGCCAGTACTTCCGGCGCGGGCAGCTGTCCGCGCTGATGGCCGCCACGAATCAGCGCCCGGATTTCATCGGCGTGCTGCGCCGGGCGCGCGAACAGCTGCCCGGTGACCCGTCTTTCGGTGATCCGCTGTCGGTTTCGGGCCCCGGTGGCGCCCGGGCGGTGGCCCGCGCCGCGGACAAGCTGGTCGGCGATACGCCGAGCGCCGCCCGCGAGATCGGTTTCGGCGCGCTGCAGGTGTGGCAGGCGATGCTGGAGCGGGTGGGCCGCGGCCGCGGTAACGCGGAAGTAACTGTGATGTTCACCGACCTGGTCGCGTTCTCGCGCTGGTCGCTCTCGGCTGGTGACGAGGCGACGCTGGAGTTGCTGCGCGGCGTCGCCAAGGCCATCGAGCCGCCGATCGCCGACCGTGGCGGTCAGGTGGTCAAACGCATGGGTGATGGTCTGATGGCGGTGTTCACCTCTGCCGATCGCGCGGTGAAGGCCGCGATCCAGGCCAAGCGCAATCTCGCCGACGTGAGCATCGATGGGTATCGTCCCCAGATGCGGATCGGCCTGCATACCGGTTCGCCGCGCGAGATCGGCGGTGACTGGCTCGGTGTCGATGTGACGATCGCGGCCCGGGTGATGGAGGCCGGCGGCAATGGCAACACCATGCTGTCGGAGGCGACCTTGAATTCGCTGCGGCCGGAGACGCTGACCGAGCTGGGGTACGCGGTGAAGCCCTACCGCCGCAGTTTCTTCGCCGCGCCGCTCAGCGGGGTGCCGGAGGATCTGCGTATCTACCGCCTGTCGGGAACCTAGCCCAGCCCCCAGGCGAGGGCGCCGCCCGCCGCCAGTACGGCGCAGACGCCGAGCGCGACGGCCAGCGGGCGGGTTGTCTTCCAGAGCGAGTAGGCCCCGCCCGCCAGGAACCCGGACAGGGCGAGCAGCAGGATTACGGTGACGTCGGTGGACATTCGTCCGATTCTGCCGGGTGGGCCTGCGCACCTCGCGCGGGGTCGGTGAACAGGCCCGCTACCTGCGTTAACAATTAACAAGCACGCATGCTTGCTTTTTTCTTGTCCGGATGTGATGCTGGTTTCCGGAAGCGAACCGCGCCGAGCTGAGGAGGCTCCAGCGAAATGGGAATGCTGGCCGCCGACCCGGATGTCCTCCGGGTCGGCAACTGTTCCGGGTTCTACGGTGATCGGCTGGGCGCCATGCGCGAGATGCTCGAAGGCGGGCAGCTCGACGTGCTCACCGGCGACTATCTCGCCGAGCTGACCATGCTGATCCTGGGCCGGGACCGCATGAAGGATCCGGACCTCGGCTACGCCAAGACCTTCGTGCGCCAGGTGCGCGAGTGCCTGGCGCTGGCGCTGGAACGCAAGGTACGCATCGTCGCCAACGCGGGCGGGCTGAACCCGGCCGGGCTGGCGGCCGAGCTGCGCAAGGTGGCCGCCGATCTGGGGCTGGACGCCAAGATCGCGCACGTCGAGGGGGACGACCTACTCGGCCGCGCGGGCGAACTCGGCCTGGGCGCGCCGCTCACGGCCAATGCCTACCTGGGCGCCTGGGGCATTGTGGAATGCCTGAACGCGGGCGCCGACATCGTGGTGACCGGCCGGGTCACCGACGCCTCCGTGGTCGTCGGCCCCGCCGCGGCCCACTTCGGCTGGGGCCGAACCGATTACGACCAGCTGGCGGGCGCGGTGGCGGCGGGCCATGTGATCGAGTGCGGTACCCAGGCCACCGGCGGCAACTTCGCCTTCTTCACCGAGCTCGCCGATCTGGGCCGCCCCGGCTTCCCGATTGCCGAGCTGCGCGCCGACGGCAGCTGCGTCATCACCAAGCACGACGGCACCGGCGGCGCGGTCACCGTGGATACCGTGCAGGCCCAGCTCATGTACGAGATCCAGGGCGCGCGCTACGCGGGCCCCGATGTCACCACCCGGCTCGACCGGATCCGGCTGACCCAGCAGGCCGCGGATCGGGTGCTGATCAGCGGTGTGACCGGCGAGGCGCCGCCGCCACAATTGAAGGTGTCGCTGAACACCCTGGGCGGATTCCGCAACGAGATGGAATTCGTGCTCACCGGGCTGGAGATCGAGGCGAAAGCCGAACTGGCGCAACATCAGCTGGAGTCCTGGCTGCCGGTGCGGCCCGCCGAACTGGAATGGACGCTGGCCCGGCTGGACCGGCCGGACGCGGAGACCGAGGAGCAGGCCAGCGCGCTGCTGCGCTGTGTGGTCCGCGATCCGGACCCGAACAAGGTCGGGCGCGCGTTCTCCAATGTCGCGGTCGAACTGGCGCTGGCCAGCTACCCGGGGTGCAGCTTTACGACCCTGCCGGGCAACGGATCTCCGTACGGCGTGTATACGCCCGGGTTCGTCGACGCCGTCGAGGTGCCGCATATCGCGGTGCTGCCGGACGGCGCCCGGATCGATATCGCCGCCGCGACCGAAACTCTTGCCTTGCAGCCGGTTCCGGAGCCGGAGCATCCGGAACCGCTGCCCGCCGGTGCGACCCGGCGAGCCCCGCTCGGCACGATCGCCCTGGCCCGCAGCGGTGACAAGGGCGGCGACGCCAATATCGGCGTCTGGGTCCGCACCGAGGAGCAGTGGCGCTGGCTGGTGCACACGCTCACCGCCGACAAGCTGCGCGAACTGCTGCCGGAAACCGCGGCGCTGCCGGTCACCCGGCATGTGCTGCCGAATCTGCGCGCCCTGAACTTCATCGTCTCCGGACTGCTCGGACAGGGCGTGGCCTATCAGGCCCGGTTCGACCCGCAGGCCAAGGGGCTCGGCGAATGGCTGCGCTCCCGTCATGTCGATATCCCCCTGGAGTTGCCGTGAGTCCATGGAATTCACCTGAGCGGCGCGAATTGCGCGCCACCGTACGCGGTTTCGTGGATCGCGAGATTCTGCCGCACCTCAACGACTGGGAGCGCGACGGCGAGATCCCGCGGGAGCTGCACAAGAAGGCCGGTGAACTCGGCCTGCTCGGCATCCAATTCCCCGAGGCCGCAGGCGGTTCCGGCGGTGACGGCATCGATGCCATGATCGTCTGTGAGGAACTGCACCAGGCGGGCGCTTCCGGCGGGCTGTTCGCCTCGCTGTTCACCTGCGGTATCTCGGTGCCGCACATCATCGCCTCGGGCAATCAGGACCTGATCGAACGCTTCGCCCGGCCCACGCTGGCGGGGGAGAAGATCGGCTCGCTGGCCATCACCGAGCCCGGCGGCGGGTCCGACGTGGGGCATCTGACCACCACCGCCCGCCGCGACGGCGATCACTACATCGTCAACGGCGCCAAGACCTACATCACCTCCGGGGTGCGTGCCGACTTCGTGGTGACCGCCGTGCGCACCGGCGGCCCCGGGTCCGGCGGCATCTCGCTGCTGGTGGTGGAGAAGGGCACGCCCGGTTTCACGGTCAGCCGCAAGCTGGACAAGATGGGCTGGCTGGCCTCCGATACCGCAGAGCTGTCCTACGTGGATGTCCGGGTGCCGGTGGAAAACCTGGTGGGGCCGGAGAATTCGGGCTTCTTCCAGATCGCGGGCGCGTTCGTCAGCGAGCGGGTCGGGCTCGCGGTGCAGGCGTACGCGCAGGCGCAGCGCTGCCTGGACCTGACCCTGGAGTGGGTGCGCGCCCGCGAGACCTTCGGCCGCCCGCTGATCAGCCGCCAGGCGGTGCAGAACACCGTCACCGAGATGGCGCGCCGGGTCGACGTGGCCCGGGTCTACACCCGCGCCGTGGTGGAACGCGCCGCCGACGGCGAGACCGACCTGATCGCCGAGGTCTGCTTTGCCAAGAACACCGCCGTGGAGGCCGCCGAGTGGGTGGCCAATCAGGGCGTGCAACTTTTCGGCGGCCTGGGCTACATGCGCGAATCCGAGATCGAGCGGCAGTACCGCGATATCCGGATCCTCGGCATCGGCGGCGGCACCACCGAGATTCTGACCGGATTGGCGGCGAAACGATTGGGGTACCAGTCTTGACTACATTGCGTAGCACGCTCGACAGCGGTTCGCCGGAGTACACGGCGGCCGCGGAAGCCATGAGCGGCAAGCTTACCGAGATCGAAGCCGAGTTCGCCAAGGCGATCGCGGGCGGCGGTCCGGACAAGCTGGCCCGGCATCGTAAGCGCGGCAAGCTGACCGCACGCGAACGTATCGAACTGCTCATCGACGAGGATTCGCCGTTCCTGGAACTGTGCCCACTGGCGGCCTGGGGCAGCGACTTCCATGTCGGGGCCAGCGTGATCGCCGGAATCGGTGTGGTCGAGGGCGTCGAGTGCATCATCGTGGCGCCGGATCCCACCGTGCGCGGCGGCACCTCCAATCCATGGACGCTGCGCAAGAACCTGCGCATCAACGACATCGCGATGGAGAACCGGCTGCCGGTGATCGGCCTGGTCGAATCCGGTGGCGCCGATCTGCCCACGCAGAAGGAAGTCTTCGTGCCCGGCGGGCGCATGTTCCGGGACCTGACTCGGCTCTCCGCAGCCGGAATCCCCACCATCGCACTGGTTTTCGGCAATTCGACGGCGGGTGGCGCCTACATCCCCGGCATGTCCGACTACACCGTGATGATCAAGGAACGCTCCAAGGTGTTCCTCGGCGGCCCGCCGCTGGTGAAGATGGCCACCGGTGAGGAATCCGACGACGAATCGCTCGGCGGCGCCGATATGCACGCCCGGGTCTCGGGCCTGGCCGATTACCTGGCCGCCGACGAGCAGGACGCGATCCGGATCGGGCGCTCCATCGTCAAGCGGTTGAACTGGGAGAAGAAGGGCCCGCGTCCACGTGCGCAGGTGATCGATCCGCTGTTCGACGCCGAGGAGCTGCTCGGCATCGTCCCCGCCGATCTGAAGATCCCGTTCGACCCGCGCGAGGTCATCGCCCGGGTGGTCGACGGCTCCGATTTCGACGAGTTCAAACCGCTCTACGGCAGCAGCCTGGTCACCGGCTGGGCGGAGCTGCACGGCTACCCGGTCGGCATTCTGGCCAATGCGCGCGGCGTGCTGTTCTCCGAGGAGTCGCAGAAGGCGACCCAGTTCATCCAGCTGGCGAACCAGAAGAACACGCCACTGCTGTTCCTGCACAACACCACCGGCTACATGGTTGGCAAGGAGTTCGAGCAGAAGGGCATCATCAAGCACGGCGCGATGATGATCAACGCGGTCTCCAATTCGAAGGTGCCGCATATCTCGCTGCTCATGGGCGCCTCCTACGGCGCGGGCCACTACGGCATGTGCGGGCGCGCCTACGACCCGCGCTTCGTCTTCGCTTGGCCCAGTGCGAAATCCGCCGTCATGGGCGGCGCGCAGCTGGCCGGTGTCATCTCCATCGTCGGGCGGGCCGCGGCCGAGGCCAAGGGCATGCCGTTCGACGAGGAGGCCGATGCCGGGATGCGCGCCATGGTCGAGGCGCAGATCGAGGCCGAATCGCTGCCGATGTTCATGTCGGGGCGGCTCTACGACGACGGCGTGATCGATCCGCGCGATACCCGCACGGTGTTGGGAATGGCGTTGTCCGCCATTCACAATGCCCCGATCAAGGGCGCCGAGGGCTTCGGCGTCTTCCGGATGTGATGCCAGTGCTCACGAATGTCTTGGTCGCCAATCGCGGTGAGATCGCCCGCCGTGTCTTCGCCACCTGTCGCCGCATGGGCTTGGGTACCGTGGCGGTGTACTCCGATGCCGATGCCGCCGCCCCGCACGTCGCCGAAGCCGATGCGGCCGTGCGGCTTGCGGGTAGCACGCCCGCGCAGACCTATCTCCGGGGCGAGCTGATCATCGAGGCGGCGCTGGCCGCCGGCGCCGACGCCATCCATCCGGGCTACGGATTCCTCTCGGAGAACGCCGATTTCGCGCAGGCCGTGCAGGCCGCCGGGCTGGTGTGGATCGGCCCGCCGGTCGCGGCCATCGAGCAGATGGGTTCCAAGGTCGCCGCCAAGAAGCTGATGGACGCGGCCGGGGTGCCGGTGCTGGCGGAATTGGATCCGGCCGAGGTCACTGTCGCGCACCTGCCGGTGCTGATCAAGGCTTCCGCCGGTGGCGGCGGCCGCGGTATGCGGGTGGTGCGTGAGCTGGCCGAGCTGACCCCGCAGCTCGAGGCGGCGCGGCGCGAGGCCGAGTCCGCCTTCGGCGATCCGACCGTGTTCTGCGAACGCTACCTGGAGACGGGACGCCATATCGAGGTCCAGGTCATGGCCGACGCGCACGGCGGCATCTGGGCGGTCGGCGAGCGTGAGTGCTCGATTCAGCGCCGGCATCAGAAGGTGGTCGAGGAGGCCCCCTCGCCGCTGGTACAGCGGATCGACGGCATGCGCGAGCGGCTGTTCGAGGCCGCGCGGCTGGCCACGGGCGCGATCGGCTACACCGGCGCGGGCACCGTGGAGTTCCTGGCCGACGAGGCCGGTGAGTTCTTCTTCCTGGAGATGAATACCCGTCTCCAGGTGGAACATCCGGTCACCGAATGCACCACCGGGCTGGATCTGGTTCGGCTGCAACTGGATATCGCGGCGAGCGGGCGGCTCGCCGCCGAACCGCCGGTCATGCGCGGTCATTCCATCGAGGTCCGCCTCTACGCCGAGGATCCGGCGCAGGACTGGCAGCCGCAGAGCGGCACCGTGCACCGACTCGACATCCCTCTGGTGGCAACGGAATTCGATCTGCTGGACCGTGCCGGTGTGCGGCTGGACACCGGTGTGGTCGACGGCTCGGTGGTCGGCGTGCACTACGACCCGATGCTGGCCAAGGTGATCGCCTACGGCCAGACCCGGGACGAGGCCGCCCGGCTGCTGGCCGCCGCGCTCCAGCGCGCCGCCATCCACGGCCTGGTCACCAATCGTGATCTGCTGGTGCGGGTGCTGCGGCATCCGGCGTTCCTGGCCGGTGACACCGATACCGCGTTCTTCGCGACCCACGGATTGGACACGCTCGCAGCGCCTTTGGCGTCCGAGGCGGACGAGGCGCTGTCGATCGTGGCGGCCGCGCTGGCCGACGCGGTCGCGAACCGCAGGTCCGCCCGGGTGGTGGGCGGCCTGCCGAGCGGCTGGCGCAACCTGCCCGCGCAGTCGCAGCGCAAGTCCTACGAGAGCCGCACCAGCGGTGTGCACGAGGTTGCCTATCGTTTCGGCCGCCACGCCGTCACCGTCGAAGGCCACGACGGCCTCGAGGTCCTCGAGGCCGCACCGGATCGGGTGGTGCTGGCGGTGCCGGGCGAGCGCGGCCCGGTGCGCCGGCAATTCGACATCGCCCGCTACGACGACCTGGTCTGCGTCGATTCGCCGCTGGGCCCGGTGGCCGTGCGCAAGCTGCCGCGCTTCAGCGATCCGGCCGACCAGGTGGCCACCGGATCGCTGCTGGCGCCCATGCCGGGCAGCGTCATCCGGGTGGGCGCCGAGGTCGGCAGCCGGGTCGAGGCGGGCCAGCCGATCCTGTGGCTGGAGGCGATGAAGATGGAGCACACCATCGCCGCTCCCGCCGCGGGCGTGCTGACCGCCCTCAATGTCACAGTCGGCCAGCAGGTCGATATCGGAGCCGTTCTCGCCGTCGTCGAGCCCGCCGAAGTTCAGGAGTAGCAATGAGTTTCATCGAAACCGAAGAGCAGAAGGCGCTGCGGGCGGCGGTGGCCGCGCTGGCCGCCAAATTCAACTACCGTGACTACGTGCTCCCCAAGGCGCGCAAGAACGAGCCGCTCGACGAACTGTGGGCCGAGGCGGGCAAACTCGGCTTCCTCGGGGTGAACCTGCCGGAGGAGTACGGCGGCGGTGGCGCCGGCATGTACGAGCTGGCGCTGGTGCAGGAGGAGTTGTCCGCCCAGGGCGCGGGCCTGCTGCTGATGGTGGTGTCCCCGGCCATCTGCGGCACCATCATCACCAAGTACGGCACCGACGAGCAGAAGTCGCACTGGCTGCCCAAGCTGGCCGACGGCAGCGGCAAGATGGTCTTCGGCATCACCGAGCCCGACGCCGGTTCCAACTCGCACCAGATCACGACCACGGCCCGCCGTGACGGCGGCGACTGGATCCTCAACGGCCGCAAGATCTTCATCTCCGGCGTCGATCAGGCCGAGGCCGTGCTCATCGTCTCGCGCACCGAGGACCACAAGACCGGCAAGCTCAAGCCGGCCCTGTTCATCGTGCCCACCGACGCGCCGGGCTTCCACAAGACGCCCCAGGAAATGGACATCATCGAACCGGACCATCAGTTCACGCTGTTCCTCGATGATGTCCGGCTGCCCGGGTCGGCGCTGGTCGGCAAGGAGGACGCGGCGCTCATGCAGCTGTTCGCCGGTCTGAATCCGGAGCGGATCATGGGCGCGGCCATGGCCGTCGGCGGTGCGCGCTACGCCATCGACCAGGCGGTGGCCTACGCCAAGGAGCGCACGGTCTGGAAGACCCCGATCGGCGCGCACCAGGGCATCTCGCATCCGCTGGCCCAGGTCAAGATCGAGACCGAGCTGGCCAAGCTGATGATGCAGAAGGCGGCCACGCTCTACGACGCGGGCGATGAGATGGGCGCGGCCGAGGCCGCGAACATGGCGAAATACGCTGCGGCGGAAGCCAATATCAAGGCGCTGGACCAGGCCATCCAGACGCACGGCGGTGCGGGCCTGACCCGCGACGTGGGCTTGGCCGCCATGCTGGCCGCCGCGCGGATCGGCCGCATCGCCCCGGTGAGCCGGGAGATGGTGCTCAACTTCGTGGCGCAGTTCTCGCTGAGCCTGCCCAAGTCGTACTGACCCGAAGGAGACGCGATGAGCGAGTCCGCACCCTATGTGCGCTACGAATTGCGCGCCGGTTTCGCGGTCCTGACCCTGGATTCGCCACACAACCGCAACGCGCTGTCGTCGCGGTTGGTGGCCGAACTGCTGCAGGGGCTGGATCGGGCGTGGGCGGATCCGGACGTGCGCGGGATCGTGCTGGCGCACACCGGCAATACCTTCTGCGCGGGTGCTGATCTCAGCGAGGCGAGCAACGCGGATCCGGCGGCGGCCGCCGATGAGCGCACGCGCGTCATGATCGGGGTGCTGCGGCGGCTGGTGGAGATTCCGAAGCCGGTCGTCGCCCAGATCGACGGCAACGTGCGAGCCGGCGGCATGGGCATCGTGGCGGCCTGCGATCTGGTGGTCGCGGGGCCCGGCAGCTCGTTCGCGCTGACCGAGGTGCGGATCGGCTTGGCGCCGTTCATGATCTCGCTCACCCTGCTGCCGCGCCTGGATCCGCGCGCGGCCAGCCGGTTCTATCTCACCGGTGAGAAATTCGACGCCGAGACCGCCCAGCGGATCGGCCTGGTCTCGATCACCGCCGACGATCCGGCCGCCGAGGTGGCCCGGCTCTGCGGTGAGCTGCGCAAGGGCGCGCCGCAGGGGCTGGCCGAGGCCAAGAGTCTGGTCAACGGCGGCATCCTGGCGGCGTTCGATGATTCGGCCGAGGAGCTGGCGCGGCGTTCGGCGAGCTTCTTCGGCACCGACGAGGTACGCGAGGGCATGCTGGCCTTCCTCCAGCGGCGTCCGCCGAGCTGGGCACAATAGGGTCCATGGCGACACCGCACGAACCCAAGCAGGACCGCAGCCGGGCCACCCGGCAGCGGCTGCTCGAGGCGACCATCGACTGCCTGGCCGAGCGCGGCTGGGCGGCCGCCACCGTGTCGGTGGTCGCCGAGCGGGCCGGGGTGTCGCGCGGTGCGGCCCAGCATCATTTCCCGACCCGGGAGGATCTGATCACCGGGGCGCTCGAGTACATGTTCGATACCCGGATGGCGCAGTCCAAGTCCGAGGCGCTGGCGCTGGCCGAGGTCGACGCGGGGGCGAGCCGGACCCAGGCCGTGGTGGCGGGCCTGGTCGACTCCTACACCTCACCGCTGTTCAAAGCGGCGCTCCAGGTGTGGACGCACGCCGCCGCCGATCCGGTGCTGCGTGAGCGAATCATGCCGCTGGAAGCCAAGTTCGGCCGGATCGCGCACCGTCGCGCCGTGGAGGCGCTCGGCGTCGACGACTCCGATCCGGTCGCGCATCACCTGGTGCAGGCCACGCTGGATCTGGCGCGCGGGCTTGGTCTGGCCGACGTGCTCACCGATGATTCCGCGCGGCGCAAGGACATCGTCGAGCAGTGGTCGGCCACGCTGCACACCGCGCTGACGCGCTGACCGCTCAGCAGTGCTGCGGCGCCGCCCCGGCCTCGAGCGCGTAGGAGGTCGATCCGGCCATGGCGCCGATCACGGCGCCGATCATCGCGCCGGGGATGGAGCCGAAGATGAAGACCGGCAGGCCCGCGATGAACCCCAGGGTGGTGCCGACCACCAGGCCCAGCCCGGTGCGGAGTTCGAGGCTGTCGCCGGGGGGCATGCAGGCGGCGATCAGCTCGAGCACCTCGGGGGACACTTCCGTCGGCGCCGCGGCGACCGGCGCGGGCGCCGGTGCGGGCTCGGCGGTCGCGCCGCCGGCGAAGCCGACGGTGAGCAGCACGGCGACAACGATGCCGAGTACGGAGCGAGCCAAAATCTTGAAGGTGTTCACGCGAGTCCCTGATCAGTCGAAAGCGCGGTCGACCCGAGGGTGTTCAGGTCCGCGCACCATAATGTCCCAATTGCCCGGTGCAGTCCAGGAATTCGGGCATCTCAGTCCGAGTCCTCGGGGTCGCCGCCGGGCGTTCGGGCCGGTCGCACATGGGCGAACCAGGCCGCTGCCTCCTGCTCGGACAGCGTCCGCTCGAACACCAGCTCGCCGGGCATGTACGGGAAGAACCGCCCGGCCGGCCAGGTCCGCCGGTACGGCTCCGGGTCCAGCACGAGCAGCCGGACGCCGTCGATCACCGGGATGTCCCAGGGGGTGCCCTCGTTCCAGATCCAGGAGCCGTCGGGCGAGACGAAGTTGAACGCGCCGTAGCTCGGCACCATGCCCTCGGCGTCGATGCAGGCCGCGACCGCCTCCGGCTGCGGCGCCTCGCCCGGCAGATGGCCGCCGCCGATCAGCGCGTCGGCGAGCAGGGTGTGCAACTGGAAGTTGTCGCCCATGCCCGACATGCGCAGGCGGTAGCCGGTGCCGGTTTCGCGGTGCAAGACCACCAGCGGTTCGTCGTCGAGCACTTTCAGCACGTAGTCGACGCACTTGTCCCAGCGGCCGGAGACCTCGGAGAAGGCGTCGTAGCGCTCGCGCAGCAGCTGCCGGATCGGTCCGAGCCGTCTGCGGACCTCCGGACGCTGCAGCATGGCCAGACCCGCCAGCTCCCAGTTCGGCAATCCCCACCAGGCGAAGACGGCGTCGGAGTCGATCGCGTCGGTCAGGTCCTCGAACGGAATGGGCGGCGGCTGCGTCGGGTCGGGCAGGTCGTGCTCGGCGGCCTCGGTCTGCCAGGTCCGCACGAACTCCAGGCCGTGTTCGAGATTGCGGGCCAGGTTGGCCAGCACCTTCGGCGCGCACGCCACCGGATCGGCGCCGCTCTCCACGCACGCGCCGATCATGACCGCGACCGCGCCGCGCGCACTGAAGGGGACGTCGTTGAGCAGCCGGGCCAGTTCCGGGCCGCCGTACACGTGGTCTTCCGGCGACGCGATAGTGAACTGCTGCCCGAGTTCACCGTGCGCGCGCTGCATCTTCCCGGGATCGATGCCGCGGACCGCGACCCCGAAATCCGCTATCGCTGTACGAAATTCGTTCCTCACCCCGGTCACGCGGGCCACCCTAACCGTTGCTCGGGTGGCCTGTCGACCGGCGGGTCAGCGCGGTGCGGTCAGGTCGTAGAGCGTCACACCGTCGACCACCACGGGCGTGAAGTTCTCCTGCACCCATGCGCTGATCTCGGCCGAGGCGCCCGTGCCGCCGCCCGGACCGCCGCTCTGGCCGGCGATGAAGTAGTGGATTCGGCCTTCCGCGACATAGGTTTCGAACTGCGCCAGGGTGGGCGACGGATCGCTGCCGTTGAAGCCGCCGATCGCCATGACCGGCAGTTCGGTGGCCAGCTGGTAGCCCGAGGCGTTCTGCGAACCGACCGTGGCCGCGGCCCAGACGAAGTCGTCGCTGTCGCGTTCGAGCAGCGCGATCACCTCGGCGCCGGGCGTGGCGGCTTGCAGCAGTCCGGGACCGCCACGGTCGCCGGGTGCGCGAGTCATCCCGTCCGGGCGCGGGTTCCGGCCGTCGGGGCCCTGGGCGGCGCCGTCGTCCGGCAGGCCCTGGGGTCCGCCCGGCCCGCGCATACCGTGCCCGCCCGCGTCGGGGCCTGCGGTCGGAATCGAGCCCTGATGCGCGGAGGCGATCGTGTCGATGCTGTAGGCCACGGGGCCGGCCAGGCCGACGCACGCCACGGCCACGGCGCTGACCAGCGTGAGCTTGCGTACCAGCACCGCGAGCACCGCGAATCCACCCGTGATCAGCACCGCCCAGCGCAGCCACGGCACGAAATCCGCACTGCGCGAGAGCAATACCCAGGAGGTCGCGGCGGTGACACCGATGCCGGCGGCCAGGGTGAGGCGGGGCCACCAGCGATCCCGGGCGCGCCACAACTGCACCGCGCCTGCTGCGGCCAGCGCGGCCACGGCCGGAGCCAGCGCCACCGTGTAGTACTGGTGGAAGATGCCCGCCATGAAGCTGAACACCAGACCGGTCACCAGCAGCCAGCCGCCCCAGAGGATCAGCGCCGCGCGGCGCTGATCGGTGCGAGTAGCCTTGCCGCGCAACAGGATTCCCGCGACCAGGGCCACCAGGGCGGCCGGGATCAGCCAGGCGATCTGCCCGCCCTGCGCGGCGTCGAACATGCGGGTGATGCCGGTCGTGCCCCACATGCCATTGCCGCCGGGCGGTAGTTCCGCGCCACCGGCGCCGACGCTGCCGGTCTCGTTGCCGTTCAGCCGGCCGAGACCGTTGTAGCCGAGGGTCAGCTCCAGAATCGAATTCGCTTGCGAACCACCGATCCACGGCCGTGCGTCGGCCGGCCAGAGTTCGACCGCCAGCAGCCACCAGCCGGCCGCGACCACCATGGCCGCACCGGCGGCCAGCAGCTGCCAGAGCCGGGTGCCCAGCTTCGGCGGCCCGGCGATCAGATAGGCCAGGGCCAGCGCGGGAACGACCAGCAGCACTTGTAATTGCTTTGTCAGGAAACCGAATCCGATGCACACCCCGGTCAGCACCAGCCAGCGGGTGCGGCCGTCGGCGAGCGCGCGGGTCATCGCCCAGGCCGCGGCGACCATCAGGAACACCAGCAGCGCCTCGGGATTGTTGAACCGGAACATCAGCGCCGCGACGGGGGTCACGGCCAGCGCCAACCCGGCCAGCAGACCGGCGGCCGGGCCGAACGGGCGGCGCACGGTGGCCCACAGCAGCGCCACCGAGGCCACGCCGAGCAGCACCTGCGGGACCAGCATGCTCCAGCTGCTCAGCCCGAACACGCGGACCGACAGTTCCATCAGCCATAGCGACGCGGGTGGTTTGTCGACCGTGATGGCGTTCGCGGCGTCCGAGGAGCCGAAGAAGAACGCCTTCCACGACTCCGAACCCGCCTGCACCGCAGCCGAATAGAAGGAGTTCGCCCAGCCGTTCGCGCTGAGATTGATCAGGTAGGCGACCAGCGTGCCGAGCAGCAACGCGGCCAATGCCGGTTTCTCCCAGCGGAACTCACGCCGCGACGGTTCCGCCGCGCGGTGTGCCGCCGGACGGTTCAGGGTGGCGGTCATCGGTCGCCCTCCCGGTCGGCCGGACCCGCGAGCCGTTCGGCGGCCGCGTACCGCTCGGATCCGCCATGCGCGCGGAAGACCCAGCGCAGCCCGACGAACCGGAGCAGGGTGGCCACGAGATTCGCGCCCACCAGAACCAGCAGCTCCAGCTGAATCGGTGCGCCGGCGGCCCAGCGGTGCAGTGCGAACAGCGATCCGCCGGTCAGCGCGAGGCCGATGCCGAACAGGACCAGGCCCTGAAGCTGGTCTGCCACAGCGCCGTTCGAGCCGCGCACACCGAAGGTGAAGGCTCGGTTGGCCGCCGTATTCCCGATCGCGGTGATCAGCAGGGCAAGCAGATTCGCGGCCTGCGGCCCGGTTACCGGTTGCAGCAGCAGATACAGCAACAGGTAGGCGGCCGTGCTCAGCACCCCGACCAGCGCGAAGCGCACCAGCTGGCCGACCATGCCCAACGGCACGCCCGGCACCAGTGGCTCGCGCCCCATCGACCGGCGCAGCTCGGCCAGGGGCAGCACCCCGGTGGCCAGCGCCCGGCTCAGCCGCCCGATGCCGATCAAGTCCTTGCGCGCGGTGTCGAGGATGTCGACGCGGCTGTCGGGATCGTCGATCCAATCCACCGGCACCTCGTGGATGCGCAGTCCGGCCCGTTCGGCCAGCACCAGCAGTTCGGTGTCGAAGAACCACTCACCGTCGCGGACCAGCGGCAGCAGTTCGCGCGCCACCTCGGCGCGGATCGCCTTGAAGCCGCACTGCGCGTCCGAGAAGCCCGCCCGCAGTGTGGTTTTCAGCAGTAGGTTGTAGCAGCGGGAGATGAACTCGCGCTTGGGGCCGCGCACCACCCGCGACGCCGCGCTCAACCGGGTGCCGACGGCCAGGTCTGAATGCCCGGACACCAGCGGTGCGACGAGCGGCAGCAGGGCGTTCAGATCGGTGGACAGGTCCACGTCCATGTAGGCGAGCACGGCCGCGTCGGAGTGCTCCCAGGCCGCCCGGAGTGCGCGGCCGCGGCCCTTGGCGTCCAGATGCAGTACGCGCAGATCGCCGAGTTCGGCGGCGAGCCGCCGCGCGACGGCGAGCGTGCCGTCGGTGCTGGCATTGTCGGCGATGGTGATGCGGGCGGGGAAGGGGAAACCGTCGCGCAGGTGGGCGTGCAGCCGGCGGACGCAGTCGCCGAGATCCCGCTCCTCGTTGTAGACGGGAATCACGACATCCAGCACGGGCCGGATCGGCGCGGTCCGCGCGGTCGCGGGTTCGCGAGTGGGTGCAGTGGTCATGACGACCACCCTCGCCGCCGGGGCTGGCGCCAGCCTCCGACTCCGCTGTGAGGTCGCTGGGAGTGGCTAGGCGGTTCGGCGGATGCGCAGGACGGTGTCGGTGCGCAGGCCGGTGCTGCCGTCGGGCGCGGTCCATTCCCGCTCGACCTCGGCCTTGGTCTCGACCTCCCAGGTGCCCGGTGCGGGGGCGACGGCGTCGAGCATCTCGTCCATGGTGGGGAAGCGCACCTCGGCGTGGTGGTCGTGGTGCTGGTTGGACGCCCAGCCGGCGTGGCTGCCGATCAGCAGGACACCGCCGGGCGCGACCGCGGCGGCCGCGCGCAGCAGGATGCCGTCGCGCGCGCCGTCGGCTTCCACCGGCGAGTGCAGGAACTGGGCGGAGACCAGGTCGAACGAGCCGTCCGGAAACGATTGCGTCAGATCGTGTTTCGCCCAGGTGATGCGGTCGCCGACGCCGGCCGCCGCGGCGTGCCCCGCCGCGCGGCCCAGCGCGGTCGCCGAGATGTCGGCCGCGGTCACCCGCCAGCCGCGCTGGGCCAGCCAGATCGCGTCGCCGCCCTCACCGGCGCCGAGATCCAGGGCGGTGCCCGGGGTGAGGTCGGTGGCCTCACGAACCAGCAGGGGATTGGGGTTACCGGTCCAGATCTGGTCGCGCTCCTGGTAAAAAGCCTCCCAGAAGTCGTGGGCGGATTGCGGCTCGGTGGTCTCGGTCATGCGGTTCTCCTATCGCCACGGGTGTCGGCGTGCTCGGCCATGGTGCGCCCGATTGGGCCGTACGCGCCACTATCCTTGCCGTTTTGGCAACAGATTCAGGGTCGGACCTGCCGATTCGGCCCGCGTCCGCCCGTCCCGGCCCGGGCAGCTGCTTGGTACGGTCGGACGCGTGAGACACGGCGGGCAGCAGCGCAGCGATCGAGCCGACGGCGCGCCCAAGCGCGTCGATGCCCGCACCGAACGCTGGCGCGCCCATCGGCTGAAGGTGCGCGCGGACTTCGTCGACGCGGCCTTCCGCGCACTGGGCAAGTTCGGGCCCGAGGTCAGCATGGGCGATATCGCCAAGGAGGCCGGCGCCGCGAAACCCAAGCTGTACCGGCATTTCGAGGACAAGACCGATCTCTACAACGCCATCGTCGACCGAGTCCGCGACATGCTGTGGGATCGAATCACCACCGATATCGACCTGACCCACGATTCGGCGCGCCAGCTGGTGCGCCGCGGGGCGGCCGCCTACGTCCAGGTGGTGACCGAGCACCCGAACGTCTTCCGGTTCATGCTGCACAGCCACTTCACCCAGCAGGCCGACGAATCCGAGCGGGCGCTGCAATCGGCCCGGCAGTCGGCCCGGCGGGCGGCGGAGCTGTTCGCGGGCCTGCTCGACGACCGGATCGAGGTGGCCGGCATCGAACTCGTCACCTATTCGATTTTCGGGGCCGTCGCCTCGGCCACCGATTGGTGGATCGGCGCCAGCCGGGTCCGGGAACCGGCCCTGCCTGTGGCGGACTTCGTCGACTATCTCGCCGCCAGCATTTCCGCACTCGCCGAAACCAACGCACGTCTCAACGGCATCACCATCGACGCCGACCTACCCCTGCACCAGGCCTTCAAGGCCGAGTGAAACCCAACCCTCGCAATCACTTCGGACCACGCTGTCCGAGTCGCCGGCCGCGTCGTCGAGGCTGGTGGTGATTGCGACATCCCCAGTATGGACCTGCCCACCGACAAGTTCCCGGTGCTGGGAAGTCAGGCCTCGGTGCCGCGGCCGCGGGCGGTGCGCGGCTGCCAGCGCCAGGCGAATTCGCCGGGCTCCGGCGGTGGGCCGGGCAGTTCGCCGGCGGTGCGCGGCACCGCGATGCCCGCGATGAGCATGGCCAAGGTGCGCCGTCGCAGCTCGGCGGTGCGTTCCGGATCGGGCAGGCTGATCGCCGCGCAGGCCTCCAGTAGCAGGCCCAGATCCTGGGCGTTCACCTCTGGGCGCAGCCGCCCCGACCGGTGGGCGCGGCGCACCAGCTCCGCGGTGACCTCGGCGGAATGGGTAACGGCGGGCAGGATCGTGTCGTCCGGCGTGAAGGTGCCGGCCAGGTGCACGGTCAGCGAATGCACATCGGCGTCGACCACCCGCTCCAGGAACCCGACCAGCCCGTGCCAGCCATCCGAATCCGCCAGGGCCGCATCGGCTTCGATGTTGTAGCGCTGCAATCCGTCATAGCAGAGCTTGCGCAGCAGCGCCTCCTTGCTCGGATAGCGCCGGTAGAGCGCGCTGATGCCCACGCCCGCCGCGGTGGCCACGGCGGCGATCGGTGCGGACGCGTCGGCGAGGAAGACCGTGCGCGCGGCCGCCAGGATGAGCCCGTCGTTGCGGGCGGCCTGGGCCTTGCGGCCGGGCAGCCCCTTGGGAGCTGGGGTTTCGGATGTCTTCGGCATGACTTCAGGCTACCACTTGAAACGGAATGATCCGTTCTGCTAAGTTGGAAACAGAACGAAGCATTCCGTTTCAAAAGGAGCAGACGATGACCTTCCCCATCACCCCCTTCCGGATCGCCGTCGACCAGGCCGATCTCGACGATCTCCAGGCACGTCTGGCCCGCACCCGCTGGGCCGATCAGATCCCCGGCTCCGGCGACGCCTACGGGGTGAGCGTGGACCGGGTCCGGCACCTGGTGGATTACTGGCGCGAGAAGTTCGACTGGCGCGCGGTGGAGCGGCGGCTGAACGCCTACCCGCAGTTCACCACCGAGATCGACGGGCAGAACATCCACTTCCTGCACGTGAAGTCCGAGCGGGACAACAGCTTTCCGCTGATCCTGACGCACGGGTGGCCGGGCACCTTCGTCGAATTCCTGGGCGTGATCGAGCCTTTGACGGCCGCCGGGTTCGATCTGGTCATCCCGTCCGTACCCGGCTACGGATTCTCCGGTGTGACAACCGAATCCGGGTGGAACGACCAGCGCATCGCCCAAGCGTGGGCCGAGCTCATGTCCCGGCTCGGCTATGCCCGCTACGGCGCGGTCGGCAACGACGGTGGTGCGATGATCTCGCCCGAACTCGGCCGGGTCGCGCCGGAACAGGTTGTCGGCGTACTGGTTTCGCAGGTGTACGCATTCCCGTCGGGTGATCCGAGCGAGCTGGCCGACCTCACCGCCGACGAGCAGCAGTCACTGGCCACCCTGGACTGGTTCGTCAAGAACAAGATGGGCTTCAACATCCTGCAATCGCAGCAGCCGCAGACCTTGGCGCACGCGCTGATGGATTCGCCGACCGGGCTGCTCGGCTGGAACGGTCAGTTGCTCGGCCCGGATCTGGACGACGAATTCGTGCTCACCAATATCGCCATCCACTGGTTCACCGGCACCGCGGGCTCGGCGATCCGGCACTACTTCGAGAAGTCGCACGCCGAGGCGCCCGCCGAGCCGACAACGGTCCCGCTCGGGCTGTCCGGATCCACCGGCGATTTCCACGGCATTCGCCGCTTCGCCGAGCGCGATCACGCCAATATCGTGTCCTGGCGCACGCACGATGTGTACAGCCACTACCTGCACCATGTCGCCCCGGATCTGATGGCGCAGGAGATCGCCGAGTTCTTCGCGCGGTACCGGTAGACAGTCGCTTATGTAACCGAGACTCCGAGCCATGGTTCGTCTCGTTCTCCGCTGATGTACTGGATTCAACAACAGCAGAACACCTTTCAGCACAAGGAGAGAACCATGCGAATCGCAGTCTTCGGAGCCACCGGAACCGTCGGCCGGGTCGTCGTCGAGCAGGCGCTGCGGCAGGGGCACGAGGTCACCGCGTTCACTCGCAACGCGGCCAACGTGACCCTGCGGCACGATCTGCTGCGCGTCGTGGAAGGCGATGTGTACGACGCCGTCTCGGTCGAGCGGGCGGTGACCGGGCAGGACGCGGTGATCGTCGCGCTCGGTGACGATCGCAAGGGCCAGGTCCGCTTCGGTGGCACCAAGGCGGTCCTGGAGGCGATGCGCCGGACCGGGGTCGAGCGGCTGATCGTGCAGTCCAGCCTGGGTGTCGGCGACAGCCGCCCGAACCTGAACTTCCTGTGGAAGTACATCCTGTTCGGC
Source organism: Nocardia sp. NPDC127579 (assembly GCF_042672005.1). Taxonomy (NCBI): domain Bacteria; kingdom Bacillati; phylum Actinomycetota; class Actinomycetes; order Mycobacteriales; family Nocardiaceae; genus Nocardia; species Nocardia sp. NPDC127579. The sequence goes on along the minus strand of NZ_JBHXVZ010000007.1, from coordinate 377,950 downwards.
ATCGTGCTGCGCAAGGCCTACGTCGACCACGGTCACCAGGAGGCGCTGGTGCAGGCCAGCGACGTGGACTGGACGATCGTGCGCCCGGGCGCGTTCACCGACGGGCCGGTCACCGGCGCCTACCGCCGCGACTTCGGCCCGCACGAGAAGGGGTTGAAGCTGAAGATCGCCCGCGCCGATATCGCGGCCTTCTACCTCGAGCAATTGACCGATCCGACCTACGTGCGCCGCGCCGTGAGCATCTCGAACTGAGTGCTGCGGCCATGACCCGGCCGACCGGCGCGCACGGACCGCCTGCGACCCGCGACCCGAAAGGGCGCGGGTCGCAGGCGTTTCCGGCTCGGGCCGCGCCGCCCCTCACGATGGCGCGGCCACCAGCTCAGGCGTGCTCGTGCACTTCGCCCCACACCGGAAAGGGATCCGCGAAGGTGCGCCAGAGCGCCTGGCCCGCGGCGAATTCGGCATCGGTCAGCAGCGCGGAATCGAGCAGTGCGCGAATCTCGGTGCCCGCCAGCTTCACTCCGATGAAGACGAGTTCCTGTCCGGCCGGAATCTCCAGCGCCGACCACCACGCGGCGGGTTCGAAGGTCAGGTTCGGACCGGCCTGCGACCACACCGCGGCGAGCTCGGGCCGGCTGGCGAGCCAGCAGAAACCCTTGCTGCGCAACATGCCTCGCAGCTGATCGAGTGCGGCGGCCAGGCGTTCGGGGTGGAACGGACGTTCGGCGGTGTAGGTGAGACTGCTGATGCCGTACTCCTCGGTCTCCGGAACATGCCCGCCCGCCAGTTCCTCGGCCCAACCCTCGGACTCGGCCGCGACGACGGGGTTGTAGCGACCGGTGTCGAGCACCTCCGCCAGCTCCACCGCGCCCCGGACGGTCCGCAGCACCCGGGCCCGCGGATTCAGGCGTCGTACGGTCGCCTCCACCGTGCCCGCCGCGTTCGCGCTCACCAGGTCGGTCTTGCTGATCAGCAGCACATCGGCGAACTCCACCTGATCCACCAGGAGGTCCGCGATGGTGCGCTCGTCGCCCGCTCCGGCCTGCAATTCCCGGTCGGCCAGCGTCTGGCCGCGCACCACGTCGGTCAGGAAGGTGCTGGCGTCGACCACGGTCACCATGGTGTCGAGGCGAGCGATCGCGCCCAGGGAGAATCCGTCCTCGAATTCCCAGTCGAAGCTCGCGGCCACCGGCATCGGCTCGGAGATGCCGGTCGACTCGATCACCAGCTGATCGAACCGGCCGGTCCGGGCCAGGCGGCCCACGGCTTCGATCAGGTCTTCACGCAGCGTGCAGCAGATGCAGCCGTTGGTGAGTTCGACCAGCTTCTCCTCGGTCCGATCGAGGTGGCCCTGCCCCGCGATCAGCGCCGCGTCGATGTTCACCTCGCTCATGTCGTTCACGATCACCGCGACCCGGCGGCCCTCCCGGTTGGCCAGGATGTGGTTGAGCAGTGTGGTCTTGCCCGCGCCGAGGAAGCCGGACAGCACGGTGACGGGCAGGCGGGTGTCGGGGGAAACAGTCATAGGTTAATGATAATCATTTTCATTTATTGGCGGCGAGTCGGCCCGGGAAAACCGCCGGAATCGGAGGACGCGCGGGGGCCGGGCGCTACGAGGAGGTCGTAGGGTCGGGGATGTGAAATTGTTGCCGCTACCCGGCCCCGGGCAGACCCCCGTTCGAGTCCTGACCATCGCGGGCACCGACTCCGGCGGTGGCGCCGGTATCCAAGCCGATTCCCGCACCATGGCGCTGTGCGGCGTGCACGCCTGCGTCGCGGTGGCCGCGGTCACCGTGCAGAACTCGGTGGGCGTGAGCGGTTTTCACGAGATTCCGCCGAATATCGTGGCCGACCAGGTGCGTTCGGTGGTCGGCGATATCGGTGTCGGCGCGGCCAAGACCGGCATGCTCGCCTCCACCGCGATCATCGAGGCGGTCGCGCAGGTGTGCCGGGAGGTCGGCATCGGCCGCGACGGCAGCATTCCGCTGGTGGTCGACCCGGTCGCGGCCTCCATGCACGGCGACCCGCTGCTGCACGAATCGGCGCTGGACGCCGTGCGGCACACGCTGTTCCCACTGGCCACCGTGGTCACCCCGAACCTGGACGAGGTCCGGCTGCTCACCGGGATCGAGGTCGTCGACGACGCCACCGCGCGCCGCGCCGCGGCAGCGCTGCACGCGCTCGGCCCGCGCTGGGCCATCGTCAAGGGCGGGCATCTGCGCACCTCGCCCACCAGTACCGACCTGCTCTTCGACGGTGAGCGCTTCCTGGAATTCAGTGCGCCGCGCATCGAGACCGGCAACGATCACGGCGGCGGCGACACCATGGCCGCGGCCATCGCCTGCGCGCTGGCCAACGGCTACCCGGTACCCGACGCGGTGGAATTCGCCAAGGAGTGGACCCGCCGCTGCCTCGAGGCGTCCTACGATCTGGGCGCGGGCCACGGTCCGGTCTCACCGCTGTGGCGGTTGCATCGGTCCTGAATCTCGGGGTGGATTCAGGCTCTTCCGAAGGCGAGCGCGACATTGTGACCGCCGAAGCCGAAGGAATTGTTGACCGCGTAGTCGATGCGCTGCCGCCGCGGCCCGTCCGCGACGATGTCGAGCTCGATCTCCGGATCGCGATTGTCGAGATTCAAGGTGGGCGGGACGATCTGGTCGCGCAACGTGAGCATCGTGAGGACCGACTCCAGGGCGCCGACCGCGCCGATCGAGTGTCCCAGTGCGGATTTCGGCGCGTACACCGAGGCGTGCGGGGTGACCGCGGCGATCGCGGTCGCCTCGGAGGCGTCGCCGATCGGGGTGGAGGTGGCATGCGCGTTGACATGCCGGACATCCGAAACCTGAAGTCCCGCCGTGTCGATCGCCTTGCGCATGGCGCGGGCCGCGCCGTGACCGCCGGGTTCGGAGGCCACGATGTGGTAGGCGTCGGAGGTGATACCCGCGCCGAGCACGCGGCCGTGCACCAGCGCGCCCCGGGCTCGGGCGTGCGCCTCGGATTCCAGGACCAGCAGTGCGCCCGCCTCGCCGAAGACGAAGCCGTCGCGGTCCCGGTCGAACGGCCGCGAGGCGCGTTCGGGCTCGTCGTTACGGGTGCTCATGGCCCGCATCATGGCGAAGCTCGCGATCGGTACCGCGTCGATGTGGCCTTCCACGCCGCCGGTGACAACCATGTCCGCCTCGCCGGTGCGGATCAGCCGCCAGGCGTGCGCGATCGCCTCCGATCCGGACGAGCAGGCCGACACCGGCGCGAAAACCCCTGCCCTGGCGCCTATTTCGAGGCCGACGGTCGCGGCCGGGCCGTTCGGCATCACCATCGGCACGGCCATGGGTGACACCTTGCGGTAGCCGCCCGCGCGCATGGCGTCGACGGCGGTGATCAGCGCGTCGGCGCCACCCAGGCCGGTGCCGATGGCGACCGCGAGCCGGTCGCCATCGACCTCGGGTGTGCCCGCGTGCCGCCAGACCTGGCGGCCGAGCATCAGCGCCAGCTGTTCGACGTAGGAGTTGCGGCGCTGCTCGATGCGCGTCAGTTGTTCGCCGGGGTGTGCGGTGAGCGGTCCGCCGATCCGCACCGGCAGCTCGTGCTCGTCGACGAAATCGGCGTCCAGGCGGCGGATTCCGCTGTGCCCGGCCAGCAGCGCGGTCCAGGTCGCGTCGGCGGTCGCGGCCAGGGCGGTGGTCGCGGCATAGCCGGTGACGACGACGTTCCTGGTTTCTGAAGCGGTTGTTACAGTCACGGAAACATGGATACCTGTAGCAGTCGCTACAGTCAACCCATGGCTCGCCCTCTCGACCACGCCAAACGCGCCGAAATCCTGGCCGGCGTTGTGACCTATATCGCCGACCACGGCCTCGCCGAGCTGTCCCTGCGTCCGCTCGCTGCGGAACTCGGCACCAGCTCCCGCATGCTCATCCACTACTTCGGGACGAAGGAGGAATTGCTGGTGGCTGCGCTGGCGACCCAGCGCCCGGATATCGCGGCCGTCTTCGCCGACGTGTCCGACGCCGCAGCACTGCGGGCCCGGCTGCGGGACTTCTGCGCGGCGAACATGCTGGGCGGTGGCTCGACCAGCGTGCGTGTCCTGCTCCAGGTGCTGGGCGCGGCTTGCGCGCCCGGGGGGCCGTACGCGCGCTATGCCGTCGAGGCCATCGGCGTCTTCGTCGCGACCCTGGCCGACGCGCTGACCCGGATCGGATCCATCGACGATCCGGAAGCGGTTGCGACGCTGTTGATCTCGGGGCTGCGCGGCATCATCCAAGACCACCTCATCACCGGCGACACCGACCGTACCGCCCGGGCCGCGGACCGCCTGATCGCGCAGACCATCCGCTGACGGTACTCGCCGTGCGGTTACTTGATGTTTGCTGTCGCTCGGTCAATGCTGACTTCGACCCATCCGGCTAGGGAAGGATCGACGTGACAGCGGATTCGCCCGCCCGTGATTTCGGCGCTACCCGGTGGCTGATGCTGGCCGTGCTGTGCGCGAGCCTGCTGCTGGTCGCCATGGACGCCACCATCCTCAACGTCGCGCTTCCGTCGCTGATCGACGACCTGCACGTCGGCCCGCTCGAACAGCTCTGGATCATCGATGTCTACGGCCTGGTGCTGGGCGGCCTGCTCATCACCACCGGCGCGGTCGGCGACCGGGTGGGCCGGAAGCTGTTGTTTCTCAGCGGTTTCGTGCTCTTCGGCATCGCCTCGGTGGTGGCGGCGACGGCGCAGTCCTCCGGGCAGCTGATCGCGGGCCGAGTGCTGCTCGCCCTCGGCGGCGCCATGGTGATGCCGTCCACGCTCTCGCTGATCCGCAATATCTTCGCCGACCCGCGCGAGCGCACGCTCGCCATCGGCATCTGGGCCGCGGTGGCCGGTGCGGGCGCCACCATCGGCCCGCTGGTCGGCGGCATGGTGGTGGAGACCTTCGGCTGGGCGTCGGCCTTCTGGCTGAATGTGCCGGTCGTCGTGCTGACGGTGCTCGCGGGCGTGTGGTTGCTGCCCGAATACCGGTCACCGCATTCCGGGCAGCTCGATTGGCTCTCGGCGTTGCTGTCCATCGCCGGAATCATCGGATTGGCCTGGGGCATCAAACATATCGCCAAAGGTGAAGCGGGCCTGACGGATTGGGCTTTCTTCCTGCTCGGCCTGCTGCTGCTGGCCTGGTTCGCGCGGCGCCAGCTCGCCGCGGCCGACCCACTGCTCGATGTCCGGCTCTTCCGCAACGGACCGTTCACGGCGGCGGCGCTGGCCACCCTGCTGGCCATGCTGGCGATCGGGGCGGCCCTGTTCCTGATCTCGCTGTGGTTGCAGTACATCCACGGCTATTCGCCGTCCGAGGCCGGATTGCGCACCATGCCGGCTGCGGTCACGCTGCTGATCGCGTCGCTGTCCACGCCCTGGCTGATGCACCGGCTCGGTGTGCGCGCGGTGCTCGCGATCGGGCTCGGCGCGCTCGCGCTGGGTTTCCTCGGGCTCGCACTGAGCCCGGAACCCACCTCCTACCCGGTGATCGCGCTGGTCCTGGCCACGTTCGGGATCGGCGACGGCATGGCGGTGACCGCCGCGGCCGCCGTGCTGGTCTCCGCGGTGCCGCCGGAGCGCGCCGGACAGGCGGGCGCGGTCTCGGAAACCAACTACGAACTCGGCATCGGCCTGGGTGTCGCCCTGCTCGGCAGCGTGCACGGCCGGGTATTCACCGAGCACATGACCGATCTACCGCTGCGGGGCGACGCGCTGACCGACGCGCGCGGGTCGGTCGGCGGCGCCGTCGAGGTGGCCTCCGAACTCGACCCCGAGCCGCGGGCGCAGGTGCTCGCCGCGACCGAGCACGCCTTCGATGTCGCGCTCACGATCACCTCCTATGTGTCCGCGGCGATCGTCGCGACGGTGGCGGTGGTCGCGGTCTGGCTGGTGCCGCGCGGATTCCGCGTCACCGGCCGCCATTGACGCGGCCCGCCCCGTCTATACGGTTATCGACAATTTGCCGAATTGTTTCCGTGCGACTTTTATCAGCTGGTTGAATGGCCAGGGTTACCGCCGAGAAATTGTGAATGGGGGCAGGACCGGACGATCAATTCCCTTGGAGGCATGATGGCCAGCAGTGCGAACGGCAAGTCCACCCGTGGAACAACCGGCGCGGCCCAGCGCACGGTCCGGATTCCGCGCACCGTCGAACGGCCGGTCCTCCGGATCGTCGACAAGGTCGAGAAGAAGCCGGTGCGGGTGCAGCGTGTGATCGAGAAGCCGGTCGTGGAAATCCAGGACAAGGTGATCGAAAAGCACGTCACCGTGGAACGCCGCACGCACAAGCCGGTGGTGGAGATTGTCGACAAGGTGGTCGAGGTGCCGGTTCAGCAGATCCGGGAGCGGGTGGTGGAAAAGCCCGTGGAAACGGTGATCCACAAGATCGTGCAGAAACCGGTCGTCACCATTGTGGAGAAAATCGTCGAGATACCGGTCGAGAAGATCGTCTACAAAGTGGTGCGGCGGCCGGTGGAAAAGATCGTGCGGATCTACGAGGACAAGCCGGTCATCAAGATCGTGAAGGTGCCCCGCGAGGTCGTCCACGAGAAAGTCGTCACCAAGCCGGTTACCAAGGTGGTCACCAAGACCGTCACCAAGGTGGTCGAGAAACCCAAGATCGTGCGCAAGACCGTCGGCAAGACCGTGCGGTGGGAGGTCGAGAAGATCGTCGAGAAACCGCAGATCACCGAAAAGGTGATCGAGCGGCCGGTCGAGCACATCGTGCACCTGGTGCTGGAACAGCCGCGGCTCGTGCAGCGGGCGATCCGGGTGAACAAGGCGGCCGCCAGAACCGGCGACAAACCCAAGCCCGCGCGCAAACCCGTCCGCCGGATGGCCGGCACGACCACGCGCCGACCCGAGCCGGACCGCCCGATCCGGCTCGAACAGACCGTGCCGCCGAGCGCGACGCCCGCTGTGCAACGGGCGCTCGGGCTGACCCCGCGCGGCATCCGGACGGCGGTGACGACGGCGGCGCCCCTCGCCGTCGTCACCGCCTCGGCGGTCAGGACACGACCGGCAGATACACCTGGCCGCCCGCGCCGGTGAACTCGGCGGACTTCTCCGCCATGCCCGCCTCGATCGCCTCCACATCCGTAAGCCCTTGCCGCTCCGCGTATTCCCGCACATCGGCGGAGATCCGCATGGAGCAGAACTTGGGCCCGCACATGGAGCAGAAGTGCGCGGTCTTGGCGGGTTCCGCGGGCATGGTCTCGTCGTGGTATTCGCGCGCGGTGTCCGGATCCAGCGACAGCGCGAACTGGTCGAGCCAGCGGAATTCGAAACGGGCCTTGGACAATTCGTTGTCCCGGTCCTGCGCGTGCGGGTGTCCCTTGGCCAGATCGGCCGCGTGCGCGGCGATCTTGTAGGTGATCACGCCGACCTTCACATCATCGCGATTCGGCAGTCCCAGATGCTCTTTCGGGGTGACGTAGCAGAGCATGGCGGTGCCCGCCTGCGCGATGATGGCCGCGCCGATGGCCGAGGTGATGTGGTCGTAGGCCGGAGCGATATCGGTGGCCAGCGGGCCCAGGGTGTAGAACGGGGCCTCCTCGCACAGCTCCTCCTCGAGCCGCACGTTCTCCACGATCTTGTGCATCGGCACATGACCGGGGCCCTCGATCATCACCTGCACGCCATGGGATTTCGCGATGGTGGTGAGTTCGCCGAGGGTGCGCAGCTCGGCGAACTGCGCCTCGTCGTTGGCGTCGGCGATCGAACCCGGGCGCAGGCCGTCGCCGAGCGAGAAGGTGATGTCGTAGCGCGCCAGGATCTCGCAGAGTTCCTCGAAATGCGTGTACAAGAACGATTCCCGATGGTGGGCCAGACACCAGGCCGCCATGATGGAGCCGCCGCGCGAGACGATGCCGGTGACCCGTTTGGCCGTCAGCGGGATGTAGCGCAGCAGCACGCCCGCGTGCACGGTCATGTAGTCCACGCCCTGCTCGGCCTGCTCGATCACGGTGTCGCGGTAGATCTCCCAGGTGAGCTTGGTCGGATCGCCGTTCACCTTCTCCAGCGCCTGGTAGATCGGCACGGTGCCGACCGGGACGGGGGAGTTGCGCATGATCCACTCGCGGGTCTCGTGGATGTTCTTGCCGGTGGACAGGTCCATGATGGTGTCCGCGCCCCAGCGGGTGGCCCACACCATCTTCTCCACCTCCTCGGCGATGGAGGAGGAGACCGCCGAATTGCCGATATTGGCGTTGATCTTCACCAGGAACTTCTTGCCGATGATGGTCGGCTCCAGTTCCGGATGGTTGTGATTGGCGGGAATGACCGCGCGGCCCGCGGCGACCTCGGCGCGGACCAGTTCGGCCGAGACCCCTTCGCGTGCGGCGATGAAACGCATCTCGGGGGTGAGGATGCCCTGGCGCGCCCAGGCCAGCTGGGTACGCGGCCCCTCGACTTCGGGTTTGGCCCAGGTGTCGCGCAACTTGGCGAGCCCGGCCTCGAGGTCGATGGTGGCGGCGTCGTCGGTGTACGGACCGGAGGTGTCGTACACGTCGAAATGCTCACCGTTGGTGAGATTGATGCGCCGCACCGGAATTCGCAGGTCGTCGCGCTCGAGATAGTGCTTGACGCTGCCTTCGATCGGTCCCGTGGTGACGGTGTCGATGGTTTCGGACGTGGTGGTGCCCATGTGCTTCTCCCTACGCCGGCATTACCCGGTCAGGTTCATACGGTCGACGGCCCTGAACGCCCGGAAACTGGGCTAGCCGTCCTCTCAGCCCGCTGGTGCGAGCCCCCGTTCGTGTCATGTTCTGCTGCCGCCCGACCATACCTGTCCGCTACCGCCCGGCATGCACCGAATGCCGGAATCCGGTCGATCCGCACAAGCGGCCGGGCGGTTCGTCGCGGCGCGCTCGGAGGATCCGCCACCGCGCCGCCGGATCAGCCGGCCGTGCCGTTGTAGGCGTCGCGCATGCCTTGCACGTCGATCTTGCGCATGCCGAGCATGGCCCGGTCGACCGCCGCCGGATCGCCGACCATGAGCTGGTTGGCTTCGGCGGGCCAGATCTGCCAGGGCACCCCGTACCTGTCGTTGAGCCAGCCGCATTCGATCTCCTGGCCGCCGTCGGCCAGCAGCGCCACCCAGAGCCGGTCGACCTCGGCCTGACTGTCGCAGTTGATCAGCAGCGACATGGCGTGCGTGTAGTGGTAGTCGCCACCGCCGTTGATGGCGGTGAAGTGCTGCCCGGCGAGTTCGAAGTCGACGGTCATGACCGATCCGGCTTCGCGTGGCCCGGCCTCGGTGTAGCGCTGCACACCGGTGATCTTGGAGTCCGGGAACAGCGAACAGTAGAACTCGGCGGCCTCCTCGGCCTGCGTGTCGTACCAGAGGTTGGTGACGATCTTCTGCATGACGGGTCCTCCCGGTCGTGTGCATGGGGTCTGTACCGATACCGACGGTGGGTGGAGCGAAAACTAATCGTCGCGTTCGCGCGCGGCCCAGATGCGGCCGCGGACCTCGCCGAGGCCGATGCGCCGCGTGCCGGGGCCGGGGGCGGAGGCGGTGAGCACGATCTCGTCGCCGTCTTCCAGGAAGGTGCGCTTCTGGCCGTTGACACGGATGGGTTCGGTTCCGCCCCAGGATAATTCGATGAACGAACCGCGCTGGTCGGGTTCCGGGCCGGAGATGGTGCCCGAGGCGTAGAGATCGCCGGTACGGGTGGCGGCGCCGTTGGCGGTGAGGTGGGTCAGCATCTGCGCCGGTGACCAATACATGCGCGCGAACGGCGGGTAGGAGACCGGTGTGCCGTCCCAGTGCACGGTGAGGTCGATATCCAGGCCCCACGGGGCCTCGGCACGCAGATAGGGCAGCGGTTCGGGCGTTTGCGCGGGCAGCGGGATCCGGGCCGCCGCCAAGGCGGCCAGGGGGGTGATCCAGGCCGCGAGCGAGGTCGCGAAGGACTTGCCCAGGAACGGGCCGAGCGGCTGGTATTCCCAGGCTTGGATATCGCGGGCCGACCAGTCGTTGACCAGCGCGACGCCGAAGACGTGCGCGCCGAAATCCTCGATATCGATGGGCTGCCCCAGCGTGGAGCCGGCGCCCACCACGAAACCCAGCTCGGCTTCGATGTCCAAACGCCGTGACGGTCCGAAATCCGGTGTGCCGGAATCGGTTCGACGCTGTCCGCGGGGTCGCACGATATCGGTGCCCGACACCACGACCGTGCCCGCCCGGCCGTGGTAGCCGACCGGCAGATGCCGCCAATTCGGCAGCAGCGGTTCGGAATCGGGGCGGAACAACCGGCCCAGATTGGTCGCGTGGTCGAGGCTGGCGTAGAAGTCGACATAGTCGCCGACCTCGATCGGCAGTTTCAGCTCGACCTCGGCGAGCGAATGCACCGCCGCGGCGGGGAGATCGGCGGCGGCGAGCGCGAGCAGCCGATCCCGCACCTCGTGCCAGCGTGCGGAGCCCTGGGCCAGAAAGGGATTCAGGCTCGTCGCGGCGAACGTCGAATCATCCAGCGCCACAGCGAGATCGATGACGCAGTCGCCCAGCCGGACACCGACGCGGAACGGCCGCCCCGGCGGCGCGAAGACGCCATACGGCAAATTCTCCGGGCCGAACAGGGATTCCGGCGCGACCTCGATCCGCGTCACCGTGCGCCCCCGCCCGGTCGGTCGGCCCCATCGGGGCCCCGGCCCGACCAGGTCCATGCGTAGGCCGGATCCTCGCAGGCCAGCGCGCCCTCGCCGAGCTCTAGCGGACGGAAGGTGTCGACCATGACGGCCAGCTCGTCGAAGAACTCCAGCCCGATGCTGCGCTCGTAGGCGCCGGGCTGCGGACCGTGCGCGTACCCGCCCGGATGCACCGAGACCGAACCCTGCCCGATCCCGGATCCCTTGCGCGCCTCGTAGTTTCCGCCGCAATAGAACATGATCTCGTCGGAGTCGACGTTGGAGTGGTAGTAGGGCACCGGAATGGAGAGCGGGTGGTAATCCACCTTGCGCGGCACGAAATTACAGACCACGAAATTGGTGCCCTCGAACGCCTGGTGTGCGGGGGGCGGCTGGTGGATCCGCCCGGTGATCGGTTCGAAATCGGCGATATTGAAGGTGAGCGGATACAGGCATCCGTCCCAGCCGACCACGTCGAACGGATGGGTCGCGTACAGCATGCGGGTACCCGCGATCTGCCCGCCGGGCCGATGCTTGACCAGGACCTCCACATCGGTACCGGTGGCCAGCAGGATCTCGCCGGGGCCGTGCAGGTCGCGCTCGCAGTAGGGTGAATGTTCCAGCAGCTGACCATATTTGGAGAGATAGCGCTTGGGTGGCGTGATGTGGCCGGACGCCTCGATGACGTAGGCGCGCAGCGGTTGCGGCCCGCTGGGCAGCCAGCGGTGCGTGGTGGCGCGGGGCAGCAGCACCTGGTCGCCCTGGCGGGCGGGCAGCGCGCCGAAGACGGTTTCCACGATGGCCGCGCCGGACTCGATATAGACCAGTTCGTCGCCGATCGCGTTGCGGTACAGCGGCGACGGCGCGCTCGCGACCACATAGGAGATCCGCACGTCGGCATTGCCGAGTACCAGGCGGCGGCCGGTCACCACGTCGGTGCGGGCGGGCGCGTCACCGTCGAACAGGTCGTGCAGGCGCAGATGCCGGTGCCGCAGTGGGTGATTCGGGGTGGTGCGCTGATCCGGCAGGTCCCAGACCGTGGCATCGACGATGGCCGGCGGCAGACCGCGGTGATACAGCAGCGAGGAATCCCCGGAGAACCCCTCCTCACCCATCAGCTCCTCGTAGTAGAGCGCGCCGTGCTCGTCGCGATGCTGGGTGTGCCGCTTCGGCGGCACCGAACCGACCTGCCGATAGAACGCCATGCCCGCATGCTAGTGCGCGGTGCCACGAATTGGAGCAAGGTTGCCGGATAATTGGCACTTTGCCTGGTATTTCGTCGGTCGAACCCGATTGTGGCAGAACAATTGCCTAGCTACGCGCCGATCCGCTTATCACCGCGCGGGCGCGAAATCGAACTCCGCGATCACTGGGGCGTGGTCGCTGGCGCCCTTGCCCTTGCGCTCCTCGCGGTCGACCAGCGCATCGGTGACGGTGGCGGCCAGCGCCGGCGAGGCCAGTACGAAATCGATGCGCATGCCCTCGCGGCGCGGGAAGCGCAACTGGGTGTAGTCCCAATAGGTGTAGACGCCGGGCCCCGGCGCGAACGGCCGCATGACATCGGCGAACCCGCTCGCGGCGAACGCGTCGAAGGCATCGCGTTCCGGTTGCGAGACATGGGTTTTGCCCGCGAATAACTCCATCGACCAGACGTCCTCGTCGCGCGGCGCGATATTCCAGTCGCCGACCAGCGCCACCGCGGCCGCCGGGTCCGCCCGCAGCCGGTCGGTCGCCGCGGCGCGCAGCGCGGCCAGCCATTCCAGCTTGTAGGCGTAGTGCGGGTCGTGCAGCGCGCGCCCATTGGGCACATACAGACTCCACACCCGCACGCCGCCGCAGGTCGCGCCGAGCGCCCGCGATTCCACCACCGGCGCGCTGATCAGCGACTCACCCGCGTCCTTGTCGAAACCGGGCTGGCCGGGGAAGGCGAGCTCGACGTCGTCCAGCCCGACGCGGGAGGCGATGGCCACGCCGTTCCACTGGTTCACACCCAGATGCGCGACCTCGTAGCCGCGCTCCTCGAACGGTTCGAACGGAAACTGGTCGTCGCGGCATTTGGTTTCCTGCATGGCGAGCACGTCGATGTCCTGGCGGTCCAGGAACTGCGCCACCCGATCGATCCGGGAGCGGATGGAATTGACGTTCCAGGTCGCCAGACGCACGAACTGCCTTCTTTCGGAATCGGATCGGCGCTACTGCGGCGCGGCGTAGCGGTAGGCGTGATGGTCCAGGAAGCCGAGCTCGCGATACAGGGCCAGCGCCGCGGCATTGTCGGCCTGCACCTGCACATAGGCGTGGGTCGCGCCGCGCGCGTGCCCCCACCGGATCAGCTCGGCGCACACCAGTGCGCCCAGCCCGTGGCGACGGTGCGCGGCCTGCACGGCGATACAGCTCAGACCGACCCAGCGGCGCAGGTCCGGCGCCGTGGTGACGGCCGCGCGCCCGATGGCGATCGGTTCCGGCACGCCCAGTGCGGCGAAACCGACCGTGCCGTCGTGCACGGCGGTCACCACCTCGGTCACGGGCCGGCGCGGCAGCGCGACGAGGGCCGGGTTCTCGCCCTGGTAGCGGTGCAGCTGTAGCCAGGCCTGGTCCGGCTCGGGTGCGGTGCGCACCATCGGCGGGCCCTGGGGGAGTACGAAGTTCTCGATATCGATGCCGAGCACCAGCGTCTCGTTCCAGGTGCGCCAGCCCCGCGGCACCGGTGCCAGCCGATCCGGCAGCAGCAGCTGGAACGGCAGTCCGCGCTCGGCGTACCACTCGGCGATACGGCGCAGCGGCTCCACCGACAGCTGCGCGGGCTCCCCCGAACGACCGAGCGGCACAGCGGAATTGGCCCGAGTGGTGTAGCCGTGCCCGGCGCGCAGCAGCCAGCCGTCGATCCAGTCCTGCTCCACACCCGGCCACGCGTCGGCCGCGGCGGTCTCCAGCGAGCGGATCTCGGCGGTACGAATCGGTCTGGGGCCCAACGCCTTCAATGCCACCACCCGGTCGGCCTCGACCGAGACCAGTTGCCCGTCACCGGATTCGACGGTCGGCGGCTCCAGCGCCACCAGCGTGCCGATCACATCGGTCAACGGCGGCGTGGCGCCGTCCGGTAGCCGGTAGCGCAGCACGACCCGGGCGCCGAGTGGGATCGCGGGTTCAGTTGTCATCTGCTCACGATTCAGTCGTCGTGGCCGAACGGATCCGGCACGGTGCCCGGCACCCAGCTCAGCCCCGGCACACCCCAGCCCTCGCGCTTGACGGCCTTCTTGGCCGCCCGCGCATGCCGGCCGATCAGCACGTCCACGTACAGGAAGCCGTCGAGGTGGCCCACCTCGTGCTGCAGCATGCGGGCGAAGAAGCCCTTGCCCTCGATCTCGACCGGCTCGCCGTGCTCGTCGGTGCCGGTGACCCGCGCCCAGTCGGCGCGGCCGGTGGGGAACTGGTAGCCCGGAACCGACAGGCAGCCCTCGTCGTCGTCATCGGGGTCCGGCATGGTCTCGGGAATCTCCGAGGTCTCCAGCACCGGATTGATCACCGCGCCCTTGCGGCGGGTGGCCTTTCCGTCGGCGGTGACATCGGGGCAGTCGTAGACGAACAGCCGCAGCGGCACGCCGACCTGATTGGCGGCCAATCCGACGCCGTTGGAGACATCGAGGGTCTCGTACATATCCGCGAGCAACTGCGCCAATTCCTCCGGTGTCTGGGTAACCGGTTCGGTCGGGTGGTGCAGAACAGGGTCACCGATGACCACGATGGGGAGGACTGCCATGGGAAACAAGCCTAACGGTGCGCCCGGCCGGCGCGCTCCAGAGCCCGGGCGCAGGACACGCCGCAAACTACTGGTAACCGAACACGCCGAGTTGGAGCTGAGGCCGCCCCCTACCGCATGGTTGAATGATCCGCGACGTAAGGCACCATTTTTCGTCTGGTTACAACTCGGCGAGGGAGCAGGATGGACGGCGCAGCGGCTCGGAATCTCGAGACGGCAACCGAGGGGGACGGCAGCGGCCTGACTCGCCGCGAGCTCGACATCCTGGCCTTCGAGCGACAGTGGTGGAAATACGCGGGCCTCAAGGAAGAGGCGATCCGCGAACTCTTCTCGCTCTCGCCCACCCGCTACTACCAGGTGCTCAACGCGGTCGTCGATCGCCCGGAGGCCCTGGCCGCGGACCCCATGCTGGTCAAGCGGCTGCGTCGGTTGCGGGCCAGCCGGCAGAAGGCCAGAGCGGCGCGCCGCCTCGGATTTCAGGTATGACACCCCCACTTCCGTTCGCCAAAGCTGAAGTCCGGCTAGGGTCGGTGGCGTGAGTTCACCCAATCCCACCACCGGCGGGCCGCCGTTGCGCGCGCTGGCGATGGTTTTGATCGCGTTGGCGATCGTGTTCGCCGGCCTCGGCGCGATGTCGCTGTCGAATTCCGACTCCGGCACCGTGGCCGAAACACCGTCCAGCACACCGCAGCCGGTAGCCCCCGCCAGTACGGCGGCGCCGCGGACCACCGCGCCGACCAGCGCCGCGGCCGCCACCACCGGTGCGACGTCCACCACAGCGACGTCCACGACAGCGACCGCCACCACCGCGCCGAGCACCACCAGCAGCCCGGCCGCCACCACCACGGCGGCCGAGACCACCCCGGCGGGGGCGGTGAATCGCGCTGTCCCCGTGAGGGTTCTGAACAACAGCCTGGTCGCCGGGCTGGCCGCGACCACGGCCGCCGAGCTCACCGCCAATGGCTGGACCAATGTCTCGCCCGGTAACTACTCGGGCGGCACCATCGCGAAAACGACCGTGTTCTACGGGAATACGGCCGGTGAGCGCGAAGCCGCGCAGCAGATCGCGAGCGAGCTCGGGATATCCGCCGAGCCGAAAACGGCGGGAATCGACGGTACCGGTGTAGTCGTCATTCTGACGGGTAACTGACCAACTGCGCGGCGCGGGACACACGGCCCCTGCCGGGTCGGACACGACGGACGTGGCATCATCTTGTCCGGTAACGAACGTTGTCCACCCAGCTTTACCGTAAAATTTCGGTACTCGCGAAGGAGTTCCCCGATGGCCCCAGCCACAACTCGTCGCCCGTCCTGGCGGACTGTGACCCCGGTGCTTGCGGTCGCGGTCTTCGGCCTCGCGGCCTGCACCAACAGCCAGGAATCGAGTGACGTCAAGGGCACCACGCCGCCGGTGTGGACCGGTGCGGACGCCCCGCCGAAGGCGGAGCCGGGCAAGGAAACCGGCACCCCGCACGCCGGCTCGGGCTACAAGGTCGAACTGAAGGACGCCTCGGGAGCCGCGGTCGGCACCGCCACCTTCGTCGCCAACGGCGGCCATCTGCAGCTCACCGTCTCCGCGCACGGCCTGAAGCCCGGCTTCCACGGCCTGCACATCCACTCCGTCGGCAAGTGCGAGCCGAACTCGGTCGCTCCGACCGGCGGCCCCGCGGGCGCGTTCCTGTCCGCCGGCGGCCACCTCCAGGTCGGCAACGCCAACTCGCATCCGGCCAGCGGCGATCTGACCTCGCTCGAGGTGCGCTCCGACGGCGCGGCCGAGCTGGTCACCACCACCGACGCGGTCACCCTGGACGACATCAAGGGCAAGGCCCTGATGATCCATGCCGACGCGGACAACTTCGGGAACATTCCCAACCGTTATCTCCAGGCCAACGGCGCCGCTGGACCGGACCAGAGCACGCTCGCGACAGGCGATGCGGGTGACCGTGTCGCCTGCGGCGTGATCCAATAACGAAGGTGGCGACATGGCCGGGGCACGAAGCGCGAACGTACCGTTCAAAGGTTCACCCCGGCCCACGATCGGGATCGAATGGGAGATCGCGCTCGTCGACAAGGTGACGCGCGATCTCTCCAATACCGCCGCCGCGGTGTTCGACGCGGTCGGTGATCTGCGGGCCCACGACGGCACCCCGCAGGTCACCAAGGAATTGCTGCGCAATACCGTCGAACTGGTCACCGGCGTGCACGACACCGTGGCCGGTGCGGTCGAGGACCTGCGCGCCACCATGGACACCGTGCGCCGCGCCGCCGACCCGCTCGGTGTCGACCTGTTCTGCGCGGGCACCCACCCCTTCGCCCAGTGGTCGGCCCAGCAGCTGACCCGCTCCGAGCACTACGACGAGCTGATCGAACGCACCCAGTGGTGGGGCCGCCAGATGATGATCTGGGGCGTGCACGTGCACGTGGGAGTCTCACACCGGGACAAGGTCTTTCCGATCCTGAACTCGCTGCTGCTGGCCTATCCGCATCTGCTCGCGCTGTCCGCGTCCTCGCCCATGTGGGCGGGCGCCGACACCGGGTACGCGAGCAACCGGACGCTGATGTTCCAGCAGCTGCCCACCGCGGGCCTGCCGTTCCAGTTCGAGAACTGGCCGCAGTTCGAGGGCTTCGTGCACGACCAGCTCAAGACCGGAGTGTTCGAACAGCTGGGTGGCATGCACTGGGATATCCGGCCCGCGCCCAAGTGGGGAACCATCGAGGTGCGGGTCTGCGACGGTATTTCCACCAAGACCGAGCTGTCGGCGATGGCCGCGCTCATCCACTGCCTCGTGGTGGATCTGGACCGGCGGGTGGAGGCCGGGGAGGAGCTACCCTCGCTGCCGCCGTGGCACGTGCAGGAGAACAAGTGGCGGGCCGCGCGCTACGGGCTGGACGCGATCGTCATCGTGGACTCCGACAGCAATGAACGCCTGGTCACCGACGATCTGATGGAGATGCTGAACCGGCTGGAGCCGATCGCCAAACAGCTGGGCTGTTCGGCCGAACTGGCCTCGGTCGCCGAGATCCCGGTCCGCGGTGCCTCCTATCAGCGGCAGCGCAAGGTGGCGGCCGCGGCACAGGGCGATCTGGTCGCGGTGGTGGACTCGCTGGTGCGCGAACTCGACACCTAGCCGTTCTGAAACGGCTCTCGCCGTTCAGTCGGCCAGGGGGGTGGCGTTCATGCGCCGTTTACTATGGTCGACGTGCTTGTCGAAGATCCAGGTTCCGGTGCAGGAAATGTGGCGCAACGGTTTTCCGTCGCGTCCCCCCGGATCTGGGTCGTCGCGGGTGTGCTCGCCGTCCCCGTGCTGTTGGTCACACTGCAGGTGGTCGCCGCGGTCCAGGGGTTCCAGGGGCCGCTGGAGAGCATGTGGCAGGACTATGCCGGGACGCCCAAGTCGATGACCGTGCCGTGGGCCGGACTGGTGCTGGCCCTGGTCGGTCTCCCTATGCGCCGCCGGCTGATCGCGGCCGGTGCGGCGGTGGCCATCGACGCGGTGTGCGCGAGTGCGCGGCTGCTGGCCGGTGCGCCGTTCAGCGTGGGCAACGGGCCGGTGATCGTGCTGACCGCGATCGCGGTATTCGCCTGGTGGCGGTGGGACGGTGTGGTGCGGCGCAATGCGCTGCACGCGGCCGCGCTGGGCGCGCTGCTGATCCTGGCCACCAAGGTCGGTGATGTCTGGCTGCATGTCACGACCACGGCCCGGCCGCAGGTGTGGGACGAGTACGTGATCCTGGCCGATCACGCTCTGGGCGATCCGTCCTGGGTGGTGGGCCGGGTGCTGGACGCGCTCGGGCCGGCAGTATCGGCCGTGCTGCACTGGGTCTATATCGAATTGCCGGTCGCGGCGATCGTGGTCGCGGTGTGGCAGTTGCGGCGGGTGGCCGATTCCGGGCGCTGGCCCACGCACTATCTCGTGCGCACGTTCCTGGTACTCGGGCTGATCGGCCCGCTCTTCTACGTGCTGTTCCCGGTGGTGGGCCCGATGTTCGCCTTCGGCGCCGACGGCAACGGTCTCCAGCTCGGCAACTACTGGCCGGGTGTGGTGCCGCCGATCGATCGCAATCCGGCCGCGCTGCCGTTCGACACGTTCACCCCGCGTAACTGCATGCCGTCCATGCACACCGCGTGGGCGCTGTCGGTCTTCCTGCACACCCGCCGCGATCTCAGCGGCGCCCGCGCACCCGTCTGGTTGCGCTCGATGGGCACGTTCTGGCTTTTCGGTACCCTCGCCGCCACCCTCGGTTTCGGCTACCACTACGGCGTCGATCTGGTCGCGGGCGCGGTGCTGTGCCTGACCGTCGAGTCCGCGCTGCGCGAACCCGAGCGCGGCTGGGGCTGGTTCCGCATCCGCCTGGTCGCCGCCGGTGCCGTCGTCTTCGCGGCCCTGCTCGTCTGCTTCCGCTATCTCGCCGTCCCGATGGCCGAGTACCCCGTCCTGTCCGGCACCGTCGTCCTGGCCGCGCTCGCCGGTATCGCCGCCGCCTTCCACGCCACCTGGTTCGCCCGCCGCGACAACTTCCTCGTTCGCGCCTGAACACGAAAGACCCTGCCGGAGCGGGACTCCGGCAGGGACTTCGCTGGGTTTCCTACTTCACCCAATCCTTCAGCGGCTCGGTATCCAGCTCGATGCCGACCGGCGCCGGGATCTGCACTGTCGCGCCGAACGGAACTGTCGTCTTCTGCTCGTAGCGTTCGCCTTTCGGCGCGCTGTGCACAGTGACCTCGCAGGTATCCCGATCGATCAGCAAGTAGATCGGAATGCCGGTATCCGCATAGGCGCGGGGCTTGTCCTTGCGATCTCGGCGATCGGTGTCGTCGTCGTGTGAGGTGACCTCGACTGCCATCAGCACAGGATCCGGATTCGCCCATTCACCTTGGCCGACAAAGGCATCCGCGTCGGCTAGGACGGCGTCGGGACGAGCTCGGCCCTCGCGGTAGGCATGAATCTGCAGCCCTTGTTCGGGGTGCAGCCACCAGCCGGAATTCGTTCGGAGCAGCAGCCGCGTCAGCCATTGGACGATGCGACTGTGATCCCCATCCGGCATAGCCTTGACCCCCAGTTTTCCGTTGATGAATTCGAGTCGAACACCCTCCGACAAGCGGTCAGCCGTCCGGGCGAGTTCTTCGAACTCCTCGGTAGTCATTAGCGACTCTTGCACGGCAGTCATGTCCTAACGGTATCAATGGCATCGGACTGAAGGGGAGCAAACCAGCAGGTAATCCCCAGGATACGGTCAGCCCGCCCGCCCGGCGTGCCCATACCGCTCGCGCGCCTGTTTCGGCGTGACGGTGACCGGGTTCTCCGGGGTGCCTGCGGCCAGGTGCTCGCCGTAGAGGCGGGCGGTCATGGGGCCCAGGAAGTTGCCCAGCACAGCCTGTTCGGCGGTTTCGTCGGCGAGAGCTTTGACGACCAGGCGGGTGGGGAGGCGGTAGGCGCGGTCGAGTAGGCGGGCTGGTCGAAGCCGCCGGTGACGCGCATCCATTTCGGCAGGGTGGCGATGGCGGCGGGGGCGACCAGGCGGACAGCCGATCAGGGGCGCATCTCGTACTGGCCCGCATGGGCCCGGGCCTGCGTCAGGACCTGCTCGAACCGGATGGGGTCGGCGATCGGGCGGCGCACCAGGTCCAGGGCGCGGATCTGCTGGGGTTTGGTCGCGGTGGGTTTGGTGTGCAGGGTGAGGGCGTGCTTGGAGAACTCGCGGACGAAACCGTCGAAGATCTGGTCCAGGACAGCGGTTTCGGTGCCTTCGATCTCGGCCTGCTCCAGAATCAGCTGCGCGTAGGGCAGGGCGGTGAACAGCTCGCCGACCGCGAACAGGAAATCGACGTCACGCTGCTGGGCGGCGGTGGGCGCCGCGGCGGCCAGCAGACTCTGGAACGCCAGCGCCTGCTCCAGGAACACCGCGACATTGGGGACGTGCGCGAATCGCTCGAATACCGGCCGCCAGTCGCGGAACCGGATCCGGCCCAGGCCGCTGCTGGGGCCCTGCCGGAACAGGAACTCGTCGTCGGCGGCGTCGCGGCGGGTCGGCACGACCGGATGCCGCGCCCGGTCGAACTCCGAACGTAGTTGCGGCACAGCGAAGCTCGCGCGCGGCGCGAGCCGACGACTGGACCAGCTCAGCGCACCCGAGGCCGCGCGGACCGCGCCCGCCGGCGCGGCGGCCGGCAGGTAGCGCAGCGCGGCCAGGCCGGCGTCGCTGGGATGGAACATGTAGTTGGCCATGAACTTCAGCGACAGCGCCATGTTCACGTGCACGGTTCCCTCCAGCCGCGGCAGGCCGAACAGGCCGAGCATCGCCATCGGGAAGTACATGTCGTTCTCGAAACCGCGCGCGGCGATCACATCCGCGAGATCCTCGATGACGCGCTGCCCCTGCCGGGTGACGCTCATCTTCTCGATCGCGTTGAACAGCAGATACCGCCGGTCCTCGGGGGACGCGCTGCGCAGATAGTCGATCGCCCGCTCGCTGTAGAGCCGCATCCCCAGCAGCCGCGCGTACGAGTCGGTGACCAGCGCCCGCACCTGCGGGAACTCGGTTACCCGGTGCCCGAACAGGATTCGGTTCTCGGCGTGGTTGATCGCCTCGTGGAAGGCGTGCTCGCAGGCGCCGATCGCGCCGAATCCGAGGTTGAACTTGCCCACGTTCACGGTGTTCATGGCGGCGTGGAAGGCAGCCTCGCCGCGGTGCAGGATGTCGTCCTCGGCGACCGGGTATCGCTCCAGATCGAAAGCGGCGACATACATTTGGCTGTCGACGACATTGCGGCGCAGCCGGTAGTTCTCGTGCCCGCTGTCGGCGACGAAGAAGAGATACCCCTCGTAATTCTCCGGCGTCGGTGCGCGATCCAGTGCGGCCGCGCTGTCGATGATGGGTTTGTCGGCGCGGCGGCCGAAGACCGAGACCATGGCGGCGAGGTTGCCGTTGCCGATGTAGTGCTTGGCCCCGGTCGCGGTGTAGCCGCCGCCGGGTGCCGGCTCGAGCACCATGTCGGTGGA
Source organism: Nocardia sp. NPDC127579 (assembly GCF_042672005.1). NCBI lineage: Bacteria > Bacillati > Actinomycetota > Actinomycetes > Mycobacteriales > Nocardiaceae > Nocardia > Nocardia sp. NPDC127579. The sequence goes on along the minus strand of NZ_JBHXVZ010000007.1, from coordinate 356,545 downwards.
GTACACGTCCGCGCCGTGCTCCTTCTCCGACAGGCCGAAGGCGAAGATCTCGCCGGAGTCCAGCAGTGCGGCGGCCTTGGCCTTGGCCTTCGCGTTGTCGCTCTGCCAGATCGGGCCGAGGCCGAGGATGGTGACCTGCCAGACGTACCAGTAGGACATGCCGTAGAAGCCGAGGATCTTGCTCAGCATGGCGATGCGGGCGGTGTCCCAGCGTTTGTTCGGGTCGTCGCCCGCCAGCGCGGCCGGGGTGAGGAAGGTGGCGAAGACCCGCTCGCGTTTGACGAAGTCGAGGAATTCCGAGTACCAGATCCGCTCGCGATCATCGTGTTTGAGCGCGGTCTTGCCGCGGGTCTCGAACCAGTCGACGGTGGCGCGCAGCAGGCGTCGGGTCTCGCCGTCGAACTCGGCGAATTCACAGGTCTTGGGGTTGAACAGGGTCATCGGGTACCTCCGGGCGCGGGATTCATTCGCGACTGTAGCATTATTGTTCATCAGTGAAGGAAATTGATCTCTGACCGTACGACCTGCGAGAACCCGAGTGAAGCGCTGCTATGTTGGTCGATATGGGTAGCGATCAGGCCGTGGCGCCGCGGCAGCGGGCGCAGCATCTCGGGCCGCAACGCCGCCGCCCACAGGTGCTCGACACCGCACTGACGATCGCCGTCGAACACGGCATCGCCGCGGTCACCATCGCCGCGGTCGCCGAGCGCATGGGGGTCACCCGGCCGGTCGTGTACGCCTGCTTCGCCGACCGCGTCGAACTCATCGGCGAACTCCTCCAGCGCGAGGAGAGCAACCTGATCAGCGGCCTGCTCGAGGCGACGCCGCGGCGTGCGGTGGACGCGGGCGAGCTGGTCTTCGTGGAAGGCTTCCAGGCGCTGCTGGCGATCGCCGCCGCCCGCCCCGACGCCTGGCGGCTGCTGTACGGCAATCCCGATCCGGCCGTAGCGGATTCGTTCGGCCGCGGCCGCAAACTGGCAGTCACCCGCTGCACCGAGCTGCTGCGCCCGACCCTGCGCGCCTGGGGTACCGAGGACGCCGAACGCAAACTGCCGGTGCTGGTCGAGCTGTGGGTCTCCGCCGGTGAGGGCGCGGTGCGCACCCTGCTCGCCGACGACGGCGGCTGGACGCCGCGGGCCCTGGGCGCGTTCGTGGGCGCGGCCGTCTACCGCGCGTTGCGCGAGGCCTGAAAACCGTTCAGAGCCGGTCGATCTCGTCGCCGAGCTCGTTGATCCGGAGCAAGCCGTCGCGATCGCGCTGCTCGCGATAGGCGGTGCGGCCCAGCAGATGCGCGATGACCGGCGCGGTGAGCATGGTGAACAGCGCGGTCAGGGCGAGCATCCAGGCCTGCCCGTCCGAGCGCAGTTCCAGCGCGGTGCCCGTCAGGATCAGGATCAGCCCGATCACCTGCGGCTTGGTCGCGGCGTGCATGCGCGCCAGAGTGTCGGGCAGCCGGACGATCGCGATGGCGGCGGTGAACGCCAGCAGCGCGCCGGTCAGGACGAGCACGGCCGCCACCACATCGCACACCAGGTTCATCGGTCGTCCCGGACCCGGAAGCGGGTGACCGCGGCCGACCCGAGGAACCCGACCAGAGCGATCGCGACGATGGCCGGCACGTCGGTGGTGTCCAGGTCGTAGGCCGCCCAGACCGCCAGCCCGGAGGCGGCCAGCGCGGTGAGCGAGTCGACGCCGACCACGCGATCCAGCGTGCTCGGCCCGGCCAGGATGCGGAAGCTGGTGATGCCGGCGGCCGCGACCAACAGCACCCCGGCGATCACGTAGACGACGGTCACCGCGCCACCTCCCGTTCGAATGTCGAGATCAGCAGCCGTTCCAGCCGCCGGGTGACCAGGTAGAACTTCTCCACCGCCTGATCACTGCCCACATCCAGGACGTGCACGTACACAACGCAGCGCGGCCGGTCGATCTCGAGCACCATGGTGCCCGGGATCAGATTGAGCAGATCGGTGCACAGCACCAGCACCAGATCCGAACGGGTGGCCAGCCCGACCCGCAGCACACCCGACACCGGCGGCGGTCCGGGCCGCACGGCGTACCAGGCGATCTGGAAGCTCGACTCCAGCGCGTAATACACACTGGCCACGAACAATTCGACGAATGAACGCAGATGCAGGCGGCCGTTGACCGGAATCCTGGGCAGCGGCAGCGCGTAGAGGATGATCGCGCCGATCACCAGCCCGGCCAGCAGATTTCCGATGCTGAGATCGCCCCACAGCGCCATGTAGACCAGCGCCAGCCAGACCAGCATGCCGGCGCGCAGCACGCCGGGTTTGCGGACGGCGATCGCCCACTGCGCGTTCACCGGAACGCGTCCGGATCATGCAGTACCGCACCGATATACGCGCCCGGGTCGTGTAGATCGGCGGCCGCCCGGTCGGCGATTCCGAGAATCGGCCCGGCGAAGACGGTGAGCGCCAGCCCGGCCGTACCGAGCAGCACGGTAGCGCCCACCATCAGCACCGGGACGCGGCCGGGATCGTCGCGTTCGTCGTAGAGCACGTCGTCGGTCTCCTCGATCAGCGTCGGCGGATTCGCGGCGGCGAGATGGCCTTCGGGTGCGTCCGACCGCGGGCGCCAGAAGGCTTTCGCCCAGACGATCGCCACCACGTAGAGCGTCAGCAGGCTTGTCACCACCGCACCGCCGACCAATACCCAGGCCAGCGCGCTGCCGTCCATCGCGCCGGCCTGGAGCAGCGCCACCTTGCCGATGAAACCCGAGAACGGTGGAATACCAGCGAGATTCAGCGCCGGGATCAGGAACAATCCGCCCAGCAGCGGACTGGCGGCGGCGAGCCCGCCGAGCCGCCGCAACGAGGTCGAGCCGGCTTGTCGCTCGATCAGGCCGACCACCAGGAACAGCGTGGTCTGCACCAGAATGTGGTGCGCCACATAGAAGACCGCGCCCGCCAGTCCGGCCACGCTGGCCAGCCCGATCCCGAACACCATGTACCCGATATGGCTGACCAGAGTGAACGACAGCAGTCGGCGGATATCGCTCTGCGCGATCGCGCCGCAGATCCCGATCAGCATGGTGAGCAGGCCGCAGACCAGCAGTACGGTGTCGAATCGGCCGTCCGGCGCCAGCAGCGCATGCGTCCGGATGATCGCGTACACACCGACTTTCGTGAGCAGACCGGCGAACACCGCGGTCACCGGGGCGGGTGCGGTGGGATAGGAGTCCGGCAGCCAGTTCGACAGCGGGAACACCGCCGCCTTGATCCCGAAGGCCACCAGCAGCACCGCGTACACCGCGGTGCGCACCCCCTCGGGCGCCGCGGCGAGCCGGATCGACAGCTGCGCCAGATTCAGCGTCCCGGTGCTCGCGTAGGCCAGCGCGATTCCGGTCAGGAAAATCAGCGACGACAGCATCGACACCATCACGTAGGCGACGCCCGCCCGGATCCGCTGCGCGGTCGCGCCGATGGTCAGCAGCACGAACGACGCGGCAAGCAACAGCTCGAAACCGACGAACAGATTGAACAGGTCACCGGCCAGGAATGCCGCCGAAACCCCCGCGGTCAGTACGAGATACGTCGGGCGGAAGATCGAGGTCGGTTGCTTGTCGCCGCCGTCGTGAATGTTCTGCCCGGAACCGTAGACCGACACGCACAGCAGCACGAACGAGGACACCAGCAGCATCGCCGTCGAGAGCCGATCGGCCACCAGCGAGATCCCGATCGGCGTCTGCCACCCGCCGACCTGCACCACGGCGGTGCCGTGCTGGTCGGTCAGATACAGCATGAGCGCGCTGACCACCACGCCCGCGGTGAGCGCGACCAGGGTGATGTAGCGCTGAATCAGCTGGCGCTGCCCGAAGATCAGCGTGCCGGCCGCGGCCAGCAGCGGGATCAGCACCGGCAGCGGGATGAGCGCGGGCAGTAGCTCGGGTGAGATCCGGTCGGTCATTCTTCCGGCTCCTCGACCTCGCGACGGGTGGCCACCTGCACGTCCTCCGGATCGTTGCCGACGTCCTCGGAGGTGGTCAGGATGTAGGCCCGGTAGGCCAGCGCGAGCACGAAAGCCGCCAGGCCCATGGTGATCACGATCGCGGTGAGCACCATCGCCTGCGCCAGTGGATCGGCCATCTCCCCGTGCGCGGTGTCGGGTGCGCCCAGGATCGGCGGTGCGCCGTCGGGCCCGCCGACGGTCAGGATCAGCAGGTTCACCGCATTGCCGAACAGGATCATCCCGAGCAGCATCTTCGACACGGCGCGCTCCAGGATCAGATACACACCGCACGCGACCAGCACCCCGATCAGCACCAGCAGCGTCAGATTGGCACTCATGCTTGCTCGAGCTCCTTGTCCAGGCGCGCGCCCAGGCTGCGCAGCACGTCCAGGGCCAGACCCACCACGATCAGATAGACGCCGAGGTCGAAGAACAGTGCGGTCACCAGTTTCACGTGCCCGATCAGCGGCAGCGTCAACTCGACGATCGCCGAGGACAGCGGCGGCGCGCCCAGCAGCAGCGACGTGACGGCGGTGCCCGCGGCCAGGGTGAGCCCCGCCCCGAGCACGTGCCCGGCGTCCAGCGGCAGCGCCTCCCCGAGTTCGTAGGGCCCGCCCGCCAGATAGCGCAGAGTCAGCGCCAGCCCGGCGGTGAGCCCGCCCGCGAATCCGCCGCCGGGCGCGTTGTGCCCGGCGAAGAAGAAGTAGACCGACAGCACCATGATGGTCGGGAACACCAGCCGGGTGGTGATCTGCAGGACCATCGATCGTTCGTGCCGATCCACCAGTCGTCCGGCGGGCAGCCAGCTCACCGCGTCCGGGTCGTAGCCGGGTGCGTCCACCGCGCGCGGCGCGCCGCCGAACCGCCGGGTACGGAACACCAGCGACGCCACCCCGGTGGCGGCGACGATCAGCACCGAGATCTCGCCCAGGGTGTCCCAGGCGCGAATGTCCACCAGCAGCACGTTGACCGCGTTCTTCCCGCCGCCACCGGTGTAGGCCGCCTCCGGGATCAGACGCCAGATCGGTTCGGTGCCGCGGGCGGCGGACGCGAACGCCGCGAGCACCGCGACGGTCGCGCCGACACAGATCGCCAGCGCCGCCCGATGCGGACGGTAGGCGGCGGTCCGGCTGTCCTCGATCTCGGCCGGGAACGCGCGCAGCACCAGCACGAAGATCACCAGAGTCAGTGTCTCGACCAGGAATTGGGTCAGTGCCAGATCGGGTGCGCCGTGCAGCGCGAAGACCACGCCGCATCCGTAGCCGGTCACCCCGACCGCCAGCACGCTGGCCAGGCGGTTGCGTAATACCGTGGCGCCCAGCGCCATCGCCGCCATGATGGCCCCGACCGCCAGTTGCAGAGGTGTATCCCAGAGTCGCAGGCGCACTTCCGCGCGGGCGCCCAGCAGCAGCATCGCGATCGGCAGCAGGATGAGCGTGCCGAGAATCGTGGCCTGGCTCAAGGGAAGTGAGCCGCGCTGCACCGTCGCCGTCATGCGCCGCGACAGCCGGTCCATGGCGCGCAGTGTGGCGTCGTAGGCCCGATCGGCATTGCCGAGACGGTGGTGCGCGGACGCACCGATCTCGTGCCGATACGCGAAAACCGTTGCGCCCGCGAGCAGAATGCCCGCGGTGAGCACCAGTTCGAGGTTCACGCCGTGCCACAGCGCCAGACTCGTGTACTGGACCCCGGGCAAGGTCAGCGCGTACGGCTCGATCGCGTGTCCCAGCCAGGGCGTGATGAACCCGCCGAGCACCCCCGCGCCCGCGAGAATCGCGGGCGCGGTGACGAACAGCGTGCCCGGCTCGTGCCATTGCACGCCGAGCCGGTCGTCACCGTTCTCGGGTATCCGCACCCGGGTGCGTTTCGGCGGCTCCCGGTATTCACCCGGATAGCGCGAGACATCGACCGGATGCCACAACACCGGGCCGGTGTCCTCGACCGGCTCGGCCGTTGGCCGCCAAGGTTTCTCGCCGAACGCGCCCCAGACGAACCGCGCACTGTAGGCGACGGTCAGCGTGGACCCCACGGCCACGCCGACCAGCAGTGCGTTGCGTGCCCACCCCGGTAGCTGGTCGGCGTTGAAGATCGCGCTGAGCGCGCTCTCCTTCCCGGCGAAACCGAGCAGCGGCGGCAGCCCGGCCATACTCGCGGCCGCGAGACCCGCGATCCAGGCCAGCCCCGGCGCTTTTCGGCCCAGGCCGGATAGTCGGCGCAGATCCCGGGTACCCGCGCAATGGTCGACGATGCCGACCACCATGAACAGACAGCCTTTGAACAGCGCGTGCGCCACGATCAAGGCCACGCCCGCGAGCGCGCCGTCCGGGGTGCCCAGGCCGACCAGCAGGATCAGGAATCCGAGCTGGCTCACCGTCCCGAAGGCCAGCACCAGTTTCAGATCGGTGACCTGGAGTGCGCGCAGCCCGGCCAGCAGCATCGAGCACACCCCGAGGGTGAGCACCAGCGGCTGCCACAGCGGACTCGTCGCGAAGACCGGCGCCAGCCGCGCCACCAGGTACACGCCCGCCTTGACCATGGCCGCCGCGTGCAGATACGCGCTCACCGGCGTCGGCGCGGCCATCGCGCCGGGCAACCAGAAGTGCAGCGGCACAATGGCCGATTTGCTCAGCGCCCCGACCAGGATCAGCACCACCGCCACCGGCACCGCCACCCCGTCGGTGGCCGGCGCGGCGGCAAGCAGCTCCGAGAGCAGATAGGTGCCGAATCGCTGCCCCAGGATGACGATCCCGACCAGCATGGCCAGGCCACCCGCGCCGGTCACCAGCAGCGCCTGGATGGCCGCGCGCCGGGCCACCGCCCGCTCCCCGTGGTGGCCGACCAACAGGAACGACAGCACCGTCGTGGTTTCCCAGAAGACGTAGAGCAGCAGCATGTTGTCGCTGGTGACGAGTCCGAACATAGCGCCCGCGAACCCGACCAGCTGGGCCGCGAACAGGCCGAGGCGAGGCTCGTCGTCGGCGAAGTACCTGGCGCAGTAGACCAGGATGAGCGCGCCGATGCCGAGCACCAGGCAGGCCAGGATCGCCGACAGGGTGTCCAGGCGCAGGTCGATGTTCATCTCGATCGACGGCGCCCAGCGGACCCGGACCTGCTCGATCCCGCCCCAGTGCGCGATGACCCAGAGCAGCGCGGCGAAGGGCGGCAGCGCGAGCAGCAGGAAGGCATTACGTCCCCATACCCGGACGCACGCCGGCGCCACCAGAGCGGCGACAGCGTGTGCGATCAGGATGGCGAGCAAGCGGTGCGCTCCAGGGTCTCGGCGTGTCGGGGTGTGGGGACAGGTCGGCGCAGCTCAGGCATCCTCGGCTGCCTGCGCTGTGGTCGACTCGGGCGGTCTGGGTCTGTGATGGGGGCGCGAGCGATGCAGGATCAGCAGTCCGGCCGCGCATCCGAGTGTCACGAAGAGCGCGACGCGTCCCGGGGTGGCCGGATCGGGTAGTCCGGGGCGATCCGGCCAGGCCGGGTCCTGGTGCGGCATCGCGTTGATCAACGTCGGCAGGAACAGGGCCGCGATGGCGAGCACCCCGCTCGGCGCATAGTGCGGCCGGGCCGCGCCGCAGCTGTATCCGGTGATCAAACCCAGTGCGGTACTGCCGATTCCGTACAGCACCTGGCTGTCATGCCCGACATTGAACAGCCCGAACAGGACGAGCAGGAGAATCGCCAGAATGGCCAGCGCGGTCGAGGGCAGGCGCGCACCGACCCAGATTCCCGCAGCGGTCACCGCGAGCAGGGCCAGCAGCAGCCACAGCGGGCGTGGTGCGGCGCCGAGCGTGTCCGCGGTGGTGCCGAGTGCAACGGCCAGCAGCACGCCTCGGCCGTCGCGCCCGGGCAGCAGCATGGCCGCGGCGAGGGCCGCGATCGTGACCGCGCCGATGGCCACGCCGATCTCGGTGCCGTGTCCCTCGGTGTTCGGCGCGTCGGTGTACTGCCGTGACAGCCATTCGGTCAGGGCCAGCACCACCAGCGCGAGCATCGTGCCCGCGAGAATCGGCGTGATCGGCAGCTCCACCGCGACGCCGGGCGGCGGCGTGCGGCCGAACCGGCTGCGATGACGCAGTGCGCTCAGGAACAGCAGTCCGATCGCGAGGCCGACGAGTGTGCGTGGCGGTGTTTCCAGGACGGTGAAGGGGTCACGGTCCGGAATCTCCAAGAGATCGGCTAGGTCGCCGATCACGAAGGTGCCCGCGCCGCCCAGCGCGTAGCCGAAACCGGGCCCCGGTCTGCCGGCCTGCCAGCTGCTCAGCGTCGCCGCGCCCAGCGCGCCGAGCAGGACACCGCCGCAGACCGAATCCACATAGTTCTGGGTGGTGAGCAGCTCGGCTGTCGTAACCTGGCGGCCGACAGCATGATTGATCAGCAGGGCGACGGCCGCGCCGAACGCCCACCACCAGGCGGCGGCTGGTCCGGCGAAGCTGCGCATCAGCACGGCCACGGCCACCGCCACGATCACGCCGATGGCGGCGCCGCGCGGCACGCTGTTGATCAGGCTGGCCACCCGGAACGGTGTGCTGTTCTGGGTCCAGGCGAAGGTGATGGGCAGGAACAGCGTGATACCCGCGACCGTCGCCCCGCAATAGGCCGTCACCGAGTCCAGTAGTTCGCCGCGCCGTGGCACGCAGCCGAACATACCCCGGAAAGTGCTGGTTATCGGTGATTGCTATCAGTTAACTGTTGGTGTCGGCATAGCGTCGCAGCGCTTCCACCTGGACCGGATCCAATGACGGCCGCACCACCGACCGGGCCGCGGCCACATCCGCCGCCGTCACATCGGCGGCCGCGACATCGCGGCGCATGGCCGCCAGCGCCGCCTCCCGCAGCAGCGCCGCGCAATCCGCGGCCGAATACCCGTCCAGCTCCTTGGCCAGTGTCAGCAGATCGACATCGGCGGCCAGCGGCACCGAACGGCCCGCCGTGCGCAGGATCTCCAGCCGCGCCGCGTCATCCGGCGGCGGCACGAAGATCGACCGCTCCAGCCGGCCCGGCCGCAGCAGCGCCGGATCGATCAGCTCCGGCCGGTTGGTCGCCGCCAGCACCACCACATCGCGCAGCGGCTCCACGCCGTCCAGTTCGGTGAGCAGCGCCGCGACCACCCGATCACCGACCCCGGAATCGGCGCTCTGGCCGCGGCGCGGCGCGAGCGCGTCCACCTCGTCCAGGAAGATCAGCGACGGCGCCGAATCCCGGGCCCGCTGGAACAATTCGCGCACCGCCCGCTCCGAGGAACCGACCCACTTGTCCATCAGCTCCGCGCCCTTCACCGCGTGCACGCTCAGCTGGCCGCTGCCCGCGAGCGCTCGCACCAGGAAGGTCTTGCCGCAGCCCGGCGGACCGTAGAGCAGCACACCGCGCGGCGGCTGCACCCCGAGCCGGGCGAAGGAGTCCGGATGCCGCAGCGGCCACAGCACCGTTTCGGTCAGCGCCTGCTTGGTTTCGGCCATATCGCCGACATCGTCGAGACTCAGACTGCCGATCGCGAGCTCCTCCATCCCCGAGCGGGACAGCGGGCGGATCACCTCCAGCGCACCGGACAGATCGTCCTGGGTGAGCCGGGGCGGCGTCTGCTCCCGGGCGCTGCGCGAGGCCGCGCGCAGGGCCGCCTCCCGGCACAGCGCGGCGAGATCGGCGACCACGAAACCCGGTGTCCGCGCGGCGATGTCGTCCAGTCGCAGCTCCGCGGTTGGCACCTTGCGCAGCAGCTGTTCCAGCAGCGCCTTGCGCACCGCCGCCGTCGGCAGGGCCAGGGCCAGCTCGCGGTCGCACAGATCCGGCGTCCGCAGCCGGGCATCCACCCGGCTCGGATGCGCGGTGGTGGCCAGGAACGCGATGCACGGCGAGGCCACCGCGGCGCGCAGCTGATCGAGGATGAGGGTGGCCACCGGTTCGGCCTGCGCGGGCAGCAGCGCATCGATATCGGTGATCAGCAGGATCCCGCCCTGCCCCGATCCGACCTCGGCGACCGCCGCCGCAACCTGCCGCAGCCGATTGCCGCCCTCCTCGGCGCCGATGGTCGGGCCGTCGAGTTCCACCACCCGGCGCGGCGCGGCCACCGCGCGGGCCAGGGTGGTCTTGCCGACTCCCGCCGGTCCGGTGATCAGCACGCCGAGATGCGGTGTGGCGCCGAGGGTTTTGAGCAGCTCCGGTTCGTCCAGGGCCAGGCTGAGCCATTCGGTCAGCTTGGCGGCCTGGGTGTGCGCGCCCGCCAGCTCCTCGACCGCGACCGGCGGACTGGACGCGCTGGTGGCACTGCGACCCAGCTGACCGCCGTCGGTGGTGGCGATGGAATCCGGCGCGGCACCGGCGGCCGGCGGCGCGCCGAGCGCGCCCGCGCCCCACACCACCGCGGTGTTGGGCTGCACGCTCACCGGGCCCGGCGTCGGATCGGTCGCGGTGACGGTGAGCAGTTCGGTGGTCCAGGCGATCCCGAAGGTCCGCGACAGTGCCTGGCTGGCCGCCGCGGACGGCAGATCCGGACCCAGATCACGCGGCAGCAGCGATACCGCGTCGCCGACCGTGACCACCTTGCCGAGCAGTGCCTGGCGCAGGGTGGCCGCGGGAATCGCCCGGGTGGCGTGCGCCGAGCCGCTCACCGAAATCTGTTTGGCGCCATACACGGTCGCGGGGGAGACCACCACGGTGGCGTTCTCCCGCAGCCCGGCATTGGACAGCGTGACATCGTCGAGCAGCGCGACCCCGGCGGGCGTGCCCGCGGGCGCGCACCCGACCACGGCGGCGGTGCGCCGCGACCCGTGCAGTGCGATGCCGTCCCACTCGCGCAGGCCGAGCGCGGCCAGCGCCTCCGGATGTAGCCGCACCACCCCGCGCCGGGCGTCGGCGGCGGACGGATTCAGGCGAGCGGTGAGCGGAAGATCGGCCACCGTGCCCATTCTGCCCGCGTCATCGAGTGTGGGGTGCGGACTTCGTCTACTTCTGAGTGACGATGCCCGCCGCGATCGCGACCGGCTTGCCCGCGTTGCTGCCGGCCAGGCAGACCAGCTTCGCGGTGCCCAGCGCGACGTTCGGGCTGCCCGCGAAGGTGCTGTCCGGGTTCTCCGCCAGGATCTCCTCGACCAGCGACTTCTGCTCCTCGGCCGGGAGCGCCTTGAAGTCGCCGCAGCTGGTGCGCGAGGCGGTGCCCAGCTTCGAGGTGTCGATCGGGCTGGCCGGGGCCGCCGCGCTGTCGGTGCTGGTCGGCGCGCTCGCGCTCGGGCCGGCCGTCGAGGTGGGCGCGCTGCCCTTGCGCAGGCCGCTCGCGTCGTCGGAACTGTCGGAACCGCCGCAGGCGGTCAGTGTCAGTGCCACCGCGCCGGCGGCCAAAGCCATGACGGAAATTCGCTTCATGTGGTGCTTTCCCCGGTGCCTCCGGACGCCGGGACCTCCGGCGCTCGGTGCAGCGTACCGGGTGTGCTCAGTGCACGTGCGACTGCCAATCCGCGGGAACCCGTCCGCGCGGCCCCGGCACGCCCTGATCGGCCGGATGGCTGTGCGGCGGAGCCAGTTCCGGACCCTCGCCGTACATTTCCTCGGTCAGGTAGTTCCAGTACCAGTCCTCGCCCGGTTCGAAGCTCTGGATGAACGGGTGCCCGGAGTCCTTGGCGTGCGCGGACGCGTGCTGCGACGGTGAGGAATCGCAGCAACCGACGTGGCCGCACTGCGCGCACCGGCGCAGATGCACCCACCAGCCCCCGACGGTTTCGCATTCGACACAGCCGGTTCCGCTCGGCGCGGCCGCGGGGTCGATCCCTTCGATAGCTTCAGACATCGGTCGCCTCCGGTGCGGGTGTCTCGGGGTGCAGGGGTAGCCGGACGATGAATCGGGTGTTGCCCGGCTCGGATTCGACGCGGATATCACCGTTGTGCTTGTTGACCACGATCCGGAAGGAGATGTCCAGACCGAGGCCGGTGCCCTCGCCGACGGGTTTGGTGGTGAAGAACGGCTCGAAGATCCGGCGCAGCACCGCATCCGGTACACCGGGCCCGGTGTCGCCGATTTCGATTGCCGCACAGTCACTTTCCTTGTAGGTGCGGACGGTGAGCGTACCCTGCCCGGCCATGGCGTAGACCGCGTTGTCGATCAGATTGGTCCACACCTGGTTCAATTCGGCGGCGTAGCAGGGGATCTGGGGCAGCGAGCGGTCATAGTCCTTGACCACCGTGATGTGGTCGCCGATTTTGCGGCCCAGCATCACCAGCGTGCTGTCGAGCAGTTCGTGCAGGTCCACCACCTGGAACGGGGCCCGGTCCATCTGCGAATACTGTTTGGCCGCACCGACGAGGGTGGAGATCCGCGTGGTCGAGTCGGCGATCTCGTTCATCAGCAGCTCGGTCTCGATGGTGTAGTTCAGCCAGCGGACCGCGCCTTCGAACACCTGATCCGCGCAGCCCTCCAGGGTGCCGTGCACGGTCTCGAGCCAGTCCACGTCGATGCCGGCCTGCACGAAGTTCGGCGCGAGATCCCAGCCGCCGGAGATCTGATGGTCCTCGAACCACTCGCCCAGCGCCTCTTCCCGGTCGCTGGCCTCCATGACTGACAGCATCGCGGAGCGATTCGATGAGGGGCGGTGGTCGGGCGACGGGTGGGCCAGATCCGGCGCCTTGGCGACCTTGTCGGCGGCCTCCTCCTGCCAGCGCACCAGGGTGACCAGGACTTCGGGCGAGAACTTGCCCTCGGCCATCATGGCCAGCTTGTGCCGCATGCCCGCGACGCGATCACGCAATCCGGACGTGGCGCGCACCGCGGCCGCGGCCGGATTGTTCAGTTCGTGGGTCAGGCCCGCCGACAGCGAACCCAGTGCGAGCAGCCGTTCCCGTTCGGCCACACGCTGATTGGTCTTGCGATTGCCGTAGAACGCGCCCTCCAGCAGATGCACCGCCATCGGGAACCACTCGCGCATCATGCGCGCGAAGGTGCCCGCGTCCAGCACGAAGAACCGGGATTTTCGGGTCACATACATCGACCCGGTGTAGTTCTGCTCGACCTTGTCGCCCAGGTAGGCGGTCCAGGCGCCGGAGTAGACGCCCCGGTAGTCGGTGCGGTTCAGCTCGAGCTCGGTGCCGCCGGACAGTTTGGTGATCCGCACCTCGCCGTCCATCAGCACGTAGAAGCAGGTCGCCGGATCGCCTTCGCGGAATACCAGTCCCGGCTCCAGGTATTCGATCTTGCCGTCGGCGCACAGCCAGGCCAGCTGCTCGTCGTTCAGCTTCTCGAACAGGAACAGGGTGCGCAGCTCGGCGGGATCACAGATTCCGTGCGAGACCCGCGCCGCGATTTCTTCGGTCATTTCACTTGCTCCTACGCGAGGTACCGGTGCACGAACATGACGGCCATGGCGCCCTCACCGACCGCGGACGCCACCCGCTTGGCCGATTCGGCGTGCACGTCACCGGCCACGAAGACGCCGGGCACGTTGGTTTCCAGGTGGTGCGGTGAGCGCGGCAGCTCCCAGCCGCCGGGGCGTTCGCCGTCGACGGTCAGGTCCGGGCCCGCCAGCACGAAACCCGCCGCGTCCCGCTTGACCACGCCGTCGAGCCACTCGGTCTGCGGCGCCGCGCCGATGAACAGGAACAGGCGCTCCGCCTCGGCCTTCTCCTCGACGCCGGTCGCGTTGTCGCGCAGCATGATCCACTGGAGATGGTCCTCGCCTTCGGCGCCGATCACCTCGGTCCGGTGGTGCACCTTGATATTCGGGATCTGCTCGATCTGCTGGATCAGATAGTGCGACATGGATTTCTCCAGCGAATCCGCGCGCACCACCAGATGAACGGTGCGGGCGTTGCGGGAAAGGAACACCGCCGCCTGCCCGGCCGAATTGGCCCCGCCCACGATATAGACGTCGTGGTCGGCGCATTCGGTCGCCTCGGTCATCGCCGAGCCGTAATACACGCCGCGACCGGTGAATTCGTCGACGCCGGGCGCGGGATGGCGCCGGTAGTCGACGCCGGTCGCGATGATGACGGTGTGCGCGCACAGCCGCCCGCCGTCGGCGAAGGTCACCGTGCGCGCCGACCCGTTGACCTCCAGGCCCACCACCTCGCGGGTGGTGATCACCTCGGCGCCGAACTTCGCGGCCTGGCGCCGGGCCCGATCGGCCAGCTGCGCGCCGGACAGTCCGTCGGGGAAGCCCAGGTAGTTCTCGATGCGGGAGCTCTGCCCGGCCTGTCCGCCGGTGGCGGTGCGTTCCACCAGCACAGTGCGCAGGCCCTCGGAGGCGCCGTAGACGGCCGCGCCCAGGCCCGCGGGGCCGCCGCCGACCACGATGAGGTCGTAGAAGTCGCCGGTGGGGTTGACGGTCAGGCCGACGTGTTCGGCCAGTTCGCTGTCGGTGGGCTCGACCAGCGCCTGCCCGTCGGAGGTGATGACGACGGGGCAGCGGTCGGATCCGACGCCGGCGGCTTCCAGCAGCCGCCCGCCCTCGGCCTCCTCGGCCAGGTACCAGCGGTAGGGCAATTGGTTGCGCGCCAGGAATTCCCGGACCTGCGAACATCGCGGCGACCAGCGGTTGCCGACCACCTTGGTCTCGGTGACCGGCCGATTCGCGCTGCCGCGCCAGGCTTCCAGCAGGCCGTCGAGCACCGGATACAGCTTCTCCTCCGGCGGATCCCACGGCTTGAGCAGATAGTGGTCCAGGTCGACGACATTGATCGCGTCGATCGCGGCGGAGGTGTCGGCGTAGGCGGTGAGCAGCACGCGCCGGGCGTACGGGTGCAGGTCCATGGCCTGCTCGAGGAATTCGATACCGTCCATGCCGGGCATGCGGTAGTCGGCGATCAGGACCGCGACCGGCTGGCCACGCAGTTTCATCTCGCGCAGGGCGTCGAGGGCGTCGGCTCCCGATTCGGCGCGCAGGATCCGGTAGTCGGCGCCGTAGCGGCGGCGCAGATCGCGCACTACCGCGCGGGATACGCCGGGATCGTCGTCGACGCTGAGGATGGCCGGCTTCGGAGCAGCTGGAGCAGTCACCCGACGATTATCCCGTGTCGGGCTGTGGCCTGTCCTGTCCGTGCCAGGGGCCGGCGCTCAGTATTGATGGTGGTTGACCAGATCGAGTTCGGTCGGCGTGAGCAGTCGTTCCAGCTTTTCCTCGGTCGGGCGAGCTTTCGCGGGGCGTCCGTCTTCGGGTTCGATCGAAGGCAGCTGCGGAAGATCGTGGTTACGGCGACGGGGTAGGAGCGAGCGCAGTTTCACAGCCGATCACCTCACGCTGGATGGGAAAGTTGGTGGCAGTGCGTCTGTTGTTGCTACGTCTATCAACCATTCTGCGCCCGTTATTACAGCGGGCGGGCTCCGGGCGGCCAAAATGTGACCCGGTTGTATTCCAATTGGCTCTCACTATTATGTGTTACATCTCGTCACTCTCAATACGGAGGCACCGTTGCCGAAGAATCTCGAAGCGTCCATCGATATCGACGCGACCCCCGACCAGGTCTGGCGAGTGGTGTCCGATCTGAAGCGCATTCCCGAATTCAGCCCGCAGACCGTGCGCACCTTCCCGATCGGCAAGGTCAAGGTCGGTACCTTCGCGGTCAACCTGAACCGGGACGGCAAGCTGTTCTGGCCCACCACCTCCCGTGTCGTGCGCATCGAGCCCAACACCGCGTTCGCCTTCAAGGTGCTCGACAATCGGATGATCTGGAGCTTCACCCTCGAGCCCACCGCCGCCGGCACCCGCCTGATCCAGCGCCGCGAGGCGCCCAACGGCACCACCGCGATCTCCCGCAAGGCGATCGAACTCGGGATGGGCGGCTACGACCGCTTCGACGGTGTCCTGGTGGCCGGGATGAACCAGACCTTGCAGGCGATCAAGCGCACCGTCGAAGCGGGCCGCTGAGTCACTTCCAGTTGGGCAGGGTGACCACCTGCGCCGCGTAGGACAGGCCCGCGCCGAACGCGATCAACAGTGCGGTGGCGCCGGGCTTGGTCTCGCCCTTGCGCAGCATTGCCTCCATGGCCAGCGGAATCGAGGCGGCCGAGGTATTGCCGGTCTCCTCGATGTCGTTGGCCAGCGCGCAGTTCTCCGGCAACTTCAGCACCCGCGCCATGATCTCGATGATCCGGCCGTTGGCCTGATGCGGGATCATCGCGTCCATATCGTCGGTGGAAAGCCCCGCGCGATCGATGGCGTCGCGGCACACCTTCTCCAGCGAGTGCGCGGCCCAGCGGAAGACGGCCGTACCCTCCATCGCCAGATAGGGCCGGACCGCGTCGGTGCCCTTCGCCTCGATCTCGGCGAAGAACTCGACCCAGTCCTTGTCCTGGCGGATGGCGTGGTGCTGGGTGCCGTCCGAACCCCACACCGTGGGACCGATACCCGGTTCCTCGGCGGGGCCCACCACCACCGCGCCCGCGCCGTCGGCAAACAGGAAGGCGGTGGAGCGGTCGGCCGGATTGATCGTGTCGGTCAGCTTCTCCACGCCGATCACCAGCACGTTCTTGGCGGTGCCGCCGCGTACCAGATCCGAGGCCAGCGCCAGCGCGTGACAGAAGCCGGCGCAGCCGGCCGAGATGTCGAAGGCGGCGGCGCCGTTCATGCCGAGCTCGGTCGCGATCCGCGGCGCGGCCGCGGGGGTGAGCAGTAGGTGCGTGGAGGTCGCCACGATGACGCAGTCGATCTGGTCGACCTCGATCTCGGCGGCTTCGATGGCGTCGCGTGCGGCGGCCACGCTCATGGATTGGATGGTTTCGGAGTCGTCGGCGAAACGCCTGGTCTTGATGCCGGATCGGGTACGGATCCACTCGTCGCTCGAGTTGATCGGCCCCGCGACTTCCTCGTTCGTGACTACCCGGGCCGGGCGATATACGCCGAGCCCGAGAATCGCGGTGTGCTCTGCTCCCGTGGTCTGGGCGAATCGAGCAGACATGTGCGTCTCCTATGTACCTGGCGCTGCCTCATCAATGTTGCCTCTGAGCAGACATGAGGCCCCCTCATATTAGCCCGGACCCGGCGCGGCGGAAGTGCGTATTCTCACATTCGCCGGGTATACCGAGTTGAGCACGCCATCTGCTAGGGGCGTGCGTCCCAACTAGTGGATGCGAGGTTTCCATGCTGGGTCTCGGGATCATCGGCTGGATCATCATCGGCGGCATCGCCGGATGGATCGCCAGCAAGTTCATGGGGACAGACGCCCAACAGGGCATCGTCCTCAATGTCGTGGTCGGAGTCGTCGGCGGCCTGCTCGGCGGCTTCCTGCTGAAGCTGCTGGGCGTGGACGTCGAAGGTGGCGGTCTCATCTTCAGCTTCCTCACCTGCCTCGGTGGCGCCGCCCTGCTGCTGTTCCTGGTGAAGCTGGTAACCGGGCGCCGACCAGCACGCTGACCGGGCGACGCCGTCCGCGCGTGCCGCAGGCTCCGTTCCCGTAAGGTGTGATCGCTTGCGTCAGCCCTATCGTTGAGGGGCGCAAACCTTCTGCACCGAGCACGAAAGAGGAGCCTGTGGCACGCCGTCCCACCCCGCCCGGCACGCCCGATACGACCGCGGTCGGTCACGTGATCGACCTGGTTCGATCCGCGATCCCGCCGTTGCATCCGGCCGGGCTGCCGTTCGTGGCCGCCCCGCTCGCGGTCGCACTCCTCGGCGGCAAGCGCAAGTGGGTGCGCCGCGGCGGGCTGCTGGCCGCCGCCGCCATCGCCGGGTTCTTCCGGCACCCGCATCGGGTGCCGCCGAACCGCGCGGGTGTCGTGGTCGCGCCCGCCGACGGCGAGATCGCCCTGGTCGACACCGCCGCCCCGCCCGCCGAACTGGGCCTGGGCGATCAACCAGTGCCCCGCGTGAGCATCTTCCTGTCCGTGCTGGACGTCCACGTGCAGCGGGTTCCGGTCTCCGGCGTGGTGCGCGAGGTGCTGCATCAGCCCGGCCAGTTCAAATCGGCCGACCTGCCCGACGCGAGCTCGGTCAACGAGCGCAACAGCATGATCCTGGAGACCGTGCACGGCGAGCAGCTGGTCGTGGTGCAGATCGCGGGCCTGCTGGCCCGCCGCATCGTATGCGACGCCCAGAAGGGTGACGTGCTCACCATCGGCGACACCTACGGCCTGATCCGCTTCGGATCGCGGGTCGACACCTATTTCCCGGCCGGGACCGAGCTGCTGGTGCAGCCCGGGCAGCGCACGATCGGGGGCGAAACCGTCCTGGCCGTGCTGGCCGGTTCATGATGGAGGCCGCGGCGCCCAAGCAGCGGCGGCGTTCGATTCGCCTGCTGCCCAGCGTCGTCACCATCCTGGCGCTGTGCGCGGGCCTGTCGGCGGTGAAGTTCGCCCTCGACGGTCGCTTGGACATCTCGCTGGCCATGATCGGCGCGGCTGCGGTGCTGGACACCCTGGACGGGCGTCTGGCCCGAATGCTGGACGCCACCAGCAAGATCGGCGCGGAGCTGGATTCGCTGTCCGACGCGATCTCCTTCGGTGTCGCGCCCGCGCTGGTCCTCTACGTGACGCTGCTGGACAGTAGCAGCGCCGGCTGGATCATCGCGCTGCTGTACGCGGTGAGCCTGGTGCTGCGCCTGGCCCGGTTCAACACCCTGCTCGACGACGACACCCGGCCGGACTGGTCGCGGGAGTACTTCGTCGGTGTGCCCGCGCCCGCGGCGGCATTGATCGCGCTCGCGCCGATCGCGCTGTACGTGCAGTTCGATGAACCCTCGTGGATCGGTTTCTGGCCGGTGGCGGCGTGGACGGTGTTCGCGGCGGCGCTGGCGGTCAGCACGATTCCGACTCTGGCCATGAAGTCGGTGTCGGTGGCGCCGCAGGCGGCGGCCGGGCTGCTGGTCCTGGTCGCGGTGGCCGCGGCGCTGCTGGTGACCTACCCGCTGGTGCTGCTGCTGATCCTGGTCGGCCTGTATCTGGGGCACATTCCGTTCGCCTGGCATTCGCAGCGCTGGGTGGCCGCGCGGCCGGAGACCTGGCAGCACAAGCCGGCCGAGCGCCGGGCGCAGCGCCGGGCGCAGCGTCGCCGACCGGCCTTGCGGCGCCCCGCGATTCGGGTGTCGAGTGCGCGGCTGCGGCTGCGCCGCCCGGGGGCCAAGCGGCCGTCGGAGGACTGACCCAAGACACGACCCAGGATTCCGCAAGCCCCGAAAGGTAGTGTCACTCCAGGCGATCGAGCCGACTCGAGCGCGGGAGGAGGGTGGCGGTGGAATCCGACGGTCTGCACGAATTCCAGACCCATCGCCCCAGACTGTTCGCGCTCGCCTACCGCATGCTTGGTTCGGCGCGCGAGGCGGAGGACGCGGTGCGCGAGGCCGGGCTGCGCTGGAGCGCCGGTCGCGCCGGTGTCCGGTCGGCGGAGGTCTGGCTGACCGCCACGGTCGCGAATCTGTGTCGGGCACGGCTGGTTTCGGCGCAGGCGCACCGGGCCGACTATGCCGGTGCATGGCTGCCCGAGCCGGTGCCGACCGCGGGTGGCGTGCTCGGTCCGCTGGAATCCGTCGAAGAGCGCGAACAGGTTTCGCTCGCACTACTGACCGTGCTGGAACGGCTCGAGCCCGCCGAGCGGGCGATTCTGGTGCTGCGCGAGGGTTTCGGGTACGCCCATCGCGAGATCGCCGACATGCTGGAGCTGGCCGAGGCCGAGGTGCAGCGGGCCTATCGGCGGGCCCGGGCGCGGGCACGAGAGGGTAAGGGGCGCTTGGAGTTTCCGGGGGCCGAGGCGCGGGCGCGGTGGGAGCGTCTGCTGCGGGCGGCGCGGGCCGGTGCGGTCGAGGAGCTGGCGGGGATGCTCGCCGCCGATATCGCGGTGACGGTCGACAGTGGCGGTCGCGTGGGCGAGCCGGTGGCGGGTGGTGCGGCGGCCGCGCGGTTTCTGGTCGGGCTGTTCAGGGCCGAGGACGGCGTGGAGGTCGGGCTGGAGGAGGTCAACGGGGGGCTGGCGGCGGTGGGCCGACAGCGAGGCCGGCCGGTGCTGGTCCTCGATATCGAGGCGGTGAACGGGGTGGTGGGCGCGGTGCGCGTGGTGCTCGGGCGCGGCAAATTGGCATTTCTCGCGGGCCTGACCGGCTGATTCTCGCAATGTCAACGCATGGTTGACGAGACGCGGTCGTCAACTTATCGTTGACGGCATGACGTCTTCCTTTCGCCTCGACGACCTGATCTCCGGCATCAAGAAGGCCCGCCCCGACAACCCGCTCGACCAACTCTCCGACGCCGTGGTCGCCGCCGGTCACCTCGGTGAACTCGCCGACCACCTGATCGGCCACTTCGTCGACCAGGCTCGGCGCTCCGGCGCCTCCTGGACCGACATCGGCGGCAGCATGGGGGTCACCAAGCAGGCCGCGCAGAAGCGGTTCGTGCCGAAGCAGCCCGGCGACGCCGCCGCCATGGACCCGAACGCGGGCTTCGCCAAGTTCACCGACCGCGCCCGCAAGGTCGTGGTCGCCGCACAGGAGCAGGCCCGCGCCGCCGGCAACCCCGAGATCAGCACCGCCCACCTCGTCATCGGCCTGCTCGACCAGCCCGAAGGGCTCGGCGCGCAGGAGATCATCGCCAACGGCGTCACCCTCGAGGCCGCCCGCGCGGCCGCTCGAGCCGCCGTCCCCGCCTCCGACGGCAGCGATCTGCCCGCGCTGATCCCGTTCGACGCCGAGGCCCGCAAGGCCCTCGAGCTCACCTTCCGTGAAGCACTTCGCCTGGGCCACAACTACATCGGCACCGAACACCTGCTGCTCGCCCTGCTCGAACAGGAGAACGGCGCCGGCCTGCTCACCGATCTCGGCGTCGACAAGGCCAAATCCGAAGCCCATATCCAGGAACTGCTTTCGGTCTATCTGAACCAGAAGTCCCCGCAGGGCTGAGGTTTTCAGGACAAGCGATCCGGGCGCGCGAGCGCGGCCAGCCGGACCCGGTTCGTGGCTCCGGTTTTCGCCATCAGGTTGGTGACGTGAGTTTTGACAGTGGTGACGCCGACATGCAGGGCGGTGGCGATCTCGGCGTTGGAGCGGCCCTCGGCGAGCAGAGTCAGCACCTCGGACTCGCGCGGCGTGAGGCCGAAAACGATGGCGGGATCCGGGGTTTCGGTGCTGATACCGGTGCGGGCCGCGATCGCCGAATCGACCACGCGCTGTAGGACATCGGGGGAGAAGGGGCGACCACCCGCGGCGGCACGGCGGATGCCGTCGAGCAGATCGCCGGGTGCGGCGTCCTTGACCAGGAAGCCGCAGGCGCCGGCGGTCAGCGCGGGGTAGAGGTGTTCGTCGTCGTCGAAGGTGGTCAGGGCGATCACCCGGGTCGCGGGGCGGGCCGCGAGAATCGCCGTGGTAGCGCGAATTCCGTCCATCCCGGGCATACGCAGATCCATCAGCACCACATCCGGGCGCGCCTGATCGGCCAGGCGCACCGCGTCGGCGCCGGTGCCCGCCTCGCCGATCACCTCCAGATCACCGGCGGTCTCGCACAGCATCCGCAGACCCGCCCGCACCAGGCGCTGATCATCGACGATGAGCACGCGAATGGTCACGCGGCCCCGCCGTCCGACAGCGCCGTCGTGGGCAGGTGTGCGGCCAGCCGCCAGCCGGTCGCGGTCGCGCCCGCCGCCAGCGATCCGCCGAGCAGGGCCACCCGCTCGCGCAATCCGATCAGTCCGACGCCGCCCGCACCGGACGGCGGCACGGCACCGGAACCGTTGTCGCACAGCAGGAAATCGACGCCGTCCGCGGTGCCCGAGATGGCCAGGCGGGCCGCCGCCGCGGTGCCCGCGTGTTTGACGGTATTGGCCAGCCCCTCCTGGGTCAGCCGCAGCAGGGTCAGGCCGACCGGGGCGTCCACCGCGCTGATACCCGTGCTCACCTCCGCATCGATCCGCAACCCGAGCCCGCGGGCCCGACGTACCGCCTCGCCGATGGCCTCCGGCAGATCGGCCGGGGCGACGAAGGATTCACCACCGGCCTGTGGATCGCGCAGGATGGTCACCAGTTTGCGCAGGTCCACCAGGGTGGCCTTGCCGCTGGCGTGGATATCGTCGAGCACCTCGAGCAGCGCGGGCGGCGCGTCGGGCACCGCGTGCCGGGCCACGCCGACCCGCAGCACGGTGGACGAAACATGGTGTGCGATCAGATCATGCAGTTCGCGGGCGATGGCGGTGCGCTCGACCGCGCGGGCGGCAGCGATCTCGGATTCCCGGCGCTGGGTGAGTTCCGCGGCCTCGCGCCGGGCCCGGCGCGCGTTGTCCCCGGCCACCCGCAGCAGCACACCCAACAGCAGCGGCGCCGCCGCCATCACGATCGCCCGATAGCCGGTGGCCGCGACGCCGCCCGCCGGATGCGCCAGATATGCCCCGGCCAGCGCGACCGCGCCCAGCAGCGGCGGCCAACCACGTTTGCGGACAGCGAGTTCGGCGAGCGCGACCGCGGCGGCGACCTTCGACACCGCGGGCCCGGTCTGCCCGAACTCGAATCCGAGCAGCAGCAGGGCGGTAGCGCACAGCGAGGTGGCCAGCGGCCAGCGCGCGCCGCCGGCTACCGCCAGCACCGACAGCACCGCGATCGCCCAGTCCAGCCCCGAGGGCGCGTCGACCAGCAGTAGCAGATATCCCGCGCCCAGCACCAGCAGCACGGCCAGGCGGATCGGCAGCGACCGGGCATCCAGCAGCCAGTCCAGGCCGCGGCCCATATCGCTCGACTCCACCACGTACCCATGATGCCGCCCGGTCCGCCCGCGCGTCTCCTACCGGGGGAGGAGACGGCTCCACCCCGCGGCCGTGCGCGCGGCCCCGCGGGCGGATCCGAAACACGGCTCGCCCGGCCAGAGTCGAAGCATGACCGAAACGAACGACACCCCCGAGGAATCGGCCGCCACGCCGAAACCCAACCGGCGCAAGCTGTTCGGCATGACCGCCGCCGGGCTCGCGGCCGGCGCCGCCGCCGGGGTGGCGGGCGGGATAGCGCTCGGCGCCGACTCCAACCCGCCCCGCGCACAGCACGGCGGCCGCCGCCGCTTCGCCGGCCAGGTCGTGGTGATCACCGGCGGCACCTCCGGTATCGGTGCGGCCGCGGCCCGGCAGTTCGCGGCCGAAGGCGCCGCGGTCGCCTTCTGCGGACGACGGGTGGACCGCGGGCAGCAGGTGGAACGCGAGATCCGCGCCGCGGGCGGCGAGGCCACCTATCTCCGTGCCGACGTGCTGATCGAAAGCGAGGTGCGCGACTTCGTCGAGGCGGCGGCGCGGCAGTACGGCGGGCTGCACGTGGCATTCAACAACGCGGGCATCACCATTCAGAAGAAACTGCACGAATACACCACCGATGATTTCGACCGCGTGCTCGGCACCAATCTGCGCGGTGTCTTCCTGTCGATGAAATACCAAGTGCCGCACCTGATCCGATCCGGCGGCGGCACCATCGTGGTGACCTCGTCGAGTAACGCGCTCGCCACCGACGCCGGGCGCGCGGCCTATACGGCCGCCAAACGCGGGCTGGTCGGGCTGGTGCAGTCCGCGGCCCTGGACTACGCGGCCGACGGCATCCGGATCAACACGCTGGTGCCCGGCACCACCGACACCGAACTGGTCCGCCGGGCGGCCGGGATGGAGGCCGTGCCCGACGACGTCTACCAGGTGTTCATGAAACAGTGGGCGGGCTCCAATGTGCCCGGGCTGGGCCGGCTCGCGACCGCCGAGGAGATCGCCGCGTTCGCGCTGACCCTGGCCTCGCCGGAGCATCCGTATCTCACCGGCGCCCAACTGGTCATCGACGGTGGAAAGACCGCGCACGCATGACCGGGCTCCTGCTGCGCTTCGTGCTGGGCGAGCGGGCCATCGCCCAGCTGTCGCGTTTCGCGGCGGCGGGCGGGCTCGCCAATCTCGGCTATCTGCTGCCCTTCCTGGCGCTGTACGGCACCGGCGCGCAGCTGGCCAATCTGCTGGGTTCGGTGCTGAGCACCGTGCTCGCCAACGAACTGCACCGCCGCTTCACCTTCCGTTCGGCGCGGGTCGGCTGGCTCGCCGCGCATCTGAAGGGTGCGGGCACCGCCGTCGTCGCGCTGGCCGCGAGCTCGGCGACGCTGGCCGTGCTCGCCCGGCTCGCGCCGGGCCTGACCGGGGTGGCGGCGGCCGCGGCGGTGCTGGCGGTCTCCGGGGTGATCGGCGGACTGCGCTTTCTCGCCCTGCGCCACTGGGTGTTCCGGGGCGGCCGGCTATCCCCGGCCGCGCAGGCCGCCGCCCCAGCGCGGCCAGCTCGCCTGCGGTTTCGGTTCCGGGATCAGGGTGTGCCGGTCCATATCGGTGACATACAGCGGGAGTTGCTCGGACAGCCCGCCCAGTAGCCCGAGCAGTTTCCCGCCGAGCGCCGCCCGGTACTCGGTCATGGTCAGCCCCACCATCTGCCGGAACTCCACCCGCCCGAACGGGCCCTGTACCGCGCCCAGCTCGGCATCCACCACGAACCCCACCGCGTGGATCTGCGAATCCGGCAGTTCCGCCGCGATCGACCCGCTCGATTTGATCGTGTGCCCCGGTTCGAACCGCTTCCCCGACTGGAACACATAGCGCGCCAGATTCTGCAGGAAGGTCACCGGCCAGTGCGGCGCCCGGAGTTCGCCTTCACGGCGGGCCAGCCGGAACGTGAACTCGAACCCCCACCCCGATTCGGCCGCGTTGTCCCACTCCTTCTCGTACAGCTCGCTCATTCCCAGGCTCACGTAGTGCCAGTGCGGTGCCGGGCCGCCGCGCGCGTAGGCGAACACCGCGTCGAGTGGCTCCGCGCCCCCGCTCGCCCAGGGGTCCTCGGCCCGCCACCGCCGCGGCTCGACCCCGGCGTACAGCTGTCCCAGCGCCCCTTCGATCGCATCCCACCCGGGTCTACCACTCACCCGCCCAACCCTAGGTCCGCGCCCGCGGACCCGGCCGGGCGGATTGGCCGGTTAAGCTATAGCGATGGCGGATGAAACAGAAGAAACGGATTCCGACCTAGTCGCGGGAGAGCGTCGCTCGGACCTCCTGCGCGCCCTGTCGTACGTGTCGACGGATTACGGGCCGGACGGCGAGTACATCGTGAACGGCGATCTGCCGCCCGAGGTGGCCCCGCCCTTCATCCGGGCGATCATGCGGGTGGAAGCCGAGCTGCTGCTGCACGACGCGGAACTGGTCACCGTGGACAACGAGGAGCCGCGCACCCCGGACGAACGGCGGACCGACGCCTTCGTCGCGCTGGTGCTGCGCATCGACGATCGGCCGTAGGTCGACCTTGCACTCGACATCGGCGAGTGCTAGAAATGGCTTTGGCACTCTCTATCAGTGAGTGCCAGGTCGGGGCGGTGAGGCCGGGTTCCATCGACACCCTCGGTCGTCCGTCGCGGGCACCGGACCTGGCCACGTATTTGGGGCGATCCCGCACGGAGGTCGCCTTGCGTGTCAGCCATCTACGTGGAGGATCTCAACAACGCCATGGCTAAGACTATTGCGTACGACGAAGAGGCCCGCCGGGGTCTCGAGCGGGGCCTGAACGCCCTCGCTGACGCGGTCAAGGTGACGCTGGGCCCGAAGGGTCGCAACGTCGTCCTGGAGAAGAAGTGGGGCGCCCCCACGATCACCAACGATGGTGTGTCCATCGCCAAGGAGATCGACCTGGAGGACCCGTACGAGAAGATCGGCGCCGAGCTGGTCAAGGAAGTCGCCAAGAAGACCGACGACGTCGCGGGCGACGGCACCACCACCGCCACCGTGCTGGCCCAGGCCCTCGTGCGTGAAGGTCTGCGCAACGTCGCCGCCGGCGCCAACCCGCTCGGCCTGAAGCGCGGCATCGAGAAGGCCGTCGAGGCCGTCACCGCCAAGCTGCTCGACACCGCCAAGGAGGTCGAGACCAAGGAGCAGATCGCCGCCACCGCCGGTATCTCGGCCGGCGACGCGTCCATCGGTGAGCTCATCGCCGAGGCCATGGACAAGGTCGGCAAGGAAGGCGTCATCACCGTCGAGGAGAGCAACACCTTCGGGCTCCAGCTGGAGCTGACCGAGGGCATGCGCTTCGACAAGGGCTACATCTCCGGTTACTTCGTCACCGACCCGGAGCGTCAGGAAGCGGTCCTCGAGGATCCGTACCTGCTGCTGGTCGGCTCGAAGATCTCGACCGTCAAGGACCTGCTGCCGCTGCTGGAGAAGGTCATCCAGGCCGGCAAGCCGCTGCTGATCATCGCCGAGGACGTCGAGGGCGAGGCCCTGTCCACCCTGGTGGTCAACAAGATCCGTGGCACCTTCAAGTCCGTCGCCGTCAAGGCTCCGGGCTTCGGTGACCGTCGCAAGGCGCAGCTCGCCGATATCGCCATCCTCACCGGTGGCGAGGTCATCAGCGAAGAGGTCGGCCTCTCCCTGGAGACCGCCGGCATCGAGCTGCTGGGCCAGGCCCGCAAGGTCGTCATCTCCAAGGACGAGACCACCATCGTCGAGGGCGCGGGCGACGCGGAGGCCATCAAGGGCCGCGTGGCGCAGATCCGCACCGAGATCGAGAACTCGGATTCGGACTACGACCGCGAGAAGCTGCAGGAGCGCCTGGCCAAGCTGGCCGGCGGTGTCGCGGTGATCAAGGCCGGCGCCGCCACCGAGGTCGAGCTCAAGGAGCGCAAGCACCGCATCGAGGATGCCGTGCGTAACGCCAAGGCCGCCGTCGAAGAGGGCATCGTCGCCGGTGGTGGCGTGGCCCTGCTGCAGTCGGCTCCGGCCCTGGACGAGCTGTCGCTGACCGGTGACGAGGCCACCGGCGCCAACATCGTGCGTGTCGCGCTGTCGGCTCCGCTGAAGCAGATCGCCTTCAACGCCGGCCTGGAGCCGGGCGTTGTCGCGGAGAAGGTCTCGAACCTCCCCGCGGGCAGCGGCCTGAACGCCGACTCGGGCGAGTACGAGGACCTGCTGGCCGCCGGCGTCGCCGACCCGGTCAAGGTCACCCGTTCTGCCCTGCAGAACGCCGCTTCCATCGCGGCGCTGTTCCTCACCACCGAGGCCGTCGTGGCCGACAAGCCGGAGAAGGCCGCCGCTCCCGCGGGCGACCCGACCGGCGGCATGGGCGGCATGGACTTCTGAGTCCTGCCTCCAGGCAAGCAATTTCATAACCGAAGGCCGGTCCACCACTGGTGGGCCGGCCTTCGGTATGTGGCTGAGCATGTTCGGGGCCACCTCGTCGTGGCTCGGGCAAGGTGCCGCATTGACGAAGCTGCCGGGCACCAGCTCCAGACTGTCCCAGTCCATTTGGTCGACAAGGGTTTCGGCATGACGGTGTGTAGATACGACGCGGCGTTCGCGGGGTTTCCCAATACCTGTCCGATGTACGTGTCATGTGGATTGGTTGCCATGAGGCGGAACGCTACGCGGGGGTTGTCTGCCGACTCGCCGAAAATGCAAAAGTGCGTTTGCAATATTGCGATTCGAGCACGAGGGTGATCTTGGCGGGGGAACATATAGCGCATGGCTACTGGTGGAGTGCATGAGTTCACGTTGTTCCACTGTCCGATCGGGTTGTGGGACATCAGGTTCGAGGATGGGCGGTACGAGCGGATCAAGGGGGAGCCGCCGGACGGGTGTGTGGTCACCGAGATCGGGCGGTACTTCGCGCTGGAGTGTGCGCGGCCGGGGCCGACGTTTCTCGACGCGGTCGCGAGTACCTGTGCGCTGGTGCGGGATCGGTACGGGCTGGCCATGTACGACCTCGGGATCGAGAATGTCGACGAATGGTCGGCCGACGGGGTGAACGGGTGGGGCGCGAAGGTGCTCGGGCAGTTGGCGCTGATGTCGGTGGAGCGAGCCGAACTGCTCGGATATCACGTCGAGGATCTCGTCAGATTCATCCGGACGGTCGCCGCGCGGGCGCAGGACTGAGGCGGCGGGTAGGGTGCAGCGAGGGGAAAGGGGGCGCTACATGACATTTCGGCCACCGAGCTACGCGCCGTATCGGCCAGCGCCGCGACCGAATTCGGCCGATGGTGCGATGGGTATCGCGGCCGGGGTGTTCGCCCTGCTGGCCGGATTCGGGTACGGGGCGTTCGCCCTCAACGGCATCCGTGTACGGCGCAGAGTCGAACGCGACTACGAGCTCGCCCTGGCGCCGGATGCCGGTCTCCAACTGTTGTGGTTGGGGTACGGTCTCGCGGCGATCACGCTGCTCGTCGGCGCGGTATTCCTGTTGTGCCGCACGGTGATCGGACGCGTTCTCGTGATGATCGGTGGCGGCTTCGCGATCGCGGGAACCGTGGTCTACGCCCTCGCCGAGCTGATCGATTCACTGGACAGCGTCCACATGAGCTTCTCGATGCGGATCTTCGCGGTGCTGTTCACGCTCGCGTTCACTGGCCCAGGGGTGGCCCTGGTGGCGATGACGGCCAGTCGACCGGTCGGCCGTTGGATCCGTCGCGAATAGCCCGCGCGCAGGCCGCCGTGACCTTCATCCCGCCAGCACGAAAGCGACGAGAAACCCTGCCGCGGTGGCCAACCCGACCCACCAGCCACCTTCGCGATAGGCCTCGGGCATGAGTGAATCGGCGAGGACGGCGATGGTGGCGCCGCCCGCGAATGCCTGTACGGCGCTGATGTGGGTCGCGGAGAGATTGTCCGAGAGCGTGTAACCGAAGACGGTCACGATGACCAGGATCGCCCCGGTCGCCGCCCACAGCGCGAAGGCGGCGGCGGGGGAGAAGTCGTGTTTGTCGCGCATCAGGGCCGCCCCGCCGATGGCTTCGGGGAAGTTGCCGACGGCGACGGCGACCAGCAGGACCAGGCCGCCGCCGGAGGTGAGCGAGACGCCTAGCGCGGTGTTCTCGGGGACGCCGTCGAGAATGGTGCCCAGCATCAGCGCCCAGCCGACGGCGGCGGCCCCGAGCTTCGCTTCGATGAAATGATTGGCCACCACATAGATTCCGGCTCCGGCGAACAGCGCGGCCGCCGCGATCCACACGCCCGCCTGATGGAAGGCGGGTTCGAACAGTTCGGATGAGGCGGCCGCGATCATGGTGCCGGAACCGAACGCCATCAGCGAGGCCAGCAGGGGTTTGGGCAGTGTCCACCGGAGGCCGACCGCGGCGCCGATCAACAGCGGTGCCGCGGTCCCGAGCCCGTAGAACAGCGCTTTCACCATGGGCTCACCCTAGGTGGCGGCGTCGCGATTCCGGGTGGCCGACATGCCTCGCCCGAGCCATGGTGCGCCTGTTCTCTAGCAAGGCCAGCGGGCATCGTTGCTTATGCCTGCAAGCAAGTACTGGTGCAACGCGACGTCAACGCATCACGCTGTCGAGGTTGTCGGCCAATGTCCTTGCCATCGCTTCGGCCGTGGACCGCACCTCTGTCTTCAAACTCGGAGTATCGAGCTTCTGGCTGGAGTTACCTGCCGTAGCACCCACGACTATCTCAACATTCGAGACACGAAACCTAACTGTGCCTCGGAGAGTGCCGACGGAAGGTTCTTCCGTATCGTAAATAAATGCATCATCTCCGATGCCAGGCAATTTCAAAGCGTTGGCTATCTCGCCGAAATTCTTCTGGAAGGAGTTCTTAGCGAGTTCTACCGATTTATCAGTAGTGCTTCGCAGTATGAGAAGGCTGACTATTCGAGACTTGGGTTGATCTTGAGTTCTTGATGCCGGTAAACCGTCCCGATCGAAGTAGCTGACTGAGCAGCTCAAGTGTTGGTGAATAATATCTTGCTGAACGCCGCCTCGATCGTCGATCGAAACCGTTGAGCTATAGAGCGATCCGGCGAAACTCTTTATCGCACCATCGATTGGCCGAGCAACCTGCGTACACGAGGATGGTGTGGTCGCAAACCGCGGTCTATTTTCTTCTGATCCGGTCGTCCCCTCGGGGGAGCAAGCAGTAAAGCAGGCCACCGCAAGTATTGCCATCGCGCCAAGTCGAGGATACGCCAGCCTCACCGTGGTGTGCCGATCTTCGATCCGGTCGGGTTTCTCGGCTGCCATCCACCATTGTCGTTATAGTCAGCCATCGCAGGCGCGGCCAATGGTGCAACCTTCAATGCAATTGCCTGATTGGTGAGACTCTCGATACGCGTCTTCATCGCATCCATGTGCGTAATCAGGGAGTTTGCAACGGCACTTGCCAATTCGACGAAATCGGACAGTGCATCGGTAATAACTGTTATATCAAAACCCTTCTTGATCTTGCTGATCACACCTCCAGCTGTGTCGAGGATAAGTTTGGCCGTTGTCGCGATATGTCCAATCGCTTCTTTGTATGCCGTGATGCTCTGCGACCGCATTCCGTCGAGTTCGCTAGCCATTGCAAGAAGGATTGCTGATGTTTCATTACCGTTAGTGACAACCTGGCCGATCCATGTAATGGCAGCATCCCCACCAGTTCCAACCCATCGAGCCTCCAATTCTGCTTTTGCAGATTCCAAGCCCGGGCCCTCACTGGCGTCGATGGCCGACACAATTTGCCGCGCCGCTCGTCTCCATGCCGTTGCTACAGCTTCGGTTTCGACTGGATTGCCGATCATTGCCCGAATCTTGTCAACCAGCGCCTCGACGGCCGAGTTGCCGACCGACTGTGCTGCAGACACCACGGTTGCGGCGCTATCCCATGGGAAGATGAGATTCTCGGGAAGTCCGTTTGGGTTCCGGTCGGCTGGGATCGGATAGCCCTGCCTGGTTCGCTCGCCCATCACCTACCTCCCAAGCTGCTCATCTTGATATCCGAACTTGCTGTAGAACTCGTAGTCCTTCTCCTCGTATAACTTTGCTGCCAACTTCAGGACCTCAACCCCTTGTGATATGTGCCCCTTGCTTTGAACCAACTTTGTTGCAACGACGTCTGCAATTTGAGTGAATGCCTGAGGAGCAAACTCTGCGTAACTGCCGCATGATCCAGTTTTGAGAGGGAATTGCCGAATTTCGGACTGGGCGGTTTCCCAATTATCGGCGGCATCGCCCATCTCGTTTGCGGCCGTGCGTAGTGACTGAGGGACTACGTGAAAATCGGTCACCGGAATCCTTGGGCAGTTGGGGTTGATTCGCGAGATCTATCGAAAGCGGCATTGATTGCCGTGACGACTGCAGTCAGCAGATGTTCTTCATAGATATCAAGCGCCTGGTCGGGGTCGAGTGTTATCGATACCAAAGTGCCGTCACTGTCGACTGTTACGGACCCGTACGGCGTGCCCGAAAAGGAGTCTTTGATTTCCTGATGGATAAGTACGGCCGACGTAGACACGCCTTGGGTGCGCCGTATTTCATGAACCGATCGTCGCCACGATTGATTTATCTCTTCGGTCAGCGCGTATAGTTCATCAAAATCCGACATCAGGTCCCCCTACCGTCCGGATACGGTCGCAGATCTTCAAGCAACTCAAATGCTGCCGGAAATTCCCGGCGATAGCCCTCCATCGTGGCCGTCACTGCGTTGCTGCGTGCCTTGTTAACTGCTTCGGTTATTGCCGCTCCGACCTCGGCCAGTTGCTGAATGAAAACCCATGAAGGCTGACTCTTGTTGCCCAGTCCTAACGGAACGGACAACTCCGTCAGTGTCCCGCTATCGGAAACTGTGGCAATCGCTCTCCCGTCAGCGGATTTGCTGCGGAATGACATCGAACTGATCTCGAGCTGCACGCCTCTGATGCGGGTGCGGATCGCTGCCATCTGCTCGTCATGCCGCGCTAATATGTCCCGCAGCTCTTCTCTGTGCATAAGTCCCTATTCTGCGTCGCGAAGACGCACGCATCGGGGCGTGCTGGGCGATACCAGGCGATGAGATGAGAGCTTTCCCCCAACATCCTCGAAACCCCCTCGAGCCCCATGCTGTTTCGTGAATCTGTAGGGTCTGAGCCTGCCCGTCGCGCCGAGGTTTGTCAACATCTGTGCGATCCGCACAGGCCTTGAGGATCATGAGGGGACGCCGCGAACGTGAATGCGGAAGGCCTTGCGCTAGGTAACGAACAGGAGTCTGATGTAGTACGCCGGACCTGGTTTCTCGGGATACGTGCGGCTACTATTTGGCAACGTTTGTGTTGAAGTGGATGGTATTGGTGACATCTTGGCCGGTAATGCGTTTGACGGATACAGCCATGATCTCGCCCATGTCCCTTACAACCTCGATGTGTTCTTTGAGGACTTCATCGATCGAATTGGTATTGCCAGTTGCTTGTCCGAGGAACTGTCTGACGAGTTGATCGGCCATCTTGAAATCACCGAAGCCGCTTACGCGCTTCGTCTGTTCGACCAGATTGGCCATGTTTTCGAGGTCGGTGACACGCTGGTCGCAGGCGGCCAGGCATTGCCGAGCGACTTCCTCACTGTCCAGGTATAGCTCGCCGGAGCGGGCTTGCGCCGCGAACTGCTCCCACTTGGCTACATCGTCCTGGCTCATTTCTGTTGTCCCCCAATGGTTTTATCAACTTGGCAGCAGTGGAACGAGCGAATTCCCAACTCGCTGTAGCACCACGCATGGGTCTTCGAGGTCGCTCCGTCCATAGTTGTTCAGTACTGACAGTTCGAACGCACCCTGAGCTGCGGAGAAGACCACATCACAGGTCAGATCCTTGTTGGTGCCCTGGACCCGAAACTGCCGTCCTGTCCGGCCCGCGATTTGTACGTCCTCGAATTCGATGTTCCCCTCCCTGGTCTCGACCTCTCGAGCCGATCGTTTCACGGAGTAGACGTTCATGAAGAAGTTCTTGCCACGCCAGGCGCAGATCTCCATACCGTCCTGGCGGACCCCGCCGATCCCGGTCTCCTCGGTCTCTGGGCGGAGGCCGGCGGCGCGCAGGTCTTCATCACTGATCTCAGTGCACGGATTCCACAATGTAACCGGAGCGGTGCTGGGGGTTGGGCTTCCACCTTTCGTTGTCCCGCATGCGGCTGCCGCTGTCGCGACCAGTGCTGCGATGAGCGAAATCTTGATTCGGTGCGACATCCCCACCCTCTCCCGCCTGCATCGACTCGTGGTGTCGACGCTATCAGAGCGGCGGTGCCACAGCAGTGCTGCGGATAGCGCCTTGTTTGTGGTTTGTGGTTTCGTGAGATACATGGCTTCAGGGTCAGCCGGACGTCCAGGCACAATGACAGCTATGAGCGATCCATACCTCTGGCTGGAAGAGGTCACCGACGAGCGGGCGCTGGACTGGGCCCGAGCCCATAACGGCGTGGTGGCGGAGCGTTTCGCCGCCGCCGACCGGTTCGGCGCGCTCGAGCGCCGGATTCTGGACATGCTCGACGACGACGCCAAGGTGGCCTACCCGGGCCGCCGGGGGAAATGGCTGTACAACTTCTGGCGCGATGCCGAGCACCCGAAGGGACTGTGGCGGCGCACCACCTTCGAGGAGTACGCCAAATCCGCCCCGGCCTGGGATGTGCTGATCGACGTGGACGCGCTGGCCGCCGCGGAGGACGAGAACTGGGTGTGGGCGGGCGCCAATGTGTTACGCCCCGCGCAGAACCGCGCGCTGATCAGCCTGTCCCGCGGTGGCGCCGATGCCAAGGTGGTCCGGGAATTCGACCTGGAGACCCGGGAGTTCATCGCGCCCGAGGCGGGCGGCTACTACCTGCCGGAGGCGAAATCCCGGCTGAGCTGGATCGATCTCGACAGCGTCTACGTCGGCACCGATTTCGGCCCCGGCTCGCTCACCGATTCCGGCTATCCGCGCGTGGCCAAGCGCTGGCGGCGCGGCACCGAATTATCCTCCGCCGAAACCGTTTTCGAAGGCGAGTCCGGCGACGTCTCGGTCGTCGCGGGCTACGACCGCACCCCGGGCTACGAACGTCACTACCTCGCGCGCGCCACGGACTTCTTCAACGAACAGGTCTACCTGCTCGAAAAGGACGGCGGCCTGCGGCATCTGGACGTGCCCACCGACTCCGACCTGTCCTGGTACAAGGATTGGCTGACCATCACTCTGAAATCGGCTTGGGACATCGGCGGCCGCAGCTATCCGGCGGGCGCGCTGCTGGCCAACGATTTCGAGAAGTTCCTCTCCGGTGCACGAGAATTCGAGGTCCTGTTCGCCCCCGACGCGCACACCGCGCTGCACGGCTACGGCTGGACCGAGAACTACATGATCCTCAGCACCCTGGAGGACGTGCAGACCAAGCTCTACGTGCTCACCCCGGGCGCCGACGGCTGGACCCGCCGCCCGCTGGCCGATACCCCGCCGATGGCCACCACCGGCGTCACCAATCTCGACCCGCTCGAGAGCGGCGACGAATTCATGTTGACGACAAGCGGTTTCACCACCCCGACCACGCTGCTGGCCAGTTCCGTGGGGGGCGCGACCACGCGGCTCAAGCAGGAGACCGCGTACTTCGACGCCGACGGCATCGAGACCGATCAGTTCTTCGCCCGCTCCGACGACGGCACCATGGTGCCCTATTTCGTCCTGCGCCACCGTGATCGCAAGAGCACGCCCGGCCCCACGGTGATGTCCGGGTACGGCGGCTTCGAGGTCTCCCGCACCCCCGCCTACAGCGGTGCGTCCGGCATGGGCTGGCTGGAGCGCGGCGGCACCTGGGTGATGACCAATATCCGCGGCGGCGGCGAATACGGCCCCGAATGGCACACCCAGGTGCAGAAGGCCAATCGGTACAAGGCATTCCAGGACTTCGCC
Organism: Nocardia sp. NPDC127579; assembly: GCF_042672005.1. Lineage (NCBI taxonomy): Bacteria > Bacillati > Actinomycetota > Actinomycetes > Mycobacteriales > Nocardiaceae > Nocardia > Nocardia sp. NPDC127579. Next base: position 322,045 of record NZ_JBHXVZ010000007.1, on the reverse strand, counting down.
GCCGTCGCCCGCGACCTGGTGGCCCGCGGCATCACCACCCCCGAGCAGCTCGGCGCGGTGGGCGGCAGCAACGGCGGCCTGCTGATGGGCGTCATGCTGACCCGGTACCCGGAGCTGTTCGGGGCCATCGTCTGCCAGGTGCCGCTGCTGGACATGAAGCGCTACCACCTGCTGCTGGCCGGCGCGTCCTGGATCGCCGAATACGGCGACCCGGACAAGCCGGAGGAATGGGAGTACATCGGCAAGTACTCGCCGTATCAGAACGTCCGGGCCGACGCGACCTACCCGCCGATCCTGCTCACCACCTCCACCCGCGACGATCGTGTCCACCCCGGCCACGCCCGGAAGATGGCCGCGCTGCTGGAGGAGCAGGGCCACACGTTCTGGTACCACGAGAACATCGAGGGCGGGCACGGCGGCGCGGCCGACAACAAGCAGTCGGCCTTCCAGGCGGCACTGATCTACGAGTTCTTCACGCAGATGCTGTTCGAAGGCAACAAGTCTCGCTGAGTCGGGGGATCACCGATCGCGCAGCCACTTCTCGATCCGGTCGAGAGTGCTTGCGGGATCGGTGATCCAGCCGTTGTGGCCCAGCCGGTCCGGTTGATGCCATTCGGTCACCTCGGCTTTCGGCAGCTTCGACAGCAGGTGGGTGGCCGAGCGGCGCGGCGTGAGGTCGTCACCGGCCATGGTGATCGACAGGACCGGCAGCCGCAGCCGCCCGATCCGCTCCTCGTAATCGATGTCGGCGTCGACCGGACGGAACCGGCCGGTGCGGGCCAGCCGGGCCCAATCCGCGATCAGCACCTTGGACTGGCGGCCGAAGCCGCCCACCGTGATTCGATCGCCGGGCCAGAAACCGGTCACCGCGGCGGTCAGCGAGGCGGCGGTCGTGCCGACCAGGATGCCCGGGCCGAACACACCCGGATAGCCGCGGTGGTAAGGGGTGCCGGAGGCGACCAGGATGAGTCCGCCGAGCCGTCCGCGCACCCGCGAGGCGTAGAGCACGGCGAGCTGGCCGCCCATGCTGTGTCCGAGCAGATACGGGGTGCTGGACGGGAATCGGGTCCGCACCACCTCGAGCATGGCCGGGAAATCCACCGCGGCCAATTCGTGATAGCCGTAGCTGCTCGACGCGCTGGGCCTGGGCCGGCTGTCACCGTTGCCGCGCAGTTCGCCGATCGCGACATCGAAGCCGCGACCGGCCAGCTGACCCGCGAAATACTCGTAATACCCACCCGGAACACCCAATCCGGGCACGAGCACGACGACCGGGCGGGGCGCATCCGGCGTCACCGGGTGGCGGTGCGCGCCCGTGGCCGGGAACAGGCGCACCGGAATGGTGCTGCCGTCCGGAACCTGAATGGGAACCGTTTCCATACCGGGCAACGTTACCGCCGGTACCGCCGAACTAGGCGCCGACGGCACCCATGATCACCCGGCTGAGCACGCGGATCACATCGTCGAGCGGCGGCCGGGGATCGGCGCCGCTCCACGAATCGACCACGTAGTTGACCGCGCCGATAATGGCCAGCACGCGCATCTCGTAGTCACCCGTGGGGATTTCGCCGTGCATGGCGGCATCCTCGGCGGCGCCGGCCAGCAGCGAACCCCAGACCCGGCGCAGTTCCAGCCGGTACTTCTCCACCTTGGGTCCGGCGCCGACCACCTCGACCAGAGCCACCCGGGCCTTGCGCGGGTCGGCGCCGATCGCCTCGACGTAGGCGCGCACGGCCGCGTCGATGATCTCCAGCGCGCCCGCTTCTGACTTCTTGTCCAGAGCGGCGGTGACCGCCTCGCGCGACTCCCGGTCGATCTGCTCGTACAGCTCGAGTAGGAGGGATTCGCGGCCGGTGAACTCCTCGTAGAACTGGCGCGAGGAGAGCCCGGCGTCCTTGCAGATAGCGCCCACCGAACTATTGGCGTAGCCGTCGCGTGCGAAGACCGTGAGGCCCGACTCCAGAAAACGCGCACGCCGCTGACGTTGCCGGTCCTCTACGGGTTGCCCGGCATACATTCGTCCCGTATTCGCATCCTGTGACATTGGGGCAGACAATACCGAAGGCCCCGATCCCCTCGTCATGGATCGGGGCCTTCGGTTCAACGTCCGGCCGACCGCGCGTTAGCCGGAAGTTGGCGGGAATTTATCTGCCATCCAACGACTCCGATCTTACGGCCGCCACTCCGCTGTCACTGGCTGTTTGCCGACTCGGACGATACCGAGGCACTCCCCGCTCGTGGGCGATTTTGAAGGGAAACTCTAGAACTTTTTTCGGACAGACCGGTACCCCTGAAACGCGAAGTTTGCCGGGTTGGTTCGCGGGCCCCTGTCGAATCCTCGTGCGCGCGCGCAGCTTCCGGATCGGGCATCTCCGAATCGAAGCTACAGAACGCGAATTCGATTCCACTACCGTCGTTTCGAGGCCACCACGCCCTGACTTTCGCCGCCAACTACGGCGGGTCGCCCGGGGTCGCGGTGGCGGGTCGGGCTCGCGTGGCATACGCTTCGCGCGGAAAACCGCCTCGTGGAGGGACCATGGCCACTCCGAACACCCTGGAACAGGATACGGGCGAGACCGATGACGGACGCACGGTACCGCTGTCTCAGCTGATCCACCTGATGGCCGAGTACCAGAAACTCGGCGCGCACCGTCAGACGTATCTGCCCGCACCCGTGAGCGATACCTTCGTGCGCGGCTGCGGCATCGTGATCGGGTGCTGCGTGGTGCTCGGCGTCATCTGCGTGGCAGTCGGCGCGGCCGCCGGTGGCGCCGCCGCCCTGCTCCTCGCCCTGCTCCCGGCCCTGCCCGCGGCCTGGCGTGCCCGTAGCAACCGGCAGCATCGGGCCGCCCGGCTCGACCTGTTCGACTTCGGCGTGACCGTGTACCGCTCGGGTGAGCGCGTCGCCGGATTCCGCTGGGACACCGCACAGGTCAAACAGCGGGTGATCCCGTTCCAGACCAGCTCGGTGACCGAGTACGCCTTCGAGATGACCGGCCCGGGTGCACACGCCGTCTTCGACGACACCCTGTTCAGCAACGGGCGCGAGTGGGGTAAGACGATCCAGTCGGCGATCACCGCCACCCAGTTGCCGGGCGCGGTCACGGCCATCGACAACGAGGAAACCGTGCAGTTCGGCGATCTCGCGCTGAACCTGGACGCGCTGACCTTCCGCGGCGCCAGCTACCGGTGGGAGCGGATCCAGCTGATCGACGCGCGCAGCGGACTGGTTCGGATCAAAGTCGACGGGCGGTGGATCTCGTTGGTCGCGGTGGCCTCGATCCCCAACTTCTACATCTTCAACGAACTCGCCGAACGGCTCCGGGTGACCGAACCCGCCTAATCCTGGTCCGGCCGGATCGAATCGAAGCGGTCCGCACACCGGGTCAGCAAGGCGCGCAATGTCTTCAGCTCCGCCGCGGTGAATTCCGCCGCCGCCGTGCGCTCCACATGGATGGCGCGCTGGTCGGCGTCCTTCATGACCGCCGCGCCCGCCTCCGTCAGGCGGATCTCCAGCACGTTGCGGTGCCATTCGTGCGGCGTGCGCTCGATCAGGTCGCGGTCCTGAAGATTCCCGAGCACGGTGTTCATCGTGGGCGGCGTGACGCCGCACAGCCGGGCCAGCGCGGCCGCGGAGATACCGGGGTGCTCCGCGAGGTGGAGCAGGGCGGCGTACTGCGCGACGGTCAGGCCGGCCGGTTTGAGCGCGGCCGACTTGGCCGCGGCCATCGCCTGCTCCGCGCGCTTGAGATAGGAACCGAGTCGCTCGGCGGCGGGCATGGACGTCATACACGCATGGTATCCGTTCGTCATTTCATTAGACTCTTGACGAACATTAGAACTCTAATCTATCTTCGTCCTCGTAATTCGATGTGACTTCATTCGATAGAGGGCTCGACATGAACCTGCTGCGTCCCATCGCCGCGACCACCGTCATCGCCGCCGCCACCGCGCTCACCGCCTGCGGCGGCTCCGACACCGACACCACCACCGCACCGCGCATCAGCACGGCCTACGAACTGCCCGGCGACCGCGTCTACCCCGAGGGCATCGCCGCCGACGCCCGCACCGGCGCCACCTACGTCGGCTCCTACACAACCGGTGCCATCTACCGCGCCGCGGCGGGCGCCACGCGCGCCGAGGTCTTCCTGCCCGAAGGCGCCGACGGGCGCACGACCGCCAACGGGCTGAAGGTCGACCAGGCCGGACGGCTCTGGGTCACCGACTCCACCAAGGGAGTCTCGGTGTACGACACCGGAACTCGCGCCCTGCTCGCCACCTTCACCGTGCCCGGAGCCGAACCGCGTTTCGTCAACGACCTCGCGATCACCCCCGACGGCACCGCCTACCTCACCGATTCGATACGGTCACTGATCTACCGGGTGACACCGGACCAGGTCACCAAGGGCGGAACCGCCGAACTGCCAACGGCTTTCGATCTGAGCTCGACCCTCGCCGCACGGGCAGCCGGCGGATTCGGCCTGAACGGGATCGTCGCCGACCCGAGCGGCAAGTACCTGCTCGTCGTCGACATGCCGACCGGCGAGCTGTACCGCGTTGCGCTCACGCCGAATTCATCCACACCCATCCACAAGGTGAGCTTGCGGGGCGGAGACGCACAGAACGGCGACGGACTCGACCTGTCCGGCACCACACTGCGAGTTGTCCACAACCGCACCAACACCCTGACCCGGTGGACCCTGTCCGACGACTACGGCACCGCCACCCGCGAGGCCGTACTCACCGACGCCGCCCTGTCCATCCCGACGACCATGGTTTACGTCGGAGACAAGGCTCTGGTCGCGGCGTCCCAATTCGACAAGGGCGGGCCGATGGGGCCCGGTACTCCGGGGCCGTTCAGCGTCCTTGCGGTCGACGGTATCTGAGTGGCTGGTTCGTAAGCGAAAAGAGTAAATTCCCGAATGCATTTGCGCGGAAGCCGAGTCGATATTCCCGATAGCATCGAACGCATGAGCGATGCGGCGGAGGCGGGGCGGATGCGGTACACCTACCGCATTCGTCTCTCGGCCTCTGCCCGGACAGCGCTCAGCGTGGAATGGGATCGCTGCCGGTGGGTTTGGAACCAGTGCGTTGTCGAGTCCCGTGTCGCGCACCAGCGTAGTGAGAAGATCGGCCCGGCTGCCTTGGACAAGAAGCTCACCGGCTGGCGATCGGAGCGGGAATGGCTGCGTGCTGGAGCCTCCGTGCCTCAGCAACAAATCATTCGCGACTTCGGTCGCTCTCGCGCGAAGGCGTTGAAAGACATCAAAGACCGCGTGCCGCAACGGCGTCGGGCAGGTATGCCGCGTCTGAAGAAGAAGGGCCTTGCCGCACCATCGCTCAACTATTCGCGTCGTGGCTTTCGCGTGAAGGACGGCCGGTTACATCTCGCTGGCGGGCTCGTTGTGCGGCCGGTGTGGTCACGGCCGTTTATCGGTGCTCCTTCCTCGGTGCGTGTCTATCGTGACCGCATCGGACACTGGTATTGCTCGTTCGTTATCCCCGCGATGGCGCAGCCGCTGGTAGCGACTGAGCAGACTATCGGAATCGATTGGGGTGTAAGGGAAATCGCTACCACCACCAGCGATGCCCACGACCTACCGCACCCGCTTCATGGCAAGAGGGCCGCGAGTAAACTTGCTCGCTATCAGCGGATGATGGCGCGGCGTAAACCTACAGCTGGACAATCGAGTTCACGTGGCTATCGGAGCGCGAAGCTTCAGACGGCGAAGCTGCACAAGAAGGTCTCGCGGCAACGCCGTGACACCGCTCGCAAATGGGCGAAAGCCGTGGTCCGGGAGTTCGACCAGATTGCGGTGGAGGACTTCAAACCGAAGTTCCTCGCCAAATCTACGATGGCCCGGAAGTCCGCTGACGCGGCCATCGGTGCAACGAAAGCCGCGTTGCTCGAGATGGCGCGCAAACATGGCCGGAAGGTAGTTCTGGTGAATCCGGTCTTCACGACGATGGATTGCCGGTTGTGTGGTGCGAGAGCCAAGCATCGCCTACCGCTGTCTGAACGAAACTACGTTTGTGAGAGTTGCGGGTTCTTCTCACCACGAGACAAGAACTCCGCGGGAGTCATGGTGAACAGGGCTGGTTTCGCCCCTGCTGGTGTCGATTGCGGAAGACCTGAACGCTCGCCGAGCGTACCGGCAGCATGAGCCAGGAATCCCGGCCTTGTGCCGGGAGGACTCAACTGATCCACATAGCGGACAGCGTGGCAAACGCCGCCAGCGCGGCGTAGCGAGAGAATGGGCGACGCATGGCGCACACTAGCCCGGTGCCTGGCGACGAACAGGAGAACCAGTGCCACCCTTCGTGTGGGAACAGCATTGTTGTCTGCCGCTGCTGCCCTCGGCACGGGTGCGCGAGCTGACCCGGTTCCCGGTCGGCTCGTATCTGTCGGTGAACATCGGGTACGCGCCGCAGTCGACCGCGGACGCGGTGGCGATGGCGGAGCTGTTCCGCAAGGACGCGCTCGACGACGGCCGCTTCCGGCTGGTGCGGCGGTTCCGGGATATCGCCGAGTCCGGCGGCGAATCGATCGCGCTCGCCTTCGATCTGGAGGACTCCGGCCCGCTCGGCGGCGACCTCGGCAATGTCGAGATGTTCTACGAACTCGGCGTGCGTTCCATGGCCACCACCTACAACCACGCCAACGCGGCGGGCTGCGGCTGCCTCGACGCCGAGGACACCGGTCTCACCGGGTACGGGCGGGAGGTGGTGCGCCGGCTCAACGAGGTCGGCATGTTCGTGGACGGCTCGCACTGTTCGCGGCGCAGCGGCCTGGAGATGGCCGAGTTGTCCACGGCGCCCACCATCTACAGCCACTCCAATTTCGCCGCGCTGTGGGCGCATCCGCGCAATATCACCGATGAGCAGGCGCTGGAGTGCGCTCGCACCGGCGGCGTCATCGGGATCAATGGCGTGGGAATCTTCCTGGGGCACAATGCCGTCGGCGAACGCGCGGAACGGGTGGCGGCCATGGCGCGGCATATCGAGTACGGCGCCGAGCTGGTGGGCATCGAGCACATCGGGATCGGCTCGGACTATTCGTTCGACAACGCCGAATTCAATGCCGAAATCCTGGCCCACCCGGAGAACTTCTCCGCCGACTACACCAAATATGGCCCGCTGCAATGGACTTCGCCCGAGGACCTGTTCGGCTACGCCGAAGTCCCCGGCCTGGACGAGGTACTCGCCGACCGGGGCTTCTCCGCTGCCGACCGCGCCGCGGTCTTCGGCGGCAATTTCGCGCGCATCGCCGAGCAGGTGTGGCGGGACTGAGCGATCAGCCCAGGCGGACCAGCATCTTGCCGGTGTTCGCGCCCGACAGCACGCCCAGGAAGGCCGCCGGCGCTTGGTCGAGGCCCGTGTAGACGGTTTCCCTGGTGCGCAGGCTGCCGTCGGCCAGCCAGCCCGCGGCCTTGCCGATGTACTCGCCGAAGATCGGGAAGTAGCTGTTCACCAGCATGCCGCACAGTGTCGCCTCCTTGGTCGCGGCCAGGAACAGATCCGGCCCGGCCGCGCCGGTGGCGCCGTTGTATCCGCTGATCGCGCCGACCAGGGCGACGCGGCCGTGCTGGCGCAATGCCTGCACGGCGACCCGCAGTTGCTCGCCGCCGACACTGTCGAGGTAGACGTCGATACCGTCCGGCGCGGCCGTCGCGAGCTGACCGGCCAGGTCGCCCGCGCGGTAGTCGATCGCGGCGTCGAATCCGAATTCCTCCAGCAGCAGAGCCGTTTTCGCGGAGCCGCCGGCCGAGCCGACGACCCGGCCCGCGCCCAGCGTCCGGGCGAGCTGCCCGGCCACGCTGCCGACCGCGCCCGCGGCCGCGGAGATGAACACGGTGTCGCCCGGCCGGACCGGTGCGACATCGGTGAGCGCCGCGTAGGCGGTGAGCCCGGTGGTGCCGAGCGCGCCCAGGTAGTGCTGCGGCGCGGCCAGTTCGGTATCGATCGGGGTGGCGGTCGCGGCGTCGAGCACCGCGTACTCGCGCCACCCGGCGAAATGCGAAACTGTCGCGCCGACCGGGATTGCGGCGGCGCGGGAAGCGACGACCTCGCCGACGGCCGAACCCTCGAGCGCCGCGCCCACCTGGAACGGCGGAATGTAGGACGGGCGGTCGTCCATCCGCCCGCGCATGTACGGGTCGACCGACATCCAGGTGTTGCGCACCAGGATCTGGCCCTCGGCCGGCGCGGGCAGCTCCCGCTCGACCAGGGCGAAGTGCTCGGCGGTGGGCGCGCCCGTCGGCCGGGCGGCCAGCTGGATCTCGCGGGACGTGGTGGGAAGCGTGTTCGACATGGCACAGCCTGTTCGTCGTGGCCGGTGCCGGACCATTCGATCCGGCACGAACGACGCTATGGGCGGCGGCGATTCGCGACGAGGTCCGCAGACGCCACACACCGGTCCGAACGCGCCACATCGTGGGCCGAACTCGGATGGCAGCGCGCCGCCCGAGGGCCGACGATCACACGCTGATTTCGCCAGGGCGCGCCGTGGCGTCCAGATGACCGGCGCGATCTCGCGGTGTGCCGCCGGTCCAGCGATGGTAGGCCTTGCGCAGGGCGCGGTCGTCGGCGAAGCCGAGGCGGGTGGCGATCGCGGCGGTCGTCAGATCACCGTGGGCGAGTAGGGCTTTCGCTCGTTCGTAGCGCACGGCGTCGTACTCCTGCCGCCAGGTGGTGTCGTGTTCGGCCAGGTGCCGCTGTAGCGTGCGCGGACTCATGGCCATTCGCCGCGCGACCGTGACGAGCGTCGGTGTGCGTTCGGCGAGTTCGGCGGCCAGTGCCAGGCGAAACGCTTCCAGCGGGCTCGGTAGTGGCCGGGCCGCCGCCAGCACCAGGTCGGCGTGACTGCGCAACAGATCCGCCAGCATCGGATCGGCGTGCGGCAGTGCGGCATTGGCGTCGCCGGCGGCGAAAGTGATGCTGTCGGCAGGTGCGTCGAATTCGATCGCGTCCGTCCCGAAGGTGTCCACCAGCAGGCGGTGCGTGCGCGGCGCCCGGTGCCCGAAGGTGACCCGGACCGGCCGCACCGCACGTTCGGTGGCTTCGCGGGCGCGCCGCAGGTAGTAGGCGAGCACGTACTCGTTGATCGCGGCGCTCACGACCGGATCGCCCACGGTGGTGCGGAATCCGACGGTGAGCGCACCGTCCTCGGTCAGGTCGAAGCCTTCCGCCGCCGCGGTGACCAGCCGATGGTAGGGCTGCGCCGCACGCAGCGCGGCACTCAGCGTCGGCCCGTTGGTGATCAGATAATCCCAGGTGGTCAGCGTGCCGAGTGGTGCGGCGGCGGCCACCCGCAGACCCGCGCCCGGATCTGGATGCGCGGTGGCCAGCGCCTCCCACAGCTGGGCGAGCGACCGCAGCGGGATCCGGGTGAGCTCGCCGGACAGGGCCGCGTCGTCGGTGCCGTGGATGGCGGCGAGCCGATCCGCGCCCACCCCGGCGTCGCGGGCGGCATCGCGGACCAACCGGATCAGCTGGGTGGAGGCGGTGCTGTCGGTCAGATCCAGTGCGAGCGTCTTGGCGCTCGAGCCCTCCGGTACCACCGGCCCAGCGTATCGATTTCGGCACGGCCACCGCAGGTCCGGCGATTGTTCATAGTGTTCGGCAGGCCGGGCCGCCAGGTCGGCACGGGTCGAGGGGTTATTTGCGGGGGGACGGGTAGGCCAACCTTCCACGGCGGAGTTAGGCTCGGGGGCGTGACTTCCCACTACGATGTCGTCGTTCTCGGCGCTGGTCCCGGCGGATATGTCGCCGCGATTCGTGCCGCTCAACTCGGCCTGCGAACAGCGATTGTCGAGCAGAAATACTGGGGTGGCGTGTGCCTGAACGTGGGCTGCATCCCGTCCAAGGCACTGCTGCGCAACGCCGAACTGGCCCATATCTTCACCAAGGAGGCCAAGACCTTCGGCATCAGCGGGGAGGCGAAGTTCGACTTCGGCGCCGCGTTCGACCGCAGTCGCAAGGTGGCGGACGGCCGCGTCAAGGGCGTCCACTTCCTGATGAAGAAGAACAAGATCGACGAGTTCGACGGTAAGGGCAGCTTCGTCGACGCCAACACCCTGGCGGTCGAGCTGTCCAAGGGCGGCACCGAGACCATCACGTTCGACAATGTGATCATCGCGGCGGGCACCGTCACCAAGCTGCTGCCGGGCACGCAGCTCAGTCAGAACGTCGTCACCTACGAGGAGCAGATCCTGACCCGGGATCTGCCGGGTTCGATCCTCATCGTCGGCGCGGGCGCGATCGGCATGGAGTTCGGGTACGTCCTGAAGAACTACGGCGTCGACGTGCGCATCGTGGAGTTCCTGGATCGCGCGCTGCCGAACGAGGACGCCGATGTCTCCAAGGAGATCACCAAGGCGTACAAGAAGCTCGGCATCACGATCAGCACCGGCGCGGCAGTGCAGTCCATCGATGACGATGGTTCCAAGGTCACGGTCCAGATCAAGGACAACAAGACCGGCAATGTCGAGACGGTCACCGTCGACAAGGTGTTGCAGGCCGTCGGTTTCGCGCCTCGAGTCGAGGGTTACGGCCTGGAGAACACCGGCGTGCAGCTGACCGACCGCGGCGCCATCGCGATCGACGACTACATGCGCACCAATGTGCCGAACATCTTCGCCATCGGTGACGTGACCGCGAAGCTCCAGCTCGCGCACGTCGCGGAGGCGCAGGGTGTGGTGGCCGCCGAGACGATCGCCGGTGCCGACACGGTCACCCTGGGCGATTACCGCATGATGCCGCGTGCCACCTTCTGCCAGCCGCAGGTCGCCAGCTTCGGTCTCACCGAGCAGCAGGCCCGCGACGAAGGCTACGACGTGAAGGTCGCGACCTTCCCGTTCACCGCCAACGGCAAGGCGCACGGCCTGGGCGATCCGACCGGTTTCGTGAAGCTGATCTCCGACAACAAGTACGGCGAACTCATCGGCGGCCACCTGATCGGGCCCGATGTCTCCGAGCTGCTGCCGGAGCTGACCCTGGCCCAGAAGTGGGATCTCACGGTGAACGAGCTCGCCCGCAACGTCCACACCCATCCGACGTTGAGCGAAGCCCTCCAGGAGGCGATCCACGGCCTCGCGGGCCACATGATCAACTTCTGATCCGCATCTCGACGAGACCCGGCGCGAATCCCGATCCGCGCCGGGTCTCGTCGTTTCCGGTCACGCGACACTGTCGCAACGTTCGGCCTCTGCCTGCCGGATGGCCGTGACGAACGCCGCAACGGCTGCCCGGTCCGAGTCCGTGGGCGGCTGGGCTTCAGCGAATAGCGGCGATCCGGTCTGCGTCCTTCTCGGTGTGCGGCTTGTGGCTGGTATACACGATCGGTGCGTCGTAAGTTGCTGATCGGGATGGCTCTCGGGGCGGTGGTCCTGGTGGTGTTGGTGGTCGGCGGGTATTACCTGATGAACTCGCGGACCTATCAGTTGGCCGGGCGGCTGGTGCATCGGGTCGAGACCGATGCGAAGGTGGTGGCGCTGACCCTCGACGACGGGCCGACCGGCCGGACGCCCGAGGTATTGCGAGTGCTTGCGGAGGCGGGGGTTCCGGCGACGTTCTATCTGAACGGCCGGGATCTGGCGGCGAATCCGGCGGCGGGCCGGGCCATCGCGCAGGCCGGGCACGAGATCGGCAATCACACCTACTCGCACCGGCGGATGGTCCTGGTGTCTTCGGGCACGGTGCGCGACGAGGTCGAGCGGACCGACGCCGAGATCACGAAAACCGGTTACCAGGGCCCGATTACGTTCCGCCCACCCTACGGCAAGAAGCTGTGGGGGCTGCCGAAGTATCTGGCCGACCACGATCGCACCACCGTGATGTGGGATGTCGAACCGGATTCCGGCAAGGTCGCCACCGCCGAGCAGATCGTCGCGGAGTCCGTCGACCGGGTGCGGCCGGGGTCGATCATCCTGCTGCACGTCATGTTCGGTGGTGCGTCGCTGGACGCGATACCGCGCATCGTCACCGAATTGCGGTCGCGGGGCTACGAATTCGTCACCGTGTCGAAGCTGCTCAGCTGAGCATGCCGTAGGCGTTGGCGGGGGTGAACCGGGCCAGCACACGACGGTCTTCGACCATGGCCCTTCGGTATTCGTTCCAGTCCGGGTGTTCGCCGGTGGCCTCGCGGTAGTAGGCGACCAGCGCTTCGACGGTGGCGTCGTCCGGGTTCTCGGCGATCGGGGTGAGTTCGACGGTGCCTTCGAGCACGGCGTAGGCGAAGAAATCGTCCCGGGTGACGTGCAGTGCGGCCCACGGGTCGCGGCGCAGATTGTGGTATTTGGCGCGGTCGGCGGTGATGGAGATGCGAATGACCCCGTCGTCGCCGACCAGGTGCAGCACATTGGACAGTTGCGGTCGCCCGTTGCGCCGGATGGTGGTGAGGACGGATCGGCGGGCGGTGCGGGCGAAGTCGACGGCGTCGGAGAGATCCATATCACAGTCAACCGCGGACCGGCCGGATTCAGTCCCGGTGGTAGGCCGCCTGGGCGTCCCGGATGCGCGGCATGTTCAGCTCGAGCACCTGGATCAGGGCTTCGAGATGTTCGGCGACCTGGCCGCCGAGGTCGGTCAGGGTGTATTCGACGCGGGGCGGGATCGCCTGGTGTACCTCGCGGTGCACCAGGCCGTCGCGTTCCAGGCCCTGAAGTGTCTGCGAGAGCATGCGCTCGCTCACGCCCTCGACCCGGCGCCGCAGGGCGCTGAATCGGTACGGCCCGGCACGCAGCGCGACCAGGGCGAGGGTGCCCCACCGGCTGGCGACATTCTGCAGAACCGGGCGTGAGGTGCAGTTCCGGGCGAAGACGTCGGCTTCCAGCGTGGGGTCTTCGGTCTCGGGACGCTGGGTGTTCATGAATGCGATGGTACCGGCCTTGACTAGAGCACTGCTGGAATGAATAGTGCTTACTAATAGTTAGTGCAATCGAATCAGTACCCGAACCGGAGGTAGTCATGACCGTCGCAGTCACCGGAGCCAGTGGTCAGCTGGGCCGTCTCGTCGTGGAGGCATTGCTGGAAGCGGGGTCCACGCCCGTCGTCGCGATCGCGCGCGATGGGAACAAGGTGGCCGATCTCGCCGCGCGGGGCGCCGAGATTCGCGAGGCGTCCTATGACGACCCCGCCGCGCTGGACCGTGCGCTGACCGGTGTCGACCGCGTGCTGCTGATCTCGGGCAACGAGTTCGGCAAGCGAGTCGACCAGCACACCAACGTCATTCGCGCCGCCGAACGGGCGGGTGTGCGCCTGCTCGCCTACACCAGCATTCCGGGTGGTCCGGCGAACCCGCTGATCCTCGCGCAGGAACACGCGGGCACCGAGGCAGTGCTCGCGAAATCCGCTGTCCCGCATGTGCTGCTGCGCAACGGCTGGTATTGGGAGAATTATCTCGGTGGCCTCGCGCACGCCGTGGGCTCCGGTGTTCTGCACGGCGCCGCGGGAACCGGCCGGGTGGCGGCGGCGGCGCGCGCCGACTATGCCGCCGCGGCCGCTCGCGTGCTCACCACGGACGGTCACGCTGGCCGCGTCTACGAGCTCGGCGGCGACGACGCGCTCACCTATGCCGAACTGGCCCAGGTGATCTCGGAGATCTCGGGCAAGCCGGTGCGCTACCAGGATCTGCCGGAATCCGACTACGCCGCCACGCTGACCGGCGCGGGCCTGCCCGCGGCCTACGCTCGGGCGCTGGCCGACGCCGACGCCGGAATCGCCCGGGGTGTACTCGATGTCGACTCCGGCGACCTGCGCAAGCTGCTCGGACGCCCGACTACCCCGGCGGCGGTGGTCATACGCGCCGCGCTCGCGTGAGCGCTCACACCCACTGCACCAGCTGGATGATGATCCCGTTCGGATCGGCCATCTGGAAGTAGCGCTCGCCCCACGGCTCGGTCTCGATCGGGGTGACGATCGAGACGCCCGCGGCGCGCAGGCGTTCGTATTCCGCGTCGATGTTGTCGACGGTGAACGCGACCAGCAGTCCCTCGCCCGCCGCTCCGGCCTTGTCGACGGGCTTGAACGAGGCCAGCCCGACGGCCAGGAAGACCACGGTCATGCCCGCGTCGGGGTGGGCGAGGGAGACGAATCCCTCGGCCGACATCTGCTCGGTGAAGCCGAGCGTGTCGGCCAGGAAGCGCGCCGAGGCGGTCGGGTCGGCGACATTGAGGGAGATGGTGGATGCGGTGATGGTCATGCGGCCTCCTCTAGCTCGGCAAACGATCTCTGTACGAAGTACGCTGTACTTTGTATGGAATTTTTGGAGGGGTTGCACTATGACTCGGGTCACATCGATACGATCTAGGCTTCACCGGAGGAGGCGATGTGGCGGTAAAGGAACGCAGTAGTGCGGGTGATCCCGCGCGCACGCTCGAATTGCTGTGGCGGGTACCGGGAAAGGCCGCGCGCGGGCCGAAACAGCGCAGTAGCGTGGATGCCGTGGTCGCGGCCGCCGTCGAGATCGCCGACGAGGCGGGCCTGGAGGCCGTGACCATGCGCGCGGTCGCGGCGAAACTGGGGCTCACCCCGATGGCGACCTACACCTATGTCCCCGGCAAAGCCGAACTGATCGATCTCATGCTCGACTCGGTCTATCAGCGCATGCCCCGCGCCGACCTGACCGAGCTGACCTGGCGACGGCGGATCACCGCCGTCGCCGAGGCGAACCGCGCGCTGCTGCGCCGGCATCCGTGGGTGGCCTACCTGCCCACCACCCGGCCGCCGCTCGGCCCCGGGATGGCCGCGAAATACGACCACGAACTCCGGGCCTTCGAACGGATCGGGCTGACCGACGTGGAGATGGACGCGACGCTGACCCATCTGCTCGGATTCGTCACCTCGGTCGCACGGGTGGCCATCGATACCGAGCGGGCCGCGGCGGACAGCGCCGACACCGATCACCAGTGGTGGCAACGCGCCGCGCCGCTGCTCGAGCAGGTCTTCGACGCCGAGCGCTATCCGCTGGCCGCACGGGTCGGCGCGGCCGCCGGGCAGACCCACGACGCGGCCTACAGTGCCGAGCACGCTTGGGAATTCGGCCTCGCGCTGGTTCTGGACGGCTTGGAGACGCTGCTGATCGAGCGCTGAGCTCAGAAACCGTCGCGCTGGATGCGCAGCGCGGTGATCGAGGACGCCAGGCCCTCGTACTGATTGGTGAGCAGGACGATCTCGATCAGGCGGCGCTCGTCGTAGTGGGCGGCGAGCGCGGCCCAGGTGCTGTCGTCCAGATCGCGGGTGGCCACGATCTGGTCGACGGCGGCGAGCAGGGCGCGATGCTTGTCCGACCAGCCCGGCGCGGCCGGACCGGTGCGCACCCGCTCCAGGATCTCCGGTGTCACTCCGGCTTTCGCCCCGAGCCGGATGTGATGGTCCATCTCGTATTCGCAGGCGCGCAGGTGCGCCACCCGCAGGATCACCAGCTCGGCTTCGTGGCGTGGCAGCCGCCCGCCCGGCATGAGTTTGCCCGAGTAGTGCAGCCAGCCGCGGAACAGCCCGCCGGTGCGGCCGAGCGTGCTGAACAGGTGCGCGTCGCTGGTGCCCGCCGCCCGGGAAAGGACCTGCCAGACAACCCAATTGATAGGTCCGAGCTCTCGGACCCGACCGGGAGCGATCCGTGGTTCGGTCATCGCGGTGCGCCTCTCGCGTGGGGATCTGCCCGTCTGGGCCAGCGCTGGTGAGCGTACCGGTTCCGGGTTTTCGGTGGTGCGCGACGCGGGGGAGGGGCATGATCGGAGCTGGCGGTAGGGCTCGACAGGGGACAGGCGATGCTGGTGAGAGTCAGGCCGGGAGCACAACTCTCGGCGGCGGAACAAGAGTTCGTCCAGTGCCTGGGCGCCAATCCGAACACCGGGTTCGTCGCCGTCGATGTGCATGTGGGCGTGCACGGCACCCGCCAGATCGACGCGGTGGTACTGACCCCGCGCGGCATCACCGTCGCCGAGATCCGCGGTTTCCGCCGCCGCCAGAGCGGTATTCTCAGCATTTCCGAACGGCCCTGGCAGATCAGTGACGCGACGGTCGATCTCGACGGCGGTGAGACCGATCCGGTCGATCGACTAGAGCAGTGCGTGTACGCGGTGCGCGCGAAACTCGAACGGGCGCTGCAGGATCCCGGCGATGTCTGCGGTGTGGTGGTGCTGGTTCCCGAGCGCGGCGCCATGGTGCGCCCGGCCCGCACGGCGATCCGCCCCGGTGTGGACGTGGTGGTGGCCAATGCCGACGATGCCACCGAGCTTCGTATCTATCTGGAGAGCTTCTCCGCGGGTGCCCGAAACTGGACTGTTGACCGGGTGATTCAGGCGGCGCGAATCCTGGAGTCGAAACCGGAGCCGACCCGCGCCGAACTGGTGGCCGACGGCTTCGACGAGGTGAAGCCGGCACCACTGGTCACCCGCCGCCCGGCCGCCAGACCGGTCCGTCCGCCCCGGGCCCCCGGACCGCGGACCCGGGGCCAGCAGACGGGGGCGTGGAGTGCCCTGGGCGTCGCGGTGGTCGGTCTCCTGGTCCTGTTCGGCGTGGTCGCCGCGACCTTCGTCGACGGCTCCGCCCATCCCGACCCGACCCCCGCCTCCTCGACCTCGGTGACCCCTTCCCCGCCCCCCTTCATTCCACGCGACTGCTACCCGTTCCAGACCGACTGCTGATTCGATTTCGCACGACCCGCTCATTATTACCTGCGTGTTAAATGCTCTGCCATTTTCTGTCAGTGTTCTGCGCGCCATTGTGGAGTAGGGTTTCCTGTGACTGGGGAGTTGATTTCGATAGGGGGTTCCAGCCAATTCCGATGGCGCTGAATTCCGGGCGACAACGGGCGCCGATCCGGTCGATTCCCATTCGAAATTATCGGAGGTATCAATGATTGCAAGAGCTGCTGTGTTCCTGGCTACCGCCGGAATTCTGATCGGGGCCGCGGGTGCGGCGTCCGCGAATCCGCCGGAGTACGACAATGGTAGATGGTGGTTCCCCACCAAGTCGGAGTGTGAATACCGGCGTGGCCTGGTTATCGCGCACGGCTATGTGTTCGGGCCGTGCGAGCCCGATCGTGGCGGCTACGGCTTCCTTGGCCGCACGGATTGATAATTATGCGAAATTGGCCCGAATGCGCCTTTTTCGCTGAACGGTGAAATGGATCGGGTCGGCGTCGAGTAAATGCGCCGACCCGATTCTGTCGTGAATGTAACAGTTGCCTCACGGGTCCCGGCTTCCGGCGCGGGAACCTACGCTCTCGTAGCGTTTCGCCTACGGTTGCGTAGCTCGACAGTGGTACGGCAGTCTTCGTTTTGTACGACGTCAGAACCCCGAATCGGTGGCCGCCGGGGCCACGAGTGAGTCAGGGAGGACCACGGTGGGTCACTACAAGGCGAACGCACGCGATCTCGAGTTCAACCTCTTCGAGGTACTCGAACTGGACAAGCTTCTCGACACCGGCGCCTACGGCGATCTCGACTCCGACACCGTTCGCGAGATCATCGCGGAGGTGAAGCGGCTGGCCGAGGGGCCGATCGCCGAATCCTTCGTCCCCGCCGATCGTGAGCCCGTCACCTTCGACCCGGCCACCTACTCGATCTCCGTACCCGAGCCGCTGCACAAGACCGTCGAAGCCGTGCGTACCGCCGACTGGAGCCGCCTCGGCCTGCCCGAGGGCATGGGCGGCACCGCCGCGCCCGCCGCCGTCGTCTGGGCGATCCAGGAGATGATCACCTGCGCCAACCCCTCGGCGAGCTTCTTCACTATGGGCCCGGTCATGTCGGCGGTGCTGTTCACCGTCGGCACCGAGGAGCAGAAGCATTGGGCCACAGCCGGATACGAGCGCGGCTGGCAGGGCACCATGGTGCTCACCGAGCCCGACGCCGGCTCCGATGTTGGGGCCGGGCGCACCAAGGCCGTCCAGCAGGAGGACGGCACCTGGCATATCGAAGGCGTGAAACGGTTCATCTCCGGCGCCGACGTCGGTGACACGGCCGAGAACGTCTTCCATCTGGTGCTGGCCCGGCCCGAGGGCGCCGGGCCCGGCACCAAGGGGCTGTCGCTGTTCTACGTGCCGAAATTCCTGTTCGACTCCGAGACCTTGGAATTGGGCGACCGCAACGGTGTCTACGTCACCGGCGTCGAACACAAGATGGGCCTGAAGTCCTCGCCGACCTGCGAGCTCACCTTCGGTGGCGCGGTACCGGCCAAGGGCTGGCTGGTCGGCGAGGTGCACAACGGGATCGCGCAGATGTTCCAGGTGATCGAGAACGCGCGCATGGTGGTCGGCATCAAATCCACCGGAACGCTGTCCACGGGCTATCTGAATGCCTTGGAGTACGCCAAGACTCGGGTGCAGGGTGCCGATCTCACCCAGATGGCCGACAAGGCCGCGCCCCGCGTCACCATCACCCACCACCCGGACGTGCGCCGTTCGCTGGCGTTGCAGAAGGCCTACGCCGAGGGTCTGCGCGCGATCTACCTCTACACCGCCGCGCACCAGAACGCCGATGTGGCGCAACTCGTCTCGGGCGCGGATGCCGATCTGGCACACCGCGTGGACGATCTGCTGCTGCCGATCGTCAAGGGCGTCGGTTCCGAGCGGGCCTACCAGTACCTGACCGAATCGCTGCAGACCTTCGGTGGCTCCGGCTATCTCCAGGACTATCCGATCGAGCAGTACATCCGCGATGCCAAGATCGACTCGCTGTACGAGGGCACCACCGCCATCCAGGCGCAGGACTTCTTCTTCCGCAAGATCATTCGCGACAAGGGCGCCGCCCTGGCGCACCTCAACGGCCGGATCACCGCCTTCCTGGACGCCAGGACCGGCCGCTTCGACACCGAACGCGGTCTGCTCGCCACCGCACAGGCCGATGTGTCCGCCATGGCCGCCACGCTCACCGGCCACGTGATGGCCGCCCAGCAGGACCCGGCCGAGCTCTACAAGGTCGGCCTCGGCTCCGTCCGCTTCCTGCTCGCGGTCGGCGACCTGCTCATCGCCTGGCGCCTGCTGGTCCAGGCCGAAATCGCCGCCACCGCCCTCGCCGCCGGCGCCTCCGACAAGGACATCCCGTTCTACCAGGGCAAAGTCGCGGTCGCGTCCTTCTTCGCCAAGAACATCCTCCCCGAACTGACCGCCACCAGCGCCATCCTCGCCACCCTCGACAACGACATCATGGCCCTCCCGGAGGCGGCTTTCTAACGGTCGGGGGTGGGCCAGGCGCGGGTGCCGAGGCGGGACTGGACGCGTTCGACATCGGACTCGGACGGCATCTCGTTGGTGATCTTGGTGATCATGACCTGAATGTCGGTCTTATCGGCGGGCAGGTCACCCGCGGTGCTCAGTTCGGTGGCGACGAGGCGGACCTCGTCGTCGGAGAGGCGACGGCGGAGCAGGGCCAGCAGCGGGATGTAGTCGGATTCCGGGACGCCGTCGGGGTAGCCGGCGCGCAGCCAGTCGATGATGGCGTGCAGGAACGGCGGCATGTCAGTCCGACTCGGTGAGCGGGGTGGCCAGTGGCCAGCCGCCCGCGGCGAGATGGGAGGCGACCCGGGCGACATCCTGCGGATCGGGCTGTTCCAGCGCCACCCGGGAGATCGCGGTCTCGATATCGGCGTGACTGATCTCGGACTCCGGATTGCGGTCGGCCACCAGCTCTTCGGCGATCGCGGCGACCTCGAAATCGGTCAGGTGGCGGTGCAGCACCGCGAACAGGGCGACATAGTCGGACTGCGGAACGCCCTGTGGATAACCGGCGCGCAGCCAGCCGACAACGCGAGCGAGCAGTTTCTGGCGCGGGGTCTGCTGATGATCGGTCATGGTTCGCCCTTCAGCCCTGTCCGAAGACGTGAATGCCGAACTTGGCCGCGAGGAAGGCTTTCGCGGTGTAGAGAATCCCGGCGACGATCGCGGCGAGCACCACCGCGAAACAGGCCCAGGCGCCGGCCAGCGCCGGATACCTGCGTCCGGTCGTATCGCCGGTAGCGGCCGAGGACCACAGCCGCACCCCGAACGCGAAGACGATCGGCAGCCCCGCGCCCAGGATCAGCGCCGCCACCGTCACATCCCACAGCGCTTTCAGATTGGTGGTGAGCGTGTGCATGCCTACTCCTTCCCCGAAGACCTGCCCGAGGGCAGTTCGGAGGACGTGATCACCTTGGTCTCCACCTCGGCGACCGTGACCGGCTCGGTCGCGCTCGGCCACTCGTTGACATTGGTCGTATCGACCGGATTGCGCCGCGACCGCAGCCACATCAGCACCGACAGCGCGATCAGGATCGCGAACACCACCAGCACACCGGCCAGCCCGCCAACAAGATGCGCGATGGCCCAGCAGATCGCGCCCGCCACGCCGGCCAGCGGCAGGGTCAGCAGCCAGGCCACCACCATCCGGCCCATCACACCCCAGCGCACCTCGGCGCCCTTGCCGAGCCCGCTACCCAGGATGGACCCGGTGGCGGTCTGCGTGGTGGACAGCGGCAGACCGAAGTGCGCCGAGGTGAGAATGATCGCGGCCGAAGCGGATTCGGCGGCCAGGCCCTGCGGTGAGTCGATCTCGACCAGTCCCTTGCCGAGGGTGCGGATGATCCGCCACCCACCGAGATAGGTGCCCGCGGCGATGGCCACGGCACAGGCGGCCATCACCCACAGCGGCATCTCGGCGTCCTTGGTCAGGGTGCCGTGCGCGACCAGCGCCAGGAAGATGACGCCCATCGTCTTCTGCGCGTCGTTGGTGCCGTGCGCCAGCGAGACCAGCGAGGCCGAACCGATCTGCCCCCAGCGGAACCCGGTGGTGACCCGTTCCTGGTCGGCGCCGCGGGTGATCCGGTAGACCGCGCGGGTGCCGATGGCCGAGACCAGCGCGGCCACGATCGGCGCCAGCACCGCGGGCAGCACGATCTTGGTGAGCACGCCCTGCGAGGCGCCGGACCAGATGACTCCGCCCCAGCCGAGCGAGGCGATGGTGGCGCCGATCAACCCGCCGAACAGCGCGTGCGACGAGCTGGACGGCAGCCCGAACAACCAGGTGAGCAGGTTCCACAGAATGCCGCCGACCAAGCCCGCGAACACGATCCGCAGGAGGTCCTGTCCATGTACGGCGTCGAGCTGGACGATCCCCTTGGCCACCGTCGCGGCGACCGCGACCGACAGGAACGCGCCGATCAGGTTCAGCACCGCCGACACCGCGACCGCGATCCGCGGGCGCAGCGCCCCGGTGGCGATGGAGGTGGCCATCGCGTTGGCCGTGTCGTGGAAGCCATTGGTGAAATCGAAAGCGAGTGCCGTGACGATGACGATCACGAGAACCAGTAATTCGGCGGTCACGTGTTCAGTGTCCCGTACGGGCTGTCCGAATTGCCACGCGGTTGCCGCATGTCGGGTCCGGATCGGTCTGCGCTACGGTGGACGGCCACACGTTCAACGCCATGATTTCGCACAGTCGTTCGGGCCGTTCCCCGCGAGCATCCGATCGATCCAGGCATTGGCCTCCGGGATCGCCAACGCTCCGGCGACGATGTGCTCACCCGGATAGACATCGAATTGCACCTGGACCCCGTGCGCGCACCAGTCGTCGTAGAGGCGCTGGGCGCCTTCGAGCGGAATCCACAGCTCGTGCGTTCCGTGATAGAGGTACACCGGCACCCGGGGCGCGGTCGCGCCCATCCGATTGTCGGCCAGCATCCGCTGGACCACCGGATCGGCGAGCGGGTCGGGCGCATCGGTCAGCAGCTCCGCGGGCACCGGCATGACCGCGCCGAGCGCGGCCTCCCCGGGGAAGCACAGGTTCTTGAAGTTCTGCGCCAGCCGCCATCCGTTGTCGTTGAACATCCACATCATGTCCGGGTACTCGCGGGCCACCCCGAGGGCGGCGGCGAGGAACACACCGGCGGCGGCATTGCGGCCGTTCATGGTGTGCAGCAGGAGTTCGAAGTCGGCTGGGACACCGCCGAATACGGCGCCGACGAGCTCGAGTTCCGGTGCGTAGTCCGGGGCCAGCTGCGCCGCCCAGCCGGAGGCGATGGCCCCACCGGAATAGCCGGTGACCACGGCGGGGGAATCGGGCCGCAGGCCCAGCTCCGGGTGGCCGACCGCGCCGCGCAGCGAATCGAGTACCGCGTGTCCCGCCATTCGCCCGGCGGCGTAGGCCTGTCTCGGGCCCTGATGATCGGTCACCAGCACGGCGTAATTCTTGGCCAGGGGAATCTGGGCCGCCATCAGGTCCGCGGAGGGACCGCTGCGGAGCTGATAGGACGGTGCGCAGGTGTGGCCGAGCGAGTCGATCGCGACATTGAACGCGACCACCGGCCGCGGGCCCGGCCCGGGCCACGGCGCCTGCGGTACCAGCAGCGTGGCGACGACCGCGACCGGTCTGTCCTTGCTGTCGGTGGAACGGATCAGCAGTTCGGTGGAGGTCACCGGGGTCAGCGTGAGGCCGATCCCGCCGACTCTGCTCGCGAGCACGGTGCCCGGCGCGGTGTCCTCGAATCCGGGCGGCGGCTGATAGAACGAATCGCCCAGCGGTGTCGGCATCGCTGTCGCCGGATCCCGGACCACGGGTCTGGTCAGCAGATCCTCCAGCGGCACCGCCTCGGCGCCCGCACCGCCGCCGACACACAGCACGACCACCACCACAGCGGCGCTACGGGCCGCCTTCCGCCACCACATCCGCACTACCGAGACACCCCGTTCCGAACGCGTACCGGACTCGATCGGCGACCAGTCTGGCGCATCGACCACGCCTTTCCGCGGAAGCGCACCGAAAGGTAGGCACACCCCTCAGGGCAAAAGCGCGCGCACCGTATCGATGGTGTCGGCGTCGGCGGGGCGTTTGTCGGGGCGGTAGCGCACCACTCGGGCGAAGCGCAGGGCTACGCCGCCGGGGTAGCGGGGGCTCACCTGGACGCCGTCCAGGGCGATCTCCACGACCAGCTCCGGCCAGAGGTAGACGGTGTGCTCGTCGCGGGTGCGTTCGTGGCGCGGGAATTCGGCGGTCTGCCAGCCGAGTAGGGCGTCGGTCAGGCCCTTGAAGGTCTTGCCGACCATGACCGGTTCGCCGGTGCTCGGGTCGCGGGCGCCCAGGTGCAGATTCGACAGGTAGCCGGTGCGGCGGCCGTAGCCCCATTCGGCGCCCAGCACGATCAGATCGAGAGTGTGGGTCGGTTTGATCTTCTGCCAGGCGCGCCCGCGACGGCCCGCCGCGTACGGCGCGCTCAGCGATTTGATCATGACGCCCTCGTGACCGGAGGCCAGGACACCGTCGAAGTACTCGGCGGCCGCCTCGGCATCGGGGCGGATCAGCGCCGGGATGCTGTATTCGGAGGCCACGCTGGTGAGCGCGGCGCGCCGCCGGGCCAGCGGTGCGTCGAGCAGGTCGGTGCCGTCGAGGTGCAGACAGTCGAAGAAGTACGGGTGCAGGAGCACCTCTTCGGTCGATGTCGCCGCGGCCGGTTCGGGCGCGGGCGGCGGCGTGGCCACCACCGAGGTGGCGAAGCGGCTCATTGTCTCCTGGAACGGTCGCGGCCGGCCGGAATCGGTGAGCGCCAAGGTCTCGCCGTCGAGGACGACACTGGTGCAATCCAGCTTGCGGACCAGGGCCACCAGTTCGGGTACCCGGTCGGTGATATCGCGCAGGGTGCGGGTGAATACCCAGACCCGCTCGTCCTGGCGATGCACCTGGATCCGCGCGCCGTCCATCTTGTGCTCGACCGACACCTCGCCCTCGAATTCGGTGAGTACCTCGTCCAGCGAGGCGCCCGGCGCGGCCAGCATCGGCTGGATCGGGCGGCCCACCTCCAGCCGGAATTCGCGCAGGGCGTCGGCGCCGCCCGCGAGCGCGGCGGCAGCGGTGACCGGCAGCTGCCCGGACAGCATGTGCGCGCGGCGCACCAGCTCGACCGGGACGTCGGCGGCCGCCGCGACCGCCTCGGCCACGATGGCGGCCAGCGCGCCCTGGCGGATCTCCCCGGCGAGCAGGCGGAGCAGGAACCCCTGCTCCTCGGCGGTGGCCGAGCTCCACAGGGCCGTCAGCAGCTCGCGGCGCCGGTTGGCCGAGCCGCTGCCGGAGACACCGGCCAGCTCGCTGAAGGCCGCGTCGACCGCTGAAACAGTAAGCGCGGCAACGGGTGCCGGGCTGTTGTCGAGCGCGGTGAGCGTGCGCCAGCCGGTGCCGATGCGGCCCTGCCGCAGCTCACCGGACAACCATGCCACCACCGGCGCCAGCTCGGTCACCGCGGCGGCGGCCAGCAGCGTGGACAGGGTGGTGATTTTCGTTTTCCGGGACCGGGTGGCGCGAACGGTCTCCGAAGCCTGGACGACATCCGAGAACAGCACGCAACGACGGTAGCGCGACCCTCGGACATATCCGGTTCGGCTCCACTGTTAATTCCGGATTGGCAGCGGTGCGAAACGGCGCCTAAACTGGACATATGGCCAAGACTTACGTCGGGGCGCGCCTGCGACAGCTGCGCACCGAGCGGGGACTGAGCCAGGTCTCACTCGCCACCAAGCTGGAGATCTCGGCGAGTTACCTCAACCAGATCGAGCACGACGTGCGCCCGCTGACCGTGCCGGTGCTGCTCAAGATCAGCGAAGTGTTCGGCGTCGACGCCACCTTCTTCTCCTCCCAGGACGACACCCGGCTGATCGCCGAGCTCCAGGAGGTCGTGATGGACGCCGAACTCGGCATCGAGGCCGACACCCAGGAGATCGCCGATATGGTCTCCGCGCACCCGAGCATGGCGCGCGCCCTGGTGAACATGCACAACCGGTATCGCAACACCAGCGCCCAGCTGGCCGCCGCTACCGAGGACCGCTTCGCCGACGGCTCCGGAACCGCCGCGATCAGCAAACCGCACGAGGAAGTCCGCGACTTCTTCTACCAGCGGCAGAACTACATCCACGAATTAGACACGGCCGCAGAGAAACTCACCGATCGCATCCGTTTCCACGGCGGCGACGTGAACCGCGAGATCGCCCGGCTGCTGCGCGATCACGGCGTGCGGATCGTGGAGCGGATCGATCTCGGCGAGGGCGTGCTGCACCGCTACGACCCGCACGCCCAGGTGCTCGAGATCGCGCCGCACCTGTCCGGCGGCCAGCGCACCTTCAAACTCGCCGCCGAGCTCGCCTATTTCGAATGCGGCGCGCTGCTCGAAAAGCTGGTCGAGGAGGGCAATTTCGCGACCGAGGACTCCCGTAAACTGGCCATGCTCGGACTGGCCAACTACTTCGCGGCCGCGACCGTGCTGCCCTATACGCATTTCCACGAGGTCGCCGAGGACTTCCGCTACGACATCGAACGGCTCTCGGCCTTCTTCACCCAGAGTTACGAGACCATCTGCCACCGGCTTTCGACCTTGCAGAGACCGAAGCTGCGCGGTGTCCCGTTCTCCTTCGTCCGGGTGGACAGAGCGGGCAATATGTCGAAACGCCAGTCCGCCACCGGTTTCCACTTCTCCTCCAGCGGCGGTACCTGCCCGCTGTGGAACGTCTACGAGACCTTCGCCTATCCCGGCAAGATCATGACCCAGATCGCGCAGATGCCCGACGGCCGCAAATATCTCTGGGTCGCGCGCACCGTCGAACGGCGCGCCACCCGCTACGGGCAGCCCGGCAAGACCTTCGCCATCGGCCTGGGCTGCGAACTGCGCCACGCCGGTCGCGTCGTCTATGCCGATGGCATCGACCTCGACGAGGCCGCGCCCACCCTGATCGGTGCGGGCTGCCGCGTCTGTGAGCGCACCAACTGTCCGCAGCGCGCCTTCCCGCCGCTGGGCAAGGTGCTCGACATCTCCGAACATCGCAGTTCGGTGTCGCCGTACGTCCTCAAGTAGACGCGATCGTCGGAAGTCTCGGGTAGCGAGTAGGCCGTTTCAGCACGATGGCCGAGCTGTGGCTCGGTATGTCTTATCGGAGCCGGTTTCCTACTCGGCGGCGAGCAGGCGCAGGAGGTGGACGACCTCCCGGTGGATAGCGGCGCGGGCGGGGCCGAGGTACTTGCGGGGGTCGGACACGGTGGGGGTGAGTGCGTCGCGCACGGCGGCGGTGGCCTCGATATTCAGGCGGGTGGCCAGATTGATCTTGGTGATGCCGTGCGCCACGGCGGCGCGCAAGCCGGCGTCGGGCACGCCGGAGGAGCCGTGCAGGACCAGGGGGACAGGCACTTTTGCCGCGAGCCGGGTGATCAGGTCGTTGTCGAGTTCGGCGGTGCGGGTGTGCATGGCGTGCGAGGATCCGACGGCGACGGCCAGGGCGTCGACGGCGGTGGCGGCAGCGAAGTCGGCGGCCTCGGCGGGGTCGGTGCGGACCCCGGGCGCGTGCGCGCCGTCCTTACCGCCCACCTCGCCCAGCTCGGCCTCCACGAACACATCGCGGGCGTGGCACCAGGCGGCGATCTCGGCGGTAGCGGCGACATTCGCGGCATAGTCGGCGGTGGAGCCGTCGTACATGACCGAGGTGATGCCCAGTTCGGCGGCGGCGGCGATCAATTCGAACGACGTGGCGTGATCCAGGTGCACCGCCAGCGGCGCGGAGCTGTCGGCCGCGATCCGCAGGCAGGCCAGGGCCAGCGGCGCCAAGCCGCCGTGGTAGTCGACGGTGTTCTCCGAGATCTGGAGCAGCGCAGGGCGATTCGTCGCCTCGGCGCCGGTGGCGATGGCTTCGGCGTGCTCCAGGGTGATGACGTTGAACGCGCCCAGGCCGCCGGGACGGGCGGCGGCGATCAGCTCGGGAACGGGCGTCAACGGCATGGGGGTGGAACTCCTCGGGTCAGGCGGTGGTCGGCTGGGACGTGGTGAGTTTCTCGACCACGACGGTCGGGGCGATTCGGGTGCGCAGGCAGCGGTCGATCTCGCCGGCGACCGGGATGACGACGGCGGCCGCGGAGGTGGCGACGGCGTCGGCCAGGATGGCGGGCCAGTCCGGCGCGCCGCGTTCGGACAGTGCGGCGATGACCGCGGCCGCGGCGGAATCGCCCGCGCCCGTGGGATTTCCGGCCAGCACCTCGGGTAGCTCGGCCAGCCACGCCCCCTCCGGGGTGATCGCGATCATGCCCGCGGCGCCGCGGGTGGCGACGACGGCGCCGACGCCGCTGTCCAGCAGCGGCCGCACGGCCTGCACCACTTCGTCGGGGGTGACCGGCACCAGGCCGGTAAGCCGTTCCAGCTCTTCGGTATTGGGCATGAGGACCACGCCGGGAACCTCGGCGGCCAGGCGCAGCGCCTCGCCGTCGACATCGCAGATGGCCGGGACTCCGGCCTCGACCGCGATCCGGGCGATCTCGGCGGGCAGCCCGGGATCGATCCCGCCGGGTAGCGAACCGGAGATGACCAGGCCGTTGATATCGGGCAGCAGCCCGGCCACCCGGATGGTGAGTTGTTCGGCCGCATGCGGATTGGAGACGCGGGCGCCGGGTTCCCACAGGGCGGTGGCGGTGCCGTCGTCGGATTCGCTGATCACCACCGTGCGGCGCACCCAGGGCAGCGCGTGCACGAAGTCGACCGGCATCTCCAGCTCGGCCGCGGCGGCGAACGCGTGGTCGGCGAAACCGGTTGCTCTGGCGTACTTTCCGAGCTGGTTGAGCACTCTGGTGACATTGATTCCCTTGCCACCGATGCGCTGTTCGACCGAGCGCACGCGGTGGGCCTGGCCACGTTCGAAACGCTCCACGCGATAGGTCATGTCGTAGGCGGGATTCATTGTCACGGTGAGGATCACGACAACCACTGTCCACGTCTGAGCACCCGGCGCAAGTGCAGATTGTCATCGGCTATCACCAGATCGGCGAACCAGCCGGGGCGCAGGTCACCGACTTCGGCCAGCCCCGCGGCGGTCGCGGGCACGGTGGTGGCGGCGCGTACCGCCTCGCGCAGTGGCACGCCGCAGGCGGTCACGGCCCACGACACGCATCGCAGCAGGGTGGATGTTCCCCCCGCGATCGATCCGCTCGGCACCCGGGCGACGCCGTCGGCCACCCGCACGGTCTGTGGTCCGAGCCGGTATTCACCGTCCGGCATGCCCGCCGCCTGCATCGCGTCTGTGATCAATGCCACACGTCCGGGGGCGGCCGCGAAAACCAGCGCGGCGAAGCCCGCATCGACATGGACGGCGTCGCCGATCAGCTCCACGGTCACCCCGGCGGCCACCAGCGCGGCGGCCACCGGGCCGCCGGACCGGTGGTGCAGCGGCGGCATGCCATTGGCCAGATGGGTGACGAGGGCGCCTGATCCCCTGGGGTGCAGCGCATTCTGAAAACCTGGAAAATCGGTGTCGGTGTGACCGAGTGCCACGACCACGCCGCTGTCGCAAAGCTGTTGCGCCACTGCGGCATAACCGGGCAGCTCGGGCGCGATTGTCATCACCCGCAGGTGCCCGCCACCGGCCGCCACCAGCTGTTTCGTCAGCTCGGAATCCGGATCGCGCAGGAAGCGCGGATCCTGCGCCCCGCACCGGGCGGCCGCCAGGAAGGGCCCCTCGGCATGGATCCCGCCGATCACCCCGTCCTCGGCCAGCCTCCGCAACGTCGCGACCTGCGCCACCATGTCTTCCGCCGCGCCGGTGACAACACTGGCCAGCACGGTGGTCGATCCGCGCGAATGATGGAACCGGGCCGCCGCGTCGGCCTCGGCGGCATCGACCGTATCGAACCGGTGCCCGTAACCGCCGTGATTGTGGATGTCCACCAGGCCGGGCAGTACCGTCCCGGCGTATTCGGGCCGCTCCGAATCGGGGTGCGCCACAGCCCATTCCGTGAACGGCCGGACATCTGTGATGCGGTCGCCCGCAACGGTGATCACGCCGTCGTCGAGCATCTGCGCATCCGAGACCAGCCGGCCGCGTACGTGGATCTCCGGTCGGCCCATGGCGGTCGACACGGTCCGCTCCGCTCGGTCGCTCATCGACGTACTGCCTGCCCGGTGACCGAGGTGGAACCGGTGCGCAATTCGCGGGATGCCGGCCACCGGCGGCATTCGGATCGAGTGGTTCCCGGACGCACACCGCGCTGAATCGGACCGGCCTGGAGGGCTGCTCGCGTGGGCAGCTGCGCGCTCATGTCAGGGCTCCGTGGCGGGCGAACAGGGCGGCGCCGGTCAGCCCGGCGCGTGCGCCGAATTCGCCGACGACGACGGCGGGTGCGGGGACCAGGCGCAGCCGTTCAGTCAGCGCGTGGTGCAACGGCTCGGTCAGGGCCGCCCCCGCGCCGGCGACGCCGCCGCCCAGCACGATCAGTTCGGGACAGGTGGCGTGCACGATGCCGACCAGGCCGTCGGCCAGCGCGTCGACCGCATCGGCGAGCACGGCCTTGGCATCCGGATCATCCTCGCGACTGAAAAGATCGGCGGTGCTGACGGTTTCGCCGGTGCGCGCGGTGTAGGCGCGGGCCATGGCCGCGCCGGACGCTACCGTTTCGACGCAGCCGATATTGCCGCACGCACAGCGGAGGCCGTTGTCGTGCCGCACCGAGATATGGCCGTACTCGCCGGTCTGGCCGATGCCCCCGCGCACCAATCGCCCTCCGACGGACAGGGTTCCGCTGATCCCGGTCCCCAGGATGACCACGCACACATCGTCGCAACCCCGTCCTGCCCCGAACCGCCACTCGGCCCAACCCGCCACGGCCACATCGTGTTCGATCAGCACCGGTATGTTCCAGCGCGTGTCGAAGCGATCGCCGATGTGCACATCCCGCCAGCCGATATTGGCGCTGAACACCGCGATCGAACGCTCCACGTCGATGATGCCGGGCATGACCACCGAGGCTCTGGCCACCCGACCGCGCTGTGTGGCGGTGAGTTCTGCGAGCAGCTGGTCGCCCAGCTCGCCCATGGCGTCGAACGCCGCCTCGCTCTGCGGTGTGGACCGTACCCCGACGGCCAGCACCTTTCCGGTGACGTCGGTGACCTCGCCCTTCATGGTGGTCCCGCCGACGTCCAGCGCGAGGACCAGCGCATTGTCGGGTACCGGGGCAGCCGCGGACACCTCGCTGACGTTACGCGCCGAGCAGATGCCGGGCGATGGCCGGTGCGACCGTGGTGTCGGCTTCTGGAGGTCGTGTGGTGGCTGCTGGCGCACTGCGATATCGGCTTTCCGGGGTGTGGGCGGGACGTGGGCCGGCTCCGGTTACTGGTCCAGGATGATCGAGCGGTTGAGGTTGCGCGGATGGTCGGCGTCCAACCCCAGGTCGGCCGCCCGCAGCAGGCACAGCTGCTGGACGCGCACCAGTTCGGCCATCGGATCGATCGCGCGGTGTTCGAGGTGCGCGCCGGTGACCGCGATATCCGCGGCGAACCCGGGCTCCAGTGCGCCGAACGCCCAGACCGCGCGCCCGGGCGCGGCGATGCTGATCGGTCCGTGCCGGTATTCGGTGGCCAGGTAGCCCTCGGTCCAGGCCTGGCAGGATTCGCGCAGTTTCAGACCGGCCTCGTCGGCGAGCGCGGCGCCGAAGCCCATGCCGACGAAGCTGATCTGCTCGGCGTGGCGCACGGCGGCCAGTGATTCGGCCGGGTTCTCGGCGAGCACGCCGCGGGCCTGGGCGATGACCGGCGTCAGGTCCTCGCCGAGGTGCCAGCGCGCGATGGCCAGCGTCGTGGTCGCGAATCGGGTTTGCACCACCGACTTTTCGTCGATCTCGTCGATCAGGATGGCATCGCCGAGTTCGAGCACGGGCGTGCCGGGGCTGCTGCACACGACGGTGCGCGGGATGTGCGCGGGCACCTGTTCCATCGCGCGCACCACCTCGGTGGTGGTGCCGGAGCGGCAGATGAACAGGTAGCGGTCGTAGTCGCGGTCCAGCCGCAGCCCACTGGCCGGCCAGGCGTCGGTGAGCCCCTGGCCGGCGTCCTCGCGCAGTGCCGCGATGGCGCGGGACATGAACAGGGAGGTGCCACATCCGACGACGGCGACGCGTTCGCCGGATCGCGGCAGCACGGCGCGGTGTTCCGCGGCAACGGTGGCGGCGTGCGCCCAGTTGTCGGGCTGGCTGGAGACCTCGGCGGCGAGGTGGGTGGCGGAGGTGTGAGCGGAGGCAGGCACTCCATCAGAATCACCCCGTGTGATCGTTCATGTCAACTTTACAACCAAATCAGTCACATACGATCACGCATGGCGCTACATTATCCGCAAGACGGTGGGTTGCTCCCATCATCGGCGGTCCGGCCTGTGCCGGGTGCGAATTTGAAAGGTTCTGCTCGTGAAAAGAACATTCCGTGGATTGCTCGCGGGGATAGCGATGTCCACCGGCGTCGCGCTGGCCGTTTCGTCCTGCGGGTTCGGCGGCGACGACAAGGCCGACTCCGATACCACCATCAACTTCCTCGCCCCCACCTACAGTGACGGCGCCAACGGCACGAAAGCCCTGTGGGACGGCATCATCGCCGCGTTCAAGGCCAAGAACCCCGACATCACGGTGAACCTTCAGATGGAGTCCTGGGACACGATCAACGACGTGATCCGCACCAAGTTGCAGGACAAGTCGACCACCCCGGACCTGCTCAATGTCGATGCGTACGCCAGCTTCGCCGGTGACGACATGCTCTTCCCCGCCTCCGAGATCGCCTCGCCCGCAACGCTGTCCGACATCCAGCCGGGCTTCGCCAAGAACGCCTCGCTCAACGGCACCCAGTTCGCCCTGCCGCTGTTCGCCTCCACCCGCACCCTGTTCTACAACACCGAACTGTTCCAGCGCGCGGGCGTGGCCACCCCGCCCAAGACCTGGGCCGAACTGACCGACGCCGCCAAGAAGATCCAGGCGCTCGGCGAGGGCATCTCCGGCTACGGCCTGCCGCTGGGCAGCGAGGAAGCCCAGGGCGAGACCTCGATCTGGACCTTCGGCGCGGGCGGCGCCTGGGCCGAAGGCGACAAGATCACCGTCGACACCCCGGCCAACCTGGAGGGCGTGCAGGCCATGCGCGCACTCGTGGATGCCGGTGTGACCCAGCCGAATCCGGGGGCGACCGATCGCAAGGACGTGATCAACGCCTTCATCCAGGGCAAGATCGGCATGATCGAGGGCCTGCCGCCGACCATCGGCCAGATCCAGACCAAGAACGCGGCCCTGAAGTACGCGACCGCGCCCTCGCCCACCAAAACGGGATCGCCGGTGACCCTCGGCGTCGCCGATCACCTGATGGCGTTCAAGAAGGACGGTAAGAAGGCGGCGACGATCAAGAAGTTCGTCGACTTCTTCTACTCGGCCGATGTCTATTCCGGCTTCGTGCAGAAGGAAGGGTTCATCCCGATCACCAACAGCGGCGCGGCGAAGCTGGCCGACGATCCGGTGACCAAGGCGTTCGCGGCGACCCTGCCGGTGGCGCGGTTCTACCCGAGCAACAACCCGAAGTGGGGTCCGGCCCAGGGCGCGATCCGGCAGCAGATGGGCACCATCGCCCAGGGCGCGGATCCGGCCGCGGTGCTGACCAAGATTCAGCAGGCCGCGAACTAGTCGTGTGGATGTTGCTCGGTGTGGTGTGGAGGGTAAGTGGTTGTGAGTACACGTAGTTCGCGGGTGCGGCAGGCTCTGGGCGCACTGCCCTGGATCGGCCCGACCCTGCTGCTCATCGCCGCCGTCGTCGCCTTCCCGATCGGCTACATGCTGTGGACGAGTACCCGGGACCTGAGCCAGTACGGCCAGGACCGGGGCCCGGCCGGGCTGGGCAACTACCGCACGCTGTTCGAGATCTCGGAACTGGGCTCGGTGCTCGGGCACACCGTGGTGTGGGTGGTGGCGGTCGTCGGCATCACCCTGGTGCTTTCGGCGGCGCTGGCCCAGTTCCTGAACAAGCAGTTCCCCGGCCGCACCGCGGTGCGGATGGCGATCCTGGTGCCGTGGGCGGCGTCGGTGGTGATGACCACGACGATCTTCTACTACATGCTCGATCCGGATGTCGGTATCGCCAACCGCTTCCTGGTCGACATCGGGCTGCTGGATCGCGGCTACGGCTTCACCAAGCAGCCGACGCAGGCGTTCGTCGTCGCGATCGTGGTCGGCGTCTTCGTCTCGATCCCGTTCACCACGTATACGATTCTGGCCGGGCTGCAATCGATTCCGTCGGAGATCGTGGAAGCGGGCCGGGTCGACGGCGCGAGCGCGTGGCAGCGCTACTGGTATCTCCTGCTGCCGCAACTGCGTCCGGCCATCGCGGTGGCCACCATCATCAATATCATCAACGCCTTCAATTCCCTGCCGATCCTGAAGGTGCTGACCGGCAGCATCGCGGGTTTCGGCGCGGACACCACGACCACCCTGACCTTCAAGCTGATTCAGCAGAATCAGCAGTTGGACACGGCCGCCGCGATGAGCGTGCTCAACTTCGTGCTGATCATGGTGATCATCGCGATCTACGTGCGGGTGATCAAGCCGACGCGGGAGGTCGACGCGTGACCGACTCGGTAATCGAGCAGCCCGCAGTGGTGTCCAAGCCGCCGCGCCGGCGCTGGGGATTGACGGTGATCGGTGTGCTCATCGCCGCCGGATTCCTGCTGCCGTTCGTGGTGATGGTGCTCGGCTCGCTCAAGAGCGCGGCCGAAATGCTGCGCATCCCGCCGACCTATCTGCCCGAGTCCTGGCATCCGGACAACTACTCCACCATGTGGGACACCCCGGAAACGCCGCTGCCGTTCAATCTGGCCAGCACCGTGATCATCTCGGCCTGCGCCACCGTGCTGGTGCTCGCGGTCGCCATCCCGGCCGCGTATTACACCGCGCGGCGGCGGTTTCCGGGCCGGGCCGTCTTCCTCGGGCTGGTGCTGATCACCCAGATGATGCAGCCGACGGTACTGGTGACCGGCCTGATCCGGGAGTTCTTCGCGCTCGGCATCAACGACACCTGGCTGGCCATGATCCTGGTCAACGCGGCGTTCAATCTGTCCTTCGCGGTGTGGATCCTGCACAGCTTCTTCGCCTCGGTCCCGGTGGAGATCGAGGAGGCCGCCCAGTTGGACGGGCTGAACCGCTGGCAGATCCTGACCAAGGTCAGCCTGCCGCTGGTCTGGCCGGGCATCGTCACCGCGACCATCTTCACCGTCGTCGCCTGCTGGAACGAATTCGCCGCCAGCCTGGTGGTTTTGACGACTCCGGAGAACCAGCCGCTGTCGGTCGCGCTGACCAAGTTCGTCGGACAGTACGACACCGCATGGCATTACGTGTTCGCCATCTCCACGGTCGGCATCATCCCGGTGGTGATCCTGTTCGCGGTGATCGAGAAGCGGCTGGTCGCCGGTCTCACAGCCGGTAGCGTGAAGTAATCCAGACATGTTGTCGCGCAAGGGAGTATCAGCGGTCAACCTCGTGTCCGCCCGCCTGTCAGGGTGCTTCCACACGGTAGTATCGAAGCGTGGCCGGGGACCCGAGGGTTGGACGCACCTACGCTGGACTCTCCAGAGCCCAGCGGGTGGCCCAGCGGCGGAATCGGCTGATCGAAGCCGCGCTGGAACTGTTCGGCACCCAGGGGTACGCCGCCACCTCGATCGAGCGGCTGTGCGCGGTGGCGAATGTGTCGACCCGCAGTTTCTACGAGGACATGGGCAGCCGCGAGGCCCTGTTGATCGCGCTGGTCAATCGGATCTCCGCGGCCGCGGTGGAACAGGCGGTGGCCGCGCTGGATCGCGCGCGGGACGCGGCGCTGCCGGTCCGGCTGCTGGCCGTCTTCCGGGCGTATCTCACGGCGACCTGCGCCGATCTGCGCTCGGCGCGGGTGCTGCATGTCGAGGTGGTCGGGGTCGGCCCGACGGTCGAGCAGTGGCGCCGCGAGCAGCGGCGGCTGCTGGCGGCCCTGCTGATCGGCGAGGCGGACCGCGCGGCCGAGCGGGGCGAGATCAAACCCCGGCGTTTCGACCTGTTCGCCTTGGCCGTGATCGGCTCGGTGCAGGCGCTGGCGCAGGAGCTGGTGCAGTCGACCACGCCCGGCGCCGCGCTCTCGCTGGACGAGATCTGCTCGGAGATAGCGTTTTTCGTCGACGGCCCGCTGGGTTCGGGCTGAGCCCGCCGCCCCGCGCGGTCGCCGTCGCGGCATGTGATCAGATGGAGTACGTGCAACAGCAGACGCCGTCACCGCGCGGCGGTGCGCGATGACCGGGCCGACCGATCGCCCACAGCGCTGGAACCGGCTCCTGGAACTGCTGGCCGAATCGGGCCGGCTCTCGGTCGAGGAAGCCGCCGAACGCCTCGGCGTCTCCCTGGCCACCGTGCGCCGCGATTTCACCGCGCTCGCCGAACAGCAGCTGGCCACCCGGACCCACGGCGGCGTGGTCGCCACCTCGGTGGCCTACGACCTGCCCGCCCGCTATCGGCAGACCGGCGGCGAAGCCAAACAGCGCATCGCCGAGCACGCCGCGGGTCTGATCGAAGCCTCCTCGGTGGTCGGCATCAACGGCGGCACCACGACCACGGCGGTGGCCCGCGCGCTGGCGGGGCGAACCGACCTGGCCGAGGCGGGCGGCGACCAGCTCACCATCGTCACCAACGCCCTGAACATCGCCGGTGAGATGGTGCTGCGCCCGCACCTGCGGACCATCTGCCTGGGCGGGGTGGCGCGGCGCGAATCCTATGAGCTGCACGGCCCGCTGGCCGAGCGCGCCCTGGCCGAATTGCGCCTGGACGCCCTGATTCTCGGCGTCAACGCGATCACCGCGGATGGCGGCGCACAGTGCCGCCACCTCGACGAGGCCGGTGTCACCACCGAGATGGTGCGTCGCTCCCGGCACGTCCTGGTGGTGGCCACCGCGGACAAGCTGGAGCGCACGGCGCTGGCCCGGATCTGCGGGATCGAACAGGTGCACGTGCTGGTCACCGACACCGACGCGGACCCCGCCGCGGTGGCGCAGATCCGCGCCGCCGGGGTCCGGGTCGATCTGGTCTAGGGAGCGGATTCGTCCAGCCCGTGGTTACGGATCGGTCGTCGCCCGTCCGCCCACATGGCGTTCACGACCGCTTCGTCGTCGGCGCCATCAGGGTTGGCGGCCATCCGGTCCAGCAGTCGCCGCCCACCGCGCCGCCGGGTCGCTGACAGCGGTGTCTTCCCGCGCCGTGCGGGCCCAGACCACGAAGCCCCACGCGACGAATCCGGCGTAGACGATGTACAGCACGGCCGAGGGGTAGTAGCCGGCCTTCAGCAGCAGCGGGACACCGACGATGTCGACCGCGATCCAGATCAACCAGAACTCCGCCAAGCCGCGCGCCATACCGTAGGTCGCCAGGACCGATCCGGTGAAGATCCATGCCTCGGCCCAGGGGCCGTAGGAGCCGAGCCACTCGAACAGCTGCGAGAACACCACGGTGCCGAGCAGCAGTGCGGCCACCAGGAACCAGCGTTCGCGTGTGCTGGCCCAGCGTGGATCGACGCCGCGATGCTCGAGCCCGGTCTCCCGGGAATGGCGGTACCACTGATACCAGCCGAACACGCTGACCGCGACGAACATGAGCTGACGCCCGGCCTGGCCCGCCATGTTCAGCTGCTGCGGCGTATTGAAGACGCCGCCGACGAACACCGTGAACAGCAGGGTGTTGCCCGCGATGCCGACCGGCCAGGCCCAGACCCGCCGACGCATGCCGCCGATCGCGGAGGCCAGGCCGAACCCGTTGCCGATGACCTCGCGCCACAGGATCTCCGAGCCCGCGATATGCAGTTTGGCGTCCAGCAGCGCGTATATCGGGTTCACCCGACGTACAACTACCAGGGTGGCGCCGGTGTTCCGGCTACAGGGCGGTGATGAACGCCTGCTCGGCGGTGTCGAAGGCGCGGTGATCGGTCGACGGTGCCGAGCGCGGTGAGCGGCTGTGCCCGGTCCGGCCCGAGCGCGCGGCCAGCAGTTCGGCGGCGATCGACAGCGCCTGCTCGCCCGCGGTCCGCGCGCCCAGATCCAGGCCCGCGGGGGAGTGCATGGTGGCCAGGGTCTGTTCGTCGAAGCCGCCCGCGCGCAGATCCTCCATGCGGCGCGTGTGCGCGGCCCAGGAGCCTTCCGCCGCGAGGTAGCCGAGCTCGGGTAGTCGTAAGGCGACGGTCAGCAGCGGCACCTCGAACTTCGGATCGCCGGAGAGCACGACCACGGCCGTGCTGGAATCGATCGCGCCGGCCGCGGCCTGCGCGTTCAGGTACCGATGCGGCCAGTCCACCACGACCTCGGCGCCCGGGAAAGCCTCGGGGGTGGCGAGGGTTTCGCGAGCGTCGCAGATGGTCACCCGGTAGCCGAGCAGCCGCGCCTGCGTGGTCAGCGCACCGGCGGTGGCGTTGGCGCCGAAGATGATCAGGCGCGGCGGCGGCGCGAAGGACGCGACGAACAGATCCGAGTCCGGCAGTGCCACCAGTTCGGTGTTGTGCCGCTTCCCGGTGATCAGGTGCTGGCCGATCAGATCCGGATCGGGGTTCCACACCACGGTGAACAGCGTGACCCGGCGGTGCGCCGCGATCTCGGCCGCGATGGTGGGGAACTCGGGAAAGTCGTGGCGGGAGAACGGTTCCACGAACACATCCACCATGCCGCCGGTGCCGGTGCCTGCCTCGCCGGCGGGCACCCCGAACCGGTGCATGCCGCGGGCGCCGGTGCGCGCCGCCTCGACCGCGGCCTGGTGCACGGTGCGCTCGACGGTGCCGCCGAGCATCGAGCCGTACACCGCGCCGTTGGCGTCCACCAGCATGGCTGTGCCGACGGTCAGCGGCCCGGATCCCACGGTCCGGACGATGGTGGCCAAGCCCCCGGTTCGCCCGGAGTGCCACACCCGCAATAGGTCATCGACGATGTCGCGCATTGTCTAGCTCCGATCCACCCATGCGTCCGCTGCCGGGAAATCTCGATCCATTCCCGTCGCCAAATCGTCGCACGTGACGCACACCATATCTTCTCGATCGCACGAATAGGTGTCGGCCCCTGAAACTGCGACCCATTCCTCGGATAACGAGGTCGAGTCGTTGTGCGCGAGCACAATCGAGCGCCGGGCTGTGGTGTGTGACACAGCGCCGTCCGGGGAAAAGGACGCGGCCATGCGCACACGGTAGTCGTGGTGTCCTTGCCGGAGGGTTACCGAATAACGAAACATTTACGCGATGTTGTGAAACTCGCCGGGTGTGATCCGGGGCCTGTCGGCTGGCGAAGCGGCAGGTCGTGGCCGATGCTGAAGCGATGACAGACGAAAGCGGTCTCGCGGGTCTGAACGCGCTGCCGGAATCGGCGGCCGAACAGGCTTTGCTTTCTTGTTGCTCCGCGCCGGAATGGGCGCGCGCGGTGCTGGCGGCCCGGCCATTTTCGACCGATGACGAATTGTTTGCCGCCTCCGACGCGGCTTCGGCGGCGCTGTCGGAATCGCAGATCGTGCAGGCGCTCGCGGGTCATCCGCGGATCGGCGCGCACACCGATTCGGCGCGCTCGGCCCGGGAACAGGCCGGGGTCGCCGGCGCGGACGCGTCTGTGCGTGCGGCGCTGGAGGACGGGAACCGCGCCTACGAGCGGCAGTTCGGCTATCGCTATCTGGTCTGCGCGACCGGAAAGTCCGGCGCCGAACTGCTCGCGCTACTCACCGCCCGGCTCGGCAACGATCCAGTCACCGAAAGGCAGGTCATGCGTACCGAATTGGCGAAGATCAATCGGCTCCGGCTGGCCGGCTTGCTGGGCGGTAGCGCATGAGCACGCTCAGCACCCACGTGCTGGACGCGGTGCGTGGCGTCCCCGCCGCCGGCATCGCGGTGGCGCTCTACGACGGCGCCGAGCAGCTGGCCGCGGCGGTCACCGACACCGACGGCCGGATCGGCGCGCTCGGCCCGGCACTCGGGCCCGGCACATATCGGCTGGTCTTCGACACCGGCGGTTACTTCGCGGCGCAGGGGGTGCAGACCTTCTATCCCGAGGTCGTGCTCGCGTTCGCCGTCACCGGCGAGCGGCACTACCACGTCCCGCTGCTGCTGTCGCCGTTCGCGTACTCCACCTACCGAGGGAGCTGAGCCATGGAGCTGACCGGGCCGATCGTGCTGTCGGACAACCGATACGGCAAGGCCGAGAACCGCATCGTACGGGTCTACCGCGACAGCGCGCGGCACGAGATCCGCGACGTGAACGTCTCCACCGTGCTGCGCGGTGATTTCGCGGCGGCCTATACCGTGGGTGACCAGTCCGAGGTGCTGCCGACCGACACCCAGAAGCAGACCGCCTACGCCTACGCGAAGATCACCGGGCTGCAACCGATCGAGGAGTACGCGCTGGCCCTGGCCCGGCACTTCGTCGATCGGACCGAGCCGGTGGACAGCGCCCGCATCGAGGTCGAAGAGTATGCCTGGCAGCGGGTTTCGGTCGACGGAGTACCGCATGAGCACACTTGGACCCGGCGCGGCCCGGACGTGCGCACCGCGACCGTCACCGTGGCGGGGGAGGGGGCCGCGCAGCGCGCCTGGGTGATCGGCGGTGTCGCGGATCTGGTGCTGCTGAAGTCGACCGGTTCGGAGTTCGCGGACTTCCTGGTCGACGAGTTCACCGTGCTGGAGCCGACATCCGATCGGATGCTCGCGACTTCCCTGGTCGCGCAGTGGCGTTTCGCCACCGTCGACGGCATCGACTGGGATGCCGCCTACACCGGTATTCGGCAGTGCCTGATCGAGGTCTTCGCGACCCAGTACTCGAAAGCGTTGCAGCAGACCTTGTTCGAGATGGGTAAGGCCGCGCTGGAGTCGTTCCCGTATCTGGCCGAGGTGCGTCTCGCGGCTCCCAACAAGCACCATTTCGACTATGACCTGGGCCGGTTCGGCCTGGTGAACCGGGGCGAGGTCTACCACGCCGACGATCGCCCCTACGGCCTGATCCACGCCACCGTGGCGCGCGCGGACGCGCCCGATCCGGGGCCCGCCTGGACCGCGTGATCACGTGTGCGGCCGCGGCCCCAGCAATGCCGAGCAGGCCTGGATGATGTTCTGCACCAGCTCCGGTGCGGTGGTGTGCATGAGGCCGGCGCGTTTGGCCAGCTGACCGTCCAGCCAGAGCGAGGCCAGTCCGTGCGCGATGCCCCACCACGCGATGGTGACGGTGTCCGCGCGTTCGGGTTCGATCAGCCCGGCGGCCACGCAGTCGGCGACCGCGTCGGCGAGTACGCCGAACGCGGCTTCGCCCGCCGCCATCGCGGTCGGGTGCTTGTCGGGCTGGGACAGTTCCGGGCGGAACATCAGCCGGAAGTAGGCGGGCTGTTCGCGGGAGAAGCGCACGTAGGTCTCGCCGAGCGCGACCACCGCGGCCAGGGGTGAGTCGGCGGCCGCGCGCGCGGCGGTGAGTTCCGCGCCGAGGCGTTCGAAGCCGTTGGCGGACAGGGTCGCGAGCAGGGCGGCCCGATCGGCGAAGTGGTGATAGGGCGCGGCCGTGCTGACGCCCGCCTCCCGGGCCACGCGGCGCAGGCTCACGGCCGCGATGCCCTCGGTCTCGATCAGGCGCAGGCAGGCCTCGATCAGGGCGTCGCGCAGGGCGCCGTGGTGGTAGCTGGTCCGCGTCACCAACCGAGCGTAGGCGACGACCCCTGGACGATCAATCTAAACAGTGCTTAAATGATCTGAGCGGCGCTCAGATGGCGCGCGCGAAGCGAAACGGGGCAACATGAGCAAGCAAGTATTGGTAACTGGTGCAACGGGATTCGTTGCCGGACAGGTCATCGCCGAACTGCTGGAGCACGGCTATTCGGTCCGCGCCACGGTGCGCGATCTGGCCGCGACGGACAAGCGAGCGCACCTGATGGCGCTGGCCGAACGCACCGGCGGCGCGCTGGAATTCGTCGCCGCCGACCTCGACCGCGACACCGGCTGGGCGGAGGCGGTGGCGGGCTGCGCGGCGGTGCTGCACGTCGCGTCGCCGTTCCCCGCCGCACCGCCGCGCGACGAGCAGGACCTGATCCGCCCGGCCGTCGACGGCACCCTGCGTGTGCTGCGCGCGGCCGCCGCCAGCGCCACCGTGCGCCGGGTCGTGCTCACCTCCTCGATCGCGGCCGTCGCGCACGGTCACACCGAGCACGACATGGTCCGCACCGAGGCCGACTGGTCGGTCGTGGCCAACAGCGGGGCCTATCAGAAGAGCAAGACCCTCGCCGAGCGCGCCGCCTGGGATTTCGTCGCGGCGCTGCCGGCGGAGCAGCGGCTGGAGTTGGTCGCGCTGAATCCCGGCATGATCCTCGGGCCGGTGCAGTCCGCCGCGGCCACCAGCACCTCGCACGAACCGGTGCGCATGCTGCTGTCCGGCGGCGTACCCGGCTCGCCCCGAGTCGGCTGGGCCACCGTCGACGTGCGCGATCTGGCGGTGCTGCACCGCCTGGCCGTCGAGGTCCCGGAGGCGGCGGGCAACCGCTACATCGCGGCGGGGGAGCACCTCTGGATGCGCGATCTGGGCCGCACGCTGGCCACGGAATTCGACGCGCGCGGCTACCGCGTGCCCACCCGGGTCCTGCCCGATCTGCTGGTGCGCACGATCGCGCTGTTCGACAAGACCATTCGGCTCACCGTCCCCACCCTGGGCATCCAGGAGCGGCTCAGCTCCGAGAAGGCGCGCCGCGAGCTGGGCTGGACCATGCGCCCGGTCCGCGACTCGATCCTGGACACCGCGGAGAGCCTGATCCAGCACGGCCTGGTGTCCGCCCCGCGCCGCGCGCCCGCGAATCCGGCTGCGGCGTAAGGAGTTCCGACATGCTGATTGCCACGTTGATCGTGAGTACGCTCGCCGTTCTGCGTCGCCGGCGCGGTCGCCGCCGGGGTGCGGCCGTGATCGATTCCCCGGATCAGGCAACTCGCTCGACCGAGCGGCACCGCGAGTGGCGGGCCCGCTCGCGCGCACTGCTGCGCCGCCGGGTTCCGGTACTCGCCGGTGCGGCGGTGATGACCTTCGCCGGTGTCGGCGGCGGCGTGCTGCTCCAGTGCTGAGCGGCCGCGCCGAAGGGGCTGTGCACGCCTGTGGATGGATCGGGACGCGCCGCGCGTGATGGGCCGCTCCCGCGCGTGCCGCGGCGATCGGCAATGCTTGCGTGGTACGGCCGGACCGTGGTCCGGCGCGCCATGCGAGAAGGAGAGCCAGGGTGACGTCCACACGGTTACCGGAGAACGTCCGGGCCAGGATCGAGTCGATGCTCGACGCCGTCGACGCCGAACTCAACGCCCACTACCCCGGCCCGGACGGCCGTGACCAGCCGATTCACACGGCTTACGTCGGCGCCGACCGGGCCACGGTGCACACGCCGAAGGAATGGGGCGCGGCCGCGGTCGAACTGCTCGACGACCAGCGGACCCTGCTGGCCGAACTCGACGCCACCGACTCGCTCGCCGCCGTGCGGGCCCGGCTGGAGCAGGAACCGATCCAGGACATGCGGATCGATTTCGAGGACGGCTACGGCTTCCGCGGCGACGCCGAGGAGGACGCGGCGGCCACCAACGCCGGCGCGGTGCTGGCCGCCTGGGCCGACGGCGCGGGCCCGGGCAGCTTCGGCATCCGGATGAAGGGCCTCGCGGGCACCGAGCGCCGCCGCGCCCTGCGCACCCTCGAACTGGTACTGGAAGGCATGGGCGGAGTCCCCGAGGGCTTCGTCTTCACGGTGCCCAAGATCCGTTCCGCCAAGCAGGCCGCGGCACTGACCGCCATGTGCGAGGGCATCGAGCGCGGCTCCGGCCTGGCCGCGGGCACGCTGCGCTTCGAACTACAGATCGAGAGCCCGCAGGCCATCATCGCCGCCGACGGCACCAGCCCGATCGCCACCATGCTCGCCGCGTCCGGCCGCCGGTGCAGCGCACTGCATTTCGGCACCTACGACTACACCGCCGCCTGCGGTGTCGCCGCACCGGACCAGGCCCTGGATCACCCCGCCGCCGATTTCGCCAAGTCCGTCATGCAGGTGGCCGCCGCCGGGACCGGCGTGTGGATCTGCGACGGTTCCACCCAGATCGTCCCGGGGGACGACCCGGAGTTCGCGGTGCGCAACCATCACCGGCTGGTCGGCCGGGCCCTGACCCGCGGCTACTACCAGGGCTGGGACATGCATCCGGCGCACCTGGTCACGCGCTGGCTCGCGACCTACGACTTCTTCCGCAAAGCTGTCGACGTGGCCGTGCCCCGGCTGCTGGCCTACCTGGATCGTCGCTCCGGCGGTGTCATGGACGAGCCCGCGACCGCCGAGGCGCTGGCCGCCACGGTGCTGCGCGGCCTGAGCTGCGGCGCGCGCACCGCCGCGGACCTGCCCGCGCAGCTGACCCCGGAGGTGCTGCGGGCGCTGGTCGCGCGGCAGCCGCTGTCCTGAACGCACGACCCGGAAGGCCACGATGAGCGAACCATCCGATTTCACCCTGCTGCCGGATCTGGCGGTCCGGCCGCTCGGCGGCGCGGTGATCTGGGCGAACGACGAATTCTTCGCGGAGAAGGAGAATTTGATCAACCCGGGCCCCGCCGACTACCGGCCCTCGACCTTCGGGCACAAGGGACAGGTGTACGACGGGTGGGAAACCCGCAGGCACCGTGGCAAACCCGGTGACGACAGCGCGATCATCCGGCTCGGCGTGCCCGGCGTGATCCGCGGTGTCGTGGTCGACACCGCCTGGTTCAAAGGCAACTATCCGCCCGCGATCTCGGTGTCGGCCCTGGCGATCGAGGGGTATCCACCCGCCGAGACGATCGCCGCACGCACCGACTGGGTGCCGCTGCTCGAGCACGTCGCTGTGGACGGCGACCGTCGCAACCCCTTTGCGGTGGACAGCGAGAACCGGTGGACGCACGTCAAACTCACCATGCACCCCGACGGTGGAATTGCCCGCCTGCGGGTGCACGGTGTGGGCCGCCCGGATCGGGCGCTGCTCGGCCTCGGCCCGGTCGATCTGGCCGCGCTGGAGAACGGTGCACTCGTGCTGGACTGCTCCAACCGCTTCTACAGCGCGCCGAATCAGATGCTCTATCCCGGCCTGGCCCGGGAAATGGGCGACGGCTGGGAGACCGCGCGCCGCCGCGACGACGGAAACGACTGGGTGCGAATCCGTTTGGCGGGTCCCGGCCTGATCCGGCTGGCCGAGATCGACACCTCCTACTTTCTCGGCAACAGTCCCGGCGCGGCCGCGCTGACCGGCACCACCGCCGACGGCACCGAGGTGGAGCTGTTGCCGCGCACCGAGTTACAGCCCGACACCCGCCATCGGTTCCCGATCACGCCGATCGCGGCCTCGGTGGTGGAGGTACACCTGGACGTCTTCCCGGACGGCGGGCTGGCCCGGCTGCGGCTGTACGGGGAGCTGGGCGGATGAGCGAGTACCCGCGCGACTTCCGCGGCTACGGCAAGAATCCGCCGGATCCGCGCTGGCCCGGCGGCGCTCGGATCGCCGTGCAGTTCGTGCTCAACTACGAGGAGGGCGGTGAGAACACTGTCCTCGACGGCGACGAGCATTCGGAGACGTTCCTCTCGGAAATGACTCCGGCGCAGGCCTTCCCGAACCGGCACATGAGCATGGAATCGCTCTACGAGTACGGTTCCCGGGCCGGTCTGTGGCGTGTGCTGCGCACGTTCGAACGACGCGGTCTGCCGCTGACCGTCTTCGCGGTGGCCCGCGCCATGCAGCGAAACCCCGAGGCGGTAGCGGCTTTCGGGGAACTCGGCCACGAGATCGCCTGCCATGGCCTGCGCTGGAAGTCCTATCAGCTGACCGACGTCGA
The DNA here is from genome assembly GCF_042672005.1 of Nocardia sp. NPDC127579. Taxonomy (NCBI): domain Bacteria; kingdom Bacillati; phylum Actinomycetota; class Actinomycetes; order Mycobacteriales; family Nocardiaceae; genus Nocardia; species Nocardia sp. NPDC127579. The sequence continues at coordinate 277,446 of NZ_JBHXVZ010000007.1, read as the reverse complement.
CACCGAACGCGCGCACCTGGCCGAGGCGGTACGCATCCTGACCGAGCTGACCGGTACGGCGCCGCTGGGCTGGTACACCGGGCGCGACTCGCCGCACACCCGCGACCTGGTGGTCGAGCACGGTGGGTTCGTCTACGACTCGGACTCCTACGCCGACGATCTCCCGTACTGGGTGCGCGTTCGCGAGCAGGACCACCTGGTGGTCCCGTATACCCTCGACACCAACGATATGCGTTTCGCGTCCCCGGCCGGATTCCCCTCGGGCGAGCAGTTCTTCGCCCATCTCCGGGACGCGTTCGATGTCCTGTACCGGGAAGGCGTCCAGGGCAGCCCCAAGATGCTCTCCGTCGGACTGCACTGCCGCATAGTCGGCCGACCGGCCCGGCTCGCCGCCCTGGAGCGGTTCCTCGACCACATCCAGTCGCACGATCAGGTGTGGATCACGCGCCGCATCGATATCGCGCGGCATTGGCGCGAGGTTCATCCGCCGCGCTAGTGCCCGGCACGAAAAGGCCGCCACTGCGAAATGCGGTGGCGGCCTTCGGCTTTCGTGACTACTGCGGTTGCGCTTCGAGCGTCCGGCGGCGGACGCGGCGGGCCGCGGCCACCATATTGCGCAGCGAGGGCTCCAGCTGCCAGTAGTGCCTGGTCTTCAGGCCGCCGTCCGGATTGGCCCAGAGCCGTTCCGGGGTAACGGCTTTCGCGGCCGCGGTGAGCAGCTCGTCCAGCTCGTCGATATCCGGGATCCGGGCCGAACGGCTTTCGTACACACCCGGTCCGACGCCGTGGCTGAGCCCGTGACCGCCCGCGCAGTCCTCGGTCAGCGCCTCGAGCACCCATTCGATCGAGCGGGTCGCCACGATGGCGGTGACATCGCAGTCCAGCTCCTCGATCGCCTGCACCACCTCGGCCCGGCCGGAATAGCTGATGTGCGTGTGGATCTGGGTCTGCGGGCCGACACCCGAGGTGGCCAGCCGGAACGCGCCGACCGCCCACCGCAGGAACTCGGCTCGGCCCTCCGGCCGCAGGGGCAGCAGTTCGCGCAGCGCGGGCTCGTCGACCTGGATGATCGAGATACCCGCGCGCTCCAGATCCACCACCTCGTCGCGAATGGCCAGCGCGACCTGGTCGGCGGTCTCGTAGAGCGGCTGATCCTGGCGCACGAACGAACGCGCCACCATGGTGACCGGGCCGGTGACCATCCCCTTGACCGGCCTGTCGGTCAGCGATTGGGCGTAGGTGATCCACTCGACCGACATCGGGGCCGGCCGCGAGACGTCACCGTAGATGATCGGCGGTCGCACACAACGGGATCCATACACCTGCACCCAGCCGAAGTGCGTGGTCGCGAAGCCGTCCAGCAGCTCGGCGAAGTACTGGATCATGTCGTTGCGCTCGTGCTCGCCGTGCACCAGCACGTCCAGGCCGATGTCCTCCTGCAACCGGACGGTGGCCTCGATCTCGGCCTCGATCCGCTTGCGGTAGTCGTCGTAGGACAGCCGGCCCTGGCCCAATTCGTAACGGGCCTGGCGGATCCGGTCGGTCTGCGGGAACGACCCCAGCGTGGTCGCGGGCACCGGCGGCAGATTCAGCGCGGCCTGCTGCGCCGCGCGGCGCACCTCGTAGGGCTCGCGCTCGCGCATCTGCGGGGTCACCGCGTAAACCCGTTGGCGCACCGCGTGTTTCTGCTTGAAATGCACCTCGGTGGGGCGCTTGCGCCACTTGTCCGAGGGCCCCTCGGTCAGCGCCTTGGCGAGCGAGACCACCTCGCCCACTTTTTGTTTGGCGAACGCCAGCCGGTCGGCGACATTGCCCTCGATGTCGTATTCGACCAGCAGGTCGTAGGGCACGTGCAGCAGCGTCGTGCCGGTGGAGACCACCAGATCCGGGCACACCTGCGCCAGCGCGTTCAGATATTCGAGGGTGACGTAGCGGTCGGCCCGCCACACGTTCTTCCCGCTGATCACACCCGCGTACAGGCGCTTGCGCCGGATGCCGGGGATCGCGGCCAGCTCCTCGGGCTGGATGCGGTAGGAGGCCAGATCCAGACCGACCGCCTCGACCTGGGTTCGCGCCAGAATCCGCAGCGCCTCACCGAAATCGCCGTACTGGCCGGTGACCAGCATGCGCGGGCGCAGCGGCGCCTTCGATAGTCGCTCGTAGGCCCGCTCGAACGCGGCCAGCTCGGCGGTGGTTCGCTCGCTGGTGAACGACGGCTCGTCCAGCTGCACGCAGGTCGCGCCGCGCTTGGCGAGGATCTCGAACAGCTGCTCGTACACCGGCAGCAGCTTGTCCAGCAGGCTCAACGTGTCGAACTCGGTCTTGCCGGGCACGTGGCCGGCCTTGGACAGCAGCAGCAGCGACACCGGGCCCAGCATGACCGGCCGCAGCTCGATACCGCGGGCCTTGGCCCGGTCGAATTCGTCCAGCAGCGCCTCGGCGTGCAGTGAGAAGGCGGTGTCGGGATCGAGTTCGGGCTGGCGGTAGTGGTAGTTGGTGTTGAAGAACCGGACCAGCTCCAGCGGCGGCAGATCGGGCCGGCCGCGCGCCATCAGGAAGTAGAAGTCCAGCGGGTCCATCACGTCCTGGTAGACCCGGAAGCGTTCCGGGACCGCGCCGAACATGAGCGCGTTGTCCAGCACATGGTCGTAGAAGGAGAAGGTGTTGCCGGGCACCTGGGTCAGCCCGGTCGCGGCCAGTTCGTCGAACTGGCTCTCCTGGATCTCGCGGCCGACGTCGAGGAGTTCGTCGCGCGGAATCGCACCGCGCCAGTAGGCCTCGAGTGCCCGCTTGAGTTCTCGATGCGATCCGATCCGCGGGTACCCGAGGATGCTCGATCCGTAGCCGTCGGTCACGTTCACCACGCGCCGCTCCCTTCAGTGCCTGATTTCCAGCGCCTGCGGCGCTGGATGTTCGCGGCCCATCGATGTCTCGCGTCCGAGCGGCCGAGACTCGCGCCTGCGGCGCATGCGCTTCGGCCACTCGGACGCGAGACGGGCCGCGAACGGTCGCTCGTAAGACTCGCTCCGTCGTGGTTGCGTCCGCACTCACGGTACGGTGCGTCATACCAAAATCAGGCGCGGTTGTACTGGTAGAAACCGGCGCCGGTTTTCTTACCCAACAGTCCGGCTTCGACCATACGCATCAACAGCGGCGGGGCCGAGTACAGCGGCTCCTTGAATTCCTGATACATCGAATCGGCGATCGACTTGACCGTGTCCAGGCCGACCAGGTCGGTCAGCGCCAGCGGGCCCATCGGGTGGGCGCAGCCGAGCACCATGGCCTTGTCGACGTCTTCCTTGGTGGCGAAACCGGACTCCACCATGCGGATCGCGGACAGCAGGTACGGCACCAGCAGCGCGTTGACCACGAAACCGGAGCGGTCGGCCGAGCGCACGACCTGCTTGCCGAGGACCTCGGAGGCGAACTGCTCGGCGCGCTTGGACACCGACTCGCTGGTCTTGAGCGTGGTGACCAGCTCGACCAGCGGCAGCACCGGCACCGGGTTGAAGAAGTGCATGCCGACCACGCGCTCGGGATTCGCGGTGGCGACGGCGATCTTCATGATCGGGATGGAGGAGGTGTTGGAGGCCAGCACGGCGTCCGGGTCGGTGACGACCTTGTCGAGCTCGGAGAAGATCGAGGTCTTCACCTCCTCGTTCTCCAGCACGGCCTCGACGACCAGCTGGCGGTCGGCGAAGTCACCCAGGTCGGAGGTGAAGCGCAGCCGCCAGGCGGCCTGCTCGCGCTCGCGCTCGGTGATCTTGCCGCTGCTCACGCCGCGATCCAGCGAGCGCAGGATGCGGGCGCGGCCCGCGGCCGCTAGTTCCCGGGACTGTTCGTAGACGAGCACGTCGACATGCGCCCGGGCACACACCTCCGCGATTCCGGCACCCATCTGTCCGGCGCCGATGATGCCGACGCGCTGAATCTTCTCGCTGCTCACGTCCCGCTCCTGCTGGGTTGGTCTGGCTGTGGGGGTGGGGATCAAAAGTCGAACTTATAGGGAAGCCCTCCCCGCCGAGGGCTGTTCAGCGGGGAGGGCGGTACACCCCTACTGGGGATAAAGCGGTCTAGCTCAGTGGAACTGACCCTCTTCGGTCGAACCCTTCAGGGCCGCGGTGGAGGTGTTCGGGTCCACGGTGGTGGCGATCGAGTCGAAGTAGCCGGCGCCGACCTCGCGCTGGTGCTTGACGGCGGTGAAGCCACGCTCGGCGGCGGCCTTGAACTCGCGCTCCTGCAGGTCGACGAACGCGGTCATGCCCTCGCGGGCGTAGCCGTGCGCCAGGTCGAACATGCCGTAGTTGAGCGAGTGGAAGCCGGCCAGGGTGATGAACTGGAACTTGAAGCCCATCGCGCCGAGCTCACGCTGGAACTTCGCGATGGTCGCGTCGTCCAGGTGCGCCTTCCAGTTGAAGGACGGCGAGCAGTTGTAGGCCAGCAGCTGGTCCGGGAAGTCGGCCTTGACCGCCTCGGCGAACTTGCGCGCGACCTCGAGGTCCGGCACGCCGGTCTCCATCCAGATCAGGTCGGAGTAGGGGGCGTAGGCCTTGGCACGCGCGATGCAGGGCTCGATGCCGTTCTTCACGCCGAAGAAGCCCTCGGAGGTGCGGGTGCCGTCGAGGAACTCGCGGTCGCGCTCGTCGACATCGGAGGTGATCAGGGTGGCGGCCTCGGCATCGGTGCGGGCGATGACGACGGTCGGCACGCCGGCGACGTCGGCGGCCAGGCGGGCCGAGGTCAGGGTGCGGATGTGCTGCTGGGTCGGGATCAGCACCTTGCCACCGAGGTGGCCGCACTTCTTCTCCGAGGCGAGCTGGTCTTCCCAGTGCGAGCCCGCGACGCCGGCCGCGATCATGGCCTTCTGCAGCTCGTAGACGTTCAGGGCGCCACCGAAACCGGCTTCGCCGTCGGCGACGATCGGGGCCAGCCAGTTCGCGACCGAGGTGTCACCCTCGACCTTGGCGATCTCGTCGGCGCGCAGCAGCGCGTTGTTGATGCGGCGCACGACCTGCGGCACCGAGTTGGCCGGGTACAGCGACTGGTCCGGGTAGGTGTGGCCGGAGAGGTTCGCGTCACCGGCGACCTGCCAACCGGACAGGTAGATGGCCTTGAGGCCGGCGCGGACCTGCTGCACGGCCTGGTTGCCGGTCAGGGCGCCGAGGGAGTTGATGTAGTCCTCGTTGTTGACGAGATCCCACAGGATCTCCGAGCCGCGACGTGCGAGGGTGTGCTCCTCGACGACGGTGCCCTGCAGCTTCACAACCTGCTCGGCGGTGTAGCTACGGGTGATGCCCTTCCAACGGGGATTGGTATCCCAATCCTGCTGGATTTCCGCAGCGGTCTTCGGGGTGCCGGTGGTCGACATCTCTGACTCCACTTCCTCTGTTTGTTCGATGCCCTGGGTCGAGCCCGGTGCGAATCGGCTCGATCTGCTGGAGCAGCAATTTGCAGGCTTGCTAGGCCCTTGGGGTGTACTTCCACACGATGGCACATCAGGAAATAGCCGTCTACCTGTTGCTAATGTGAATCTCAGCTAGGTTTCAGACGGTGTTTGCTAACTTTGCGAAATTTGCGGGCTAATTGCAAGCATCCAACTTACCCGCCGGTAGCGCTGACGTGCGGTTTTAGCGTAACGCCCGTACTGTTTGCGATCCCGAGTGGATCCACTCGCGGCTTCGGATACGCCGCGGGCTTGTGAGTCGATTCACAGGGTGGGGCGGCTGCCGTCGGTGTGGGCCGGGCCACCGTCGCCGCGTCGATGCGGCACACTGCTGCCCATGCGGAAACTCTGCGCCGTCGTCGTCATCGCGGCCGCCTCCCTGTTGTCCCTGCCCACGGCGTCCGCGGACCCCGCCGCCGGTGCGGTCGTCTCGGTCGCGCCGCTGGCCCCGGTCGCGACGCTGCCCGGCTCGGCCGACGCTGCCCGGCTGCTCTACCGGACCACCACGGTCGGTGACGCGCCGACGACCGCGAGCGCGGCGATCTACTTTCCGCCGGGCGAGCCGCCCGCCGGCGGCTGGCCGGTGATCGCGTGGGCGCACGGCACGGTCGGCCTGGGCGACGACTGCGCCTACAGCGTGGCCGGACCGGGCGCGGTCGAACGGGACTGGGCCTACCTCGGCACCTGGCTGCGCCAGGGGTACGCGGTGGTGGCCGCCGACTATGCCGGGCTCGGCAGCGAGGGTGAGCACCCGTATCTGAACGGCGTGGTGGAGGCGCGCAATGTGGTGGACGCGGTCAAGGCGGCGACCCGCCGGTACGCGTCGCTGTCGAAGCGATGGGTGGCCGTCGGCCAGTCGCAGGGCGGCGGCGCGGCGGTGTTCGTCGCGCGCTACGCCAGTGAGTTCGGCGGCGGCGAGCTCGACTATCGGGGCGCGGTGGCCACCGGCGTGCCCGCCTACATCGAGGACGTCCTGCTGCCGCTGGGGCCGGGCATGCCGCCGGTGAAGCTCGGCGCGCACAGCACGGCCTACGTGCTGTACATCCTGAACGGCCTGCGCACCACCTATCCGGACCTGGATATCGAGTCCTATCTGACCGATTCCGGTCGGCAGTGGCTGACGCGGGCGCGGACCTCCTGCATCGAGCCGTTCGGCGCGGAACTCGCCGCCGCCGGTGTGGTGGTCGGCGATCTGTTCGCGCGCCCGCTGGCGCAGATTCCGGACCTGCCCGGCGTGCTCACCCGCACCATGGGCCTGCCCGAAACCGGCTACGACAAGCCGCTTTTCCTTGGTCAGGGGCTCAGCGACACCGATGTGATCACCCCGGCCACGCTGCTGTTCGCGGAGAAGCTGAAGGCGGGCGGCCAGCCGGTCACCCTGCGCACCTACGACGCCGACCACAGCGCCGCGGTGAACGCTTCGCTGGTCGACTCGATTCCCTTCGTGCGCAACCTGTTCGGCTGATCGCCGCTCAGTCCGGCGGCAGCTGACCCACGAGCGCGCGCAACCCCGCGACCACGGTATCGGGGGCGGGCGCGTGCTCGGGGTCGATCAGCCACTGGATCAGCAGGCCGCCGATCAGGGTCTGCAATACCGTCCCGACGGCGTGGTCTTCGGTTGGTGGACCGAAGGATTCGGATAGTTCGCGGCGGGCGCGCTCCTGCGCCGCGCCGAGTTCGGCGCGCACGCCTGGGGTGTGCACGGCCTGGGTGAAGCTCTCGGCGTTGGCCGTCCACAGGCTCGGGTTCTCGGTGAACGACGCGGTCAGGCGGGTCAGGAAGGTGCGCAGGCGATCGGCGGACGCGCCGGTGGGCAGCGAGTCGAGGATCTGCTGGACCGCGGTCGCGCTGGATTCCACCATCGCCTGGTTCATCAGCTTGTCGCGGGTGCCGAAGTGGTAGTTGATCGCCGCCAGGTTGGTGCCGGAGGCGGCGACGATATCGCGCACCGTGGTGCGGGCATAGCCGCGTTCGGCCAGGCATTGCTTGGCGGCCGCCAGCAGGTCTTCTCGGGTTCCCACCAGCGCACGATAACAGGCGGGCGGACGAGCGTTCATGACAGCTGTTTCAAACATCTGTTTCTGACGTTTGTTTGAAACATGTGTATGGTCGGGTCATGACCTCTGAGCGACTTGTTTCCCCCACTGAATCCGGCTATTTCGGCGCGGGCAGCGTCGGCAGCGTCCCGACCGGTGACATGCCCCTGTTCATCGGCTCGACCGTGCGCGGCGCCGTCCATCCGGAATTGCTGCGCCGCGCCCTGGCGGAGCTGGCGGCCACCCATCCGCTGTTGCGCAGCCGGGTGCGCACCGACGGCCCCGCCCGCTTCGTGCGCGACGACACCCTCCGGCCACGACTCGAAGTCGGTGCGGGCGGAGCGGCCGCGTACGCGAAACTGGTGAATACCCGGCCGGATTGGCAGGACGCGCTATTCCACGCCCACCTGCTGCGCGCCGACGACCACGACCAGGTGGTGCTGGTGCTGCACCACGGAATCGCGGACGGAAGATCGGCTTTCGCGCTGCTCGCCGAGCTGTGGCAGCGGTACACGGCGTTGCACGACGGCAGCCTGCGGTCCTATTCCGCGCTGCCGCAGCCGGATTCGGGTGAGCTGCCGGAGGCGGTCGACACCCGGCTCGCGGCCGCGCTGACCGACGCCCAGGTCGACGGCTGGCTGGATCAGGTCCGGGCCGCCGTCGCCACGATGCGGCCGGAATCGGCGCCGCGCAGCCTGCCCTGCGATGGCGCGCCCGGTGACCCGCGCGGCCGCTTCGTCACCGACCGCATCGTGCTCGATCCCGCCGCGACCGCGGATCTGGTCGCGGCCGCGCGGGGAGCCGGGCTCTCGGTCAACAGCTTGCTCACCGGCGCGGCGCTGATCGCGTTCCGCTCGCTGCTCGAGCCGGAAGCCGGTGCGCTGCCGGTGTTCTGCGGCCACGCGGTCGACCTGCGCGGCGAACTCCGGCCGCCGCCCTCCGAGCGGGTCGTGCTCAACTGCGTATCGGGTGTGGGTACCGGCACCGCCGTTGCGCCGGATGCCGACCTGTTCGACCTCGGCCGGGATGTCGCTGCGGGGATGCGCGCCGCGGCGCAGCGGCGCGAAGCGGCGCTGTTCCTGTTGGCGTCGCCGCGCGCCGATGCCGTCACCCGCGCGGTGCTGACCGCGCCGCCGAGCTTCGCCATCTCCAATATCGGCCGGGTACCGGCACATTCGCTGCCCGGCGAGCTCAGTTTCATCCGCGCCGACATCTGCGCGATCGGACCGGGGATGCCGCCGAAGTTCACCGTCTTCACGATCGCCGATCAGCTGACGGTGCAGGTCGAATACGACACCACGCGCTACAGCCCAGCGGTGATGGCCCGCATGGCCGAGGTCTTCACGGCCGCGCTGCGCCGGACCCGCGCGGCAGCCTATCGCTGAACCCGGTCATTCCGCCGGGCGGTGGTCGCCGCCGGTGAGCCGAATCGTCAACTGCCGGGTCCAGTTCCGTGGCTTCTTCGGCGGCGGCTCGGGATTCTCGTCGATATCGGTGGTGACCTCGTAGCGCCGGATATACGCGCCGGCGAAGGCCTGCACCGTGGCGGTGACCGGAATGGCCAGCAGGGCACCGGTCGCGCCGAGGATCGCGGCGCCGGCGATAACCGCGCCGAAGGCGACGGCGGGATGCATGTCCAGGGTGGTCGCGGTGATCCGCGGTTGCAGCACGTAGTTCTCGAACTGCTGGTAGAGCACGATGAAGCCGAGGATCCACAGCGCGGTCACCGGGCTGTGCACCAGCGCGACGATCACCGGCAGCGCACCGGCCAGATAGGTGCCGACGGTCGGGATGAACTGCGAGACCACGCCCACCCACAGCGCGAGCGCGAAGGCGGAGGGCACATCGAGCACGCGCAACGCGACATAGTGCGCGATGGTGGAGCACAGCGCGAGCAGGCCGCGGGAGTAGATGTAGCCGCCGGTCTTCTCGACCGCGATATCCCAGGCGCGCAATACATGTCGCTGCTTGTTCGGCGGCAGCAGCGAGCAGACCGCGTTGCGGAAGCGTGGACCGTCGGCGGCGAAGTAGTAGGTGAACAGCAGGACGCCGAGCGCCTGGAAAAGCGCGCCGATGGCGGCTGTGCCTATGCCCCAGGCATTTCCGGCGACATCGGTGAGCAGGCCCTGGAGCTTGTCGCTCCACTGGGTGGCGTACTTGGTGATGTCGGTGCCCGAAACCTCCTGGTGGAAGGTGCGATTGAACCAGGCGACGGCGTCGGTGGCGTAGCGCGGCGCATTATCCACCAGGGTGGTGACCTGGTCGACCAGCAGCGCGCCCAGGGTCCAGACGAAGCCGACCACGACGAGCAGCAGGGCGAGGAAGACGACGCCGGTGGCCAGGCCGCGCTTCACGCCGCGCGCGGCCAGCCAGTTCACCGCGGGTTCGATGGCGAAGGCCAGGAACAGCGAGACCAGCAGAACGGTGAGCAGGCCCTGTAACCGTTGCAGCGCCCAGAATCCGAAGATGAGACCGCCGATGGTGGCTGCCGCGAGCAGGAACGCGCGCAGCAGCCACGGCGGCGGGCCGGTCGTGATGTCGGCGGTCATCACGGCTTTCGGTTCGGTGGGCGCGATCTCGTTTCCCTCGGGCACATCGCCAACGTACCCACGGTGGCGGCGGTTGGCCCGCAGGCTCGTCGCGGTGTCACCGCGCCGCGACGGTGGATCAGGCCAGGGCGGCGGCGCCGGGCGGGGATTCGCCGAGTTCGACCATGCGGCGCAGGATGGCGGGGGCGAGGGCGAATTCGAATTCCCCGCCGCCGCTTTCGAATACATAGGTCAGGTAATCATCGCTGCGCCGGTTGGCGCGGCGGACCGAGCAGTGTTCGTCGACGACGACCCAGGCTCCGATGTGCAGCTGTTCGAACATCACGCCTCCCACCCTTTGGACTATGCCAATCTGACGACGTGGACTATGCCAGTCGGGTGCGTGGCTGTCAATGCTGGGAACCGATCGAATACTCCTGCTGGAAGGCCCACCACTCCTGTGGGTACACGGCCTCGTCGAACTGCAGGACGGTGCCGTCGAGCGCGTGCACCGTGAGCCGATAGGCCAGTACCGCAGCGGGATTCGGCAACCCGAGCTGATCGCGCTCGGTCGCGGTGGCCAGGCGCGCGCTCACCTGATCGCGGGCGTAGGTGACCCGGCGTCCGGTCACCGATTCGACGTACTGGGCGGTGCCGCCGGTGAGCCGTTCCACGCTGAGCAGCCGATCGGCCGACTCGGCCAGTTCGCCCGGAAACCAGGAGGTGGCCAGCTCGCTCAGGCCGGACTCGTTGGTGACCAGCCGTCTGCGCGCGATAACGCTGCTGCCCTTGGGAATTCGCAGTGCGGTGGTGACATGGGCGGGCCCCTCGAGCAGTTCCGCCGCCAGGATCGTCACCGACTCCCGCTCGGTGTACATGGTGCCGTAGCGCCGCGCCCGCTCGTAGCGTTCGCGGGCCTGCGGTGCGATGCGGCTGTCGGCCACGAAGGTGCCCGAACCACGCTGGGAGATCACCAAACCCTGCTGGCGCAAGGTGTTCAGGGCCTTGGAGGCAGTCGGCCGGGCCACCTTCCAGGCGGCGGCGAGTTCGCGTTCGGAGGGCACCTCGGCGCCGGGCGCCAGCTCGCCGCTCATGATCTGATCGCGAATGTATCCCGAGATCTGGAGGTACTTCGGGAGCACTTCTTCGATTTCGGGCACCGAATGCCTTCCCCTATCGCGACCTGTCGAGACCAGCGGCCAGTGTAGCAATCGGTCCGATGACCAGGGTGCGCTACATCACACGACGGCTGGACCGGCAAGAGGGGAGTCAGGCAAAAACCGGCCGGTAAAGTCAGGATTCTGTCTGGCCGTGCGGCACAGGCGCGTTGATGGACCGAGCAGAAGGGGCTGCGACGCAGATGGCGGTACCGGATATCGGTCAGCGCAGGGCGCGCGAGTTGTATGCCGCGGCAACCGGACCCGACGGCCGTCGTTTCGAACTCGCGCCCGAGGTCGCGCTCAACCTGGCCGCCGCCTGCGACAAGCTGATCGAGGATCTGCGCAAGGCCGCGGCCGACGGTGACCAGCTCACCGGCGTCACCGGCTTCCCGGAACTGCCCTCCGGGCAGGCGCTGGCCAAGGGATTCGGCGCCAAGGGCCGCGAATTCCTCGACACCGTCACCGCGTTCCAGGAGGCCGCGCTGCTCTTCAAGGCCGCCTATCTGGCCGCCGGACAGCGGCTCAGCGAAGCCGACGCCGCGAACCGGGCCGCGCTGCAACTGATCTCCGACTATCTGGAACCGCGTTGACCGGCCGCGCGCGGGGGTGATGGTGCTGGATGCCATGGCCGTGGCGGCCGCCGACGACATCCGGGTGCGCCAGCGCGCGCTCGCCGCGGACGCCGAAACCGCGGGTGCCGGAATCGAGCCCGCGTTCGTTCCGGAACGCGAGCGATTCGGTGGCTACTCCCATCGCGAGATCTGGGAGCAGGTGCGCGAGGCGCTCGACCCGGCCGCGCTCGGCACGGCGGCCGCTGCCTGGCAGGCCGGTGCGGGTGCGCTCGGCGCCGCCTTCGAGACCTTCCGGGCGGCCACGCACCGCGAATTCGCGGACTGGACCGGACAATCCGCCGACGCCGCGGTGCGCGCGACCCAGGAGCTCGTCGCGCAGGGCCTGGGCGCACAGGAGGTCTGCGACACCATCCGGCGGCTGCTGGAGCTGAACAGTCATGCCGCGCAGACGATTCGGGGTGCGCTCGAGCCGCCGGCCGAGTACCTGCCGTTGGCCGATCCGGTGGCCGAGGCCGTCGAAGGCGGCCGAAGACGCATGGAGCACGACCTGGCCGCGGCCACGGCGCACGCCGAGGCCCAGGACGTCATGACCTACCTCTACAACCCGACCATGCCCGCCACCGGCGACAGTGTGCCGCGCTTCGCACCGCCGACGGCAGGCGGGACCACACGGTGAGATGGGTACTCACCCCGGACGAATTCACCTACGTCTGGGAGAACGAAACGAATCTGGACCGGCGGCCCTACCCGGTCAACCTGACGCCCGCCTCGCTGGTGCGCACCGAAACCGAGTACGCCGCACTGCGTCTGCCGCAGCGCTTCGCCCGGCAGGCCGACCCCGATCTGGCCGCCGCGCTCATGCTGTGCGCCCGCAACGACGCCACCACCCTGACCCTGTCCGGTGACCGCGGCGCCGACCGTGTGCTGGTCTTCGCGGCAGTCGTGCACCATCACGCCGCCATCCTGGTCGGCACCGCCGAGACGATGACCGTGCTCATGTGTCACGCCCGCACACTCGGCGAACGGCTGGTCCAGATCATCGGGCCGAACCGGCCGGGGCGGCACGGGCCGTTGCGCGAGGCTCAGGAGGCGGTGCTCAATCAGGGCGACGCCGGCACCAACGGTCACCGCGCCGCCGCTCGCTTCCGCACCATGCTGCGCAAACCCACCGAGGGCCGCGGGTTCCTCACCGTCACGGTCGAACCCGACAATCCGATGTCGCCGCCCACCCGGCATCGCACCTGGCTCGATGTCAGCGGCGACGGCCGCTACCTGCTCACCACCGCCCACGAGCTCATCCTGACTCCGGTCTCGGACTCCGAGTTCGCAGCGCAATTGTTGCGCCTGGCCCAAATCCGCTGAGCGGTGTGGTTCGCTCGGGACATGTCGAAGTGGACCACTCCCGTGACCGAGGCGCTGCGGGCCGACGGCCTGCGCATCGCCGAGCTCGACACCTCCGGTACGCCCGGCTTCACCGGTGACAAGAAGCACGGCCAGCAGCTGTTGGCCGAACGCGCCGCGGTGCTCTCCGAACTCCAGGAACGCCTGTACGCCAACGGGCGTACCGGCGATCACCGCAACGTGCTGCTGGTGTTGCAGGGCATGGACACCGCGGGCAAGGGCGGCATCGTCCGGCACGTGATCGGCTCGGTCGACCCGCAGGGCGTCGATCACGCCGCCTTCGGCGTGCCGACGCCGGAAGAGCGCCAGCACCACTACCTTTGGCGGATCCGCAATGCGCTGCCGCGGGCCGGGCAGCTCGGCGTCTTCGATCGCTCGCACTATGAGGACGTACTCGTGGTCCGGGTGCACAACCTGGTGCCGCCGCCGGAGTGGGAACCGCGCTACGACGAGATCAACGCCTTCGAGCGGGAACTGGTCGACCAGGGCACCACGGTGGTGAAGGTGGCCATGTTCGTCTCGCTCGACGAGCAGAAGCGGCGGCTGCGGGAACGCCTGGAACGGCCCGACAAGTACTGGAAGTTCAACCCCTCCGATATCGACGAGCGGGCCTACTGGCCCGCCTACCAGGAGGCATATCAGGCCATGCTGGACCGGACCAGCACCGACCACGCGCCCTGGTACGTGCTGCCCACCGACAAGAAGTGGTACGCCCGCCTGGCCGTGACCGAGTTGCTGATCGACGCGCTGCGCAGGTTGAAGCTGGAGTGGCCGCCCGCGGATTTCGATATCGCCGAGCAGTTGCGCAGGCTCGATGCCGCCGGATGAGCTCAGCGGCCGGAGGCGGCAGCGAAGCGTAACCATGGAGGCCGTAGTGAATCCGGCAATCCGGCAGAGCGTGAGCGGACTCACCACGGGGAAATTTCGGAAACTCTCAGGTTCACCCAGGAGGATGTGGGCGAACCGGCAAGTCGAGCGAAAGGCGTGGTGAACACACGGTGAGCAAGAACCCGGGCGGGCGAAAGAAGCCGAATCCGCTGGCCGGCGTGCAGCGCGGTGACCGTAACCGCAACCTCGCGATCCAGGTCGGGGTGGCCGCCGTGATCATCGGCCTGATCGCCGTCATCGGCGTCAGCATCGCGATGAAGAAGAAGGAGAAGGACGACCCGGGGCCGACCCCGTCCATCGCCGCCGCCACGGCCGCCAACGGCGTCACGGGCACCATCACCGACAACGGGTCCATCCGGATCGGCAAGCCGGAGGCCAAGACCACCGTGCGCGTCGTCGCGGATCTGCAGTGCCCGGCCTGCCAGGCGTTCGAGGCGCAGTACAAGGATCTGCTGGAGCGCAACGTCGCCGACGGCAAGATCGCCGTCGAATACAACATCATCTCGTTCCTGGACCGGGCCTCGGGCACCGAGTACTCCACTCGCGCCGCCAACGCCTCCTACTGTGTCGCCGAAACCGATCCGTCGAAGTACCAGGCCTGGCTCGGCGCCATGTTCGCCGGGCAACCGCCGGAGGGCACGGGCGGCCTGACCGACGAGCAGATCATCGCGATCTCCAAGCAGGTCGGCTACGGCGACGAGATCACCGCCTGCGTCACCGACAAGAAGTACGCCAAGTACATCAAGCGGATGACCGAGCGGGCCTTCGACGAGGGCGTGCAGTCCACGCCGACGGTGTTCGTGAACGGCCAGCAGACCAACCCGGCGCAGCTGGAACAGGCGATCGCGGGGGCGGCAGGACAGTGATCGACGCGCCACCCCGGTCCGCCTGGCTGGTCTTGCTGGGCGGACTGGCGGGCTGGCTGGCCTCGGTGACCTTGACCGTCGAACGGATCAGGCTCTACACCGACGCCGGATACCAGCCCTCGTGCAGTATCAATCCGATCCTGTCCTGCGGGACGGTGATGGCCAAGCCGCAGGCCGCGGTGTTCTTCGACCTGCCGAACCCGCTGATCGGCGTGGTCGGTTTCTCGGTGGTCGTCACCCTCGGGGTGCTGGCCGTGTGCGCGGTCAAGATGCCGCGCTGGATCTGGATCGGCCTGTGGCTGGGTACCCTCGCGGGCGCCGGGTTCATCTGCTGGCTGATCTTCCAGAGCCTCTACCGCATCGACGCGCTGTGCCCGTACTGCATGGTCGTCTGGGCGATCATCACCCCGCTACTGGCCGCGGTGACCCAGATCGTCTGGGGCGGTGCGAAGGGCCCGCTGGGCGTGGTCGCGGAATGGCGCTGGACCGTGGTCGCGGTCTTCTACGCGGTGGTGCTGCTGCTGGTTTTCCTGCGCTTCCAGGACTACTGGCTGTCGCTGGTCTGAGGGCTCACCCGACGGTCGCCGCTGCCTCTTCGCGGTCGTATGCGGCGGCCACCACCTGCGCCAGCTCCTCGTTGAACGCCTCGTGGGCTTCGGTGTTGCCGAGGTGGCCGGTCGGCAGCACGGTCATCCGGACCAGGCTGCCGGTCTGGCGCAGCAGCTCGGCGATCTGCTCGGCGTGCGCCACCGGGGTCATGTCGTCGAACGAGCCCGCGACGATCGTGGTGGGCACCACCAGGTTGCGCGCGGATTCGCCGAGATCCATCTCGGCGAGCAGGAATCCGAAGCGGGCCCGGACCAGGGCCGGGCAGGACCGCACGATATTCAGGCTGAAGTCGAGCAGGTCGCCGGTCGCGGCCGAGCTCATGATCTGGCGGGCGAAGATCCACTTCACCGGGCCGATCGGCGGGAGGACCATCGGGCAGCCGAGTCCGGCGCGGCCGAGCAGGAACGGCAGCGGCACGTGGGCTTTCAGTAGCCGGGACGGCTGATTGAACAGCGGCACCACGGTGGTCTGGAAGATCAGGTGCGCGGCCGCGGTATTGGTGAGCAGCACCGAATGTGCCCGCGCCGGAACCTGTTCGGGGTAGCGCCCGGCCCAGGCCTGCATGGTCATGCCGCCGAGGCTGTGGCCGACCAGGACCGCGCGCTCGCTGGGGCCGAGCGCCGCGGCCAGGACATCGGCGAGATCGTCGGCCAGCAGGTCCATGGTGAGCGGGCTGGTACCGAATTCGCTGGCGCCGTGGCCGCGCTGGTCGTAGGCGATGACGCGGTATTCCCCGGCGAAGGCGTTGATCTGGGCGTTCCAGTATTCGATGGCGCAGGTCCAGCCGTGCACCAGCACGATGGCGGGCGCGTCCTCGGGGCCGTAGGAGTGCACGCGCAGGCGGGCGCCGTCGCGGGCGGTCACCGGGATGACCCGATGCGGCACGGTGGGCGGATTGAACGCCGCGGTCGCGTAGGTGCGAGAACGCAGGTTCGCGCGATGGGTGTCGAACAGGGCGCTGGATAGACCTGTCCACACCGTCGTCAGCAGGGCACGCATCGGACACTCCTTTGTGTTACTCAAAGACACAGTAACGCGAAAGGGTGCCTGCTTGCTAGTGCTAGCAGCGAAAGTTATTACCAGCGCGGACCGCGCTGTACCTCGTCCACCTTGGGGCGCACATCCGCCAGGTACACGCCGGTCGCGATGATCGCGATAAACGTGAGCAGGGTCAACGTTCCCGGACGGCCCGCCAGCAGCGGCAGGATCAGCAGGAACAGCGAGACGCCGAGCAGTACCAGCCACAGCTGTTTGGTCTGCTTGTCGACGGCGGTGAAGGCGTCGGAACGCTGGCGGACCGCATGAACGAACGCGAAGATCGCCGCGCCCAGTGCCACCAGCCATAGCGCGGCCTCGATCAGGAATGTCACCTGCAAGACAGTCACCTCACCATCCTAGGAGCAAACCCCCGCGTATCCCGATGCGGCGAACGACACACGCGCGGAGTCCTCGCGCCAATTGTCCGCCCACATCGGACCCGGTGGGGCGTTCTGGGCGCGAAACCCCTTGAATACCAATACGACCCCGCGCCGAAGCGGCGCGGGGTCGGATCGCGGGGAGATTTACGCCTTCTTAGGGGCGGCCTTCTTGGCCGGGGCCTTGGCGGCGGCCTTCTTGGCGGCCGGAGCCTTCTTCGGAGCCGGCGCCTTGACCGGAGCGGGCTCCGGAACGGTCTCGGTGGTGACCTCGACGACCTCGGCCTCGACCACCGGGGCCGCGTCGGCGACCGGGGCGTCCTCGACCTTGGCCGGGCGGCCGAGCAGGCCGTTCACCCGGTCCAGCGCTTCCTCGGCGCGCACGGTGGCGTCCTTGTAGAGCGCCTCGACCCGCTCGATCTGGTCCTCGACCAGATGGTTGGCGCGCAGCCGCTCCACGGTCTCCTCGCCGCGCACGGCCAGGTCGGCGTAGAGGTCGAGCACCTTGGCGCGGTACTCGTCGGCCAGCTTGCGCAGTTCCTCGGGGGTGAACTTCTCACGCAGTTCGGCCAGATCCTCGGGCAGTTCCGAGGGCAGCCCGGCCAGGCGTTCGCGCAGGCTCTCGAACTGGGCCTGCACGTCGGCGGGCACATTGGCGAAACGCTCGCGGGCCTCTTCGACCCGGCCGGTCACATCGGCGCCGACGGCGCGCTCACGGACCTGGGTCACCACATCGGTGACGGCGGTGTAGACGGCATCGCCCGCGCCGACGGCGGCGAGGATCGGCTTGCTGGTGCTGAGGGTCTTCTCGGTCATGATTCTTCGTTCTCCTGGCGTGGCGGAGTGTCGTGTGTCGTAGTCGGAACGGCGCTGTCCCATGCGATCCCCCCTGACTCGTCTCCACCGTTTTCGCGGCGAAACGATTCATAGATATCCAGCAGGACCTGCTTCTGCCGTTCGCTGATCGACGTATCGGCGAGCAGGGCATCCCGGACCGGACTGTGCGCTCGCTGTTCCAGATAGCCAGCCCGTACGTACAACACCTCCGAGGACACCCGCAGCGCCTTGGCGATCTGCGCGAGTACTTCGGCGGATGGATTTCGCAATCCGCGTTCGATCTGACTCAAATACGGATTACTCACTCCCGCCAGGGCGGCGAGCTGACGCAGCGAGACTTGCGCGGCTTCGCGCTGCGATCTGATGAAACCGCCGATGTCGTGCGCGGCACGTCCCACCTTGTCGCCGACACCCTCGGATTGCTCGTCGGGCTGGTCGGTGTACTCGGCGGAAACCTCGGGCTGGTCGGCCATCACTCACCTTCTGGTGGTTGTACGGGTTCGATTCTAGGGCAGGGTGCTAACTCTTGCAAGCACCTTGTTAGCGCACGTCGGTCAGCCGTGGAACAGCAACTGCGAAACCGTGTAGATCGCGAGTCCGGCCAGCGCGCCGACCACCGTGCCGTTGATCCGGATGAATTGCAGATCACGCCCGACCTGCAATTCGATCTTCTTGCTCGCCTCCTCGGCGTCCCACTTGGCCACGGTGTCGGTGACCAGGGTGGTGAGCTCGGCGGCGTAATTCTGCACGAGATAGCGGACGCCGCGATCCAGCCAGCCATCGACCTTGTCGCGCATCCCGACGTCATCGCGCAACCGTTCGCCGAGCTGCTGCACGTTCTCGGCCACTTTGCGGCGCAAGGTGCTGTTCGGGTCGTCCGCCGATTCCAGAATCAGGCGTTTGGCCGCGCGCCAGGTCGCCTCGGCCATTCCGGTGATTTCCTCGCGGCCCATCACCTGGGCCTTGATCCGTTCCGCCTTCTTGATCATCGCCTCGTCGTGCTGTAGGTCGTAAGCGAATTCCTCCAGAAAACGATTCGCCGCCAGCCGCACCTCATGCTCGGGATTCGAACGCACCTTCCAGGTGAATTCCACCAGTTCGCGATAGATCTTCTCGGCCAGCAGCACATTGGCGAACTTCGGCGCCCAGGACGGAGCGTCGCGCATGACGATCCGATCGATGGTCTCCTGGCTGCCCAGCGCCCACTGGTGCGCGCGCTCGGCGAGCATGTCCAGCAGCACCAGCTGCCGATTGTCGGCCAGCAGTTCGGCCAGCACCCGCCCGATCGGCGGACCCCACAGCGGCTCGGCGATCCGCTTGACGATGGTGCTGTCGATGACCTGCTGCACGTCCTCGTCGCGCAGCACGCCGACGATCGCGCGCAGAATCGTCGAACTCTCCTCCGCGACCCGGGCCGCGTGCGCCGGATCGGCCATCCAGCGACCGACCCGCAGCGAGACCTCCGCCGACTGCACCTTCGCCGAGACCACCTCCGGTGCCAGGAAGTTGGTGCCGACGAAACTGCCCAGGCTGGCGCCGAGCTGGTCCTTCTTCTTGCGGATGATCGCGGTGTGCGGAATCGGCAGGCCGAGCGGATGCCGGAACAGCGCGGTCACCGCGAACCAGTCGGCCAGCGCGCCGACCATGCCCGCCTCGGAGGCGGCGCGCACATAACCCACCCAGTCGCCGCCCTGGCCGCGCGACTCCAGCCACCGGCAGAACAGGTAGACCACCGAGGCGAAGGCCAGCAGCCCCGTCGCGACCGCCTTCATCCGGAACAGGTCGCGCCGCTTGCTGGTTTCGTCGACGAAGAAACCGGCGGGCGCGGACGGAGCGGGCGCGAGCGTCGTTGGCGCGTTCTGCATGCTGTCCATTCTGCTGTGTCGTGGTGATCATGCCCCGCCGCGCGCGGTCCGATTGTGTGGGATGCCCCGCATCCGGGGGCCAAACGTGCCGCATCGTGATAGCTGGCACCTAAGCTGTGTGACAAAACGCTAATCACACCCGGTTCCCCGGAACCGCCTATCGAGGGAGCCCACGCTGTCCACCGAAGACCTGGTCGATGTCGGCGAGCGTTCATCGGCGCGCGGCGGTGCGACGGCGCCCCAAGCAGACGGCCGCAAGCGCCGGTGGCGCCAGCACAAGATCGACCGCCGCGAGGAACTCGTCGACGGCACCCTGGCCGCCATCCGCAAGCGGGGCAGCAATGCCGGTATGGACGAGATCGCCGCCGAGATCGGCGTCTCCAAAACGGTGCTCTACCGGTACTTCTCCGATAAGAACGATCTGGTGCACGCCACCATGCAGCGGTTCATCGAGACGACGCTGATGCCGCGGGTGTACGGCGCGATCAACCTCGACGCCGCCGAATACGACCTGGTCCGCGCGGCCCTGGCGGAGTACGTCGGCACCGTCGACGAGGATCCCGAGGTCTACCGGTTCATCATGGGCAACGGCTCGGGCGATCAGTCCTCGCTCGCGGAGTTCGAGAAACTGTTCGCCGAGGTGGTCTCCACCGTCATCATCGACCGCGGCCGCGCGCACGGCGCCGAGACCGAGGGCGCGTTGCTGTGGTCGTATGTGCTGGTCGGCGGGATCCAGCTGGCCACGCACTGGTGGACCACCGACAAGACGATGTCACGCGACGAGGTCATCGACTACCTCACCATGATGGCCTGGAGCGCCATCGAGGGCATGATGCGCGCGGGCGGCTCGCCCGCGAAATTCGCGCAGCTGCCGCATGTGCTGCCCGAGCGCGAGGACTGAGCCCGAGGGGTCTGAGACAGGCACGCGTCCGCCTTGCGGGGTTGGTTAGTCTGAGACGGACGCGGTGCGCCAGGGGGCACCGATTGCGCGGTCGGCACCAACGGAGGTACCTCGATGGCGAAGCAAGTTCCGACGTCCCGGCTTGCTCGTGGCACGAAACTGGGTGCCGTTGCTGCGAGCTCGGTGCTGCGCACCCAGCGCACCCGGCTGTCCATGCGCGGGCGCTCGGAGGCGGTGCGCGCGAAGATGGCCGAGGAGTCGATGATCCGCACCACCGAGCAGGTGGTCATGGTGCTGGGCACCATGAAGGGCGTGGCCATGAAGCTGGGCCAGATGATGTCGGTGCTGGATATGGACCTGGTGCCCGAGGCGCATCGGGAGCGGTTCCAGAAGCGGCTGGCGGTATTGCGCGATTCCGCGCCCAATGTGTCGTTCGAGGCGATGAAGCAGGTCGTCGAGGAGGATTTCGGCCGGCGCCTGGAGGAGGTGTTCGCCGAATTCGATCCGGAGGCGGTCGCGGCGGCCTCGATCGGCCAGGTCTACCGGGCGCGGCTGCACGACGGCCGTGAGGTCGCGGTCAAGGTGCAGTACCCGGGCATCGACGCCGCCGTGCGCGCGGATCTGAAGAACCTCAACATGTTCCGCAAGGTGTTGCAGTCGGCGCTGCCCTGGGTGACGCCCGCCGTGCTGGACGAACTGCGGCTCAATATGGAGGGCGAGCTCGACTACCAGGCCGAGGCCGCCACGCAGCTCGAGATCGCCGAGCTCTACACCGGGCACCCGTTCATCGTGGTGCCGCGGTCGTTGCCGGAGCTCAGCACCACGAGGGTGCTGGTCAGCGAGTACCTGCCGGGCCGCGGTTTCGACGAGATCCGGCAGCTGCCCGACGCCGATCGCAATCGGATCGGCGAGATCATCTACCGGTTCTATGTCGGCTCGCTGTTCACCTTCAACGAGTTCTGCGGTGATCCGCATCCGGGCAATGTGATGCTGGCCGACGACGGACGCGTCGGATTCCTGGATTTCGGGCTGTTCAACCGGATGGATCCCGACTACGTGAAATTCGAGGCCATCTGTCTGCGGGCGGCCGCCGAGGACCGCGCGGAAGACTTGCAGCGCTTGATGATTCAGCGTGGCGTGATCGACTCCCCGGAGGAGGTCGGCCCCGAGGAGTGCCTGGAGTACGTGCTCGCCGCCTCCGAATGGTGTCTGGTCGACGAGGAACTCACCATCACCCCCGACCTGGCCAGCGGCGCGTTCCTGCTCGCCGTCGACCCGCGGGCCAGCGAGTTCGCGGGCATGAAGCAACAGAATCTGCCGCCGGAGCACCTGTTCTCGCGGCGCGCTGATTTCCTCACCTTCGGCATGCTCGGCCAGCTCGACTGCACCGCGAACTGGCATCGGGTCGCCCGGGAATGGCTCTACGACGAACCACCGGTCACCGACCTCGGCAAAGCGCACGCCGAGTGGCTGGCCGACCATCCGCCGGTAACCACCAAGAAGAAGACGCGTGCCAAGCGTCCCCGTCGCTCCTGAACGAAAAGAGTTGTCCCCCATGGCAGAGAACCGCGAATTCGATCTGATCCTGTTCGGCGCCACCGGTTTCGTCGGCAAACTGACCGCGGAATATCTGCGCGACGCGGCTCCCGCGGGCGTGCGGATCGCCCTGGCCGGGCGATCGTTGGACAAACTGACCCGGGTGCGCGCGGAACTCGGTGCGGCGGCGGCAGATTGGGGTCTGGTGGTGGCCGACTCCGGTGACCGTGCCGCACTCGACGCCTTGGCGGCGCGCACGAAGGTCGTGGTCACGACCGTGGGTCCGTACCTGCGCTACGGTATGCCGCTGGTCGCTGCGTGCGCGCAGGCAGGCACCCACTACGCCGATCTGACCGGTGAGCCGCTGTTCATCCGAGACGCCATCGACGCCCACCACGAGGCGGCCCTCGCCAGCGGCGCCAAGATCGTGAATTCCTGTGGCTACGACTCGATTCCGTCGGACCTGAGCGTCTACCGGCTGTACCGGGCCACGGTCGAGGACAATACCGGCGAGCTCACCGACACCACCCTGATCGCCGCGCTCAAGGGCGGGGTCAGCGGCGGCACCATCGACTCCGGGCGGGCCATGATGGAGGCCATCGCCAAGGATTCGTCCAAGGCGGCGGTGCTGGCACACCCGTACTCGCTGAGCCCGGACCGGTCGATGGACCCCGACGTCGGCCGCCAGACCGATCAGGCGCTGGAGCGGGCCGCCACTATCGATCCCAGCCTGGACGGCTGGGTGTCCACCTTCGTCATGGCCTCGCACAACACCAAGATCGTGCGACGCAGCAACGGCCTGCTGGGCTGGCCGTACGGCAAGAACTTCCGCTACCGCGAGGTGATGAGCGCCGGGAAGTCGGTGGCCGCGCCGCTGGTGGCCGCCGGTATGGCCGGCGGCATCGTGGCCACCATGGCCGTCGGCGCGGTGCTGTCCCGCGTCGAGGTGGGCCGCAAACTGCTGGACCGAGTGCTGCCCAAGCCCGGCACCGGGCCCAGCGAACAGTCCCGCGACAGCGGCTGGTTCACCATGAAGACCTACGCGCACACCACATCCGGAGCCAAATACGTCGCCACCTTCGCCGGTCAGGGCGATCCGGGCTACAAGGCGACCGCGGTGCTGCTCGGCGAGGCCGGGCTGTGCCTGGCGCTGGACAGTGCGGCGCAGCCCGAACTGGCGGGCGTGCTCACCCCGGCCGCGGCCATGGGTGACGCGCTCACCGACCGGCTGCGCGCGGCCGGCATGACCATCGAAGTCGCGCGGGCGCAATGAATCTCGCACGCCGCACGATGAATCACCCGGCGCTGGCGGCGGTCTACGAGCGGGCCTGGCGACCCGCCCTGTTCTTCGCCGCCAGTGGCCGGACGATGGGCACCGACCAGCGTGACGCGGTTGCGCAGCTGCGACTCGACGGCGAGCAGCGCGTGCTCGATATCGCCTGCGGGCCGGGCAATTTCACCCGTTATCTGAGTAATGCCCTGTCCGGCAACGGTTTCGCGGTCGGCCTGGACTACTCCGAGCCGATGCTGGCCCGCGCGGTGCTCGACAACGCCGGTCCGCGAGTCGGCTATCTGCGCGGCGACGCCGCCCGATTGCCCTTCGCGGACGGCACTTTCGACGCGGTGTGCTGTTTCGGCGCGCTGTACCTGATCCCGGATCCGATCGCGGCCACCCGCGAGATGGTCCGGGTGCTGGCACCGGGCGGTCGCATCGCGATCAGCACCAGCGTCCGCGACGACTCCGCGCTCGGCCAGGTCGGAAAGATCGTCGGCGGCTGGTCCGGCCTGCGGGTCTTCCCGCGCCGGACCTTCACCGACCTGTTCGCCGAACTCGGCCTCGTCGACGTCGAACAGCAGGTCCACCGCCTGCTGCAATACGTCAGCGCGACCCGCCCGGCCTAGATGGTGGCCGCGTCGATGACGAAGCGGTAGCGGACGTCGCTGGCGACCACGCGGTCGTAGGCGTTGTCGATCTCGTCGGCGGAGATCACCTCGATTTCCGCGCCGATGCCGTGTGCGGCGCAGAAATCCAGCATCTCCTGGGTCTGGGCGATACCGCCGATCATGGAACCGGCCAGCGAGCGGCGGTAGCCCGCAATGGTGAAAGGCTTTACTGCGAGCGGCTTTTCGGGCAGGCCGAGGATGACCAGGGTGCCGTTCAGGTTCAGCAGGCGCAGGTAGCTGTCGATCGGCAGATCCGCGGACACGGTGTTCAGGATCAGGTCGAAGCGGCCACGCAGCTCCCGGAAGGTCTGCTTATCGCTGGTCGCGTAGTAGTGATGCGCGCCGAAGCGCTTGCCGTCCTCCTGCTTGCTCAGCGAATGGCTGAGCACCGTGACCTCCGCGCCCATGGCCGCGGCCAGCTTCACGCCGACGTGCCCGAGCCCGCCCATGCCGATGATCGCGACCCGCTTGCCGGGGCCCGCGTTCCAGTGCCGCAGCGGCGAGAACAGGGTCACGCCCGCGCACAGCAGCGGCGCGGCCACATCCAGCCCGATGCCCTCGGGAATCCCGACGACGAAGTGCTCGGTCACCACGACCTGCGTCGAGTAGCCGCCCATGGTGTAGCCCTCCGGCTGCACGGCCGGATCCACCGGAGTGTTGTAGGTCATGGTGTTGCCGTTTTCGCAGTACTGCTCCTCATCGCCCAGGCACGGGCCACAGCGACCGCAGGAATCGACCATGCAGCCGACCCCGACCCGGTCGCCCACCTGATATTTGGTGACCGCGCTGCCGACCGCCGCGACCAGACCGGCGATCTCGTGGCCGGGCACGCACGGGTATTTGGTGCCGCCCCACTCGTCGCGGGCGGTGTGGATATCGGAATGGCAGATCCCTGCGAACTTCACGTCGATGAGCACATCGCGCGGGCCGAGGTCCCGGCGCTGAATCGTGACCTTCTCGAAGGCGCCGTCCGGCGCGGGGATGGCATAGGCTGCGGCGCTCGTCATGCGTACATGCCTACCGCCGCATGCCCGGGTTTGCCAAGCAGCCCCCGTGAGTATTGCCATCCTGTGGTGCGGCGAAGTCCGCCACAATGGAATGGGTGTGTCCTTCCGGAGGCGGGAGCGCGATGGACGATCAGTGGCGCTACATGAGAGACGAGGTCCGGCCCCAGCACATCGACGGGCCGGGCGGCGGCGGCCGGATACTGACCCTGCTGGTGGTGGCGATTCTCGCCGCGACCACCTTCATCGGTTTCCGGGCCGAACTACCCCAGTGGGCGCCGTTCGCCCACTCCGAGATCGTCGCCGCACCGTATTCCACCCGGCCGGCCCCCACGCTGGACACACCCGCCGTCACCGCCACCGTGCGGCCCGCCCTGGTCCACATCAGCACCTCCAGCCGCCCGTTCGGGGCGGGCGCCGCCGGGTCCGGCATCGTGCTCACCGCCGAAGGGCAGGTGCTGACCAGCCATCACGTGGTGAAGGGCGCGGACACCGTCACGGTCACCGATGTCGGAAACGGCGAGGTGTACCAGGCCACCGTGCTCGGCTACGACTCCGGCGCCGATATCGCCCTGCTGGAATTGACCGGGGCTGCCGAATTGCCGGTGGCCACCATCGGCAATTCCGGCGACGTCCGCATGCGCGACGAGGTGATCGCGATCGGCAACGCGGGCGGCCTCGGCGGCGACCCGACCGCGATCCCCGGCGTGGTCACCGATCTGGACGCCACCATCGTGGCGCTCAACGCAGCCGACCTGACCCGCAAGGCGCTGTCGGGGATGTTCGAGATCGCCGCGCCGGTGACCTCCGGGCAGTCCGGCGGCGCGCTGGCCGATCGGCGCGGCACCGTCATCGGAGTGATCACCGCGGCCTCCGGTGACCCGGCCCAGAAATCCGCCGACGACGCCAACGGCTACGCGGTGCCGATCGACCGCGCCATGCGGGTGGTCCGGCAGATCCAGTCCGGCACACCCACCGAGACCGTTCACGTCGGCCCCACCGCCACCCTGGGCGTGATCGCCTCCAACGCGCAGCCCGCGGGTACGGGTGCGCGGGTGGAGGCCGCCATCTACGGCATGCCCGCGCATGCCGCGGGCGTGCTCGAAGGCGAGATCATCATCGCGCTCGACGATCGCGCCGTCACCAGCACCCAGTCGCTGCACGCGGCCCTGAACATGTATCGCCCCGACCAGACCGTCGGCGTGCTGGTCACCGGGCCGCACGGCGAACGCCGGATCCCGGTGGAACTGACCGTCGGCCCACCCAACTGACTGTCGGTTACACGCGGTTGGCTGCTGGTCTGGGTGATTGGCGGCCGGTTCCGCGCAGTTGGCCGCTCGCCGAGCTGATTGGCCGCTGGTCCCGGGTGATTGGCCGGTGGCCCAGGCGGTTGATCTACGGGTCCACGCGGCTGATCGTCGGCCCAAGCGGTCGACCCTCCACGGAGGTGGGAGAGTGGGGCCATGCGCCTGTTCGCCGCTGTCCTGCCGCCGGAAACGGTGCTCGCCGAATTGGCCGCCGCCGCCACGGAATTGCGCACCCGCGCAGCCCCGGACCGGCTGCGCTGGACCGGGCAGGCCGGATGGCATTTCACCCTGGCGTTCTACGGTGAGGTCGATGACGCGCTCGTGTCCGGATTGTCGACCCGGTTGCGCCGGGTGGCGCGGGCCAGCGCGCCGTTCGAACTAGCGTTGCGCGGGGGCGGGCGCTTCGAGGACCGGGTGCTGTGGGCCGGGGTCACGGGTGATCTGCCCGCGTTGCGGGCCCTGGCCGCAGGCGCGGTCGCCGCGGGCCGCCGGGCCGGGCTGGATCTGCGCGAAAGCCGAAGCTACCGACCGCATTTGACTCTCGCCCGGGCCTCCGGC
This sequence comes from Nocardia sp. NPDC127579, assembly GCF_042672005.1. NCBI lineage: Bacteria > Bacillati > Actinomycetota > Actinomycetes > Mycobacteriales > Nocardiaceae > Nocardia > Nocardia sp. NPDC127579. The sequence goes on along the minus strand of NZ_JBHXVZ010000007.1, from coordinate 250,576 downwards.
GGCGCGGACTTCACCGAATACGTCACGGCGCTGGCGGATTTCGCCGGACAGCCGTGGACCGTGCGGGAGATATGCCTGATCCGGAGCCGGCTGCCGCGCTCCGGTATACCGGGGGAGCAGCCGCGCTACGAGACCGTGGATCGCTGGCCGCTCAGCTGAAGACGACGGTGCGGCGACCGTGCACGAGCACCCGGCCCTCCAGATGCCAGCGCAGGCCGCGAGCCAGCACAACCCGTTCGATATCGCGGCCCTGGCGCACCATGTCGCGGACGTCGTCGGCATGGTCGATCCGGGAGACGTCCTGCTCGATGATCGGGCCCGCGTCGAGTTCGGCGGTCACGTAGTGGCAGGTGGCGCCGATCAGTTTCACGCCGCGAGCGAAAGCCTGGTGGTAGGGCCGCGCCCCGACGAAGGACGGCAGGAAGCTGTGATGGATGTTGATGGCGCGACCGGCCCAGTGCTCGCACAGCTCGGCGGGCAGCACCTGCATGAACCGGGCCAGCACGACGGCCTGCGGGTCGTGCGCGTCGACCAGCTCGCGGACGGTCTCGAAGGCGGGCCCGCGTTCGGCCGGGTCCTTCGGGAACTCGACGTGGTGGAAGGGGATGCCGTGCGCCTCGGTCATGGCCGCCAGATCGGGATGGTTGCCGATCACCGCCTCGATGGTCGCGGGCAGTTCACCGCTGGTGGCGCGGCCGAGCAGGTCGTGCAGGCAGTGGCCGTCCTTGCTGACCAGCAGGACGATGCGGCGCTTGGCGCCCGAGTCGAGCAGTTCCCATTCGGTGTCCGGGCCGAGTTCGGCGGCCACGCCCGCGAACCGGTCGCGTAGTTCGTCCAGGCCGAACGGGACGGTCGCGGCCTTGATCGCCTGCCGGGTGAAGAACCAGCCGCTGTCGGTGTCGGATCGGCGGCGCTCACTGGACCCTCCATGGTCACGCTGCGCTGCCTCCTCCGGGCCCTGAGCTCGCGCCGCGGAGTGATACCCCGCCTCCACGATCGAGCCGCCGAACTCGGCGATGAACGAGGTGATCCTGGCGATGATGCCCGGTCGGTCCGGGCAGCCCAGGGTCAGCACATAGCGGCGGTCGTCGGATAGGTCGGCGGCACTCATCCGGCCATTCTCCCAGGTGAGCCGGGTTGTCCGGGCGTGCACCCGCCCGCCGGGCAGCTAGAGCTTGTAAAACGGTTCGGCGTAGTGGAATTCGCCGCTGATCTGCGGTTCGTAGGCGGTGAGCGGTCGCACCTGGAAGTGCGTGGCCCAGCTCGGCTCGTCGGGCGCGATGCCGAGGCGGGCGGCGGGTACGAAGCCGAACCGCGGGTAGTACTCGAGGCTGCCGAGCATGCCGACCAGCGGCTCGTCCAGGGCGTCGGCGGCGCCGAGGGCGGCGTGCATGAGCGCCGTGCCGACACCCGCGCCCTGCTGCGCGGCGAGGACGCCGAGCGGGCCGAGCGCCAGTACCGGATAGGGGCCGACGGCCGCGCGGGTGAGACAGACGTGCCCGACCACCGTGTCGTGCTCGACCGCGACCAGCGACAGTGTGGGTATCCAGCCGGAGTCGCCGCGCAGCTGGTCGACCAGCGCCACCTCCGGTGGTTCGGCCAGCCCCTCGTTGCCGGGGGAGTCGGCGAAGGCACTGCGATGGACTGCGGCGATCTGGACGAGATCGTCAGCGCGTTCGCGACGAATCAGCACGGGTCCTCCGACCGGGTTGGATCAATGGCACCGCTGTGGACTCTACGAGTGTGCGGTAAGCCACCGCACGCCGCAACGGAATTCGCGACACCGCGGCGTGCGCCGGTGTGCCAGACTCTGAGCCCATGGCCGACACCTCTGCGCTGACCCGGGCCGATGTGGCCGCGATGATCGATCACACGCTGCTCGCGCCGGAGGCGACGCCCGAACAGGTGGCCGCGCTGGTGGCCGAGGCGCGCGAACTCGGCGTGTACGCGATCTGCGTGTCGCCGTCCATGCTGCCGGTGCGCGCGCCCGGCGTCGTGGTCGCGACCGTCGCGGGTTTCCCGTCGGGTAAACATCATTCGCTGGTCAAGGGTGCGGAGGCCCGGCTCGCCGTCGAGCAGGGCGCGGCCGAGGTGGACATGGTCATCGATGTCGGCGCGGCCGTCGCCGGTGATTTCAACGCGGTGCTCGCCGACATCATCACCGTGCGCGAGGCCACCGCCGAGGGCGCGGTGCTGAAGGTGATCATCGAATCGGCCGCCCTCTCCGACGAGGCGATCGTGGCCGCGTGCCGCGCCGCCGAGCAGGCAGGCGCCGATTTCGTGAAGACCTCCACCGGTTTTCATCCCGCCGGTGGCGCCGGCGCGCACGCGGTGCGGTTGATGGCCGACACCGTCGGCGGTCGCCTCGGGGTGAAGGCCAGCGGCGGCATCCGGACGGCCGCGGCCGCCGCCGAACTGATCGCCGCCGGTGCCACCCGGCTCGGGCTCTCGAAATCTCGTGCGGTGCTCGATGGTTTCCCCGCCTAGCAGCTGACGTTCGTATCGCCCTGGGACGCGGGCAGTTCCGAGCGGCCGCCGTTGAGCCGCACCGCGATGCCGTCATCGGTGACGCTGATCTCGGTCGGTTTCATGTCGAACGGGTAGCTCTGCAGGCTCTTGGAGATCACGTCGACGATGCCCTGCACCAGGTCGGTGGGCAGGCCGAGGCCGAGCAGTTCCGCGGACTGCGTCTCCACCACGACCGCGCCGTTGCTGATCGCCGGCTTGACCTCGAGTTCGGCAAGCCCGCCGAGCACCTTCAGGGTGAGCATGCCGGTGGACTTCGAGGAGCTGACGCCGGTGACCAGGCCGGTGAGCGTTTCCTCGATGCCCTTGTTGCTCCAGGTGACATCGGCCGAGGAGCTGCCGATGCTGCCGCCGCCCTTGCCGCTGTCGACCATCTCGACATCGTTGAACCGAGCGTGCACCACCATGCCGACGGCCGGGCCGAACTTGGTGTCGTCGCTGTCGACGGTGACCTTGCCGACCTTGCCGTCCAGGTAGGTGATGAGCAGGGGTTTCACCCCGAAGCCGACATCGATCTTGGAGCCCATCTCCTGCTCGAACTGCGCGGAGACGCAGCCGGCGATGCGGTGGCGGGCGTAGGCCTCGCCGCCGACCAATAGGGCGACCAGCAGCGACACGACGACCACCAGGGAGATCGTCAGGGTGCGCCGGCTGACCCGAGGGGAGGGCTGGGCTTCAGTCATGCCGCCGATTCTTCCCGATGGGCTCGAGTGCGGGTTGTGGGCACGCTAAGAAATTGACTACGGGAGTTGCCGGTCGGGATGGCCGACGCGGCCTCGATTGTGAGATGTGACACAGGTTTCGAGCGTAGCCTGATTGCCATGGCTGGCGATGCGGCGGGCCGCGCACCCGAATCCGTGGCTCATGGGTGGCGTGTGCTGCGGCGGCTGGCCGCCCGGCACGCCGGATTCTTCACGACGCGACAGGTTTTGCGCACCGGATGTGAAACCCGAGTACGCGCCGGGCTCGGCGACGGCACGGTGGTCCGCGCCGGGGTCGGCCTGTTGCGCCTGGCCGAATGGCCGGACGGCCCGCTCGACGAATTCGCCATGTGGTCGGCCTGGTTCGACGGCGCGGCCGCGGTCTCGCACCAGAGCGCCGCGGAACTGCACGGAATCGGCAGTCTGCGACCGCGTTTCCTGCATCTGTCGGTGGGCGCGGGCCGTCCGCCGGTGACGCCGCGGCTGGTGGTGCTGCGTCGCGCGCTGGTCGGCGCCGATGTGGAATCGGCGGGGCCGTTCCTGGTGACCACCCCGGTGCGTACCGTGCTCGACCTGGCCGAAGCCGATATCGGCCAGACCGCGCTGGACGAGGTGATCGGCGACGCGGTCGCGATCGGCCGCTGTCGCCGCGAGGAGATCCATCTGGCCAGCACACGCCTGCCACCCCGGGCTGCGGGCCGCGTGCGGCGCGCCCTGACCCGATTGTGAATTCGCGTGTGATCCGTGCGGCACGGCGCCGATCGTGACAGGGTGAGCGAGTATGGGGACGATGGGGCAGGGCCGCTGGGATCTGGTGTTTCCGTCCGGCGCGCCCGAACGGGTGGGCGATATGTTCGCCACCGCCGTCGTCGCCGACGCGGTCCGCGGGCACGATCCCGATCTGGCGCAAACCGTGGAGACCTGCCGCGATTGGAATCGCGGCTACCGCACCATCTTCCGGGCCATGACGGCGCTGGGCGCCTGCTCATCCGCGCACGCCGCCGGAATCGCGGCCGATGGATTGGCTTGCGCGCGTGGCCTGCTGCGCTTCGTCACCGAGTACGCGGCCGCGCCGCTGGACAGCTTCGATCTCGCCGCCGTGGCGCAGCGCGAGCCGCTGGAGACCGGCCTGATTCGCGGCGCCGCCGAACCGGCCGCGCGCCTGGAGGTTCCGTATCGCGGCGGATTGCTGGCCGAGGAGGCGCTGCGCCGTCAGCTGACCGACTGGCGGCAGCGCGGCATTGTCGAGCCAGGCTTCGCCACGGCGCTGGAGCGGGTGATCGACCATCCGGAGTGGCTGTCGCTGCGCGGTTTCCGCGTCGTGGTGGCGGGCGCCGGTGAGCTGGCGCCGCTGCGGCCGCTGCTGCGCTGGGGCGCCGACGTTATCGCGGTGGCCCGGCCCGGCCCGGCGCGCTGGCGGGAACTCGAGCAGTTGGCCCGCGCCGGAGCCGGGGTGCTGCGCTATCCGATCAGCCCGGGCCCGCGCCCGTTCGACGGTGGGCCCGGTGCCGACATCACCACGCAGTTCCCCGCGCTGCTGCATTGGCTGCGGGCGGGGCTCGCCGAGGGCCCGCGGCCGGTGTTCGGCGGTTACGCTCACCGTTTCGGGCCCGGCGGGGTCCGGTTGGCCGCGGCGATCGATGTGCTCGCCGAGGACGTGCTGGCGCGGCGGCCGGATGCCGCACTGGCCGTGCTGGGGTCGGTGACCGACTGCTACGCGGTGCCGGAATCGGTGGTGGCCGACGCGCATCAGCGGCTGCGCCACCGCGGGCGGCGCGGCCCGGTCCAGGATCTGCTGCGCCTGCTCACCGGATCGTCGCTCTACCAACCGAATTACCAGCTGCGCGTCACCGACGCGGCGGGGGAGCTGTGGAGCGTCGCCGACGCCATGGTGCCCGCCGAGGGTCCCGATCATGTACTGGCACACCGGATCCAGCGGTGGCGCGGGGTCCGCGCGCACGCTACCGGCCGGGTGGTCTCGTGCGCGGTCGCGCCGTTGGTCCGCACTCGGAGCCTGGTCGCCCAGCCCCGGTTGGCGGCCGCCTACGCCGGCGCGCACCGCTTCGGCATCGAGATCTTCGAGGCCGAGACCGCCCGCACCCTGCTGGCCGCCAAACTGGTGGCCGACCTGTGCGCGCCGTCGGCCGATCGTGATCCTGAGGGCTTGTTCGCGCACGGCGCGGCGCACAGCGGCCTCTGGCGGCAGCCGTTCGAACCACGCTCGATCCTGCCGATCGCGGCCCTGGCCGGTCGCCTGCCCGTGCTGCGGCCCCGAAGCTAAACCGCCGCATCACCTTTCGGTGCGACGGTGGCCCACGGTACCGACAGCACGCAGTCCCGCATCCGCCGCCGATACGCGCGCACCGGAAAACCCTCCTCCCGCAGGTACTTCGACGCCTCTCGCCAGCGCACCCGCGGCCCGAACGGCGCCAGCGCGGACGCCCGCGCCCAGGCCCGGTCCGCGGCGCTGAGCAGCGCGTGCACCCCTTCGCCGGGAATATTGCGGTGGATCAACGCCTTCGGTAGTCGCTCGGCGATATCGGAGGGCTGCTCGACGGTGAACGGATCCCAGGCCAGGGTCAGCGACAGCGGACCGGTTCGGTCCAGCAGCACCCACGCGCAGCGGCGGCCCAGTTCGTCGCAGGTGCCGTCGACCAGCAGCCCGTCCGGTGTCAGCCCGGCCAGAATGGTGGCCCACGCATCGGGCACCGCGGCCTCCGGATACTGGCGCAGCACATTGAACGCGCGCACCAGAACCGGTCGCAGCCCGGCCAATTCGAAGCCGCCGCGCGCGAAACTCACCCCGTCGCGCCCGGGCACGACCCGGGCCGGATCGATCTCCAGTCCGACCACCCGCACGTCCGGGCGCACTGTTCGTAGACGTGCGGCCAGCTCCAGCGTCGTCCAGGGGCTTGCGCCGTAGCCGAGATCCACCACCAGCGGATCCGCGGCGTCCAGCAGACGCCCGGCGACCAGGTCGTCGTGCATCAGCCAGCGGTCGCTGCGTCGTAACCGGTTGACGCCGGTGGTGCCCCGGGTGATGGTGCCGAGTGGTTTGGTCAGCTGGTGGGATTGCGCGCTTCCAGCCACTTCACCGTCTCTTCGGCTTCGGCGCGGAACAGGTCGACCAGGTTCACCAGCATCAGCTGCTCCAGCCGCGGACCCACCATCGGGATGAACACCTTCGCCTCCGGCGAGAAGCGCATGGTGCATCCGGTTTCGGTGGGGAACAGGCGAATTCCGCCGTTGAGGCTGCCCGGGCCCGCGGGAATGGACGCCGAGAACTTGCCGACGGTTTCCTCCTCGTCGAACCGGCCCCAGCTCTCCTTACGGGTGATGATCATGTCCTTGCGCATGACCGCCTGCGCGATCTCGGGCAGCATCTCCCGTGGCAGCGTGTGGTGCAGCACGACCTCGATGCCCGAGTCGCTCACGTCGAGGCTGACGACCTCGTTACCCGGGGTGTACTTCCGCATCTCCGCGACCCGCGCCTCCCAGTACTCCTGGGTGCCGAGCGCCTCGTAGAGCTCCTTGGTGGTGTGCAGCGGGTAGCGAGCGGAGTAATCCAATCGACGTGCCATGCCCGCACACGTTACCGGGATCGATTGCCAGGCCGTCGCTCGGCGCGCATGTCACAGTGGGCCCGGCCGGGGCTTGGCCGGGACCACAGCGGCGGCCGGATCAGCCCTTGCGGGAGGCGATCCAGGTGTTGGTGAACTCTTCCTCGGACTGCAGCAGCTCGGTCAGGTGCTCCTGGATGGCCTTCTCGATCTTGCCGCCGAACAGCGGGATCTTGACCTCGATCTGGCCCTGCACGGTCGCACTGGACTCGGTGCCCGCGTCGGCCAGGGTGACGGTGCCGCGCACCTGCGCCGGTGCACCCTCGACGGTGGCCTCGAAGGTGGCCGAGTCGCCGGTCCAGGTCTCGGTCCGCGGAATGATCAGGTCGCCGGGGCGGACCGCGGTGATCGCGGGCGGCAGCAGCTCGGCGGAGATGGCCTGCACCATCTCGACGCGGACCCGATCACCGTCGGCGCTGAAGGAGTCCAGGCGCGCGTTGTCGCCACCGACCTCGGCGATGCGATCTTTCCAGTACTGCTCGTCGGCGAGGGCCGCGCGGACAGCGGCGGCCGGGTGGGTGTAGCGGGCCGTGAACGCCAAGGGTGTAGCCATGTGCGCACACGCTACCGGGCGTCGGGCCGTGCGCCACACCCCGTTGTCCGGCGACTGCCGGGAGCCGTCGCGGGCGCCGCGATCGGATACCGTCTTCGGCGTGCGTACTTCACGGGTGCTGTCTTCGGCCGACCTGCGTGACCTGCTTGCCGGAACCGGCGCCCAGCTGCGGGAATCGGTGCGCCTGGCCGAGCTGACCACATTGCGGGTCGGTGGTCCGGCCGCCGTCGCCCGGTGCGCGTCGACCGAGGCCCTGGTCGCGACGGTGCGCGCGTTGGACGCCAAGGGAATTCCGGTGCTGCTGCTCGCGGGCGGCTCCAATCTCCTGATCGGCGACGACGGTTTCGACGGTGTCGTGGTCGAGATCGCCACCACCGGGGTCGAACTCGGTGCGGACAGCGTGTGCGCCCAGGCGGGCGCGAACTGGGACGCGGTGGTGTGCCGGACGGTCGAGGCGGGATTCGGCGGACTGGAGTGCCTGTCCGGTATCCCGGGTTCCGCGGGGGCGACACCCGTGCAGAACGTCGGCGCCTATGGCGTGGAGGTGGCGAGCCTGCTGCGCCGCGTGCGGCTGCTGGATCGCGCGAGCGGTGCGATCGGCTGGGCCGAGCCCGCCGAGCTGGGTTTCGGCTATCGCACCAGCAAGCTCAAGCACAGCGATCAGGCTGTGGTGCTTGCGGTCGAGTTCGCGCTCGATCCGTCCGGCACCAGCGCGCCGCTGCGCTACGGGGAATTGGCCACCACCCTGCGGGTCACCGATGGTGGCACCCGGCCCGCGGCGGAGGTGCGCGCGGCGGTGCTCGGGCTGCGCGCGGGTAAGGGCATGGTGCTGGATCCGGCCGATCACGACACCTGGAGCGCCGGGTCGTTCTTCACCAATCCGGTGGTGCCGCACGCGCGCGTCGACGCGGTCCGAGCGCTGATCAGCGCCCATGTGGGCGATATCACCGTGCCGACCTATCCGGCGCCGGACGGCGTCAAGTTCTCGGCGGGCTGGTTGATCGAGCGCGCCGGTTTCGCGAAGGGTTTCCCGGGGCCCGAGGCGGCGGCCCGGCTGTCCACGAAACACACGCTCGCACTGACCAACCGGGGTGCCGCGACCGCAGCCGATCTGGTGGAGCTGGCACGGACGGTCCGGGCGGGTGTCGAGGCCCGTTTCGGTATCCGGCTCGAGCCCGAACCGGTGACCGTCGGCCTCACCCTCTAATACGGCATAACGGGCATTTCGCCTGTTCATCGCCGCGGCGGGGTGATCGCTCCGCGTATTTTCGAGCCAGTGAACAACCGTCCAGTGATCCGCAGACCGGTCGGCGTCTTGTCGCTGCTCCTGTTCGTCGTAGCCGCCCTCGTGGCAGGCTGCGGCACCGACAACGGCGCACCGACCGCGGACACCGGCCGCACCGCCGCGCAGGTGACGCTCCAGCCGGGCGCCGACGCCACAGCGGTCAACCCGGCCGCTCCCGTCTCGGTCGAAGTCACCGACGGCGTGATCGACCAGGTCGCGCTGACCAACGCCAACGGCAAGCAGGTCTCGGGCGAATTCAGCCCGGACCGGCGCAAATACGCCATCACCGAGCCGCTCGGCTACGACGCGGCCTACACCTGGTCCGGTACCGCGCGCGGCGGCGACAATCAGGCGGTGCCGATCGAGGGCGGCTTCCACACGCTGACCCCGAAGGCCACCGTCGGGGCCACCTTCCAGCTCGCCGACGGCCAGCAGGTCGGCATCGGCGCGCCGATCATCCTGCAATTCCATGGCCGCGTCACCGACAAGGCCGCGGTGGAGCGCGCGCTGAAGGTCACCACCGACCCCGGCACCGAGGGCGCGTGGGCCTGGTTCCCCGACGACAGCGGCGGCTCCCGGGTGCACTGGCGGCCCAAGAACTACTGGCAGCCCGGCACCACCGTGCATGTCGCGGCCGACCTCTACGGCGTCGACTTCGGCGGCGGGCGCTACGGCGACGCCGACCTCACCTCGGATTTCACCATCGGCCGCAGCCAGATCGTGAAGGCGGACGCGCCGAGCCACCGCATCCAGGTGATCCGTGACGGCCAGGTCACCATGGATTTCGCCGCCAGCTACGGCGAGGGCAACGAGCCGCGCAATGTCACCCGGTCCGGCGTGCACATCGTCACCGAGAAGTACGAGATGGTGAAGATGTCCAACCCGCCGTACTACACCGATGTCGAAGAGCACTGGGCCGTGCGCATCTCCAACAATGGCGAGTTCATCCACGCCAACCCGGAATCCTCGGCCGCACAGGGCAATTCCAATGTCACCAACGGGTGTATCAATCTGTCCACAGCGGACGCGCGCGAATATTTCGGCACCGCGCTCTACGGTGACCCGGTCGAGGTCACCGGCACCTCGATCCCGCTGTCGGCGGCCGACGGCGACGTCTACGACTGGGCCATCCCGTGGGAGCAGTGGCAGACGATGTCGGCGGCGTCGGGCTCGGCCTAGCTCCGGCGGGCGAACCGGCCCGGATCGGCCTGATCGCGTGGCTTGACGATGATCTGGTCCAGGTTGACGTGCGGCGGTCGCGAGGCGACGAAACCGACGATCTCGGCGATATCGGCCGCGACCAGCGGGTCGATGCCGTCGTAGACCTCGGCGGCGCGGTCGGCGTCGCCGCCGAATCGGACCAGCGAGAATTCGGTCTCCACCGCGCCGGGCGCGATCTCGGTGAGCCGCACCGGCTTTCCGAGCAGTTCGCCGCGCAGGGTCCGGTGCAGCACCGCCTGCGCGTGCTTGGCGGTGGTGTAGCCGGAGCCGTTGTCGTAGGCGTGGAACGCGGCCACCGAGGTGATGGTGACGATCAGCCCGTCACCGGAGTCGATCAGTTTCGGCAGCAGCGCCTTGGTGACCCGCAGGGTGCCGAGCACATTGGTTTCCCACATCCAGCGCCAGTCGTCGAGGTCGGCCTCGGCGACGGTGGCCAGCCCCTTCGCTCCGCCCGCGTTGTTGACCAGCACCGCGACCTCGGGCACCGCCGCGCAGAACGCCGCCACCGAGTCCTCGGAGGTGACATCGAGTTCGAGCGCGGTGCCGCCGATCTCGTCGGCCAGCCGTCGCAGCCGCTGCACTCGCCGCGCCCCGACATAGACGTGATAACCCTGTTTCGCGAGTTCGCGGGCGGTCGCCTCGCCGATACCCGAACTGGCTCCGGTGACTACCGCGTTGCGAGTGCTCATGGCCACCGATAGTAGGTGCCCGGTGTTTGCCCGGCCCTCGGATGTCGCCGGGATCACCCGGGCCCGGCTGGTCCGCCGTGAGATCGGCTGGGGCGTCCGCGTATTCGGAAATCAGGAAGATCGAACGGCGGGCCGGATGCCTCCCTACCATGGTGGCGATGGCCGTCCACCCCGTGAAGGAGTTGCGTCATGCCCGTCCCAGATCTGCTGACCGCCAAGATCGCGCACGGTTTCGACCACCTCGATGTGGACGGTGACGGCCGCCTGACCGAACACGACCATGTGCTCTGCGGCCGGCGTGTGGCCGCGGCACTGGGCCACCCGGCCGGTTCGGCCGCCGAGCAGACGATCATCGACGCATACCTGACGATCTGGCGTGATCTGCATCTGCCGCACATCCCCGGCGGCGGCGACTCGATCACCAAGGAACAGTTCGTCACCTCCACCCGTACCCTCGCCGCGGACCCGGCCGCCGCGGCGGCCTCGGTCGGCGCGCTGGCCGAGGCCTTTCTCGCGATCGCCGACGCGGACGGTGACGGCACGGTCGATCCCGCCGAATTCCTCGCCTTCCAGCGCGGTCACTTTCCCGGGCTGAGCGATGCCGAGGGGGCCGAGGCGTTCGCGCATCTGGACACCGATGGCGACGGCCGGCTGTCCGCGGCAGAGTTCATCCGGGCGATCATCGAGTACTGGTCCAGCGCCGATCCCGACGCACCTGGCAACTGGTGGATGGGCCGCCCGGTATTCGCCGCCGAGGTGCCGCAACAGACCCGCGCCGGTAGCCATCAGGTCGGAATGGCCCTCGAGCTCGAGCCGTGAGCGGCCTCCGGAACTCCGGCCCCGGGTCCCGGCTGTCGGCGGGGGTTCTAGCCTGAGGGGCATGGCTATACGGGAAGCGGTCAGCGCGGACGGAACGACGATCGTCTACCAGGTGACGGGGACCGCGACCGCGCGGCCGCTGGTGCTGGTGCACGGCTGGTCGGCGAATCTGCGGTGCTGGGGTGATGCGGCCGCGGACCTCGCCGAGCGCTTCCGGGTGATCGCCGTCGATCTGCGCGGGCACGGGTATTCCGGCGTCCCGGAGTCCGGATACGACGATCCGAAGAACTGGGCCGCCGATATCGCGGCGGTGCTGGCGGCCGAGGGCATCGAGCGGGGTGCGGTGCTGCTGGGCTGGTCTTACGGCGGCATCGTGATCAGCGACTATCTCACCGCCTATGGCGTCGCCGCGGTCGCCGGGGTGATCTTCACCGGCTCGATGGCCAATATCGGCCGGGCGCCGGGCGCCGAGGTCGGTACCGCGATGGCCGCCGCGATCCCCGGCGTCTTCGAGGACAGCGCGGGCCGCGCCACCCGTGCGTTCGCGGCGTTCGGCAATGCCAATACGGGGCCGGGCGCGGACAAGGGCGTCGATGCCCAGCGGCTGTTCGGCGCCAGTCTGTCCACGCCGCCCGCGGTGCGCAAGGCGCTGTTCGTCCGTACCGTCGACAACACCGAGACCCTGCGCGCGTTGGATATTCCGGTGCTGGTGCAGCACGGCACGGCCGATCCCGTGGTGCCGATCGCCAATGGCCGCTACATCGCCGAGCAGGCGCCGCGGGCGCGCACCTCCTTCTGGGACGATGCGCAGCACGGCCTGTTCCTCGAGGATCGGACGCGCTTCGTCGCGGAAGTCACGGAGTTCGTCGAGAGCCTGTCCGGAGTCACAGGCATCGATAGCCGTTCGACCTAATAGCACAAACTTTCGAATTCAGCACCCTGAGCGGGGTGATTGTCTTCACAAAAACCATGTGATTGCAGTCACTTGCCCCGCTCGGGGCCGTCTGAGCCGGTGATCCACCGTGCACTATGGATGTGTGAGTCAACGCCCGGAGCTACGGCCGAATCGGATCGCCGTGTTGTCGGTGCACACCTCACCACTGGCCCAACCGGGCACCGGTGACGCGGGCGGAATGAACGTCTACGTGCTGCAAACCGCGCTGCAACTGGCCCGGCGCGGCATCGAAGTCGAGATCTTCACCCGCGCGACCGCATCCAATGTGCCGCCCGTGCAGGAGGCGGCGCCCGGAGTCCTGGTGCGCAACGTGGTGGCCGGTCCGTTCGAAGGCCTGGACAAGCACGATCTGCCGACCCAGCTGTGCCCCTTCACCGCCGAGGTGCTGCGCCAGGAGGCGCGGCACCTGCCCGGCTACTACGACCTGGTGCACTCGCACTACTGGCTGTCCGGACAGGTCGGCTGGCTGGCCCGGGACCGCTGGCGGGTGCCGCTCGTGCACACCGCGCACACCCTGGCGGCGGTCAAGAATCGGGCGCTCGCCGAGGGCGACTGCCCCGAACCCGCCACCCGCGAGATCGGCGAAAAGCAGATCGTCGGCGAGGCCGACCGGCTGGTCGCCAATACCGCCGAGGAGGCCCGTCAGCTGGTCGAGCTGTACGGCGCCGACGCCGACCGGATCGACATCGTACCGCCCGGCGCCGACCTCACCCGCTACCGGCCCGGCGAAAAGCGCACGGCCCGAGCCGAACTCGGCCTGCGAGCCGACGAGCAGATCGTCGCCTTCATCGGCCGCATCCAGCCGCTGAAGGCCCCCGACGTGCTGATCCGCGCCGCCGCCGTGCTGCTCGCCGCGAACCCGCGTCGGAACCTGCGCGTACTGATCGTCGGCGGCCCGTCCGGCACCGGCCTGGAGCGGCCCGATTCGCTGATCCGCCTGTCCGCCGAACTCGGCATCACCGACCACGTCACCTTCCTGCCGCCGCAGCCGCCGGACCGGCTGGTCCAGGTGTACCGGGCCGCGGATCTGGTCGCCGTGCCCAGTTACAACGAGTCCTTCGGCCTGGTCGCGATCGAGGCGCAGGCCAGCGGCACCCCTGTGCTCGCCGCCGACGTGGGCGGGCTGAGTACCGCTGTCCGCCACGGCGATACCGGTCTGCTGGTGCCCGGCCACGAGATTCCGGACTGGGCGGCCGGGCTCGGCGCGCTGCTCGACGACCCCGCCCGACTACAGCGGATGAGCGCCCGCGCGGTGCGGCACGCCGCCAATTTCTCCTGGGAGCACACCGCCGACGGGCTGCTCGCCAGCTATTCGGCCGCCCTCGGCGACTTCCACGCCGGGCTCGCGCACCGCGAGGGCCACGAGGTGCTGCTCAACGGCCTCTACGGTGTGCCGGATGATCGGGTACGGGCGCTACGCGCTAGCGTTCCCGATTCGCCGTCCTGAGCGCAGGATCCACGAGAACGGGAGTATCACGCCGATGTCGGTGCCAGCGACCGCGCAGCTCATCGAGCAGACGCTGCGCGAACGGGAAATCGAATACAGCCGCACCGGCGAGGACGTCTTCGGGGTCACCCTGCCGGGCGAGCGCAAGCTGAAGACCACGCTCATGCTGACGGTGGGCAAACACGGTGTGCGCTTGGAATCGTTCGTCTGCCGCAAACCCGACGAGAACTTCGAGGGCGTCTACAAGTTCCTGCTGCGCCGCAACCGTCGCCTCTACGGCGTCGCCTACACCTTGGACCGGGTCGGTGACATCTATCTCGTCGGCCGGATCGCCACCCACGCCGTGACCGCCGACGAACTCGACCGCGTCTTCGGTCAGGTGCTCGAGGCCGTCGACGCCGACTTCAATGTGCTGCTGGAGCTGGGTTTCGCGGAATCCATTCGCAAGGAATGGAAGTGGCGGGTCGCGCGTGGCGAATCGCTGAAGAACCTGCGGGCATTCGAACATCTGGTGGACGCCTCCGACAAGTAGGCCCGCGCCCCATATGATCCTTCGGGCCGTCGCGAACGCGGCGGGCCGAGGCCGCAGTCGGAAGTGGGGGCCGGATGACCATTCTCGCGCTCGATATCGGGGCTACGAAGATCGCCGTCGGCGTGGTCGGCGCGGACGGTATGACCCATGAGGTCGGCCGGATCCAGGTGCCGCCGACCGGCGTCTGGGAGGCCTGCCGGGAGTTGCTGCTGTCCGTCGCGGGGGACGACGACGTGCCGATCATCGGTATCGGGGCGGCCGGTCCGGTGGATGCGCCGTCCGGTTCGCTGTCGCCGCTGAACATTCCGGACTGGGCCGAGGGTTTCGCGATCGTGCCCGCGGTGAAGGAGCTGTTCCCCGCGGCCTCCGTGCGTTTCGCCATCGATGGTGTGTGTCTCGCGCTGGCCGAGCGGCATTTCGGTGCGGCCCGACAGACCCCGGACGCGCTGGCCATGACGGTGTCGTCGGGTATCGGCGGCGGCGTGATCGTCGGCGGCATGGTCGCGGTCGGGCACACCGGCAATGCCGGGCACATCGGTCATATCGTGGTGCCCGGATCGATGGATCCGTGCGCGTGCGGCGGCGTCGGTTGTGTGGAAGCCGTTGCCAGCGGGCCGTCTTCGGTGCGCTGGGCGCAGGAGCGGGGCTGGACCGGGACCACCGGTATCGAACTCGCCGAGGACGCGCAGCACGGCGACCGCATCGCCAAGGCGGCACTGCGCCGCGCCGGTATCGCGCTGGGACAGGCGATTTCGTCGGCGGCCGCGCTGCTCGATGTCGACCTGGTGGTGGTCGGCGGCGGTTTCGCGCAGGCAGGGGAGCCGCTGTGGCGGCCGATGCAGGAGGCGCTTGGCGCGCACGCCCGGATCGGATTCCTGAAGGATCTGCGGGTCGTCCCATCCGAACTCCAGGACCGCGCGACGCTGATCGGCGCCGGTCTGCTCACCGCCCTCTCTACGCCTGCCTGATCTCGGCCCGACCGGAGGTCCAAGGGGCGAAGCCCCGCAGCTGTGGGGGGTGTGGGGGGTCTCCCCCCGCGGCGGCTGCCAGAATGGCCCCCATGACGTACACCCTCGTGTTGCTGCGCCACGGCGAGAGCGAATGGAATGCCCTGAATCTGTTCACCGGCTGGGTGGATGTCCACCTGACCGACAAGGGCATCGCCGAGGGCAAGCGCGCGGGTCAGCTCATGGCCGAGCACGGTGTGCTGCCGGACGTCGTCTACACCTCGCTGCTGCGCCGCGCCATCAGCACCGCGAACAACGCGCTCGATGCCGCCGACCGGCACTGGATTCCGGTGATCCGGGATTGGCGGCTGAACGAGCGCCACTACGGCGATCTGCAGGGCAAGAACAAGGCCCAGGTCAAGGACCAGTACGGCGACGAGCAGTTCATGCTGTGGCGGCGCAGCTACGACACCCCGCCGCCGCCGATCGCCGCGGACAACGAGTACAGCCAGGAAGGCGATCCGCGCTACGACGGCATCGAGATCCCGAAGACCGAATGCCTGCTCGATGTGGTCAAGCGGATGGTCCCGTACTGGGAGTCGACTATCTCCCAGGAGTTGCGGACCGGCAAGACGGTGCTGGTGGCCGCGCACGGTAATTCGCTGCGCGCCCTGGTCAAGCACCTCGATCAGATTTCCGACGAGGACATCGCTGGCCTGAATATCCCGACCGGCATCCCGCTGGTCTACGAGCTGGACGAGAACCTGCGCCCGGTGCGCCCGGCCGCCTACCTGGATCCGGAGGCGGCGGCCGCCGGTGCGGCCGCCGTGGCCGGCCAGGGCGGCAAGTAAGACCGGAATTTCCCGCGCGAAGCGCCGTGGTCGTTGCGACCGCGGCGCTTCGGTCTTCTCTAAGATGTGACCGCCGATTCTTACCGACGAGTAGGTTCTGTATGCTTCGCCCGTTGGAAAGTCCGAGAGGTGGATCACGTTCGATGAAGTACGCGTTACGAGCCACGGTGGCCGCGGTTGCCACCGCCGTGCTCGTCCCATTCCTCACCACCGGTGCGACCGCGCACGCCGCCCCGGCCTCGGTGGGACCTGACGGCGGCGCCGCCGGCGCCGCCTGGACCGCCACCGAAGACGGGCCGCAGCAGTACCCGAATGTGAACATCCAGTGGGATGTGCCGATCACCATGAGCGACGGCACCGTCCTCAAGGCGAATCTGTACCGCCCGGCGGACGCCGCGGGTCGCCCGATCGACACCAAGACACCGACCATCGTCAACCTGACGCCCTACACCAAGCTGGTCTCCAATCTCGGTGACAGCGCAATGCAGATCCCGGGGCTGTCCGACGCGCTGATCGCGCTGTTCCGTCAGATCGATCTGTCCGGCACGCCGCTGTCCGGCGTCACGGATCTGACCAAGGCGTTCGGCGGCGGCGAACTCCGCAACTTCTCGGTCGACCGTCAGCTGATCAAGAGCGGCTACAGCCAGCTCGTCGTGGACGTGCGCGGCACCGGCTTCTCCCAGGGCACCTGGGACATGCTGCGCCAGCGCGAACAGCAGGACACCCTCGAGGTGATCGACTGGGCCTCGAAGCAGCCGTGGTCCGACGGCAAGATCGGCATGAACGGCATCTCCTACTCGGGCATCAACCAGGTGCAGGCCGCCCAGCAGCAGCCGCCCGCGCTGAAGGCGATCTTCCCGGTGGTGCCGGGCAGCGACCTGGTCCAGGACGTGCTGGCCCCCGGCACCGGCTTCGGGTTCAACTTCATCCCGCTGTGGCTGGCCGCGATCAACGGCCTGAAGTGGGTGCCGGACGTGGCCTCGATCGTGAACGGCCAATTCGACACCAAATGGCTGGCCGATCGCGCGTCCGATCCGTACACCTTCATGGATGTGCTGCTCAACGTCTACACCACCGCCAAGATCGACGATCTGGATCCGCGCGCCAAGGCGCTGCTGACCGATTCCGAAGGGCGGCGCAAGGATTGGTGGAGCGACCCGAGCAAGATCACCGTCCCGACCTTCGTCACCGGCGGCTGGCACGACCTGTTCACCTACTCCGAATCCAAGATCTACAACGAGATTCCGCTCCCGCCGGGCCAGAAGCAGCTGCTGATGGGCAACACGTACCACATCAACTCGGGTAACGAATACGGTCGGCCGGGTCTGCCGCCGCGCCTGGACGTGCTGCAGCGCGCGTGGTTCGACAAGTGGCTCAAGGGCATCGACAACGGTATCGACACCTTCGGCCCGGTGACCTTGCGGCAGCAGGGCGGCGGCTGGATCACCACCAACGGCTTCGGTTTCGGCGCGGTGAACAGCCGCGAAGCGGACGTGGAGGCCGCGCACCGCCGGCTGTATCTGTCGGCGGCGGCCAGCGGTACCGCCCAGTCGCTGTACGACGGCTCGCTCACGGCCGCCGCACCGGCGGACACCCAGCGGCTCAGTGTCGCACCGGGACTCACCACCCTGTGCTCCAACGACGCCGCGCAGGGCAGCGCGGGCGCGCTGTCGGTCATCGATGGCTGCGCGAAGGATTCGCGGGTCGCCGAGCTCAACGGATTGACCTTCACCAGCGCCCCCGTCGCGGAGGAGACCTCGGTGTCCGGTCCGATCGCGGTGCGGCTCAACACCGTTCAGGACGCGGCGGACGGCTACTGGGTGGTCACGGTGAACGATGTGGCGCCCGACGGTCAGTCCACCGTGCTGTCCTCGGGGCAGCTGATGGCGTCGATGCGTGAGATCGACGAGGCGAACAGCGCCAAGTCGGCCAATGGCGACTACACCGACCCGCGGCCGTTCACCTCGCTGGAGCGTCGTCAGCCGACGGTGCCGGGCGAGGCGACCACGCTGGATATCGCGCTGCCCGCCACCGAGGCGGTGCTGAAGCCGGGGCATCGCCTGCGCATCGACGTGTTCGCCGGGAACTTCCCCAAGGGCCTGCCGGTGCTGCCCATGCTGCTCGACACCGGCCTGAAGCCGCAGCATGTGCAGCTGGATCCGAACCGTCCGAGCTTCGTGAACATCCCACTGCGGGGTAAGCCCGGTTGGTGAGCCCGGCTCACTGAGAAACCCCGAGGCGCCTTCGTTCCCAGGAACGAAGGCGCCTTTCGCGTTGCGGTATAGGCACTTCGACGAGGTCAGGCACGCAGGTCGTGGTCGACGTCCGCGGTACCGGCTTCTCCCAGGGCATCTGGGACATCCTGCACGAACGCGAACAGCAGGAGCCCTCAGTCCTCGATCGCGAAGGCGGATTCCAGCGGCGGGAAGACCGCGCGCACATCGTGGCCGCCGAACCAGAGCCCGACGACGAACACCGAGGTGGCCTCCAGGTAGCGGGCGCGATACAGCCCGCCCGCGTGTACCGGGCTCAGTTTCAGGTCCGCGATCAAGGTGGTGACCCGCTCCAGCGCGGCGGGATCGTCACCGCAGAACGGAATGGTGAGTGTGCGCCCCTCGTAGACCTTGGTCTCGGATTCGAAGACCTCGGCCGCGAGCAGATTGAACGCCTTGACCACGTGCGCGCCGGGCACGGTGGCCGCGATCCGCTCGGCCACCGCGTCCTCGCTGAGCGGAAAAGTGGTCGGGCCGTGCGGGTTCGCGAAATCCGGTGCGAACGCGTTGGTGCAGTCGAGGAGTGTGCGTCCGGCGAGTGTGCCGGCGTGCGCGCGCAGTACCTCGTCCAACGCCGGGACCGGCAGTGCCAGCAGGACGACCTCCCCGAACGCGGCGGCCTCGGCGATGTTGCCGTCGCGCGAGCCGATCGCCGCCGCCGATTCCGCTGCCGCGGCCCGATTCCGGGCCCCGATCATGATGTCGTGCCCGGCCGCGGCCCACCCGCCGCCGAGCGCCTTGGCCATATTGCCGGCGCCGATGATTCCGATTCGCATGACTACTCCTGGTGGCTGTGCGTGGTTGTGAATGAATCCGACGTCGACGCTAGGGAATTCGATAGGCACCCCGAGGTGCGTGAGCGGGCTGGCAAGCTGGAGTCATGACAGTTCTCGCCGCCGCGCCGATCACGGCCGCGGAGGTCGACTTCCCACCGGTCGACTTCATTGCCGACTGTCCGGTCCGGATCGGTGTCGACATTCTCGGCAACTCCTGGCTACCGGTCATCGCGTACACCCTGCGGCACGGCCCGATGCGGCCCGGCGAACTGCGCACCGCCATCGGCGGCATCAGTCAGAAGATGCTGACCCAGACTCTGCGCCGCATGGAACGGCTCACCCTGGTCGACCGCCGCCGCTACGCCGAAGCGCCGCCCCGGGTGGAATACGAGCTCACCCCGGCGGGCCGAGCCCTGCTGATCCCGATCTTCGCGCTCGGCGAATGGGTCCACGAACACGGGCGGGCGGTGAGCGCGGCCCTGGCCGACACCGAAGACGACCTCGACCAACCGTCGGCGTGACACTGCTCTCATCGAGCGAGGGAGCGCCCCGCCACGGCTGCGGACACGCCGCCCGCCGGTCACGGTGAAACAACGCGTGAACGGGCAGCAAACGATGCTGGAAGACGCTATGACCTGGGAGAAACTTCACGCACCCCGCTCGGGGTAGCCGGTCGGCGACCGTACGATTCAGGTGTGAGTGTTCCGCAGGCCGTGTTTCTGGCAGTCCTGGCGGCTGTCGTAGGACTGGCAGTCGGCGGGCTACTGATCCCGTACGTGAACGCTCGCCAAGCCGCCCGGCGTCAAGCCGACTCCGGGCTCACCATGTCGCAGGTCCTCGACCTGATCGTGCTCGCCTCCGAAAGCGGAATCGCGGTGGTCGACGAGTACCGCGACGTGGTGCTGGTGAACCCGCGCGCCGAGGAACTGGGCCTGGTCCGCAACCGCCTGCTCGACGAACGAGCCTGGGCGGCCGTGGAAAAGGTGCTCGCCACCGCGGAGAGCGCGGAATTCGACCTGGCCGCCAAGCATCCGCTGCCCGGCCGCAGCCGGATCGCCGTGCGCGGCGTGGCCCGCCCGCTCTCGCCCGAGGAGACCAGCTTCACGGTCCTGTTCGCCGACGACGACTCCGAGCAGGCGCGCATGGAAGCGACCCGCCGCGACTTCGTAGCGAACGTCAGTCACGAACTCAAGACACCCGTCGGCGCGATGAGCCTGCTGGCCGAGGCCATGCTGGAATCGGCCGACGACCCGGATGCCGTGCGCCACTTCGGCGAACGAGTGCTCGGCGAATCCCGCCGCCTCGGCAAGATGGTCACCGAGTTGATCGCGCTGTCGCGGCTCCAGGGCGCGGAGAAGCTGCCCGAACTCGAGGTGGTCGACGTCGACACCGTGGTCATGCAGGCGGTGGATCGTTCCCGCACCAGCGCCGAGGCCGCGGGCATCACCGTGAGCACCGACCGGCCCAGCGGGCTCGAGGTGCTCGGCGACGAGACCCTGCTGGTGACCGCCCTGTCCAACCTGGTCGAGAACGCGATCAACTACTCACCGGCTGGCTCGCACGTGTCGGTGAGCAGGTCGCTGCGCGGCGAGCACGTCGCCATGGCGGTCACCGACCGCGGTATCGGCATCGCCAAGGAAGACCAGGAACGCGTATTCGAACGTTTCTTCCGCTCGGACAAGGCACGCTCGCGCGCCACCGGCGGTACCGGGCTCGGGCTGGCTATCGTCAAGCACGTGGCCGCCAACCACAACGGTGAGATCACCCTGTGGAGCAAACTGGGCACCGGTTCGACGTTCACATTGCGTATCCCCGCTCACCTCGAGACCGACGGCGACGACGAGACCGAGGCGAGCACGAGAGAAATCAGCCCGCGTCCCACGGGACCGGGCAGACCCAATGGTGTGGAGGCACGCAGATGACGAGTGTTCTGATCGTCGAGGATGAGGAGTCGCTGGCCGATCCGCTCGCGTTCCTGCTGCGCAAGGAGGGTTTCGAGGTGACTGTGGTGGGCGACGGGCCCTCCGCGCTCGCCGAGTTCGACCGATCCGGCGCCGATATCGTGCTGTTGGATCTGATGCTGCCCGGCATGAGCGGCACCGACGTCTGCAAGCAGCTGCGCACCCGCAGCGGCGTGCCGGTGATCATGGTGACCGCTCGTGACAGCGAGATCGACAAGGTGGTCGGCCTGGAACTGGGCGCAGACGACTACGTCACCAAACCCTATTCGGCGCGCGAGCTGATCGCCCGGATCCGCGCGGTGCTGCGCCGCGGCGCGGGCGACGAACTCGACAGTGGCAGCGAGACCGGCGTGCTGGAGGCGGGCCCGGTCCGGATGGACGTGGATCGGCACACGGTGCTGGTCAACGGCAAGCCGGTCACCCTGCCGCTCAAGGAGTTCGACCTGCTCGAATACCTGCTGCGCAATTCGGGCCGGGTGCTGACCCGCGGCCAGCTGATCGACCGGGTCTGGGGTGCCGACTACGTCGGTGACACCAAGACCCTGGACGTGCACGTCAAGCGCCTGCGCTCGAAGATCGAGGCGGATCCCGCCAAGCCGGAGCACCTGGTCACCGTGCGCGGTCTGGGTTACAAACTCGAAGCCTGAGCCGACCGGCGTCCCGGCACTGCCGGGACGCCGGTCGGGAGGATCAGGAGAGCGTGGTCCAGACCTTGCCGACGCCCGGCAGGTCCATGGTCTTCAGGTTGATCCAGCCCCAGCCGTCGTCCTGCTTGCAGTCGTAGATCGCCACGTCGGCATTGTTGCCGCGGCAGGCGATCGTCCGGTTGGTCCCGTGCGGGCTCATGATCACATGCTTGCCGTCCTTGGCCGCGTCGAAGGCGGCCTGACTGGTGACGGGAACGAATTCGGCGGTGAAATCGGCGTACGCGGCCGGGTCACCGTTCGGTTCGGCGTGCGCGGCCCCGGTCAGCGGGACGATCGTGCCGAGCGAGAGGGCGGCGATAACTAGGGCTTTCTTCATGGTCAGCCATCGAACCGCAAACAGGTGACGCCCATGTGGCCTGGAGGTTGCCGCGCGGTTCAAGCCATGCGCTGGGCGTGCACGGTCGCCGGATGGATCGCCACCAGCCCCAGGCCCTCGCGGCGCTTGCAGTGCCGGGCCAGCTCGGCGTAGGCGGGCTCGCCCAGCAATTCGGTCAGCTCGGGGGCGTAGGACTGCCAGACCGGCTTGCTCCCGACATGCGCGTCCGGCGACCCGGAGCAGTACCAGTCCAGGTCCTCGCCGCCGGAACCCCAGCCGCGGCGGTCGTATTCGGTGATCGCGGTGCGCAGGATCTGCACGCCGTCGGGGCGGTCCACCCACTCCTGGGTGCGCCGGATCGGCAGTTGCCAGCAGACATCCGGCTTCACCGTGTGCGGTTCCAGTCCGCGCCGCAGCGCCATGGTGTGCAGTGCGCAGCCGACACCGCCCGCGAAGCCGGGACGGTTCAGGAAGACGCACGCACCCTCGAAGCGGCGGGTGCGCAGCGCGGGCTCGTCGTCGAGCTCGTCGAGTTCGAGGTAGCCCTTCTTGGTCACCTTGCCGCCCGCGTTGGTGGCCGCACCCATCAGCTGCCAGTCCTCGGCCGTGAGCATCTTCACAGCCGCCTTCAAGCGGCGCTGGTCGTCGTCATCGGAGAGGAACGCGCCGTGCGAGCAACAGCCGTCGTCCGGGCGCTCGGCGATGATCCCCTGACACGCGGGCGTGCCGAACACACAGGTCCAGCGCGACAGCAGCCAGGTGAGGTCGGCCGCGATCAAGTGCTCGTCGTTTGCCGGATCGACGAACTCGATCCACTCGCGCGGGAAATCGAGATCGACTTCCGGGGTGGGATCCATTTTTCCCGCCGGTCGGGAGCGGGTGGCAGGGTTTGCGGATGCACCTTCCGTCACACTCCGCAACGCTAACAGCTCCCGTGCCGCCGCTGTAGTGAAGGCGGACCCAGTACCGTGTTCATGTGCGGCTCGGTGTGCTCGACGTGGGATCCAATACCGTCCATCTGCTGGTGGTGGACGCGCACCGTGGTGGCCACCCGATGCCCATGAGCTCGACAAAGGCCGCCTTGCGCCTGTCGGAGAACATGGACGACGCGGGCGCCATCACCGTCCAGGGGGCTGGTCGGCTGATCGACACCGTGGCCGAATTCGCCAGCATCGCCGAAACATCCGGGTGTGTCGAACTCATGCCGTTCGCCACCTCCGCGCTGCGCGAAGCCAAGAATTCCGACGAGGTCCTGACCCGGGTGCGCGCCGAGACCGGCGTCGAACTCCAGGTCCTGTCCGGTGTGGACGAAGCCAGGAACACCTTCCTGGCGGTGCGCCGCTGGTACGGCTGGAGCGCGGGCCGCATCCTGAACCTCGATATCGGCGGCGGCTCCCTGGAAATGAGCCACGGCGGCGACGAGGAGCCCGATGTCTCGCTCTCGCTGCAACTCGGCGCCGGCCGCCTGACCCGGGACTGGCTGCGCGAGGACCCACCCGGCAAGCGCCGCATCGCCGTGCTGCGCGACTGGCTCGACGCCGAACTCGTCGCTCCAGCCAAACAACTGCTCGACGCGGGCCACCCCGACCTCGCGGTCGGCACCTCCAAGACCTTCCGCTCACTGGCCCGGCTGACCGGTGCGGCACCCTCTGCCGCGGGTCCCCGGGTACGTCGTACACTCACCGCTTCGGGTCTGCGCCAGCTGATCGCGTTCATCTCGCGGATGACAGCGGCGGACCGAGCGGAACTGGAAGGCGTAAGTTCGGATCGGTCACGGCAATTGGTGGCCGGCGCGCTGGTCGCGGAGGCGAGTATGCGGGCACTTTCGCTGGAATCCCTGGAGATTTGTCCGTGGGCGCTGCGAGAAGGACTCATCCTGCGCAAACTGGATACCGATATGAACGGCGGACCGAAGGCGACGCAGCTGCCCTCCACGGGCGGCGCCGTCCTGCCGAGCGCGCTCACGGCGCCGGATTCGAACGAAGTGGTGTCTTCATGACCGATGAATCCAAACAGCTATCCGTCGCGGAGCTGCTGGCCCGCAACGGGCAGGGCGGTTCCGGCTCCGGCGGCGGTGGACGTCGTCGGCGTGGCGGCCGCGGGATCTCGGTCGCCGAGCTCAGTGGTGACCTGCCCGCTGTCGGCGGCCGCAGCAGCCACGCGGCGCCGGAACCGGAGCCACAGGCCGCCGAACCGGCCGCCTACCAGGCCCCGTACGAGCCGGCCTCGTTCGAACCGCCCGCCTACGACCCCGCGCCCTACGCGCCGGCCGCCTACGAGTCACCGGCCTTCGATCCCGTTGCCCCCGACCCGGTTTCCTATCCGCCGCAACCCCCGGGCGAGCTGCCCGGTTACTCGCCGATGTCGGGGCCGATCACGCGGTACGACCCGCTCTCGGACTACGGCGATCCGGCCACCGGGTATCAGGCGCCGGATTACCCGCAGGGGTATCAGGCTCCCGGTTACCCGGCGCCGGACCAGTTCAACCCGGCCGCGCCCGGCTACGAACCGCCGTCCCGGCACGGCGCCCCCGAATCGCCTTACGGCTCGGACCAATACGGCCAGCCCCCGGGGGCGGACGCCTATAGCCGCACGCCCTACCCGCCGGACGCCTACGGGCAGGTGCCCGCGCCGTACTCCCCGGAGGCGTACGGCCAGCCGTACGCGCCGGATTCGTTCGGCCAGGGCGCTGGGCCCTACGCGCCGGGGCAAGCGCCCGCGCCGGACCAGCTCGGGCACCCGCCCACGCCGTACGGGCCCGATGGTTTCGGTCAGGCACCCGGGCCTTATGCGCCGGATGCGCTGGGGCAGGCCCCTGCGCCGTATACGCCGGATGGATTCGCCCAGCCCTCTGGGCCGTATGTGCCGGATGGTTTCGAGCAGGGGCCGGGGCTGTACGCGCCGAATGGTTTCGAGCAAGGCCCCGGGCCGTATGCGCCGAATGGTTTCGAGCAGGGGCCGGGGCCGTATGCGCCGAATGGTTTCGAGCAGGGGCCGGGGCCGTATGCGCCAAGTGGTTTCGAGCAAGGCCCAGGGCCGTATGCATCGGATGGTTTCGGTCAGGGACCTGGTACCTACCCGTCGGAGGCCCCGGGACGGACCCCCACGCCGTATACGCCGGAGGCCTACGCACCCGACGCCAACAGCCCCTTCGGTCCGAACGCCGAACCCTATGCGGCGCCCGCGGATCCGTACGCGTATGTGCCGCCCGATCCGCCCGCCGACGAGATCGGCTCCGGTCGCACCGGCCGCCGCCGACGGTTCGAACCCGGCGACGAGGACACCGGCGCGGTCGGCCCGCCGCTGCACGAGCCGGAACCGCCGCGTGCCGATTCCGGTCGGGGTGGCCGCGCCGCGCGTCGTCGCGCCGAGGCCGAGGACATCGATACGGGGGCCTGGTCGCCGGAGGAGGATCTCGATACCGGCGGCTGGTCCCCGGACGACGACGATTCCGCGCCGCTGCCGCTGCCGTCGGAGAAACGCCGGTCTTCACGTCGGGAGAGCGGCCTGCCCGCCTGGTCGGCGCGCCGACGATCGTCGAAATCCGGCGACGCACCGGAGTCCGGCGGTATCCCCGCGGCCACTTGGTCGCTGGCCAGCCAGGATCAACAGCTGGTCTCCGGGTCCACGGTGGCCGGTGATCTGCTGCGCGACGGTGTCGAGCGCGCCGAGCGCCGCGACGCCGCGCGCGGTGGCCGGGGCCTGCGCGGCCGGTCCAAGCGCAAGGCCGAGCTCGAGGTCGATCCGGACGACGGCTACACCGATGTGCACGACCCGTTCGACGAGGACGAGGACGAGGAGCGCACCGGTGGTTTCGCCGCGCGGCTGGCCGCCGGTCGCGCCCGGTTCCTCCGTCGCTCCGAACCCGACCTCGAGGACGACGAGGACGAGGACGACCGTCCCCGCGCGCGCGGATCCCGGTCCCCGCGCCGATCCGAGCACGAGGCGAACCGCCGCCAGTGGGTGATTCTGGGCAGTCAGAGCACCGGCGCGGCCGTGGCGGGCATGCTGTTGTTCAAGGGTTTCGAGCGCATGTGGGAGATGCTCCCGTGGGTCGCGCTGGCGCTGGCCATGATCGTGATCCTCGGGCTGGTGGCGCTGGTGCGGATTCTGCGCCGGACCGACGACATTCTCAGCACGGTGATCGCCGTCGTGGTCGGCATCTTCGTCACGCTGGGCCCGCTAGCCTTTCTGCTCAGTACGAACTGAGGAGTCGCTGTGGGGCACAACGGGCAGGCGGGGGACACGCGGGCGGGCGCGGGGATCAAGGTGGGCCTGTCCACCGCCTCGGTCTATCCGGAGAACACCGAGGCGGCGTTTCGCTATGCCGCCGAAATCGGTTACGACGGTGTGGAATTGATGGTCTGGGCGGAGCCGGCCAGTCAGAGCCTGGCCGTCGTGCAGTCCTATATGCGCAAATACGAGGTGCCGGTGCTGGCGGTGCACGCGCCGTGTCTGCTGATCTCGCAACGGGTTTGGGGCTCGGACCCGGTGGCGAAGCTGGAGCGCAGTGTGCATGCCGCCGAGGCGCTGGGCGCCGACAGCGTGGTGGTGCATCCGCCGTTCCGCTGGCAGCGGCGCTACGCCGAGGGTTTCCCGGAGCAGGTGGCCGAGCTGGAGGAGCACAGCCCGGTCGTCGTCGCGGTGGAGAACATGTTTCCGATGCGCGCCGACACGCTGTTCGGCCGTGGCGCGAATTCGGCCCGCCGATTGGAGCGGCGCGGCGGACCCGGGTGGGGTGTCACGGCTTTCAGTCCGTCCTACGATCCGACCGACACGGGTTTCCGGCACTACACGCTGGATCTGTCGCATACGGCGACCGCCGGTGCCGACCCGCTCGTGCTGGCGGCCCGGATGGGTGCGGGTCTGGCGCACCTGCATCTGGCCGACGGGCGTGGCGCCGCGCACGACGAGCATCTGGTGCCGGGTGAGGGCACCCAGCCCTGTGTCGAAGTGTGCGCACAGCTGGTGCGTTCGGGTTTCGCCGGGCACGCGGTCGCGGAGATCAATACCCAGAATGCCCGCACGACGGCCGAGCGTGCGGCGATGCTGCGCCGCACTCTCGCCTTCGCTCGCGTGCACCTCAACGGCCTGACACCGGCCGCCGCAGCGCTCGAGCCGCACGCCGATCTGATCTGACGCCACGGCGTCGTCCGAAACCGGAATACGTCGGCCGCCGACGCTGGTTGTACGCTGTACGAATGCCGCGCGCCCGCGCGGCTCCCTGCGAACAGGAGTGACGATGCCGGAGCTGACCGCCGATCTGGAGGCACCGTTCAGCCGGGTGTGCGCCACCACCGAACTGGGCGCGCCCGGCCGCTACGCCGGTCATATCGACCCCACCTGGACCATCGGGAAGAAAGTGCACGGCGGGACCATGGTCGCGGGCAGCGCCGCCGCGGCCACCCGGTTCCTGCGTGCCACCGACCCCGGCCTGGCCGAGATGTCCCCGATCGCGGCCAGCTCGGACTTCCTGGGCGCACCCGAACCCGGCGAGGTGGAGTACCAGGTGTCGATCCGCAAGGTCGGCCGCCAGATCTGCCTGGCCGACGCCGAGCTGATCCAGGACGGCCGCACCTGCGTGCGCACCGCGTTCACCTTCGGTCACATCGACGACATCGACCCGCTCTACGCCTACGCGCACGCCGACATGCCCGCCGAACCGCCCGCCGACGCCATCGGCTACGGCCCCGACTCCCCGATGGGCAGCGTCGTGCACGTCGGCCAGGGCGCCGAGATCTTCATCGATCGCGAATGGGCCCGCTTCCTCGAGGGCAAGCAGGGCGAACCACGGCTGCGGCTGTGGATGCGCCCGCTCGACGGTGACCAGGCCGACCCCGAGGTGGCCACCTACTTCGCCATGATGGCGGCCGATATGAGCCCGCCGGTCCCGATGAACCTGGGTCACTTCGGCTGGGCCCCGACCGTCCAGATGACCACCTACCTGCGCCGCCGCCCCGCGCCCGGCTGGCTGCGCGTCATCGCGACCTCCCACGAGGTCGGTGGCCGCATGTTCGACGAGGACCAGCTCATCCTGGACTCCGCCGGAGCGGTAGTCGCCCAGAGCCGCCAACTGGCTCTGATGCCTATCGCCCGCTGATTCATCCCACGACGCACCGCGATTAGGGTCTAGGCCCATGACAAGAATTGCGGTGATCGGTGGAGGCCGGATCGGGGAGGCGTTGATCGCCGGTTTGCTCGAGTCCGGGCGGGCGGCCAAGGACCTGGTCGTCGTGGAGACCCATCAGGATCGCGCCGAGCTGATCGCGAGCCGGTTGGGCGTGCGGGTCACCCGTTCGGTGGCCGACGCGGCGGTGGGGGCGGATCTGCTGGTGATCGCCGTCAAGCCCGGTGATGTGGATGGCGTGCTGACCCAGCTGGGCAAGGCCGACCTCAATGGCGGCGATACCGATCAGGTGCTGGTGTCGCTGGCGGCGGGCGTGCCGACCGTGCGGCTCGAGGCCAAACTACCCGCGGGGTTCCCGGTGGTGCGGGTGATGTCGAATACCCCGATGCTGGTCGGTCAGGGCATGAGCGCGCTCGCGCCGGGTCGCTACGCGCGCGCCGAGCAGCTGGAGCTGGTGACCGAGGTGCTGTCCTCGGTGGGCAAGGTCGTGACGGTCACCGAGGCGCAGATGGACGCGGTCACCGCGGTCTCGGGTTCCGGTCCCGCCTACTTCTTCCTGGTCGTGGAGGCCATGGTGGACGCGGGTGTCGGTCTCGGCCTGACGCGCGCCGTTGCCACCCAGCTGGTGGTGCAGACAATGGTGGGCGCGGCCGCGCTGCTCGACGAGTCCGGACAGAGCCCTGAGGAGCTGCGCGCCGCGGTCACCTCGCCGGCCGGTACCACCGCCGCGGCGCTGCGGGAACTGGAGCGTGGCGGCGTGCGCTCGGCGTTCCTGGAGGCGCTGCACGCGGCCAAACACCGCTCGGTCGAGCAGGGCGCGGGGGACGGCACCGCCGCGAATTAACGCCACGCGTCCGGCGGGTGTCCGGCGGACCCCCAGCGTGTGACGCTGATTTCTCACACCCGTCGCAGTAATCCCACTGGCAACGCTAAGCTTCAAGGAGCACGTGCGTGTCTGTTCCGCCGGTGGGGAAGCCGGTGGCGCGGACGTGCCGGAGGTCAGTGGTGCAATGATGTCTAACAAGATGTCTGCTAACAGCTCAGGCTCGTCACCAGGATCGTCAGGTCCCGCGGGCAGCAGATCGAGCGGTGGGCAACCGCTGCTCGGTGGCGGCACGCAGTTCCTGACGGTCGCCGAGGTGGCGAATCTGATGCGGGTTTCGAAAATGACGGTCTACCGCCTGGTGCACTCGGGTGAATTGCCCGCGGTGCGGGTGGGCCGATCGTTTCGAGTGCACGCCAAAGCCGTGCACGACTATCTGGAAACGTCCTATTTCGACGCCGGTTGACGCCGGGTTCGGCTCGGCGTCGGGGTCCAGGTAGAAGGCGGTTTCATCGGTAGTGAGGTGCCCCGGTAGGATGAACCCTCGGTTCGTGTTCGCCTACCAGCGGCACCGCTTCGTGGTGTCCGGTGTCTGCTGGCGGCGCGGGCGCTGAAGAAGGCGTACGTGACTGGCGTGCGCGCCGAGTACTACAGAGAACGCGAGGAAACCCTATGGGTTCTGTGATCAAGAAGCGCCGCAAGCGCATGTCGAAGAAGAAGCACCGCAAGCTGCTTCGCCGCACACGTGTTCAGCGGCGCAAACTCGGCAAGTAAGCCGCCGCGCTAGCAGTCGACAGGCCCGTCACCCCCAGGGGGGTGACGGGCCTTCGGCTTTTGTGATCCGTGACAGAAATCATCGTTATCAGCAGGTAAATCGTCCCGGTGTCTCGGACGGTAGCGGTTACGCTGGAACCGCACATAATTCAACTGGGGGCCTGGTAGGTGGGATCCGGCACGGTGGGTTCGGAAGTACGAGACGGCAATTCGCCCAAGGTGGTGCTCGTGACGGGCGCCAGTCGCTTCCTCGGTGGCAACGTGGTGGCCCGGCTCGCACAGGATCCGTCCGTCGAGCGGGTGCTCGCCGTCGACACCATGACCCCGAGCCGGGAGCTGCGCCGTCGGCTGGGCCGCGCCGAGATCGTGCGCGCGGATATTCGAAACCCGTTGATTCGCAAGGTGATCGACGGCAACGAGGTCGATACCGTGGTGCACGCCGCGCTGCTGACCCGGCCGCCGGCGGGCGGAAACCGCGCGGTCATGAAAGACCACAACGTGCTCGGCGCCATGCAGCTGCTCGCGGTCTGCCAGAAAGCGCCCTCGGTGCGCCGGGTGGTGGTGCGCTCCACCTCCGCCGTATACGGGAGCAGTTCCAAGGATCCGGCCGGATTCACCGAGGAGATGAGCGCACGCACGCCGCCGCGCAGTGGATTCGCGCGCGATCTGATCGAAATCGAAGGATTCGTCCGAGGTTTGGCGCGTCGCCGCCCGGATATCTCCACCTCGATAGTGCGATTCGCGCCGATTGTCGGTCCGCGGCTGGCGGCGCGCGCGGTGCAGTATCTGCGATCGCCGGTGGCGCCCACCGTATTCGGGCGGGATGCGCGCATGCAGTTGCTGCACGAAGAGGACGCGATCGCCGCGCTCGCGCACGTCGCGAAATCGGCGCCCGGCGGCACTTTCAATATCGCGGGTGACGGCGCGCTGGCGCTGTCGCAGGCAGTGCGTCGGGCCGGTCGGCTCGAACTGCCGCTGCCTTTCCTGTTGTTCCGCACCGCGGGCCGCGCGCTGATGGGCCCGGTCATGCGGGAATTCAGCGGGGAACAGCTCGACTATTTCCATTTCGGTTGTGGCCTGGACACCACCCGGATGCGCGCGGAATTGGATTTCGTGCCGCGCTGGACCACGGTGCAGGCCTTCGACGACTTCATTGGGGGCGCAGCGTCGCGACCCGTCTTCGATCCCGCGTGGATCGATGCCGCAGAAAAGAAACTGCTCGGCCTGCTCGGGGCCGGTACGGGAGCACAATCATGAATCACGTAGCGAAGGTCATCCCACTGCACGACGCGCATTTCGAGGCCCGGCCGCGGCCGAGTGCCCGGCGCTGGCCGGCACCGGGCGCGGCGGCACCGAGCCAGGTGACGTCGCTGACCGACCGGCTGGCCGCCGCGGAACCGCCCGCGCCGCAATCGCTGTCGGATCTGCTGGTCGGGGCCCTCGGCGCCGGGATCAGCCGCGGCGCGGATTTCGCGCGCCGCCGGCTCACCGGCGACTACCGGATCGACGAGTTCGGCTTCGATGAACACCTGCTGGAATCGGTGATCCTGCCCGCACTGCGGCCGCTGTCGGAACTGTGGTTCCGCGTGCAGGTCGCCGGGATCGAGAACATTCCCGCCACCGGCGGCGCGCTGCTGGTCGCCAATCACGCCGGGACCGTGCCGCTGGACGGCCTGATGCTGCAGCTGGCCATCCACGATCACCACGCCGAGCAGCGGGCACTGCGGCTGCTCGCCGCCGACCTGATCTTCGAAACGCCGATGCTCGGGGTGCTGGCCCGCAAGGCCGGGCACACCCTGGCCTGCCGGGAGGACGCCGAAAGGCTGTTGCGCGCGGGCGAATTGACCGGCGTGTTCCCGGAGGGCTTCAAGGGGGTCGGCAAACGGTACGGCGACCGGTACAAGTTGCAGCGATTCGGGCGGGGCGGTTTCGTCGCCGCCGCGGTGCGCACCGGCGCACCGATCATCCCGGTCTCGATCGTCGGCTCCGAGGAGATCTATCCGAAGCTCGCCGATCTGAAGCCGCTGGCCCGGCTGCTCGGGCTGCCGTACTTCCCGGTCACGCCGCTGTTCCCGCATCTGGGCCCGCTCGGCGCCATCCCGCTGCCGTCCAAGTGGTATATCGAATTCGGCGAGCCGATCCCGACCACCGGCTACGACGCCGAGGCCGCGGACGACCCGATGACCATGTTCGAGGTCACCGACGAGGTGCGCGAGACGATCCAGGGGACCCTCTACAAGCTGCTCGCCAAGCGCCGCAATCCGTTCACCGGCTAGCGGTCACGGCGGCGGGTGACGGCCGCGGCGACGGCGCCGCCGGCCGCGCCCAGGGCCAGCGCCGTGGGCACGCCGATCTTCGCGGCCTTGCGCCCGGTGCGGAAATCGCGGATCTCCCAGCCCCGGTTCTTGGCCACCTCGCGCAGATCCGAGTCGGGATTGATCGCCACGGCGGTGCCGACCAGCGACAGCATCGGGACGTCGTTGTGGCTGTCGGAGTAGGCGGTGCAGCGTTTCAGGTTGAGTCCCTCGCGAATCGCCAAGGTGCGCACCGCATGCGCTTTGCCGAGGCCGTGCAGGATATCGCCGACCAGCCGCCCGGTGAACTTGCCGTCGACGCTCTCCGCGACCGTGCCCAGCGCGCCGGTCAGACCCAGGCGCTTGGCGATGACCTGGGCCAGTTCGACCGGGGTGGCCGTCACCAGCCACACCTGCTGCCCGGCGTCCAGGTGCATCTGCGCCAGCGCGCGGGTGCCCGGCCAGATCTTGTCGGCGATGATCTCGTCGTAGATCTCCTCGCCGAGCGCGGCGAGTTCGGCGGTGGGGCGACCGGCGATGAACTCCAGCGCCTTCTCCCGGCCGGAGGCCATATCGGCGCTGTTCTCCTTGCCGGTGACCCGGAACTTCACCTGCTTCCAGGCGACATCGACCAGGTCGGAGGTGTTGAAGTACTTCCGGGCGGCCAGGCCGCGCGCGAAATGCACGATCGAGGCGCCCTGCACCATGGTGTTGTCCACGTCGAAGAACGCCGCGGCGGTGAGATCGCGTGGGACCTCGAGATCGTCGGGTTCGGCCGCCAGCTCCGCGTCGTGCAGGGACAGGGCGGCGTCGGCGCTGGCCTCACCGGCCAGATTGGCGCGCACCTCTTCCTCGCTGGGCCCGAACGGGCTGCGCGGGAATCGGGTGAGCTGATCGTGCAGGCTTTGCCCGAGCCGACCCTGATTCCACCTGACCGGGAATTCGCCGAAGCGCCCCGCGATGAATCCGGTCTTTTCGACCTTCTCTCGTTCCGGCACCAGTACCTCCGCCCGTAGCGCGAACCAGGTCCACCCTAACCGGCGGCGGCGACATCGAACGGAAGGTCGGCCCGCGGTGTGAGCTCAGCGCCCGGAGGCGGCAGCCTGCGTAACCGTGTAGGGCGTCGTGAACACCGCCAATGGTCGCAGCGATTTAATGAAGGTCATGACCAATCCCACACATTCGGTGACCTTGCTGACCCGCGCCGGCTGCGGCCTGTGTGGCGTCGCGCTCGAACAGCTGCGCGCGGTGTGCGCCGATTTCGGTATCGAACCGCAGACGCTGGATGTCGACGAGGCCGCCGCCACCGACCCTGGCCTGCGCGCGGAGTACGGCGACCGGCTTCCGGTGGTGTTGCTGGACGGGCGGGAGCACAGCTATTTCGACGTCGACGAAACGCGGCTACGGGCCGATTTGACTCGTTGAACTAGAGCTGCTCGTGTCCATTTCGGACGCTTGCCTGGTCGTAAGGGAAAATGAGGCCAATTTCACCGACTTTGTGAAGGGCTGCACAAGCAGTTACGGTGGTGGCACGCGACCCGCTTGCCGAGGCTGCGGAACCGCCCCCATGAAATCCGATACTTCGACCATGGCACCGATCGCACCGGGCCATAGGCCGAGCGAAACCGGACCTCGAGCAGTCCGGAACCCGAGGAGCCGACACGTGACAGAGCAGCATGAGGCGCCAGGCGGCGTCTCCGGCAGGGCTCTGCAAAAGCCGGTGTCCACGAAGGACATCCCGCAGGCCACCGTTGCGCGGTTGGCCACCTATCTTCGGGTCCTGGCCATGTTGGCCGATGACGGAGTACTCATCGTATCGAGTGAGGAACTCGCTGTCGCGGCGGGTGTCAATTCCGCGAAGTTGCGCAAGGATCTGTCCTTCCTCGGACCCAACGGTGTACGGGGTGTCGGCTATGACGTGGCCAAGTTGCGCACCAGGATCGAGGACGTGCTCGGACTCTCCGGAGGACATCGCGTGGTGCTCGTCGGCGCCGGGAACCTGGGCCGGGCCCTGGTCGGCTACGGCGGGTTCAAGCGGCGTGGCTTCGCCGTGGTCGGCGTCTTCGACCATGATCCCGCGGTGATCGGGTTGCCGGTCGCCGGATTGCAGGTCCACGACGTGTCCGAGCTGCCGGGCGCGGTCGCCCAGCTGGAGCCGACCATCGCCGTGATCACCGTTCCGGACGCGGCCGCGCAGGACGTGTGCGATCTGCTGGTCGCGGCAGGGCTGCAATCCATCCTGAGCTTTTCCCCGTCGGTGCTGAGCGCGCCGGAGACGGTGGAGGTGCGCCGCGTCGATCTCGCGGTCGAGATGCAGATGCTCTCCTTCGAGCGCACCCGCAACACCGAGCCGGAACAACTGCCCGTCGCACACGCGGGATCGGGCCGGATCGCCCGCCGGGTGCCGCCCGCCGCGCATCGGGCCCTCGAACACAAGTCCTCACATAATTCGGCAACGGAGCCGCCCCGACCGGAGGTCCAAGGCGCGCAGCGCCGCAGTGCCGGGGGCGCGGGGGTGTCCCCCGCAATAGACAAGGGATCGGTGGTTAGGCCGTGAGTGTTCTTCTCGTTGGTATCTCGCACCGCAGTGCACCGGTCTCGGTGCTGGAGAAGGTCGCGATCACCGACACCGATCGACCGAAGCTGATCGAGCGCATGCTCGAATCCAGCCATGTCTCCGAGGCCATGATCGTCTCCACCTGCAACCGCGTGGAGATCTACGCGGTGGTCGACGCCTTCCACGGCGGACTCGCCGAGGTCGGTGAACTGCTCACCAAGCATTCCGGCATGCCGCTGCCGGATCTGACCAAGCACGCCTACGTCCGCTACAGCGAGGCCGCCGCCGAGCACCTGTTCGCGGTGGCCAGCGGCCTGGATTCGATGGTCGTCGGCGAACAGCAGGTGCTCAGCCAGATCCGCGGCGCCTACGCCTCCGCGGACGCGCAGCAGGCCGTGGGCCGCACCCTGCACGAGCTGTCGCAGCACGCCCTGCGGGTCGGCAAGCGGGTACACGCCGAGACGGGCATCGACCGGGCGGGCGCCTCGGTGGTGTCGGTCGCGCTGGACCGGGCCCAGCAGGTGCTGGGTTCGATCGCGGGCCGGACCGCCGTCGTGGTCGGCGCCGGCGCGATGGGCAGCCTCGCGGTGGCGCATCTCGCGCGTGCCGGCATCGGCCGGATCATCGTGGTGAACCGCACCATCGACCGGGCGCAGCGGCTGGCCGAGACGGCGGGCACCTACGGCGTCGAGTCGAGCGCGCTGGAACTGTCCCGGCTCACCGAAGCCATGGCCACCGCCGACGTGGTGCTCACCTGCACCGGCGCGGTCGGCGCGGTGGTCACCCTGGCCGACACCCATCGGGCGCTGGCGGATCGGGATCGCGCCGCCGCGGCCGATCGGCCGCTGGTGTTCTGCGACCTCGGGCTGCCCCGCGATGTCGAGCACGCGGTGGCCGGGCTGCCGGGCGTCTCGGTCATCGATATCGAGACGCTGCAGCAGGATCCGGCCGCGGGTGCCGCGGCCGACGACACCGCCGCCGCTCGCGCCATCGTCGCCGACGAACTCGCCCGCTATCTCGCTGGTCAGCGGATGGCCGAGGTGACACCTACCGTCGCCGCGCTACGTCAGCGCGCGGCCGAAGTGGTGGAAGCCGAACTGCTGCGGCTGGATTCGCGGCTGCCCTCGCTGGCCGACCCCGAGCGCGACGAGGTGGCGCGCACCGTGCGCCGGGTCGTCGACAAGCTGCTGCACGCGCCGACCGTGCGGGTCAAGCAATTGGCCTCGACGCCGGGCGGTGACAGCTACGCCGAAGCGCTGCGCGAACTGTTCGAGCTCAAACCCGGTGCGGCGCAAGCGGTTGCGGCGCCCATGGAGATCTCCGCGATGGCCGGCGAAGCCCTGGTCGACGATTTCACGGCGGGGCATCTCGGTGACGAGGAGGCCCAGGCATGACGGCGTTCACCCACCCCCTGGCAACCCACTCGATCGAGGACAGCATGACCTCACGCGGCACCCTGCGAATCGGCACTCGCGGCTCTCTGCTGGCCCTGACTCAGTCCGGCACCGTGCGCGACGCGTTGATCGCGGCCGGGCACGACGCCGAACTCGTCGTGGTCAAGACGCCCGGTGATCTGTCGTCGGATCCGGTGGCCAAGATCGGCGTCGGCGTGTTCACCTCCGCGCTGCGCGACGAACTCGCCGCCGGCACCATCGACATCGCCGTGCACTCCTACAAGGACCTGCCGACCGCACCAGACGAGCGTTTCACCATCGCCGCGATCCCGCCGCGCGAGGATCCGCGCGACGCGCTGGTGGCCCGCGACGGCCTGGTGCTCGGCGAACTGCCCGCCGGTTCCCGTGTGGGCACCTCCGCGCCGCGCCGGGCGGCGCAGTTGCGCGCCCTCGGCCTGGGCCTGGAGATCCTGCCGCTGCGCGGCAACCTGGACACCCGGCTGCGCAAGGTCGTCGACGGCGAACTGGACGCGGTGGTCGTCGCGCGGGCCGGGCTGGCCCGGATCGACCGCACCGACGCGGTCACCGAGGCGCTGGAGCCGGTGCAGATGCTGCCCGCCCCGGCCCAGGGTGCGCTCGCGGTCGAATGCCGCAGTGCCGACACCGCGTTGGTCGAGGTGCTGAGCCGGCTCGACGATGTCGCCACCCGCGCGGCCATCACCGCCGAACGGACCCTGCTCGCCGAACTCGAGGCCGGCTGCACGGCTCCGATCGGCGCGCTCGCCGAGGTCGTCGAGTCACTCGACGATGACGGCCGGATCGTCGACGAGCTCTCCCTACGCGCGTGCGCCGCGGCCATCGACGGATCCGATGTGTTGCGGGCCTCGGTCGTCGGTTCGCCTGACAAAGCCGCCGAACTCGGCCGTGAGCTGGCCCGTGAATTGCTGGACCTGGGCGCCCGTGAACTGCTCAGTACAGCCGAACCGGAGAACGGTTCCTCTGACTTCGCCCACCCGAGCCCAATGGAGAACAGCCAATGAGCCGCGCAACCAAGAAGCAACCAGGTCGGATCCTTTTCGTGGGGTCGGGCCCCGGTGACCCGGCGTTGCTGACCGTGCGTGCGCGCGAGGTACTCGGGCGGGCGACGCTGGCCTTCACCGACCCCGATGTCGACAAGGGCGTACTGGCCCTGATCGGTTCGGCGGTCGAGGCGAACGAGGAGGGTGTCCGTCCGGTGGACGTGCGCCCCGCGCTCGGCGAACCCGCCGAGGTCGCCAAGACCCTGATCAGCGAGGCGCGGGCGGGCCACGACGTGGTCCGGGTCGTCGCCGGTGACCCGCTGACCGCCGATTCGGTGATCACCGAGGTCAATGCGGTCACCCGTTCGCACATGGTGTTCGAGGTGCTGCCGGGTCTGCCCAATGCCTCGGCCGTGCCCAGCTACGCCGGGATCGCGCTCGGCTCCGGCCACACCGAGGCCGATGTGCGCGGCGAGGTCGACTGGGCCGCGCTGGCCGCCGCCCCGGGCCCGCTGGTGCTGCACGCGACCTCCGGTCATCTCGCCGAAACCGCGAGCGCCCTGGTCGAACACGGTATGGCCTCGCAGACCCCGGTCGCGGTGACCGTGCGCGGCACCACCCGTCAGCAGCGCACCATCGAGGCCACGCTGGCCACCTTGAACAGCGCCGCCTCGGAGCTGGTCGGCCCGCTGATCGTCACCATCGGCAAGGTCGTGGCTTCGCGCTCGAAGATGTCGTGGTGGGAGTCGCGGGCCCTGTACGGCTGGACCGTGCTGGTGCCGCGCACCAAGGATCAGGCCGCCGAGATGAGCGAGCGGCTGGTCACCCACGGCGCCATTCCGATGGAGGTGCCGACCATCGCGGTGGAGCCGCCGCGCAGCCCGGCCCAGATGGAGCGGGCGGTCAAGGGCCTGGTCGACGGGCGCTACCAGTGGGTGGTGTTCACCTCCACCAACGCGGTGCGCGCGGTGTGGGAGAAGTTCGCCGAGTTCGGCTTGGACGCACGCGCGTTCAGCGGTGTGAAGATCGCCTGCGTGGGCGAGGCCACCGCGGAGAAGGTGCGTTCGTTCGGCATCAATCCGGAGCTGGTGCCTTCGGGTGAGCAGTCCTCGGAGGGCCTGCTCGCCGACTTCCCGCCCTACGACGATGTTTTCGATCCGGTCAACCGGGTGCTGCTGCCGCGCGCGGATATCGCCACCGAGACCTTGGCCGAGGGTCTGCGCGACCGCGGCTGGGAGATCGACGATGTCACCGCCTATCGCACCGTGCGTGCCTCGCCGCCGCCCGCGGAGACCCGCGAGATGATCAAGACCGGCGGTTTCGACGCGGTCCTGTTCACCTCGTCCTCGACGGTGCGCAATCTGGTCGGCATCGCGGGCAAGCCGCACGCGCGCACCATCGTGGCCTGCATCGGCCCGAAGACTGCCGAGACCGCCATCGAGTTCGGCCTGCGGGTGGATGTGCAGCCGGAGACGGCTCAGGTGGGCCCGTTGGTCGAGGCGCTGGCCGAGCACGCGGCGCGGCTGCGCGCCGAGGGACTGTTGCCGCCGCCGCGCAAGAAGAGCCGCCGCAGCAGCAGCCGTTAGCTCGGAACCTCCGGCCGCGAAGCTTGGAACGCTGAGAAGTTGGAACGAAACGCTCACGACGCTGTGAGCGTTTCGCCCTCGGGCCGGGCGTCGCACCGGTCCGGGTCTGGGTCAGCGGCTGTATCGCATCAGGGTACGCACCAACCGGCAGGTGGTGTCGGATGGCGGACGAATGCCGATGAGTTCGGCTGTGCGCCGGATCTTCTCGTTGGTCGCCTGATCCGGCAGGTAGGTGCCGGAATCGAGCAGGGCGATGGTCAACCGCATCGCCTTGAGCCTGCGGTTGTGCCGGATGTACCACTTGCGCGGCCGACCCGCCGGCAGTTTGCGCTTCTCCAACGGTACATACGGCGCATCGATAATCGTCGTCTTCGTGGCCACTGCGTTCTCCCCTCGCAACCCGAGAGTCCTCAGCGAACTCTCTCGAACACAATGTCGATTTTACTACTGCCCACCGACAAAAACCGCTGGCAGCAATACATTTCGTGCCGATCTCAGCGACGATCCGGCGGCAGCGTGCGGAGCAATTCGGTGGCAATGCCCAAGGCCGCGCCGCGGGCCTGATCGGGGCTGCCGCCGGGTATCAGCACGGCGACCTCGACGACAAGCATGCCGTCCCGCACGAGCAGATCGGCGCCTTTCTCCTGGTCGTGCACCGCGATCTTGGCTTGCTCACCCAAGGTCAGTGGCGTGAAAGTGCCACCCACCGAGGACGATTCACGCTGGAAGGACTCGAGCGCCGCGGCCAGCCGTTCGTCGGCGGTCTTGTAGCTGCTCGCGTCGGGCCGGGCGGCTTCGATTCGGACGCTCGTCGTGCCGCCCTCGCGTGCGAAGGTGCATGCGGCGGAATTACGGTCGAGTTCCTTGCTGTCCGGATCCGGCCGGAGCAGGGGATCGGGCAGCTGATCGGCGGGGAACGCGCACAGATCGGGCAGCGCGGTGTAGGCGCGCATGTTGTCGGCCGAAACACGAACCAGCGGACCGGTTTTCATGCCGAGCGACACGGTGAGCAGCAGGAGCGCGCCGACCACCGGTATCGCGATCAGCCACGCGGATTCCCAGCTGCTGAGCGGCGCTCGCCACGACCTCATCGCAGGGCCTCCGTCACAGCCCGGGTGACCTCGATCAGTTGCTGCTCCACCGCGGCGCTGTCGGTGAGAGTCACCTGGACGCGATAGCCGCCGACCACCGCCTGGGCCTGAGCCTTGGGCCCGGCGATATCGGTCGCGGTCCAGTAGTAGCCGCGCAGGCCCGGGAGATCGGCGATGGTGTGATTGGCCGCGTCGACGCGGCGATCCGCGGCGAGGTCGGATTCCGCGGGCCGCGGGGCCATCGGCGTGACGAGCAGCGACAGCTCCGCGCCGCTGGCGAACTGTTCGTTGCCTTGCTGCCAATAGCATTGCCGGGCAGATGATTCCGCGGCCCGCTCGGCTCCGGGCACCACCTGCTGGAGCAGGCGCGCGTCCACCAGCGCGCAACTCTGTACTGTCGGCGGCTTTCCGCCCAGCGCCCAGTGCACCGTCGCCCATCCGATCAGCGCGATGGCGGCGGCGCAGCCCAGGGCGACCAAGAATTGCCGTGTTCGAGGCGGTCCGGTGAAGTTCGGCGGATTGCCCGGCGTGGCGTCGCCCGTCGCGAGCCGCTGTCGTTCGCGCAGCGGATCCATCGATTCCGCGAACCGCCGATCGGCTGTATGCCGTGCGGGCGCGCCGACGATCACGACGCTGTTGTCTTCCAGGTGCAGCACGGGCCGCCAGTATCCGAATGCCTTGTGACCCTCGATGGCCACCACCCTGGTCCAGGGAACGCGGACCCGGCCGGGCCGCCACGGCCGTCCCAGCTGCCGGCATGTGATGTCGGTGATCGTGGTCTTGTTGCTCCACATTCGCACCCCGATGAGCGCGAGCACGGCGACCGGCGCCAGGTAGAGCCACGGCCGCGGTCGCCGTCATGATTACCGCCCCCAGGTTTCGCGCAATGCTACTAGTCGCGACGCCCGAAGTCCTCGCCCGCCATCGATGGCCGAATCCCACAGGCATATATTGAGGTCATGACCGGAATGGACCGCCCGCGGCGGTTGCGCCGCACCCCGGCTATGCGCCGCCTAGTCGCCGAAACCACCTTGGAACCAAGGCAATTGGTACTGCCGATGTTCGTGGCGGACGGCCTGGACGAGCCGCGTGAGATCAGCTCCATGCCGGGGGTGTACCAGCACTCCATGGATTCGCTGCGCAAGGCGGCGGTGGGGGCGGTCACCGCGGGGGTCGGCGGGCTGATGCTGTTCGGCGTCCCGCGTCCGGAGGACAAGGACGCGACCGGCAGCCGGGCCAGCGATCCGGACGGCATCCTGAACCGTGGTCTGCGGGCGCTGGCCGACGAGGTCGGCGGTTCCACCGTGATCATGGCCGACACCTGCCTGGACGAGTTCACCGATCACGGGCACTGCGGTGTCGTCGCGGCCGACGGCACCGTCGACAACGACGCCACCCTGCACCGCTACGTCGATATGGCCCTGTCCCAGGCCGACGCGGGCGCTGACCTGCTGGGCACCAGCGGCATGATGGACGGCCAGGTGGGCGCGATCCGGCGCGGGCTGGACGCGGTCGGGCGCACCGATACCGGCATCCTCGCCTACGCCGCCAAGTACGCCTCCGCGTTCTACGGTCCGTTCCGGGAGGCCGTCGCGTCCTCGCTGGAGGGTGATCGTCGCAGCTACCAGCAGGATCCGGCGAACCGGCGGGAGGCCATCCGGGAATTGGAGCTGGACCTGGCCGAGGGCGCCGACATCGTCATGGTGAAGCCCGCCATGTCGTATCTGGACATTCTGCGCGATGTCGCCGATCGCTCGACGGTGCCGGTGGCCGCGTATCAGATCTCCGGCGAGTACGCGATGATCACCGCCGCCGCCGAACGCGGCTGGATCGACCGTCGCGGCGCCATTCTGGAGTCGCTGACCGGCATCCGGCGCGCGGGCGCGGACATCGTGCTCACCTACTGGGCCGCCGAAGCCGCACACTGGTTGTCGTGACCCACCACCTACCGCCGCCGCCACCGCCGCTGCCCGCGCCACCGGCCATGCCGGAGGACATCCGTACCGCCCGTCAATTGTGGTGGGGTGTCGCTGGTTTGGCCGTGGTGCAGTTGTTCGCGTCGATCCCTGCGATGCTCGGTCAGCGCGACGAGCTGGCCAAGCAGTTGTTCGAGCAGATGCAGTCGAGGGACCCCGCGTTCACCCTGGAGCAGGCCGATCGGCTGATTCCGGTGGCGTTCGTGTTCGCC
The DNA here is from genome assembly GCF_042672005.1 of Nocardia sp. NPDC127579. Lineage (NCBI taxonomy): Bacteria > Bacillati > Actinomycetota > Actinomycetes > Mycobacteriales > Nocardiaceae > Nocardia > Nocardia sp. NPDC127579. Next base: position 208,544 of record NZ_JBHXVZ010000007.1, on the reverse strand, counting down.
GGATTGCTGGCATTGACGATCGCGGGCCTGGTGGTGCTGTTCGCGCATTTCATGGCGCGCGGCAAGCTGTGGGGCCGCACGCTGCTGACGGTGGCGGGGGTCTGGCTGCTGCTCAATACGCTGGGCGCTCTGGTCACGATCGGCTCGGTCAGCGGCGTGGGTTCGCTGCTGGGCGGTGGGGCGTCGATCGTGCAGGGTGTGCTGGGCGGCGGCGCGATCTATCTGATGCATCGCAAGGAGTCGACCGCCTATTTTCTGGCGCATCGCCGCCGCTGAGTGCTGCTCGCCGCCAAGCGATTACAGACCGGGTGGTTTAACTACCGTCCGGTACGGGCATGTATGGTGAGGGCTGTCACAGTAGACTTGGGAACCGGAGGCCGTCGGTAAGACGTTCGGCGCCGGGGGATCGGAGGCATCGATGCGCGTGGTGATTCAACAGCCGCAGAGCATTCGACGAGACCTGCTCGTGCTGAGCCTGCTGATCCTGTTCGGGTTGGTCACCGTCGCGCTGTTGCTGCTGCCCGGTATGGCGGGCTGAGTTCACCCGAAGTGCTGTTCTCCGAGCCGGGCGCGCGTTGGCGCGCGGTGGCCTACGGGCCCGCGTTCTGCCTGGCGATCCTGCTGCTGGAAATCCTCACCGATAGCCCCGTGCACTGGTTCGCGCTGATCTTCTGCGCCGTGCTGATCGCGGCGTTCGTCGCGCTGCAGGTATTCGCGGCGCGACGGCACGTGAGCCTGGCACTCACCGAGACCGAACTGCGCTCGGGGACCGAGGTCGTGCCGCTGCGCGAGATCGCCGAGATCCTGCCGCCGCGGGCGGAACCGAAATTCGAGGAGGACTGGGAATCGGCCCGGGCCCTCGGTGAACTCAGTGGGGTGCCGCGGCGGCGCACCGGCATCGGTCTGCGGCTGCGAAACGGTACGGTGGTGCAGGCTTGGGCCAAAGACCATCGCGGGTTGCGCGCCGCGCTCACGGCCGCGCTGCCCGCCGAGGAGAACGGAGCGGACCGTTGAGGCTGGCGATCGCGTTCGGTGAACTGGTGCTGGCGGTGCTGTGTGCCGTGGGCGCGGTGGCGAGCTGGAGCCGGGGTCTGATCACCACCTCGTTCGCGGCCGTCGGCGATGTGCCCGCCTTCGACGCGACCCGCTACGTCGCACCGTGGCTCCTGCTGGCCGCCCTGTTGCTGATGTGCGCCGGGCTGTTCGGCATTGCCGCCATTTCGGGATTTGTCCGCAGCTCCGTCCGCAATTGACCGGATTTCGCTGACCGATTGCCCGTGCCCGGGGAAAATGCCTGCTATGACCGTAGCGAAGAAGTTCGCGTTCGGAATCGTCGTGTGCGCGGCGCTCGGGGCGTCGGCGGCGCCCGCCGCCGCGGACCCGATACCGCTGGGTCCGCCGCCCGGCATGCTGGCCCTGCTGCCGTCCGCGCTGGCCTGTCTGGCCAGCACCGGCTCGGCACAGATGTGTCTGGGCTGATCCAGCGGCCCCGCTCGTCACCTGATCATTCGGTCCAGTGCTGGTAGACATCCATCACCCGGCCGCCTCGGCTGCCGGGGGCGTTGAACAGGAAGGTGATGGTGCCGTCGGGGTGTTCGGCCGACTCGGCGATGACCTGCCGCAGCGACGCGTACACCCCGCCGTACTGGTCGCGGTAGATCTCGGTGTCCGGGTGCAGCCCGGCGCCGATCTTGGTCAGCGGAACGAACATGGTGATCAGCGCGGGCATCGGCCCCGCCGCCACCGCCTCGGTCTCACCGTGGCTGAGCCGCACGCCTGCCCGGCCCTGATCCGGCTGGACCACCGGATCCAGTGCGGCGGCCGTCCCGCTACCGAAGCCGACGGCGGCGGCAGTGAGCGCCGCGAGCGCGACTGACCTGGTGATGGTGACCCGCATAGAACCCTCCCGACCGATCGCGGATGACGAAGACGGGCTCGAGGTTACGCATCGGCAACCGGGCGGTGACCGATATCCGGCGAAACCAAGATCGGCGTGTTGCCGGACTCCGGGTGCGACGCGTCACCTCAACTACACCCTGTCGTCGATCGATTCGGGCGCAGCTGCGAGACTGGAGGTCGTGAGTTCTTCTCCGCGCGTGGTTCCGACCTCCGTTCCGGTTTCCGCACAGCTCTTCGAACGAGCCGGTTCGGTGATTCCCGGTGGCGTCAACTCGCCCGTGCGGGCCTTCAAATCCGTGGGCGGGACACCCCGATTCATCGCCTCGGCGCAGGGCTGCACGCTCACCGACGTCGACGGCAACTCCTATGTCGACCTGGTCTGCTCCTGGGGTCCGATGATTCTCGGCCACGCGCACCCCGCCGTGGTCGAGGCGGTCCAGCGGGCGGCGGTCGGCGGCCTGTCCTTCGGCGCGCCCACCGCCGCCGAGATCGACCTCGCCGAACTCATCGCCGAACGCGTCGACCCGGTCGAACGGGTCCGCCTGGTGAACTCCGGCACCGAGGCGACCATGAGCGCGGTCCGGCTGGCTCGCGGCTACACCGGTCGCACCAAGATCATCAAGTTCGCGGGCTGCTACCACGGCCATGTCGACGCGCTGCTCGCCGACGCCGGATCCGGCGTCGCCACCCTCGGGCTGCCCACCTCGCCGGGTGTCACCGGCGCGCAGGCCGGTGACACGCTGGTCCTGCCCTACAACGATCTCGACGCCGTGGCCGCGGCCTTCGCCGCCCATCCGGGCGAGATCGCGTGCGTCATCACCGAGGCGGCGGCCGGCAATATGGGCGCGGTCGCGCCGGTGCCCGGCTTCAACGCGGGCCTGCGCCGGCTCACCACCGAGCACGGCGCGCTGCTGATCATGGACGAGGTGATGACCGGATTCCGGGTCAGCCGTGCGGGCTGGTTCGGTCTCGAGGGCATCGCGGGTGATCTCTACACCTTCGGCAAGGTGATGAGCGGCGGCCTGCCCGCCGCCGCGTTCGGCGGTCGCGCCGAGATCATGAACCAGCTGGCTCCGCTCGGCCCGGTCTACCAGGCCGGCACCCTGTCCGGGAATCCCGTCGCCGTCGCGGCCGGGCTGGCCTCGCTGCGCGCCGCCGACGACGCGGTGTACGCCGCGCTGGACCGCAATGCCGCGCGGCTCGGCGATCTGTTCGGGAAAGCCCTGACCACAGCGGGCGTCGAGCATCAGGTGCAGTTCGCGGGCAATATGGTGAGCGTGTTCTTCGCCGACCGTCCGGTGACCGACTACGCCGCCGCCAAAGCCAGCCAGACCTGGCGCTTCCCCGCCTTCTTCCACGCTCTGCTCGACGGTGGCGTCTACGCGCCCCCGAGCGCGTTCGAAGCCTGGTTCGTCTCCGCGGCGCTCGACGACGACGCATTCGACCGTATCGCCGCCGCCCTGCCGGCCGCCGCCGCCGCGGCTGCCGCCGCGACCCCCGAAGGATCCCACGCGTGAGCTCCGATTCCGAACAGCCCGGCGCCGACAAGCGCGAACTAACCAGCTTCGCGCCCGAGACCGCGGCCCCCATCGCCGAGTCCAGCGGTGACCCGGCCGCCGTGCAGGCCGCCGCCGCGGCCCTGGACGCCGGTCTGGCCGCCGCGGATGTCGAGGCCGAAGCGGTCGCCGCCGCGGTCGTGCACGCCGCGGCCGCCGATCTGGCCGCCGCCGACGACGCCCGCGCCGCCGCCGAATTCGCCGCGGGCGAAGCCGTATCGTCCGATGCCGTCGAGCAGGTCTCGGCCACCGCGGTGCAGCCGGAATCGGCCGCGGCCGTGGACACCGATTCCGCCCGGACGTCGAACACGGTGACCCGGCCGCGCGTCGTCGCCGAGGAATCCGGCAAGTCGCCCGTCGACGACGAAATCGAGACCATCGTGCATGTGGTGCGCCACGGTGAGGTGCACAATCCGCGTGGCATCCTCTACGGCCGGCTGCCCGGATTCGGGCTGTCGGTGACCGGCCGCGCGCAGGCCGGTGCGGTCGCGCGTTCGCTCACCGATCACGACATCGCCCTGGTCATTGCCTCCCCGCTGCAACGCGCGCAGGAAACCGCCGCGCCGATCGCCGCCGCACACGACCTGATCGTGCGCACCGACGAGAACCTGCTCGAGGCGGGCAACACCTTCGAGGGCCTGCGGGTCTCGGTCGGCGATGGCGCGCTGCGCAAGCCCCGGCACTGGTGGAAGCTGCGCGATCCGTTCACCCCGTCCTGGGGCGAGCCGTACCTGCAGATCGCGCACCGCATGCTGGCCGCGGTCAACAAGGCCCGGGTCGAGGGGGCCGGACACGAGGTGGTGCTGGTCTCGCATCAGCTGCCGGTCTGGACCCTGCGCCGGTTCCTCCAGGGGCAGCGCCTCTGGCACGACCCGCGGCAGCGACAGTGTTCGCTGGCCTCGCTGACCTCGCTGGTCTACCAGGGCGACACCCTGGTCGACATCGTCTACTCCGAGCCCGCCGGTGGGTCGGATCCCGCGGTGCACGGAGCATGAGCGCTCTGCGTCGGATCGGCTCGGCGGTACTGGCGGGTCTCGCCGTGGCCGCCGTGCTGGCCGGGTGCTCGACCGGCTCCGACGCGGTCGTTTCCGGCGGCACCTTCGAATTCGTCTCGCCGGGCGGTAAGACCGACATCTACTACGATCCGCCGAGCGGGCGCGGAACCATCGGTGAACTGGCCGGACCGGATCTGATGACCGGGAAACCGTTGTCGGTCAAGGATTTCCCGGGCCAGATCGTGGTGATCAACCTGTGGGGTCAGTGGTGCGGGCCGTGCCGGGCCGAGGCGCCCGCGCTGGAACGGGTCTACGAGGCCAACAAGGACAAGGGTGTCGCGTTCCTCGGCATCAATGTGCGGGATCCGCAGCAGGACAAGGCGCAGGACTTCGTCACCGCCAACAAAGTCGGATACCCGTCGATCTACGACCCGTCCATGCGGACCCTGCTCGCGCTCGGCGGGAACTTTCCGACCAGCGTCATCCCGACCACGCTCGTGCTGGATCGCCAGCACCGGGTCGCGGCGGTGCTGTTGCGCGCGTTGACCGCGGAGGATCTGCAAGGCGCCCTCGATCGGGTGCTGGCGGAGGGCAACGCGTGAGCGGGCATCCGGTCGAGCGGGGAGACCGCCGATGACCCTGCTCGCGAACGTCGGCGACTCTTTTCAGCAGACCGCCGCCTCCGGCCCGCTGCTGCTCGCGCTCGGTGCCTGCGTCCTGGCGGGGCTGGTGTCCTTCGCGTCGCCGTGCGTGGTGCCCCTGGTGCCGGGATACCTGTCCTACCTGGCCGGACTGGTCGGGGCCGAAGCGCCGCCGGCCAGCGTGGCGCAGGCGCGAGGCGGCGTCGCGCTCGACACCCGCCAGGCGTTGCGCGCGGGCCGGATGCGGGTCGCCGGCGCCGCCGGGCTCTTCGTCGCCGGGTTCACCGTGGTGTTCGTGCTCGCCACCGCGACCGTCTTCGGCGTCATCCAGACCTTGAACGTCAATCGTGAACTGCTGCAACGCCTCGGCGGTGTGGTCACCATCGTGATGGGCCTGGCGTTCATCGGCCTGATCCCGGCCCTGCAACGCGACACCCGGATGGAACCCCGCCGGCTGACCAGCATCGCGGGCGCCCCGCTGCTCGGCGCGGTGTTCGCGCTGGGCTGGACGCCGTGCCTGGGCCCGACCCTGTCCGGGGTGATGGCGGTGTCCGCAGGCACCGAGGGCACCACCGCCGTGCGAGGCGTGGCGCTGATCGTCGCCTATTGCCTCGGGCTCGGGTTGCCGTTCGTGATCCTGGCTTTCGGATCGGCGAGCGCGCTGCGCGGAGTGGGCTGGCTGCGCCGGAACTCGCGCATCATTCAGATCGTCGGGGGGTTGCTGCTCGTCGCCGTGGGCGTCGCGCTGGTCACGGGGGCGTGGGACCTGTTCGTCGCCTGGGTGCGTGACGCGTTCGTTTCCGAGGTGACGCTGCCGATATGAACCAAACCCTGACACCGCCGCGGCAGTCCGTGCCCGGCCGGGCCTGGGCGCTGGTGCGCAATGCCTGGCGCGGGCTGACCAGCATGCGCACCGCCCTGGTGCTGCTGTTCCTGCTGGCGCTGGCCGCGATCCCCGGCGCGCTGCTGCCGCAGCGCAATCTGAACGAGCAGAAGGTCGCCGAGTACATCGCCGATCGGCCCACGCTGGGCCCCTGGATGGACCGGTTCGAGCTGTTCGACGTGTTCTCCAGCTTCTGGTTCACCGCCGTCTATGTGCTGCTGTTCGTCTCGCTGGTGGGCTGCATCCTGCCGCGCTGCGTCGACCACTTCAAGGCGTTGCGCACGCCGCCGGTCCAGGTGCCGCGCAACCTGACCCGGCTGCCGCACCATCACACCGAGACGGTGACGCGCACCCCCGAGCAGGTCATCGAGCAGGCGCGCGGGCAGTTGCGCGGCTGGCGGATCGAGACCAGGCCCGGGCAGCGGGACGGCGAACTGACGCTGTCCGCGGAGAAGGGGTACACCCGCGAACTCGGCAACCTGGTCTTTCACCTGGCCCTGGTCGGGCTGCTGGCGGCCATCGCGATCGGCAAGCTGTTCGGTTACGAGGGCAGCGTCATCGTGATCGCCGACAACGGTCCGGGTTTCTGCACCACCTCGCCCGCGGTGTTCGACTCGTTCAAGGCGGGCAATGTCAACGACGGCACCGGGCTGGCCCCGATCTGCGTGCGGGTCAAGGATTTCAAGGCCGACTATCTGTCGAACGGCCAGGCCGAGATGTTCACCTCGAATATCCAGTACCAGGCGGGCGCGGATTTGGCGACCGGCACCTGGCGCGACACCAGCATCCAGGTGAACCATCCGTTGCGCGTCTCCGGTGACCGGCTCTACCTCCAGGGCCACGGTTTCGCGCCGACCTTCACCGTTACCTTCCCGAACGGGCAGACCCGTACCGAGACCATCCAGTGGCGGCCCGACGACGCGCAGACCTTCCTGTCCAGCGGTGTGCTCCGTATCGACCCGCCCGGTGACCTGTACCCGACCGAGGAGGAGCGCCGCAAGAACCAGATCGCCATCGACGGTCTGTTCGCGCCGACCGCGCTGTTCCACGGCAGTCTGCTCACCTCCGCGTTCCCGAAGATGGAGGATCCGGCGGTCGCGGTCGATATCTATCGTGGCGATACCGGCCTGGACACCGGGCGCCCGCAGTCGCTGTTCGCGCTGGATCGGGAGATGATTGCGCAGGGGCGGCTGACCAAGGAGGCGCGGGTCAATCTGCGGCCCGGCGAGTCGACCACGCTGCCCAACGGCACCAAGGTGAGTTTCGACGGGGCCAAGGAGTTCGTGAACTTGCAGGTGTCGCACGATCCGGCGCAGCAGTGGGTGCTGGTGAGCGCGTTGGCCATGATGGCCGGGCTGCTGGTGTCGCTGTTGGTGAAGCGCAGGCGGATCTGGGTCCGGGTCTATCCGTCCTCCGGTGATGCCGGTACCGTAGACCAACGACGCACCGTAGTAGAGATGGGCGGGCTGGCTCGCACCGATCAGGCGGGCTGGGGCGGCGAGTTCGATCGCCTGCGCGCGCGTCTGCTCGACTCCACCAAGACCTCGGGAGAGTGACCATGCCGATCGACGAGACGCTCGCCGGGTACAGCAACCTCGCCTTCAAATCGGCGTGGGTGGTCTATGTGCTCGTGCTGGCGCTGCTGATCGTGCAGTACTCCGCCGCACAGAAGAAGGCCGCCGAGCGGGAACTGGTCGCCGCGGGCGGCGGTTCCCTCGCGCCCGATACCCCCGGCCGGGTCCAGCCCGCGCCGCGGCGGTCCTGGCCGGAGCGGTTCGGCAATATGGCGTTCTCGGTGCTGATGGTCGGCATCGCGCTGCACCTGGCTTCGATCGTGTTGCGCGGGTTCGCAACCCACCGTTTCCCGCTCGGCAACATGTACGAGTTCGTGGTGATGGCGACGGCCGCCGCGATGGTCGTCGGCGTCGTGTTCCTGAACGAGCGCAAGTTCCGGTCGACGTGGGTCTTCCTGCTCGTGCCGAACCTGATCCTGATGTTCATCGCCGGTCAGGTGCTGTACGCGGAGGCCGCCCCCGTCGTGCCCGCGCTGCAATCCTTCTGGCTGCCCATCCATGTCACCGTGGTCAGTATCGGTAGCGGCGTCTTCCTGCTCTCCGGTGTCGCCAGCCTGCTGTTCCTGTTCCGCTTGCGCCAGCCCGAAGGCGAGGAGTCCGCCACCCCGCTCGGCGCGCTCGCCCGCCGCCTCCCCGACGCCCGCACCCTGGACCGTCTCGCCTACAAAACCACCATCCTCGGTTTCCCCCTCTTCGGCGCCGGCGTCATCCTCGGCGCCATCTGGGCCGAAGCCGCCTGGGGCCGCTTCTGGGGCTGGGACCCCAAGGAAACCTGCTCCTTCATTGCCTGGGTCCTCTACGCCGCCTACCTCCACGCCCGCGCCACCTCCGGCTGGCGCGACACCAAAGCCGCCTGGATCAACATCGCCGGCTTCGTAGCCATGCTCTTCAACCTCTTCATCATCAACATGGTGATCAGTGGCCTGCACTCGTACGCGGGACTGAATTAGTTGGCGTGGGTCACTTTTGACCGCGCTATGTGATATGGATCACATTTAGGCGATGGAACCGGTTGCGTCACAACGCCGTCCAACATTACGAGCCCGAAAAACGGGAAATCGCAATAAAGGACGAACTAATGTCGATCTCGAAGACCGTTGCAAAAGCTGTTCTCGCCCTGTCGGTAGCGGGTGTTGTCAGTGTGGCTGTTGCGCCCACGGCGTCCGCCGCGCCTAGGTTCCAGACAAACCAGCAGTGCCAAAACGCGGGAGCGGAGGCTACTTTCCGCGCCGGTGGGCCCGGAAAGTTGGGATACCGGTGCGTGCCGGTCGGCACCAACGTAGCAGCGGGTACGTACGGCTGCCCGGATACCGAAGTGACGCGGAAGTACGGCTGCCTCGTGGAACTCCACGAACTCCAGACGTGGTTCAAGTAACCCTGACGGTTGGATAACCCACCATGGTCCACGCCGCGCAACTCGATCTCACCGAAACCTGCAAGGGGTGGCATCGAGATGCGCGGCGTCGCCCGCCTTGGACCGCAGTCCGACCCATCCCAGGGCCGAAGAGCACCATCACCATGGTGATCAGCGGCTTGAATCGCCGTGGTGGGCGATCTGTGGAACGATCGGGCGGGTGGATGGGGTGGATCGACATGTGGAATCGTTGTCGTGGCCGGTGGAGTGGAAGCGGGATCCGAAACGCGAACAGCGGTATCGGGAGTTGGGCAGTGCCGGTGTGCATGTCGTGTGGGTGGACTACGACGGAGTGGGGGAGCAGGGGCTGCTGATTCCCGGGACCCGGCCGCGGAAGAGGACGTTGCTGCTGTGCGCGGCGTTCGGCCTGCTGGCGAGCGCGATGGCGATCCTGATGTCGGTCGGGGTGATTCTCGACGGTGAATGGGAACTTATCGGCGGGGCAGTGCTTTTCGGCCTGATCGGGTTCGCGCTGCTGGTGCCGAGCGTCCTGTCGTTGCGGCACGTGAACAGTAAGCATCTGCCGGGGCTGCGCCTGACACCGACCCGCGTCATCTGGGCGTCGTTCGACGGCAGTCACCTGGCGGTGCACTGGAACGATATCGCCCGGGTGCGCCCATTTCTCCAGTCAGGCGGCAACTTTCGCCAATGGTGGAACGCATTCAGCGTCGAGGTGCACGACCCGAGCGTGGTGCTGCGCAATCTCGGCCCGAAAGCCCGCCGCCTGCACCGGATGACGAACGGCAGCGCGGTACTCACGATGAACGACAAACAGCTCGCGGCGAATCCGAAGCTCGCTTTCCACCTGATCCGCCATCATTTCGAAACTCCCACCGCGCGCCCCGATATCGCGCAGGCACTCGGGGCGTAACCGTGGACTATCGCCCGGAAATGCTGCCGTGGCCGCCGGAGTGGCGCAAGGACGAGCAGCGCACGCGTACCTATATGGCCAAGGGGAGTGAGGGAATTCGCGTCGTCGATGTGGATTTCGAAGGCATCCCGGAATCGGGGTTGTTGGTGCCGTTCCATCGTGCTTCCCGATGGCTGGGCATACTGTTTCTGTTGCTCGGGGCACTGTTCACGGGCTTGGTGGGCGCGGGTGTCGTCACCGCGGTTCTCAATCGTGAATGGATGCCGGTGCTCGGAGCGCTGTGCCTGGGCGTCCTTGCGGGCCTCTTCCTGTTCGGCGGTTACGCGCAGTTGGCGCAGCCGCGTTCGTCGGAACCAGGTCTGCGGCTCACGCCTACCCGGCTGATCGGCCCGTCTTTCGCGATCCCATGGAACGAAATCACTACGATTCGACCGTTCCTTGCCAACCCGGAATCCGGCAGTCTCGTCAAGGTCGTCGATGTGTGGTCGAATTCTTTCAGCGTCGAGGTTCGTGATCCGGACGCGGTGTTACCCGCGAAATTCGCACGTGTGACCGGTCGGCTGATGCGCCGGGCATTCGGCTCGGGGGTACTGATAGTCGACGACAAGCAGCTGGCGGTGCATCCGCTGGTCGCCTATCACCTGATCCGCCACCACCTGGAGAACCCCGCGGACCGCCCGAACATCACGACCGCGATGGGCTCAACGATCTGAGGAACCGTCCCCGTCGCGCCGCTGTTTGGACAGCCGCCACAGGAATTCTGGATCGTCGTCCGGCCCGAGGACGCGCTTGTGTTTGGGTGCCCGTGGTGCGGGCTCGCCCATCCGCTCGGGACCGAAGGCTTTCCAGCACAGCACCGCGATTGCCACGACTGCGATGAGTGCCAACAGGTACGTCACGTGGCTCACCTCCTGGTTAGAAGGTTAGCCGCGTGCGTGCCCGATGCCCACCGCAGACACGAAATTGTTGGGTGGAACCGGGCGCGGGCATTGACAGGCCCGCGCCCCCGCGCAATCAGCGGACCGAAGCCTCGGTGGTGAGCGAACGCAGTAGCTGCAGCACTTCCGACTCGCGGAACCGGCGGTGACCACCGGGGGTGCGCAGCGACCCGAGGCGCCCGGCATGGGCCCAGCGGGTGACGGTCTTGGGATCGACGTGGAACATGGCAGCAACTTGTCCCGGTGTCAGCAGGGTGTCCTGGCCGCCGACGGTGATCGCACTCATAGCAAACCTCTCCGTTCTCGACAGTTCCCTCATCAGATGGCGCCATCGTCGCACTCCACCCCCTAGGTACGCGAACCACCTACGTTTGGTAAAGGCGAAGTAATGGACAAATCGGATAGGCGCCCGACCTCGGTAATGGGTACGAACCGAGGGCGGCAACAGCTTCGCATACGCTGGCAGGCGTGAGCGACGCAACTCAGTCAGATCCGGCATCCACCCAGCAACCACAATCGGCCGGTCGGCGGATGGTCCGCAACCTGGTGCTGTACACCCTGGCCAGGCTGGTCCTGGTCGCGGTGATCACGGCCGCGATCATGCTGGTGGCCGGAGTGGTGGGTGTCGAGATCCCGATCGTGGTGGCGGCGCTGTTCGCGCTGATCATCGCGATGCCGCTGTCGCTGACCCTGTTCAAGAAGCTGCGCGCGCAGGTCAATGCGGATATCGCGGCGGTGGACGCCAAGCGTCGCGCCGACAAGGCGCAGCTGCACGCCCGGCTGCGGGGTGAGTCCGAGGGCGAGAAGTGAAGGTCTGTGATCAGAGCGCCCCGCGGGATTGGGTGGACAACGCGGTCCGGCTGATCGACGCGGACACCCAGCGCAGCGCCGACACCCATCTGCTGCGCTACCCGCTGCCCGCCGAGTGGAATATCCAGCTCTATCTGAAGGACGAATCCACCCACATCACAGGTAGTTTGAAGCATCGCCTGGCGCGCTCGCTGTTCCTGTACGCGATCTGCAACGGCTGGGTGACCGAGGGCACCACGGTGGTCGAAGCGTCCTCGGGCTCGACGGCGGTCAGCGAGGCGTATTTCGCGAAGCTGCTCGGCCTGGATTTCGTCGCGGTCATGCCGGCCAGCACCTCGCCGCAGAAGATCGCGTTGATCGAAGCGCAGGGCGGCCGTTGCCATTTCGTGCAGCGCCCGCCGGAGATCTATTCCGAGGCGGCGCGGCTGGCGCGCGAATGCGGCGGCCACTACATGGACCAGTTCACCCACGCCGAACGCGCGACGGACTGGCGCGGCAACAACAACATCGCCGAATCCATTTTCCAGCAGATGGAATTGGAGGCCTGCCCGGTCCCGGAGTGGATCGTGGTGGGTGCGGGTACCGGCGGCACCAGCGCCACGATCGGCCGCTATATCCGATACCGGCGCCATGCCACCCGGCTGGCCGTGGTGGATCCGGAGAATTCGGCGTTCTTCGGCGGTTACGAAACCGGCGATACCGGCTATCAGACCGGTATGCCGTCGCGGATCGAGGGCATCGGCCGTCCGCGGGTCGAGCCGTCGTTCATCGGCCAGGTCATCGACCGGATGATCCATGTGCCCGATGCCGGTTCCATCGCGGCGGCGCGGCACGCGAGCGTGGCGCTCGGTCGCCGGGTCGGCGGGTCGACGGGTACGAATCTGTGGGGTGTGTGGGCGCTGATCGGCGAGATGCTCGCCGCGGGGCGCGCGGGCAGTCTGGTCACGCTGATCTGCGACGGCGGTGATCGTTACGCGGGCACGTATTTCGATGATGCCTGGGTCGAGCGGCAGGGCATGAGCCTGGTCGAGCCGACCGCGGTGCTGGAGCAGTTCCACGCGACGGGCGTCTGGTCCGCCTAGCCTCCGCTTTCCTCTCCGAGTGAACATTCGTCAATTTTTGTTGACACGCAGCCTTCGCGTCAACCAAAATTGACGACATGACAGAGGCAACCAACCTGGCGGCCGCCGCGGGCAGCCCCGACCCCACGGTCGGCCTGCGCGCGGTGCTGGCCCTGCGTCGGCTGCTCGAGCGCCTGGAGGCGATTCAGGTCGCCAATGCCCGCGAACAGGGCTGGTCCTGGCAGGCCATCGCCGAGGCGCTCGAGGTCAGTAAGCAGGCGGTCCACCAGAAATACAATCGGAGAGGCAGGAACCGCTGATGTTCGAACGGTTCAGCAAGAACGCGCGACTGGCCGTGGTGATCGCGCAGGAGGACGCTCGCGAACTGCGTTCGGCGTCCATCGATGTCGAACACGTGCTGCTCGGCCTGTTGTCGCACGGTGACGACACCCTGAAGGCCCTGCTGGCGGCGTCGGGCATCACCCACGACGGCGCGGTGACCGCGCTGTCCGAACAGGGCGAGGCCGGTCCGCTCGGCAAGGCCGACGCCGAGGCGCTCCGCTCGATCGGCATCGACCTCGACGCCGTCCGCGACAGCCTGGAGGCCACCTTCGGCGCGGACGCGCTCGAGCGCGCCGTCCCGCCGGAGGACAAGCGCGGTTTTTTCGGCCGCGGCCGGAACTGGGGCCACATCCCGTTCACCCGCGAGGCGAAGAAGGTGCTCGAGCTGTCGCTGCGGGAGGCGCTGGCGCGCAAGGACGACAGCATCGAAGCGGGGCACATCCTGCTCGCGGTGCTGCGCGCGCCGAATCCGGCCGCGACCCGTTTGCTGGGTGGCGCCCAGGCCATCGATGAGCTGCGCCCCAAGGTGCACACCCTGCTCGACCGGGCCGCCTGACCGGTTCGGTCATTGTGTTTTGCGCGCGCTCGCAGCGGCCCCGGGGCCTAGCATGGCCCCATGCAGCTTGTGATTCGGTTGATCATCAACGCCGTGGCCATCTGGCTGGCCGCGGCCTGGGTCGACAAGATCGATATCGTCTATCCCGAGGACCAGGGCAACGGCGGCAAGATCATCGTGGTGCTGGTCATCGCGGCGGTCTTCACCCTGGTGAACGCCCTGGTCAAACCCCTGGTGAAAATGCTCTCGCTACCACTTGTGGTGCTCACCCTGGGTCTGTTCCTGCTGGTGGTCAACGCGCTGATGCTGTTCCTGACCGCCTGGCTCACCGACGCGTTCTCCGACTACGGTCTGCACATCGGCAGCTTCTGGGCGGCGCTGCTCGGCGGTGTGATCATCTGGCTGGTCAACTGGGTGCTGGGAATCCTGGTCCCGGACAACGACTGAGGCTCAGGCGAAGGCCAGCGCCAGCGCGGTCACGGCCGACCAGGCCAGCAGGGCCAGGCCGGAATCGCGCAGCGCCGGAATGAGTTCCAGCCCCTGCCGGCCGCCGCGCACCGGGGCGTTGGCGCGCACCGCGAGCGGTGCGGCGAGCAGGCCGGCCAGCGCGAACGGGGTCTTCGCGACGAGCGCCAGCGTCACCAGGAACGGCACCGTCAGCAGCACCAGATGCAGTGTGCGCGTGCGCGGATCGCCGAGCTTCACCGCCAGCGTGGTCTTCCCGGATTCGGTGTCGGTCGGGATATCGCGGAGATTGTTGGCCACCAGCACCGCGCTGGAGAACGACCCGACCGCCACCGCGAGCGCGACCCCGACCCAGTCGATCCGCTCGGCCTGCACGAACTCGGTGCCGAGCACCGCGATCAATCCGAAGAACACGAACACCGCGATCTCGCCGAAACCGCTGTACCCGTAGGGCTTGCTGCCGCCGGTGTAGAACCAGGCGCCGGCCAGGCAGGCCGCGCCGACCAACAGCAGCCACCACGCCGTCGTCGCCGCCAGCACCAACCCGAGCACCGCGCCGGTCGCGAGGCTCGCGATGGCCGCGTTCTTCACCGCCGCGGGTGTGGCGAGCTTCGAGCCGACCAGGCGCAGTGGCCCGACCCGCTCGTCGTCGGTGCCGCGGATGCCGTCGGAGTAGTCGTTGGCGTAGTTCACCCCGACGATCAGCGCCAGCGAAACCAGCAGCGCCAGAACGGCTTTCCACCACACGAACGCGTCGAGGGCGGCCGCCGCGCCGGTGCCCGCCAGCACCGGTGCGATCGCGTTCGGCAGAGTGCGAGGACGCGCGCCCTCGATCCATTGCGCTGCTGTAGCCATGGGCCGAGCCTAATGCGCCTCGCCCGCACCGGCCGCTCGGACGTGCGGCAAGCCACAGCCCTCCCGCCACGCGCGAAAAACCCTGGGGACCGCGCGGGTGTCGCTCGCATACGATTGCCGAGGAATGTTGCCCGAACCCAGCGGCCCGAACGGGCACAGCCACGCACCGGCCCCGTCGCCACGGGATCCGGCGGTGATCGACAGCCCGCAGCCGTCTGCCGCCCAGTCGCCGCCGGTGCTGGTGGCGCTGCTGGGTGAGATCGCGCTGCGGCGCGACGGTGCGCTGCGGGCGGTCCCGGGCACTCGATCGCGCCTGCTGCTGACGGCGCTCGCGCTGCACCCGGGCCGGGCGCGCAGCGCCCAGGCATTGATCGAGGAGGTGTGGGGCGAGCAGCCGCCGAAAGCGCCTATGAACGCGTTGCACACCCAGGTCTCGCGGCTACGGTCGGTATTACCGGAGGGTGCGCTCGAGATCGGCCCGGCCGGGTATCGGTTGCGGGTAGCCGCCGAGCATATCGACCTGGCGTACACCGCGGATCTGCTCCGGGACGCGCGAGCCCGTTTCGAGGCCGGGGATATCGAGGATTGTGTCCAGATCATCGCTGAGGCCCGTGCGCTGTGGCGCGGTGAGCCGGGTTCCGATCTGCCCGCGGGCGCGGTGGCCGATGACCTGCGGGTGACGGCGGCGGCTCGGCTGTCGGCACTCGATACCCTCGAGCTGGCGGTGCGGCAGGCAGGCGGGGATCTCGACAGCGCGCTGCGACTGGCGCGTCGACTGGCCGCCGAACAACCACTGGATGAGCCCGCGCAGTCGGTGCTCATGCGGCTGCTGGTGCGGACCGGGCGAGGGAACGAGGCGCTGGAGTCCTTCGCTGCGTTCCGTGCCCGCCTGGGCGAACAGCTCGGGGCCGATCCCGGCCGTGAACTGGTGGAACTGAATACCGCGATTCTGCGCGGAGATACGTTACGGGACCCGGGTTCCGGTCGAGTGGATGCTATCCACCGCGACGGCACCGCGAACGACGTCGGACATCGGCTCGGTGGTGCGACCGCGAATCGCGCTGCGCTGCAGGCACGATCGATGAGCACAGCCGCGGACCCCGATCGCGGGTCGAACTCCGGAGACCGCGCCACGTCCTCGGCCGAATCGATCATCGGCCCATCGGCGCGGCCGGGAGGCGGCGTCGGCCCTGATGATTTCGCCACCGGTGCCCGATCGCGGGTTCGAACCACAGTCGACGCAGCGGCTTCCGGGGGCCAGGGCGACGGATCGATGGCCCTGGGCCTGCGGGCTGCTCCGAACGCACTCCTCGGTCGCGAGGGCGACCTGGACGCGCTCGGTCGACTGCTGCCCGAGTCGCGGGTGGTTACCGTGCTCGGGCCCGGCGGCACCGGAAAGACGCGGATCGCCAACGAGGTCGGGGCGCGGGCGGCGCGGCGAGTGCCTGTGGTGCTGGTCGAGTTGGCGTCGGTACGGGCCGAGGACAGTGCGGAAGGGACCAGGTCGGAGATCGAAGGTGCGATCAGCGCGGCGCTCGGGCTGGGGGATATGGCCGTCGATTCCACCGGATTGCGCAAGCAGTATGCCGCCGACGCCCGGCAGCGCTCCCGGCAAGCGGGTGGCGACGAATTGTCCACGCTGCGCACGCAATACGTGCCCGAGGCCCGACATCGATTGCGGGACGCGCTCTCGGCCCGGCCGATGCTGCTGATCCTGGACAACTGTGAGCATTTGATCGAGGCCGTGGCCGTGGTGGTCGCCGATCTGATCGGCGCCTGCCCGCGCCTGACGGTGCTGACCACCAGTCGTTCTCCGCTCATGATCACCGCGGAGACCGTGTATCCGTTGCCGCCGTTGACGATCGACGCGGCGGGCTCACCGGCCACCGATCTGTTCACGGCGCGGGCGCGGGCGGTGCGGCCCACCGCGCGCCTGGACCCGGATGTGGTCGCCCAGCTGTGCCGTACGCTCGACGGCCTGCCGCTGGCCATCGAATTGGCGGCCGCGCGGGTACGCACCATGAGCGTGGAGGACATCAACGAGCGGCTCTCGGATCGGTTCGCCCTGCTGCGCAGCGGTGACCGTAGTTCACCGGAGCGGCACCGCACCCTGCACGCCGTCATCGACTGGAGCTGGAATCTGCTCGAACCCGAGCAGCGGCTTGCGCTGCGCCGACTGTGCCGTTTCCCCGCGGGTTTCACGCTGTCGGCCGCCGCGTCGATGGCCGATGACCTGGTCGATGTCGCGGCCGCCGTGGACGGGCTGGTCAATCAGTCGCTGCTGACGGTGCTCGACGACGACCGGGTCGGCACCCGCTACCGCATGCTCGAGACGGTGCGCGAATACGGTGAGGAGCAGCTCGCGCTGGCCGGGGAGACCGACCTGGTGGTGGCGCGAATGCTGCTGTGGGGGCGGCGATTCGCGCAGGAGATGGCCGATGCCCGCGCAGCCGACGATCAGGTGCGGCTCGCGCTGTCGGTGGCCGCCGAGATCGACAATCTGGTCGCGGTGCTGCGATACGCGTTCGAGCGGCAGGACGCGGTCACCATGTACACGGTGTACCCGGTTGCGGGTTGTCTCTGGCTGATTCGCGGTGCGCACGTCGAATTGATCGGGTGGGTGCGGCGTTTGCTCGCGCTCGACCCGACCGGGTCGCCGGGCGAGCCGTCGGCCGAGCTCCAGATGACCTGCTACGTACTGAATTTCCTGCACCTGGCCTTCATCGGCGAGGATCTGCCCAGCCTGGGACGGCTGCGGACGCGGGTGCGCCGGCTGCTGCGCCGCGACGATCTGTCGCCGAACGAGCGCTTCCTGGGCGAGATCATGCTGTCGCGCCCGGACGGTCGCGGCGTGGCCCGGCTGGTGGCGGCGGGTGTGCACTCACCCGATTCGCAGACCCGGTCCAGTGCCCTGATGCTGCGCGCGAACATTCGCGAGAACATGGGCGATGTGCGCGGTTCCACCGTCGACGCGATCAAGGCGCTGGAGTCGACGCCGCCGGGCGAGGTCTGGGGGATCGCCATGCTGTGCCGCCATCTGGGCGGGGTGTGCGGTCAGGTCGCACGCTACGACGAGGCGGCCACCTACTACAGCCGCTGTCTGGAACAGCTTCGGCAGCTGGGCACTTCGGAGGAGAGCATCGAGACCCGCGCGCATCTCGCGGCCGCGCTGGTCGGTGCCGGTCGGTTGGCGCGGGCCCGGCAGGAGATCGATCTCGCGCTCGGGCCCGGCGCGCTGGATGGACTGTCCACGGCTCCGAACCAGCTCGCGGGCACCGTCACCTGCGCGGCCGCGGAATTGGCGCTCGCCGAAGGGGATACGGCCGAGGGGCTGCGGCGGCATTGGCACGCCCTCGCGTTGTATTCCTGGCCGGAACTGGCTCCTGGCCCCGGCCCCGGCGGCGTCATGATGGCCGCGGCCACCCTGGACGCCCACATCCTGCACGGTGCCCTCGCCGAGGTCGGCGACCTACCCGGCCAGCTGGTCGGGAACGCATTGGCGCTGCTGAGCCAACTCCACGATCTTCCCCAGCTCGGTTCCGTCGCCTGCGCTGTCGGCTCCTACCTGCTGGTCAGCGGGGCCGCCCCGGCCCGTGGTCTCGAACTTCTCACTCTCGCACCGCGCATCCAGCCGCGCCAGGACTATCCGTCCATGCAACTCACCCGCCACCTGGCCGCCGCCCGCGCCGCCGCGTCCCCCGCGCTCGTAGACAACGCCCTGGCCGCCTCCGCCCACCTCGGCCGCCGCCCCGCGGCGGCCCGAATCATGGAGCTGCTGGCCAAGATTCACGAGGGGCCGCTGACCTAGCGCGAGCTTCCGGATGCTTCCGGTAGCGCCACCCCGGACCTATCCGGAATACGCCGCCAGAAAGGTGTCGACGGCGGCCTCGGCTACCGACTTCAGTTCGGCGGCGGGCACTTTGCGGGTGCCGAGGCGGGAGCGGGAATCGAGCGGCCCGGTGAGCAGTGCCAGCAGTTGTTCGGTTGCGCGGGTGGGGTTTTCGGCGCGGAGGTGGCCGGCCAGGGTCAGGCGCGCCATGCGGTCGGCGAGGGCGTCGGCCAGCAGGCCGGAGGTGCGGTCCTGGACCAGGTCGGCGAGGTCGGGGAACGTCGTCAACTGGGCGAAGGTGAGCGTGCGCAGGGCGCGGGAGCGGTCGCTGTTGCAGACCCGCAGCAGACGATAGGCGCAATCACGCAGTGCCGCTTGGGGATCGCCTTCGGACTCGCGCAATCGTGTTATCGCGGCCAGGCATTCGGCACCCACTCGATCGGCCGCCGCGGTCACGGCGTGGCGGTAGAGCGTCTCCTTGTCGCTGAGGTGGTTGTAGACGGTGGGTTTGGCGACACCCGCGGCGTCGGCGATCTCTTGCACACAGGCCTGGGCATAGCCACGGCGCGCGAACACCTCGAAGGCGGCGTCGAGGATGGCCGCTCGTTTGTCCAGGCGGCCCCGGCTGGTCGTTGCTCCCACCTCCGGATGGTAGCGCGACCCCTTGCGGAGCTACCAGCGTGGCCATTAAATTGAACTAGCCAGTTCAATTCGAAAGGCAGAAATGATTATCCACCAGCTAAGATTCCGATTTCGCAATGAGACCACCGAAGAGCAGAAGGCTGAAGTGCTCGCCCTCATGCGGCGCACCGCCGCGGTCGATTCGGTGAGTTTCGGGACAGTCGGCCGCCACCTCGGTGACCCGGAGGCGGGCTACACCCACGCCTACTGCGTCGGCATCGCCGACCTCGCGGCACTCGAGGAGTACATGCACGACCCGGTGCATCTCGACGGCGATCCGCGCATCATCCCGCATTTCGAGCGGCTGGTCATCGGCCCCGATCTGTCCGATGATCCGGATCCGGAGCTGGGCGCGAAAATCATGGCGCTGCATCAGCGCAAGGTCGAGATGTACCCGGAGTGGGCTCGGCAGATGGAGACGATTCCGGAGGTCCGGATCGCCTGAAAACAGCACGGAGCCGAGGGATTCGGTGAATCCCTCGGCTGCGCGGTATTCGGTTGTTCAGGCGCGGCGCATGTAGGCGCGGACGGTGAGTGGGGCGATGATGACGATCACCGCGAGCGAGCCGAGCAGCGACCAGGCCAGATTGGCGCCGTAGTGGTTGGCGTTCATGAGTTCCTGGGCGGCCTTGACCATGTAGTACACCGGGTTGACCTTGTTGATCCCCTGCAACCAGCCGGGCATCGACTCGACCGGGGCGAAAGCGCCGGAGACGAAGGTCAGCGGGAACATGATGATCATCGAGATGCCCTGCACCGCGGAGGCGCTGCGGCCGGTGACGCCGACCAGCGCCCAGATCCAGCTGATCGCGAACGAGCAGGCGATCACCATCAGGCAGGCGGCCAGCACCCCGACGAAACCGCCGCCGGGCCGGTAGCCCAGGATCAGGCCCATGATCACGGTGAGCGTGGTCGCGATCAGATAGCGGACCATATCTGCGATCAACGCACCCGACAGCGCCGAAATACGCGCGATCGGAAGCGATTTGAAGCGATCGAAGACGCCCTTGTCCATATCCTCGCGCAGCTGGGTGCCGGTGACCACGGAGGTCAGCACCACGGTCTGCACCAGGATGCCGGGTATGAACAGCGGCAGATAGTTGTCCACCGAGCCGAACATGGCGCCGCCGAAGATGAACGCGAACAGCGCCGTGAACAGAATCGGCTGGATCGTCACATCGAAGAGCTGCTCGGGATTGTGCTTGATCTTGAGCAGCCCGCGGTAGGCCATGGTGAGCGAATGCCGCACCGTCTGGCCCAGGCTGATCCGGTTGCTGGCGTCGGGGATGTGGGCAAGGGTGCGCCCGGAAGCGGCCGGGGCGGTGAGTGTCGCGGTCATGCCGCACTCCGTTCGGTGTCGGTGGTGGTCTCGTCCTCGGCCGGATGACCGGTGATGGTGAGGAAGACCTCGTCCAGGCTGGGTTTGGAAACGGTGATCTCGTCGACCGGAATGTCCCACTCGCGCAGGCGGATCAGCAGATCGGTGGTCATGTCGGCGGTGCGCAGCGGCGCGGTGAGCCGACCGGCCTCGGGGGTGATCTGGACGTCGGCGCCGAGGAAGTCGCTGACGATGCGGCGGGCTTCGTCGAGCTGATCCCGGTTCACCAGGGTCAGGTGCAGCGAGGAACCGCCCACCGAGGCCTTGAGTTCGTCGGCGGTGCCGTCGGCGATCACCTTGCCGCGGTCGATGACCGCGATCCGGTCGGCGAGCTGGTCGGCTTCGTCGAGGTACTGCGTGGTCAGCAGGACGGTGGCGCCCTCGCGAACCAGGCGGCGAATGGTGTCCCACATCTGGGCGCGGGTGCGCGGGTCGAGACCGGTGGTCGGCTCGTCGAGGAACAGCAGCGGCGGGGTGGCGATCAGGCTGGCGGCCAGATCGAGGCGTCGCCGCATGCCGCCGGAGAAATGCTCGAGCGGTTTCTCCGCGGCCTCGGCGAGATCGAATTCCTCGAGCAGTTCGACGGTCTTGCGCCGGGCGTCGGCCCGGCTCAGGCCGAGCAGCCGGGAGAAGATCATCAGGTTCTCGGTGGCGGTCAGTTTCTCGTCGACGGAGGCGTACTGTCCGGTGACGCCGATCAGCGAACGCACCGCGGTGGGCTGTTCGACGACATCGCGGCCGAAGATGCGGGCGCTGCCGCCGTCCGGCCGCAGCAGGGTGGCCAGCATGCGGATGGTGGTGGTCTTACCGGCTCCGTTCGGTCCCAGTACGCCGTACACCGCGCCCTGCGGCACGGCCAGGCTGACGCCGTCGACGGCGCGCTGTTCCCCGAACACCTTGACCAGTTCGTTCGCCTCGACGGCGAGTACTGAAGCGGGTGTGAATGAGTTCATGTCATAACTGTGCGGTCGGCTTCTTGCACGGCCCTTGCACAGCTCTGACAGCGCCGCTTGCGTGCCGCTTACGGGCTTTCTCGCGCCTGCGCTACCAGCTCGCTGACCAGCGTCGACAGCTCCTCGATCTGGGCGAGCACCTCGGCACGCAACTCCGCCATGTCGGTGTCGGGCAGGTGCGGCGCGCCCGGCTGCCCGGCCGCGATCAGCAGTTCGGTGTTCGTGCGTAGCGAGGTCAGCGGGGTCTCGAGTTCCCGGCCCGCGTCGGAGACCAGCCGGCGCTGCCGCTCCCGGGATTCGGTCAGCGCGCACAGCATGGTGTTGAAACCCTCGGTGAACCGGGCGAGTTCGTCGTCTCCGGTGACCGGGATGGGCGCCAGTTCCTCCGTGCGCGCGATGCGCCGCGCGGCCGCGCTCAACCGGGCGACGGGCCGTAAACCGGTGCGCGCCACCGCGGTTCCGGCGGCCGCCGCGAGGCCGACGAAACAGCCGCTGACCACGAACAACAGTCCCGCCAGCCGCTCGAGTATCGCGCGCGTGGAGCGCAGATGCTGCGAAACGATCAGCGTGGAGCCGGATTTCATGCGCTGCGCGAGCACCCGCTGATCGCCGACGGTGCGCAGCGAGGAGCGGATCTCGCCGCGCGCCACCGCCAGTTCCCTGGCGCCGATGGGCGGCGCGCCCGCGTGTTCGACCGCGTCGGCACGCGTGTCCGGGAAGATCACGACGATCGCCAGGTCGTTGGGCGCGAAGGAGCCGATGGTCAGTGCCTGGAG
This sequence comes from Nocardia sp. NPDC127579, assembly GCF_042672005.1. NCBI lineage: Bacteria > Bacillati > Actinomycetota > Actinomycetes > Mycobacteriales > Nocardiaceae > Nocardia > Nocardia sp. NPDC127579. The sequence goes on along the minus strand of NZ_JBHXVZ010000007.1, from coordinate 186,067 downwards.
GTAGCTCATACTGTCCACCTCGTTCGCGATCAGTACCACCGCCGTGGATTGCAGGCGGGCGTCCAGATCCGCGTACAGCGAACGTTTCACCAGGGCGTAGGCCGCGAGCGAGGTGAACGCGGCGGCCACCGTCACCACCGACGCGGCCAGCAGCGTCACCCGCCGGCGCAATGTACGCATATCCGACAGCCTGCCGCCCCCGGCTGAGTGGTGACTGAGAAACCGAGGTGGAAACGCTGTGGGGCGCTGCGTAATTCGCGGGTGGGCGGGTGAAAACCGTTCAGTTCGAGGTGTGCTCGGTGAGCAGCAGGTCACGGATCGCGGCGCGGTTCGGCTTACCCGGCCCGTGTAGCGGGAGCTCGTCCAGGATCGCGAGTTCGCGCGGGGCGGCGATAGCGTCGAGTTCGCGGACCACGTGCTCACGCAGTTCGTCCAGCGTCGGAATCGCGCCCTTGGCGGGTACCACCGCGACCACGACCCGCTGCCCGAGCCGCTCGTCCGGCAGGCCGAGCACGACGCATTCGCTGATCGAGGGATGATTGCCCAGTACCGCCTCGACAACCTGCGGGATGACCAGCAGGCCACCGGTCATGATGGCTTCGTCGAGCCGGCCGCTGATCGAGAGCACGCCGTTGTCGTAGGTGCCCGCGTCCTCGGTGCGGAACCAGCCGGGTTCGGCGAAGGCCGGGTGGTCGGGCTGGTTGCGGTAGCCGACGGCGATCATGTCACCGCCCAGCACGACCCGGCCGTCCTCGATGCGCACCTCGGTGCCCTTCAGCGGGACGCCGTCGTAGACGCAGCCGCCGCAGGTCTCGCTCATGCCGTAGGTCCGGACGACGGTGATACCCGCCGCCTGCGCGCGTTCCAGGACGTGCGGGGGAGTGGCCGCGCCGCCGACGAGCACGCCGTCGAGTTCGGCCAGCGCCGCCGCGGCGACCGGCGCGTCCAGGGCCTTGATCAGCTGGGTGGGTACCAGCGCGGTGTAGCGGCGCGGTCCGCGCATCCCGGAGATGGCGCCCGCGAGGGCTTCCGGGAGGAAGCCGCCGGAAACGTCGAGCACCGTCGGCTCGGTCCCGGCCTGAATGCTGCGCAGCAGCACCTGGATTCCGGCGATGTGATGGGTCGGCAGCGCGAGCAGCCAGCTGCCCGGGCCGCCGAGCCGGTCATGTGTGGCGGCCCCGCTCGCGCGCAGTGCGGCCGCGCTGAGCATGGCGCCCTTCGGGACACCGGTGGTGCCGGAGGTCGTCACCACCAGGGCGACCTCCTCGTCGATCGGGTCGCCGGGGCCGAGCGCGTCGGACAGGCGGCGCGCCTCGCGTCTGTCGCTGGTGGGGATGGGTAGCCACGCGGGCCCGTTGCCCTCCAGGGCTTCCCGCAGGTGCGGCAGCACATCGCCGACCCCGGATCCGGTGGGCATCGGCAGCGTGCGCAGTTTCCGACTCACGCTCGCACCTCGCCCGCCGTTGCTCCTGTCGTGCCCAGAGGCGATAAGCCAATGGTTCGCTCGCTGCGCCCTCTCACGGTAGGGATCGTGTCATGCCCGCGCCGCCGCGAACGGAACGGGTCGGTTTGCAAGGAGACTGAACTAGGCCAGGCATCAGGTGTCTGCGATTCCCTCGTCGGACGGTACGCATCGGGGGTACCCGGACATCGGCGGTCGGACACCCACGGTGCCGTCTGTGCGCTCAATCGTCCTCGCCGGAGCCGGAGCTGGCAACTCGATCGGCGCGGCGAGACTGTTGATCAGTGGTCTGAACTGCGGGTATCCCGCCGGATCGGATGTTCCGGCGGAATCTCGACCAGCACCACCGGCACGCCGTCCGGATCGCGCACCCACATTTCGATCAGGCCCCACGGTTCGCGCACCGGCGCACGGTCGATCGGAATTCCACGCAGCGACAGCTCCGCGGCGGCGTCCTCGACATCGCGGACCTGGAGCCAGATCGCGCCGTCGAATGCCGAGGATCGGCCCGATCCGCCGTGCGCGGCCACCTCCACCAGCGACTGACCGGCGAAGAAGACCGTGCCGCCCGGATACTCGCGTGCGATCGCGAGGCCGAGGCTGTCGCGGTAGAACGCCAGTGTGGCCGGGTAGTCGGCGGGCCGCAGGATGATCCGGCTGCTGAGTATCTCCATCAGAAGTACCAGGGGTAGGGGGTCCAGTCGGGTGCCCGCTTCTCCAGGAACGAGTCGCGGCCCTCGACGGCCTCGTCGGTCATGTACGCCATCCGGGTGGCTTCGCCCGCGAACAGTTGCTGGCCGACCAGTCCGTCGTCGAGCAGGTTGAACGCGTACTTCAGCATGCGCTGTGCCTGTGGGGATTTGCCGTTGATGTCGGCGGTCCACTCCAGGGCGACGTTCTCCAGTTCGGCGTGGTCGACCACCTTGTTCACCGCGCCCATCTGATGCATTTCCTCGGCGGTGTAGGGCCGGCCGAGAAAGAAGATCTCCCGCGCGAATTTCTGGCCGACCATTTTCGCCAGGTAGGCACTGCCGTAGCCGCCGTCGAAGCTGCCGACATCGGCGTCGGTCTGCTTGAAGCGGGCGTGTTCGCGGCTGGCGAGGGTGAGGTCGCAGACCACGTGCAGGCTGTGCCCGCCGCCCGCGGCCCAGCCGTTGACCAGCGCGATGACGACCTTGGGCATGAAGCGGATGAGCCGCTGGACTTCCAGGATGTGCAGCCGCCCGGCGCGGGCCTGATCGACCGTGTCGGCGGTCTCGCCACTGGCGTACTGGTAGCCGTTGCGTCCGCGGATGCGCTGGTCGCCGCCGGAGCAGAAGGCCCAGCCGCCGTCGCGGGGGCTGGGGCCGTTGCCGGTGAGCAGGACCGCGCCGACGTCGGGTGTCATCCGGGCGTGGTCGAGGGCGCGGTAGAGCTCGTCGACGGTGTGCGGCCGGAAGGCATTGCGTACCTCGGGGCGGTCGAACGCGATGCGCACGGTGCCCTGGTCGATGTGCCGGTGGTAGGTGATGTCGGTCAGGTTCTCGAATCCGGGAACGGGCCGCCACAGCTTCGGAGTGAAGGTCACGCCCGAGATTATCGCTGCGGCGGGAGGACAGGCCAGCGCCAGTTGGCGATACTCAGGACTTGACGGTGTAAAAAGACGGGTTACCGTGCAATCTATGAATACAGCATCGCGAAGCGATTCCGTGGGGGGCGGTGGTCGGGCGACGGGTGGGCGTGAGCGAGTGGAACCCGTTTCAGGGAACGGGACGAAGCCGAGAATCGACCGGAGCATGGTCGACGAGGACCGGTACGAAAAGCACGGCGGCTTCCCCAAGGTGTCCCGTGCCGAGATCGGACCCAACTTCGGCCCGTTCGTCGAGGCCATGCGCACCTTGCAGGACCTCGCGGTCAGCGTCGACGCCACCGACGAGGTGTTCGGGCAGGCGCTGGCCCGGGCGAACGAGCTGATCGAGTTGCTCTCGCCCTATCGTGCGCCCGAACTCCAGGGGCCCGCCGGTCGCGCCGTGAAACTGCCGGGGCGCGGCAGCCTGCTGCTGTTGCCCTGGCGCACAGTCGAAGCCGGACCCGACGGGATCACCATGGCCGGCGAGTTCCGCCGATACCACCTGGGCGGCAACGGCGCCGCGCACGGCGGCGTGCTGCCGCTGTTGTTCGACGACCTGCTCGGCATGATCGTGCACTACGCCGGACGGCCGATCAGCCGCACCGCGTACCTGCATGTGAATTACCGCAAGATCACTCCGCTGGAAACGCCGCTGACAGTTCGGGGGCGCGTGGATCGAGTCGAGGGCCGAAAGACCTTCATCACCGCGGAATTACGCGATGAGCTGGGCGAAGTGCTCGCCGATTGTGAAGGCCTTATGGTTCAACTACTGCCCTGGCAGCCGTGACGCGCCCACTCCTCGGGTCAGCACCACCTATGTGGTGCCAGTGGTGCGTATAGTGGCCAGCGCTCGTTCATCGACATCGATCCGGAGGAACCTGAAAGTGGTTGCAGCACTGTCTGAATCCCTGCTCAACGACGCCAATCGTACGGCTTTCCTTGCCGATGCCAAGGAGGTTCTCGACGCCGAGGTGTCTGATAAGGGTGGCGCGTCCGGCCTGGCCGTGAAGGCCGCCTACGCGGCGGCCAAGAAGGTCAGCCCGACCATCGTGCCGGACGCGCTGGAGTCGTTGGCCCCCAAGCTGGTTGCGCAGCTGGAACCGTTCTGGCAGGAATACGCCGCCAGCGGTTCGGGCACGTTCGCGGACGCCCTCGTCGGCAAGTCCGATGAGGTCGCCGAGGCGCTGCTGGCCGTCACCGACGCCCGCGCCGAAGCCTCGACCCGCCCCGCCCTGCAGAAGGCCTACTCGTCGCTGCGCTCTTCGGCCAAGAAGAACGTCATCGAGGCTCTGCCCCGCGTCGGCGAACTGGTCCAGCGTCACGCTGGCTGAGTTACCCACAACGCCGCACATCGAATCCACCTGGCCCAAGCGCCACTTCGATGTGCGGCGTTCCCATTCCCGCCGAATCAGCACGCACGGGCAGAGCCTTACAACCGACTCGTCCGCATGCTCCGCGTCCGCCCCGGACACACCCCGTCCGGAGGGAGTCTTACGACCGACCGTTTGCGGCCGTCTCGCATCCGAGCGGTCGAAGCGATGCGCGCAGCGCGAGTCTCGACCGCTCGGATGCGAGACACACGGGGCCGCAAACCCGCGGCGCCCGCGCCGCCAGCAACACTGTGAGCAGGGTGACGGAGACGTGGGGTTTGCTGTCTGGGAGGCTGGAGGCGTGAATCCGTCTACAGCACAGGCGCAGGTAGTCGTCGACGAACTGGCTCGCGGCGGCGTGCGCGATGTCGTGCTGTGTCCCGGCTCGCGCAACGCGCCGCTGGCTTTCGCGCTGCAGGCCGCCGACGCGGCGGGGCGGCTGCGCCTGCACATGCGCATCGACGAGCGGACCGCGGGCTTTCTGGCGATCGGGCTGGCGGTCGCCAGCGGTTGCCCGGTGCCGGTGGTGATGACCTCGGGGACCGCCGTGGCCAATCTGGGTCCGGCCGTGCTGGAGGCGAATTACGCGCGGGTGCCGTTGATCGTGCTCAGCGCGAACCGGCCCTACGAGATGCTGGGCACCGGCGCCAATCAGACGGTCGAGCAGCTCGGCCTGTTCGGCAGCCAGGTGCGCGCGACGATCAGTCTCGGCCTGGCCGAGCACGGCGTCGACGACAACGGCTACAGCAGCCAGAACAGCGTGTGGCGCTCGGCGGTTTGCCGGGTGCTCGCGGCGGCGCGCGGTACTCGCTCGGGCAATGCGGGCCCGGTGCATTTCGACATTCCGCTGCGTGAGCCGCTGGTGCCGGACACCGATGAGGTGGCCGGACTTCCGGTGCCCGGCGAGGTCGCTCCGGTCGGCCGGGACGCGGGCCGGCCGTGGACCGCGACCCAGTACGCGACCCTGGATGTCCCGCTCGATATCGATCTGACCCCCGACACCGTCGTGATCTCCGGGCACGGCGCGGGTCTGCGCCCCGAACTGGCCGCGCTGCCGACCGTCGCCGAACCGACCGCGCCGCTGCACGGCCCGGCCCTGCACCCGCTGGCGTTGCCGCTGCTGCGGCCGCGGCAGGCGATCATCACAGGCCGCCCTACCCTGCACCGCCAGGTGTCGCGCGTGCTGGCCGATCCCGAGGTGACGGTGTTCGCGCTGACCACCGGGCCGCGCTGGCCCGATGTGTCCGGCAATGTGGTCGGCACCGGTACCCGGGCCGTCACCACCGGCGCACCGCGCGCGGAATGGCTCGAGCTGTGCCGGGAACTGAACGCGAAGGCCGGTCAGGTGGTGCGCGACGAGCTCGCCGGGCATCCGAAGGCGACCGGCCTGCACGTGGCGGCCGTGGTGATGGACGCGCTGCGCGAGGGTGATCAGCTGCTGCTCGGGGCGTCGAATCCGGTGCGCGATGCCGCGCTGGTGTCGCATCCGCGGCCGGGGATCAAGGTGGTGTCCAATCGCGGTGTCGCGGGTATCGACGGCACGGTGTCCTCGGCGGTCGGCGCGGCGCTCGCGCATGCCGGGCGCACCGTCGCCCTGATCGGCGACCTGACCTTCCTGCACGACGCGGCCGGCCTGCTGATCGGCCCCGGCGAACCGCGTCCGGCGGATCTGACCATCGTGGTCGCCAATGACGACGGCGGCGGCATCTTCGAGCTGCTGGAACAGGGCGACCCGCAGTACGCGGGCGTGTTCGAACGTGTCTTCGGTACGCCGCACGGCATGGATCTGGCGGCTCTGTGCGCGGCCTACCGCATCCCGCACCGCCAGCTCGACCCGGCGGAACTCGCCGCGGAACTGGCCCGGGACGCGCACGGGATGCGGGTGCTGGAGGTTGCCACCGAGCGGTCCAGTCTGCGGGAACTGCACGCGACAGTACGCGCGAAGATCTAGATCTCCTCGGCGTACTCCGGGCCGGGTTCGGGCGCGATGTCGGCGCGGTCCTCGTCGTCCAGCGGGACGGCGATCGACTGTTCGACCACATCGGCCGGGTTCGCGGAGAACGCGTCGCGATCGACCTGAGCGGCCAGGTCACGCTCATCGGAGTCGGCGGCGGGATCGGGGTAGGCCGGGACGGACTGCTCGACGTAGTCGGCCTCGGGAACCTCGTCCCAGCTGCGAGTGGTGCTGCGATCGATCATCGTGCGCTCCTCTCCGCGACGTGTTCGGCAACGATGTCACTGCACAGCTTCGAGGATCCGCCGTCGCGGCGCTTTCGGCAAGCTAGCCGTCATCGGGGCGGCCGCCGTCGGCGGGATATTCCACCAGCGCCAACGTCCGATTGGCCATGAATCGCGCGGTGCGAACCGCGGTACCGGTGCGCGTCACCTCGCTGACCTCCACGACACCGCGCGCGATGCGCACGTCCACTCGCCGCCCGGCTCGGGTGGCGGCCACTTCGTAACTGCGAGATCCGGCGCCGAAGTCGACGACGATCTCCACACGATCACCCTTCATCAGCCAATTCTCCTCTTTTCCAGCGGTTTTCGCCGCCGACCGATGAATTCCGGTGGCCCGCGCCGTCGATATCGGAAAGGACGTCCGAAGGAGCACCCATGTTCGAATTCGAGCCCGCCGCCAGCGCGATGGCCGCCGTGGTCGCCGGTATCACCGACGACCAGCTCACCGCCGCGACCCCGATGGCCGACACCACCGTGCGCGAGCTGCTGGTGCATGTGGTCGGATTGACCGAGGCTTTCCGCCAGGCCGCCACCAAAGAGGCGATCGGCCACTCCCGGCCGCCCGCCATCGGACCGGACGCCGAGCTGGTTGCCGACTGGCGGGAGCGGATTCCGGCACAGCTGAAGGCGCTGGCCGAGGCGTGGCGCGACCCGGCGGCCTGGGTGGGCGAGACCGAGGCCGGCGGCGTCACCATGCCCGCCGCGATCATGGCCGTGGTCGCGCTGGACGAGCTGGTCATCCACGGCTGGGATCTCGCTCGAGCCAGCGGCGGGCGGCTCACGGTGCGTGACGCCGACCTGGACACCCTGCTCGAATTCCTGCGTGACACCCCGGCCGAAGGCACACCCGGTCTGTTCGGTCCCGTGGTCCCGGTGCCCGCCGATGCACCCGCGTTGCACCGGGTCCTGGGTCTGACGGGCCGCGTCCCGGCCTGATCGGCGATTTTCGCCGCGCTGCTGAGAGGTCCGCCATAGGCGGGCGGTCCCGGCGCGCATTAGGGTCGGGGGCGTGGCGAAAACAGAGCGGCGGGAATCGGTTCGGGCCTCGCTGGACAAGCAGCCGCACGAGGTCGCGTCGATGTTCGACGGGGTCGCGAAGCGGTACGACATCACCAACACCGTCATCTCCGGCGGGCAGGACCGGTATTGGCGCTGGGCCGTGCGCAAGGCGGTCGCCCCGCGCCCCGGCGAGCGCGTGCTCGATCTGGCGGCCGGCACCGGTGTCTCGACGCTCGATCTGGCCAAGTCCGGCGCCTGGTGTCTGGCGGCCGACTTCTCCCAGGGCATGCTGCAAGCCGGTCGGCACCGCGAGGTGCCGATGGTGGCCGCCGACGCCACCGCGCTGCCCTTCGCCGACGACTCCTTCGACGCGGTGACCATCTCCTACGGCCTGCGCAACATCTCCGAGACCGATCAGGCGCTGCGCGAGATGCTGCGCGTCACCAAGCCCGGCGGCAGACTGGTGGTGGCGGAGTTCTCCACACCGGTCGTACCGGTGTTCAAGACGGTCTACATGGAGTACCTGATGAAGGCGCTGCCCCAGGTGGCCCGCGCCGTCAGCAGCAATCCCGACGCCTACGTCTACCTGGCCGAGTCGATCCGTGCCTGGCCGAATCAACGTCAGCTGGCCCTGCGCATCGCCGACGCGGGCTGGTCCTCGGTCAAGTGGCGCAACCTGACCGGCGGCATCGTCGCACTGCACCGCGGCTACAAGCTCTAGGCGTGACATCACTCACGGATGAGGTTTCCGGGCGGTAAAACGCCAGGTCAACGGTCGATCTCACGGGCGAAAATTTCGGCGGTGAGGAAAATTGTCATCTGCCGATAACGCGGGGTAAATGGCTCGCAACGGCCGGTCGCCATGATCGGATGCATGACCGACGCAGCCACTGGACCCGCCCGTACGGCGTGCTCGTACTGCGGTGTCGGCTGCGGCATCACCGTCGAGACCACGCCGGGACCGGATGGCGCGCCGGTGATCGCGAAGGTCAGTGGCGACAAGCTGCATCCGTCCAACGCGGGCCGCCTGTGCACCAAGGGCGCCACCCACCTGGAGCTCATGCGGGCGCCCGGGCGGATGGAGACCGCCTACCGCCGCCCCGAACGCGGCCAGGCACCCGAACCCGTCCCGGTCGATGCGGCGGTGCGCGAAACCGCCGAGCGGCTACGCGGCATCCTCGACGAGCACGGCCCCGACGCCATCGCGCTGTATGTGTCCGGGCAGATGTCGCTGGAGGCGCAGTATCTCGCCACCAAACTGGCCAAGGGCCACCTGCGGACCAAGCATCTGGAGGCCAACTCGCGGCTGTGCATGGCCAGCGCGGGCACCGGCTACAAGCAGTCCCTCGGCGCGGACGGCCCGCCCGGCTCCTACGACGACTTCGAGCACGCCGACCTGTTCTTCGTCATCGGCGCGAATATGGCCGACTGCCATCCGATCCTGTTCCTGCGCATGGCCGACCGGCTCAAGGCGGGCGCGAAACTGATCGTCGTCGACCCGCGGCGCACCGATACGGCCGCGCGAGCCGACCTGTTCCTGCAACTGCGTCCCGGCACCGATCTCGCGCTGCTGAACGGATTGCTGCATCTGCTGGTCGAGGCGGGCGCAATCGACGACGAGTTCATCGCCGAGCACACCGAGGGCTGGGACGCCATGCCGGAGTTCCTCGCCGGCTACACCCCGGACCGCGTTGCCGAGATCACCGGTCTCGCCGAAGCCGATCTCCGCACGGCCGCCCAGTGGATCGGCGCGGCCGGCGAGTGGATGTCGCTGTGGACGATGGGCCTGAACCAGTCCACGCACGGCACCTGGAACACCAACGCCCTGTGCAACCTGCACCTGGCCACCGGCGCCATCTGCCGGCCGGGCAGCGGCCCGTTCTCGCTCACCGGTCAGCCCAACGCCATGGGCGGGCGCGAAATGGGCTACATGGGACCGGGACTGCCGGGCCAGCGCAGTCTGCTCGCCCCCGGGGACCGCGCGTTCGTGGAGGCCGCGTGGGACCTGCCGCCCGGCACCCTTCGCACCGAAGCCGGGCCCGGCACCGTCGAGATGTTCCGGACCATGGCCGACGGCGAGATCAAGGCCGCCTGGATCATCTGCACCAATCCTGTTGCCTCCATGGCGAATCGGAAGACCGCCATCGCCGGACTGGAAGCCGCCGAGCTGGTCGTGGTGCAGGACGCCTACCTCGACACCGCCACCAACGCCTACGCTGACCTGCTGCTGCCCGCCACGCTGTGGGCCGAAGCCGATGCGGTGATGGTGAATTCGGAACGCACCGCCACCCTGCTGCAACGCAGTGCCGAGCCGGTCGGCGCGGCCCGTCCGGACTGGCAGCTGATCGCGCAGGTGGCCACCGGCATGGGCTTCCCCGGCTTCGACTTCGCCTCCAGCGCCGAGATTTTCGACGAGATCACCCGGTTCGCCAATCCCGCCACCGGCTACGACCTGCGTGGCATGAGCTATGCGGCGTTGCGCGAGGGGCCGATGCAGTGGCCGTGCCCCGACCCCGAACGTCGCCGCAACCCGATCCGCTACCGCAACGACGGCGTCGGGCAGGAGCTGTTCGTCGACGCGGACGGGCACACGCCGCGGTTGGCCTTCGCCACGCCCAGCCGTCGCGCCGTGTTCTGGCCGCGCCCACACCTGCTGCCCGAGGAACTGCCCGACGACGATTTCCCGTTCCTGCTCAATACCGGCCGCGTGCAGCACCAATGGCACACCATGACCAAGACCGGCCGGATCGCCAAACTCACCAAACTCAACGGGCAGCCGTTCGTGGAGGTGCATCCCGAGGACGCCGAACGGCTCGGCGTGACCGGCGGCGACCAACTCGAGATCGCCTCGCGGCGTGGGCGGGCTGTGCTTCCGGTACTGGTCAGCGACCGGGTGCGGCCCGGTGACTGTTTCGCGCCCTTCCACTGGAACGACGAGCAGGGGGAGTACTTGACCATCAACGCCGTCACCAACGACGCGGTGGACGCGGATTCGCTCCAGCCGGAATTCAAGGCGTGCGCGGTCTCGCTGCGCCGGGTGGCGGTGCCGACCGCGGAAGTCCCTGCCGCCCCGAGTGTTTCGGGGCCAATGGGTGCGGGGCCGCATCCGCTGGCGGTGATGCTCGGTCTGGACAGCGGTGTGGCGCCCACCCTCAGCGATGTCGAGCAGATCTACCTGAGCGGGTATCTGGCCGCGCTGCACTCACTTCCGGTCACCGGTCAGCCGGTGCTGCCCGAATCCGCGCCGCTGTCCCCGCGCAGCCGGGTGTGGATCGACGGGCTGCTCGCGGGGATGTACTCCCGAAGTGCCGCCGCGACAGCCGAATCCGCGCCGCCCGTCGCGCCGCCGGTCACCGTGCTGTGGGCCTCGCAGACCGGTACCGCCGAGGAGTTCGCGGCTCGGACCGCCGAACAGCTCGCGGAGTCCGGTTTCGCGCCGCGCCTGCTCGATATGGATTCCTGCGAGCTGGCCGACCTGACCGGAGACGTGCTGCTGATCAGCAGCACCTTCGGTGACGGCGGGCCCCCGGACAACGGGGCCGACTTCTGGGAACGCCTGGACGACAGCGCGGCTCGGCTCACCGGCCTGCGCTACGCGGTCTTCGCCCTCGGCGACTCCTCCTACGACGACTTCTGCGGCCACGGCCGCAAACTCGACCAGAAGCTCGCCGAACGCGGCGCCACCCGGCTGCTCCCGCGCGTGGACAGCGAGCCGGATTACGACGAGGCCGCCGACCACTGGCTCGCCGAGGTCCTTTCCCTTCTGAATGCCGACACCGAACCTCGGTCCGCCTCAGGCACGGAGCAGTCCGTCGCAGCACCTGGCTCCGGATCGGTCGACACCTCTCCCAGTGGCGTGGGCTCCGATGGCCGGGTGCCCGGGGCCGTGAGCTCCTCTGCCGCGGTGTTCGGTGGCAGCGGGGCGGCTGGTTCGGGAGGCGCAGGTCGAGGTCGGGGTGCGGTCGATGTCGGGCCGGATGCGGTCCCGCGCGGGGGTGCGGTGGTTTCGGGTGGTGTGGGGGTTGTCGCGCCGCGCCGGGCGGCGGCCCCGTTCACGCGCAACGCCCCGCTCTCGGTGCCGCTGGTCCGCAACGAGGTGTTGTCCCGGGTGACGGCGTCGAAAGAGGTGCGTCGGTTCGGGTTCGATCTGAGCGGTCTCGACGCGAGTTACGAAGTCGGTGACTCGCTGGGCATCTGGCCGTCCAACGATGACGCTTTGGTTCGTGAATGGCTGACCGCGACCGGGCTGGATGGCGGGCGGGGCATCGAATTCGAGGGTGCCGAACTGAGTTTGGCCGACGCGCTGCGCACCCGCTACGACATCACCAAGGTCAGCCACGATCTGCTCACCTTCATCGCCGAACGCAATTCCAGTGTGCGACTGGCGAAGTTGCTGCGCCGGGACAATCGCAACGAGCTCGACAGCTATCTCTGGGACCGGCAGGCCGTCGATGTACTGCGCGATTTCCCGGTGCGGGCCGATCTCGTCGAATGGCTCGGCACGCTGAAAAAGCTGCAACCGCGCCAGTATTCGATCTCGTCGTCCCCGCTGACCAGCCCGGACGAGGTGCAGCTGACCGTGGGTGTGGTCCGCTACGGCGACACCGAGTCCGCCGCGCGCCGCGGTGGTGTCTGCTCGACCTTCCTGGCCGACCGCGCCGCCACGGCCCAGATCCCGATCTTCCTGCAGCGTGCTCCGCATTTCCGGCCGCCGCTGGACCCGACCGCGCCCATGATCATGGTCGGGCCCGGCACCGGCATCGCCCCCTTCCGTGGTTTCCTGCACGAACGCCGCGCCCAGGGCGCCACCGGCCGCAACTGGTTGTTCTTCGGTGAGCAGCACGCCGCCCAGAACTTCTACTATCGCGCCGAACTCGAGGACATGTTCCGCTCCGGTTTCCTGACCCGCCTCGATCTCGCCTTCTCGCGGGATCAGCGAGAACGGATCTATGTGCAGCACCGCATGGTCGAGCACGGCGCCGAACTGTGGTCCTGGCTGCGCGACGGCGGCCACTTCTACGTCTGCGGCGACGCCGCCCGCATGGCCAAGGACGTGGACGACACCCTGCTCCGCATCGCCCGCATCCACGGCAAGCTGGACGAGGACGCCGCACTCGCCTTCAAGAAACAACTGATCGCCGAAAAGCGCTACGTCCGCGATGTGTATTAGTGCGGACCGAACGCCTCGCTGGCGCTCGGCGATCGGTCCGCGCTAAGGGTTTTGGGTGGGCACCGGGGGCGCTTCGCTTCCCCGGTGCCGTCCAGCTTCGGGGCTTGCCTCGCTGCGCTCGGCGGTTCGCCCTGTGGTCGGGGTCGGGCCGCGTGCCTCGCTGGTGCTGGGCGGTTCGCCCTGTGGTCGGGGTCGGGCCGCGTGCCTCGCTGGTGCTGGGCGGTTCGCCCTGTGGTCGGGGTCGGGCCGCGTGCCTCGCTGGTGCTGGGCGGTTCGCCCTGAGGTCGGGCTAGGCCGCGTGCCTCGCTGGTGCTCGGCGGTTCGCCCTGAGGTCGGGGCTGGGCCGGGTGCCTCGCTGTGCTCGGCGATCGGCCCGCGCCAAGGGTTCGGGTGGGTGGGCTGCGTCAAGGGTTTCGGGTCAGGCCGCGGGCGGGTTGAGGCGGGTGAAGTCGGGGAGGCGGTAGTACGGGTAGTAGGGGTAGGGGGGTGTGGTGGCGCTGGCTTTGTCCAGGCGGGCGATCTGGTCGGCGTCGAGCTGCCAGCCGATCGCGCCGAGGTTCTGGCGGAGCTGGTCCTCGTTGCGGGCGCCGACGATGACGGTGGAGACCGTGGGGCGGCCCAGGAGCCAGTTCAGGGCGATCTGGGGGATGGTGCGGCCGGTTTCGGCGGCGATCTCGTCGAGGACGTCGACCACGTCGTAGAGCAGGTCGTCGTTCACCGGTGGGCCCGCCTCGGCGGTCTGGTGCAGGCGGCTGCCGGCCGGAAGTGGTTGTCCGCGGCGGATCTTGCCGGTGAGGCGGCCCCAGCCGAGCGGGCTCCACACCACCGCGCCGACCCCTTGGTCCTGGCCGAGCGGCATGAGTTCCCATTCGTAGTCCCGGCCGACCAGCGAGTAGTACACCTGGTGGGCGACGTAACGGGTGCGACCGTGGCGGTCTGCTGCCGCAAGGGATTTCATCAGCTGCCAGCCCGCGAAGTTGGAGGCGCCGAGGTAGCGGATCTTGCCCGCCCGTACCAGATCGTCCAGGGCCGCAAGGGTTTCCTCGACGGGGGTGTGCGCATCGAAGGCGTGCAGTTGGAACAGATCGATGTGGTCGACGCCGAGCCGTCGCAGCGAACCCTCGACCGCGCCGATCAGCCGCGCGCGTCCGGAGCCCGCGTCGAAGGGGCCGGGCCCGGTGGGCAGGCTCGCCTTGGTGGACAGCAGCAGGTGATCGCGCCGTCCTCTGATGGCCGCGCCGAGCACTTCCTCGGACGCGCCGTCGGAGTAGACATCGGCCGTGTCGAACATGTTCACGCCTGCTTCCAGGCTGATGTCCACCAGTCGCCGCGCCTGCTGCGCGTCGGTGTCACCCCAGGCGCTGAAGAGTTCGCCGCGTCCGCCGAAGGTGCCCGCGCCGAAGCTGAGGGCCGGGACGAGCAGTCCGGATGCGCCGAGCCGCCGGTACTCCATGATGACTCCTAAAGGGTCTATAGTTCCGTTAACAACTCGAACCGTACACCCTCGGCGCGATAAATGGAACTGGAGACCCGTTAATGCCTGAAGATGATCTCGCTCCCGGCTCGATCCGTCCCGGCGGCCGCACCGCCCGCGTGCGCGAAGCCGTCCTGCGCACGGCCGGCGACCTGCTCGCCGAACGCGGTTTCGCACACCTGGACCTGGCCGAGGTCGCGGCCCGCGCCGAGGTCGGCAAGACCACCGTCTACCGCCGCTGGGGCACCGTGCCCGGCCTGGTCGCGGACCTGCTCGCCGATATGGCCGAGCAGTCGGTGTCGCGCGCCGACACCGGTTCGCTGCTCGGCGACCTCACCGCCAACGCCCGCCTGGTCGCCGAAACACTCACCGACCCCCGCCAGGGCCGCCTCTTCCGCGCCGTCATCGCCGCCGCCACCTGCGACGACACCGCCGCCGCCGCCCTGCGCCGCTTCTACGACATCCGCCTCACCGAATGGTCCCCCTGCGTGGACGCGGCCATCGCCCGCGGCGAAGCCCCACCCGGCACCGACCCCCGCGCCGTCCTCACCGCCGTCTCGGCCCCCCTCTACTACCGCCTACTCGCCACCGGCGACCCCATCGACGAATCCGTCGCCGACCAATCCGCCCGCGCCGCCCTAACCGCGGTAGCCGCAGGCACTTTCGCCGCCTGAGCCGCATCAGCGCCGAGTGAAAGTGGGACACTGCTGCGGGGACTTCTCGCGATACGGCGCAGCCATGTCCCTTCGTTCCGCTCGTCTGCCCGAATCCCGGCGGTGGGTGGGTGGTGGGGGCGTTATGCGGTGTGTGGCAATTGGGTTTGGAGGCCGGTGACGGCCGTGTAGTGGGCCATCAGGTCGGTGCAGATTGCGGGCCAGGTGCGGTGTAGTACGGATTTGCGGGCGGCGCGGGCGAAGCGGGTGCGTAGGTCGGGGGTGCGGAGGGCGGCTACGGCGCTCGGTAGGAGTTCGGTGAATCGGTCGACTGGGAGTAGGTAGCCGTTGCGGCAGTGCGCGATGAGGTCGCGCGGTCCGCCTGCGTCGGGGCCGATGACCGGCGTGCCCGAGGACAGGGCCTCCTGCACGCCCTGGCAGAAGGTTTCGTGTTCGCCCGCGTGGATCATGATGTCGAGGCTGGCGTAGGCCCGGGCCAGTTCGCTGCCGCCCAGTTCGCCGGTGAACACCGCGTTCGGCATGAGTGCCGCGAGCGCGTCGCGTTCCGGACCGCCGCCGACGATCACCAGTTGGATGCCGGGGTCCGCGGCGAGCACGGCCAGTCGCTCGACATGCTTCTCCGGTGCTAGCCGCCCGACGAAACCGACGACGAGTTTGTCCGTGCCGCCGAGCCATGTCGCGCGGAGTTCGGCGCTGCGCGCCCCCGGGTGGAAGCGGTCGATGTCCACCCCGCGCCCCCACCGGTGGATGCGTGGAACACCGTGGCGGGCCAGGTCTTCCGCGGCGGCGGTGGAGGGCGCCAGGGTGCGGGTGGCGCTTTCGTGCAGCCGCCGGGTCCAGGCCCAGGCGGCGCGGCTGGCCAGGCCGAGGCCGTAGCTCTTGGCGAACCCGGCCACATCGGTCTGATAGACCGCGATCGTCGGCAGGTCCAGTCGCACGGCCGCGCCGAGGCCGCCCGCGCCGAGCAGGAACGGGGAGGCCAGGTGCACCACGTCGGCATCGAAATCCCGGATGGCCGCGGTGATTCCGGGCTGGGGCAGGCCGACGGGCAGCGAGCTGATCTTGGGCACCATCATGGCGGGCACCCGGTGCACCGGGAACCGTCCGTGCTCGCGAGGTGCGGGTGGCACGCCGCGAATGGTGTCGGGCGCGATGATCAGCGCGTCGTGGCCGTGCTGGTCCAGGTGGTCCAGCACGCGTAGAACAGAGTTCACGACGCCGTTCATGTTCGGCAGGAACGACTCCGCGACGATCGCTACTCGCACGTTCTCAGCGTGACCGCCGGACGTGAAGCCCACGGAAAGTTCCGGCGAACGTGCTCCTAAACGTGGGGTGACCGCCAGCGGGGGTCGGCCAGGTTCTCGGGCGTGGCGATCGTTTCCAGCAGGGCGCGCAGGGTGCGCACCGCGTCCGGGCCGTGCGCTTTCACCAGGTCGCGTTCGGCGGCACGATGGAATCGGCGGGCCGCGGCGAGCGCGGCCGCGCCCTTCTCGCTGAGATAGAGCAGTTTGGCTCGCCGGTCACCGGGGTCGGGCCGGCGCTGCACGTAGCCGCGGTTTTCCATCTCGTCGACCAGTTGGGCGGCTCCCTGTTTGGTGATCGACAGACGGTCGGCGAGTTCGCTGATGTTCATGGCGCGGCGGTCCAGGCTGCGGAAGACGTAGCCGTAGGACGGGCCGGCGTCGCCGAACCCCTGCTGGGCCAGCGCTTCTCGTAAGTCGTGCACGAACTGCTGATAGCCGAGGCCCAGCAGGATTACCAAATCCAGCTCTTGCGCGAATCGAGTCATGCCGCCATGATAGTCAAGTCAACTTGTTCAAGTCAGCTTGTCTATCTAGGGAGATTCATGCACCTCGTCAAGGCTGCCGACGCACCGCGTTTCGAGCTGCCGCACGCCCAGTTCGACGGCATGGCCGCTCCGAGCCGCGGCTCGAAGCAGTTGTGCACCTGGCGGCTCACCGTGCCGGGAAATCTGGCGGTCGGCCCCGCCCACACCCTCGACCGCGACGAGGTCTTCATGCTGCTCTCGGGCCGCCTGGAGATCAGCGGTCAGCTACTCGAGCCGGGTGACGCGCTGGTCGTGCCCGCGGGCGATCCGATCGCGCTGGGCAATCCGGGTGACGAACCGGCGGTCGCGCACGTCGCGATCCCCGCGGGCTTCACCGCCGAAATGCCCGACGGCAGCCGGTTCACCCCGCCGTGGGCGCAGTAGTGCTGTGCCCATCGGCGGTGTTCGCAACGCCCTCCGTGGTCACGCTGAGCTCACACCGCGTTCGCCTCCGGGCGCTGAGCTCACACCGCGTCGACGCAGCCGCCCGAGCACCCACAGCGCGGGCAATGCCACGCCCCAGGTCACCACGATGACCGAGGCCGCGGGCAGCACCGCCACCCGCGCGTCCCGGCCCGCGACGCGAACCAGATCCGGATCCTCGCGGCTGTACTCGACCTTGATCCGTTCACCCTGGGTCAGATTGGTCGGGTACAGCACGCCGACCTTCGGATTGTGGTTCGTGCCGTCGGGCGTGACATAGCTGACCGCCGAGCGCAACCGCCCGGCCGAGATCACCTCGCCGGTGGCGGTGCCCATATTCGAGCTGATCAGATAGTCGTTGCGCCACGCGGCCAGCACCAGCAGGGCGGTCAGCACGCTGATCGCCGCCGCCGCGGCGAGTACCGCGGTGCGGGTCCGGCGCAGGCGCGCCGCGCGCTGAGCGTACTGACTGGTTTCCGACACCGAACCAGCCTACTGAGCCGCTGGATTAACCTGTGCGGCCATGTCCCGAAAATTCAGCTTCACCGTGCCCTACAGCATCCCGGTCGAAGATCTTCACCGGGCACTGACCACCGACGAGACCTGGCAGGCCCGGTTCGCCGAGGCCGTCACCGCCACCCTCGAGCTCTCCCATCCCGAGGGCGCGGACACCATTCGCGTTCATATGACCGAAAAAGCAAGCGAGGACAAGATTCCCGGCCTCGTGCGCAAGGTGCTCAAAAGCGATCTCGAGTTCGCCCGCACCGATAACTGGGGGCGGCTCGACGGTGAGCTCGCGCGCGGTTCGCTGGTCGCCGAAACCGGCGGAATCAGCTGCGCCATGTCCGGCGCCTACGAGCTGCGTCCGACCGCCGAGGGTTCGGAGATCGAGGTCGTCGGCACCGTCGAGGTGAAGGTGCCGCTGGTCGGCGGCGCGATCGAGCCGCTGGCCGAACAGCTGCTGCACCGTGTGCTCAAGAGCGAGCGCGAGTTCATCCAGGGCTGGGTGGCCAGCCGGGCCACCAGGTAATCTGCTGCCCGCGAACCGGATTCGACGCGCCGGGCGCTCAACGGCGAGCCCCGGCGCCGACGTCTATTCGGCGTCGGCCTGGTATTCGGCCGCCGCTGCCGGATCGAACGCTCGCGGCTGCACCAGCACCAGCCAGTTGCCGGAATTGTCGCGCAGGACGGCCTCGGTCCCGTAGGGCCGCTCGGCCGGCGGCTGCACGAACTCCACACCCTTGGCGGTCAGCTCCTCGTAGGCCTTCTGACAGTCCTCGGTGTTCAGCCCGAGCGAGCCGTGCGTGCCGTTGGCCAGCGCCCGGCGGACGGCCTCGGCCAGATTGTCGTCCAGCGGCGGTCCGGGCACCATCAGGGTGACATTCAGTTCGGGATGGTCCGGCTGTGCCACCGTCACCCAGCGGAAACCGTTGTCGCCCATCGTGACATCGGCGGTCTCCACGAAACCGAGCTTGTCGATGTACCACTGCTTGGCCGCGGTCTGATCGTTCACATACACCGTGACCAGGGAAACATTCGTAATCGTTGTCATGCGTCCAGGCTATGGTCGTGCCTCGGTTCGGCGCTTCTCCGAAATTGCGCGAGTCGCTACCGGTCGCCGGCGGGTTTCCGGTCCGAGAGACCGTGCATGAAGATGTAGCAGCCGGGAATGTGCGGGTTCCCCGTCGCGGCGAACTTGGCCTGATATTCCGACGGACTGACCCCGACCAACTGACGGAACTTGCTGCTGAACGAACCCAGGCTGCTGTAGCCGACCAGCATGCAGATCTCGGTCACGGTCAGGTTGGTCGCGCGCAGCAGATCCTGCGCGCGTTCGATGCGGCGTTCGGCCAGATACACCGCGGGCGTGCGCCCGTAGACGGCGGTGAAGGCGCGCAGGAAGTGATACTTGGAAATCCCGGCGGCGGCGGCCAATTCGTCCAGGTCGAGCGGTTCGGCGTAGTCCCGGTCCACCAGATCCCGCGCTTTCCGCAGGTGCGGCAGCAGATACAACGCGGGCAGGCCGGCCATCAGGCGAAGGGGGGCAACTCGTCGTAGCGCATGGACGCCATCCCGGCGGCCCGCCAGGCCCGCGCGGTGAGATCCAGGTCCTCCTCGGTGACCAGATTGCCCATCACCCGAACCGCGGTGCGCTGCAAGTACTTCGACCGCATCACCGGTGGCCCGCCGAGTGGCACCATGCGCGGATGGGTGGCCAGCCCGGCGATCCGGCGCGCCGCCGAGAAGGTGCGCCCGTAGCGGGCCCGCAGCAACTCCGGCCAGATCCGGGTGAGATCGGGCTCGTCCAGCAGCTCGGCGAGCATGTGGCCGCCCTCGAGCCCGTAGTCGATGCCCTCGCCGTTGAGCGGATTCACACAGCCCGCGGCATCGCCGACCAGGACCCAGTTGCGCCCGGCCACATTCGACACCGCGCCGCCCATCGGTAGCAGCGCCGAGGCGACAGCGCGCAGCTCGCCGTCGAACTCCCACTCGTCGAAGCGCTGCGAAGTGTAGTGCTGGAGCAGGGGTTTCAGCGCGATGTGCGACGGCCGGGCCGCGGTGGCCAGCGAACCGACGCCGATATTCACCTCGCCGTTGCCCAGCGGGAACACCCAGCCGTATCCGGGCACCAGCGCACCCTCGGCGTCGCGCAGCTCCAGATGCGAAGTGATCCACTGATCGTCGCTGCGCCCGGACTTGATGTAGGCGCGCGCCGCCGTGCCGTAGGCGTACTGCCGATGCCAGGTGCGGCCGAGCCGCTTGCCGATCGGGGAGCGCACGCCATCGGCCACGACCAATGTCGTACAGGCGATCTCACGCGGGCCCGCGGCGGTCTGCACCGTCACGCCGCAGACCCGATCGCCGTCGCGGGTGACATCGATCACCTTGGTGCCGTCCAGCATGGCCGCGCCGGATTTCACCGCGGTCTCGCGCAGCTTGTCGTCGAGTTCGGTTCGGGGGACCGCGCTTCCGTAGGTCGGGAAGGAACCGCCCGGCCACCGCAGCAGCGCCTCCCGGCCGAAACCGGTCATGCGCAGGCCGTGGTTGACGGTGTGCGCGCGCAGCCAGTCGCCGAGGCCGAGGTGCTCGAGTTCCTTGGTCGCGCGCGGTGTCAGTCCGTCGCCGCAGGTCTTGTCCCTCGGGAACGCCGCGGAGTCCAGCAGCAGCACGTCGCGCCCGGCGCGCGCGGCCCACGCGGCCGCGGCCGACCCCGCCGGGCCCGCGCCGACGACCAGTACCTCGGTTCGGTCCGGTACCGCGCCCACGGGGTTGTCTTCCGGTGCACCCATGCGCTCAATACTTGCAGGACCCCGCGCTCGATGTCGATGCGGCGTACCTCTCGACACCCCGGATCCGACGCGGCTCGACCACGTCTCGGACCTGCGATGTGGAAGGCTGGGCGCGGTGTGAGCTCAGCGCCCGGAGGCGGCAGCGAAGCGTAACCATGTAGGGCGTCGCGAGCACCGCAAGTCGAACGCTGTGCACCACATAGTGACGGTGTTCATGGGGCCGCGTAGCTGGGACACGCTAGGTTCTTACCGTGGGGTCGGACGCATCGCTGGGAGAAGAAATGAGCACATCGGCTGTGGATGAGCAGAATACGGTGGTGGCCGGGGTCGACCTCGGCGACCGCGAGCTCGCGAACACCGTGCGCAACGGCCTGGAACAGGTCGAGAAGCTCCTCATCGACGAACTGTCCGACGGCGAGGACTTCCTCCAGGAGGCCGCGCTACATCTGGCCAAGGCCGGTGGCAAGCGTTTCCGGCCGCTGTTCACCATCCTCACCGGCCAGCTGGGCCCGAACCCGGCCGACCCGGCGCTGATCACCGCCGGCACCGTCGTCGAACTCGTGCATCTGGCCACCCTCTACCACGACGACGTGATGGACGAGGCGCCGATGCGCCGCGGTGCCCCGAGCGTTAATTCCCGCTGGGGCAACAGCATCGC
This sequence comes from Nocardia sp. NPDC127579, assembly GCF_042672005.1. NCBI lineage: Bacteria > Bacillati > Actinomycetota > Actinomycetes > Mycobacteriales > Nocardiaceae > Nocardia > Nocardia sp. NPDC127579. Next base: position 164,872 of record NZ_JBHXVZ010000007.1, on the reverse strand, counting down.
CATCCTCGCCGGTGACTACCTCTTCGCGCACGCCTCCCGCCTGACCTCCACCCTGGGCCCCGACGCCGTGCGCATCATCGCCGAGACCTTCGCCGAACTGGTCACCGGTCAAATGCGGGAAACCATGGGTGCCCGCGAATCCCAGGACCCGGTCGAGCACTACCTGCGCGTGGTCTGGGAGAAGACCGGTTCGCTGATCGCCGCCTCGGGCCGCTTCGGCGGCACCTTCTCCGGCGCGGACGCCGACCACGTGGAACGGCTGGCCCGGCTCGGTGACGCGGTCGGCACCGCCTTCCAGATCTCCGACGACATCATCGATATCTCCTCGGCCGCCGAGCAGTCCGGCAAGACCCCCGGCACCGATCTGCGCGAGGGTGTGCACACCCTGCCGGTGCTGTACGCGCTGCGGGACGAGGGCGCCGACGGCGATCGCCTCCGCGGCCTGCTGGCCCACCCGCTGGCCACCGATGCCGAGGTCGCCGAGGCCCTGGAGCTGCTCGGCCGCTCCCGCGGCATGGCCCTGGCCAAGGAGAAATTGCAGGGCTACGCCGATATCGCCCACGCCGAGCTCGCCGCCCTGCCCCCGGGGCCCGCCAACGACGCCCTCGAGCGTCTGGTCCGCTACACCATCGAGCGGGTCGGCTAGCCGGAACTCGCCCGGCCGCTGCCGCGTTTGAACTGCGTAAGGCAGATATCGGATCGGGGGACTGGCGCGAGGAGCTCTATGCACAAGCATGGCTATGCGAACGGGTTGAAGACGTTCGGGCTCATGGTGGGTCTGTCGGCGCTGATCGTGTTCGCCGGGGCCATGTTCCGCAACCCGACGATCCTGATCGTGTCGATCGTGATCGCGGTCGGCATGAACGGTTACGCCTACTTCAACAGTGACAAGCTGGCGTTGAAGGCCATGCACGCCCAACCGGTCAGCGAGCTGGAGGCGCCGGTCATGTACCGGATCGTGCGTGAACTCGCGACCATCGCCCGCCAGCCCATGCCGCGGCTCTACATCTCACCGACCAACGCGCCCAATGCCTTCGCCACCGGCCGCAATCCGCGCCACGCCGCCGTGTGCTGCACCAACGGCATCCTGCAGATCCTGGACGAACGTGAGCTGCGCGCGGTGCTCGGCCACGAGCTCTCGCACGTCTACAACCGCGACATCCTGATCTCCTCGATCGCGGGCGCGCTCGCCGCCGTCATCTCCGGCCTGGCCAACCTGGCGTACTTCGCGTCCATGTTCGGCGGCAATCGCGGCAACGGCGGCCCGAATCTGATCGGTGTGCTCTTGATCTCCCTGCTGGGCCCGATCGCGGCCACCCTGGTGCGGCTGGCCGTGTCCCGTTCGCGGGAGTTCCAGGCCGATCAGTCCGGCGCCGAGCTGACCGGTGATCCGCTGGCCTTGGCGTCGGCGCTGCGCAAGTTGGAGCGCGGCGTCCAGGCCGCTCCGCTGCCGCCGGAGCCGCAGCTGACCGCGCAGTCGCATCTGATGATCGCCAACCCGTTCCGGGCCGGGGAGCGGGCCGCGCGCTGGTTCTCCACCCACCCCCCGATGGCCGAGCGCATCGCCCGCCTAGAGGACCTGGCGGGCGGCCCGGCCCACTCCGCTAGCGGTAGTTGACGAATTGCAGCGCGATCCCGAAGTCCTCGCCCTTGAGCAGGCTGATCACGGCTTGCAGGTCGTCGCGCTTCTTGCTGCTGACTCGTAGTTCGTCGCCCTGGATCTGCGCCTTGACGCCCTTGGGGCCCTCGTCGCGGATCTTCTTGGAGATCTTCTTGGCGTGCTCGGCGTCGATGCCCTGCACCAGGGTGCCGGTGATCTTGTAGGTCTTGCCGGAGGGCTGCGGGTCACCCGCGTCGAAGGCTTTGAGCGAGATGTCGCGGCGGATCAGCTTCTCCTTGAACACCTCGAGCGCGGCCTTGACCCGCTCCTCGGCCTCGGCGGTCAGCACGATCTTCTCCTCGCCGGACCACTCGATGGCGGCGCCGGTACCGCGGAAGTCGTAGCGGGTGTTCAGCTCCTTCTCCGCCTGATGCAGGGCGTTGTCGACCTCCTGCCGGTCGACCTTGCTGACGACATCGAAAGACGAATCGGCCACACTGCGCTCCTGTTCCTGACGGTACTTCCGGACATCGTTAGTTCTACCCGTACGCGCGCCGGTAGTCCCGCCCCGGCGCGTCGGGATGCCGGAAACCGGCCCTGTGCAGCCGGTTTGCATTGTGGGTGCAGGTTCGATGTATTCTCGTCACCGCGCCTAGCGCGGGATGGCAGATTGCCCGAGCGGCCAATGGGAGCAGACTGTAAATCTGTCGGTGAAAGCCTACGTAGGTTCGAATCCTACATCTGCCACCGAAAACCCTCGTCGATCATGATGATCGGCGGGGGTTTCTTGGTTTCCGGGCATCCGGTGTCGCCGGGCTCCCTGCCGAGACCTCGGAAACAGCCTCTGACCTCACGATTTGGAGGTGCGACCGAGGAGTGTGTAATCTCGTTCAAGACTTCGCCGCGCCGAGTCAGTCAGAACGACCCGGAGCGGATGTAGTCATGCCCCCTTAGCTCAGTCGGCAGAGCGTTTCCATGGTAAGGAAAAGGTCAACGGTTCGATTCCGTTAGGGGGCTCGCCGGATTGCCGGTGCAGGCACCTTGGCAATGCGCCCCGTGGCGGTGTAGCTCAGTCGGTAGAGCAAACGACTCATAATCGTTGTGTCGCCGGTTCAAGTCCGGCCATCGCTACCAATAACCCAGACCGCTAGGTTGACGCGAAAGAAGGAATGTCGTGGCCGCGAAGTCCACCGATGTCCGGCCAAAGATCACCTTGGCCTGCGAAGAGTGCAAGCATCGCAACTACATCACCAAGAAGAACCGGCGCAACGACCCGGATCGCTTGGAGATCAAGAAGTACTGCCCGAACTGCAACACCCACCGGGCGCACCGCGAATCCCGCTGAGTCCGGGACGACATAAAGCTACAGCTGCTCGAGGCCGGACGAGAGTCCGGCCTTAGCGCTATCCAGGGTAAGAACGATATACGGACACAGCCGCCATTCGCGGTCACGCCGGGATCCCTTGTCAGTCGGCGTGATTGCTCCGCCGACTCCGGGCTGCGGGGTCAGATAGGTACAGTCCTCCCGTGACGATGAACACCACCGGTACAGCAGAGCTCGAAGCGAGCGTCGAGCTCGACCCCGCCGCCCATGCCGCGGCCATGGTCGGTCACCACTACCGCGTCGACGACTACTACGAGGTCGGCCGCGAGAAGGTCCGCGAGTACGCCCGGGCCGTGCAGGATTACCACCCGGTGCACTGGGAGGAGGACGCCGCGCACGAGTACGGCTACGAGAGCCTGCTCGCCCCGCTGACTTTCATCTCCCTGGTCGGAATCCTGGCGCAGCGCAAGCTGTTCGAGACGATCGTCACGGGCTACGACCTGAGCCAGATCATGCAGACCGATCAGATCCTGGAATTCCATCGCCCGATCAAGGTCGGTGACCAGCTCACCTGTGACGTCTACCTGCACTCGTTCCGGCAGGCCTTCGGCGGCGACATCATCGTCACCAAGAACATCGTCACCGACCAGCACGACGAGCTGGTGCTCACCACCTACACCACGCTGATCGGCCGCAGCGGCGGCGATATCGACCCGAATCTGCAGGGCGCCGTGCGCGGTGTGCTCATGCACGGCGTCGGCGACGGTGAGATGCCCGACCACCGCCCGCGTTCCATCGCCGTCGACGGCCATGTCGCGCCGGCCAAGGCCCCGCACATCGAGGCCAGCAAGCGTGCGCTGCGCTTCGAGGACATCGCGGTGGGCGACGAACTGCCGGCTCGCGTCGTCCGGCTCACCCGCGGCGATCTGGTCAACTACGCCGGTGTCTCCGGCGACGCCAACCCGATCCACTGGAGCGACGAGGTGGTCAAGCTCGTCGGCCTGGAAAACGTGGTCGCGCACGGCATGCTCACCATGGGTCTGGGCGGCGGTTTCGTCACCAGCTGGCTCGGCGACCCGGGCGCGGTCAAGGAATACAACGTGCGCTTCACCAGCCCGGTCTATGTCGGCTCGGACGAGGCGGCCGAGGTCGAGTACACCGGCAAGGTCAAGTCGGTCGATCCGGAGACGCGCACCGCCGTGGTCGCGATGGTCGCGAAGTCGGCCGGTCGCAAGATCTTCGGGCGCGCGACGGCCACGGTGCAACTGGCCTGAGTGCGGTTCGATGACCCCGGATTGGCAAATGGCGCGGTGGGTAACGTAGACTCGTGCTCCGGGGTCATCAGCCGCTGCGCGCTGCTCTCGAGCAGCGCGCGTGTCATGTGACCGCCAGGAAGATATAACTGAATACGAACACGGTTGGTCGCAATTCGACGGGCCAACCAAAGGGGCGTAGCTCAATTGGCAGAGCAGCGGTCTCCAAAACCGCAGGTTGCAGGTTCAAGTCCTGTCGCCCCTGCCCTGAAATGCCAGCGACGAGAGAGGATCGACGTGGTCGACGAGCGGGATACTCGCCACGGCGCGGCCGACGACGATGGCGAGGACACCGCCGCGGTGGCTCGGCCGAGCGGCAAGCGGTCCGCGCGCCGGTCTCGTGGCACCTCTCCGGCCGACACCGGTTCGATCGCCACGATCGACCGTCCGTCGCTGAAGAAGGCAGACAAGGCCAAGGCCGAGAAGCGGGGCAACCCGTTCAAGCGCCTGATCAAGTTCCTGCGTGAGGTCATCGCGGAACTTCGTAAGGTGATCTGGCCGAACCGGAAGCAGATGGTCACCTACACCACCGTTGTTCTGGTGTTCGTGATCTTCATGGTGGCGTTCATCAGCGGGTTGGACCTGGCGTTCATCAAGGGTGTCGACTGGCTGTTCGGCTAGCCTGGCACTCCGGTGCCGGCGCCGCCACGCCGCCCTCGACGGGGCGGCTGAATACCGGTAGGCAGACGATGTACGTGACGACACAGGAAGTGAGTGCCCAGTGAGCACCCCGGAGAACGACACAAACGACGAGTTCCCGGTCGACGACGCGGTAGAAGCCGCCGAGACCGCCGGGGAATCCGCTGCTGTCGACGAAGCCGAGGCTGCTCCGGCCGCGCCGATCGACGCCGAACCGGCCGATCCGGTCGCCGAGATGACCGCCGCGCTGCGCCGTGCTCCGGGTGACTGGTACGTCATCCACTCCTACGCCGGTTACGAGAACAAGGTGAAGGCCAATCTCGAGACCCGTGTGCAGAACCTGGACCTCGAGGAGTACATCTTCCAGGTCGAGGTGCCGACCGAAGAGGTCACCGAGATCAAGAACGGCCAGCGCAAGCACGTCAACCGCAAGGTGCTGCCCGGCTACATCCTGGTCCGGATGGAACTCAACGACGAATCCTGGGGCGCGGTGCGCAACACCCCCGGCGTCACCGGTTTCGTCGGCGCGACCTCGCGTCCGTCGCCGCTGACCATCGCCGAGGTGGTGAAGTTCCTGGTCCCGGCCAGCGCGCAGCAGAAGAAGCCCGCTGCCGCCGAGGCCGGCGCCGCCGCTGCCGCCACCGCCACCGATGTGGCGCCCAAGCCCACCATCGAGGTCGACTTCGAGGTCGGCGAGTCGGTCACCGTCATGGACGGCCCGTTCGCGACGCTGCCCGCCAGCATTTCCGAGGTCAATGCCGAGCAGCAGAAGCTCAAGGTGCTGGTGTCGATCTTCGGTCGTGAGACCCCGGTCGAGCTGGCGTTCACCCAGGTCGCCAAGATCTAGCTCCACGGGACCCGCTCGATTGCCGCGGTGTCGGTCCCGGTAAGGTACATGGGTTCGTGCGTGAATCCAGGATTGTTCGTCCTGGCTTCGCCGCGCCCGCCCAAGGCTTACGGCAACCGTAAGGAACCGAAACCAAGGAAGAAAGATGCCCCCCAAGAAGAAGAAGCTCGCCGGGATCATCAAGCTGCAGATCCAGGCCGGCCAGGCGAACCCGGCCCCGCCGGTCGGTCCCGCGCTCGGTCAGCACGGCGTCAACATCATGGAGTTCTGCAAGGCGTACAACGCCGCGACCGAGTCGCAGCGTGGCAACGTCATTCCGGTCGAGATCTCGGTGTACGAGGACCGGACGTTCGACTTCAAGCTGAAGACCCCGCCCGCCGCCAAGCTGCTGCTCAAGGCCGCCGGTGTGCAGAAGGGTTCGGCCGAGCCGCACCGCACCAAGGTCGCCAAGGTCACCATGGACCAGGTCCGGGAGATCGCCAAGACCAAGCAGGAAGACCTGAACGCCAACGACATCGAGCAGGCCGCGAAGATCATCGCCGGTACCGCGCGCTCGATGGGTATCACCGTCGAAGGCTGATCAGCTTCCCCGAGTGGGAGGGCCGGCCAGGCCCGATAACCACTTCTGAACCACATTAAGGACAGAGAATCATGGCAAAACGAAGCAAGGCGTACCTCGCCGCGGCCGAGAAGGTCGATCGCGACAAGCTGTATTCCCCGCTGGCCGCGGCGCGGCTGGCGAAGGAGACCGCCACCACCAAGACCGACGCGACCGTCGAGGTCGCCGTGCGTCTCGGCGTGGATCCCCGTAAGGCTGACCAGATGGTCCGCGGCACCGTGAACCTGCCGCACGGCACCGGTAAGACCGCTCGCGTCATCGTGTTCGCGGTGGGCGACAAGGCCGCCGAGGCCGAGGCCGCCGGTGCGGACGCGGTCGGCGCCGAGGACCTGATCGAGCGGATCCAGGGCGGCTGGCTGGACTTCGACGCCGCGATCGCCACCCCGGACCAGATGGCCAAGGTCGGCCGGATCGCGCGTGTCCTGGGCCCGCGCGGCCTGATGCCGAACCCGAAGACGGGCACCGTCACCCCCGATGTGACCAAGGCCGTCAACGACATCAAGGGCGGCAAGATCAACTTCCGCGTCGACAAGCAGGCCAACCTGCACTTCGTCATCGGCAAGGCGTCCTTCGACGATGCCAAGCTGGTGGAGAACTACGGCGCCGCGCTGGAGGAGATCCTGCGTGTGAAGCCGTCGACCGCCAAGGGTCGCTACGTCAAGAAGATCACGGTTTCGACGAACACCGGACCGGGCATCCCGGTGGACCCGAACCGCACCCGCAACCTCCTCGACGAGGATGCGTAAGTAGCACCCGGCACCACGCCTGAAGGGCGGGAACGCGAATCGCGTTCCCGCCCTTCGCCGTTTCCGGCTGAGGAAATCGTGACTTGACACTTAGCTTCGCTCTATCCTTACAGGTGGGGCTATGTAAGGAGACGAGATGGACGCTCAGGCCAGGTTGACGTCGAAGGGCCAGCTGACGCTGCCGAAGGTCATTCGTGACGCGTTGGATCTACAGGTGGGCGACAATGTACTCTTCCGGCTCGAGGGTCAGGTCGTGGTCCTGGCGAAGACTCCTGATCTGCTGGAGTTGGCAGGGAGTGTGCCGGTTCCGCCTGAGGTACGAAGCAAGTCCTGGGACGAGATTCAGGACGACGCCTGGGCAGCCCAGTGGCGGGACGGGGCCTCATGACCGTCCTTCTCGATACGAATATTCTGGTCCGCCACTTGACCCAGGATCCACCCGAAATGGGCAAGCGCGCCACGGCATTTCTGGCTGAATCGGAGGCGCTCTTCTTGCCGGATCTGATCCTGGCGGAGACGGTCTACGTACTGCAATGCGTGTACAAGGTCGAAAGACCGCGGGTCGCACTCCTGTCCAGAGCGATTGTCGGTGCACGCAATATCATCACCAATGACCCCGCTATGCTGATCCGCGCCTTAGATGTCTATGAACACGATCGGCTGTCCTTCGCCGACGCCTATCTCGTAGCCCTCGCAGAAGCTGATAAAGGCTCGTCCATCGCCTCTTTCGACAAGGGCATCGACAGGGTGTCGAGTGTCGAACGCATCGAGCCTACGTAAGTGCATCTGGCTCATTACCTGGCGCTATCGTGGTCTTATGCGCCTGCACGTCCCGTACCGGCTGGATCAGGATGAGGACGGCGTCTGGTGCGCCAGCGCCCTGCTTCGTCCAGGTGTAGGAGCGTTCGGTGATGGTGCGACGCGTATGGCCGCGCTCGCGGACCTTCGGGACGGGCTCACCGCTCTTGTCGCGGAGGTCGGCCCGAGCATTGAAAGCGATTGATCCCCTTCTTGGTTCCGGAGTAAAACTCGGCGGGTGCGGGTTGGCCTGGGGGTGACGGTTGTTCTGTTGATATCCGGAAGCACTCGTGCCGCGTCGACGAATACCGCCGCGTTGCGGACGGTGGCGGCGGTGGCTCCGGCGGGTGTCGAGACGATGTTCTATGACGGGCTTGCCGAGTTGCCCGCGTTCAGTCCGGATGACGACGGTGCCGGGCATGGTGCGGTTGTCGCACTGCGCGAACAGCTTTCGCGGGCGGATGCGGTGTTGCTGTGTACCCCCGAGTACGCGGGGACGCTACCGGGGAGTTTCAAGAACCTGCTGGATTGGACAGTGGGGAACGGGGATCTGCACGAAAAGCCCACGGCCTGGATCAATGTCGCGTTCGCCGGGCGGGGTGATGGTGCGCTGGCCACGCTTGCGACGGTCCTCGGGTATGTCGGTGCGGCGGTCGAACCGGCGAACTGCCCGCGGTTGACCGTGCTGCGGGAGGACGTGGATTCCGCCGGGCTGGTCACCTCCCCGGAGTTCCGCGTCGGCGCGGTCGAGGTGTTGCGGGGGCTGGCCGCGCAGGCGGAGCAGGCCCCGGCCTGAGCCGGGCCGGGGTCTGATCGCTGGATTCCGTGGTCAGGTCTCGTCGTTGGCGGACTTGCGCCAGCCGAGCAGGACCGATTCGCCGTCCTGTACACCCCACGGCAAGAAGACCGCGACGATGACAGCGCACACGACCACCGCGCCGGTCGCCACCAGCGAGGCGGCGTGCGAACCTTCCAGCGCCGCGGCTTTCATCGCGGTGATGAGGTTTTCGCGCTGTCCCTCCAGGAAGGACGGGAGTTGCTGCTTGCGGATCTCCAGCACGCTGAGCGGACTGGCCTGGACGAGGCTCTTCTGATCCTCGGTCATCAGGGTGCTCGGCACCTTGGCGATCAATGGCTCGACCCGGGTCGTGTAGTAGGAGGCGACGATCGAGCCGAGGACGGCCACACCCAGCGTGCCGCCGATCTCGCGGGTGGTGTCGTTGACCGCGGAGCCCGCCCCGGCTTCGTTCAAAGGCAGTGCGCCCATGATGGATTCGGTGGCCGGACCCTGCACGATGGCCAGGCCGAGCGCCATCGAGACCATGGCGGGCAGCACGTCGGTGAGGTAGGGGCTGGTGACGGTGACCTGTCCGCCGAGGTAGAGGCCGAGGCCGGTGAGCAGCAGGCCGAACACGATGACCGGTGTGGTGCCGAGCCGCTGCGCGAGCAGGGTGGCCACCGGTGCGCCGAGCGCCACCGAGAACGCGAACGGCAGTGAGGCGATACCGAATTCGAGTGGGGTGTATTCGCGGACGCCCTGGAAGTACTGGGTGATCAGGAACAGGAATCCGAACATCGAGAAGTAGCCGATCGCGATCGCCAGCGCGGGCAGCGAGAAGCGCCGGTTCCGGAACAGGCGCATATCGAGAATCGGTGCGGCGGTGCGTAATTCCCAGCCGACGAAGGTGGCGGAGAGCGCCAGGCCCAGGGCGGCGGTGCCCAGGGTGGTGACCGAGAGCCAGCCGTTGTGCGGCGCTTCGATGATCGCCCACACGACGAGGGTGATGCCCGCGATGGACAGCGCGATGCCGGGCAGGTCGAGGCGGCCGACCTGGGCGGAGCGTGATTCCGGGACCCAGAGCCAGGCGGCGGCCAGGGCGAGCAGCGCCACCGGCACATTGATCCAGAACACCGAATGCCAGGAGAAGTGTTCGAGCAGCCAGCCGCCGGAGATCGGGCCGATGGCGATGGCGAAGCCGGCCATGGCGGTCCAGGCGGCGATGGCCAGGGCGCGTTCGCGCTTGTCGGTGAAGATATTGATGATCAGGGCCAGGGTCGCCGGGAAGACGGCGGCGGCGAAGACGCCCATCGCCGCGCGCGAGGCGATCACCGCGCCCATGGATTCCGAGAGCGCGCCCGCGACGGACATGGCCGCGACTCCGGCCAGGCCGAGCATCAGCACGCGTTTGCGGCCGTAGCGGTCGCCGAGGTTGCCGAAGGCCAGCAGCAGTCCGGCGAAGGTCAGGGTGAACGCGTCGACGACCCATTGCAGGCCGCTGACGCCGGTGCGTAGTTCGACCCCGATGGAGGGCAGGGCCACGTTGACGATGGTGTTGTCGAGGACGACCAGCAGTTCGGCCAGGCAGATGACGGCCAGCGCGAGAAAGCGCCGGGTGCGTCGTTCCAGCAACTGTGGTGGATCGACTATGGAGGTTGCCATAGTGCAGCAGCTAAGCAGTAAGTGTCACTGTTGGTAACACTTGTTGACCGCGACTTCGGCCACATTGCGACCGGAAATGTGATGTGTGCCACCATGAAGCGGTGGTGCGTCGTCCGCCGTGGGACCCCGTTTTGGCAGATGAGGACCCTTACCTGTATCGTGGGTGCAAGTCATCGACAAGTTCGATAACTACCCAATCCGTTCTACCGAAGACCGTTGGTCGCCGCGCCCATCCAGGCGTGGTCGAAGGTTCAGCAATAGTGCTGGCGGCCCACGCAGGGAGAGCCGAGGTCGGGAAACCGTAGGTTTCTTGTGCGCCCCGGAACGCTCTGCGTCCGGGGCGTTTGCTTTATCGCCGGACCCCTGGAATTCGGAAGTTCGAATACGAACCGACCATCCAGAGAGGAGGCGAAGTATGGCAAAAGCCGAGAAGGTCACCGCGGTCGCGGAGATCACGGAGCAGTTCAAGAGCTCGACGGCCACTGTTGTCACGGAATACCGTGGCCTGTCGGTCGGCAAGATCACCGAACTGCGTCGTGCCCTGGGCGCGGACGCCACGTACTCCGTCGCCAAGAACACCCTGGTCAAGCGCGCTGCCGCCGAGGCTGGCGTCGAAGGCCTGGATGACTTGTTCGTCGGTCCGACCGCGATCACCTTTATCAAGGGTGAGCCGGTCGACGCCGCGAAGGCGCTCAAGGCCTTCGCCAAGGACAACAAGGCGCTGATCATCAAGGGCGGGTACATGGACGGCGTCGCGCTGTCCGTGTCCGAAGTCGAGCGGATCGCCGACCTGGAGTCCCGCGATGTCCTGCTGGCCAAGCTGGCCGGCGCGATGAAGGGCAACCTGTCGAAGGCCGCCGCCACGTTCGCCGCTCCGGCGACCAAGATGGCTCGCCTGCTCGTGGCCCTCGAGGAGAAGCAGCGCGCCGGTGGCGCGCCTGCCGACGCCGAATAAGTCACCCACCACCAAGCATTTTCATCGCCGCTCACGCGGAGATGACCCAATCGAAAGGAAACATCAATGGCTAACGTTGAGCAGCTGCTCGAGGAAATCGGCGGCATGACCCTGCTCGAGCTCTCGGAGTTCGTGAAGGCGTTCGAGGAGAAGTTCGATGTGAAGGCTGCCGCCCCGGTCGCCGTCGCCGCCGCCGGTGCCCCGGGTGCCGCCGCTGCCGACGCCGCCGAGGAGCAGGACGAGTTCGACGTCATCCTCGAGGGTGCCGGCGACAAGAAGATCCAGGTCATCAAGGTCGTTCGCGAGATCGTCTCCGGCCTGGGCCTGAAGGAAGCCAAGGACCTGGTCGAGGGTGCCCCGAAGCCGATCCTGGAGAAGGTCGCCAAGGACGCCGCCGAGGCTGCCAAGGCCAAGCTGGAAGAGGCCGGCGCCAAGGTCTCGGTCAAGTAATTCGACCGAATTGCGCTCCAAACGGGCGGCTCCATTATGGAGCCGCCCGTTTGCATTTCCGGACGAATTTCAACTCCTCTTTCGTGGCTGAATCACGTCACCTGGAGGGAGTCTTACGACCGACCCGGTTTGCGGCCGTCTCGCCTCCGAGCAGCCGAAGCGCATGCGCCGAAGGCGCAAGTCTCGGCTGCTCGGAGGCGAGACATACGGGGCCGCAAACCCGCGTCGCCGCAGGCGACGCCAAAATTCCAGTGTTACTCTTCGGTCAGGTTGGGGTGCGCCGCATCTCACGGGTGAGATACAGTGACCGGACCCACTGTGACGTGACACACCGCGAAGACCGCGCGCGGTTCGGCACAAGGGGGGCTCGCTGAAGAATTTGTGGAGGTAGGCGTGGGCGTCGAAGTCAGGACCGAAAGTGTAACCAAGTCCTTTGGTTCACAGCGTATTTGGCAGGACGTGAGTCTCACTCTGCCCTCGGGCGAAGTCAGCGCGCTGCTCGGCCCGTCCGGTACCGGTAAGTCCGTCTTCCTGAAGTCGCTGATCGGCCTGCTGCGCCCCGAGCGCGGCTCCATCTTCATCGACGGTGTCGACATCACCACCTGCTCCAACAAGGAGCTCTACGAGATCCGCAAGCTCTTCGGTGTGCTGTTCCAGGACGGCGCGCTGTTCGGCTCGATGAATCTCTTCGACAACACGGCCTTCCCGCTGCGCGAGCACACCAAGAAGTCCGAGACCGAGATCCGCAAGATCGTCATGGAGAAGCTGGAGCTGACCGGTCTGCTCGGGGCCGAGTCCAAGCTGCCCGGCGAGATCTCCGGCGGTATGCGCAAGCGCGCCGGCCTGGCCCGCGCCCTGGTGCTGGATCCGCAGATCATCCTCGTCGACGAGCCCGACTCCGGTCTGGACCCGGTCCGCACCTCGTACCTGAGCCAGTTGCTGATCGACATCAACGCCCAGATCGACGCGACGATCCTGATCGTCACGCACAACATCAACCTGGCCCGCACCGTGCCCGACAACATCGGCATGCTGTTCCGCCGGCAGCTGGTCATGTTCGGCCCGCGCGAGGTGCTGCTCACCTCCGACGAGCCGGTGGTCAAGCAGTTCCTCAACGGCCGCATGATCGGCCCGATCGGCATGTCCGAGGAGAAGGACGAGGCGCAGATGGCCCGCGAGCAGGCCATGGTGGACGCCGGTCACCATCACGGCGGCGCCGAAGAGGTCGAGGGCATCATCCCGCAGATGAAGGCGCAGCCGGGCATGCCGGTTCGCCAGGCAGTTGCTCGTCGTCAGGCGCGGGTTCGCGAGATCATGCACACGCTGCCCCGCGCGGCTCAGGACGCCATCCGTGACTCACTCGACCAGAGCGATGACACGCAGGTGCTTCCCGCCTACACACAGGCTGGACCCGGATACGACGGTGGTCGGCCGGAACTCGGCGGCGGGTACGACACGACCGTGCGCCACAACACAACTAACGGGTAGCCAGCAGGTAGCATTCGCCGGGTGAACACCACCCTGGTGCGTTTGAGGACTCCGGTCGAGTCCGCATTCGGCCAGGCCGGCAACATCTTCGCGCTCCTCGCGGACGTGGTGCGCAAGACGTTCAAGCCGCCGTTCCAGTGGCGGGAGTTCATCGAACAGTCCTGGTTCATCGCCAGCGTCTCCATCCTGCCCAGCGCGCTGGTGGCGATCCCGTTCGGCGCCGTCGTCTCGTTGCAGACGGGTTCACTGGTCAAACAGCTCGGCGCCGAATCCTTCACCGGCGCCACCAGTGTGCTCGCCACCGTGCAGCAGGCCGCGCCGGTGGTGACCGCGCTGATCATCGCGGGCGCGGCGGGTTCGGCGGTCGCCGCCGATCTCGGGTCGCGCACCATCCGCGAGGAGATCGACGCGATGGAGGTGCTCGGCGTCGACCCGATCCAGCGGCTGGTGGTGCCGCGGGTACTCGGGATGATGCTGGTCGCCCTGCTGCTCAACGGATTGGTGTCGGTGGTCGGCATCGCCGGCGGGTACTTCTTCAACGTGCTGCTCCAGGGCGGTACGCCCGGCGCGTATCTCGCGTCGTTCTCGGCGCTCGCGCAGCTGCCGGACCTGTGGATCGGTGAGATCAAGGCGCTGATCTTCGGCCTGCTGGCCGGGGTCATCGCCGCCTACAAGGGTTTACATCCGGCCGGGGGGCCCAAGGGCGTCGGCGAGGCGGTGAACCAGTCCGTGGTCATCACCTTCCTGGTGCTGTTCTTCGTGAATCTCGTGCTCACACTGGTGTATCTACAGGTAGTCCCGGCCAAGGGAGCCTGACCCATGGCGACCCAGTACCGCTCCCCGGTGGTCGCGAAGTCGGCCCGCGCGGCCCAGCGAGCGGTGCGGGCGCCGGTGCAGCTGGTCGATCGCGCCGGCGAGCAGATGCTGTTCTATTCGCGTGCCATCGCCTGGATTCCGCGCACCGCGGTGCACTACCGCAAGGAGGTGCAGCGGCTGCTGGCCGAGGTGACCTTCGGCTCCGGGGCGCTCGCGGTGATCGGCGGGACGATCGGCGTCATCGTGTTCATGTCCGCCTCGGTCGGTTTCGTGGTCGGCCTGCAAGGCTTCAAGGCGCTGGACGCGCTCGGCACCTCGGTGCTCACCGGTTTCCTCACCGCCTACATCAATACCCGCGAGATCGCGCCGCTCACCGCGGCGCTGGCGCTCTCGGCCACGGTCGGTTGCGGTTTCACCGCGCAGCTGGGCGCCATGCGAATCTCGGAGGAGATCGACGCGCTGGAAGTGATGGCGGTTCCGGGCATTCCGTTTCTGGTGACCACCCGGGTGATCGCCGGGTTCCTGGCGGTCATCCCGCTCTACATCGTCGGCCTGCTCGGCACCTACCTGGCGTCGCGCACGGTCAGTATCTGGTTCGAAGGACAGTCCAGCGGCGCCTACGACCACTATTTCAGCCTGTTCCTGCCACCGCAGGACGTGCTCTATTCGTTCCTCAAGGTGCTGGTCTTCGCGTTCGTGATCATCCTGGTGCACTGCTACTACGGGTTCAACGCCAGCGGCGGGCCCGCGGGTGTCGGCATCGCGGTGGGGCGGGCGGTGCGCTCGGCGATCGTGCTGGTGAATCTGCTGGATTTCTTTCTCAGCCTGGCTATTTGGGGGACGTCGACGACCGTTCGGATCGCAGGATGAACGGGGTGCAGCGGTGGCGGGCGACCGAGCCGTACCGGATACGGCTGCTCGGTGTCGCGTTCTTCCTGATCCTGGCGCTGTTCGTGTGGTTGTGCGTGGCGATCTACAACAAGCAGTTCGTCAGATCGGTGCGGGTCGAGCTGCTCACCGACAGCGTGGGCAATGCTCTGACCCGGCACGCGGAGGTGAAGGCCCGGGGCGTCACCGTCGGGGAGGTGCGGGCCAGCCACGCGCGCGCGGGCGGCGTCGTCCTGGATCTGGCCGTGGACCCCGGCAAGGCGGCGCAGATCCCGGTGAACGCCACGGCCCGCCTACTACCCAAGACGCTGTTCGGTGAACGGTATGTGGACCTGGTCATTCCGGGGCAGCCGAGTCCGCTGCATCTCACCGACGGCGTCGTGCTCCAGCAGGATCGCAGCGGCAACGCGATCGAACTGAGCCGGGTCTTCGACAATCTGCTTCCGCTGCTACAGGCCATTCCGCCGCAGGATCTGGCGGCGACGCTCGGTGCGCTGGCGCAGGGGCTGGCCGGGCAGGGCGAGGGCCTCGGTGAGACAGTGGATCATCTGGACAAGGTATTCCGCCAGGTGAACGGCGTGCTGCCGGATCTACAGGCCGAGCTGCGCAGCCTCGCGACGGTCTCCGATACCTACTCCGACGCGCTGCCGCAGCTGATCGACGCACTCGACAATCTGCGCACCACCAACGCGACCGTCGTGCAGCGGCGCACCCAGATCGACACCCTCTTCGCCACGTTGACCCCCGCCTCGGCGAACACCGCGGACTTCCTGATCGCCAACCGCGACAACATCATCGACGTCGCCGCCGACGCCCGACCGGCCCTGGAACTGCTCGCCGAGCATTCGCCGACCTACGCGTGCGCGCTGGCGAACTTCGCGAAGATGAAACCGCGGATCGACAATATCTTCGGCGTCGGCACCGACCGCCCGGGTTCGCGGGTGAGCATCGAATTGACCAATCCCCGGGGCAAATACCTGCCCAATCAGGATGAGCCGCGCTGGCTCGACACCCGGGGCCCGGGGTGCTTCGCGGAATTCCCGGTGGGCGTGGACGCGGGCCAGTATCCGGGCGGGCCCAACAACGACGGCTCCTACCAGCCGCCGAGCCGCTATCCCGGCGATCAGACCATCGGCCGGATGGAGGCGCCGCAGTACGCGGTGTACCCGACCCTGGCGGGTTCGCCGGGGGAGCAGCGTTCGCTCGACGCGATCTACGGTGCAGCACACGGTGTTTCACCAGAACAGGTGCCGGGCTGGCTGACCCGGGTCGGCGCGCCCGCCTTCCGCGGCAGCGAGGTGAGTCTGCGATGAGACGGATGCTGCGCGGCACGGGCGGGCCACTGGTCAAGCTGATCGCCTTCGTGATCGTGACGCTGCTGGCCACCACGGTGCTGGCGCTGTCGATCGCCAACTACACCGGGGGCGGCACCCCGTTCCGGGCGGTCTTCACCGATGTCACCGGCTTGAACAAGGGCGACGAGGTACGGATCGCGGGTGTGCGGATCGGCAAGGTCACCAAGGTCTCGATCCTGGATCGGCGCCTGGCCCGCGTCGATTTCGAAGTGCAGGACCGGGATTGGCTGCCCGCCTCCACGACCGCGGCCATCCGCTACCGGAACCTGGTCGGCCAGCGCTATCTCGCGCTGGAGCAGGGCGCGGGGGAGCAGGGCCGGAAACTGAACGAGAACGGGACCATTCCGCTGGAGCGGACCAAGCCCGCGCTGGATCTCACGCTGTTGTTCAACGGGTTCCGCCCGCTGTTCCGTACGCTCACCGCCGCCGATGTGAACAAGCTGGCCCACGAGATCATCCAGGTGTTCCAGGGCGAGCAGGGCACCGTCCACGACCTGGTCGTGAGCACCGCGAGCCTGACCAACAAGATCGCCGACAAGGACGCGGTGATCGGTGAACTGGTCACCGAACTGACCCGGGTGCTGGACGCGGTCAACAAGCGCGACGACCAGTTCGACGAGCTCATCGTGAACACCTCGGCGCTGGTCGCCGGCCTGTCGGAGCAGCGGGGGGTGATCGGGTCCTCGGTGAGTTCGCTGGGCGATCTGGCCTCGGCCACCGCCGATCTGCTGGTGCCGGTGGTTCCGACGCTTCAGGGGACGATCGCCGGGTTGAGTCAGCTGACCGGGACGGTGAACGAACGCTCCGGCGAGGTCGACCAGGCGCTGGCAAACCTGCCGCTGAAAATGGAGAAGCTCGGCCGGGTGGGCAGTTACGGCTCCTGGTTCCAGTTCTATCTGTGCGGCATCGACCTGGTGGTCGGGCCGGGCGCGGTGGACGCGCCGCAGCTGAATCTGCCCGCGGGGCTACCCACGTTGAATCAGCCGCTGTACACCAATGCCGCGCCGCGCTGCTCCGGGAAGGCCCGCTGATGGACGACCGGATTCTGCTCGGTAAACGCAGCCCGGCGTTCCTGGGCGGCCTCGGTGTGTTCCTGATCCTGTGCGCGACACTGTCGGCGTTCTTCGTGGACCGGCTGCCGATCATCGGCGCGGGCACGCGCTACAGCGCCGAGTTCGCCGAAGCGGCCGGGCTGAAGGAAGGCAGTGAGGTACGCATCGCCGGGGTGAAAGTCGGTGCGGTCGACGGTATACGGCTCGCCGGTGACCGGGTCCTGGTGAACTTCCGCACCCAGAACGCGTGGATCGGTGACGAGACCACCGCATCCATCCAGATCAAAACGGTGCTGGGACAGAAATACCTGGCGCTGGATCCGCGCGGCGGCGAGCCGGCCGATCCGGGGCAGCCGATTCCGTTGTCGCGCACCGCGACTCCCTACGACGTGATGGAGGCGTTCACCGACGCCGGCCGTCAGCTGGAGGAGATCGACACCGCGCAGCTGGCCACCAGTATGCGGGTGCTGTCGGAGGCATTCGAGACCACGCCGGGCGAATTGCGCGGCGCCATCGACGGTTTGGGCCGGCTCTCGCAGACCCTGGCCAAGCGGGACGAACAGCTGAAACGACTCTTCGCCGCGACCAGGCAGACCACCGGGGTGCTGGCCGAGCGCAACGCGGAGTTCGAACGGCTGCTCGGCGCCGGCGGACAACTGTTCGCGGAGTTGAACATTCGCCAGCAGGCCATCCGGCAGCTGCTCACCGACGCGCAGACGGTCGCGACCCAGCTGAGCACCCTGGTGCATGACAACGAGGCCCAGATCGGGCCCGCGCTGACCAATCTGCGCGGCGCGATCGACCTGCTCAACGCCAATGAACAGAACATCTCCAAGACCCTGGAGCTCGCGGGACCGTTCTACGGGCTCTACGCCAACGTGCTCGGCACCGGCCGCTGGTTCGACGCGGTGATCGTCAACCTGATGCCGCCCGCGCTCCCGGATGTTCCGGGCTACCGCGAGCCGGTGCGGAACATGGGAGGCGGCTGATGACCCGGTGGTGGTCCTCGATCGGTAGCGGGACGAAACTGCTCGCCCTGCTGGTGGTGGCGGCCGTGGTGCTGGGCGCGACGCTGTGGTGGCTGGATTCGCGGCTGAACACCACGCGCATCACCGCCTACTTCGATCGAGCCGTCGCGATCTACGCGGGCTCGGATGTGCGGATCCTGGGCGTGCCGGTCGGGCGGATCGATTCCGTGGAACCGATGGGCGACCAGGTGAAGGTCGTCATGAGCGTGGACCGCGAATACGATATTCCCGCCGACGCCAAGGCCGCCCAGATCACGCCCTCGGTGGTTTCGGACCGCTATGTGCAATTGCTGCCCGTATATCGCGACGGCCCGAAAATGGCGCGCGAGGCGGTGATTCCGAAAGAGCGCACGGTGACGCCGGTGGAGGTGGACGAGCTCTACCGCGGTATCACCGAACTCACCGAGGCATTGGGGCCAGGCGGCGCCAACAAGGACGGCGCGGTGAACGATCTGGTGCGCACTTCGGCGGCGAATCTCGCCGGTAACGGAGAAGCCTTGGGCCGCACCATCTCCGAGCTCAGCAAAGCGGCCAAGCTGCTGGCCGACGACCGCGCCGATATTTTCACCACGGTCAAGAATTTGCAGGTCTTCGTCAGCATGCTGGCCGAGAACGATCAGCAGGTCCGGCAATTCAACAGTCAGCTGGCCGAGCTCGCGGGCTTTCTGGGTGACGAACGCCAGAATCTCGGCGAGGCGCTGCACCTGCTGTCGGTCGCGCTCGGCGACGTCTCGCGTTTCCTGGATCAGAACAACGCACTGATCGGCGACAACGCGGTGGCGCTGACCTCGCTGACCCAGACCCTGGCCCGGCAGCGCGACGATCTCGCCGCCGCCCTGCCGGTACTGCCGCTGGCACTGAGCAATCTGATCAATATTCACAACGGCGAATCCGGAACCCTGGACATGCGCGCCAACTTCCCCGACTTGCAGGACCCGTTCGGAGTCATCTGCAAGATGATCGATCTGGGCAAACTCATGCCGGGCGATCCCGAATTCGAGGCGGTCGGCAAACAGATGCGGCCGCTGATCGAGCATTGCCGCGAGATCGCCGATCAGATCACCGCGGGCGTGCAGACGCCGTCGCTGATCCTGCCGTTCGGCATTCTCAGCAACGAGAACCAGCAGCGCGCGCCGGTGCCGGGCACGGTGCCCGGCACGCCGTCGAATCAGTTGCCTCCGTCGCAGCAGCCGGGAGGGATCCGATGAGAATCCGCGACGCCGCCCTCGGCCTGTTCGCCGTCTGCGCGCTGACCTCGTGCGCGTCCAACGGCATCTACAGTGTGCCGCTGCCCGGCGGCGCGGATATCGGTAAGCATCCGATGCGGCTCACCATCGAATTCGACGATGTGCTCGATCTGGTGCCGCAGTCGGCGGTCAAGATCGAGGGCGTGCCGATCGGCCGGGTCGAGTCGATCGATCTCGGGCCCACCGGCTGGACCGCGAATGTCCGTGTCGTGGTCAATGATTCGGTGGATCTGCCCGCGAACGCGCGGGCCGAGGTGCGGCAGTCGAATCTGCTGGGGGAGAAGTTCATCGAGCTGTCCGCGCCACCGGATCCGGCGGCGGCACGCCTGGCCGGCGGCGCGGTGATCACCGTGGACCGCACCCGGGCCGCGGTCGAGATCGAGCAGGTCCTCGGTGCGCTGTCGCTGCTGCTCAACGGCGGCGGGATCGCCCAGCTGGCACCCATCGTGACCGAACTCAACAAGGGCCTCGACGGGCGCGAGGGCCGGGTGCGCTCGCTGCTGGAAGAGGCGAACACCCTGATCGGCGGGCTGAACGAACAGGTCGAGGACATCACCCGGGCGATCGACGGCCTGGCGCTGCTGAGCAGCCGGGTCAGCACCCGGACCGACGCGATCGACAAGATCCTCGCCGAACTGCCGGAAGGCGTCCGGATCCTGGAAGAGCAACGCCCCCAGTTGATCTCGCTGCTCGCACAACTGGATCGGGTGGGTCAGGCGGGCTTCGACGTGATCAACATCTCCAAGGACAACCTGATCCGCGACCTCACCTCGCTACGGCCCACCCTGCAAGAACTGGGCCGCTCCGCACCGGATCTGATCACCGCCTTCCCGCTCATCCCCACCTATCCGTTCCCTGACTCGACCCTGCCCGCCACCTTCGGCGGCCAGGTCAACACCTGGCTGTCGGTGGACCAGCAGATCGGCGTCACCCTGGGCAATCTCGGTGTGGGCAAACCGGATCCGGTCTACATCCCGCCGCCGTACGGCCCGCCGGTGCCGGTCGATCCGAGCAACCCCTACTACAACGGCAATGGGCCGCGCCACGGCTGGCCGACGGTGTTCGCCGCCGTCCCGGTGCCGCGCGGCCTGGTGCCGCCGGGCACACCGAATCAGCTCGGGCCGCTGCTGGAAGGGCTGGGGATCACCTCGCCGCTGGACGGTGTGCGATGAGTGAGCGAATCACGGTGGAACCGCGCGACGATGAGGTGCGCCGATGAGTCGCCTGGTGCGTTTCCAGCTGATCGCCTTCCTGGTGATCGCCGTGCTCGGCGTGATCTACGTGGGCGCCACCTATATCCGGCTCGATCACATGCTCGGGTTCGGCCAATACACCGTGCGGGTGCGCGCCGACCAGGCCGGCGGGGCCTACAAAGGCGCCGAGGTGACCTACCGGGGCGTGGCCGTCGGGCGGGTGGGCGAGCTGGAGCTCACCGCCGACGGAGTCGTGGTCCCGTTGGTCATCGATACCAGCGCGCCGCGGATCCCGGCGACCGCGAAAGCCGTGGTGGCCAATCGTTCCGCGATCGGCGAGCAGTACGTCGACCTGCAACCGGAGGACGGGGGCAGCCCGTTCCTGAAGGACGGTTCGGTGATCGTCGGGCTGGACACCCCGGTGCCGGTGGAACAGCTGATCACCAGCGTCGACCATTTCACCAGCACCGTCGACCTGCCCGCGCTCACCACCACGGTCACCGAACTCGGTAAGGCCTTCGAGGGCCGCGGCGGTGAGCTGCGGACCCTGCTCACCTCGCTGCGGGAGTTCAGCGCGGCCTTCGACGAGCATCTGCCCGAAACCATCGAACTGATCCGCTCGGGCCGGATCGCGCTGGCCACCCAGGCCGAGCAGTCCGCCGAGATCCGGCGCTTCAGCGACGGCCTGGACCGGCTCAGCGCCCAATTGCGTGCCAGCGACCCGGACTTGCGCCGGATCATCGACACCGGCACCACCGCCGGCACGGAGATCGATGAGCTGATGCGCGAGAGCGGGCCCGCGCTCACCGAGGACCTGACCAACTTGCGCACCCTGCTCCAGGGCATCTCGCCGAAGTTCTACGCGCTGCGCCCGCTGCTGCAAATGCTGCCGCAGCTCTCGATCGGCGCCTCGGCCACCGCGCCCGGCGACAACACCAGCCACTTCGGCCTGGTGCTGGAAACCAACAACCCGCCGACCTGCACCGTCGGCTACGAGGGCACGCACGAGATCCTCGCCGAGATGAAGCGCCGCAATCCCGACTTCGACGACACCGTGGACGAGTTCCCGTTCAACAAGGACGCGAAATGCACTGTGCCGTTCGGTAATCCGACCGCGGTGCGCGGCGGTCTGCGCGCCGAACTGGCCGATCCGATGATCGCCCAGCCCTGGGACCGCAACCCCAAAGTCGACCCGCCCAAACTCAACCTGAACCCCATCGCCGCCCAGCTGGCCACCCTGATGGGTGTCACGCCGAAGCGCTGACCGCCCGACCGATACGAGGTGTACGCAGTGACAGTCGAAGTGTCGAATCCCCGGTCCGCATCGGGGCCGAACCTAGCGGATGGGGCGGACACGAACTTGCCGAGTGCCTCGGCGCTGGACTCGGGCCGGACGACTGGGCGGGGGCCGAGGTGGCTGACCAGGCTGATGACGCCGCGAGTGGCCCGGCAGGTGGCTGGGCCGAAGCGGCGCGCGCCATTCGCGGTGACCGTGGCCGCACTGGGCTCGCTGCTTGTCGCCGCGCTGGCCGCGCTGTGGTTCGGCACGGGCTGGTTGCAGGCCGCCGTGTACACCGACGCGCCGCGCGCCGAGGCCCGCGAGAGCGCGCTGTCCGCCGCCCGCCAGGCCGCTCTGAACATGACCACCATGCGCCTGGCGGATATCCCCGGTTCGCTCGCGCAGGCCCGCTCCTCGATGACCGGCGCGATTCTCACCTCGGCCGAACAGAATCGGACCCGGTCCGAGCAGCTGGCCACCGAGAACGGGATCGAGATGACCTCGAAGGTGCTCGGGGCGTCGCTCACCGCGCTGAACTCCGAGCGGGACAAGGCCTCGGCGCTGGTGGTGCTCCAGGTGACCGAGACCAAACCGGGCAACGAGGTCGCGAACTACCGCTACACCTGGAATCTGGATCTGACCAAGGCCCGCGACGTCTGGAAGGCTGAGCAGGTCGCCTCGCTGACCCAGCCGGTCCTGCTCGACACCCCGGCCCCCACCCCCGCACCGCAGGAGCCGCCGCGATGAGCACCCGCCGCCCGGTCAACCGCGTCACCTCGACCCGCCGCCCGCGCATCGATTCCCCCGGACAGTCCACACGCTTGCCCGGACAGTCCACACGCTTCCCCGGACAATCCACACGCCGGTCTCGGGCGTCCACCGATTCGTCCGGACGGTCCGCGGATCGGTCATCCGCTGATTCACCCGACCGGTCCGCGCGCTGGTCTCGACTGCTACCGGATTCGTCCCGGCGGTTCGCACGTCGGTCTCCGTCGTCCGCTGATTCACCTGAGCGGTCCGCGCACCGACCGCTGCGCGCGGGTTCGTCGGGGCGGTCGCGGGTCCGGTTGCCCGGTGGCGCGTCGTGGCCGGTGGTCGGTGCGGCGTTGATCGCGGCGGTCGGGCTCGGTGGATTCGCGGCGGTCGCGGCGGCCCGGCCCGGCGTCGACGACAGTAATACCGCCTTTCTGGACACCGCGGCCACCGAGGAGGTGCGCGCCGCCGCCGAGCACGCGCTGCGCACCATCTACGGCTACGACCTGAAGCACATCGACGGCTATCAGGCGGCGGTACGCCAGGTGGTCACCGGCACGATG
The DNA here is from genome assembly GCF_042672005.1 of Nocardia sp. NPDC127579. NCBI lineage: Bacteria > Bacillati > Actinomycetota > Actinomycetes > Mycobacteriales > Nocardiaceae > Nocardia > Nocardia sp. NPDC127579. The sequence goes on along the minus strand of NZ_JBHXVZ010000007.1, from coordinate 141,479 downwards.
CTCGACGATCTGGACGATTTCTCGGCCACCACCGTCGATGCCATCAAACAGGCGCAGACCAGCGCCGACGCCAAGGCCGAGCCGATCGGGGTGACACTGCTCGCCGGGGATCGGGCCGAGTTGCTGGTCAACCTGGTGATCAGCGCGACCAAGGGCGGGCAGGCACAGCAGAGTGTGGCCGGGCCGGTGGTGCTGCACATGAGCAAGATCGACGGGCGCTGGCTGGCCAGCGACATAGTCGACCGCTGACCGGACGCGGTGTGAGCTCAGCGCCCGGAAGCGCAGCGTGACCACGTAGGGCGTAGCGAACACCGCCTATGGATACGGGATGCGCCAGCGCGGCAGGCGATCTCGATAGCCGACTGGTCGGTCCCGGCACTTGACGGTTTTCGCCGGAGCCGTCACGCTATTCACAACAGCGGCAGCTGTCACAGTGGCTCCAGATGCCCCGTCGCTCATCGACGCAGCCAGCGTTCGAGCACGGCGGCCGGAGTCACCGGCCCACGGCCCCGCGTCGGTTTTACACCCGGCGCGCCAGCCACGCGGACACTCGTACGGGTGGTATTTTCACACCCGATACAGGTGTGCCTTTGACACCACCGGGGCGGGTGGTGTAAGTTTGGACGTTGCGCTGGCTGCCTCCTGTCCATACCTCGATTTGCACACGTAAGTTCCACCCCTTCCGGTGTTACTTCCGCTGTTTGCTGTTCGAGTTTCGTTCGGGTCGTGACCAGCGGAACTCGTAGCAAAAGCAAGCGACGGCCGCGGACCACCACGCGGCGCGCGTGAGGTGCTGGAAGGACGCATCTTGGCAGTCTCCACCCAGACCAAGGCAGTTGCCGGAATCCCCGGAGCCCCGAAGCGGGTGTCTTTCGCGAAGATCCGTGAACCCTTGGAGGTGCCCGGACTTCTCGATCTACAAACAGATTCTTTTGCATGGTTGATCGGTTCGCCGTCATGGCGGGAGAAAGCTGTCGCGCGCGGCGATGGCGGCTTGACCGGTGGGCTCGAGGAGGTGCTCGAGGAGCTCTCGCCGATCGAGGACTTCTCCGGCTCGATGTCCCTGTCTTTCTCTGATCCTCGGTTCGAAGAGGTCAAGGCCTCGATCGACGAGTGCAAAGACAAGGACATGACCTACGCGGCGCCGCTGTTCGTCACCGCGGAATTCATCAACAACAACACCGGTGAGATCAAGAGTCAGACGGTCTTCATGGGTGATTTCCCGATGATGACCGACAAGGGCACGTTCATCATCAACGGCACCGAGCGCGTCGTCGTCTCGCAGCTGGTGCGTTCGCCGGGCGTCTACTTCGACCACTCCGTCGACAAGGCCACGGAAAAGGACCTGCACAGCGTGCGCGTCATTCCGAGCCGCGGCGCGTGGCTGGAGTTCGACGTCGACAAGCGCGACACCGTCGGCGTGCGTATCGACCGCAAGCGCCGCCAGCCGGTCACCGTGCTGCTGAAGGCGCTGGGCTGGAGCACCGAGGAGATCGTCGAGCGTTTCGGCTTCTCCGAGATCATGATGTCCACCCTCGAGAAGGACAACACCGCCGGTCAGGACGAGGCGCTGCTGGACATCTACCGCAAGCTGCGTCCGGGCGAACCGCCGACCAAGGAATCCGCGCAGACCCTGCTGGAGAACCTGTTCTTCAAGGAGAAGCGCTACGACCTGGCGCGCGTCGGCCGCTACAAGATCAACAAGAAGCTCGGCATCCACGTGGGCGAGCCGGTCACCAGCTCGGTGCTGACGAAGGAAGACATCGTCACCACCATCGAGTACCTGGTGCGCCTGCACGCCGCCGACCGCATGATGACCGCCCCCGGCGGCCAGGAGGTGCCGGTCGAGGTCGACGACATCGACCACTTCGGCAACCGTCGCCTGCGCACCGTCGGCGAGCTCATCCAGAACCAGATCCGCGTGGGCCTGTCCCGCATGGAGCGCGTGGTCCGCGAGCGGATGACCACCCAGGACGTCGAGGCCATCACGCCGCAGACCCTGATCAACATCCGCCCGGTCGTCGCCGCGATCAAGGAGTTCTTCGGAACCTCCCAGCTGTCGCAGTTCATGGACCAGAACAACCCGCTCTCGGGCCTGACCCACAAGCGCCGCCTCTCGGCGCTGGGCCCCGGCGGTCTGTCCCGTGAGCGCGCCGGCCTGGAAGTCCGTGACGTCCACCCGTCGCACTACGGCCGCATGTGCCCGATCGAGACCCCGGAAGGCCCGAACATCGGCCTGATCGGTTCGCTGTCGGTGTACGCGCGGGTCAACCCGTTCGGCTTCATCGAGACCCCGTACCGCAAGGTCGTGGACGGCAAGGTCACCGACGAGGTGGTCTACCTGACCGCCGACGAGGAAGATCGCCACGTCCGCGCTCAGGCCAATTCGCCGGTCGACGCCGAGGGTCGCTTCATCGAGGACCGCGTCCTGGTCCGTCGGGCCGGTGAAGAGGTCGAGTTCGTCTCGGCCTCCGAGGTCGACTACATGGACGTCTCGCCGCGCCAGATGGTGTCGGTCGCGACCGCGATGATCCCGTTCCTCGAGCACGACGATGCCAACCGTGCCCTCATGGGCGCGAACATGCAGCGTCAGGCCGTGCCGCTGATCCGTTCCGAGGCGCCGCTGGTCGGCACCGGCATGGAGCTGCGCGCCGCGGTCGACGCGGGCGATGTCGTGGTCAACGAGAAGCCCGGTGTGGTCGAAGAGGTTTCGGCCGACTACGTGACCGTCATGCACGACGACGGCACCCGCAAGTCCTACCGGATGCGCAAGTTCAACCGCTCCAACCAGGGCACCTGCTCCAACCAGCGTCCGATCGTGGACGAGGGCGCCCGGGTCGAGCAGGGCCAGGTCCTGGCCGACGGCCCCTGCACCGAGAACGGTGAGATGGCCCTGGGCAAGAACCTGCTCGTGGCGATCATGCCGTGGGAGGGCCACAACTACGAGGACGCGATCATCCTGTCGCAGCGCCTCGTGGAAGAGGACGTCCTCACCTCGATCCACATCGAAGAGCACGAGATCGACGCCCGCGACACCAAGCTGGGCGCCGAGGAGATCACCCGGGACATCCCGAACGTCTCCGACGAGGTGCTGGCCGATCTGGACGAGCGCGGCATCGTGCGCATCGGCGCCGAGGTCCGCGACGGCGACATCCTGGTCGGCAAGGTCACCCCGAAGGGCGAGACCGAGCTGACCCCCGAGGAGCGCCTGCTGCGCGCGATCTTCGGTGAGAAGGCGCGCGAGGTGCGCGACACCTCGCTGAAGGTGCCGCACGGTGAGTCCGGCAAGGTCATCGGCATCCGCGTGTTCTCCCGCGAGGACGACGACGATCTGCCTCCGGGCGTCAACGAGCTGGTCCGGGTGTACGTGGCGCAGAAGCGCAAGATCCAGGACGGCGACAAGCTCGCCGGCCGCCACGGCAACAAGGGTGTCATCGGCAAGATCCTCCCCACCGAGGACATGCCGTTCATGCCCGACGGCACCCCGGTCGACATCATCCTGAACACCCACGGCGTGCCGCGTCGTATGAACATCGGCCAGATCTTGGAGACCCACCTCGGGTGGATCGGCAAGGCGGGCTGGGATGTTCACGGCGCCGACGGCGTCAAGCCGGACTGGGCCGCGGCCCTGCCCGAGGAGATGCTGGCCGCTCCGTCGGACTCCAACATCGCGACCCCCGTCTTCGACGGCGCCCGCGAAGAGGAGCTGACGGGTCTGCTCGGCTCGACCCTGCCCAACCGTGACGGTGAGCGCATGGTCGACGAGAACGGCAAGTCGGTGCTGTTCGACGGTCGCTCGGGTGAACCGTTCCCGTACCCGGTCGCGGTCGGCTACATGTACATCCTGAAGCTGCACCACCTGGTCGACGACAAGATCCACGCCCGTTCGACCGGTCCGTACTCGATGATCACCCAGCAGCCGCTCGGTGGTAAGGCGCAGTTCGGTGGTCAGCGCTTCGGTGAAATGGAATGTTGGGCCATGCAGGCGTACGGCGCCGCGTACACCCTGCAGGAACTGCTCACCATCAAGTCCGACGACGTGGTCGGCCGCGTGAAGGTCTACGAGGCGATCGTCAAGGGCGAGAACATTCCGGAGCCGGGCATTCCGGAGTCGTTCAAGGTGCTCCTCAAGGAACTCCAGTCGCTGTGCCTCAATGTCGAGGTGCTGTCTTCGGACGGCGCCGCGATCGAGATGCGTGACGGCGACGACGAGGACTTGGAGCGCGCGGCCGCGAACCTGGGCATCAACCTGTCCCGGAACGAAGCCGCCACCGTCGACGACCTGGCGAACTGATGCGTTCGGCGTCCCCCCGTTGCCCGCTCGCGCGGGCGGCGGGGTGGCGCGCTCGACCCACTAGTGAACTTTTGCTCGAATTCGACCCGAATAGGGGAAAGGAAGTTACGTGCTAGACGTCAACTTCTTCGATGAACTCCGGATCGGTCTGGCCACCGCCGAAGACATCCGCCAGTGGTCCTACGGCGAGGTGAAGAAGCCGGAGACCATCAACTACCGCACGCTCAAGCCGGAGAAGGACGGCCTGTTCTGCGAGAAGATCTTCGGACCGACTCGCGACTGGGAGTGCTACTGCGGTAAGTACAAGCGTGTCCGCTTCAAGGGCATCATCTGTGAGCGCTGTGGCGTCGAGGTGACTCGCGCCAAGGTGCGCCGTGAGCGGATGGGCCACATCGAGCTGGCCGCTCCGGTCACCCACATCTGGTACTTCAAGGGCGTGCCGTCGCGCTTGGGCTACCTGCTCGATCTGGCGCCGAAGGATCTGGAAAAGATCATCTACTTCGCCGCCTACGTCATCGTCGGTGTCGACGAGGAGCTGCGCCACAACGAGCTCAGCACCCTCGAGGCCGAGATGGAGGTCGAGAAGAAGGCCGTCGCCGATCAGCGTGACGCCGATCTCGAGGCCCGCGCCCAGAAGCTCGAGGCCGATATCGCCGAGCTCGAGGCCGAGGGCGCGAAGTCCGATGTGCGCCGCAAGGTCAAGGACGGCGGCGAGCGCGAAATGCGTCAGCTGCGCGACCGCGCCCAGCGTGAGCTGGACCGGCTCGACGAGATCTGGACCACCTTCACCAAGCTGGCTCCCAAGCAGCTGATCGTGGACGAGGTGCTCTACCGCGAGCTGATCGACCGCTACGGCGAGTACTTCACCGGCGCCATGGGTGCGGAGTCCATCCAGAAGCTGATGGAGAACTTCGACATCGAGGCCGAGGCCGAGAACCTGCGCGAGACCATTCGCTCGGGCAAGGGCCAGAAGAAGCTGCGCGCGCTCAAGCGGCTCAAGGTTGTCGCGGCCTTCCAGGCCAACGGCAACTCGCCGATGGGCATGGTGCTCGACGCCGTTCCGGTGATCCCGCCGGAGCTGCGCCCGATGGTCCAGCTCGACGGTGGCCGTTTCGCCACCTCCGACCTGAACGACCTGTACCGCCGCGTGATCAACCGCAACAACCGCCTCAAGCGACTGATCGATCTGGGTGCGCCCGAGATCATCGTCAACAACGAGAAGCGGATGCTGCAGGAGTCCGTGGACGCGCTGTTCGACAACGGCCGTCGCGGCCGTCCGGTCACCGGTCCGGGTAACCGCCCGCTGAAGTCCCTGAGCGATCTGCTCAAGGGCAAGCAGGGTCGTTTCCGGCAGAACCTGCTCGGCAAGCGCGTCGACTACTCGGGCCGTTCGGTCATCGTGGTCGGCCCGCAGCTCAAGCTGCACCAGTGCGGTCTGCCGAAGCTGATGGCGCTCGAGCTGTTCAAGCCGTTCGTCATGAAGCGTCTGGTCGATCTGAACCACGCGCAGAACATCAAGTCCGCCAAGCGGATGGTCGAGCGGCAGCGTCCCCAGGTGTGGGATGTCCTCGAAGAGGTCATCGCCGAGCACCCGGTGCTGCTGAACCGCGCGCCCACCCTGCACCGCCTGGGTATCCAGGCCTTCGAGCCGCAGCTGGTGGAAGGCAAGGCCATCCAGCTGCACCCGCTGGTCTGTGAAGCGTTCAACGCCGACTTCGACGGTGACCAGATGGCCGTGCACCTCCCGCTGTCCGCGGAGGCGCAGGCCGAGGCCCGCATCCTGATGCTGTCCTCGAACAACATCCTGTCGCCGGCCTCGGGTCGCCCGCTGGCCATGCCCCGTCTGGACATGGTGACCGGTCTGTACTACCTGACCCGCCTCGTCGAGGGCGCCAAGGGCGAGTACCGGGCCGCCACCAAGGACAGCCCGGAGCAGGGCGTGTACTCCTCGCCCGCCGAGGCTCAGATGGCCGTCGACCGTGCCGAGCTCACCGTGCGTTCGCTGATCAAGGTCCGCCTGACCGATCAGCGTCCGCCGCGCGAGATCGAGGCCGAGCTGTTCCCGAACGGCTGGACCCGCGGCGATGCCTGGACCGCCGAGACCACCCTCGGTCGCGTGCTGTTCAACGAGCTGCTGCCCGCGGACTACGCGTTCATCAACGAGCAGATGCCGAAGAAGCGTCAGGCCACGATCATCAACGATCTGGCCGAGCGGTACCCGATGATCGTCGTCGCGCAGACCGTCGACAAGCTGAAGGACGCCGGCTTCTACTGGGCCACCCGCTCCGGTGTCACCGTCTCCATGTCGGACGTGCTCGTTCCGCCGGAGAAGGCGGAGATCATGGAGCGCTACGAGGCGCAGGCCGATCAGATCGAGAAGAAGTACCAGCGTGGTGCGCTCGATCACCAGGAGCGCAACAACGCCCTGGTCAAGATCTGGCAGGAGGCGACCGAAGAGGTCGGTACGGCGCTGCGGGCGCACTACCCGCCGGACAACCCGATCATCACGATCGTCGAGTCGGGCGCGACGGGTAACTTCACCCAGACCCGTACCCTCGCCGGTATGAAGGGCCTGGTGACGAACCCGAAGGGTGAGTTCATCCCGCGTCCGATCAAGTCCTCCTTCCGTGAGGGCCTGACCGTGCTCGAGTACTTCATCAACACCCACGGTGCCCGTAAGGGTCTGGCCGACACCGCGCTGCGTACCGCCGACTCGGGTTACCTGACCCGTCGTCTGGTGGACGTCTCGCAGGACGTCATCGTGCGCGAGCACGACTGTGGCACCGAGCGCGGCATCGTGGTGCCGATCGCGGAGAAGATGGCCGACGGCAGCATCATTCGCGACGCGCACGTCGAAACCTCCACCTACGCACGGACGCTCGCGTCCGACGCGGTGGACGCCAAGGGCAATGTCGTGGTGGGTAAGGGCGCCGATCTCGGCGACCCGGCACTCGACGCGCTGCTCGCGGCCGGTATCACCGAGGTGAAGGTCCGCTCCGTGCTGACCTGCACCACCGGCACCGGCGTGTGTGCGACCTGCTACGGCCGCTCCATGGCGACCGGCAAGCTGGTCGACATCGGTGAGGCCGTCGGTATCGTCGCCGCGCAGTCCATCGGTGAGCCCGGTACCCAGCTGACCATGCGTACCTTCCACCAGGGTGGTGTCGCGGGTGACGACATCACCGGCGGTCTGCCCCGCGTGCAGGAGCTCTTCGAGGCTCGTGTGCCCAAGGGCAAGGCGCCGATCGCGGAGATCTCCGGCCGGGTGCGGCTCGAGGATGACGATCGTTTCTACAAGATCACCATCATCCCGGACGACGGCTCCGAAGAGGTTGTCTACGACAAGCTCTCGAAGCGGCAGCGACTGCGTGTGTTCAAGCACGACGACGGCACCGAGCGTCTGCTCTCCGACGGTGACCACGTCGAGGTCGGCCAGCAGCTGCTGGAAGGCGCGGCGGATCCGCACGAGGTGCTGCGCGTGATGGGCCCCCGTCAGGTGCAGGTCCACCTGGTCCACGAGGTCCAGGAGGTCTACCGCTCGCAGGGTGTGTCGATCCACGACAAGCACATCGAGGTCATCGTGCGCCAGATGCTGCGTCGCGTGACGATCATCGATTCCGGCGCTACGGAGTTCCTGCCCGGTTCGCTCACCGAGCGCGCCGAGTTCGAGGCCGCGAACCGCCGGGTCGTGTCCGAGGGCGGCGAGCCCGCTTCGGGTCGTCCGGTGCTGATGGGTATCACCAAGGCGTCGCTGGCCACCGATTCGTGGCTGTCGGCGGCGTCCTTCCAGGAGACCACCCGAGTGCTGACGGACGCGGCGATCAACTGCCGCTCCGACAAGCTCATCGGTCTCAAGGAGAACGTGATCATCGGTAAGCTCATCCCGGCCGGTACCGGTATCAACCGTTACCGCAACATCCAGGTGCAGCCGACCGAGGAAGCCCGCCAGGCCGCGTACGCGGTGCCGTCCTACGACGACACCTACTACAGCCCGGACAGCTTCGGCTCGTCCACCGGCGCCGCGGTTCCGCTGGACGACTACGGTTTCAGCGACTACCGGTAGTCGGTAGTAGGCAATAACATTCGGCCCTCGCTCCGTTCCGGAGCGGGGGCCGAATTGTGTCTGTGTAGCCTGGCTCGTCATCGAAAAGGGCGGTGAAACTTCCTGTGTATGAGCGGATTTCGTGGAATGTAGACCGACGGCAATTGACAACAGCCCGCCAGCTGTCCTTAGATCGTCTGTAAGGGAGGGATTCACCGGTGAGCCATCCTGGAATCGAGGCGATCAAGTTTGTGAGGTGGATGCGTGGCGGGCGGGGTTTACAATCACTACGATGATCCGGACGAATACTGGGACGAGGAGCCACTCCAGCCGCGTGCGTCGAAATCTGCTCCTCCGCCCTTACCAACTTCTTATGCGAAAACGCAGCCCTCGTTCAGTTCGAACTCCGACGCTGGTGCTGGATCCGCCAGCGAATCTGCATCTGTAACTCCTTCTGCGGAGAGTGCCATAGCTGCTGCGGCATCCGGGCGGCGTGACGCTTTGCCTGCGAAGACTTCGATGATCGATGTTGAAGTCGCGGCGGACGGACTGCCGATACGAATTGTGTTGAAGCCTTCATGGAAAGCTTCATTTTCACCTCCTGAATACGGGCAATCCATCATGGACGCCTATCAGCACGGGAGGCTGGCTGAAGCAACGCGGTTGATGGAGGCAGGGATCAAACCTCGGCCGACATTGCCGTCGCTGCGTGATGCCACGCCACTGTTGCTGCGGACTCGTACTCACGAAGAATTCAAAGAGTTGTACGACAAGCTCTTCCGCCGGGCTACCTACACATTGAACGGACCGGGGTACAACGCGTACAACGAGCCCGGGCTGATCGTAACCGCATCACGCTCGCGGATCCTATCCTTAACGATCGATCCGAGTTGGGCTGCGGAAGTAGATGTTTCCTATCTAGCGCAAGATATTGTCGACTGTTGCAACAAGGTTCGAGTCGATCGGCTTGAGTATGTTAGAGACATCTATTTGGATCAAGAATCTGATCAGCAACTCGCTGGCCGATTGAATCGACACGAAGCGCAGCTGTTGCGAAACGGCGTCTAATTAGCTAGAGGGGTTGGCGGGTGTCTAAGTATCCGGAACTGAACGAACAGAAATTAGCCGAGCTGCGTATATCATTTGTTGATGCAGAAAAGAAGATCAGAGAACTGCCCGATCAGATCAACGACTGCTTTGACGAGATAAAGACGAAAGCTTTCGGGATTTGGTTAATGTTCACCGATGAGCGAGATGAAATACAGGAGAAGCTGAAGAAGCTAATTAGCACCTTGGCTGATCTTGTCCAGGGGGCGTTCGCGCCGTGGCTATTCGTCGACTACGCGGATAAATGGCAGCAGGTTGGTGCGGCCGTCGGCCGTGTGAACGGGATCCAAAATGACAACAAGTTGGATATGGAGGGGCAGTGGGACGGAAGTGCCTATAAATCATTCAAACAGTCCAAGCTGAGTCAGACAACGGCAATGACCACGATCACGGGACTTTGCGAGAAGATTCACGAAAACCTCCTTACCGTGGCAGAGGAGGGACGTATCATGTACAAAGCGGTGGTTGATAAGCTTGCGACAGTGCTGGCCGAGGTTAGCGTTGCGATAATTGAGACGGAAGCTACTGCGGGGGCGGCTGCACTCTGGACCGTCAATAACATGAACTCGGCAATCGTCGCTGCTGTGGAATTAGTTGTTGAACTTGTCACCAATTTCGCCGAAGTTCAAACGAAGGTGTGGATCGCTCAGAATGAACTGCAAAATATGATCAAGGCACCCGTTGGGCTGGTCAACAGCGAAGGAAATGCGGCGTGGCCGAGTCCCGAGGCGCAGGAATACGACAACAAAGATGACGATTGGCGCCAGGATGGCAAGGATGATTGACATGCTATCTCGATATTCAGAAAGCGTGTTGGTGTATGACCAATTGATTCGCAGAATTCTTCGGATTGTTCTGCCCGCGGCCTGTCTGCTGGCGGGGTGTACTTCCGAGGGGGATGCTCCAGCACCAGTGGAGCGACCGGGGATTCCCGCGTCAATAATGCCGTCGGTAGCTGGGCAGAAGTGTCCTGCTGTGCCTATATTGCCATCTCAAAATTCGGATGAGAAGCAGCTGAATCTTGAGGTGTCGCAACTGAAATTCCCGGAAGGGGTATGTTTCTTTGCGGTTCGGGTTGTTGAACCTGCTGGCGAACCAGGGATGGTTGCCGTTGGGGTGGATCTTGATGCGCCGAATATCGATAGCCCGAACGATATGCGGCCGATGGGTTCTCTGATTGCTAGAATGTTGAAGAATTCCTCGATAGCCCCTCGAGTCTCTGCGCTGACAATTACCAACTGGGGCGATTCACCTGCAAATTACAATGAATTCATTATTGATGAAGAATTTGAAGGGCATCCGTGGGGGGAAGCAATTTCAACCGAGGTTGAGGCGGCGTGGTGGGTTAATCATGGCTGATTAACAGACGGGATTTCATAAACACGCCTATATGATAGGAACGCTGATCTCATGGCTAGAGAGTTAAAAGCTGATCTCGAATTGATGGAAGCCGTCTCAAAGGTCTGGCTTAACAAGGTGGCGCCGGACCTGAAAGCTGCAGCTGCATTGATCGAGCCATTGCAATATACCAGTGTGGAGTTTGGCCCACTCTTTTACAACGCTTGGTGGGCATATGCGCAGGCGTCGGCCTATATTAAAGATCGTTTGAACGAGGGTGTGCCTGCGGCGGAAAAGATTGGGAACGCTCTGCATGCTGCAGTAGTGACATTTGGAGAACAACAGGAACAGCAGGAAGTTGACACGAAGAAACAGCAGCAAAAGTTGGACGACATCGCCAAAGCTTCGGGCTAAATCTGATTCGGTGAAGGGGATGTTTCCTGCCCCAGCTCGGTAAGGGGCAGGGGTCGAATGCGTTGTGTCAGTCCCACCAGACGCTGAGCACCTTGTGGTCGGTGGGCCACATGCCGAGGGCGAAGGCCAGTTCGTCGGTGTTGTCCTGGACTGTCACATCGTCTGCCTGCCAGTTCTCCTGCTCGGCGATGTGCGCCAATTGCTGTGCCTGGTCGGTGGTTTCGGTGAGGACGACGAGGGTGTCGACATTCCATCGGCCGCCGGGCAGGTCACGCAGTTTGATCAGCGAACCCGATGCGAACCAATCGCGATGTTTCTTGTGCGCCAAGCCGAAACGGTCCATGTATGCTGCGAGCCACAGGTCGCGGTGCCGCGTCAGACTGTCGGCGACCAGGTCCCCGTCGAAGCAGTTGAAACTCGATCTGCGGATCAATTCCAGCTGAACTTGCTGGACAGTTGCCTCGGACAAGCTCGGATCGTTCATCACTCGCTCCCCCACATGCGGCTCGATCGGATGCCGCCAAGGGTAGGTGCGGTCACCGACAGGTTCGGCGCGGTTCCCCCGGCGCGAAGCCGGGTGGACCGAATCGCGTGTCCTGTCACGGGGCCGCGAGCTTCGCCGCCGCACTACGCGCAGGTGGTTCGGGCGGATCGAGGACGAGGAGGGCTCTTTACGCGTATCTCGACACCGTTGCCCGGCTCGGCTACCAAACCGGGGAACCCGCTGGTCTCAGCTGCAATTCGGTCGAGCGCGATGAATGCCGAGTTCGGGTGGTGTCGAAATTCGGGGATGCCGGGGGCGTCCGAACCGACGCGGCTGTTTCGGAACTCGCGGACAAGTGGTGTCGGAATTTGTCCTTACGGTCACGCGGATGTGGCGATGGTTGTCCACCACCTTCGACTTGCTGCCGGAGGGGAGTGGATACCCTCTCGAGGGGGTGCGTCAAAGGGCGTGCGGGTGGATCGTCCGTTCCCGATCGATATCGAATTGCCTGCTGTCACTTGGTGAGTCAGCGGTATGCCTCGTCGGCGCGGGCGCGGAGGTGGGTGGTGGCCTGGTCGATCCAGCGGGTGAACATGGCGGTGTGTTCGGCGGGGGTGGCGGGGCGGATGTCGAGGTGGGTGCGGTTGCGCTGTTCGAGGTAGCGGCCGTCGTCGGCGAGGTCGTACCAGCGGGCGGCGCGGGAGGTGGTGCGGGGCGCGTGGTAGTTGCCGAGGTGCAGGATGGCGTGGCCGCCGCCGGTGGTGGGGTGGACGACCATGCGCTCGAAGCGGGCGCGCGGAGTGTTGGCCGACTGGGTGTAGCCGGTGGGGGGTTTCAAGTCGTCGAGGTGGAAGGTGGCACGAGCCTGCTTGCCGGGGGCGCAGCCCAGGATACTCGCGGTCAGGGCCGCCGGAAGCTGTTGTGCGGGTAGGAGAGTGGCGCGTACGGCACCGAAATCCTCACCCGAGCCGACCTGGCACAGGACGGCGGCCCACTGCTGGTTCTGCGCGCCGACCACGCGGTAGTCCCGGGCCGGCCCGCCCTGCCGTTCCCGAGTGGTACCGCGGATCTCGATACGCAGCTCGCAGTGCGAGACGGTGTGCACGAGCAGCGCGACGCGCTCGCGTTCCTCGCCGACGAGCTCGGCGCGCACCTTCGCCTGATAGTCGTACTGGTCGTCCCGGAACGGGAAACGGCTGCGATAGCGCAACGGGGTCGGCATGCGATCGTTGCGGTCGTTGTACCAGTGGGTGGCGAAGGCATCGAGGTCCCAGAGCCAGGACATGGGCGTGAAATCCGTTCGGGTAGTGCTTGATTCGGGCAGGACGGGCGAGTGGTCAGCCTCCGATGACCCCGCCCGGCGGTAGCGCGGGATCGATCTTGCCGATCAGCTCGGATTCGCGATCCTGGATCAGGTAGTCGGGAGTCTGGTGCTCGTCGTCGTCGCTGCCCTGACCGCCGCGGTTGCCCATACCGCCCATGCCCGGCATGCCGCTCATACCGCGCCCAGCTCCGGTACCGGCGGCCTTACTGGCCGTGCTCGCGGCGGTGGGGTTGGCGGTGCCGGGGACGCCGGAAACGGTTTTCGGCGTGCCCGGCGTGGCGGTCGTCGGCCTGCCCGAGCCCGGGACACCGGAACCCGGTGTCCCGGTGCGCGGGATACCGGTGGTGGGCACGTTCGACTTCGGCGTATTGGTCGCCGCCGGGCTGGTCGGTGCGCTCGTGGTGGGTACACCGGTGGTCGGCACGCCCGTGGTGGGGACGCCGGCGGTGGGGACACCGGTGGACTGCGGCGAAGTCGGTGCCGCCGAAGGGGCTTCGGTCGACGCCGGAGTCGTCGGGTTGTCGCTGCTGGGCGCGTTGGTGGTGCCCGGCGAGCCGGTATCCGGGTTGTTGCTGTTCGGTTTGACCTCGTTCGGGAGTTCCTCGGAACTCTGGATCGCGGTGGGGGAGGACAGCACCGGAAGCTTGCGGTCGGCTTCACCGACCGGGTTGAAATAGGTGGCTTGGACCCATTTCTGGGCCTTCTCCTCCAGGTCGGCCTGACCACCGTCACCGTCGCCGATGCCGATGAAACTGAGCACATCGGTATCGCCGGGATTCCATGGCGTCTGCGGGTCGTCGGAGAACTCGGGCATGCCGGTCTTGGTGTTCGACACCGCGGTTACGCCATCATTGACGCGGGTGCTCATCTCCTGCAACTGCGGGACGAGGTTGAGCGCGTCATTCGCGTAGTTGCCGATCGCGGTCGATGCCGCGCGAGCGGCGGTGCCATCCCAGGCGAGGGCGCTCGAGCGCCTGATCTTCTCGGCGAATTCCTGGATGCCGGTGTTCCATTCGGTGGCGATCTTGGCGTAGTCGGCCCGGGCCAGATCGGCTTCGCCCTGGTTCAAAGTCATGAACGCGCCGTAGATTTCGACGTGGGACTTGTTGTCCGGGTTGTCGTTCAGGCGCTTCTTATCGATCTCGGAGGCTTCGTATTCAATGGTCATTACGCTGCGAGCAATTCTTGGTAGCGGGAGGCGAAGGTGGCGTCGGCCTGTTCGAAACGCTGGGCGATTGCGACGTGTAGTTGCTCGATCTCATCGATCCGGGTCCAGTGCTTCTGTAGCACTTCCTTGACCTCGGAACCTTTGGACTTGAAGCGACTCACCAAAATCTTGCCGGACTCGATCCAGTTATCCGCCGCCTCGCCCAGCCCCCAGATCTGGCGGTTCGATATGGAATCTGCGATCTCCTGGAGTTCTTTGATCTTTGCCTTCTGTGCTTGGCATGCTTTTATGATGCCAGCGAATTCTTCGGCGTTGAGTCGCATGTCGTTGTTGAACGATGTCGTCAACTCGCCTGTCTTGGCGGCGCTGATGAACTCTTGCATCGACCCCGTTGCAGTCACCTCACCGGTCATGATCGGGTTCCCTCCCTGCTAACAAACCTTTACAGCAACGATTGCTTACGAACCTGCTGCAATCAATGGCACGATCTTCTCTGCCATCGACATTCCGATATCACACGCACTCAATGCCCCAGTTTCTGGAGCGGAGTTCGAGTTGCTGACTCCGAACTCCAAGCTGCCACCGTTCATTTGTGCGTACAGCACGCAGTTCTCATCACCGGTCGGATCCGCTTCCTGGTGGGTGGTCAGTACGGTGCGCCCGTTGATTGTCGTCTCGCGTTCCCCTGGAAAGTTCTTTTCACGGACCATGTCCAGGGTCAAATTGGTCAGGCTGACATGCGCTGAATAGCCGTTACCGTTGGATATGACGTAGCGGCAGCCTTGCCACTTGATCTTCCCCCGTGCGCTGTTGTCGTCGGTGGTGCCCTTCTTCAACTTCGGATGAATCGACTTCAACACGTCCGCTGGCAAGTTGCACGGATCGATCCCCGTCGGCACGTTCTCCGCGATCGACGGTTCGGCGGGGGTGCTCGTCCCTCCACCCTTGGTCTCCGACTGGCACCCGGCCAGCAGCGACCCCACGCCCACAACTCCGACCATCAACAACGACCCGGCGATGGCTCGCATCGACACCCCCACTTTCTGCGTCAGCTTCCCCAGCACTCTATCCGATGGACAACCGTTGTTCTCCCCTGTACGAATTAGAACAGGTTTCACTTCGGGCAGTCGCGGGAGAATCGATGGACAGCGCCGCCATGGGCGAGTTGGTGATGGCAGGGTTCCAGAAGCTGGGCTTCATCCAGTACGCCGGGATCGAGGGCGTGGAGTTCGCGCCCGGCCGCAATGTGGTGTCGATCGCGCCCAAGCCCGAACATCTCAATCACAACGGCGATCTGCACGCCGCCGTGCTGTTCGGCCTGGCCGAGACGGCGGCGATGGGCGCCGCCGTCTCCGGCATCGTGGATCTCATGGGCGAGACGTTCATCGTCGCCCGGGACGGCCGGATCGAGTACCTGGCTCGCGCCAAGGGTGACTCCGGTCCGTTCCTGGCGACCTCCGAGATTCAGCCGGACGCCCTGGCGGGCATCCGCGCGCAGATCGCCGACCGCGTCGATATCGAGCTGATCGTGCCGGTGACCATCACCGACGGCACCGGAAAGGCCGTGGCCACGTCGGCTTTCACCGCCGTGCTGCGGCCGCGCCGCGCCTGACTCGGCTCACGGCTGCCCGGTGACGTACGCGATCGCCGCGTCGATGGATTCCTGTCCGCCTGCCTGGTGCAGGCCGACGAACCCGCCGATCACCGCGCCGACGACGGTGGCGATCGGCACGGTGACGATGTCGAACACGAACAGCCCCAAGGGGAATCCGGCCAGGAAGCCGATCGCCGCGCCGATCGCCGCGCCCTGCATGACCTGCGGCTGGTAGCGCTCGAGATCGGCGAAGAAGCGCTCCTGCGCGCCGATTTCGCGGACCGGGGTACCGGACTGGTTCGGCGGCGCGAGGGTCAGCCGGGTTCCGGCCTCGTCGACCACCGGCGCGAGGTCGACCTTGCGGCCTTCGATGTCGACCACGGTCGGCAGTGCGGCGATTACCCGTCCCGCGTCGTCGGCGACCGTCACCACCTTGTTGTCCGCGATCAACGCGAAACGGCCGTGCTGGAGCGTGGTGACGGTCGACCGGCGATCCGGTGCGACACCCACCTCGTACGCCACCTCCTGGAAGCTGCCCCGCAGGTGCAGCGGGGTGCTGTCCACCGCCATCTCGCTGGGCGGCTCGGCCTGCGCCGCGCCGCCCACCAGGCCGTGTGCCGCCACGGCCAGCACCGCCGCGACCGCGAATCTGCTCAATCTCATCGTGCAACTTCCCCTAGCGCCGAACAGTCCGCCCGAAGATACCGGCTCGGCCGCGTCAGCAGAAGCTCAGATGACCTGGAGGACAATCTTTCCCGTGGTCCGCCCGAGCTCGCCGTAGGCGTGCGCCTTCGCGGCGTCGGCCAGCGGCAGCACGGTGTCGATCCGCACTCGCAGCTGACCTGACGCGACCAGGGCCGCCAGTTCGCGCAGGCCGTGGCCATCCGGCTCTACGACATTCCAGCCGATTCGGACGCCGAGCGCCTGCGCGTCTTCGGCGGGTGGAAGGTCCTCCCCGCTGGGCAGCACCACCAGGTAGCCGCCACGCTTGAGCACCGGCAGCGACCGCACGCCGTAGTCGCCGCCGAAAGCGTCGAGCACGACGTCGATTTCGCCGATCGCGGTAGCGAAATCGACCGCGGTGTAATCGATCACCTCGTCCGCACCCAGCGACCGCAAGAACTCGTGTTTGTCCGCACGTGCGGTCGCGATGACGTAGGCGCCGCGCGCCTTGGCGATCTGCACGGCCAGATGACCGACGCCCCCTGCGGCGGCGTGGATCAGAACCCGCTGTCCCGCACGCACATCCGCGGTGTCGACCAGCGACTGCCAGGCGGTGAGCCCGGCCAGCGGCAGCGCGGCGGCTTCGACATGCGACAGTGTTTCCGGCTTCGGGGCGAACTGACGGGCCGGTGCCACAACATATTCCGCGTAGGCTCCGGCCTGGTGCGGGAACGCGGGCATGCCGTACACCTCGTCGCCCGGTTGGAAGAGGGTGACGCCGGCGCCGACCGCCTCGACGGTCCCCGAAACATCCCAGCCCACGATGGGTGTTTCGCCCCAGGTGATCACCGCCCCGCTCGCCCGGGTCTTCCAGTCGACCGGGTTGACTCCGGCCGCATGCACCCGCACCAGGATCTCGGTGAGTCCTGGCTCCGGTCGGGCGATCCGCTCGGTTCGCAGTACTTCGGGCGCGCCCCATTCGGACACGGTGACGGCAAGCATGGTGCTCATGGTGAGTCCCTTTCTGCCCAGCTCGAGTGCTGTGCGGGACCTAGATTGCCGATTCGGGGCCCGGCACGGTACTGGCCGGATAGCCAATATGTGACAGAATCCGGCCATGATTGCCGCGCCGCATCGTGTTGTCGTGCTCGCCTTGGACGGTGTGCCGCTGTTCGAACTCGGGATCCCGTCCCGGGTCTTCGGTGAGGTCTGCGCGCCGGAAGGGGCCGCGCTGTACGAGGTGACGGTGTGCTCGGTGGACGGCGGGCCGGTGCGCTGCGATCAGGGATTCGACCTCGCGGTCGGATACGGGCCGGAGGCGCTCGAAGCCGCGGACACCGTCATCATTCCGCCGACCCATCGGCTCGGTGCGCTGGAGACCGGCGGTCCGCTGCCGGAGCCGCTGGCCGCCGCCCTGGCGCGGGTCCGGCCCGATGCCCGGCTGGTGTCGATGTGCACCGGCAGTTATGTACTGGCCGCCGCCGGACTGCTGGACGACCGCGTGGCCACGACGCATTGGATGCGTGCCGAGGAGTTCCGCCGGGCTTTTCCGCGCGTTCGCGTGAACGAGGACGTGCTGTTCGTCGACAACGGTGACGTGCTCACGGCCGCGGGCATCGCGGCCGGTGTCGACCTCTGCCTGTACCTGCTGCGCCGCGATCACGGGACGGCGGTCGCCAATCGGGCCGCGCGCCGGTGCGTGGTGTCGCCGTGGCGGGACGGCGGTCAGGCGCAGTTCATCGAGCGCCCGGTGCCGGAACCGGTCACGGCGTCCACCGCGCCGACCCGGGTGTGGCTGCTGGAACGGCTGGCCGAACCGACCTCGCTGGAGGAGATGGCCGCGCATGCCCGGATGAGCGTGCGCACCTTCACCCGCCGGTTCCGCGACGAGGTCGGGGTCACCCCGAGCCGCTGGCTCACCGCGCAGCGCCTGGAGTGCGCCCGTGACCTGCTGGAGAACAGCGATCTCGGCATCGATCTGGTCGCCCACCGTGCGGGTTTCGGCACCGCCAACTCGCTGCGACAGCAGATGCGCGCCGCGCTGGGCATCGCGCCCCATGCCTATCGCCGCAATTTTCGCGGGGCCGCCTGAGTCGTTTCCGGGAAGCTGTTGACAGTGCCGATCACTCGAGCAACACTGAACTAGATGGTTCAGTATGACTCCCTGGGCGCATCGTTCGGGGCGCTCGCGGATCCCACCAGGCGCGGGATCCTGGAGCACCTCGGGCGCGGGCCCGCGTCCGTCACCGAGCTGGCGCAGCGCTTCGACATGACCCTGACCGGCATGAAGAAGCATCTGCGGCTGCTCGAGGATGCGGGCATGATCGTCACCGAGAAACGGGGCCGAGTCCGGTACTGCCGGCTCGGCGAGCACGACTTCGACCGTGAAGTGGCGTGGCTACAGAACTACCGGCGCATGGTGGAAGCCCGGATGGACCGTCTCGGCGAATTCCTCGAGCGAACGGAGCACGACCAATGAGCACACCGACCAAGGACGCCACCGTCACCACCACCGGCGACCGCGATATCCACATCGAACGCGTCTTCGACGCCCCGCTCGCCCGCGTGTGGGCCGCCTACACCCGGGTCGAGCAGCTCAGCCAATGGTGGGGCCGCGGTAATCGGCTCGACATCGAGCGCTGGGAATTCCGCAAGGGCGGGCACTGGCGCTTCGTCGAACATTCCGACGGCGAACAGCACGGCTTCGAGGGCCGCTTCCGCGAGATCGTGCCCGAGGAGCGAATCGTGCAGTCCTTCGAATGGGACGGCATGCCCGCGCACGTCGCCATCGACACCGCCACGTTCGTCGACCTGGGCGACGGTCGCACCAAGGTGATCACCGACAGCATCTTCCACACCGCCGAGGAACGCGACGGCATGGTGCAGTCGGGCATGGAGGGCGGACTGAACGAGAGCTACCGCGCGCTGGATCGGCTGCTCGCGAGCTGAAGCCGCCGGGCCGGGCCGCCACCGCAACGGGTGGCGGCCCGAAACCTAATGGCAGGCACGGCGTTTGCGTGGTTTCAGATGCAGACCGGGCAGCGGCGGGGCCGGAATCCGTTGCTCCGCGGGATGACCCGCGATCGGCCCGAACCGCTCGGTGTTCCGGTTCTCCCAATCGTCGCGGGCCGCGACGATCTCCTCATGGCTGCGGCCCACGAAGTTCCACCACATCACCAGCTCCTCCGCGAACGGCTCGCCGCCGATCAGCAGGAAGTGCGCGCCCGCGGCGGTGTCGAGCCGCAGCTCGGTTCGCTCGGTGCCCAGATAGAGCAGCGGGCCCGGCTCGAGCTGGGTGTCCGCGACCGTCAGGTCGCCGCCGATCGCCATGATCGCGTGCTCGAACCGCGGGTTCAGCGACAGCGTCACCGTGGCGCCCGGCTCCAGCCGGACATCCGCGCCGAGGATCGGCGTGTACGCCCGCGCGGGTGACGTGCGACCGGCCAGCGAGCCGATCAGCACGATCGCCTGCACCCCCACTTCTCGATACACCGGGAGCTCGCGGTGCTGCTCGAAATGCGGGTCGACCTGGGTCGCGTTGCCGGGAAGGGCGATCCACAGTTGCAGCCCGTGACTGGCGGGCGCGTCCTCGGAGTAGTACTCCGAGTGCGCGATCCCGCGACCGGAGGTCATCAGGTTCAGCTGGCCCGGGTGGATCTCGACATCCGAGCCCACCGAATCACGGTGCCGGATCTGCCCGGTGAACGGCCAGGTCACCGTCTGCAAGCCGATATGTGGGTGCGGGTCGATATTCGGTGGCGCGCCGGTCTTGGTGACCGTGGGCGAACCGAAGTGGTCGAAGAAACACCACGCGCCCACCGTCGGCAGATCCCGTTGCGGCAGCACGCGTTCGACGAATACGCCGCGCACGCCGCCCAGCGGCACCTCGCGCGCCGGGAACAGCTCCGCTACCGGCCCGGGCCCCGGCGACGGCTCGCACAGCTGCTCGTCCGGACTCGTGTCGAGATCACTCATGCCCGCACCTCGACGATGCTCGGCGCCGGCGTGCGCGCTGTGGCTTGCTCACGCCGTCGCGCCTTTGCCGATCACGTGCGCGTCGTACTCCGGGTGCTTGTCCAGATACGCGTGAATGAACGGGCACAGCGGCCGAATCACCCGGCCTCGCCCGATCACATCCTCGATCGCCGTTTTGGCCAGCACCTTCCCCAGCCCCTTGCCGGCGAACGCGTCACCGATCTCGGTGTGGATGAACACCGTCTCGTTCCCGGGTTCCTCGTACTCCGCGAACCCCGCCAACTCCCCGCCGTAGAAGACCTCGTACCGGCTCTTGTCCTCGTTGCGGCTGACCGCCGCACTCGGCTCGCTCATACTTGCCTCTCCTTCGTCCTCGGGGTCAGGGCGGCTCGATTATCACTCCCGTCCGGCGGAGGTGAAGGACATGTCCGCGTAGCGCGGTCCGGCGACCTGATCCGCGATCGGCTCCAGGGTGGCGAGTTCATCGGCCGAGAGCGTCAGTGTCGCGGCGGCGGCGTTCTCCGCCAGGCGAATTCGGCTGCGGGTGCCCGGGATCGGGATCACCGGCAGCCGGTGCGCGTCCGCCTGGGCGTGCAACCAGGCCAGCGCCACCTGGGCGGGTGTGACGTCCCGGGCCGCCGCGATGGCGCGCAGCGGGGTGAGCAGTTCCGCGTTGCGCGCGGCGTTGTCCCCGGAGAACCGGGGCATGGCGGCGCGGAAATCACCCGGTTCGGTGGTGGTCAGCTTGCCGGTCAGGAAGCCGCGGCCCAGCGGCGAATAGGGCACGAAGGCGACACCGAGTTCGGCGGCGGCGGGCACCGCGGTGCGCTCCACGTCCCGGGAGAACAGCGACCATTCCGACTGCACGGCCGCGATCGGGTGCACGGCGTGCGCGGCGCGCAGTTCGTCGCCGGTCACCTCCGACAGGCCCAGGGCCCGGACCTTGCCCTGCGCGACGAGTTCGGCCATGACCTCGACCGTTGCCTCGATCGGCGTCCGCGGGTCGCGCCGGTGCATGTAGTACAGGTCGATGACGTCCACGCCCAGGCGGCGCAGGCTCGCGTCCACGGCAGCGCGAATGTAGCCGGGTGAGTTGTCGAAGCCGCGGAAGGCGGGGTCATCGGCCTTGCGGACGATGCCGAACTTGGTGGCCAGCACCAGCCGGTCGCGATTCGCGCGGACGAACTCGCGGAGGAATTCCTCGTTGTGCCCGGAACCGTAGATGTCGGCGGTGTCGAACATGGTGATGCCCAGTTCCAGTGCGTGATCCAGCGTCGCACGGGATTCGATGAGGTCGGAGGTTCCGTAGAACTCGCTCATACCCATGCAGCCCAGGCCCTGGACCCCGACCTCGATGCCGCTGGTGCCCAGTGTGGTGACCGGAAATGTCATTGCCGAATTCCTTTGCAGTCGTTCGCGATCAGCAGGTCTGGCCGCTCGGCCGCCGAGTCACCGGAATACAGGGCGATCTTGTAATCCAGGACCTCGACGGTCTTGCGGAGTTCCTCGATCTGGGCGAGTACGTCGGCGCGGGTGTTGCGGAACATCTGTAGCCGCTGCGGCATCGTGGCGTCCCCGGCCCGCACCAGCTCGGCGTAGCGGACCATGTCGGCCACCGACATCCCGGTGGTGCGCAGGCGCCCGATCAGCGCCAGCCACTCCAGGTCCCGATTGCTGAACCGGCGCTTGCCGCTGTGGTCGCGGCCGACGTAGTCCATCAGGCCGATCCGCTCGTACCAGCGCAGCGTGTCCCGGCTCAGCCCGGATCGTTCCGACACCTCGCCGATCGAGTACACCGGCCGGTCATTGTCAGTGATGTCGCTCTGACCTGCTGGAATACTCATCAATCCGCCCTTCTCGAAGAACACGAACGACGCTACCCACCTGGAGTGCACTCCAAGCAAGACTAATTCCGCGACGGACTTCGAACACGCGCCTACCCTGGGAGCATGGCTAAGGAAATCGACCGGATCCGCGCCCGCTCGGCGTGGGCCACGGTCCGGGAAAGTCCCTTCATCACCGCGGTCGCGGTGGCGCCGGTCGTCCTCGCGCTCGGCGTGGTGTGGTGGCTGCTGGGCGGTTTCGCCGCCTTCGTGCTGCTGCTGATCGTGGCCAGCGTCGTCGTGGTCGGCGGCAAACTACTGAAATAGCTAGCGCGGCACGTGGAAACGCGTGAGTTCCCCGGTGCCCGGCTCGACCTCGGCCCAGGGCCGGTCGAATTCGAGGACCGCCAGCGCCGACGTGGGAAACTTGCGGCTGAGCTCGATCGCCTGCGCCGAATCGCGGTTGGCGGCCAGCTCCCAGGCGGTCCACGGCATGCCCGGCGCATGCCCGATCACCAGCAGGGTCGACACCTCGTCGTCACGCTCGGGGATGGCGGGAGGCGAAGCCGACGGGGTGGGTAAGCCCAGCTGGACCAGCTCGATCAGGGTGCCAGGCGACGCCTCGTAGATGCCACGCTCGAACACCACCGGCGCCCCGACTCCCGTGGCGGCCAAGGTCTCTCGCGTCCGCAGTGAGGTGGAGCAGCGCACCGCGTCGATCGGCGGCTGCGTCTCGCGCAGCCACTGCCCGGCCAGGCCCGCTTCCCGCAGCCCGCGCGTGGCCAGCGGGCGCTCGTGATCGGCCACACCCTCCGGGTAATCGGACTTGCCGTGCCGCATGAGGATCAGAGTCCGCACCATGGGGTCTACCGTAAGCGCCCGCCCCGCCGTCTCAGCATGTGGTGGGGGATTGACGCGCCCGCGACCCGCTGTGATAGGACCGTGGTCGGTCCGGAGCGAGGCGTGCGCCACTCTTCGGGCACACTGAAAGCGGCGTCACATTCCGCGCGACCCGCGAACGGTGACACCGCCCGACCACCGCATAACCCGACGGGTGGCATCCAGCCCACGCACATTTCGAGGATCTGCACACTATGGCCTACGTCATCACGCAGCGTTGTTGCAACGACGCCAGCTGCGTCTCCGAGTGCCCGGTCGATTGCATTCGTCCCACCCCGGACCAGCCGGAGTTCGCGACGACAGAGATGCTCTACATCGACCCGGACACCTGTATCGACTGCGGTGCCTGCGTCGACGCGTGCCCGGTGGAGGCCATCTTCTCCGAAGACGACCTGGCCGCGTCGCTGGCGCGCTACCGCGACATCAACGCCGCCTACTTCCAGCGGCACCCGCTGGAATCCAACTTCGACCCGATCGTGACGCCCGCGCGCCCGCCGAAGGAACTCGGCACCCTGCGCGTGGCCATCGTCGGCGCCGGGCCCGCGGCCTGCTACGCGGCCGAGGAACTGCTGCGCCGCACCGATGTCGAGGTCGAGATGTTCGACCGGCTGCCCACCCCGTGGGGCCTGGTCCGCAACGGTGTCGCGCCGGATCATCCCGGCACCAAGACCGTCTCGAACCTGTTCGAGTCCGCGTTCCGCCGCGAGACCCTCCAGTACTACCTGAATGTCGAGGTGGGCACCCACATCTCGCACGAGGAACTGATGCGGCACCACCACGCCGTGCTGTACGCGGTCGGCGCGGCCTCGGACCGCCGCATGAACGTGCCCGGCGAGGACCTGCCCGGCAGCCATTCGGCCACCGAGTTCGTCAACTGGTACAACGGCCACCCCGATTTCGCCGACCGCGAGTTCGATCTGTCGGCCGAACGCGCCGTCATCGTCGGCAACGGCAACGTGGCCCTGGACGTCGCCCGCGTGCTCACCGTCGACCCGGACGAACTCGCCAAGACCGATATCGCCGACCACGCGCTGGACGCGCTGCGCCGCAGCAATATCCGTGAGGTGGTCGTACTCGGCCGCCGCGGACCGCTGCAGGCGGCCTACACCTCGCCGGAATTCCTGGCGCTGGCCCACCTGAAGGGCGTCGACATCGTCGTCGAGGACGCCGACCTGGAACTCGACGCCGCCAGCCAGGCCGTGCTCGACGACCCGTCGGTCGAACCGCACCTGCGGCTCAAGTACACCCTCGCCAAGGAGTACGCCGCGGGCCGCCGCGATCCGGCCAACCGCCGCATCGTCTTCCGCTACCTCGGTTCCCCGACCGCGCTCACCGGCGCCGACAGGGTGGAGGCACTCGAGTTCGCGCACAACGAACTCGTCGAGGAAGGCGGTCAGGTGGTCGCCCGCGCCACCGA
The DNA here is from genome assembly GCF_042672005.1 of Nocardia sp. NPDC127579. Taxonomy (NCBI): domain Bacteria; kingdom Bacillati; phylum Actinomycetota; class Actinomycetes; order Mycobacteriales; family Nocardiaceae; genus Nocardia; species Nocardia sp. NPDC127579. Next base: position 116,936 of record NZ_JBHXVZ010000007.1, on the reverse strand, counting down.
CCGCACCGAGTCGCTGTCCACCGGCTTGGTGCTGCGCTCCATCGGCTACAAGGGCGAACCCGTCGCCGATCTGCCGTTCGACGAGCGTCGCGCGGTCGTGCCCAACGAGCACGGCCGGGTGACCGGCGAGGAGGGCGCACCGCTGCCCGGCGTGTATGTCAGCGGCTGGATCAAGCGGGGCCCGCGCGGCGTCATCGGCTCCAACCGCACCGACTCCGAGGAGACCGTGGAGCAGCTGGTCTCGGACTTCATCAGCGGCAAACTGACCAAGCCGCAGGGCGATCGCGCCGCGCTCAAGGCGCTGCTCGGCGAGCGGCAGCCGGATCTGGTCGATCGGGCGGGCTGGAAGTCCATCGACCAGGCCGAGAAGACGGCGGGCAAGGCGGCCCGGCGGCCGCGGGTCAAGTTCACCACCCGCGAGGATCTGCTGAAGGCCGCGCGCGGCTGAGCCGGTCGGTTCCGCCCGAGCCGCGTGGTCGATCCCTGGGATTCGGCCGCGGCCCGGGCGGAAACCTCACGGCTTCAGGTCCGCTCCGGGCTCCAGGATTTCGACGACCGGCTCGCGAGCCGGCTCCAGGAAGCCGAGCAGGGCCCGGGCTTCCGTTTCGACCTCCTGATGCTCGGTGCGAGTCCAGGTGCGGTTCGGACTGATTCGCATGCGGGCCACACCGCCCTTCGGGAAGAGTTTGTAGCAGCCCGCCAGATAGCCGTCGATCAGGATCGAGGAGACGTTCAAACCGGAGGTGCGCAGCACGACGGCCTGGTTCTCCGGCACGATCCGGGACCGATCCTGGTGTGCGAGCAGGGCATTGTCGTACCAGCCGAGCAGACGGACCGGCGCGGGCCGATCGGGGTCGGCGAGTTCGGCGTCGGCCAGATCGTAGAGGGTGCGGCCGCGCTCGTCGGTGTAGGTGCGCACGCGCGCACCGAGCTGGTCGACGGCCTGCTTGAGACCGGTGAGCTTGGACCAGGTCTGCATGTCCATGGTGCTGGCGGGCCCGAACGCGCCGAGATAGCGAATCAGCAACTCCGCCAGCGGATACGACGGGTCCAGGGGCGCGCCGAGCCAGGGCTGCACGCGTGACCACACCGGGCGGCTGCTGTCCTGCCACTTGCCACGCGGCGGCGTCTGGAGCACCGGCAGCTGATACAGCCAGGTTTGCAGGACCGCGCCCGCATCGCGATCGGGATACAGCTCGGCGGCCCGGGCGCGCAGGTCGGCGGCCGACATCGGCTCCTCGCCCAGCGCCGCCTCGCCGTGCGCGCGCACCTCGTCGGGATCGAGCCCGACCATGGCACCGAAATTGAAGCCCTTGCGGAACGGGATCTTCTCCAGCTCGGGCTGGATGTGCGGCGCGATCCGCAGCGCGTCCGGCGGGGTGACCAGGTGAATGGTGCCGCGCATCAAGGTGATCCGGACCAGGGAGCGATCCTCGAGCGCGGCCGAGACCGTCGCCGGGTCGAAATCGGCGATTCGGCTCCACAATCCGACGAACGGCGGCGGTACATCCTGCGCCTGCAAGCCGACGAGGTGCTCACACATCTGGTGCGCGGTGAGTGTGGAGCGTTCCAGCAGATGCTGGCGGGCGAGCAGAGTGCGGTTCAGAACCCGATTCGACAGCTTCATGATGGGCTCACAGTACGAGTCGAATCGGGTTCTGTCCTGGTTCAGCGCAGGGTGACGACGACCTTGCCGGTCGCGGTCCGGTTGTCCAGCGAGGCAACGGCTTCGGCGGCGCGTTCCAGCGGATACAGCACCGGGGTCGGCGGCGCGATGGTGCCGTCGGCCAGCAGCGGTTCCACCTCGGCCCACTGTTCTTGCAGGTAGCCGGGGTGGGTCATCACCCATTCGCCCCAGGCCGCGCCGGTGACCTCGACGTTCTTGAGCAGCAGCCGGTTCACCTTGACCGTCGGGATCTCGCCCGCGGTGAACCCGACCACCAGCAGCCGGCCCGCCGAGGCCAGCGAGCGGACGCTGTCGGTGAAGCGGTCGCCGCCGACCGGGTCGAGCACGATATCCACGCCGCGCCCGCCGGTGATCTCCTTGACCGCGGCCAGCCAGCCCTCGGTCAGGACCACATCGGTGGCGCCGTTGGCCCGCGCGACCTCGGCCTTCGCCTCGGTGCTCACCACCGCGATCACCGTGCCCGCTCCCAGCGCCCGCGCCATCCGCAGTGTCGAGGTGCCGATGCCGCCCGCCGCGCCGTGCACCAGCACGGTCTCGCCGGCCGCCAACCGGCCGCGGTTGCGCAGGCAGAAATGCACGGTGAGGTCGTTGAAGAGGATGCCCGCCCCGGCCTCGAGCGAGACGTTGTCGGGCAGCTTGAACACCATCTGCACGGGCGCGACCGCGACCTCGGCCATGGCGTTGCCGAGCAGGGTCAGCGCGACCACCCGGTCACCGGCCCGCACGTGCGCGTCGGCGGGCGCCTCCCGCACGATGCCCGCGATCTCGCCGCCGACGACGAACGGGAGTTCGGGCTTCATCTGGTAGAGCCCGCGGGTCATCAGCACATCGGGGAACGCGACGCCGGCCGCGTGCACGTCGATGACCACGCCGCCGGGATAGCCCGCGGGCTCCGGGATGTCCACCACCTCGACCGCTTCCGGTCCCTCGAGTTTGCTGACCTGAGCTGCGCGCATGGGTCGACCTTCCTGTCCTTGCGCCGGCGGCCCGGGCGGCCGCCGCTGCACCGTGACCAACATAACCGGCCATCCGAAGGCGTTTGCCCGCAGATGCCTCGGACCGGCCGGGCTCGCGAGGTGAGCAGGACGGCTTACGGTGCGATCGCGATCCCCGCGCCCAACGGCCTGTCCACCCGGTGGGATCTTGGCTAAGCTTGCCCGCGAATTCAGGACGGGGCGAAGGGGGCTTTCGATGGCAGGTCCGAACGACACATTGCAGGTGAATTCCGAAGCGCTGCAAAAGTTTGCGGGCAATCTGCGTACCGAGGCGACACAGGTCAGCAGTCTGGGCGCGGGCGAGGGATTCAACTTCGCTTCCGGCGCGCTACCGGGCACCGAGTTCGGCGCCGCCGTCACCGCGGCGACCGATACGCTCAACCGCTGCCTCACGCGATTCAACGAGCGGCTCTCCACCGTCGCGGACAGCATGCAGAACGCGGCGGGCAAATACGAGCTAGCCGAGTCGGATTTCGCGGACAAACTGAAGACCATCGGCCTGGAGGTGAAATGACCCTCACGATTCCCAACGTCGCCGCCTGGGAGCCGACCAAACTCACCGCCGCCGGCACCCACGCGAATACGGTCTCGACCAAACTCGACGGCCTGCTCACCAAAAGCATCACCGATACCCAGGGGCTGAACTGGTCCGGCGCCGCGGCGAGTGCGGCCTCCGCCCGCATGGAGACCGAGAAGACCAGGGCATCGGCGGTCAGCGCCGCGCTACAGGAACTGAAGACGGCCTTCACCCAGCAGGTGGAGAACCTGACCAACGCCAAGACGAAGGTGCTGAGCCTGCGCGACGACGCGCTGAACCAGAAGCCGCCCTTCGAGGTCTCCGACGAGGGGGTGGTCACCGCGACCGCGCGGATCGCGGAGATCCGCAAAGCCGACACCGCACCCACCGGCGATTCCGCCTCCACCGAGGGCACCGGCCGCGGCGGCACCGAGGCGGCGGTCGTGTCCGAGCAGCTGGCCGCCGCCCAGCGGCAACTGGATCTCGCCTTCGCCCTGGCCTCGGCGGCGGCCGTGGCGGTCACTGCCAAGACCGCGGTCGACACGGCGGTGGCGAAGCTGCAAACGGCCTACGAGGGCCTCGGTGAACCCAAACTCGGTGTGCAGCAGGAGGTTCCGGTCGTCACCGCGCCGGTGTCCACCACCAAGCCGAATACGCAGAGCCCGAGCAGCAATCTGACCTCGAACAACGGCACCGGAACGGGAACCGGCACCGGCAACCAGTACACCAGCGACGCGCCGACCACCATGCCCACCGGTGAGCAGAAGGAATGGATCGAGAAGGCCATCCAGGAGCTGCGCGCGGCCGGTTACGACATCGATGACAGCGAGGCCGCCATCATCGCCAAGATCATCGAGAAGGAATCCGGCGGCAACCCCAACGCCATCAACCTCTGGGACAGCAACGCCGCGGCCGGTATCCCGTCCAAGGGCCTGATGCAGACCATCGACCCGACCTTCAACTCCTACAAGCTGCCCGGCCACGACGACATCTACAACCCGGTCGACAACATCATCGCCGGCACCAGATACGCCATCGAACGCTACGGCTCGCTGTCCAACGTGCCCGGTATCGCGGCGATGAACTCCGGCGGCAGCTACGTCGGATACTGACCGCCGATGCTCCAGCATGCCCGATTCGGTACGGGCGAGTACGCCGATCTCGACGTGAGGGTGTGACGCGGGCACCGTAAAGTCGTCTCGAAGAGCACCGCAAGAAACACGCGGCACACCGTGCAGCGCGAGGAGCACCAGTGTCAGTCGATCAGCCACTCGCCCCGCTTCCCCAGGAGGGCATGGGCTTTGCTTCGGCGTGGCCCGTCCGGGCCGGCGACGTGGATCCCTACGACCGTTTGCGGTTCGACAGCATTGCCCGCTACCTCCAGGACATCGCCTGGGAGCAACTGCACCGCACCACCCTGCACCGCACCGATCCGAGCTGGATCGTCCGGCGCACGGTCATCGACGTCATCCGGCCGGTGGTGTGGCCGGACGAGGTGCAGCTGCTGCGCTGGTGTTCGAGCATGTCCACCCGCTGGACGAATATGCGGGTGCGGATCACCAGCGGCAACGGCGGATTGATCGAGACCGAGGGCTTCTGGATCAATATCAGCGAGTCCAACAACATGCCCGCCCGGATCAGCGACGAGGGCCTGGCCTACCTGGCGCAGACCACCCAGGAGCACCGGCTGCGCTGGCGGCCCTACCTGACCGATCCGACGCCACCGGAATCCGACACCGATCTGCCGTTCCCGGTGCGCGCGACCGATATCGACAGCTACAACCACGTCAACAACGCTTGCTACTGGCAGGCGGTGGAACAGTTCCTGGTCGAGTACCCGAAGCTGGTCGCGGCACCGCACCGGGCGATCATCGAATATGTCGCGCCGGTGCTGGCCCGCCAGCACGTGACGGTGCGCAGCCGCTACGAGCCCGGCGACCGTTCCGGGCGGCCGAGCCTGCGTCTGTGGTTCGTGGTCGGCGGCATCACGACCACGGTCGTGCGCATCATGCCGCTGCCGTAGCGGGCGGTCAGCGGTCGTGCGCGTCCCGGTAGGCGGGCGCTTTGCTGCTGTGCGTCGGCGTCAGGGTGCGCAGTAGCGGCAGTGTGCGGCGCGGCACCACGGTCGAGAGCACGATGACGCTGTGCGAGCGCACCACCGAGCTGGTCCGATCGATACTGAGCAGCACGGTTTGCAGACCGGCGTGCGAATCGGCCCCGATCCGGCACAGCACATCCCCGGAGCCGGTGGTCGCGTAGGCCTCGAGCACGCCGGGAATCGCGTCCAGTTCGGCCGCGACCAGATCGAGCGCGCCCTGCGCGATCTCCAGCGTGACGAACGCCTGCACGTCGAAACCCGCCGCGGTGACATCGATCTGCGGATCGTAGGAGGCGATGACGCCGGACTCCTCCATCCGCCCGATCCGTGACTGCACCGTGGCCCGGGCGACGCGGGTGCGGCGGGACAGCTCCAGAATCCCCGCCTTCTGGTACTCGTGCATGGCGGTGAGAATGGCGAGATCGAGCTCATCCAGCTTCGCCGGTGTGCGGGGCATGTGCGGCCTCCTAGGTGTACAGCCTGTGCTATTCAAATTGTCCAGCATCAAGGAGCTCCAGCTAGCCGAATTCGCCACAGTGTCTATAGAAAAATGTCGCTGTTGCCTACCGGTGTGGGACGTCGTTTTCTAGGTGACATGACCATCGAGCACCTTCCAACCGACGGTGAGCTGCGCGGCCTCGTCGGACTTGTCGACCACGACACCAGCGTCGATCCGTTCCCGGTCACCGGTTGGGACGCCCTGGTCTGGGTGGTCGGCAACGCCACCCAGAGCGCCCACTTCCTGCAGTCGGCGTTCGGAATGCGGCTCGAGGCCTACTCCGGGCCCGAGACCGGCAATCGGGATCACAAGGCATACGTATTGCGCAGTGGCGCGGCCCGTTTCGTCATCACGGGCGCGGTCGATCCGGACAGCCCGCTGGTCGGTCATCACGACCGGCACGGTGACGGCATCGTCGATATCGCGCTCGAGGTGCCCGACGTGGACCGCTGTGTCGAGCAGGCCCGCCGGCAGGGCGCCACCATCCTGGTCGAACCTCACGACGACACCGACGAATTCGGCACCGTCCGCGTCGCGGCCATCGCCACCTACGGCGAGACCCGCCACACCCTGGTCGACCGGTCCCGTTACGACGGCCCGTATCTGCCCGGATTCGTCGCCCGCGAGTCCGGCTACGAGCCGCGCGCCGGTCGCCCGGCCCGCCTGTTCCAGGCCATCGATCACGTGGTCGGCAATGTGGAGCTCGGCAAGATGGACGAGTGGGTCGAGTTCTACCGGCGCGTCATGGGTTTCACGAACATGGCCGAGTTCGTCGGTGACGATATCGCCACCGAGTATTCGGCGCTGATGAGCAAGGTGGTGGCCAATGGCAACCATCGGGTGAAGTTCCCGCTGAACGAACCGGCGGTGAGCAAGAAGCGCTCCCAGATCGACGAGTATCTCGACTTCTACCGCGGTCCCGGCGTCCAGCACATCGCCTTGGCCACCAATGACATCCTGAGCTGTGTCGATGCCCTGCGTCGTGAAGGCGTCGAGTTCCTGGAAACTCCCGACACCTACTACTCCGATCCCGAGCTGCGCGCCCGCATCGGCCACGTGCGGGTCCCGGTCGAGGAGTTGCAGCGCCGCGGCATCCTGGTCGATCGCGACGAGGACGGCTACCTGCTCCAGATTTTCACCAAACCGCTCACCGACCGCCCCACCGTCTTCTTCGAGCTCATCGAACGGCACGGTTCCCTCGGTTTCGGCAAGGGTAACTTCAAGGCGTTGTTCCAGGCCATCGAGCGCGAACAGGCCGCCCGCGGCAATCTGTGAGGCGGCCATATCCCTTGTGGTGCCGGGCAGTTCAGGCCCGTGGAGGAGTACAGTGGGCAGCGGCGACGGGGTCGTCGCTGCCCACCAGGTAGGTCCAGGGGGAGACGATGTCGAAGCAACCGCGCGCCTTGGTCTGGGATTCGGTCGTTTTCGTGCTGCTCATCGGCGGCGCGGTAGTCCTGGCTGTCCGCGATGAGACCGCGCCGTGGTGGTGGGGCGTCCTGATCCTCGCGGCCGTGGTCTGGGCCGCCGGGCTCTACAGCCGCTGGCGTCGGCTCAGGTCCGGGCCCCCCGAGTAGCCTCGCTACCCGCGACGTATTCGCGGGCCGATCGGTTCCATCATTTGTCTGCCAATTCGGCCACCAGGGTGGCAGTCCAAATCTATTGTGGCGCAGTCGAGCTTGCCATAACTTTGTGATCAGAACGTTCCGGCAGGTAGTCGCCGGAATTGTGATCACGGAAAGTTGTGCCGGAGTGCACGGCTCGAAAGAAAGAAATCAAATGAGGGTTCGTAAGTCGATTATTGCCGGTGTCCTGGTTGCTGCGACCATCGCCGCCGGTGTGGAGAGCGCCGCTGTCGCGTCCGCCGCGCCGCGTCAGGCCGATGTCGTGCTGACGAGCTTCGGGCCCTTGCTGACGCCGATCATCACCCAAGAGCAGGATCTGACCCGGGCCGAGAACTTCATCCGCGCCGTCGAGGCCATTCAGGTGAACGACACCGCCATGGTCGATTTCAATCTGGGCAAGTGTGCGGGTCATCTCGCACTGGCGATCGGCGCCAATGCCGTGTTCATCGCCAAGGTCCTGAAGGTGAAGGCCGCGATCAAGGCGATCGGCGGCGCGGCGAACGCGATCCGGATCCTGCGCAACAAGGTGCTGCGTGAGCGGAAGTCGATCGGTGACGCGATGCGTGAGACCTTCGATCAGGCCGCGGCCGGCGCGGGTGCGCTGGCCCTCGAGATCTTCCAGTTGGGCGGCGTCGCCGAGAACTGCTTCTGATCCGACGATCCCAGGGGCTTGTACGGGCTCACCCGATACAAGCCCCTGGGTGATTCTGGAGCGGGCAGAATTCCTGATCATCTGCGGAGGGTGACTTATGCAGAATTTATTCCAGGCGATTTTCACGGTCGCGGCGATCGGGGAACTCGTCATTGTCGCGATAGCGTGTTTTCAACTGTGGCGGAATCGGAATCGTGAAATCACGGTACTGTCGCCGCGCGACGCGCTGTACGGCGCCGCGTTCTTCGGCGCAGCCGCGATCCTGACCGCCTTCATCGCGCGCGACGCCCGGATGGATGGCGACGACGTCCTCGTCTACGCCGCGGCGTTCGGGATCGTGGCGGCGGCGCTCAGCACTTTCGTGCGACGGCGCGCGAGCTGGCCGGCGCGGTATGCGCGCCTCGCGCTCCTGCTGCCCCTGGGGTTCGGGGTGTTCGCGGGTCTCGCCGCGCCACTGTGAAGACCGGCTGTCGGGCCCGCATCGGTAGATCACCGGTGCGGGCCCGCTGCCGTGCGAGACGGCCGTGAACTGGCTGCGCCGGTAGAGTTCTCGACATGCGCATCCTGTCGGCGATTCTGACCGGACTGGCCATGGTGGTGGCCCTGTCCGGCTGCGGATCCGGTGATTCCGATTCCGAACCCACGACCCGACAGCCGCGCAAGGTCGCGGCGCTGGGCCCGTTCGTCGGGGAATGCGGCAATGTCAACGAGGAGGAGGTCCGCCGAATCGGCGGCTACGCGCAGGTGTCCCAGATCTACCGGAACGCGGTCGGTTGCCAGTTCCGGTCCGGCGCGCCTGGTTCCGCGGGGGCGACCTTCGCGTCCTACCGGGGCAGCCCGATCGAACGCGAGCGGGCGTGGGTGGAGTCCAAGGAGCGGATCACCGAGTCGATCACAGTGGATGGGCGCAGCGGGTTCGCGTCTTCCGCGATGGAGGACAGGGGCGAGGTTTGCGATTTCGCGGTGCAGCTCGGGGACGACTTCTTCGAATGGTCGACCGTGGTACCGCTGGATTCGGCTCGCGGCGCGTGCGATGTGGCGCGAGATCTGTCCGTGCTGACACTGCAGCGGCTGCAGTGACCAGCCGCGCTATGGCTCGGGTAGCCCGGCCCTTGCTCTCGGCGATCGCCTGCGGGGCCTTGGTGCTGGGAGCGGCCGGATGCGGGCAGACCGTCCCCGGCGCGGCGCGGCCCGCCGGCTCGGGCTCCACGTTCAACGTGAACTTCGACAAGCTGCTTCGCGAGTGTGATGTGGTGTCCCCGACCGAGATCGCCAAAGCGCTCGGCGGGGGCTACCAGGCCGTCAGCTCGTTCGTCGGCGCGGTCTGCATGTGGAATGTGGGCAGCGCGATGGTCACATTGAACTGGTACGAGAACGGTTCGCTGAGCGTCGAGCGGCAGACGATCAACAAGCTCGGCTACAGTGCGACCAACGTCACGGTCGCCGGTTCGCAGGCGATGGAGATCCGGCGCCCGAACGACGCGGACTCCTGCGGCCTCACCGCCAGCGCCGCCGATACCGGCGTCATCGGCTGGTGGATCAACTACCGGCCCGGCACCTCTCATTCCGATCCGTGCGCGGCGGGACGGCAACTCCTCGAACAGACCCTGAATCTGGCCCGATAATCCGACCCGTTTTGCACCTCTCTCGAGGTCACGGGTATCGTGGACCGCTGTGCCTGCAAGCATGCGGGCAAGTTCGTGATTCGACGTAAGCCAGCGAAAGCGGCCGACCTCTCCGGCATGCCCGGAAACAGGGTAGTGTTCGAAGCGCGACACGCCCGACCTCGGGACGCGAGAAACGTGGACGGACGTGCGAGTTCGATAGCTCGAACCACAAAGACATGAAGTTCCAGACACCGCGTTAGACAAAAAACAAGGAAAGCCGGTCTATGCCAACCATCAACCAGCTGGTCCGCAAGGGTCGCCGCGACAAGGTCGCCAAGACCAAGACCGCGGCCCTCAAGGGGAGCCCGCAGCGTCGTGGCGTGTGCACCCGCGTGTACACCACGACCCCGAAGAAGCCGAACTCCGCGCTGCGTAAGGTCGCGCGTGTTCGCCTGACCAGCGCGGTCGAGGTCACGGCGTACATCCCGGGTGAAGGCCACAACCTGCAGGAGCACTCGATGGTGCTCGTGCGCGGCGGTCGTGTGAAGGACCTCCCCGGTGTGCGCTACAAGATCATCCGCGGCTCCCTCGACACCCAGGGTGTGAAGAACCGCAAGCAGGCCCGCAGCCGCTACGGCGCCAAGAAGGAGAAGAGCTGATATGCCACGCAAGGGCCCCGCACCCAAGCGTCCGCTGATCAACGACCCGGTCTACGGTTCGCCGCTGGTCACTCAGCTGGTCAACAAGATCCTGCTGGACGGCAAGAAGTCCACCGCCGAGCGCATCGTCTACGGCGCGCTGGAGCAGGCGCGCGAGAAGACCGGCACCGATCCGGTCGTCACTCTCAAGCGCGCGCTGGACAACGTCAAGCCCTCGCTGGAGGTCAAGCCCCGCCGTGTCGGTGGCGCCACCTACCAGGTGCCGGTGGAGGTCCGTCCGGGCCGCGCCAACACCCTGGCGCTGCGCTGGCTGGTCAACTTCTCTCGCGCCCGTCGCGAGAAGACCATGATCGAACGCCTGGCCAACGAGCTGCTGGACGCCAGCAACGGCCTCGGCGCCTCGGTCAAGCGTCGCGAAGACACCCACAAGATGGCCGAGTCCAACCGGGCCTTCGCGCACTACCGCTGGTGATTGCCGCCCGGCCCGTCGCTCGTGTGGGGGCCGGAAGGTAGTCACTGTCGGGGGCGGCACTTCGGTGCCGTTCCCGACGTTGACATAGTGGACCTGACCAAGGTCCGACACCCGAAGATCCCAACACGCTGATCTACGACAAGCAGAGCGGGGAAGATTTCCGTGGCACAGGACGTGCTCACCGACCTGAACAAGGTCCGCAACATCGGCATCATGGCCCACATCGACGCGGGCAAGACGACCACAACTGAACGCATCCTCTTCTACACCGGTATCACCTACAAGATCGGTGAAGTCCACGATGGCGCCGCCACCATGGACTGGATGGAGCAGGAGCAGGAGCGTGGTATCACCATCACCTCCGCCGCGACCACGTGCTTCTGGAACGACAACCAGATCAACATCATCGATACCCCCGGCCACGTCGACTTCACCGTCGAGGTCGAGCGTTCGCTGCGCGTGCTCGACGGCGCCGTCGCCGTGTTCGACGGCAAAGAGGGTGTCGAGCCGCAGTCCGAGCAGGTGTGGCGTCAGGCCGACAAGTACGACGTCCCGCGCATCTGCTTCGTCAACAAGATGGACAAGCTCGGTGCGGACTTCTACTTCACCGTGCAGACCATCAAGGACCGCCTGGGCGCGAAGCCGCTGGTCATCCAGCTGCCGATCGGTGCCGAGGACACCTTCGAGGGCATCGTCGACCTGGTCGAGATGAACGCGAAGGTCTGGAAGGGCGAGACCAAGCTCGGCGAGAAGTACGAGGTCGAGGAGATCCCGGCCGATCTCAAGGAGAAGGCCGAGCAGTACCGCCAGGAGCTGCTGGAGACCGTCGCCGAGTCCGACGAGGCGCTGCTGGAGAAGTTCTTCGGCGGCGAGGAGCTCTCGATCTCCGAGATCAAGGGCGCCATCCGCAAGATGACGGTCAACTCCGAGCTGTACCCGGTGCTGTGTGGTTCCGCGTTCAAGAACAAGGGCGTGCAGCCCATGCTCGACGCGGTCATCGACTACCTGCCCTCGCCGCTGGACGTCGAGGCCACCACCGGCCACGTCCCCGGCAAGGAAGAGGAAATCCTCACCCGCAAGCCGTCGGCCGACGAGCCGTTCGCGGCGCTGGCGTTCAAGATCGCCGTGCACCCCTTCTTCGGCAAGCTGACCTACGTCCGCGTGTACTCCGGCAAGGTCGACTCCGGCGCCCAGGTCATCAACTCGACCAAGGGCAAGAAGGAGCGTCTGGGCAAGCTGTTCCAGATGCACTCCAACAAGGAGAACCCGGTTCCGGCTGCCTCGGCTGGTCACATCTACGCCGTGATCGGTCTGAAGGACACCACCACCGGCGACACCCTGTGCGATCCGCAGAACCAGATCGTGCTCGAGTCCATGACCTTCCCGGACCCGGTCATCGAGGTCTCGATCGAGCCCAAGACGAAGTCCGACCAGGAGAAGCTGGGCACCGCGATCCAGCGCCTCTCCGAAGAGGACCCGACCTTCTCGGTCAAGCTCGACCAGGAGACCGGCCAGACCGTCATCGGCGGCATGGGCGAGCTCCACCTCGACATCCTCGTCGACCGGATGAAGCGCGAATTCAAGGTCGAGGCGAACGTCGGTAAGCCGCAGGTGGCCTACCGCGAGACGATCACCCGCCCGGTCGAGAAGCTCGAATTCACCCACAAGAAGCAGACCGGTGGTTCGGGCCAGTTCGCGAAGGTCATCATCGCCCTCGAGCCGTTCGTCGGCGAAGACGGCGCGACCTACGAGTTCGAGAACAAGGTCACCGGTGGCCGCGTTCCGCGCGAGTACATCCCCTCGGTGGACGCGGGCGCGCAGGACGCCATGCAGTACGGTGTGCTCGCGGGATACCCGCTGGTGAACCTGAAGGTCACCCTGCTCGACGGCGCTTACCACGACGTCGACTCGTCGGAAATGGCCTTCAAGATCGCCGGCTCGCAGGCCCTCAAGGAAGCGGCCCGCAAGGCCGGTCCGGTGATCCTCGAACCGCTGATGGCGGTCGAGGTCACCACGCCCGAGGACTACATGGGCGATGTGATCGGCGACCTGAACTCCCGCCGTGGCCAGATCCAGGCCATGGAGGAACGCAGTGGTGCCCGTGTCGTCAAGGCGCTGGTTCCGCTCTCGGAGATGTTCGGCTACATCGGTGACCTGCGGTCGAAGACCCAGGGCCGAGCGAACTACTCCATGGTGTTCGATTCGTACGCGGAGGTTCCGGCCAACGTGTCGAAGGAGATCATCGCCAAGGCGACCGGCGAGTAATACCTGCCGGGCGTCAGTACGACCCCCAGTAATAACCGCACTGCTGCAAACGCACGCACCAACAAGTCCAGGAGGACACCACAGTGGCGAAGGCGAAGTTCGAGCGGACGAAGCCGCACGTCAACATCGGCACCATCGGTCACGTCGACCACGGCAAGACCACGCTGACCGCAGCGATCACCAAGGTGCTGGCTGACAAGTACCCGGACCTGAACGAGGCCTCGGCCTTCGATCAGATCGACAAGGCGCCGGAGGAGAAGGCTCGTGGTATCACGATCAACATCTCCCACGTCGAGTACCAGACGGAGAAGCGCCACTACGCGCACGTCGACGCCCCGGGTCACGCTGACTACATCAAGAACATGATCACCGGTGCGGCGCAGATGGACGGCGCCATCCTCGTGGTCGCCGCCACCGACGGCCCGATGCCGCAGACCCGCGAGCACGTGCTGCTCGCCCGTCAGGTCGGCGTGCCCTACATCCTGGTCGCGCTGAACAAGTCGGACATGGTCGACGACGAGGAAATCCTCGAGCTCGTCGAGATGGAGGTCCGCGAGCTGCTGGCCTCGCAGGAGTTCGACGAGGACGCCCCCGTCGTCCGCGTCTCGGGCCTGAAGGCGCTCGAGGGCGACCAGAAGTGGGTCGACTCGGTGCTCGAGCTCATGAACGCCGTCGACGAGTCCATCCCGGACCCGGTGCGTGAGACCGACAAGCCGTTCCTGATGCCGGTCGAGGACGTGTTCACCATCACCGGTCGTGGCACCGTCGTCACCGGTCGTGTCGAGCGCGGCATCATCAACGTGAACGAGGAAGTCGAGATCGTCGGCATCCGTCCGGAGAAGACCAAGACCACGGTCACCGGTATCGAGATGTTCCGCAAGCTGCTCGACCAGGGCCAGGCCGGTGACAACGTCGGTCTGCTGGTTCGTGGTATCAAGCGCGAAGATGTCGAGCGTGGCCAGGTCATCGTGAAGCCGGGCACCACCACCCCGCACACCGAGTTCGAGGGCCAGGCCTACATCCTGTCCAAGGACGAGGGTGGCCGCCACACCCCGTTCTTCAACAACTACCGTCCGCAGTTCTACTTCCGTACGACTGACGTGACGGGCGTTGTGACCCTCCCCGAGGGCACCGAGATGGTCATGCCCGGTGACAACACCGAGATGACCGTCAAGCTGATCCAGCCGGTCGCCATGGACGAGGGCCTGCGTTTCGCGATCCGCGAAGGTGGCCGCACCGTCGGCGCCGGCCGCGTCACCAAGATCCTCAAGTGACGTTGCCCCGCAACATCTCCCAGCACTAGCTGGCTGACACCGAACGGCGTCGCTCCTCCGGGAGCGGCGCCGTTCGGCGTTCCCCGCCCCTCCACCAGCCACCCGACTGACGTCACCTGCTCAGCTCGCCGCGAGTACGGAATGACGCATGCCCGAGGCGTTTCCGCCGGCTGCGAGTGTCCAGCCGAGTGCGGCGAACCCGGCAGCTATGCGCCCACAAGCTTGCTCACGTCATCACAGGGATGGTGGCGAGGTCGCTTGCAGGTTGAGGTGGGGCGGCGTGGCGAAAGTACCTGTGCAGTGCCAGCTTCAGGCCGTAGGGGTTCCGTTCTGGTCGGCCGCAGGACTTTCCGGCAGAGCGCGGCGACCCCAGCAGCTGTCGGTGCTCCACAGGGCCGTTCGGTTCGACACGGCGATGCTGGTGAGCTCACTGCTGCGATGGTGGGTGTGGTGAGGCAAGAATGCCGGTGGCACAGGCAACTCCGACAAGGCAAGTTCGACATCCGCTCGCACATTTGCGCCACCGAGGGTTCTGCCGCGGCATGCAGTTCGCCTGAGCTGCGAGTAGTTGGCCCACCGGACTATCCAGCCGTGCGCGGCGAACGGGTCTGTAGCTGTGTGTTCACAGGTGTGCTCGCGTGATCACAACGATGGTGGCGAGTTTGCTTGTGCTGTGGGGTGGGTGGTGTGGCGGAAGTGGTTGTGAAGTGGGGCGCTGGGTGAGGACGGTGCAGATGTGCCCAGCCCGCTTCCAACCGCAGCCGCCCAGCGTGCTGGGGGTAGGAGTTTGAAGATCCGCGCGGCCCTGGGGTGGGCGTGCGGATGGTGGGTGGGATCAGAGGATTTGCCAGCGTGGGGGTGGGGCGGTGGCGCCGCGGACTATTGCTCGGCGCCAGCGGGCGGCGGTTGTGGTGAAGTCGTTCAGGTCGGCGGTGGTCCAGCGGACGAATTGGGCGCCGAGGTCGCGGAGGGTGTCTTCGCGGAGTTCTTCGCTGTAGACGGCGTCGCCGGGGGATTGCTCCGGGGCGAGCAGGCGGCCGTATTTGCAGCGGCCGTCGTATTCGCCGATGACGTTGTATTGCGGGAGGAAGAAGTCGACTCGGGCGATGAGATGGCCCTGCACGCTGTGTATTTCGGTCTGGAGTTCGGGTTTGGGAAGGCAGGCGTGGTGCATGGCGACCCGGCTGCGGGATTCGCCGGGGCTTTCGCTGCGCGGATCCATGAAGAGGATCGCCTGGCGGGCCTGGGACAGGCCGCGGCGACGGCTCCACCGATCCAGTTGAGTCAGCAGCTGGTCGGCGGACAGACCGTGGTTGCGCATCGCGGGATCGCCGGTCACGACCGCGGCGGTGAACGAGAGGGTGCGGGCGAGGTCGGCGATGGTGCGGGCGGGAGTTGTCACCAGCAGGCCATCGATGGTCATGACCTCGTCGTCGTCGAACGGTGTGCTGTGCAGGTGCAGGCTTTTCGTCAAACGGCCACCGGTGGCGCGGTTGACGGTCGCGTGCACCTGGCGGCCGGGGGGATGCAGGAGCGGCAACCCGTGCAACACGGCAGCCGACTGATGGCTGATCACGACGCCGTCGCCCAGCACCGCGCTGGCCGCGCGGACCGCTAGCCGGTGTCGCGCATGGGGGTCGGCGGGAGCGTCCGCGTGGGCGTAGGCCCCGGGGCGCAGCCGTGTCAGGCGACCGGCGGCACATGCCCGCCGCAAGTCGTAGTCGGTCAATCCTCGTGCCAGCGCGGTCTTGCGAAGCAACAATTCATCGGCCATTGCGCAATGATGCGCCGTGCGCAGGCAGCCACCTCACGAAAACCACCTACCTGTGGATAACTTCAATCCTGTGGATAACCTCGAATTACGCTGTTGTGCAACAGATCTAGATGTGAGCCAGGCTCGTGGTGAGGTGACTTCGGAAGAAGTTCGAATCCGCCGGACTTGCGGATTCACAGCACTTGGTCCTTGATCAGTCAACTGCACCATCATTGAGCGAGCTCGTGGCTGCGGGTAAGACACGGCGACGATGCTCGGAGTCGTCCCGGGGGAAATGGTGGAGCACCCGAAACCGCTGCCGACTGGGCGTCTGGGCTCCACGCGAGGTGTGGATTCGGGCCGGCAGGGGTGTTTGGTTCCGGTCAGGCCGTGGCGCCGGATGGTGCGCTGATGGATCGACGCCGAGCTGATATGGCGGGTGACGTTCTGCGACAGGATTTCTCGAGCCCGGTCGGGGTTCCCCAACCTGCCTGTGGATGGTTGTGGATTTTCAGAGGGTTGCGCCCAGCAGCCGACCGGGTTCGAATTGGGCGGCGGAGGTGGGGAGGATGCCGGGGCGGCCGCTGGTGCGGACGGTGACGGTACCGGTGCCCGGGGGCAGCGCGAGGCTGTCGAGGCGGCGGAGGGTTTGGGCGGCTACGGCTTCGGCGCTGTCGAAGAGGCGGACGCCGGGTGGGAGGGCCGCGATGATCTCGTCGATGACCAGCGGGTAGTGGGTGCAGCCGAGGACGACGCCTTCGACGTCGGCGGGTGACTGTTCGGCGGCGCGGGCGATGGATTCCTTGGCGGCGGCCAGGTCACCGCGGTCGATGGCGTCGGCCAGCCCGTGGCAGGCGACGCCCACGACTTTCGCGTCACCCGCGAATCGGGTGATCAGATCGGCTTGATACTTGCTGGCCGTCGTGGCGGCGGTTGCCCACACCGCGACCGAGTTGCATACGGCGGCAGCGGGTTTGATCGCGGGGACGGTACCGACCACCGGCACGTCGGGCCCGACTTCGGCACGTACGTGCTCGAGCGCGGTGACGCTCGCCGTATTGCAGGGCAGCACGATGACCTGTGCGCCCAGGCGCAGCGAATCGCGGGCCGCCGAGACGACCCGGTCGATCACCCACGGTTCCGGTTTCGGCCCCCAGGGCGCGCCGTCCGGATCGGATTGCAGCAGCAGATCGACCTCGGGCCGCAGCTTGCGCAGCCACGCGGCCGTCGGTAGCAGCCCCAACCCGGAATCGATGAGCGCGACGATCACCCGACCACCGTATTACAGCGTCCGCCCACCACCCCCATCGCAGCCTTAGCGTTCCCGTAACCGTCGACCACACCGAGCCCGCCACATGGACCACATCGCCCGGCAGGAAACGCTTCCCGTGCCGAATCGCCGCGGCCCAATTCCCGCACAGCCCAAGTGCACGAGCTACGGATTCGGTGACATCTGAAACGGCTGCGCTGCCTGCCGCATGGCCACCTGCTGGTGGGAGGTACCAGCGGGAACGGCGAGGCGACCCGCGCGCCCTCAGTTCGCGGGCGCGAGCAGCTCGCTGACCGGTGTCCGGTTGGCCAGCTTGGCGCGTGTTTTCATGACCTTTCCGGTCAACCCGGCACCGACGACGCCGGTCAGGATCCCGTCCTGGGAGTAGTAGGCGAGGAATTTCCGCCCGTCGTCGCTGACGATGGTGATGTCGTCGGCGGCGTTCGGGGTGCCGAGGGCCTGGATTTTCACCTCGTACTGGTCGCTCCAGAAATAGGGGACCTGGGTGGCGGTGGGGGCGGCGAGGCCGAGGAGGGCGCAGGTGAGGAGTTTGGCTTGTTCGCCGGCGTTGGTCCAGTGTTCGACGCGTTTGCGGTGGCCGGTGTCGTGCAGCCAGGCGGCGACGTCGCCGAGGGCCCAGACGTGTTCGGTGCGGGTGCGGCCGACCGCGTCGGTGAGCACGCCGCCGCCGGCCGCGGGAGCGGCGAGTTCGATGCCGGAGTCGGCGAGCCAGTCGGTGACGGGCCGGGAGCCGACGCCGATGACGACGAGGTCGGCGGCGATCTCGGTGCCGTCGGAGAGCCGGGCGCCGCGGACGCGGCCGTTGTCGTCGGCAAGGAAGGTGTCCAGGCCGGTGTCGCAGCGCAGGTCGACGCCTTCGGCGCGGTGCATGCGCGCGACGAGCGCGCCGACGGGTTCGCCGAGCACGGAGGCCAGCGGTGTCGGCTGCGGTTCGATGAGGACGACGTCGACGCCGCAGGCTCGGAAGCTGGCGGCGATCTCGCAGCCGATGAAGCCCGCGCCGACGACGAGTGCTTTGCGGGCCGCGCCGAGTTCCGCGCGCAGCGCGCTGGCATCGGCGTGGTCGCGCAGGACGTGCACGCCCGCGAGGTCGGGTAGCCCGGGCAGGCGACGTGGACGTAGTCCGGTCGCGATGACGAGCTGGTCGTATTCGAGTGTGCTGCCGTCGGACAGCCGCACCTGCCGCGCTGTGGTGTCCACGCCGACCGCGTTGGTCGCGAGCCGCAGTTCGATCTGGTTCTCGTCGAAGAATTCGGCGGGCCGCAGGGTGGTGTCGTCGGTTTCGCCGCGCACGAACTGTTTGGACAGGGGTGGGCGGTCATAGGGCAGCCGGGCTTCTTCGCCGACCAGGACTATGTCGCCGGCGAAGCCCGCGCGGCGTAGTTCCTCGGCGGTGCGCAATCCGGCGAGCCCGGCTCCGACGATCACGATCGGCGCTGTCATGCGGCCCTACCTTTCCGATGCCGGGACGGGGTGGGCCGCCGACGCGACCATGCCTTCGCAACTGTCCACCCGCTCACCCTAACGGTTGCTTGGTTTTCCTGGCTTGTGTGCGCTGTCACATATGGATGTCGGTGCGGACACGGGTCGGCACGACTATTGATCGGGCGGTCAATCAGGTCTATACCGGGAGGTACGAACACATTCGACGCCTTCAGGAGGCACATCATGTTCACCGATAGCCGTGCACAGGACGGGCTGGCCGTCGTCCTCGGCGTCTTCGCCGCACTGTCCACGCTCTGGGTCGCGACCAACGACAACGCCTTCTGGGCGCTGGTCGTGCTCGGCGCGCTGATCGCGCTGACCGGTCTGGCGCAGATCTACCGCGCGTCCATGTCCGCGCTCGACTACGCCATGGCGCTGTTCGGCGCGCTGCTGTTCGTTTCGCCGTGGGTGTTGGACTTCACCGACTACTTCGGCGCATCCTGGACGGCATGGGTAGTCGGGCTGGCGACGGTAGTGGTCGCCGTGGCGGCGCTGCCGACGGTGTCGAGTCGGCTGCACAGCATGGTTCCGCATCACTGATGCACATGCCGAAACCCCCGCGACGCGGGGATCGGGCCGGGCGCCGCCGTAGCGCGAAAGTCGACGGTGACGCCCGGCAACTCATTTTGGATGCCGCCGAAAAGCTGTTCGCGGCACAGGGTTTCGACGCGACCCCGACGGCCGCGATCGCGGCCGCGGCGAGCGTGCCCAAAGGTCTTGTCTTCTACTACTTCCCGACCAAGGACGCGATCCTCTCGGCTCTGATGTCCGAACGCGTGCCCGCGCAGCCGATCGAGGACATCGGCACGGTGGTGGCGCCGGGTGATCCCGCCGCCAGCCTGGTCAACCTGGATGCCGCGTTGAACCTGCGTGATCACCACTCCTCGGTGCTGCGGGTGATCATGTGGCGCGAGGCCGATACCCATCCGGATGTGCGCCGCCAGCTGCGGCGGCTGCGGGATCAACTGCTGGAGGTGACCGCCCGGGTGCTGGAGGCGAGCGCCCCCACCAAGGTGCGGCCGGGCACGCTGAAAGCCTGTGCGACAGCGTGGGTGTCGGCGATGTTCGCGGTCGCGAGCACCGATCGGCTACAGGCGCTGGACGGGGTGTCGCTCCCACCCGCCGACGAGGTGCTCAATATCGCGCAGGTGGTCGCCGCCGGGATGACTCAGCTGGGCTGAACTCACCGAGGCCGCCGGAGCTCCGGGGTGTCCGTGCGTGCTGCCTGGTCGCCGGTGCGCCAACGCTGGTCGCAGGCCGGGCAGGCCCAGCGCGGTTCGCTGCCCGTGATGACGCATCCGCCCATGCGAGCCTGCCCGGCCTCGACCTTGCGCATGACCGCGGCCGACGGGAACCCGTAGATGATCGGGACGCCGTCGGCGCCGCACCGGGGACAGCTCGCGTGTTCGGCCATCCGTCCAGTGTGCACCGAGTGGTGCTGATCCCGGTGTGCCCTACCGAGTGAGGAAATCGGTGACGTCGGGGGCGAAACGCGCGTGTTTGACCGCACCCATGTGGCTGGCACCGGGGTAGATGACCAAGTGCGAGTGGGGGATTCCGTCCGCGGTGTGGCGGAAGTTGGCCGCCGGGTAGAAGCCGTCGCGTTCGCCGCCGACGACCAGGGTGGGCGCCTGGATGTCGGCGAGGCGGCCGTCGAGGTCGAAGGCGTCCTCGGCGCGGACGAAGGCCAGGGTGTCGGCGGGGTTCTTGGGCCGGGCCAGCGGATCCAGTAGCCACATGCCGGCGGCGGCGAGGCGAGCCACCAGTGGATTGGCAAATCCGGCCGAGGCCATGTGGTGCAGGGCGCGGTCGCCGCGGGCAGCCGCTTCGCCGTAGGCGACCTGGGCGGCGGACGCGGCGCGTTCGAGCCGGTAGCCCGAGGACGCGATGACGAGCCTGCGCACCGCGGCGGGGTGATCGGCCGCGAGTTGCAGGGCGATCGAGCCGCCGGAGGACACGCCGAGAACGTCTACGGCGCCGCCGAATTCGGCGTGCAGCGCGTCGGCGTGCTCGGTCGCGATGTCGGCCATGGTGGTGCCCGCGGCCATATCGGGCGCGCGCCCGACCGCGTAGACGCGGAAGTTGCGAGCCAGTGGCGCAAGGGTTTTGAGTTCGGCGCTGCGCATCCAGCCGGTCGGGTTGGCGTGGTCGGCGGTGAACCAGCGCAGGAACACCAGGGGTTGTCCGGAACCCAGTGCGAGATAGGGCATTCCGTGCTTCAGGCGGCCTTCGGTGACGTCGAGATCGGCGGTGCGGGTGGTTCGGCTCATCGGATTCCTCCTACGCTATGTAGTACTGAGTCCGAGCCTACGGGCGAGCACCGACAAACCAGCGCCGCTCACCCGCCGATTCGACGGGCGGCGCCGCTTTCGCCCGCGGGCCGGGCGAAGATCGCCGCCAGCGCCCGCGCCGCACCCGCCGAGTCCTGCCACGAGTGCCGGCAGTTACCGCACTCCCAGTGCGGGTCGTCGGCGGATACCACGCAGCCGCCTAGTCGGATATGACCGAGCATGGCCATGACCCGTGCCTTGGTGATCGGCAGCCCGTAGAGGATCGGGGTGCCGTCGTGCCCGCATTCCGGGCAGCGACCTGTGTTCGCCATGGTGTTCGTGTCCTTCCTCGCGGCGATGCGATAGCCGGAGTATCGGGGCGTCACGGCGACACGTATCCGCGACACGCGCGGACACCGCAGGCAGCACCGCCGCCGCTCGGGCGACGGTGCTGTCCGGTTGCTCAGCGTGCCGCAGCGCTGATCTCGGCCGCCAGCGCCGCCGGGACCTGTGCATACGAGTCGAAGACCATGGCGTAGTTCGCCCGGCCCTGGGTCTTGGACCGCAAATCTCCGATGTAGCCGAACATTTCCCGCAGCGGCACCAGCGCCTGGACGACACGGGCGCCTTTGCGCTGGACCATCGAGCGGATGTGCCCGCGCCGGGAATTCAGATCGCCGATGACCTCACCCAGGTATTCCTCCGGGGTGACGACCTCGACGGCCATGATCGGCTCCAGCAGGGCCGGGCGCGCGCGAGCGACGGCCTGCCGCACCGCCTGCGCACCCGCGGCCCGGAACGCCAGATCCGACGAATCCTGTACGTGCGCGGCGCCGTCGAGCAGCGCCACCCGCACATTCACCATCGGATATCCGGCGAGCACCCCGGTACGCAGGGCGTCCTGCGCACCGGCGTCGACCGCGGGCACGTATTCCTTCGGCACCCGTCCGCCGACGACCCGGCTCTCGAACTCGTACACCGCGCCGTCCGCGCCGGCGAACGGCTCGACCGCGAGCACCACCTTCGCGAACTGGCCACGGCCACCCTGCTGTTTGCGATGGGTGTACTCGTGCCGGTCCACGGCGGCGGTGATGGTCTCGCGGTAGGCCACCTGCGGCTTGCCGACCGCGGCCGCGACCCGGAACTCCCGCCGCATGCGGTCGATCAGGATCTCGAGGTGCAGTTCGCCCATGCCGCCGATGACGGTCTGCCCGGTCTCCGGGTCCACCCGCACCGAGAAGGTCGGGTCCTCCTCGGCGAGCCGGGCGATGGCCGTGCCCAGCAGCTCCTGGTCGGAGCGGGTGCTGGGTTCGATGGCCACCTGGATGACCGGCTCCGGGAAGGTCATCGATTCGAGCACGATCTGCGCGTGCGGGTCGCACAGGGTGTCACCGGTGGTGGTGTCCTTCAGTCCGATGACGGCGCAGATCTGCCCGGCCGATGCCTCCGCGATGGGGTGCTCGGTGTTCGAGTGCATCTGGAACAGCTTGCCCAGGCGCTCCTTTCGTCCTCTGGTCGCGTTGACGACCGCGGTGCCGGCGGCGGCGCGGCCGGAGTACACGCGCAGGTAGGTGAGTTTGCCGAAGAACGGATGCGCCGACACCTTGAACGCCAGCGCCGCGAACGGCGCGGTGACCTCCGGTGGGCGACGCAGCACAGTCTGTTCGTCGTCGGGCGAATAGCCTTCCGCGACTTCGGCGTCCAAGGGCGAGGGCAGATAGTCGACCACCGCGTCCAGCAGCGGCTGCACGCCCTTGTTCTTGAACGCCGACCCGCACAGCACCGGATAGGCCGCCGAACGCACCGTCAGCCGCCGGATCGCGCCCTTGATCTCCGCCACCGTCAATTCGCCGCCGCCGAAGTACTTCTCCAGCAGCGCCTCGTCGGATTCGGCGACGGTTTCCAGCAGGTCGCGCCGGTAGCGCGCGGCGAGTTCGCGCAGCTGCTCCGGGATCTCGGTGATCTCGTAGCGCTGCCCGAGTTCGGTGTCGCCGCGCCAGCGCAGAGCACGCATCCCGATCAGGTCGACGACGCCCTCGAAGCCGTCCTCGGCACCGATGGGTAGTTGCACCACAAGGGGTTTCGCGCCCAGGCGCTCCTCGATGGTCCGCACGGTGAAGAAGAAATCCGCACCGAGCTTGTCCATCTTGTTGACGAAACAGATCCGGGGTACGTCGTATCGGTCGGCCTGCCGCCACACCTGCTCGGACTGCGGCTCGACACCCTCCTTGGCGTCGAAGACCGCGACCGCGCCGTCGAGTACGCGCAGCGACCGTTCCACCTCGACGGTGAAGTCGACATGGCCCGGGGTGTCCAGGATGGTGATCTGGGTGTCGTGCCAGAAACAGGTGGTGGCCGCGGCGGCGATGGTGATGCCGTGCTCCTGCTCCTGCGCCATCTTGTCCATGGCGGTGGTGCCGTCGTGCACCTCGCCGAGCTTGTAGGTGACGCCGGTGTAGAACAGGATGCGTTCGGTGGTCGTGGTCTTGCCCGCATCGATGTGGGCCATGATGCCGATATTGCGGACTCGGCCCAGGTCGGTGGTCATAGCGCGTGTCATGGGAATCCCCCACTCCGTCAACTGGATTCGTCGGTGGACGCTCGCCGGTTGAGGCGTTCCGGGGGACGGCACGAGCGGTAGGTCGGCGGCGCTGCGACAGCGCCTGCGAGAGGACCTGCCGTGCTTACCGCGAATGCGGACGTGCTGTAACCATGACCCCATGTCTACTCGCGGCCCGCGCCGCTGTCGAGCGAATAATGTGGTTTCGTTCTCGACCACGTCATCGACCGCCGGGAGGACCCCGTGACCGAAGCACCGACCGCCGCGCGGGTCCGGGCGGCGCTGGCGGAGGTCGCCGATCCCGCCGACGCGATCCACCTGCAACGTTTCTTCAAGACCGGGCCGGGCGAGTACGGCGCGGGCGATGTGTTCCTCGGGGTGCGCGTGCCCGCGACCCGCGCGGTCGCCAAACGCTTCTCGGCGCTCCCGCTGCCCGGGATCGGTGAGTTGCTGGACAGCCCGGTGCACGAGGAACGCCTGGCCGGACTGGTGATCCTCAATGCCCGCTTCGCCCGGGCGAGCAAGCCGCGCACGCTGGATGTGGCCGCGCAGGAGGAGATGGTGCGCTTCTACCTGGACGCGGTGCGCCGCGGCCGGGTCAACAACTGGGATCTGGTGGACAGCTCCGCCGAGCACATCGTCGGCCCGTGGCTACTGGACCGGCCCCGGGATCTGCTGATCGAGCTGGCTCGCTCGGAGTCCCTGTGGGAACGCCGAGTCGCGGTGCTCAGCACCTTCGCCTTCATCAAGGCCGGTGACCCTTCGACCACCTTCGAACTCGCCGAACTCCTGCTCGACGACCGGCGCGACCTGATCCAGAAGGCGGTCGGCTGGATGCTGCGGGAGGTCGGCAAGCGGGTCGACCGCCTGCTGCTGCTCGGGTTCCTGGACCGGAACGCGGCCCGGATGGGCCGCACCGCACTGAGTTACGCGACCGAGCACCTGACGCCCGACCAGCGGGCGCACTACCGGTCGCGCCGCGGTGTGAGCTCAGCGCCCGGAGGCGGCAGCGCAGCGTAACCATGTAGGGGCGTCGTGAACACCGCAAATCGACACTAGAACTGGATCTTCAGGTGGTCGGTCACCGGCCGCGCCTGGCAGCCGAGGATGTAGCCGTTCTCGATGTCCTCGGGATCGAGGATCTCCGCGTTCTCCATCTCGACCTTGCCCTCGAGCACGGTGCAGGCGCAGGACCCGCATTCGCCCTCCTGGCAGGAGTAGGGCACATCCAGACCCTTGGCGAGCATGATGTCGACCAGGGTCTGCTTGCGCGGCCAGGCCAGCTGGTGCACCTCGCCGTCGAGTTCCACCTCGACGGTCGCGGCGTCGGCGGCCTCCTCGTCGGAGACCTCGACCGGCGCCTGATCGGCGAACGGGTCTCCGGCCAGGGAGTTGAACACCTCGGCGTGGGTGCGGTTGCGCGGCACGTCGAGCTGGGCGAGCGCGTCGTGCACCCGGTCCATGAACGGTTTCGGCCCGCACATGAACGATTCGTAGGCGGTGTAGGGCCGAACCAGCGTGGCCAGTCCTTCGACCGAAGGCAGGCCCTGCAGGTGCTCGAGCCAGTGGATCACGGTGAGCCGCCCGGCGTGCTTGTCGGAGAGTTCGCGCAGTTCGTCGGCGAAGATCACCGAGTGCGGATCCCGGTTGGCGTACACCAGCACGATGCGGCCGTTGCCGCGGGCCAGCGCCGATTTCAGGATCGACATGACCGGCGTGATGCCGCTGCCCGCGCCGAACAGCAGCAGGTCCTCGTCGAGGTCGCGGGGCGTGAAAACGCCGGAGGGCGGCAGCACTTCGAGCTGGTCACCGGCTTTGACGTTGTCGCACAGCCAGTTCGATCCGTACCCGCCCTCGGTGCGCTTGACGGTGACCTTCGGCTTGTCGTCGGTGTAGGGCGAGCTGGCCAGCGAGTAGCAGCGCGCCACCGAGCCGGTCTGGTCGCTCGGCACACGCAGGGTCAGGAACTGGCCCGGCTTGTAGTCGAACTTCGCGCGCGATTCCTCGGGAACGTCGAAGACCAGCGAACAGCTGTCGCTGGTCTCCGCGATCACCGCGGCGACCCGCAGCACGACGGATCGGGAGCCGTGGGGAACTTCGACCGTAGTCATCGCTGCCTCTCGAACGTGGTCTGGAAGAAAACTAGAACGTGTTTCAGTTTCATCGTACGTCGGGGTCCGGTTGCCGGACAAGCCGAGCCTCGAGACCGGCGATCAGCACCTCCATGCCGAAGTCGTAGGCATAGCGCCCGCGCAGATCGGTCATGTGCTTGGTGGCCCGGTCCACCACGTCCGGCAGCGCCACATCCGACAGCGGCGAGCGGTCGCGGGGATTCACTCTGCTGCGGCCGAAGAGATAGGTGTGGATGGTCGCGTACGCGGCCAGCACGTCGCGGTCGCCGAATCCGGCTTCGGCCAGGATCTCCATGATCGCGGCGATCAGGTCGAGCTGTTTGCCCAACATCTGCTCGATCAGGACATCGCCGAGTCCCGGGTGCTTGCGCAGCTTCTCGTCGATCTGGTCGACGAGTTCGCGCAGGCGCTGCTGCCAGGGGCCGGATTCCGGCGGTGGCTTGCGCACTCCCGCCAGCGCGGCGGTGGCGACGAGGTCGAGCAGCTCGCGTTTGTCGGCGACGTAGTAGTACGGCGCCATGGGGGAGACGCCTAGTTCGCGGGAAAGTCGCCGCATGGACAGTTTCTCCACGCCGTCCGTGCGGACCACGCGCAATGCGGCCTCGACGATCTCCGGCTCCGAGAGCGTATTGCCGCTTCCGGCGCCCTGTACCCGTCCGACTCCCATGCCACCTCTGCACCGCGGGCGTGTGGCGCCCGTCACGTTCTGTTCAGCTGCTTTCCACCGGAAGTCTAGAGTGCGGGTTACCGGGGTGGTCTGCGCGCTGGGCGTCGAGGGCGGGCCGGGGGTCATGGGCCCGAGCCTGGCGAGCCGCTGGTCGCGGCGCAAGAAATCGTCCCATCGACTGGAACGTGTTTCATTTTTGTACCGCTTCTGGCTATCGTGTGACTGGTACTACACACACGGAGGTTGGCATGATGCACACGTTCCACGCACCGAGCGACACCGAGAGCGCCGAGCTGGTCGAGGAGACCCTCATCGAAGAGGTGTCCATCGACGGCATGTGCGGCGTCTACTGATCCGGCCATGATGATGCTCGATCTCGATACCCCTTGGCAGCTGCATCCCCGGGTTTCCCTACGCCCGGAACCGTTCGGCGCGCTGCTCTACCACTTCGGTACGCGCAAGCTCTCGTTCCTGAAGAACCCGAAGATCGTCGAGATCGTGCGATCGCTGCCCGCCCACGCCACCGCGCGGACGGCGCTGGAGGCGGCCGGGATCACCGGCGATCGCGCCGCGCCGTACCTGAGCGCGCTTGCGCAATTGGCCGAAGGTGAGATGATCGTCGGCGCGCCAGCGCGTGTGGCCGGCGCCGCGGGCGCCGAGCCCGCGCCGGCGCAGGCCGTCCGGCCACCTGCGGGGGTGGTCCCGCAACCGGACGGCCACGCGCAGCGACGTGTCGATGAGGGGCGGTCCGGTGCTGCTGATGACAAGGCGGTCCGGCTGATCGACCGGTTCGAGACCGGATTGGCCGCGCCCATCTGCCTGACCTGGGAACTCACCTACGCCTGCAACCTGTCCTGCGTGCACTGCCTGTCGTCCTCCGGACGGCGCGATCCGCGCGAGCTCAGCACCGAACAGTGCAAGGCGCTGATCGACGAGTTCCAGCGCATGCAGATCTTCTACGTCAATATCGGCGGCGGCGAACCGACTGTGCGCCCGGACTTCTGGGAACTGGTCGACTACGCCACCGCGCACGATGTCGGAGTCAAGTTCTCCACCAATGGCGTTCGGATCACCCCGGAGGTCGCGCAGCGGCTGGCCGCGAGTGACTATGTCGATGTCCAGATTTCGCTGGACGGCGCGGACGCCGAGGTCAACGACGCGGTGCGCGGACCCGGCTCCTACGCCATGGCGATCCGCGCCCTGGAGAATCTGGCCGCGGCCGGGTTCAAGGACGCGAAGCTGTCGGTGGTGGCGACCCGGCACAATATCCCGCAGCTCGACGAGTTCAAGGCCATCGCCGACAAATACGGCGCCACACTGCGTTTGACCCGCCTGCGGCCCTCCGGGCGCGGTGCCGACGTCTGGGACGAACTGCACCCCACCCCGGACCAGCAGCGCGTGCTCTACGACTGGCTGGTCGCCAATGGCGAGGGCGTGCTGACCGGCGACTCGTTCTTCCACCTGTCCGCCTTCGGCTCGGCGCTGCCCGGTCTGAACATGTGCGGGGCGGGCCGGGTGGTGTGCCTGGTGGACCCGGTGGGTGACGTGTACGCCTGCCCGTTCGCCATCCATGACACCTTCCTGGCCGGAAACGTGGTGTCCGACGGTGGTTTCCAGAGCGTCTGGAGCACCTCGGAGCTCTTCTCGGAGCTGCGCGCGCCCAGCGGCGGCGGCGCCTGCTCGGGGTGCGCGCACTACGACGCCTGCCGGGGCGGCTGCATGGCGGCGAAGTTCTTCACCGGTCTGCCCGCCGACGGCCCGGATCCGGAATGCGTGCAGGGTTACGGCGAGGCGGCGCTGGCGGATTCGGGGCGCACGATTCCCCGGTCGTCGGTGGATCATTCGCGGATCCGGGGACGGCAGGAGGCGAAGCCGACGGGGTGGGTGAATCCCGCCGTGCGCAAGCCGCGTAAGTCGGGGCCGATTCCGTTGACGCTCACCACGCGTCGGCCGTCACGGTCCTGCGACGAGAGCCCGCTGGGCTGATCCGCCCGGAGTTGCCGGTAATGCGCTGGATTCGGGAAACTCGTCGGCCGACGCGCCGGGCGGCTTCAATTGCCATCCGTTTGCCGAATGGTGGAATCTGCGCCGTGGCAATCACTTCGCAATGCGATCACAAAGTTTTCTGCCCGACTCCCGGTGCCAATGATGCCTCCGCGTGAATCTGCGCCTAGCATGCCTGGAATGCGCCAAGATCGTCTGCCCGATGGATTCGGGGTACGGATCGATCCACGAGTACGTGCGTATTCCGGGGGCCGCATCCTGATCGGCGGCTCGCCCGCGCGGTTGCTGCGGCTCGCCCCGGAAGCGGCCGAGATGATCGGCGACGGATACCTCGAGGTCACCGATCCGAAATCCGCGGTCGTCGCGCGCCGGCTGCTCGACTCGGGCGTCGGCAACCCGCGCCCGCGGTTGCTGCCGTCGCTCGAGGACGTCACGGTGATCGTCCCGCTGTACAACAACGCGGCGGGCCTGGAGCGTTTGCTGGCCGCGCTGCGCGGGCACAATGTGATCGTCGTCGACGACGGCTCGGATCAGCCGGTGCAGATTCCGCGCAACCGCGGCACGCGCTGCCGGGTGACGGTGCTGCGGCACGACCGCCGACAGGGCCCGGCGGCGGCGCGCAATGCCGGGCTGCGCGCGGCGACAACGGACTTCGTGGCCTTCCTGGATTCGGATGTGGTGCCGCGCAGCGGCTGGCTCGAGGTGATGCTCGGGCATTTCAGCGATCCCGGTGTGGCGCTGGTGGCGCCGCGCATCGTGGCGCTGGATCCGGAGTCCACCACGCTGGCCCGCTACGAGCACACCAGGTCGTCGCTGGATCTGGGGCGCCGCGAATCCGCGGTGCACTCCCGGGGTCTGGTGTCGTATGTGCCGAGCGCCGCGCTGCTGGTGCGCCGTCGCGCGCTGCTGGCCGAGGGCGGCTTCGACGAGTCCATGCAGGTGGCCGAGGACGTGGATGTGTGCTGGCGGCTGGAGAAGTCCGGCTGGCGGCTGCGCTACGAGCCGGCCGCGCATGTGGCGCATGATCATCGGGTCTCGTTCCGCTCCTGGTTCGACCGGAAACTGTTCTACGGCACCGGTGCGGCGCCGCTGGCGCAGCGGCACGAGCCGGGCATGGTGACGCCGCTGTCGCTGCCGACCTGGACGGTGGTGGCCGCGTTCCTGTTCGGCACGCTGTCCAAGTGGGGAGCGGTCGGTGGCCTGCTGACCTTGGTGGCGGCGCTGGTGCGGCTGCGGCGGGTGTTCGCCGGGCTGGACAATCCGACCCGGATCGCGGCGATCTACCTCTCGCGCGGATTCTTCTCCGGCATCTGGCGTCTGGCCTCGGCGGTGTGCCGGCACTACTGGCCGGTGACGCTGGTGGCGATGCTGTGCTCGCGGCGGATTCGCCGGATCGCGATCACCCTGGCCCTGGCGGACGGCCTGGCCGACTGGTTCACCCACCGCGATGCCGGTGGGCTGGATCCGTTCCGCTATATCGCCTACAAGCGGATCGATGACATCGCCTACGGCACCGGCCTGTGGCTCGGCGCGTATCGGGCGCGCAGCGTCGAGGCGCTCAAACCGACCGCGCCGCCGCACTGATCGCCGCGCGGGATGGACGTGCCGGTGCCGGACCGGGCCGACACGGTGATCGTCGGTGGCGGTACCGCGGGCTGTGTGCTCGCGGCGCGGCTCAGCGCCGATCCGGATCGCGAAGTGTGTGTGCTGGAGGCGGGGCCGGTCTTCTCGGCCGTCGCCGAGCTACCCGATGATCTGCGCCGGGCCGGGCGCATGCCGATCGGACCGGGCTCGCCCTGGGTGTGGCGGTATCCGGTCCGGCTGGCCGAGGGGCCGGTCGAGTCGGCGATCGTGCGCGGCCGGGTGCTCGGCGGGTCCGGTGCGATCAATGGCGGCTATTTCGTGCGCGCGCTCGCGACGGACTTCGCGGCATGGGCGCGCGACTGCCCGGAATGGACTTTCGAGGCGGTGCTGCCGGGCTATCAGCAAATAGAGCGCGATCTTGATTACGGCGAGTTACCCGGTCATGGTCGGGCCGGTCCGATTCCGGTGCGCCGCACCGTGAATCCGGTACCGGCCAGTGTCGAATTCGCCGCGGCGGCACTGGCGGCCGGGTTTCCGGAAATTCCGGATCTGAACGCGCTGCCGGAGTCGCTGCCCGGCACGGGTGTCGGGCCGGTGCCGTGCAATCTGGATTCCGGAATGCGGGCCGGTTCCGCGACGGAGTATCTGCTGCCCGCGCTGGCTCGGCCGAATCTGGCCGTGCGCGGCTCGGTAATGGTGACCCGCATTCGGTTTCACGGCGACCTCGCGGTGGGTCTCGACTATATGTGCGAGGGGCGATCCGGCACGATCGCGGCGGATCGCGTCGTGCTCTGCGCGGGCGCGGTGGAATCGGCGGCACTGTTGTTGCGCTCCGGCGTCGGGCCGCCCGAGCAACTGCGGGCCCTGGGAATTCCGGTGCGGGCCGCGCTGCCGGTCGGTGCCTGGTGCACCGACCATCCCGAGGTCGGGATCGAGTACCGTGGCGGTCCGGGTACCGGGGCCGACGCGGTCGCCCTGGAATACGTACTCGTCCACGAGGACCTCGAATTACGCCCGTACGCTGTGGGTTTCGGCGCGGATCCGGCTGTGCGCCGGGTCGGCGCGGCGCTGATGCGGCCGCGGTCGGCCGGTGAGTTGCGGTTGGCCGCCGCCGATCCCGCGACGCCGCCGCGGTTGGATTACCGCTATCTCAGCGTGGAATCCGATCGGCGCCGCCTGCGCGCGGCGGCGGACCTGGCGATCGAGTTGGTGTGGCGAATTCCCGGTACCGCAGTAGCCGGGCAGCAACCCGGCATTTCCTGGCTGCGCGCGAATCTCGGAACATCCCAGCATTTGTCGGGAACGTGCCGGATGGGTCCGGCCGGGGACGAACGCGCGGTGGTGGATCAACGCTGCCGGGTGCACGGGCTGGACGGATTGTCGGTCGCGGATCTGTCGGTTGTTCCGGTTCCACTCAGCCGGGGGCCGCAAGCGACCGTGCTGATGATTGCCGAACGGGCCGCCGGATTCGTTCTCGAATCTATGTGAAAGACGTGCAGGTCACAAAACTCGGCGATCCTATCCGGATGTGACCTGGCAGACAAACGAGAATTTCCGCCCTGTCGCCGGGACGGGCGCCGGTAAAGTCGGCGGCGGAAAGAAAGGCAAATGGTCAGCAATCTCGCAGGTGGGCGGCGCCCACGGTCCGGCGTCGAACCGGGGACCCAACTCGGCGCCCTGGAAGCCTATGCCGCACAAGCCCATGGATATCTCACGGCCGGTGACGACGAACTGTCCCAGCTGGCCGGTCTGCTCCGTCCCCTGATTCTGGAGTCGTGGCTGCGCGGCGTGCGCGCGGGCATCGATCCGATGGACCCGGGCAGTGAACGCGGTCTGCGCGGCGCGGATCTGGCGCGCTATCGCGACGCGCATGCCATAGCGCCGCTGCTGCCGCTGATCGACAAGCTGCTCGTACAGGACACGGCCAGAACGGGTTTGATCGTGGTGGTGGCCGATCAGTTCGGCCGCGTGCTGTGGATCCACGGCAATCCCGAGCAGGTCGCCGTGGCGACCGAGATGGGCGTGCGCGAGGGTGACGATCTGAGTGAGCGACGAGTCGGCGCGAATGCGGTCGGCCTGGTGGTGCGCACCGGACGCGCTGTCTGGGTGCACGGCCCGGAGCACTTCCTGCATCGCATGCATCAGCTGACCGGTGCCGCCGCGCCGCTGCACGATCCGGACGGTCGCCTGGTCGGTGTGCTGATGCTCGCGGGCGGTGGGCGGGTGGCCAAGCCGGAGATCCTCGCCCTGGTGAAGGCGACCGCGACCGCCGCGGAAATGGACCTGCTGCTGACCGCCATGCGTGCGGTTCAGCCCGCGCCGCGAGATCCCGCGCCCGTCGCCGACGGTCCGCTCGGACTCGATGTACTCGGTCTGGGGCAGCCGCAGCTGAGTAAGGGCGGCGAGCGAATTCCGCTGTCGCAGCGGCACGCCGAGATCCTGCTGCTGCTCGCCGAACACGGCGAGGGCTTGGGCGCGGATCATCTGGCGCTGCTGCTCGACGACACCGATCTGGACAACGGCACGATTCGCGCGGCGATGTCGCGGTTGCGCACGGTGGTGGGCGCGGCGCTGATCGGTTCGCGCCCATACCGTTTGCGAGCGCATATCGCAACCGATGTCGAGGCCTTGCGAGCGGCATTGGACTCCGGTGATGTCGAATCGGCATTGCAGCTCTACGCCGGTCCGGTGCTGCCGCGCTCGACCGCGCCCGGCATCGTGGACCTGCGCGACGAGCTTCGGGTGCGGTTGCGCACCGCGGTGCTGCGCTCGGGAGACGCGGCGGTACTGCGGCGCTGGACCGCCGGTGCGGACGGGCGAGACGATGCCGGCGCCTGGGTCGCCTATCGCGCGACGGTCGATCGTGATTCGACCCTGTATGCGCAGATCGAAGCCAAGATTCGGGTGCTCGACCGCAGGCTCGGCGCCGATGCAACGCGGATGCAACGTTCCCGCTCATAGTCTTGCAACTCTGAAAGTGCCCCGACTCAGATCCGGGCGTTCCGGGCCTCGTCGTGCCCTGGGTTTTCTCGCTCCCATGTTGACTGGTCAACCGACCAGAATAATTTGTTGGATTTAGTTCCTTTTTATTAACCGAGCGCCTAGTGTTCGGTTTGCGCGGAACATGCGTGTGATGCAGGAAACACCGTCGCGGCAACGGGAATCGCCGCGGCAGCCGAGTTGGAGGAACGATCAAGCGCTAGGCGGCAACCCCTACGCCGCCGAAACCGGTCGAATGCAAGCAGTCGGAATCTCGCGCTGGTGACACCCGAGTCACGCGCTCTCGTCGAAACATCTGTGGTGCCAAGAGGCCTCGGGCCTCTGGTTCGCGCTGCCCCGAAGAAGGAGGCCCGGTGCCCGGTATGGAGTTGGGTAGGCTCTGGCCCGAATCTGCGGTGCCGGAGCGGTTTCCGCTCGCACCCGCTCAGCTCGGGTTGTGGTACGCGCAGCAACTCGAGCCCGACGTTCCGATCAATATCGCGCAGTACGTCGACCTCCGGGGCGAGCTGGATGTCGCTGTACTGCAAGAGATCTCGCGAGAAGCGGCGTTGGACTACCAGTCCGCCATGATCAGCCTCGGCGAATCCGAGGGCGTGCCGTACCAGTGCTTCGATCCCGAGCTGCCGGTGCAGCTGCCGTTGATCGACGTCCGCACCGCCGCGGATCCGGTGGCAGCGGCCATGGACTGGATGCGCCGTGACGCGGGCACGCCGATCGATCCGGTCCGCGATCGCCTGTTCGCCGGGGCGATCCTGCGGATCGACGACCAGCGCTGGTTCTGGTACATGCGATCCCATCACCTGGTGCTCGACGGCTATGGCGCGTTGACCAACACCATGCGGGTGGCCGAGCGGTACACCGCACGGGTGCTCGGCACCGACGTGGACCCGGTGCGGCCCGCGCCGCTGGCGGAGCTGGTGCGCGGCGAACTCACCTACCGGGACAGCTCGCGTTTCGAGGCCGATCGCGCGCACTGGGCCGAACGGGTGGCCGGGCTGGACGCGGTGACCAGCCTGGACGGACGCGCGGCGGCGCGGTCGGCAGCCAACCGGATCGTCGGCCGGGTACTGCCGGAGGAACTGATCGAGCGGATGAATTCGGTGGCAGCGAGCCAGGATTCGACCATCGCCGTGGTGCTGCTCGCCGCCTTCGGCGCCTACCTGGGCCGCTACACCGACCGCGCCGACGTGGTGCTCAGTCTGCCGGTGACAGCCCGAACCACCGCGGCCATGCGCCGCTCGGCGGGCATGCTGTCCAATATCGTGCCGCTGCGGGTCGGCGCGGGTCTCGGGGTGCGCTGGGGTGAGCTGTTGCGGGCCACCCGGATCGAGGTGGCCGGGGCGCTGCGGCACCAGCGCTATCGGCACGAGGACATCCGTCGCGACGCCGCCCACGACGGCCGACCGGCGCACCGGGCGCTGTTCGGCCCCCTGGCCAACATCATGCTGTTCCGCAGCGATCTGCGGCTCGGCGACACCACGGGGCGCTACCACGTGCTGTCCACCGGGCCGGTCGAGGACCTGAGCCTCACTGTGTACTACGGCGAACAGGACCGGGTACACGTCGATTTCGAGGCCAACCCGAATCTCTACGGCGCCGAGGAACTGGCCCGCCACCATGCCCGCTTCCTGAGTTTCCTGGAGCGCCTGGTCGGGGCGGATCCGCAGACGCCGCTGGGCGCGCTTCCGGTGGCGACCGAGCTGGAGACGCAGGTCAGCACGCGGTTGTGGAATGCCACCGAGGTCGAGGTGCCGGGCGCGACGCTGGTGTCGATGTTCGAGGCGCAGGCGGCGCGGACACCGGACGCCCGCGCGCTGCGCTGCGGCGCGGACGCGGTGACCTACCGCGAGCTGGCGGGGCGGGCGAATCGGCTGGCGCGCTGGCTGATCGATCGCGGGGTGGGTCCGGAAACGCTGGTGGCACTGCATATCCGGCGTTCGGTGGACCTGGTCGTCGCGATGTACGCGATACTCGCCGCCGGTGGCGCGTACCTGCCGCTGGACCCGGATCACCCCGCGGATCGGACCGCCCACATCGTGCGCATCGCCCGGCCCGCCTGCGTGCTGACGACCGCGGCGGACGCGCCGCCGGAGATTCCGGCCGCGATCGTGCTGGACGACCTCGATCTGTCCGGCTATCCGGAGGGGCCGGTGTGGGAGCGGGAACGCCGCACCCCGCTGCGCCCCGCGCACCCGGCCTATGTGATCTTCACCTCCGGTTCGACGGGGTTGCCCAAAGGTGTCGCGGTCGGCCACGCGGCGATCGTGAACCGCCTGGTATGGATGCAGCGAACCTATCGGCTGCGCGCGGACGATGTGGTGTTGCAGAAGACGCCCGCGACCTTCGATGTGTCGGTGTGGGAGTTCTTCTGGCCCTTGCAGATCGGCGCGACGCTGGTGCTGGCCGCGCCGGACGGCCACCGTGACCCGGCCTATCTGCGTGCGGTGATCGACGAATACCGGATCACCACACTGCATTTCGTGCCCTCGATGCTGGATGCCTTCCTGGCGCAGCATGACTCCGACTTGCCGCGCACCGTTCGCATGGTGTTCGCCTCGGGCGAGGAGCTGCCCGCCCCGCTCGCGCGGCGGGTGCGGGTACTGACCGGCGCCCGGGTGCACAACCTGTACGGTCCCACGGAGGCCGCCGTCGACGTCACCGCCCACGAGGTGACCGACGCCGACGTCCGTACGGTGCCGATCGGCGCGCCCGTGTTCAACACCCGGGTGTACGTCCTGGACAGCGGCCTGCGGCCGGTCCCGGTCGGAGCTCCGGGTGAGCTGTATCTGTCGGGGGTACAGCTCGCCCGGGGTTATGTGGCGCGGCCCGCGCTCACCGCCGAACGGTTCGTCGCCGATCCGCACGCGGCGGGCGAACGGATGTACCGCACCGGCGATCTGGTGCGCTGGACGCCACACGGAGAACTGGAATACCTGGGGCGCACCGACTTCCAGATCAAACTGCGTGGCCTGCGGATCGAACTCGGTGAGATCGAAACCGTGCTCGGCTCGGCCGACGGGGTGCTGCGCGCGGTGGTGATGGTGCGCGACGACCAGCTGGTCGCCTATGTGGTGGGCGACGGGCTCGACGTGCGGCGGCTGCGCGAGGTCGCGTCCGGCGCCCTGCCCGCCTATATGGTCCCCGCGGCGTTCGTGCTGTTGGACGCGCTGCCGGTGAACGCCTCCGGCAAGCTGGACCGGAGCGCGCTGCCCGACCCGGACCGAGCGCCCGTCGCGTATCGCGAGCCCGAGACCTGGCGCGAGGCCGCGGTGGCGCGGGTGTTCGGCGAGGTGCTGGGATGTGCGCGCGTCGGCCGTGACGATGACTTCTTCGCCCTCGGCGGCAACAGTCTGCTGGCCACCCGGGTCGCGGCGCGGTTGGGCGCTGATCTGGGGTGCACGCTCGGCGTTCGCGAACTGTTCGGGGCCACCACGGTTTCCGCGCTGGCCGAACTCACCGAGCGGGCCGCGGGGACCGGTGGCGGCGGCATCGTCGTGCCACTGCGGTCACGGCCGCGGCCGCCACTGGTTCCCCTGTCCCCCGCGCAGCAGCGGATCTGGTTCCTGAACCGGCTCGAGGGTGGCTCGGACTACAACATGCCGTTCGTGGTCCGGATGCGCGGACCGGTCGACGTGGACGCGCTGCGCCGGGCCCTCGACGATGTCATCGGCCGGCACGAAGTGCTGCGTACCGTCTTTCCGGCGGAGCGTTCCGAACTGATCGCGCAGCAGGTGGTGCTGCCCGAGGCTTCGGCGGGGGCGGTATCGGAACGAATCGGCGCGACCGAATTGGACGGTGCGCTCGTGGGTTTCGCGAGTGCGGGCTTCGACCTGGAACGCGAGATTCCGATTCGGGCACGGATCTTTCTGGTCGACGACGACAGCTGCGCACTGGCGCTGGTGCTGCATCACATTGCCGCGGACGGACTTTCGCTGTCGGTGCTGGCGCGGGACGTGATGCACGCCTACACCGCTCGGCACTCCGGTCGGGAACCGGAGTGGCAGGCGCTGCCGGTGCACTACGCGGATTACAGCCTGTGGCAGCGGGAGCGGCTCGGCGTGGCCGACGACCCGGACTCCGAACTGGCCCGCCAGCTGGCTTTCTGGACCGCGACGCTGACGGGTGCGCCCGACCAGCTGGATCTGCCCGCCGATCGGCCACGGCCCGCTCGGGCCTCCGGGCGCGGCGGCCTGCACCGGTTCGAGCTGTCCGGCGATCTGGCCGCGGGTATCGCGGAACTCGCCCGAGCGCAGGGTGTTTCGCCGTTCATGGTGTTGCACGCCGGATTTGCGGCACTGCTGGCGCGGAGCACGGGCAGTGCCGATATCGTGATCGGCACGCCGGTCGCGGGCCGGGGCGAGCGAGCGCTCGACGACCTGGTCGGCATGTTCGTCAATACCCTGGCGTTGCGTACGCCCGTCGATCCGTCGATCTCGTTCGCGGAGCTACTGCACCGGGTGCGGGAGGCGGATCTCGCCGCCTTCGCCCACGCCGAATTACCATTCGAGCAGCTGGTCGAGGCCCTGGACCCACCCCGCTCCCGGGCGCGGCACCCCCTGTTCCAGGTCATGCTCGCCATCGATACGGCAGCGGCAATCCGATTCGAATTGCCCGAGTTGTCGGTCTGCACCAGTAGTGTGAACACGGGAGTGACCAAGTTCGACCTTCAACTCACGGTCACTGACGGCTTCGCCGGTGCCGGGCACAGGGAAGGTTCGGCACCGGCGAAGCTCCCCGCCGAACTCACCTACGCCACAGATCTCTTCGACGAAGCCACCATCGTGGCGCTCGCGGGCTGGCTCACCGAACTGCTGCACGCTGCCGTCCGGGCTCCCGAAACGCCGCTCTGCGACCTGCCTCTGCTGACGGCCGCCGAGCGCGCTACGGCGCTCGAGTCGGGGCGCGCCGAGTCGACGGCGGCCGATCAGGATGTGCTGGCCGCGTTCCGCGCACAGGTGCGACGAACGCCCGGGGCGGTCGCGGTGGTCGACGGTGATCGTGCGCTGAGCTATGCGGAATTCTCCGGTCGGGTCGATCGGCTGGCGCGGTATCTGATCGCTGCGGGGGTGGGGCCGGAATCGCTTGTCGTCCTGGGTATGCGGAGGTCGGCCGAGTTCGTGACCGCTGTATATGCGGTACTGGCGGCCGGCGGGGCCTACGTGCCCGTGGATCCGGAGCAGCCACGGGAGCGGCTGGCGCAGGTGGTGGCCACCGCCGCGCCGGTGTGCGTGCTGACGCGTTCGGCCGATGGGTGGACTGTGGCGGGAGTGCCGGTCATCGAGGTGGATACGGCTGACTGCCGGGCGTATTCGACTCTGCCGGTGCTCGATTCGGAGCGCGTGCGGTCCACGCGGGAGAGCAACGCGGCGTACGTGATTTTTACGTCCGGCTCGACTGGTCTGCCTAAAGGCGTCGCGGTACAGCGTGAGTCGCTGAACAACCAAATCAGCTGGCTGGTCGGCGAATACGGTATCGGCGCGGCGGACACCGTGCTGTTCAAGACACCCGCGGCCTTCGACGTGTCGGTGTGGGAGTTGTTCGCGCCGTTGGCAACCGGAGCGAGGATGGTGGTCGCCGAGCACGGTGGGCACCGCGATGCGGCTTACCTGGCGCGTGTGATCGACGAGCAGGCGGTGACGATGACATCGTTCGTGCCGTCCATGCTGTCGGTGTTCGCGGCGGCGGTATCCGCGGATCGCGTCGCCTCGCTGCGCACGGTACTGGTGGCCGGAGAGGCGATGACCGGTGCGGCGGCCGCGGCGTTCGCTCAGGTCAGTGCCGCGCGTCTGTACAACCTGTACGGGCCGACGGAATTCACGGTGCACGCGACCCACGCGCCGGTGGACGCCGCCGGTACCGGGCCGGTGCCGATCGGCCGACCGGTGGCGGCAAGCCGGGCGCTGGTGCTGGACGCGCGCCTGCGGCCGGTCCCGGACCTGGTAGTCGGTGAACTGTATCTGGCCGGGGTGCAGGTGGCGCGCGGATACCACGGGCGCACCGCGTTGACCGCCGAGCGTTTCGTCGCCGACCCGTTCGGGGCGGCGGGTACGCGGATGTACCGCACCGGCGACCTGGTGCGCCGGCTGCGCGACGGCGGCCTGGAATACCTGGGGCGCAGTGATTTCCAGGTGAAGCTGCGCGGGCAGCGAATCGAGCTCGGCGAAATCGAGGCGGCCGTGCGCGCGGTACCGGGGGTACGGGCCGCCGCGGTGCGGGTGTTCGCCGGTGCGGCCGGGGAAATGCTTGTCGCATACGTGGATTCCACCCTCGCGGATCCGGCGGCGGTGCTGGCGCGGCGGCTGCGAGCCGCGCTGCCCTCGTATATGGTCCCGTCCGCCTATGTCGCGCTCGACGAGCTGCCGCTGACCAGCTCCGGCAAGCTGGACCGCAAAGCGCTGCCCGATCCGGTGCTGGCGGCCAAGGAGTTCCGGGCCCCGGCAGGACCCGTCGAACGACTGGTCGCCGACGTGTACGCGCAGGTGTTGGGTACCGAGCGGGTCGGCCTGGACGACGACTTCTTCGCCCTCGGCGGCAACTCCCTGGTCGCCACGCAGATCGTGGCCCGGCTCGCCGACGCGCTCGAAGCCGAAGTCCCGGTGCGGCTGCTGTTCGAGCACCCGGAGGTCGCGGCGCTGGCCGCTCATCTGCCCGCCGCCGGAACGGCCCGGGAGCGGGTGCCGTTGGTCGCCGCCGAGCGTCCGGAGCGGGTGCCGCTGTCCTATGCCCAGCAGCGGATGTGGTTCCTGAATCAGTACGACGCGGATTCCGCGGCCAACAATCTCGCTGCGGCAGTTCGGCTTACGGGCCGCCTCGATCAGGCCGCGCTGGTCGCGGCGGTCACCGACGTTGTTTCTCGGCACGAAGCGCTGCGCACGAGATATCCGGCGCTGGACGGGATTCCGTACCAGGAGGTGCTGTCCACCGCCGAGGTTCGACTCGACACCGCGCCGATAGGCAACCTGGCCGAGCAGATCGCCGCCTGCGCGCTACTGCCATTCACCGTGCAGGAAGAACCGCCGGTGCGGTTGGCGCTGTTGAAGGGTGCACACGCCGATGAGCATGTACTGGTTGTCGTGCTGCATCATGTCAGCGCGGACGGCTGGTCGATCGCACCGCTGACGCGCGATCTCATGCGCGCCTATGCGGCCCGGTGTGCGGGGGCCGCACCGGGCTGGGAGCCGCTGCCGGTGCAGTACGCGGATTACACACTGTGGCAGCGCACCGTTCTGGGAAACGAGCGGGACCCGGAATCTGTTATCGCCCAACAGATCCAGTACTGGACCTCCGAGCTGGCGGGGCTGGCCGGCGTCCTGGCACTACCCGCCGATCGACCGCGGCCAGCCATCGCGTCCGGGCGCGGGTCGCGGCACGCCTTCGAGATACCGGCCGTGACGCACGCGCGGTTGCGCGCACTCGCCGAATACGCGAACGCCTCGCTGTTCATGGTGCTGCGTACCGCCTTCGCCGTCCTGTTGGCGAAACTTTCCGCACAGCGCGATATCTCGATCGGAACACCGATCGCCGGGCGCGGTCACGAACGGCTGGACGGCCTGGTCGGCATGTTCGTCAATACCCTCGTGCTCCGGACCGACGTGCGTCCCGACGTGTCGTTCACCGAGCTGCTGGCGACCGTCCGCGACCGTGACCTGGCGGCCTTCGCACACGCCGACGTGCCGTTCGAACGGCTGGTGGACGTGCTGGAGCCGGAGCGGACCGGTGCGCGGCACCCGCTGTTCCAGGTGATGCTGGACTTCCAGAACACCGCGCAGGCCACCCTGGAACTGGCCGGGCTCACGGCCGAGCAGCTGGAGATCGACACGCACACAGCGAAATTCGATCTGCAATTGACCTTGCGCGAAACCGGCGCGGGCCTGCGTGGACTCTTCGAATACGCCACCGATCTGTTCGATCCGGGCACCGTCGTCTCGTTCGCGGACCGGCTACTGCGTGTGCTCGATGCCGTGTGCGCGGACCCCGCGCGCGCTGTCGGCGAGATCGAACTGCTGTCCGCGGCCGAGCGCATCGAGGTGCTCGAGACCTGGAACGAGACCGCCTACGCCGTGGACCCCCTGGCGACACTGCCGTCGATGTTCGCCGCGCAGGCGGCACGCACCCCGGATGCCGTCGCACTGACCTTCGAGAAGGCCGAGCTCACCTATGGCGAGTTCGCGAGCCGGGTGCACCGCCTGGCGCGGCTGCTCGTATCGATCGGTGTCGGCCCGGAATGCACCGTCGCCGTCGCCATGCACCGGTCGGTGGACCTGCTCGTCGCCCTGCACGCTGTCGTCGCGGCGGGCGGCGCGTACGTGCCGATCGACCCCGGCCACCCGGCCGATCGGATCTCGCACGTCCTGAACAGCGCGAATCCCGTCTGCGTACTGACGCGCGTCGCCGACGGCCTGGATATCCCTGCCGCGGACGCGCCGAGGTGGGCGATTCTGGACGTGGACGATTTCGACACCACCACCTACCCGGACACTCCGCTCACCGACGCCGACCGGCTCGGCGCGCTGCATCCGGACAACCCGGCCTATGTCCTGTTCACCTCCGGATCCACCGGCCGCCCGAAGGGCGTCGCTATCTCGCACCGCGCGATCGTGAACCGTCTGGTGTGGATGCAGGAGAACTACGGCCTCACCGCGACCGACGTGGTGCTACAGAAGACTCCGATCACCTTCGATGTCTCCGTGTGGGAGTTGTTCTGGCCGTCGCAGATCGGCGCGCGACTGGTGATCGCCGCACCGGACGGGCATCGCGACCCCGGATACCTGGCCTCGATCATCACGGCCCAACAGGTCACGGTGGCGCATTTCGTCCCGTCGATGCTGTCCCTGTTCGTCGCCGAACCCACTGCCGCCGAATGCGTTTCGCTGCGCCTGGTGTTCTCCTCCGGCGAGGCGCTACCGCCGTCTCCCGCCCACTTGCTGCGCACTCTGACCGGCACACGCCTGCACAACCTGTACGGGCCCACCGAAGCGGCCGTCGATGTCACCTTCCACGAAGTGCTCGACACCGACGCGATATCGGTCCCGATCGGCACACCGGTCTTCAATACCCAGGTCTACGTCCTGGATTCCCGTCTACGCCCGGTACCGCAGGGCGTCCCGGGTGAGCTGTACCTGGCCGGCGTCCAGCTCGC
Organism: Nocardia sp. NPDC127579; assembly: GCF_042672005.1. Classification (NCBI taxonomy): domain Bacteria; kingdom Bacillati; phylum Actinomycetota; class Actinomycetes; order Mycobacteriales; family Nocardiaceae; genus Nocardia; species Nocardia sp. NPDC127579. Next base: position 74,704 of record NZ_JBHXVZ010000007.1, on the reverse strand, counting down.
CCGAGGCTACGTCGGCCGCCCGGACCTGTCCGCGGATCGCTTCATAGCCAACCCCTTCGGCGCACCGGGCACGCGCATGTACCGAACCGGAGACCTGGTGCGCTGGGTCGCGACCGATTCGAGCCTCAGCTCTGCCGCCGCACCGGGCGAGACGGCTTCCCCAGCGACGAAAGCCATACTGCGGGAACAGGTGCCGGTGCCGGTTGTAGCCACGTACGCGGTTCCGCCGGAGGCCACCGTCGCAAGCGGGGCGGCGACCGGCGAGACCGCCGAAACGACGGACGGGACAGTAGATCTGGTTCAGATCGCCGCGGCGGCTTTCGGAGGTGTCGAGGCGACGGGCCGCGGTTCAGGCGCGGTTGCGCGGGGCGATGGAAGCGCCGGGTCGACCGTCCGTGCGGAGCTGGAGTATCTGGGGCGCAACGACTTTCAGGTGAAGCTGCGGGGGCAGCGGGTCGAGCTCGGGGAGATCGAGGCCGCGCTGGCGGGGCTGGCAGCAGTCGCGCAGGCTGTGGTGCTGGTGCGGTCGGATGATCGGCTGGGGGACCAGCTTGTCGCGTATGTGGTTCCGCAGGAGGCCATGCGCTCTGGTCGGGCGGCTGGTGTGATCGATGTGGGGGCGCTGCGTGCCGAGCTGGCGGGGAAGCTTCCCGCCTATCTGATTCCGGCGGCGTTCGTGGTGCTGGCGGAGTTGCCGCTCAACTCGTCCGGGAAGCTCGACCGGAAGGCGTTGCCGGCACCGGTGATGGCCGGCGTCGCGTTCCGGGCCCCGGGTACCGAAGCCGAAGTGGTGGTGGCGGCGAGCTTCGCGGAAGTGCTGGGGCTGGAGGCGGGCCGGGTCGGGTTGGATGACGACTTCTTCGGGCTCGGCGGGAATTCACTCACCGCCACGCAGGTGGTGGCGCGCGTCGGTGCGGCGCTGGATGCGCGCCTGCCGGTGCGGGTGTTGTTCGAGACGCCGACCGTGGCGGCGTTCGCGGCGTGCGCGGTGGCACGGCGGGGCAGCGGCATGACGGCACCGGTCGCCCGGCCACGCCCGGAGCGGATCCCGCTGTCGCACGCGCAGCAGCGGATGTGGTTCCTCAACCGGTTCCTCGCGGACGCGGGCGGATCGGGTGACGCGGCGAACAATATTCCCGTCGCGCTGCGGCTGACCGGCGCACTGGATACCGTCGCGCTGGCCGCCGCGATCGGGGATCTCGTCGCACGTCATGAAACGCTGCGGACGATCTTCCGCGAGGATACGGACGGAGTGTGGCAGGTCGTTCTGCCGGTCGGGCCGGACACTGCCGAGCTCCATGCGTCCGCGTGCGCTTCCATCGAACTGTCGGACGCGCTATCGCGAAGTGCCACAGCAGTATTCGACCTAGCCCGCGAAACACCGCTGCGTGCACATCTTTTCGGACTCGCCGACACCCATGTTCTGCTGCTGGTCCTGCATCACAGTGCGGCAGACGGTGTTTCGCTCGCACCACTCGCCCGCGACCTCATGACCGCATACGCAGCCCGCAGCGCGGGCAACGCGCCGGAGTGGTCGGTGCTGCCGGTGCAGTACGCCGACTACACGCTCTGGCAGGCCGAAACCCTGGGCGCCGATACCGAACCCGGCACGGTCGCGCACCGCCAACTGGAGTTCTGGCGGCGGACCCTGGCCGATCTGCCCGACCAGCTCGAGCTGCCCACCGACCGGCCGCGCCCCGCCGAATCCACCAATCGTGGCGCGACCCACCGCATCCGGATCGACTCGGATCTGCACGGCGAGCTGCGCGAGCTGGCCCGTAAACGGGAAGTGACGCTGTTCTCCACCGTGCACGCGGGCTTGGCGGTGCTGCTGGCCCGCTTGTCCGGCAGTGCCGATATCGCCATCGGCACTCCGGTCGCGGGCCGCGGTGCGGCCGCCTTGGACCAACTCGTCGGCATGTTCGTCAACACCCTCGTGCTGCGCACCGTCATCGATCCGCGTGTGCGGTTCGAGACCTTGCTCGGCGCGGTCCGCGCGATGGACCTGGATGCCCTGTCGCACAGCGACATTCCGTTCGAACGCCTGGTGGACGTGCTCGCCCCGTCCCGTGTCCGCAACCGTCACCCGCTCTTCCAGGTCGCGCTGAGCTTCCAGAATTTCACCCTGCCCCGGCTCGAACTCCCCGGCCTGACCGTCGAACAGATCGACATCGACACGGCCACAGCGAAGTTCGATCTCCAGTTCACCGTCCTGGAATCCACCGACCCCGACGGCCGCGCCGCCGGCATGGACATCGAAATCACCTACGCCACCGACCTGTTCGACTCCGCTTCGATCGCGGTCCTGGCCCGCCGCTTCACCCAGGTCCTGGCCGCTGTCGCCGCCGACGCCACCGTCGTGGTCGGCGATATCCAACTGCTCAGCGCGGAGGAACAACACCGCGCCCTCTACGAGTGGTCCCGATCCGCCGACCTGGCGACCCCGATCGACATCGCGGCTCATGGCTCGGAATCGTCCGGAACCCGCGGCAAGGCGGACCCACCGACCGGAGCGCGACCGGCCGCGTCCGAACATGCCCGGGAACCGCTGACGCTCGACGTAGTCAGCGGCGAACGACTCGATCCGACGACCGCCGGTGCGGCAGTGCCGGGTTCGGCGTCGAGTGTCGGCGCGGAAACGCGGACCGGTCGCCGGGTCGGTGTGCCCGTGGAGGAGACCTTGGCGGACCGGTTCGCCGTTGCCGCCATGATTGATCCGGCGGCGATCGCGGTGCGGGCCGAGGACCAGGTGCTGACCTACGCCGAGCTCGAGGCGCGGTCCAACCGGCTGGCACGCAAGCTGGTGGCCGCAGGGGTGGGGCCGGAAACGCTGGTGGCGGTGGCGCTACCGCGGACGGCCGAACTGGTGGTCGCGTTGCTGGCGGTGATCAAGGCAGGGGGCGGGTATCTGCCGATCGATCCGAACTATCCGACGGACCGGATCGAATACCTGCTCGATGACGCGCGGCCGGTCTGTGCGATCAGCAGCGCCGCGACGGTGCTGCCGCGGGATTGGTTCGGCGGGCCGGTGATCGACTTGGAGGTCACCGATCTCGAACCGTTCGAGCCGACGGCGCTGACCGACGCGGATCGGCGCGCGCCGCTGGATCCGGAGCACACCGCGTACGTCATCTACACCTCCGGTTCGACGGGGCGGCCGAAGGGCGTCGTCGTCCCGCACGCAAACGTACTTCGGCTGCTGGACAATACGCGCAGCCGCTTCGGATTCGGCCCCTCCGATGTGTGGACCATGTTCCACTCGTACGCGTTCGACTTCTCGGTGTGGGAGCTGTGGGGCGCGCTGCTGTTCGGCGGGCGGCTGGTGTTGGTCGACTACTACACTTCCCGGTCCCCGGAGCAGTTCCGGGAGCTGCTCGTCGATCAGCGGGTGACGGTGCTCAATCAGACGCCGTCCGCGTTCTACCAGCTGATCGCCGCCGACACCGCACGGGAACCGGTCGAATACGCGCTGCGCACCATCATCTTCGGTGGTGAAGCACTGGAGCCGCAGCGTTTGTCGCCGTGGTTCGACCGCTATCCGCAACTGCCGCGACTGGTGAACATGTACGGCATCACCGAGACCACCGTGCATGTGTCCTATCGGCCGATCCTGCCCGGTACCGGTTCGGCGAGCGTGATCGGCAGCGCCATACCGGGTTTGGCCGTCCGGGTGCTCGATACGCGGTTGCGCCCCGTTCCGGTCGGCGTGCCCGGCGAAATCTACGTCTCCGGCGGGCAATTGACGCGCGGCTACCTGAATCGTCCCGCGCTCACCGCGGCCCGCTTCGTCGCCGACCCATACGGCCCGGCCGGAACCCTGGCCTACCGCTCGGGTGACCTGGCCCGCTGGAGCGCTACCGGCGAGCTGGAGTATCTGGGCCGGGCCGATCAGCAGGTCAACGTGCGCGGGTTCCGGATCGAACTCGGCGAGATCGAGGCGGCCCTGCTCGCTACCGCGTCGACGGTGCGCGAAGCGGCGGTCGTGGTGCGCTCGGATCAGGCCGACGAGCACCGGCTGGTCGCCTACGTGGTCGCGGGTGAGCTCGACACCGCACGGTTGCGTCAGGAGCTCGCCGGGGTGCTGCCCGAGCACATGGTGCCCGCGGCGATCGTGGCGCTGGATCGAATTCCCTTGACGGTCAACGGGAAACTGGATCGATCCGCACTGCCCGCCCCGGTCTTCGAGGGCGCGACCTACCGGCCCCCGAGCACCCTCGCCGAGGAGATCGTCGCCGGAATCTTCGCGGAGGTGCTGGGCGGCGGTGCTCCGGTCGGCGCGGCGGACGACTTCTTCACCTTGGGCGGCAGCTCGTTACTCGCGGCCAGAGCGGTGGCTCGGATCGGCTCCGCACTGGGCCGCGCGGTTTCGGTGCGCGCGCTGTTCGAAGCTCCACGGGTCGCGGACCTGGCCGAACTGGTCACCGCGAGTACCGATGCGCCCCGCCCGGCCCTGGTCGCCGCGGTACGCCCCGATCCGCTGCCGCTGTCGCCCGCCCAGCAGCGAATGTGGTTCCTGAACCGATTCGACAGTGGTTCGACCGCCTACAACATTCCGATCGCACTGCGCTTGTCCGGCACCTTGGACATCACCGCACTCTGGACCGCCCTCGCGGATGTGCTCGGCCGTCACGACTCCCTGCGAACCCGCTATCCGGAGGTCGACGGAGTAGCGACCCAGGTGGTCATCCCGGTGATCCAGGCCCTGGAACAGGTAGCGGTCATCGAGCCGGGAGCGATTGTCGCGCTCGACCCGGCCACCGTCGCCGACCGGGAACCATCGGTGGATGCCGACCATGGTCGGGTGGCGGATACCACGTCGGTGGCGATTGTGGCGTCAGGTTCGGCGGTGGACGCCGAGCCGGTGGCGATTGTGGGGTCAGAGGCACTCCCGCAGCGGATCCGAGAGCTCCTCGCTACGACATTCGATGTCACGACGGAAGTTCCGGTGCGGGTGCGGCTGTTTCGGACCGGCCCGGACGACCATGTGCTCGCCGCGGTACTGCATCACATCGCGGCCGATGGCTCGTCCATCGCTCCGTTCGTGCGGGATCTGATAGCCGCCTACACCGCGCGCCGTGCGGGTGGCGTACCGGCGTGGTCGCCGCTGGCGGTGCAGTACGCCGATTACGCGCTGTGGCAGCGTGCGCTGCTGGGGGCGGAGGACGAGCCGGATTCCTTGGCGGCGCGGCAGATCCACTATTGGGGCGACGCGCTGGCCGGTCTGCCTGATCAATTGGCGCTGCCCGTAGACCATCCGCGTCCGGCCCGGCAGACCCTGCGCGGCGGGAAAGTCGGGTTCGAGGTCGGCGCGGACCTGCACCGCGCACTCGTGAGTGTCGGCCGGCGCTGCGGCGCGACGCTGTTCATGGTGGTGCACGCCGCTTTCGCGGCCCTGCTGGCCCGGCTGTCCGGGACCGATGACATCGCGGTGGGCACGCCGATCGCCGGACGCGGCGCCGCCGAATTGGACGACGTGATCGGCATGTTCGTCAACACCCTGGTGCTGCGCACTCGCGTCGATGCCGGCGAGACCTTCGCCGATCTGCTCGCCAGGACCCGTTCCGGTGATATCGCGGCGTTCGCGCACTCGGATGTTCCGTTCGAGCGTCTGGTCGAGGTGTTGAATCCGGAGCGGTCCACGGCCCGGCATCCGCTGTTCCAGGTCGGCTACTCGTTCCAGAATCACGAACGCGGTGAGCTGCGTCTGCCCGGTCTGGACGTCGAAGCGCTCGAATTCGACAGCGGTATCTCGCAATTCGATCTGCACCTGTTCGCCGTTGACCGGTATGCGGCCGATGGAGTACCGGCGGGCATGGATCTGGTACTCGGCTATGCCACCGACCTGTTCGAACACCGCACGGCGGAGCGAATCGCGAATCAGCTCCTCGCAGTGTTGGAAACCATCGCAGCGCACTCGGAGACGGTCGTCGGCGAGATCGATCTGCTCGGTGCCGACCACGCCCGACTGCTCGTCGACTGGAACAGCACCGCGCACTCCGTCCCTGCCGGCACGCTCGCCGACCTCTTCGACGCCCAGGTCGCTCGCTCGCCCCACGCGGTCGCCCTGATCGACGCGGACACCGAGAACTGGCTCAGCTACCGGGATTTCGACATCGCGGTGAACCGGCTGGCCCGGCGGTTGATCGCCGCGGGCGTCGGCCCGGAGAACACGGTCGCGCTCGCTATGCGCCGTTCGGTGGAACTGGTGGTCGCCATGTACGCGGTGGTGCGCGCGGGCGGCGCGTATGTTCCGATCGATCCCGATCATCCGGCCGAGCGGATCGCCCACATTCTGCGCACGGCGGCCCCGGTGTGCGTGCTGAGCGTCGCGCGTGACGGTCTGTCGCTCGAAACCGACATTCCCACTTGGGAAATCGATCGGCTGGTGCTGACCGAACAGGCCGCCGATCCGATCCGCGACAGTGAACGTGTCCGCCCCCTGCGGTCCGAGCATCCCGCCTATGTGATCTTCACGTCCGGTTCGACGGGCCTGCCGAAGGGCGTATCCGTCCCGCATGCGGCGATTGTCAACCAATTGACTTGGCTAGGAGCCCATTTCGCGCTCGACGGCAATGACTGCGTCCTGTTGAAGACTCCGGCCACCTTCGACCTCTCGGTCTGGGAGTTCTGGTCGCCTCTGCTGACCGGCGGCCGCCTGGTGGTGACCGCGCCGGGCACCGAACGCGAACCCGAGCGCCTGCGCGAGTTGATCGCCCGGCACGGCGTCACCGTGCTGCACGCGGTCCCGTCTCTGATCGGAATGCTGCTGGCGTCCAGCCCGGATCCGCTGCCCGCCGCGCTCCGCCATGTGCTGGCGATCGGCGAGGCGCTTCCGCCCGCCACCGCCACCGATTTCCTCCAGCGCGCCGCGCTACCGTCGCGGCCTGATCCGGGGCGGGCGACGTGCACGGACTGCGGGGAAACGGCATCCCGGTCGGCGCGCCCCACGACCGCGCCGACCGAAATCACCGCTGACAGCATCGGCGGCCGACCTGATCGGTCCGGCGATCGGTCGAACGCCCCGGCCCGGCTGCCCGCCCGCCGCCCTGTGGACAACTGTGGAGAAATCCGCGGTACCCGACTTTTCAACCTGTACGGACCGACCGAAGCGGCGGTGTCGATCACCGCGTTCGCCGTGGTGGAACAGCCTGTACAGGGAGTGCCGATCGGTGGACCGGCGTGGAACAGCCGAGTGTATGTGCTGGATGGGCGATTGCGTCCGGTCCCGGTGGGTGTCGCGGGGGAGCTGTATCTGGCCGGTGCGCAACTGGCGCGGGGGTATCACGGGCGGCCCGCGCTGACGGCGGACCGATTCGTCGCGGACCCGTTCTCGGGTGCCGGCCGGATGTATCGCACCGGTGACATCGTCCGCTGGCGGGCCGACGGCGCGCTGGAGTATCTGGAGCGGGCCGACTTCCAGGTCAAGATCGGTGGCTTCCGAATCGAACTCGGCGAGGTGGAGGCCGCGCTGCGCCGGCTGCCCGGCGTGCGGGCCGCCGTGGCGGTGGCGCACGACGGTGCGCGGCTGGTCGCGTATGCCGAGGTGGACCAGCGTGATTCGGATCTGCGCTCCGCCCTGGCCGCGGAGCTGCCCGGATACATGCTGCCCGCCGTCGTGATGGAAATGGACGCGCTGCCGCTCAATGCCAATGGCAAGGTCGATCGGGCGCGGCTGCCGAAACCGGTATTCGCCGACGCCGAATTCCGCGCCCCCGGCAACGAAGTGGAGGAGCTGGTCGCGGCCATCTTCGCCGAGGTGACCGGTCGCGAGCGGGTAGGTCTGGACGACGACTTCTTCGCCCTGGGCGGCAATTCGCTGCTGGCGACCAAACTCAGCGCTCGCCTGGGCGCCGCGCTCGGCGCGCAGGTCCCGGTAGCGGCGGTGTTCGACGCGCCCACCGTAGTCGCGCTGGCGGCGTGGCTCGCGCGGCGCGACGACGCTGAGGTCCGACCGCCGCTGGTGCGCCGAACCGAGACGGTCCCGGCCCGGCTCGCGCCCGCGCAGCAGCGCATGTGGGTGGTGAACCGGCTGGCTCCGGACTCGTCGGCGTACAACATCCCGGTCGCGCTCCGGCTGACCGGTGCGGTGGATCCGGCGGCGTTGCGTGCCGCCGTCACCGACGTGGTGCGGCGGCACGACATTCTGCGCACCCGGTACCCGGATTCCGAACACGGCCCGATCCAGGAGGTCCTGCCGCCGGAGTCGACGCCGGTGGATCTGGCTCCGATAGCCGTGCGGCACAGTGAGATCCAGAGTCGACTGCGCGAGTTCGTCGACATCGGCTTCGATGTGGTGACCGCGCCACCGGTGCGGGCCGCGCTGTTCCAGCTCGCACCGCAGGAGTGGATTCTCGCGGTAGTCCTGCACCACATCGCGGCCGACGGCTATTCGATCGCCCCGATGACCCGGGATCTCCTGCGCGCCTACACCGACCGGGTAGCCGGGCGCAGCACCGAGTGGTCACCACTGGCCATCCAGTACGCCGATTACAGCGATTGGCAGCGCACACTGCTCGAGGGTCAGGGCGCGCGCCAGATCGACTACTGGACCTCGGAGTTGGCGGGGCTCCCGGAGGTCCTCTCGGTGCCCACCGATCGCCCGCGTCCGCCGGGTCGGGAAACCCATGGCGCGGCAATCGATCTCGATCTCGACGCCGAGCTCACCGGCCGCCTGGACGATATCGCCCGGCGTCACGGCACCACCCTTTTCACCGTGTTGCACGCGGCTTTCGCGCTCCTGCTCTCCCGCTTGTCCGGCAGCACCGATATCGCGATCGGCGCGCCGGTCGCGGGCCGGGGCGCGCTCGAACTGGACGACCTGATCGGCATGTTCGTCAATACGGTCGTGCTGCGCACCGAGATCGATCCGCGCGGTACCTTCGCCGATCTGCTCCGGCAGGCCCGGGATCGGGACCTGGCGGCATTCTCGCACGCGGACGTGCCGTTCGAGCAGGTGGTCGACGCCGTGGGCGGTGCGCGCTCGAGCGCTCACACCCCGCTGTTCCAGGTGATGTTCACCTTCCAGAACCTGGCATCCGGGCCGATCACGCTGCCCGGCCTGGAGGTGGAGGTGCTGGATCTGGATCTGGCCGAGGCGAAGTTCGATCTGCATCTGACCGGCATGGAACGGTTCACGGCGGACGGGCAGCGTGGCGGACTCGCGCTCCGATTCGGTTACGCGACCGATATTTTCGACGCGGATACCGTACGCGGCTACGCCGAGCGCCTGCGTCGGGTGTGCGCCACGATCGCCGATGATCCCGCGATCGCGCTGCGCGCCGTCGATATTCGCACCGACGCCGAGCGTGCCGCACCGTCGCAGACCACGCAGACCACGCAGACCACGCTTGCCGAGTTGCCCGGTGTGATCGCCGCCGCGGCGCGTCTGGCCCCGGACACGATCGCATTCAGCCATGGCGAGCACTCCGTGTCCTACCGCGCCCTGGACGCGAAACTCGGCGTCGTCGCCAAGGCGATGGGTGCGGCGGCCACGCCGGAAGCCCTCGTCAATGTCTCGCTCGCCGGGCTGGTGCCCGGCGTTCTCGCCGCACTCGGTGGCGATGGCCTCGCGCGGGCCATACGCGACCTGCTCGCCGCGGCGCACGCCGTGATCGTCGATTCGGAAGGAAACAGCTGATGTCGCAGATGGATTCGGCCACATCCAGCCTACGGGGCGCCCGAATCGAGCAACGCCCACATCCGGCGTTGCAGCGGGCATACGGGATCGAGGACCTGCCCGGGCTGATCGCGACGGTCGCCGAACTGGCACCGGAACGGGTCGCCCTGCGCCAGGGCGATACGGCCCTCACCTACGCGGCCCTGCATGCCGAACTCGAGCTGCTGGCGGGGGCCATGGGCGGCGGCGTCGGCGCGGATGTGCTGGTGTCCGTGGTGGTGTCGGGTCGGCTGCCGGAGCTGCTGGACGCGGCCGAGGGCGCGCTCGGGGCGGTACTCACCGAACTGGTCGACGACGCTCTCGTGGCGGCGGGCCCGGTGCTGCCGATCACGTTCGCGCCGGTGGAAACGCTGGCCAGCGAGTTCGAAGCGCAGGTGCGCCGCACACCGGACGCCGTCGCGCTCGAATTCCGCGGCGACACCATGACCTACGCCGAACTGGACGCGCGCTCCGACGTGCTGGCCCGGCGGCTGGTGCGGCTGGGTGTCGGTCCGGACGCCCTGGTGGGCCTGGCGATGCGCCGGTCCTTCGAGCTGCTGATCGGCATGTACGCCATCGTGAAAGCCGGTGGCGCGTATGTGCCGATCGATCCGGAGCACCCGGCGGAACGCATCGCCTACGTGCTCGAGGTAGCCGAGCCGGTGCTCGTGCTCACCACCGCGGCAGACGAACCGGCGTTGCCCGCGCATACGGCGACCCTGCGGGTCGGCGAATTCGACGGAGCCGAACCGGACTCGGTGCCGCTGCCCGCGCTCGACGCCGACAATATCGCCTACGTGATCTTCACGTCCGGGTCCACGGGCAGGCCGAAAGGCGTTGCCGTCTCGCATCGCTCGATCGTGGCGAACCTGCGGTGGCGGCAGCGGCTGTACCGGTTGCTCGAGACCGACGTGGTACTGCAGAAGACCCCGTTCACCTTCGACGTGTCTGTGTGGGAGTTCTTCTGGCCGTTGCAGATCGGCGCGCGGCTGGTGCTCGCCGAGCCCGACGGGCACCGTGACCCCGGTTACCTGAGCCGGGTCATCGACGAAACCGGCGTCACCGTCGCGCATTTCGTGCCCTCGATGCTCGCGGTGTTCGTAGCCGAGGCCCCGGCGGTGGATTCGCTGCGCCTGGTGTTCGCCTCGGGCGAGGCCCTGCCGCCCGCGACCGCCGCCGGGTTCCGCGAGATCTGCGGCGCGACCCTGCACAACCTGTACGGACCCACCGAAGCCGCGGTCGACGTCACCGCGCACGAGGTGACCGCCGCCGATATCGGCACGGTGCCGATCGGGTCCGCCGCCGACGACACCGAATTGCTGGTCCTGGACGACAACCTGCGCCCGGTACCCGGTGGGGTGGTCGGCGAGCTGTATCTGGCCGGTGTCCAATTGGCGCGCGGCTATGTGTGCCGCTCCGGGCTGACCGCCGAGCGTTTCGTGGCCAATCCGGAGGGCGGTCCCGGCGACCGTATGTACCGCACCGGTGACCTGGCCCGCTGGGTGCGCGATCCCGATGGCGGCCCCGCGGAACTGGAATACCTGGGCCGCACCGACTTCCAGGTGAAGCTGCGCGGCCTGCGAATCGAGCTGGGCGAGGTGGAAGCCGCGCTGGCGGCGGGCCGGCAGGTCGCCAAGGCCGCGGTGGTGCTGCATCGTCACGCGAGCGGCGACCATCTCGTGGGCTACGTGGTGGCCGCGCCGGGTATCAGCCTGGACACCGCGTCCGTACTCGCCGACGCGCGGGCCCGGCTGCCGGAGTACATGGTCCCGTCCCTGCTGGTGCGGCTGGACGCCATGCCGATGAACGCGAACGGCAAACTGGATCGGCGCGCGTTGCCGGAACCCGAATTCGGCGGCACTGCCAAGGAATACCGGGAACCCGCGACCGAGGCGGAACGAGCGGTCGCGGAGATCTTCGCGAATCTGCTCGACGCCGAGCGGATCGGCGCGGACGACAGCTTCTTCGAACTCGGCGGCAATTCGCTGCTCGCGGCCCGGGCCATCGCCAGGGTGTCGGCGGCCCTGGGGAGGACCGTGGATGTCCGGGACTTCTTCGACGCGCCGACCGTGGGCGCGCTGGCCGCGCTCGCCGGTGCCGCGGTGGCGCGCCCACCGCTGGTCGCGGGCCCGCGACCGGACCGGGTGCCGCTCTCGCCGGCGCAGCGGCGCATGTGGTTCCTGAACCGCTACGGGGTCGGCGAGCAGACCGCCGCCGTGGACAATATCCCGCTCGCGCTGCGCCTGCGCGGCCCGCTGGAGGTGGCGGCCCTGTCGGCCGCTGTCACCGACCTGGTCGCTCGCCACGAGATCCTGCGGACGGTGTATCCGCAGTCCGAGGCGGGGCCGGTGCAGGTGGTTCGGCCGGTGCACCCGGCCTTCGATCTGACGCCGTGCGAGGTGCCCGAAGCCGCGCTGTCCGCGGCGGTCCTGGAATCGGCGGGCCGGGGCTTCGATGTGGCGGAGGAGATCCCGCTCCGAGTTCGGTTGCTGCGCAGTGGAACCGACGATCACACGCTGGTGTTCGTCGTGCACCACATCGCGGCCGACGGTGTCTCGCTGGGCCCGCTGGTGCGTGATCTCGTCACGGCCTACTCGGCGCGCCACGGTGGCCGCTCGCCGGAGTGGGAGCCCCTGAGCGTGCAGTACGCCGACTACGCGCTGTGGCAGCAGCAGGTACTGGGCGTGGCCGCCGATCCCGGCTCCGCGACCGCCCGTCAGCTGGAGTTCTGGCGCGCCGAGCTGGCCGAGTTGCCCGGCGAACTCGTCCTGCCGTTCGATCGGCCGCGGCCCGCGGCCGTCTCCTACCGTGGCGCCACCCATGCGTTCGCGCTGGAGGACACCCTGCGTACGGCTGTGGACGCGGCCGCGCGGCGCTGCGGCGCGACCCCCTTCATGGTGGTGCACGCGGCGCTCGCCGCACTGCTGGCCCGGCTGTCCGGCACCGCCGATATAGCGATCGGCACGCCGGTCGCGGGGCGTGGCGAGGCCGCCCTCGACGATCTGATCGGCATGTTCGTCAACACGCTGGTACTGCGCACGCGGATCACCGGCGGCGAGACGTGCGCCGACCTGGTCGCGCACGTTCGTGATCGGGACCTGCGCGCGTTCGCCCACGCCGACATTCCGTTCGAGCAACTGGTCGAGGCGCTCGATCCGGCGCGGTCCCAGGCCCGGCACCCGCTGTTCCAGGTGGCGCTGTTCATGCAGAACATGGCGCCGGTCGAGCTGACCCTGCCCGGCGTGACCGCCCGGACGGTCGAATTCGACTCCGGTTTCTCGAAATTCGACCTCCAGTTGACGATCAGTGACAGCGGATCCGGCTACCTGGCCGAATTCACCTACGCCACGGACCTCTTCGACGCGGCGACAATCGTCGAGTTCGGTGCGAAGTTCGTCCGCCTGCTGAGCGCGATGGTGGCCGATCCGACCACGGTGGTCGGCGATATCGACCTGCTGGACGCTGGTGAATTGGACTACGTCACCGCCAGCTGGAATGCCAGCGGGCAGAAGGTGCCCGACCGGTTCCTGCACGAGGGCTTCGACGCCCAGGTGCGGCGCACCCCCGCGGCGCCGGCCGTGGTGGCCGACGGCCGGCCGGATCAGTCGCTCACCTACAGCGCACTGTCCGAGCGCGCGAACCAGCTGGCGCGCTGGCTGATCGCGGACGGCGTGGGGCCGGAATCCCTGGTCGTCCTGGCCCTGCCGCGCTCGGTCGATCTGGTGGTGGCCATGTACGCGGTGTCGCGTGCCGGAGGGGCGTACGTGCCGATCGATCCGGCGCACCCGGCCGAACGCGTCGGGCACATTCTCGATACCGCGCGCCCGCATTCGATAGTGACCACGCGCGCAGGCGGATTCGGCACGGGGGCCGGTGTGCCGGTCCACCACATCGAGGATCTGGACCTGGCGGGTTACCCGACGGGACCGATCGCCGACCGTGAGCGGCGGGCTGCCCTGCACCCCGAGCATCCCGCCTACGTCCTGTTCACCTCGGGCTCGACGGGCAAGCCGAAGGGGGTCGCGGTCAGCCACCGGGCCATCGCCAATCAGCTGGCCTGGATGCACGACGAGTACCGGCCGCATACCGGCGATGTCTATCTCCAGAAGACCGCGACCACCTTCGATGTCTCGCTGTGGGGCTACTTCCTGCCGCTGCGCGCCGGCGCGACCATGGTGCTGGCGACCCCGGACGGGCACCGCGATCCGCGCTACCTGGCCGAAGCCGTCGCGCGCCACGCGGTCACGCTCACCGACTTCGTGCCGTCCATGCTGTCGGTCTTCGCGACCCACGCCGAACCCGGTGAACTCTCCTCGCTGCGCGAGGTATTCGTGATCGGCGAGGCGTTGCCGCCGGAAGTGGTCGCCGCGTTCGGCACCGTCTGCGCGGCGGGGCTGCACAACCTGTACGGGCCGACCGAGGCGGCGGTGTCGATCACCTACCGCGAGGTGACCGGCGCGACCGCCGGGGTAATACCGATCGGCGAGCCGGAATGGAATTCGCAGGTGTACGTGCTGGATTCGCGGCTGCGACCGGCGCCCATCGGGGTTCCCGGCGAGCTGTACCTCGCCGGAGTCCAGCTGGCGCGCGGCTACTACGGCCGCGTCGATCTCACAGCCGATCGGTTCGTCGCGAACCCGTTCGGGTTCGACGGCGAACGCATGTACCGCACCGGCGATCTCGTGCGCTGGAGTTCCGACGGTGAGCTCGTCTACCTCGGCCGCGCCGACTTCCAGGTCAAATTCCGCGGGCAGCGGGTCGAACTCGCCGAGATCGAGACCGCGCTGGTGGCCGCGCCCGACGTCGCGCAGGCGGCGGTGCGGCTGATCACCGCGGACACCGGCGATTTCCTGGCGGGATACGTGATCGGCAGGCCCGGTGCGGAACTGGACCTCGAGCTCCTGAAAGCCGGTCTGGCACAGCGGCTGCCGAGCTACATGGTGCCGACCGCGCTGGTCGAACTCGCCGAGTTCCCGCTCAATACCAGCGGAAAGCTCGATCGCAAGGCGCTGCCGCTGCCGGTGCTGCGGACCACCGTCTTCCGGCCGCCCGTCGACGCGGCGCAGCGGCTGGTCGCCGCGGTGTTCGGTGAGGTGCTGCGGGTGCCGCGGGTCGGGCTCGACGACAACTTCTTCGCACTCGGCGGCAGTTCGCTGGACGCGACCCAGGTCACCGCGCGGGTCGGCGAGGCGATCGGCGTCCGGATTCCGGTGCGGACGCTGTTCGAGGCCGCGACGGTGGACGCCTTCGCGGCCGCGGTGGGCGAGCTGAGCCGATCCGGTGCGGCGGCGCGGCTGCCGCTCGTCCGGCGGGATCGTCCGGACCGGGTGCCGCTCTCGCCCGCACAGCGCCGGCTGTGGTTTCTCAATCGGCTGGAGAGCCAGGACGGGGCGGATAGCGTCTACAACCTGCCCGTAGTGCTGCGGCTGCGCGGCCGGCTCGATCTGGGTGCGCTCGAGCAGGCGGTGCTGGATGTGCTGGGCCGGCACGAGTCGCTGCGTACCTGCTATCCCGAGCACGAGGACGGTCCGTACCAGCACGTTCTCGAGGTCGGCCGGCTCGGACTGCATCCGGTACGGGTCGCGCCCGCCGAACTGACCGCGGCGATTACCGTCATCACCCGCACCGGGTTCGACGTCACTGCCGAAATGCCGTGGCGGATAGCGCTTTTCCTGGTCGATCAGACCGATGATGCCCGTGGTGTGCCCGACGACGAGTACGTGCTGGTATTCGTGGCGCACCATATCGCCGCCGACGCGCTGTCGATGCCGCCACTGATCACGGACCTGGTGCGCGCCTACGAGGCGCGGCTGCTCGATCAGCAGCCCGCATGGGACGAATTGCCGGTTCAGTACGCCGATTACAGCCTGTGGCAGCGTGATCTGCTCGGGGCCGAGGACCGTCCCGGTGACCTCGCGCATCAGCAGCTGCGGTTCTGGCGTGACGTGCTCGCCGGCGCGCCCGCCGACCTGCCGATACCGGCCGATCGGCCCCGTCCCGCCCAGCCGGGCAATCGTGGTGCGGCCGTGGACTTCACCATCGCCGCCGAGGTGCTCGGCGGGTTGCGGCTGCTGGGGGAGCGGCAGGGCGCGACCCTCTTCATGGTCCTGCATGCGGCGTTCGCGGCGACGCTGGCTCGGCTCGGCGGCACCGCCGAGATCGTGCTGGGTGCGCCGGTCGGTGGCCGCGGAGAACGCGAATTGGACGCGCTGGTCGGCATGTTCGTCAACACGCTTGTGCTGCGCACGCCGGTCGCGCTCGACAGCTCGTTCGCAGATCTCGTAGCCGCTGTGCGTGATTCGGATCTCGCGGCGTTCGGCAACGCCGAGTTGCCGTTCGAGCGGTTGGTCGATGCCATGGCGGTGGCGCGCGATTCCGGTGCGCATCCGCTGTTCCAGATCATGTTCAGCTACGGCGGCGCGGATCCGCGCGCCGCGTTCAAAGTGCCGTGGCTGACGATCGAAGCACTCGAGCTCGACGACCCCACCGTAAAATTCGATCTGCATCTGGTGCTGAACGAGCAGGCGGACGGAACGCTGACCGGCAGCCTGCGTTACGCCACGGACCTCTTCGACGCCACGACCATCGCTGCCCTCGAGCGGCGGTTCTCCCGCTTGCTCGTGACGGTGGCCGTGACGCCGCAGACCCTGATCGGCGACATCGATCTGCTCGGTGCCGTCGAACGCGCCGAGGTGGTCGAACGATGGAACGACACCGCGCACGATATCGACGAGCAGGCCACGCTGCCCGCTCTTTTCGCCGCCCAGGTCGCTCGCACGCCGGACGCGCCCGCACTGACATTCGAGGCACCGGCCCCGGCGTCGAGTGGTCACCGCACACTGACCTACGCGGAATTCTCGGCGCGGGCGAACCAGCTGGCGCACTGGCTGATCGACCAGGGTGTCGGGCCGGAAACCCCGGTGGCACTGGGCATGCGACGTTCGATCGATCTGGTCGTCGGCATGTACGCCGTCACCATTGCCGGCGGCGCGTACATCCCGCTGGACCCCGACCACCCGGCCGATCGCATCCGCTACGTGCTGGAGACCGCCACGCCGGTCTGCGTGCTCAGCACCGGCCGTGACGGTTTCGACGGGGGATCGGTCCCCGTCGTGCAGATCGACGCCGCCGTACTGCCGGGCATTCCGTGTGCCGAGCGCGCGGATTCCGAGCGGGCGCTGTCGCAATACTCGACCGCCCCGGTCACCGATGCGGACCGCCGCACCGCGCTGCGCCCCTCGAACACCGCCTACGTGCTGTTCACCTCCGGTTCCACCGGCCGCCCCAAGGGCGTCGCCGTCACCCACGGCGCCATCGTCAACCGGCTGCTGTGGCTGCAATCCGCGCAGGTGCGACTCGGTCCCGACGATGTGCTGCTCCAGAAGACCCCCGCCACCTTCGATGTGTCGGTCCCCGAGTTCTTCTGGCCGCTGCAAACCGGCGCCCGGCTGGTACTGGCCCGGCCCGATGGACACCACGACACCGACCATCTCGCGGAAACCATTCGCCGCGAGGGAATTACGGCTGTCCACTTCGTGCCGTCGATGCTCGCGGCGTTTCTCGCCGAACCATTCGGTGAGCTGCCCACGCTGCGGCACGTGTTCTGTTCCGGTGAGGCGCTGCCCGTGGCCGTCGCACAGCGGATGCGCGCCCGGACCGGGGCCCGAGTCCACAATATGTACGGTCCGACCGAGACCGCCGTCGAAGTGACAGCGCACGAGGTCACCGACGCCGACCGCACCGGGATTCCGATCGGCTCGCCGGCCTGGAACACCCGGGCCTATGTGCTCGATGCCAGGTTGGGTCCGGTGCCCGCCGGTGTGCCGGGCGAGTTGTACCTGGCCGGTGCGCAATTGGCGCGCGGGTATGTCGGGCGCACCGATCTGACCGCCGATCGATTCGTGGCGAATCCGTTCGGTGACGCGGGTGCGCGCATGTACCGCACCGGTGATCTGGTGCGGTGGGTGCCGGGTGTGGAATTGGAGTACCTGGGCCGCACCGATTTTCAGGTGAAACTGCGTGGACTGCGGATCGAGCTCGGTGAGATCGAGGCCGTGCTGCGCGGGCTGGCGTCGGTGGCGCAGGCCGCGGTGATCGTGCGCGACGATCACGGCACCGGCGATCAGCTCGTCGGATATCTGGTTCCCGTCGGAGCGGTCGAACTCGACACCGTGCGTGCCGCACTGGCCGAACGGCTGCCCGGATACATGGTGCCGTCGGCCTTCGTGACACTGGACGCGCTGCCGGTGACCGCCTCCGGCAAGCTGGATCGGTCCGCGCTGCCCGCACCCGAGGCAGCGCCCACCGAGTTCCGTGCGCCGACATCGGAGGCGGAATACCTTGTCGCCGAGATATTTCAGGATCTGCTCGGCGTAGAGCGGGTCGGCGCGGACGACGACTTCTTCGCCCTGGGCGGCAATTCGCTCATCGCCACCCAGCTCGCCGCGCGACTGACCAAGGCCACCGGGACCCAGGTGCCCGTGCGTGCGGTGTTCGACGCCGCAACGGTTGCGGCACTGGCGAATCGGCTCGCGCTGCGGACCGTCGCGAACGCGGATACCGTACCGGTGATGTTGCCGCCGCTCGACCCGCAGTACCGCGACGACGCCATCCCGCTGTCGATCGCCCAGCAGCGAATGTGGTTCCTCAACCGATTCGACAGTGGCAGTGCGGGATACAACATCCCGTTCGCGCTGCGGCTGACCGGCGCGCTCGAGGTGAACGCGCTGGAATCGGCGATCGGCGACGTCATCGCGCGGCACGAGACACTGCGCACCATCTACCCCGAGCACGACGGCGTCGCCACCCAGCTGGTGCTGCCGGCGGGCACGCGCCTGGTCGACCTGATGGTGCGGACCGTGGCCGCCGCGGAACTGCCGCACGTCATCGAGACGGTCACCCGAACGGGATTCGACGTCACCACCGAGGTGCCGCTGCGAGTCCGGCTGCTCCAGGTACCCGGTGCGCAGCCGGAGTACGTGCTGCTGTTCGTGGTGCATCACATCGCCGCCGACGGATGGTCCTTCGGCCCGTTGACCCGTGATCTGGCCACCGCCTATGTGGCGCGCCGGGCCGGTAGCGCGCCCAACTGGGCGCCGCTTGCGGTCCAGTACGCGGATTACGCGATCTGGCAACAGCGTGCCCTCGGCTCGGTCGCGGACGACAAGTCGGTGCTGGCCCGGCAGCTGAGCTACTGGACCGATCGCCTGGCCGGACTGCCCGAGGTACTGTCCCTGCCCGCCGACCACCCGCGACCGGCCGTGGCGAGCAATCGCGGCGGCGCCTATGTCGCGACTCTGGATCAGGCGCTGCACCAGGGGATTCAGGACCTGGCGGCCGCGCATCACCTCACGCCGTTCATGGTGCTGCACACGGCGCTGGCGGTGCTGCTCAGCCGGTTGAGCGGCACCGGCGACATCGTCATCGGCGCACCGGTGGCGGGACGCGGCGACCCGGCGCTGGACCACCTGGTCGGCATGTTCGTCAATACCCTGGTGCTGCGCACGGAGATTCGGCCGGAGGCCACCCTGGCCGATCTGCTCGCCGCCGTGCGCGCGAGCGACCTGGCCGCGTTCGAGCATGCGGCGGTACCGTTCGAGCAGCTTGTCGACGCCCTGAATCCCACACGCTCCCAGGCGCATTCGCCGCTCTACCAGGTGGCGATGACGCTCCAGAACCACGCCAAGCCGGACTTCCGGTTGCAGCGGCTGGAAATCGCGGCGCTCGAGGTGGGTCCGGCTCCGATCCAGGTCGACCTGGATTGGACACTCACCGACCGCTACGACCCCGAGGGGAATCCCCGCGGTATCGACATCCACCTGCACTACGCGCTTGACCTGTTCGACGAGCGCTCCGCGAGCGGGTTCGTGGCCGCCTTCGAACGGGTACTACGCGCCATGGTGCGCGACACCCGCACCGTGGCCGGGAATGTCGAGCTCATGTCGGTGGCCGAGCGCGGACTGCTGCTCTCGGACCGCAACGCCACGGCGTGGCCGCTGCTGCGCGAAACGCTCGACGATCTGCTCACCGCGCGCGCGGGCGCGCAGCCGGAGGGTATCGCGGCCCGCTTCGAAGGCGAGGAGATCACCTACGGCGCGTTCGCGATTCGAGTGAATCGGCTGGCCCGCTGGTTGATCGCCGCGGGCGTCGGCCCGGAGTCGATCGTCGGGCTGGCGGCGCTGCGATCACTGGACATGCTCGTCGCCATGTACGCGATCGTGCGGGCAGGCGGCGCGTACCTGCCGATCGATCCGGCCTATCCGCCGGACCGCATCGCGCAGCTCGTCGACAGTGCGGCTCCCACCATGATTCTCGCCGTCGGTGGCGCGGAACTGCCCGAGCTGCCCGATAGTCGCGTGGTCGAGCTATCGGCCCTCGAGCTGGCGGAATTCTCCGGGGCCACCGTCACCGACGGCGAACGTCGCGGCGTGCTGCGCCAGACCAATACGGCCTACGTGCTGTTCACCTCCGGGTCGACCGGCCGGCCCAAGGGCGTGGCGGTCACCCACCGCGCCATCATGAACCAGCTGCGCTGGCTGGAACACCGCTATCAGGTGACCGCCGCCGACCGCATCCTCCAGCGCGCACCACTGACCTTCGATGTCTCGGTGTGGGAGTGCTTCCTGCCGATCGCGGTCGGCGCGCCCCTGGTGATCGCCCGGCCCGGCGGACATCTGGATCTCGAGTACTTCGCGGGCCTGCTGCGCACGCACGGCATCACCATCGCCGAATACGTACCGTCGGTGCTGGCCGCGCTGCTCGGCGAGGGCATGGGTGACGCGCTGCGATCCTTCCGGCACCTGCATTGCGGCGGTGAAGCGCTGACCCCGGACCTGCTCGCCGGGCTCCGGGCGGAATTCGACGGTGCGGTCCACAACGCGTACGGCCCCACCGAAGCCGCCATCTCGGCGATCTATCACGAGTTCGGCGACGCCGACGCGGGCGCGGAACGTGAGCTGGCGATCGGCCGTCCCTGCTGGAACACCCGCGCCTACGTGCTCGACCGCCGGCTGCGCCCGGTGCCGATCGGGGTCACGGGTGAGCTGTACCTGGCCGGTGACCAGCTCGCTCGCGGGTATCACGGACGCCCCGGCCTGACCGCCGAACGGTTCGTCGCGGACCCGTTCGGCGTGCCCGGACGACTGATGTACCGCACCGGCGACCTGGTGCGCTGGGACCGGAACGGCGATCTGGTGTATCTGGGACGCAACGACTTCCAGATCAAACTCCGTGGTCAGCGGATCGAACTGGGTGAGATCGAAGCCGCGCTGGCCGCGGTGCCCGGCGTCACCAACGCGGCGGTCGTGGTCGCCGCCGACCGGTCGGGTCAGGACAATCTCGTCGGTTACGTCAGTGGCTCCGGCCTGACGACGGACACCGTGCTCGATGCCCTGCGCGCCCAGCTCCCCGCCCATATGGTCCCAGCCCACCTGGCGATCCTCGACGAGATGCCGCTGACCACCGTCGGCAAACTCGACCGCTCGGCTCTTCCCGCTGTCGAATTCACCGGTAGCGCACCGCGATTCCGTGCCCCGCGGGAGGGCGTCGAGTCGGTACTCGCGACCCTGATCGCCGACCTGTTGGGCGGCGACATCCGGCTCGGCGCGGACGATGACTTCTTCGCGGTCGGCGGCAACTCGCTGTCGGCCATGCGCCTGGTCGCCCGAGCCAACGCCACCTTCGGCACCACCCTGACCGTCCGCGAGGTGTTCGAATCCCCGACCGTCGCCGAACTCGCCGCGCGGGTGACACTTTCGGCGCGGTTGGGCACTGGAGCGCAACGCCCTGTACTGGCGCGTCGCGACCGGCCGAGTCGAATCCCACTGTCCCTGGCGCAAACTCGCATGTGGCTACTCAACCGGATCGACCCGGACTCGGCCGTCTACAACATCCCTCTCACCATGCGCCTGACCGGCCCACTCGATTACGCCGCACTCCACGCCGCGCTGAACGACCTGGTCGATCGGCACGAATCCCTCCGAACCGTCTATCCCGCCGACGCGCTCGGGCCGACACAGGTCGTGCTGCCGGCGAGTGCGAGCCAGATGACACGCTCTGCCGGTGGAATCGACCAGACCGTGTCGCTCGACGACGCCGAGCTGTCCGGTGCCTCGACTCCCTCGGGCGCGGGGCTTGCCTGTTCCGATGTTGCCGAGGAGGTGTTGCCGGAGGCGATCCTGCGCTGTGCCGGTGCGGGTTTCGATCTCCGTACCGAAATGCCCTGGCGCGCTGAAGTGTTCCGAGTAGCGCCGCAGACGCATGTGCTGGTGTTCGTCGTGCATCACATCGCCGCGGATGGGGTGTCCACCGAGCCGATGGCCCGTGATCTCATGACGGCGTACACGGCGCGGGCAGCTGGTTCGTCGCCGCAGTGGCCGCCGCTGGCGGTGCAGTATCCCGATTTCACCCTGTGGCAGCACGAGGTGCTGGGGTCGGCGGCGGATCCAGAGTCCGTGTTGGCCAGCCAGATTGGACACTGGCGTGCCGAACTCGACGGTCTGGCACCGCTCTTGGAGTTGCCCGTGGACCGGCCGCGGCCCGCTGTGGCATCGGGCCGAGGTGCGACGGTCGAGTTCGCGATTGCAGCGGAATCGACCACCGCGATTTCGGAACTGGCGCGCCGACACGGTGTTTCGACATTCATGGTGATGCACGCTGCCTACGCCTGCCTGCTCGCGCGGCTGGCGCGAACGGAGGATGTCGCGGTCGGCACACCGGTCGCCGGTCGCTCCGAGGCTGCGTTGGATGACTTGGTCGGCATGTTCGTCAATACTCTCGTATTGCGGACCAGGGTTTCGGCCGCGGACAGTTTCGGTGACCTGCTCGCGACGGTCCGGGCCACCGACGTCCGTGCGTTCGCGCATGCCGATCTACCCTTCGAACGGCTCGTCGACGAGCTGAATCCGATGCGTTCACAGGCCCATTCGCCGATCATCCAGACCCTGCTGACGTTCGAACATCGCGACGACACCGTGCTGCGTCTTCCCGGCCTCGAGGTCACGGCCTATCCGCTCGACAACCAGGTAGCCCAGTTCGACCTGGCGCTCGAACTCAACGAGCACGTCACGGATACCGGGTTGGCGATGCGTGCGGTCCTGCGGTACGCCACAGACCTGTTCGACGGCACCACCATCGAGGCCGTCGCCGGTCGATACCTCCGGATCCTGTCCACCGTCACCGCCGACGCGACCATCCGAATCGGTGACATCGACCTCCTGGGCCCCACCGAACAGACCCAGCTCCTGCACCGGTGGAACGCCACCGGCCACCCCGTCGACCACACCGCGACCCTCGCCTCCCTGTTCCAGGCACAGGCACTTCGGACACCGGACGCACCCGCGCTCACCTTCGCGGGGACGAGTCTGTCCTACGGCGAATTCGCTGCCCGCGTGAACCAGCTGGCCCGCCACCTGATCACACTGGGCGTCGGCCCGGAGGCGACGGTCGCCCTCGGCATGCGCCGCTCACTGGACCTGGTGATCGGCATGTACGCGGTGACTGTCGCCGGTGGCGCGTACGTTCCGCTGGACCCGGACCACCCCGCCGACCGCATCCGCTACGTACTGGACACCGCGTCTCCCGTCTGCGTGCTGACCACCTCCCGCGATGCCCGTGACATCGGACCCGTACCCGCGATCGAGATCGACGCTCCGTCACAGCCCGGCCTGGACACGCCCGGTCAGGTACGACGAGCCGACCTGGCAGCACAGTTCGAGAACTGGGGGCGATCCGGAGACCTGCGCACCGGGAGCGAGACCACGCGGTTCTCGACAATCGCCGCGCGCTACTCGACCGCCCCGGTCACCGACGCGGATCGGCGCGTGCCATTGCGCCCCGCCAACACGGCGTACGTCATCTTCACCTCCGGTTCGACCGGCCGGCCCAAGGGGGTCGCGGTCTCGCACGCGGCGATCGTGAATCGTCTGGCGTGGATGCAGAGCGCCTATCGCCTCGACGGCGCGGACGTGGTGTTGCAGAAGACCCCGGCCACCTTCGATGTGTCGGTGTGGGAGTTCTTCTGGCCGTTGCAGGTCGGCGCGCGCCTGGTTGTTGCCGCGCCGGACGGTCATCGCGACCCGGCGTATCTGGCCCGCCTGATCCGCGCCGAGCGGGTCACGACCGCGCATTTCGTGCCGTCGATGCTGTCGGTGTTCGTGGCCGGCGAAGCGGCTGCTTCCTGCCGCGGTCTGCGTACGGTGTTCGCTTCGGGCGAGGCGCTGCCCGCGGGGACGGCGCAGCGTCTGCGTGCGGTGACCGGTGCGCGTCTGCACAATCTGTACGGGCCGACCGAGGCCGCGGTGGATGTCACCTTCCACGAGGTCACCGACGCGGACACGGTGTCGGTGCCGATTGGTGCCCCGGTCTTCAACACCCGGGTGTACGTGCTCGATTCGCGGCTGCGCCCGGTGCCGGTCGGCGTGCCGGGTGAGCTCTATCTGGCCGGTATCCAGCTCGCGCGTGGCTATGTGGCGCGCCCTGAGCTGTCGGCGGACCGGTTCGTGGCGAATCCCTTCGGCCCTGCGGGTGAACGCATGTATCGCACTGGCGATCTCGTCACCTGGACCGTGGCCGGTGAACTGGAGTACCTGGGCCGCACCGATTTCCAGGTCAAGTTGCGCGGCCTGCGAATCGAGCTCGGCGAGATCGAGGCCGCTCTGACGGCACTGGACTCCATTGTCCAGGCTGCCGTTCGCGTGTATTCCGATGAACGGCTGGGTGATCAACTGGTCGCCTATGTCACCGCATCGCAGCCGGAGATCGACACCGCCGCCGTGCGGGCCGCGCTCGGTGACGCGCTCCCGGGCTATATGGTCCCGGCGGCTGTCGTCGTCCTGACGGAGTTCCCGCTGAACTCCTCCGGAAAGCTGGACCAGAAGGCCCTGCCCGCACCGGTTTTCGAGGCGACGGTATTCCGTGCGCCGTCCACGCCGACCGAGGAGCTGGTGGCGCGCCATATCGGGGAGTTGCTCGGTCGCACGGAGGTCGGTGCGGATGACGACTTCTTCGCCCTGGGCGGCAACTCGCTGATCGCCACCCGGCTGGTGGCGCGGCTGGGTGCGGAGCTGACGGCGGAGATTCCGCTGCGGGCGCTGTTCGAGGCGCCGACGGTCGCGGGGCTGGCGGCCAGGGCCGACCGGCTCAGCGGTAGCGGCCGTCGGGCCCCGCTGTGCGCGCGGCCACGCCCGGAGCTGATTCCGTTGTCGTCCGCGCAGCGGCGGATGTGGTTCCTCAATTGGTTCGACCCGGCCGATACCGTCAACAATATTCCGGTGGCCCTGCGGCTGGGCGGCCCGCTCGACATGCCCGCGCTGGCCGCGGCGGTCGCCGATGTGGTGGGCAGGCACGAGACGTTGCGCACCGTGTACCCCGAGGTGGCGGGCCGCGGCTATCAGCGGATTCTCGATTCGGTGCCGGAGATCACCGTCATACCGGCGCACGCGGCCACGGTGGCGGCGGCGCTGGCCGAGTTCGTGGCCGAGCCGTTCGATGTGACCGCCGCCGTCCCGGTGCGGATCGGTGTGGCCCGATTGTCGGATCGCGAGCATCTGCTGGCGCTGGTGGTGCATCACATCGCGGCCGACGGGTTCTCCATGGCGCCGTTGGCCCGCGATATCGTGACCGCCTACGCCGCCCGCGTCGTCGGGGCCGCACCCCGGTGGCCGGAACTGGCTGTCCAATACGCGGATTACACGCTGTGGCAGCACGACCTGCTCGGCGGCGAGGACGATCCGGAATCCCTTGCGGCACAGCAGATCGAATACTGGAAGCGGACCCTGAGCGGCCTGCCCGCGCAGTTGGACCTGCCCGCGGACCGGCCGCGCCCGGCGCTCGCCACGCATCAGGCGGCCAGCGTCACGGTCGGGCTGGATGCGTCTGTGCTCAGTGGAATCGACAGGGTCGCAGCTCATTTCGATGCGACGCCGTTCATGGTCGTGCACGCCGGGCTTGCGGTGCTGCTGGCCCGGCTCTCGGGCACCAGTGACATCGTGATCGGCGCGCCGCTGGCGGGTCGCGGTGACGCGGCCCTCGACGACCTGGTCGGCATGTTCGTCAACACCCTGGTGTTGCGCGCCGAAGTACCCGGTTCGGACACCTTCGCGGCGGTGCTCGGCCGGGTCCGCGCAGGTGACCTGGACGCGTTCACACACGCGGACCTCCCGTTCGAGCGCCTGGTCGAGATCCTGGATCCGCCTCGCTCGCAGGCCCGGCATCCGTTGTTCCAGGTGGCGCTGTTCTTCCAGAACCTGACCCCGGTCACGGTCGAGTTCGACGGACTGGCGGTCAGCGAATACGAATTCGACTACCGCAGCACCCGTTTCGATCTCCAGCTCACCGTCTCCGGCGACCGGCTTCGATTCGATTACGCCACCGACCTTTTCGACGCGGCCACAATCGAGACCACGGCGGCCAGGTTCACCCGCCTGCTCGCGGCGGTGACCGCCGACCCCGACCAGATCATCGGCGATATCGATCTCTTCGCCGCGGGCGAACTACACCGGGTCGTCGAGGAGTGGAACGACTCCGCTCACACCGGCTATATCGCGGAACTGCTCCTCGACGAGTTCGAGGCCCAGGCCGCCGCGACCCCGGACGAGCCCGCGCTGGTCTACGTCCCGGAGGACGCGGAGCCGGTGACGCTGACCTACGGCGAACTGGACCGCCGCTCCAACCAGCTGGCCCGCCAGCTCATCGCAACCGGTGTCGGCCCGGAAGCGCTGGTGGCGCTGGCCTTGCGCCGCTCCCCGGAACTGGTCGTGGCCATGTACGCGGTGCTCAAGGCGGGCGCTGCGTATGTGCCGATCGATCCGGACCATCCGGCCCAGCGGATCGCGCACATTCTGGACACCGCGCGGCCTGCCGCGCTGCTCACCCGGACGGCCGACCGCACCGACCTCGGCTACCGCGGCCCGGAGGTGCTGGTCGACATGGTCGAGCCGGCCGGATACGCCGACGATTCGATCGCCGCGTCCGAACGCGTCGCGCCGCTGTCGCCGCGACATCCCGCCTACGTCCTGTTCACCTCCGGATCGACCGGAAAACCCAAGGGCGTCAGCGTTTCCCATGCCGCGATCGTCAATCAGATGACGTGGATGCAATCCGAGTACCGGCTCGGCGCGGCGGATGTGTACCTCCAGAAGACCGCCACCACCTTCGACGTCTCACTGTGGGGCTATTTCCTGCCGCTGCGGGTGGGCGCGACCCTGATCCTCGCCGCCCCGGACGGGCACCGTGATCCCGGCTATCTGGCGGCTGTGATGGGCGCGCGGCGGGTCACCGTCACCGATTTCGTGCCGTCCATGCTCAGCGTGTTCGCCGGGCATATCGCCACCGCCGGTGCACAGGACGCACTCGCCGCCCTGCGTATGGTGTTCGTCATCGGTGAGGCGCTGCCCGCCGAGACGGTCCGCGCGTTCGGCGCGGTGAGCACCGCCCGGCTGCACAATCTGTACGGGCCGACCGAGGCTGCGGTCAGTATCACCTATCGCGAGGTCACGGGCGTCACCGATCGGGCCGTCATGCCGATCGGCAACCCGGAGTGGAACAGCACGGTGTACGTGCTGGACTCGCGGTTGCGGCCGACGCTGCCCGGGGTGGCCGGTGAGCTCTATCTGGCGGGGACCCAATTGGCCCGCGGCTACCACGCCCGCCCCGATCTCACGGCGGATCGATTCGTCGCCAACCCCTTCGGCGCACCGGGGGAGCGGATGTACCGCACCGGCGACCTGGTGCGCTGGGACCTGGTCGACGGCGGACCCGGTGCGGAGCTGATCTACCTGGGCCGCACCGATTTCCAGGTCAAGTTCCGTGGCCAGCGGATCGAGCTGGGCGAGATCGAGTCGGTGCTCGCCGCGGTGCCGGGCGTCGGCCAGGCCGCGGCGGCCGTGGTCGGTGATCATCTGGTCGCCTACATCACCTCGGTCTCCGGCACAGCCGACCTGGCGGCGGCGGTCCGCGCCGCGGCCGCACAGGCGTTGCCGTCGTACATGACGCCCTCCGCGGTCCGCACGCTGGATGCGTTCCCGCTCAACGCCTCCGGCAAGCTGGATCGAAAAGCACTGCCGGAGCCAGTCTTCGACACTGTCGACTATCGAGCGCCCGGTACACCCACCGAGCGGGCCGTCGCCGAGTGCTTCGCGGCCGTGCTCGGTACTCCGAGGGTCGGCGCGGACGATGACTTCTTCGCTCTCGGTGGCAACTCGCTGAGCGCGACCCGCGTGCTGGCAGATCTGAGCGAACGACTCGGCCGCCGAATTCCCGTGCGGCTGCTGTTCGAAGCCTCGACGGTGCACGAGCTGGCCGCGCGGGCCGAGGACACGTCCGCGGACGAATCGATACCGGATTCCGCTCCGCGTCCGGACGTCGTCCCACTCGCGCCCGTGCAGCGCGGAATGTGGCTGGCCAACCGCCTGGATCCGAGTTCGACGGCACACAACATTCCGGTCGCTTTGCGGCTGGCGGGTGAGCTGGACACCGCCAAACTGACGGCCGCTTTCGCGGATATCGTCGCCCGGCACGAGGTTTTGCGCACCATCTACCCGACCGGCGCGGACGGTGTCCCGCATCAGGTGATCCTGCCCGCCGCTCCCGCGCTGGTCACCCTGGTTGTGGAGCAGGTGGCCGATACGGGGCGGCGGATAGCCGAATTCCTCGGCGCGGGTTTCGATGTCGCCACCGAGGTGCCGGTGCGCGCCGTGCTGCTGCGCGAACACGCGACCAGCCACGTCCTGGTCGCGGTCCTGCATCACATTGCCGCGGACGGCTTCTCGATGACGCCACTCCTGCGTGACCTGCTGGCGGCCTACCTCGCCCGTGTGCTGGGTGCCGCGCCGCTGTGGCGCGCGCTTCCGGTGCAGTACGCCGACTACGCGCTGTGGCAGACCAGATCTGTGGAAGTGGTTGCCGCGGACGAACTCTCGTACTGGCGGCAGCAGTTGCACGATCTGCCGGACGAACTGGCGCTCCCGGCCGATCGTCCGCGCCCAGCGGTCGCCACCAAGCGTGGCGGCACCCTCCGCGCCCGTATCGGAGGCGGGGTCGGCGCGCGTATTCGGGAGCTGGCCGCCCGCCACCGGGCGACGCCGTTCATGATCGTGCACGCCGCGCTCGCCGTGCTGCTGTCCCGCCTGTCCGGTGCGACGGATATCCCCATCGGCACCCCGGTCGCCGGTCGTGGCACACGTGAACTGGACGCCGTGGTCGGCATGTTCGTCAACACCGTGGTGCTGCGGACCCACCCGGCCCCCGACCGGTCCTTCGCCGATTTCGTCGCCGAGACCCGCGAGGTGGATCTGGCGGCCTTCGCGCACGCGGCGGTCCCGTTCGATCAGGTCCTCGACGCGCTCGGCGTGACGCCGTCGCAGGCGCGGCATCCGCTGTTCACGGTGGCGCTGAACTACCTCGACGCCCCCGCGGGCACCGCCGGGCTTGCGGGCCTGGAGTTGTCTCCGGTCGAGTTCGACGAGCGGGTCGCCCGTTTCGATCTCCAGTTCACGCTGTCGTCCGAGCTGGATTCCGATGGGCATCTCGGCATCGAACTGGATTACGCGACAGACCTTTTCGAGGAGTCCACCGCGGCCACTCTGCTGCGGCGCTTCAGCCGGTTGCTGGGGGTGCTGACCCGCGACCCGGCCGCGCCGATAGGGGCGGCAGACCTGCTGGCGCCGGCGGAGCGCGCCGAACTGGTAGCGCGCCGCGGCGGGCCCGGCGTTCCCGCCCGGACGCTGGCCGAGCTCATGGCCGCCGCGGTGGCCGCCGATCCGCACGGCATCGCCGTGCGCTACGGCGAGCTGCGGTTGACCTACAGCGCACTCGACGAGCAGTCCTCCCGCCTGGCCCGCGTGCTGTTGCACTCGGGCATCGGAGCCGAAGACATTGTCGCCGTCGCGATTCCACGATCACCCGAGTCGGTCTCGGCGATCTGGGCGGTGGCCAAGACCGGCGCCGCCTTCGTGCCGGTGGATCCGACCTATCCGGCCGACCGGATCGCGCACATGCTCACCGATTCCGGTGCGGCCCTGGGTCTCACGGTGCGTGCCACCGCCGACACGCTGCCCGGCGCGGTCGACTGGCTGGTGCTGGACGCGCCGGACTTCGCCGCCCGCATGCGGAATCACGCTGCCGCGCCCATCGATCCAGGCGAACTGCTCCGGCCCGTGCGGCCGGGCAACCCCGCCTGGATGATCTACACCTCCGGTTCGACCGGTACACCCAAAGGTGTCGTCGCCACCCACGCCGGTATCGCCGGAGTGGCACTCGCGCAACGGGATCACTACCGGGTGACCGCCGATTCGCGCGTGCTGCACGTGGCGTCGCCGAGCTTCGACGCCGCCATGCTCGAACTGCTGCTCGCGCTCGCCGCGGGCGCGGCGCTGGTCATCGCGCCCGCGGGAGTCTACGGCGGAACCGAACTGGCCGATCTGCTGCGCGAACAGCAGGTCAGCCACGCCTTCATCACTCCCGCCGTCCTCGGCACCCTCGACCCGGCCCGCGTCCCGGATCTCGCCCATCTGACCGTGGGCGGTGAGGCGTACGGCCCGGATGTGGTGCGGCGCTGGGCAACCGGACGCACCTTCTACAACACCTACGGCCCGACCGAATCCACCATCATCACCACGATCAGCGCGCCGCTGCGGGCGGGGGAGCCGATGGACATCGGTCTCCCGATTCACGGGATGTCGGCGGTGATCCTGGATCACGGGCTACAGCCGGTGCCCACGGGCGTGACCGGCGAACTCTACCTGCGGGGGCCCGGCCTGGCCCGGGGATACCATGCGCGAGCGGGGCTTTCGGCCACACGCTTCGTGGCCGACCCGTTCGTGGCGGGTTCGCGTCTCTACCGCACCGGTGACCTGGTGCGGTGGACACCGTCCGGTGCGATCCAATATGTGGGACGTGCCGACCAGCAGGTGAAGGTGCGCGGCCTGCGCATCGAACTGGGCGAGATCGACGCGGTACTCGCCGCGCACCCCACAGTCGAATTCGCGGCCACCGTCGGACATACCGGCGGTGACGGCGCGACGACGCTGGTGGCGTATGTGGTTGCGGCACAGGGTGAAACCGTCGACATCGAGGCGCTCGCGACCTTCGCCGGCCGTTCCCTCGCCGCCTACATGGTGCCGTCGAGCATCATCGTGCTCGATGCCATCCCGCTCACGCCGGTGGGCAAGCTGGACCGAAAAGCCCTGCCCGAACCGGTCTTCCGGGCCGCCGCGTTCCAGCCGCCCGCCGACGCCGCCGAGCTCGCGGTCGCCGGAGTCTTCGCCGAGGTGCTCGGCCTGGACGACCCGGTCGGCCGCGCCGACGACTTCTTCGCACGCGGCGGAAACTCGCTGACCGCGACCCGGTTGGCGGCGCGCCTGAGCGAGAGGTTCGATACCGCTGTCGGGGTGCGCGCGATCTTCGAGACGCCGACCGTGTCCGCCCTGGCCGCACTGCTCGGCACCGCCGCGGCCCCCGCCCGCGCCACACCGGCACCGCGCACCGGCACCGGTCCGGTACCGCTTTCGCTTGCCCAGCAGCGGATGTGGTTCCTCAACCGGCTGGACCGCCAGTCCACCGCCTACAACATTCCGCTCGCGGTGCGCCTGACCGGCGATCTGGACGTGGCCGCCCTCGATGCCGCGATCATCGATGTGGTCGAGCGGCACGAGGTGCTGCGAACCGTGTATCCGGACGGTGCGTCCGGTCCGGTTCAGGTGGTCCTGTCCAGCGCCGCGGCCGCGCTGCCGACGCTGTCGCCGGTCCGGGTGTGCCACGACGACCTGCCCACGGCGATCACCGATTTCATCGGCGCGGGCTTCGATGTCACCGAGTCCGTGCCGCTGCGCGCCCGCCTGTTCGCCGCGGTCGAGCCGGGGACCCGCGACGCCGGCGAACCTGCCCCGCCGCCCGACCTCGGCCGTCGCTGGCAAGCCGTCGTCGCGGGCATGCCCGCGGTACTGGGTGCGGCCAAGGCGGGCATGCTGGCCGGTGAGCAGGCACGCCGCGCGCCGGAGCACGTGCTGGTGGTCGTGATGCATCACATCGCGGCTGACGGCTCCTCGCTGGCGCCGCTGGCCCGGGACGTGATGCTCGCCTACGCCGCCCGCAAGGCCGGGCAGGCGCCGGCGTGGACGCCACTGCCGGTGCAGTACGCCGACTACAGCCTGTGGCAGCGCGCCTACCTCGGATCCGAGACCGACCCCGGCTCGGTTGTCGCACAGCAGCTCTCGTTCTGGACCGCACGGCTGGACGGCCTGCCGGGCCAGCTGAACCTGCCCACCGATCGACCCCGGCCGCCGGTGGTCTCCACGCGCGGCGGGCACGTCGACTTCACCGTCGACCCAGCTCTGCACGCCCGGCTGCGGGACCTGGGGCGCGCCTCGGGCGCGACGCTGTTCATGGTGCTCCACGCCGCCTTCGCGGTACTGCTGTCCCGGCTCGCGGGCACCCCCGATATCGCGGTCGGTACCCCGGTCGCCGGACGCGGCGAACGGTCGCTCGACGACCTGGTCGGCATGTTCGTCAATACCCTGGTCCTGCGTACCGAGATCGTCGCCGCCGCTGGATTCGCCGCGCTGCTGGAGCAGGTCCGCGCGGCCGATCTCGCCGCGTTCGCGCACGCGGACGTGCCCTTCGAACGCCTGGTGGAGGTCCTGAACCCGGAGCGGTCCACGGCCAGGCATCCGCTGTTCCAGGTCGGATTCTCCTTCCACAACCAGGCCGAAGCCGATTTCGAGCTGGCCGGATTGCAGGTCGCCGCGGTCGATTTCGACGCGGGCGTCTCGCAGTTCGACCTGCACCTGGTGATCACCGATCGCTACGACGCCACCGGCGCGCCCGCGGGCCTGGCGGCCTCGATCACCTATGCCACGGCCCTGTTCGACGAGACCACGGTGGCGGGCTACGCGGGCCGCCTACAGCGCCTGCTGGCCGCGGTCTGCGCCGACCCGGACCTACCGGTCGGCGATCTGGCGCTGCTGGACGCGGCCGAAGCCGAACGGGTACTGCGCACCTGGAACCAGGCCGAACGGGTGTTCGCCCCGGGCACACTCGATGCCGGGTTCCGCGCGCAGGCACTGCGGACGCCGGATGCCATCGCGGTCGACGACGGCGCGACCCTGCTGACCTACGCCGAACTCGCGGCGGCGGTCAACCGGCTGGCCCGGGTGCTGATCGGCCGCGGTATCGGCCCGGAAAGCCTGGTGGCCCTGGCGATTCCACGCAGTATCGACCTGGTGGTGGCCATGTACGCGGTGGTGACCGCGGGCGGAGCCTATGTGCCGCTGGATCCCGCGCATCCGATGGACCGCACGGTGCGCGTCCTCGGGGCGGCGAATCCGCACCTGGTGCTGGTCTCGTCCGAACAGCCGATGCTGCCGCCCGAGGTATCCGAACATGAACTGCTGGTAGATGTTTCGGCGGTATCGGCGGACATCGATCCGAGCCCGGTGGACGATCGCGAGCGGACGATGCCGCTGTGTCCCGACCACACCGCCTACGTCCTGTTCACCTCCGGTTCCACCGGCGCGCCCAAGGGCGTGGCCGTCACCCACGCCGCCGTCACCCACCAGCTGGACTGGATGCAGTCCGAATACGGCTTGGACACCACCGATTCCGTGCTACTGCTGACCTCGGCCGCGTTCGACCTGTCGGTGTGGGAGTTCTGGTGGGCGCCGCGTACCGGCGCGCACGTGGTGCTCGCGCCGCTCGGTGTGCAGCGTGAACCGGCTCGTCTGCTGGAACTGCTGCACGCCGAGGAGGTCTCGACCCTGACCCTGGTGCCGTCGCTGCTGGCGATGCTTGCCGAGGTGACAGGGTCGCGGCGACTACCCGAGGCGCTGCGCCGCATCCTGGTGATCGGCGAAGCGCTGCCCGCCGCGACGATCGAGCGGTTGCGGCCGCTGACCGACGCTCGGATCGACAACCTCTACGGGCCGACCGAGGCCGCGGTCTCGGTCACCCGCTATCGCACCGGTGCGCGCACGAGCGGCATCGTCCCGATCGGCACGGCCGAGGACGGCAATCAGGTCTACGTCCTCGACGATCGCCTGCACCCGGTGCCGGTGGGGGTCACCGGTGAGTTGTATCTCGGTGGCGCGCAATTGGCTCGCGGCTATCACGGCCGCCCGGACCTGAGTGCGGAACGCTTCGTGGCCGACCCCTTCGGTGCGCCGGGCGCGCGGTTGTATCGCACCGGCGATATGGTGCGCTGGTCCGCCGACGGCGATCTTGCCTATGTCGAACGCCGCGACTTCCAGGTCAAGGTGCGTGGTTACCGGATCGAGCT
Organism: Nocardia sp. NPDC127579; assembly: GCF_042672005.1. Taxonomy (NCBI): domain Bacteria; kingdom Bacillati; phylum Actinomycetota; class Actinomycetes; order Mycobacteriales; family Nocardiaceae; genus Nocardia; species Nocardia sp. NPDC127579. The sequence continues at coordinate 40,781 of NZ_JBHXVZ010000007.1, read as the reverse complement.
CGCCGAGATCGAACAGGCGCTGCGGGAGTGTTCGGGGATCGGTGACGTGATCGTCGTGGCGCACCACTCGGGCTCCGAGAATGCCGTGCTCGCAGGCTATTTCACCGCTGCGACGCCGATGGATCCGGCCGCGTTGCGCTCGGCGCTGGCCGACGCGCTGCCCAGCTACATGGTGCCGACAGTGCTGACCCGGCTCGAAGCCCTGCCGCTGACCGCGAACGGCAAGGTCGACCGGCAGGCGCTCCCTCGGCCGGAAGTCTCCGTACGCGAATATCGCGCTCCCGCAGGTGAACTCGAAGAAGCCGTGTGCACGGCGTTCGCGCAGGTGCTCGGCGTCGACGCGGTCGGCTTGGACGACAACTTCTTCGAACGCGGCGGCAACTCGTTGCTCGCGACCCGTCTGGCGGTCCGGCTGAGTGCCGCACTTGGCGAGGAGATTCCGGTGGTGTGGCTGTTCTCGGCGCCGACCCCGGCGGCCGTGCTGGCCCAGTTGGCCCTCGCGCGTTCCGGTCGCGGGCACCTCGATTCGGCCGCCGCCTTCGACGTGCTGCTGCCCTTGCGGCCCGGCGGTGTCCGGGAACCGGTGTTCTGCCTGCATCCCGCGGGCGGTGTCGCCTGGTCCTTCGCCGGGCTGGCCGCGCATCTCGATCCGGAACGCGGCATCTACGGCCTCCAGTCACCGGCCTTGAATTCCCCTGAACCGCTGCCCGATTCGATCGAGGAATGGGCGGCCCGGTATATCCGGGAGATCCGCGCGGTCCAGCCGGAAGGGCCCTATCACCTGCTGGGCTGGTCGCTCGGCGGCGTTCTGGCCCACGCGGTCGCCATCGGATTGCAGGACGACGGGCAGCATGTCGCGCTGCTGGCCATGATGGACAGCCCGCGCACGGTCGACGCGGAGGTGTCGGCGGCGGTTCCGGCCGCCGACCTGCTCGGCGGTCTGCTCGGCGATCGGGCCACCGACGCCGACCTCGACTCGAGCCTGCCGGAGCTACTGGCCGATCTGCCCGAACCGTTCGCGTCCTTCGGCGCCGAACGCCTGACCCGCCTGCTCGACGCGGGCGTCCACTCGCTGTCGTTGATCGCCCGCTACCGGCCGCGCCGCTACAAGGGCGACCTCGTGTATTTCGCCGCGGCGCTGGACGACCCCGACGGCCCCGGCGGCGCACCCGGCTGGGCCGATGCCGTCGACGGCACCGTGCACAACCACGCGGTCCAGGCCACCCACTGGCGTATGACCTCCGGGTCGGCGCTCTCGCGTATCGGCCATGTGCTGAGCACGCTCATCCCCTGAGAAAGGCATCACCCATGACCAATCCGTTCGACGACCCGGACGCCAAGTTCTACGTACTGATCAACAACGAGGGCCAGCATTCGCTGTGGCCGGTGTTCGCGGCCGTGCCCACCGGCTGGCGGATCGCGCACGGCGCCACCACCAGGACGGCCTGTCTGGACTACGTCGAATCGCACTGGCTCGACCTGCGGCCGGCCTCGCTGATCGCGGCCATGCGCCCGGAGACCACCTGAATAGCCGGGGCGCGCCGACCTCGCATCCCCCCTCCGGTCGGCGCGCCCCGCTGTACTACTCCGCCGTGCGGACGCCTTCCTTGCAGGCGTCCAACCAGGCCTGCTTGCCCGCGGGGAAGCTGGCGCCGCCCTCGAGGCCCTCGATATATCCCTGCTCGCAGAAGTTGGCGGGCAGCCGGCCACCGGCCTCGCGGACCGATTCGGCGAGTTGACGGGCCTCGCGAATGGTCCGGGCCAGGTTCCAGCGATCGCCGTCCGGATCGATCATGATGGCGGCCGCGGGATCGACCGTGCTGGTCGGCGCGGCGGTGGTCGTGCTGGTCGGCGCGGGCGCGGCGGTCGCGATATCGCCGCCGCACGCGGTCAGGCCGAGGACGGACAGGGCGACCGCGGCGGCAAGGAAGGGCTTCGGCAACATCAGGTCCTTAACGAATGAGCGAGACGCAATGTTAGCAAGGCGAACCTTGTCGGGTGGCCGTGGCGACCTGGGCAAATCACGGTCCGGAGCAGGCCGATACCATGTGCGGCATGAGTGTCGACAATCGCCGGACGGCGCGTAAGGCGGTCAGCGGCGACCCGGCACCCCGGGAGATCCGACGGCGGCCGAAGAATCGGCGCGCGCAGATCGCGGCGGCGTCGGCGGCCGCGTTCGGGTCCCTGGGCTATCACGGCGTGAGCATGGAGGACATCGCCTCCGGTCTGGGCATCAGCTCGGCCGCGCTGTATCGGCACTACCCGAGCAAGTACGCGCTGTTCCGGGAGGAGTTGCTGCGGGTCGGCAACGCGATGACCGCCTCGGTGCGCCTGAGTGCGGACCTCGCGCAGGCCGCGCCCGAGGAGCGCCTGCGCCTGGTCACCGACGCGCTCATCGGCGCGACCATCGAGAACCGGGCCAGCGTCACCCTGGTGCGCTGGGAGGGGCGCTATCTGGAACCGCAGGATCAAGAGGTCCTGGCACGGTTGCAGACCGAGGTGCTCGATGCCCTGGGCGCCGAATTGGCCGCGCTGCGACCCGAACTCACCGCCGACGACCTGCGCGCCCTGCGGGTGGCCCTGTTGAGCACGATCACCAGCATCGCCGATCATCACGCCACGTTGCCCGCGAAACAGCTTGCGCGCCTGCTGAGTTCGGCCTGCCAGGCGGTGGCGCTGACCGAGTTGCCGCCCGCCGAGGCGGTGGAACCGGTTGCCGCCGTGGAGATCCCGGATTCGTTCAAACACGAGCTGCTGCTTCGCAAGGCCGTGGAGCTCTTCCATGAGCGCGGCTACCCGAATGTCAGCGTGGAGGAGATCGCCACCGCCGCGGGGCTTTCCGCCGCTTCGGCGGTCTACCGGTTCTATCGGGGGAAATCCGATCTGCTGTCCGCGGCGTTCCGGCGGGCCGCCGAGCGGGTGTCCGGCGCGATCGGTCCCGCGGTGGCCGCCGCGCCGGGGCCGCAGGCGGCGCTGCGCACCCTGATCAGCCACTATGTCGCCGGTTCGTTCGCCGAACGGGATCTGACCTTCGTGTACTACACGGAGTTCCAGCATGTTCCGCCCGAGGACCGCACGGTGCTGCGCAATATCCAGCGGCTCAGCGTGGAGGAGTGGGCGCGGCTGCTGCGCGAGGTGCGGCCGGATCTCGCGCCCGCCGAGGCGCGGTTCCTGATCCATGCGGCGTTCGCGCTCGTGGTGGATCTGGGCCGGGCCTTCGAGGCGGAGCCGTTCGCCGGTCAGTCACGGGTGCGCGCACTGATGGCATCGGTACTGCAATGTTAATAAGAATTCTTTACAGATCGTTAGTAATACGTCGAGCTTGAAGCGTTTCCATGGCTTTCTTGTAACGAGTCGTTCCTGGTGTTCACATGCGATAGCATCGCGGAGTGAGCGAGACACCCCGGGTACGCCGACGCCCCCGTGACCGGCGGGCGCAGATCGCGGCGGCCTCGGCGGAAGCCTTCGGTGCGCTCGGCTATCACGGCGTCAGCATGGAGGACATCGCCTCCCGGCTCGACATCAGTTCCACCGCGCTCTACCGGCACTATCCGAGCAAGTACGCGCTGTTCCGGGAGGAGGCGCTGCGGCTGAGCGCGCACAGCGCCGAAGCGGTCCGCGTGCCCCGAGAACTCACGAATTCGCCTGCCGCGCAGCGGCTTCAACACGTCGTCGATGCGTTGATCGCGAAGTCGATCAGCAATCGGCGCAGCGCCGCGCTGCTGCGCTGGCAGAGCCGCTACCTCGAGCCCGAGGACTATCGGACGCTGATCGAGCACCTGGTGCGCACCTACGCCGTGCTGGGTGAACTCCTGGCCGAGACCCGGCCCGGTCTCGACGGCGCCGACCGCGCGGTGCTCGCGACCGCCGCCCTCAGCGTGATCGGCAGCATCTCCGACCACCACGTCTCGGTGCCGGTCCGCTCGCTCACCGGCCGGTTGCGCTCGGCGTGCGCGGCCGTATTCGACACCGACCTGCCGCCGATCGGCGATCCGCCGGTCACCGCGGAGACCTCCGAGGTGCCGCTCGCCTTCAAGCACGAGCTGCTGCTCGAGCGGGCCATCGAACTGTTCCACGAGCGCGGCTACCCGAACGTCAGCGTGGAGGAGATCGCCACCGCCGCCGGGCTGCCCGCCTCCTCGGCGGTGTACCGCTTCTATCGCGGCAAGGGCGATATCCTCGCGGCCGCGTTCCGGCGCGCGGCCGATCGGGTGTCGGCCGCGATCGGCCCCGCCATCGCCGCCGCCGACGGGCCGGAGCAGGCGCTCACCACCCTGATCGAGCTGTATGTCCAGGGCTCCTTCGAGCAGCGTGAGCTGACCTTCGTCTATTACGCCGAGATCAGCAATGTGCCCGCCGAGGATCGCACCGTGCTGCGCAATATCCAGCGGCTCAATGTCGAGGAGTGGGCGAAGCTGGTCGTCGGGGTGCGGCCGGAGCTGAGCGCGGCCGAGGCCCGGGTGCTGGTGCACGCCGCGCTGGCGCTGGTCGTCGATCTCGGGCAGTGGCTGGGGCCGGACAATCCGGTCTGCGATCAGGGCCGGGTCATCCGATTGATGCAGGTCATCCTGTTCGGCCGCCCGGCTGCCTGATCGTGCTAGGACGGGCGCTGCCCGGCATACCAATCCAGTAGGCCGGGGTTGTCGACCGCGCTGCGCTCCACCACGCGGGCGGGATCCGCGCCCTGGAAGAGTTTCTTGATCGGCACCTCGAGCTTCTTGCCGGTCCGGGTGTGCGGGATGCCGGGGGCGAGCAGGATCTCGTCGGGCACGTGTCGCGGGGACACCTCGGTGCGAATGGTGGCGTTGATCCGGGTCTTCAGCTCGTCGGTGAGTTCGGTGCCGGAGGCGAGCGTGACGAACAGCGGCATCCAGTAACCGCCGTCGGGTTGTTCGGCGCCGATCACCAGGGCCTCGGTGATCTCGGGCAGCCGCTCGACCGCCTGGTAGATATCTGCGCTGCCCATGCGGATGCCATGGCGGTTCAGCGTGGAATCGGAGCGGCCGTGCACCACGACACTGTCGTGGCCGGTGATCTCGATCCAGTCGCCGTGCCGCCAGATGCCGGGAAACATGTCGAAATAGGCGTCGCGGTAACGGCTTCCGTCCGGGTCGTTCCAGAAGCGAATCGGCATGGACGGCATCGGCGCGGTGATGACCAGTTCGCCGACCTCCCCGCGCACGGGTGCGCCGGCCGGATCGAACGCGTCCAGGGCAGCGCCGAGGTACGGCGCGGACAGCTCGCCGGGCCAGACCGGCACCGTCCGCACCCCGCCGATGAATGCCGACACCACGTCGGTGCCGCCGCTGATCGAGGACACCTGCACGTGGTCGCCGATGTTCTCGCCCAGCCACAGCGCCGAGGACGGCGGCAGCGCCGAGCCGGTGATGCCCACGGTGCGCAGCGCGGTGAGATCGTGGGACACGCGCGGCACCGCGCCGGCCTTGATGCAGGCCAGCACGTAGCCCGGGCTGGTGCCGAGTACCGTCGCGCGCACCTCGGCGGCCATGCGCCACAGCGCATCCGGGCTGGCATAGGCGGGGCTGCCGTCGTAGGTGACGATGGTGGCGCCGACCAGCAGCCCGGCGATCTGGAAATTCCACATCATCCAGCTCGGGCTGGTGTACCAGAAGAAGGTGTCCTCCGGCCCGATATCGGAGTGCAGCGCGACCGCTTTCAGGTGCTCGAGCACGACACCGCCGTGGCCGTGCACGATGCCCTTGGGCAAACCCGTGGTGCCCGAGGAGAACACGATCCAGAGCGGGTGGTCGAAGTCCACCGCCGCGGTCTCGATCACCGCCGTGCTGTCTTCGGAAAGCGCCTGCTGCCACGAGATCGTCTCGGGCACTTCGAGATCGAGCTGTCCGACCGCGACCGTCGCTTTCAGCGACGGCAATCCGGCCTGTAGGGCGGCGATATCGTCGCGCTTGTCGTGTGCGCGGCCGCCGAATCGGTAACCGTCGGCGGTGATCAGCACGGTGGGTTCGAGCTGGCCCAGCCGGTCCAGGGCGGCCTTCGCGGTGTAGTCCTGGCCGCAGGCGCTCCAGATCGCGCCCAGGCTCGCCGTGGCCAGGAACGCGATCACCGCCTCGGGAATATTGGGCAGGTACCCCGCCACCCGATCGCCCGGACGGACACCGAGTTCGCGCAGAGTGCGTGCGAAAGCGGCGGTGCTGTCGATCAATTCGGCCCAGGACAGCTCGCGCGGCTCGGCGTCCTCGTGCAGCGCGACGATCGCCGGTCGATCGGTGCGGAACTGCCGCACCACCTGGTCGACATAGTTCAGCTTGGTGCCCGGAAACCACTGCGCCCCCGGCATTTCCGCGCTGGCGAGCACTTCTCCGGCGATCGGCCCGAGCTCGAAGTAGTCCCACACCGCGTGCCAGAAGGCGGGCAGGTCGGCGATCGACCACCGCCACAGCGCCTGATAGTCCGGCACCGACACACCGGTTCGATCCGCCACGAACCGGGTGAAGTCGGTGATCCGGGCGGCGGCGATATCGGCGGCGGTGGGCTCCCACTGGGGGGCGGCGGGCGAATGCATCGGCGATCCTTTCGTACTGACTAGCTGTGCGCCGCGCGCCGCAGCACCTGTTCGGCATGCCGCAGGACCGGCGCGTCCACCATGCGGCCCTCGAAGGCGAAGACGCCGCGATGGTTCGGTACCTCGGCGAGCACCCGCCGGGCCCAGTCGGCCTCGGCCTCGGTGGGCGCGTAGGCGGCGCGGATGACCGGCACCTGGCCGGGATGGATCGCGACCTTGGCGTCGAATCCGACCGCCACCGCGTCGGCCGACTCGGCGCGCAGCCCGTCCAGATCGCGAATATCCAGGTACACCGAGTCCAGGGCGAACTTGCCGGCGGCTTTGGCGGCCAGCAGCGTGGTCGAGCGGACCTGGTGCGCCACTTCGCGATAGCGGCCGTCGGGATAGCGGCTCGAACTGCCGCCGAGCCCGGCCACCAGATCCTCGGCACCCCACATCACGCCGATCGCGTTGTCCACGCGCATGGTCTCGGCGACGGTGAGCGCGCCGAGCGGCGATTCGATCAACGCGATCACCTCGCACTCGGCGAGCGCCCGGATCTGTTCGCCCGACTCGCATTTCGGCAGCATGATGCGCCGGTAGCGAGTTCGCGCGAGCACCGGCAGGTCCTGTGCGTGCGCCTCGGTGCCGTACGGATTCACCCGCACCACTGTGGTTTCCGGATCGAGCGGGGTGTCGAGCAGAGCCTGTCGCGCGGCCGCCTTGTCGGCGGCGGCGACACCGTCCTCGAGGTCGAGAATGACGATATCGGCCGCCGCGGCGGCCTTTGCGAAGCGCTCCGGGCGGTCGGCGGGGCAGAACAGCCAGGCCGGGCCGGGCATCGCCCAGCTCATGCCGGCTGCTTCCGGACCAGGGTGCTGCGCGTGGCGGTGGCCACGATATCGCCGTGCTGGTTACGCGCGGTGTGCACGAGTGTCACGATCCCTTCGCCCGGGCGGGATTTGGACTCCCGCTTGTCGGTGACCACGGTCTCGGCGTACAGGGTGTCGCCGTGGAAGAGCGGTTTCGGAAAGCTGATCTCGGAGAATCCGAGATTGGCGACCAGGGTGCCCTGGGTCAGCTGCGCCACCGACAGGCCGACCAACGTGGACAGGGTGAACATCGAGTTCACCAGCCGCTGATTGAACGGTGGCTGCGCGTCGGCGAACGCGGCGTCCAGATGCAGGGCCTGGGTGTTCATGGTCAGCGTGGTGAACAGGACATTGTCGGCCTCGGTGATGGTGCGGCCGGGCCGGTGCTCGTAGACGACCTCGGTCTCGAACTCCTCGAACCACAGGCCGCGCTGTAGGACCTTCTTCACAGGCCCAGCTCCCGACCGATCAGCATCAGCTGCACCTCCGTCGTGCCCTCGCCGATTTCCAGGATCTTGCTGTCGCGATAGTGTCTGGCCACAGCGTATTCGTTCATGAAGCCGTAGCCGCCGAAGATCTGGGTGGCGTCGCGGGCATTGTCCATCGCGGCCTCACTGGCCACCAGCTTGGCGATGGCGGCCTGCTTCTTGAACGGCTTGCCCGCCAGCATGAGCGCGGCGGCGTCGTAGTAGGCGGTGCGGGCGGCGTGTGCGCGCGCTTCCATGCGGGCGATCTTGAACGCGATGGCCTGATTGCGGCCGATGGTCCGGCCGAACGCCTCCCGCTCCTTGGCGTAGCGCACGCTCTCGTCCACGCAGCCCTGCGCCGCGCCGACCGACAGCGCGGCGATGGCGATCCGGCCCTCGTCCAGGATCCGCAGGAAGTTGGCGTAGCCGCGACCGCGCTCGCCCAGCAGATTCTCCTCCGGCACCCGGACATCGGTGAAGCTCAGCGGGTGGGTGTCCGAGGCGTTCCAGCCGACCTTGTTGTAGGCCGGTTCGGCCACGAAACCCGGTGTGTCCGTGGGCACCAGGATGGTGGAGATCTCCTTCTTGCCCTCGCTCTGCCCGGTCACGGCGGTGACGGTGACCAGCCGGGTGATGTCGGTGCCGGAATTGGTGATGAACTGCTTGCTGCCGTTGATGATCCAGTCGCCGCCGTCCAGGGCGGCGGTGGTGCGGGTGCCGCCCGCGTCGCTGCCCGCGCCGGGCTCGGTGAGGCCGAACGCGGCCAGCGCGCGGCCGGAGGTCAGCTGCGGCAGCCACTGCTGCTTCTGCTTGTCGTTGCCGAAGCGGTAGATCGGCATGGCGCCGAGCGAGACCCCGGCCTCCAGGGTGATGGCCACGCTCTGATCGACCTTGCCGAGCTCCTCCAGGGCCAGGCAGAGGGCGAAGTAGTCACCGCCCATACCGCCGAACTCCTCCGGGAACGGCAGGCCGAACAGGCCCATGTCCGCCATGCCCGCGACCACCTCGTAGGGGAAGGTGTGGTCGGCGTCGTGCTGGGCGGCCACCGGGGCGACGACCGTGCGCGCGAATTCACGGACGGTCAGCGCCAGGTCGCGGTAGTCCTCGGGCAGCGTGCCGGTGGACAGGAAGTCGGTCATACGGAAAGTCCTTCGGGTGCGGTGGAATTCGATGCGTGGATACGGGCCAGCGGCTGGTCCAGGCGGACCTGGCTGCCCGCGGTCGCGAGGATCTCGACGGTGCCCGCGGTGGGCGCGGTGAGCGTGTGCTCCATCTTCATGGCCTCCACGACCACGACCGGGTCACCGGCTGCGACGGTGGCGCCCGCCTCGGCCAGTACCGCGATCACCGAACCCGGCATGGGGCTGCGGATCTCGGCGTCGCCGACCTGCTCGGCGTCCTTGCGGACCCGTTCCTCGGGGACCTCGCGCAGGACGGCGAGTCCCGAAGGACCCGAAACCCACAGCTGGGCATCGTGTTCGGCGATCAGGTAGTCCTGGCGGAGGTCGTCGAGGGTGACCGTGAGCAGGCCGGGGCGGGTGCTGGAACAGGTGAGCGGGTGCGTCCGGGGGGCAGCGTCGTCCGCGGCCGGTGGAAGATCCGTGTGCAGCTGGACGGAGGCGTCGTCGGGGCGGCCCGTGAGGTACACGTGGGCGGTCCGGCCGCCACCGGTGAGCCGAATCGTGGTGGGCGCGTGTGCCCCGATCCGCCAACCGGAGGGCAGAGCCCAGGGGTCGGCCGCGCCGGTGGGCCAGGATTTCGACCAGTGGTGCGCCGCAGCGGCGATGAACAGGTCGTCCTCGACGGCGGACGGTTCGAAATCGCCGACCCGCCGGTCCAGCAGTCCGGTGTCGAGCCGGCCCGTCGCGACATCCGGATCGGCCAGCAGGAACCGCAGGAACTCGATATTGGTGGTCACTCCGAGCAGCACCGTATCGCCCAGTGCCCGATCGAGTTTCGCCAGCGCGGCGGCGCGGTCCGCGCCGTGGACGATCACCTTGGACAGCATCGGGTCGTAGTCGCTGCCGACGACGGTGCCCGCGCGCAGGCCCGAATCCACCCGCACGCCAGCGCCTTCGGGCTCGGAGAGGGCAAGCACGGTCCCGCCGGTCGGCAGGAATCCGCGACCGGGATCCTCCGCGTAGACCCGGGCCTCGATCGCGTGACCGGTCAGGCGGATGTCCTCCTGGGCCGCGCCCAGCTTCTGCCCGGCGGCCACCCGGACCTGGCATTCCACCAGGTCCACGCCGGTGACCAGCTCGGTCACCGGATGCTCCACCTGGAGGCGGGTGTTCATCTCCATGAAGAAGAACTCGTCCGGGCGGTCGGCGGACACGATGAACTCCACTGTGCCCGCACCCACATAGTTGACGCTGCGGGCCGTATTGCACGCCGCCGCACCGATTCTGGCGCGAGTCGCGGCATCCAGCAGCGGCGACGGGGCCTCTTCGATCACTTTCTGATGCCGCCGCTGCAAACTGCATTCGCGTTCACCCAGGTGCAGGACATTGCCGAACTGATCGGCCAGCACCTGTACCTCGATGTGGCGGGGCCGGGTGACGAAACGCTCCAGGAACAGGGTGTCGTCACCGAACGCGGCGGCCGCCTCGCGCCGCGCGCTGACCAGCGCGGCCGGGAGCGCGGCCGGATCCTCGACCATCCGCATGCCCTTGCCGCCGCCGCCGGCCGACGGCTTGACCAGCACGGGGTAGCCGATTTCCGTTGCCGCCGTGATCAACTCGTCATCGGTCAGGCCGGGGCGCGCGATTCCGGGCACCACCGGCACGTCGAAGGCGGCAACGGTGTTCTTGGCCGCGATCTTGTCGCCCATGATCTCGATCGCGCGCGCGGGCGGGCCGAGGAAGACGATCCCCGCCTCGGCCAGCGCGGCGGCGAACGCGGCGTTCTCGGACAGAAATCCGTAACCCGGATGGACCGCCTGCGCACCCGTGCGCACGGCCGCGGCCACGACTTTGTCTATCGCCAGGTAGCTTTCGCGTGCGGCGGCCGGGCCCAGTCGCACCGCGGTATCGGCCTCGTGCACATGGCGTGCGTCGGCGTCGGCGTCGCTGTAGACCGCGACCGAGCGAATACCCATGGCGCGCAAGGTTCGGATGACCCGCACCGCGATCTCGCCGCGATTGGCGACCAGCACGGTGTCGAAGTGGACCACACCCGCGGAAGTATCAGCCTGATTGAACATGTCCCTCACATCCGGAAGACGCCGTAGGAAACGGGTTCGAGCGGCGCCTGAGCGCACACCGAAAGGGCGAGTCCGAGCACGATTCTGGTATCGGCCGGATCGATCACACCGTCGTCCCAGAGCCGGGCCGTCGAGTAGTACGGGTTGCCCTGGTTCTCGTATTGTTCCCGGATCGGCGCTTTGAACGCCTCCTCGTCCGCGGCCGACCAGGGCCGGCCGTTCGCGTCGAGCTGGTCGCCGCGCACGGTGGACAGCACCGCCGCCGCCTGCTCACCGCCCATCACCGAGATGCGCGCGTTGGGCCACATCCACAGGAAGCGCGGCGAATACGCGCGCCCGCACATGGAGTAGTTGCCCGCGCCGTAGGAGCCGCCGATCACCACCGTCAGCTTCGGCACCCGCGCGCACGCCACCGCGGTCACCATTTTCGCGCCGTGCTTGGCGATGCCGCCCGCCTCGTAATCGCGCCCGACCATGAAGCCGGTGATGTTCTGCAGGAACAGCAGCGGGATCTCGCGCTTGTCACAGAGTTCGATGAAATGCGCGCCCTTCTGGGCGGATTCGGCGAACAGCACGCCGTTGTTGGCGACGATGCCGACCGGATGGCCGTGGATCCGCGCGAACCCGGTGACCAGTGTCTTGCCGTACTCGGCCTTGAACTCGTGGAACCCGCTGGCGCCGTCGATGATTCGCTCGATCACCGTGCGCACGTCATAGGGGGTGCGCAGATCCGTGGGCACGATGTCGTAGAGCTCGGCGGTCGGCGCGGCGGGCGCACTGGCAGGCAGCACCTCCCACGGACTGGCCGGTCGCGGGCCCAGGGTGGCCACGATCCGGCGCACGATGCGCAGCGCGTCCTGATCATCCTCGGCCAGGTGGTCGGTGACTCCCGAAGTGCGCGAGTGCAATTCGCCGCCGCCCAGTTCCTCGGCCGTGACCACCTCGCCGGTCGCCGCTTTCACCAGCGGCGGGCCGCCGAGGAAGATCGTGCCCTGATTGCGCACGATCACTGCCTCGTCGCTCATGGCGGGGACGTACGCGCCGCCCGCGGTGCAGGAGCCGAGCACGGCCGCGATCTGTGGAATACCTTTGGCGCTCATGGTCGCCTGGTTGTAGAAGATGCGGCCGAAGTGCTCCCGGTCGGGGAACACCTCGTCCTGGCGGGGCAGGAACGCGCCGCCGGAATCGACCAGGTACAGACACGGCAGATTGTTCTGTAGCGCCACCTCTTGGGCGCGCAGATGCTTCTTCACCGTCATCGGGTAGTAGGTGCCGCCCTTGACCGTCGCGTCGTTGGCGACGATCACGCATTCGCGCCCCGAGACCCGCCCGATGCCGGTGATGATGCCCGCGCCCGGGCATTCGTCGTCGTACATTCCGGTGGCGGCCAGCGGGGACAGTTCCAGGAACGGACTGCCCGGGTCGAGCAGTTGGTCCACGCGCTGCCGGGGCAGCAGTTTGCCGCGCGCGATATGCCGTTCGCGGGCCTTGGCCGGGCCGCCGAGCGCGGCCGCGGCCAGCCGCTCGCGCAGGTCGTCCGACAGCGCCGCGAGGGCGTTGCGGCTGCCTGCCTGTTGAGTAACCACCATCACGGAAGTCCTGTCGGTCAGTTAGTCGCCGATAACTGGAATTCAGGTTAATCTTGATTAACCCAGTTGTCCAGGATGGCCGAAGGAGGGCATGTGACGAGCGCCGATCCCGCCGTTCCCACGCGCCGTGAACAGTTGAAGGCGCAGCGCCGCGGCCAGCTGCTGGAGGCCGGTGCCCGGCTGATCGCCGAACGCGGCTTCCTCGGCGTCCGCCTGGACGACCTGGGCGCGGCCGTCGGCATCAGCGGGCCCGCGGTCTACCGGCACTTCCCGAACAAAGAGGCGCTGCTGGTCGAGCTGCTGGTCGGCGTAAGCCGCAGGCTGTTCGAAGGCGGCAAGGCCGTGGTCGCCACGGCCGAGCAGGCGCGCGATGCCCTGGCCGCGCTGGTCGACTTCCACCTGGACTTCGCGCTCGGCGAACCCGAACTCATTCGCATCCAGGACCGCGACCTGGAGAACGTCCCGGCCGCCGCCCGGCGCGAGCTGCGCCGCACCCAGCGCCAATACGTCGAGGTGTGGGTCGGCGTACTGCGCGAGCTGCATCCCGAGCTGGCCGAGGAGACGGCGCGGGTGCGCGCCCACGCCGTCTTCGGCCTGATGAACTCGACTCCGCACAGCGCGTCCCGCGCCACCGCCGCCCGCGCCCGGCCGGTGCTGCGGCAGATGGTGCTGGCGGCGCTGGCGTAGCTCATCGGGCGCTCCAGCCTCCGTCCATGGTGTAGGAGGCGCCGGTGACCATGCCGGCCGCCGGGGTGGCCAGCCAGCCCACCAGCGAGGCGACCTCCTCCGGTTCGACCAGGCGCTTGATCGCGCTCTCGGTGAGCATGATCTGCTCGATCACCGCCTGCTCCGGAATCCCGTGCGCCCGCGCCTGATCGGCGATCTGCCGGTCCACCAGGGGAGTTCGGACATAGCCGGGGTTGACGCAGTTGCTCGTCACGCCGTGCGGGCCGCCCTCCAGCGCGGTCACCTTCGACAGGCCCTCGAGGGCGTGCTTGGCGGTCACGTAGGCCGACTTGTACGCCGAGGCCCGCAGGCCGTGCACCGAGGAGATATTGACGATCCGGCCGAAACCCCTGTCGTACATGTGCGGCAGGGCCGCCCGGATCAGCAGGAACGGTGCCTCCACCATGAGGGTGAGCAGGTGCCGGAACTGTTCCGGCGGGAACTGCTCGAGCGGTGAGATCCGTTGCACCCCGGCGTTGTTCACCAGGATGTCGGTCTCGAGCCGGAGGTCCTCCAGCGCGGTCACGTCGAGCAGGTCCACCGCCCAGGCGCGTGCGCCCAGTTCGCCGGCCAGCTCCTTCGCGCTGCGCTCGTCGATATCGGCGACGGTGACGGCCGCGCCGCGCGCCGCGAGCAGGCGGGCGCAGGCCGCGCCGATTCCGCTCGCACCGCCGGTCACCAGGGCGGAACGCCCGGTCAGATCCTGCCCAGCCGTCGCCCGGCCGTCACCGGCCACGGACTCGCTGCGCGATGCTGTCGTCATTTCGACATCACGACCGGCTGTCCGGCAAGCCGTGCCCGGTCCGCGTCGTCGACCACGCTCAGATCCAAACCCTTTGTCTCCCTGGCGAAGAACGCGGCCACCGCGGTGACCGCGCAGGCCGCGGCCAGGTAGCAGGCGATCGGCACCGCGGAGTCGAAGGTGTTCAGCATCCAGACCGCGATGATCGGCGCCAGCGAGCCCGCCACGATCGAGGTCACCTGATAGCCCAGGGACACACCGGAATACCGCATCCGGGTCGGGAACATCTCCGCCATGATGGCCGGCTGCGCCGCGTACATCAGGGCGTGGAACAGCAGCCCGATGATGATCGCGGACATGATCACCAGGTGGTGGCCGCTGTCCATCATCGGGAAGGCGAAGAAGCCCCAGGTGCCCGCGGTGACCGCGCCGGCGAGGTAGACCGGCCGCCGCCCGAAGCGGTCGCTGAGGTGTCCGGCGATCGGGATGGCCAGGAAGTGCACGGCGTGCGCGGCCAGCAGCCACCACAGGATCACCTTGGTGTCGATGCCCACATGCACCTTCAGATAGGTGATGGTGAACGTGACCACCAGGTAGTAGAGGATGTTCTCGCCGAACCGCAGGCCCATCGCGGTGAATACGCCCCGGGGATACCGTTGCAGCACATCGGCCACGCTGAACTGGGTGGCCTTGATCTGCTCGACCTCACGCTGTGCCTGCACGAAGATCGGGGCATCGGTGACCTTGGTGCGAATGTAGTAGCCGATCAGGACCACCACCGCCGACAGCCAGAAGGCCACGCGCCAGCCCCAGCTCAGGAACGCGGCGTCCGACAGCGTCGAGGTCAGCGCCAGCAGCGCGACGGTCGCGAGCAGATTTCCCACCGGCACCCCTGCTTGCGGCCAGCTCGCCCAGAAACCGCGACGCTGGTCGGGGCTGTGCTCGGCGACCAGCAGGACCGCGCCGCCCCACTCGCCGCCCACCGCGAAGCCCTGGATGAATCGCAGCGCCACCAGCATGGCCGGGGCCCAATAGCCGATCTGCGCGAAGGTGGGCAGGCAGCCCATCAGGAAAGTCGCGCCGCCGACCAGCACCAGGCTGAACTGCAACAGCTTCTTGCGGCCGTACTTGTCGCCGAAGTGCCCGAAGATGATGCCGCCGAGCGGCCGCGCCGCGAAACCCACCGCGTAGGTGACGAACGCGGCCAGGATCGCGTCCAGATCACTGGTGCCCTTGGCGAAGAAGACCTTGCTGAACACCAGCGTCGCCGCGGTGCCGTAGAGGAAGAACTCGTACCACTCGACGACCGTGCCGGCCATGGAGGCGGCGACCACCCGTCGCAATCCGGAGGGGGTCTCAGCCGCGGCTTTGCGCATGCTCATCGAACATCTCCTAACACTCGGCGCCCATACCCCGCTGCCGGTCTTGTGATGGGCCCCACAATTTCTCGCTGGCGCTGAGTATTCGTGCAGATGTACCGCGCCCGCAATGCCCAGTTGTGCAGCTAGGGTCTGCGATGATGCAGATATGACTTCCGGTGCCGCGCGGCGTCCGAGCGCGGACGATCTGCTGATCCTGCTCGCGGTGGGCCGCTCGGGGCGGTTCGTCTCCGCCGCCGACGAACTCGGGCTCAACCACACCACCATCTCCCGGCGCATCGCCGCGCTCGAGGAAACGCTGGGCGGGCGGGTGCTGACCCGGGTGACGGGCGGCTGGGAACTGACCGATCTGGGCCGAGAGGCGCTGGTCGCGGCCGAGGCGGTCGAGTCCGCGATCAAGGCACTGACACCCGGCGCGGCCGGGGCGCGGGTACTCGAGGGCGTCGTCCGGATCTCGGCCACCGACGGGTTCAGCGCCTATCTCGCCGCGCCCGCCATCGCCGAGGTGCAGCGACGGCATCCCGGTATCTCCGTCGAGATCGTCACCGCGACCCGGCGTGCCTCCCAGCAGCGCACGGGCATGGATATCGAGGTCGTGGTCGGCGAACCGCAGGTGCTGCGCGCCAAGGCGATTCGGCTCGGCGACTACTGCCTCGGGCTCTACGGTGCCCGCGACTACCTGCGCGCGCACGGCACGCCGGACACCCTGGACGACCTCGCGCGCTACCCGCTCGTCTACTTCATCGACTCCATGCTCCAGGTGGATGATCTGGACCTGGCCGCGGGCTTCGCCACGGCCATGCGCGAATCCATCACCTCCACCAATGTCTTCGTGCATGTCGAGGCCACCCGGGCCGCCGCCGGGCTCGGGCTGCTGCCGTGCTTCATGGCCGACCGGCACCCCGACCTCACCCGGGTGCTGCGCGCGCAGATCTCGGTGCGGCTGACCTACTGGCTGGTGACACGCTCGGAGACACTCCGGCGGCCGGAAGTATCGGCTCTGGTCGATGCCCTCTGCACCCAGGTGCGCGGGCAGCGCGACGCGCTGCTGGGGATGACGCCGCGCGAGGTATAACCTGGCGCGGTCGGCCAGTCGTGAGGAATCGTCGTGAAGTATCTGCCCCGCATCGCCCTTTTCCTGGCGATTCCCGCCCTGCTGCTCGCGCTACCGTGGTGGACGCTGATCGGCGCGACCAGCTCCGGCGCCGTGTTCTGGATCGGGACGGCGGTGTTCCTGCTCGCGTACCTGGCCCTGCCCGCCTCGATGTTCCTCGGGCACGGGCCCGCGCAATCGGATGCCGCGTCCATTGTCGGCGACACTCTGCTCGGGGTGCTGTGGGTGCTGTTCAGCTGGTCGGCGATCGGCACCGTGCTCGGCTTCGGGCTGGCCGCCGCCGGAGTGGACGAGCGGGCCCGGATCGTCGCGGTCGCGGTGCTTGCGGTGACCGTGGCGCTGGTGGCCTACGGCGTATTCGAAGCACGACGGGTGCCGCGAGTGCGCACGCTCGAGGTGCCGATCCGCGGACTCGGCGCGGGCTTGGACGGGCTGCGCCTGGTCGTGGTCACCGATACCCACTTCGCGGCGCTGAACCGGCTGCGCTGGTCGGAGCGGGTGGTCGAGGTCGTGAATTCGCTGCAACCGGATATCGCCTGTCACGCCGGTGATCTCGCGGACGGCTCGGTCGCGAAACGACATGCGCAGGTCGACCCGCTCGGCAAGGTCGAAGCCGAGCTCGGGCGGTTCTACATCACCGGGAATCACGAATACTTCGGCGACGCGCCGGGCTGGATCGAGCACATGGCCGGGCTCGGCTGGCAGCCGTTGCGCAATCAGCACGAGGTCATCACGCGCGGCGGGGACCGGCTGGTGCTCGCCGGTATCGACGACCCCACCGGCGCCGGCCTGCCCGGGCACGGACCGGATCTGCGGGCAGCGCTGGACGGCGCCGCGCCCGATGCGCCGGTGGTCCTGCTCGCACATCAGCCGCGTCAGGTGGCCGATGCCGCGGCGGCCGGTGTGGCGCTCCAGATCTCGGGCCACACGCACGGCGGGCAGATCTGGCCGTTCCACTATCTGGTGCGGTTGGAGCAGCCGGTCGTCGCCGGATTGTCGTGGCACGGGGGGACACAGCTGTACACGAGCCGGGGGACCGGCTTCTGGGGACCGCAGTTGCGCGTGTTCGCGCCGAGTGAGATCACTGTCCTGGTACTCCGTCCCGAATAAGTACGCACCGGCCTTTCGGGTTCAGGCGGCGGCGGTGGCGGTGTGGGCGGGGGTGAGTACCCCATCGGTCATGGTGTAGACGGCGTTCATCCGGTGCAGGTGGGTGTGGTCGTGGGTGACCAGGAGGGTGGCGGCGCGGTGGGTGCGGGACATGTCGAGGATGAGATCGATGATGGCGGAGCCGCGTTCGGTGTCCAGGGCGCTGGTCGGCTCGTCGATGACGAGCAAGGTCGGGTCGTTCATCAGGGCACGGGCGATATTGACGCGTTGCCGCTGACCGCCGGACAGCTGGGCGGGGTGCTTGGCGTACTGGTCGGCCAGGCCGACCGCTTCGAGTAGTTCCATTGCCCTGGAACGGGTTCGGCGACGCATGGCGGGAGCGGGGAGCCGGCGCCGGCCCAGGTGTGACATCACCTCCAACTGCTCGACCGCGGTCAGAGCGGGAATCAGATTCGATTGCTGGAACACGATCCCGATACCGGCGCGGCGAACCCCGGCGGCCGCGCGACGGCTCAGTGTGGCGAGATCGATGGTGCCGCTCGCTGTTTCGAGCAGGATGCGCCCGGAATCGGGGCGGATGAGCGTGGCGACCGTGGCGAGCAGGCTCGACTTACCCGAGCCCGAAGGGCCGGTGATGGCGGCGATCTCGCCGCCACGGACGCTCAGATCGACGCGATTCAAGGCGGTGACACGGTCGGAGCCGTCGGGGTAGGTGAGGGTGACGTTGCCGACGGTGAGGGCGGTCATCTCGTTCTCCAGGGCGTTGTGGGGTCGATGCTTCAAGGTTCGCGTACGGCCGCTCAGCGACTGGCGCCGAGCGCGGTCAGCGGGTCGGTGGTGAACAGGAAGCGCAGGGCGAAGGCCGCGCCGAACAATCCCAGGGCGATCAGCGCGGCGGCGGGCAGCAGGGTGGTGGCCGGGCTGAGCACGAACGGCAGCGCGTCACCCAGGAAAGTGGCTGCGGTAACGGTGATTCCGAGCCCGGCGCTGACACCCGCGGCGAGCACGATCGCGGCCTGTCCGAGCGCGTCGCGGACCAGCGAACCGGTGGTCGCGCCCAGGGCTTTCAGGGTGGCGATGTCGGGCCTGCGCTGCACGGTCCACACCGTGAAGAACGCACCGATCACCAGCGCCGAGATGAGGAACAGCAGCACCGTCATCAGGGTGAGCGAGCCGTTCTCGGCTTGGTAGGAGGCCAGCGCGGACAGCGCGCCAGAGGCGGTGGTCGTGGTGGTGTGCGCGGCCGCGTTCGCCGTGTCGTAGTCGGTGCCGCCCGAGACCGCGAGCACGGTCGCCACACCACCGCGCGGGCTCACGGTCTGCCAGTCGGCGGGCGTCAGCCAGACGACCGGGGTGTGGCTGTACCAGTCGTCGCCCTCGACGGCCCGCACCGTGAAGGTGTGGCCGCCGATCTCGAGCCGGTCGCCCGCGGCGGCTTGCAGGTCCTTGCTCGCGCCCGCGCTCAGCACGACCGTCCCGGCCTCGGTTGCCGCACGATTGCCGACCGTCGCGGCCGTGGCCCCGAACACGGCGACCCGGGCGGGCGGCGCCCCGGCCCGATCGGCTTCGGCGCGGCTGATCCCCACCGGCTCCACGGTGCCACCGGCGCGTTGCCAGATCGCGAGCTGATCCGGCGTCAGCGCCGAGCCGTCGAACGACGGCTCCGCGCCGGTGTCGGCGAACACCAGCCGATCCGCCGACAGCCGCTCGATGGCGGAGATGTTCTGGTGCGCCAGCCCGGCGGTGAGCCCGCCGAGAAAACTGACCAGCACGGCGACCAACGTGACAACCAGTGTGATCAGGGCGAATCGGCCGCGGGCGGCCCGCAGATCCCTCAGTGCGACGAACATGCCTCTACCCTCGCGCGCTGCGGGCGCGCGGCCATCGCGCGCGGGAACGAACCCGCCCCGATCGAAGGTTGGCGGCCCGTTTACGTCTTTCGGTGGATGCCATCCGAATAGCCGCACATAAGCTGACAGGGTGCACTCGTCGCCGCTCACCCCTGTCTTCACCGCGCTGCGGCTGGGCCTGCATGTGCTGGTGACGGCGCTGGCGGCGGTCACCGCGGTACGCGCGCTGCTGCCGGAGGCCGACCATCCGATTCCGGTGCTGGTGCTTGTGGCCGCCTTCCTGGTCACCTATTTCGCGGGCGCGCAGGTCGGCCGCGCGATCGTGCCCTGGCTCGGCCTGCTCACGCTGCTGTGGCTGTGCCTGGTCCCGCTCGCGCCCGACGCCGGCTATCTCGCCTTCGGCCTGTTCTTCCTCTACCTGCATCTGCTGCCCCGGCCGTGGAGCCTGCTGGCCGTGATCGCGGCGACCGCGGTCGCGGTCGCCGGGTTCGGATTCCAGCGCGGCTGGTCGGTGGGCGGCGTGATCGGACCGGTGATCGGCGCGGCCGTCGCCGTCGGAATTGCGCTCGGCTATCAGGCGCTGTTCCGCGAGTCGGCCGAACGGCAGCGGCTGATCGACGAGTTGATCAGTACCCGCGAGACGCTCGCCGAAAAGGAACGCACGGCCGGCAAGCTCGCCGAGCGGGAGCGGTTGGCGCAGGAGATCCACGACACGGTCGCGCAGGGGTTGAGCAGCATTCAGCTGCTGCTGCATGCCGCCGAACAGTCGTCGCCGGAACATCCTGCTCTGCAACAGATTCGGCTGGCTCGCGAAACCGCGGCGGAGAACCTGGCCGAAACCCGCAGGCTGATCGCCGAATTGGCCCCGGCTGCCCTGGACGGGCAATCGCTTGCTCAAGCGTTGGAACGCATTTGTCATCGGGCCGAGGGGGTCACGTCCCAGCTCGTGGTCGAAGGGACACCCGAACGCCTGCCGATGCCGGTGGAGGCGGCGCTGGTCCGGATCGCGCAGGGCGCGGTCTCCAACGTCGTCCGGCACGCACACGCCGACCGATTACGGCTCACGCTCACCTATTCCGACGACGAGGTATTCCTCGATGTGGTCGACAACGGGGTCGGCATCGAACCGGCCGTGCTCGCGGCCGCGCCGACCGGGTCGTTCGGGCTGGCCGCCATGCGCTCGCGCGTCGAGCAGCAGGGCGGCACCTTCGCGGTCGAATCCGAGCCGGGGCACACGGCGGTCACCGTGTCGTTCCCGCTGGAACAGGGTGCGGTGCAGCAGGATTCGGCGGAGGTCGGCGCATGATCCGCCTGCTGCTGGCCGATGACCACGCCATCGTGCGCGCCGGTCTGCGTGCTCTGCTCGAGGGCAGCGGCGATATCTCGGTGCTCGGTGACGTGCCCTCCGCCGAGGCCGCCGTCGCGTTCTGCGCCACCACGCCGGTCGATCTGGTGCTGATGGATCTCAGCTTCGGCCCCGGCCGCTCCGGCGTCGACGCGACCACCGAACTGCGCGCCCTCCCGCAACCGCCGAATGTTCTGGTGGTCACCAACTATGACACCGACGCCGATATCCTCGGGGCGATCGAGGCGGGCGCCTGCGGTTACATCCTCAAGGACACCCCGCCGCCCGAACTGCTCGCCGCCGTGCGCTCGGCGGCGGCAGGGGAGAGCGTGCTCTCACCCGCCGTGGCCTCGAAACTGATGACCCGCGTGCGTCGCGCCGACACCACCCTCAGCCCGCGTGAGATCGAGGTGCTGCGGCTGGTCGCCGACGGCCGATCCAATCGTGAGATCGCCAAGGATCTGTTCCTCAGCGAGACCACCGTGAAATCGCACCTGGTGCACATCTACGCGAAACTCGGTGTGCGCTCGCGTACTTCGGCCGTGGCCAGGGCTCGCGAGCAAGGCGCGATCTGAGCTACAGCGGGCGTAGCACGATCAGTCCGGGCACGGTGCGGGCGTAATCGTAGAGCGGCGAGTCGACGACCTGGTTGTTCGCCTCGAGCGAGGACGCGTTGCGGAAAACGGGGCCGTTCGGCGTCATGACGAAGATGCCGACGTGGGTCACGTCCAGTCCGGCCTGGTCGGTGTACGCCCCGAGATAGTCGCCGGTGCGCAACTTGGCGACGAATGCCTCGTCCACCGCGGCGGCCGGGATGTAGGTCATCGGCCGATCCACCACCGGGATACCTGGAAGGTATTGTCCACCATCGGCTTTGGCGTTCAATCGTTTGGTGACCGGCACGGCGTGCGGGCTGAGCGCGCCGGTGATGTCGGTGGCGGCCACGCGCGGCGCGGCCGCCCAGTCGGTGAAGAAGTGCTTGCGTTTCTGATAGTCGACAGTGCCTGCGGCATAACGTGTTTCGATGAGATTGGCGGTGAACTCGGCGCTGGTCGCGGATCGGCTCAATGCCTGGACGTAGTCGAGATAGGTGAAGCAATCCACCCGCCGGAAATCGACCACCAGCTCCTCGGGACGGGTCGGCGAACCGATCAGCATGTTCGCCCCGTACGGCGTGCCGAGGAACCGGCTCGACAGCACGTCGAGCAGTTCGCCCGTGCTCCGGGGCCGTTCGTTCCGCAGTGTCAGCAGCTCATCGATCCTGTGCGCCGTGTAGTCGTCCACGGCGGGCGTGGCCTGCGCCGACGGCGCGAGCACCGCGACAAGTGCCGCCAGGATCAGCAGTACGCTGCGCAAAACGCCTCCCTCTGGTTGGTGCCGGGCCGACACCCACGGTAGCCCGTAACCTCATCGACCATGGCCTCCCTCTCGGATCCCCAGGTGCGTGAGTTCCTCAACCACGGCACCCGTACCGGCAAAGTCGCTTTCGTCGCCGCCGACGGCCGCCCCGTCGTCACGCCGGTCTGGTTCCTCGTCGAAAACGACACCCTGGTCTTCAACACCGGCAAGAACACCGCCAAGGGCAAGGCGTTCGCGCGCGACGGTCGCATCGCCGTATGCGTCGACCTGGAGGGGCCGCCCTACGCGTCGGTGCAGATCCAGGGCACCGTCACCCTGTCCGAGGACCCGGCCGAACTCCTGCGCACCGCCACCGAACTCGGCGGCCGCTACATGGGGGCCGACCGCGCCGAGGAGTTCGGTAAGCGCAACGGCGTGCCCGGTGAACTCGTCGTCCGGGTGCATCCCACCAAGGTCATCGCGTCCTTCGACGCCACCGCCTAGCCGCGGACGCGGCCCGCATAGACTCCCGGCATGACCGTGCACTTCATCGGGGCCGGGCCGGGCGCCGCGGACCTGCTGACCGTGCGCGCGGTCGACCTGCTGCGCGCCGCCCACGTCTGCCTGTACGCGGGCACCTACCTGGACCCGGAAGTGCTCGCGCACTGCGCGCCAGGCACCGAGCTGATCGACACCCAGCACCTGGACATCGACCAGATCACCGAACACCTGGTGCGCGCGCACCGGGCCGGGCACGAGGTGGCGCGGCTGTGCTCCGGTGATCCGTCGCTGTATTCCGCGCTCACCGAGCAGACACGGCGGCTCGACGCGCACGGCGTGCCGTGGGATGTCACGCCGGGCGTGCCCGCCTATGCCGCCGCGGCCGCGCTGCTCGGTACCGAGTTGACCGTTCCCGAACTGGTTCAGTCGGTCGTGCTCACCCGCACCCAGGCCCGCTCCACCGCCATGCCCGCCGGTGAGGATCTGGCGAATTTCGCGCGCACCGGCGCGTCACTGGTCCTGCACCTGGCGATCACCCGGATCCGCCCGCTCGCCGCCGAACTCGCCGCCGACTACGGCCCGGACTGCCCGGTCGCGGTCGTCTACCGGGCCAGCCAGCCCGAACAGCGGGTACTGCGCGGCACTCTCACCGATATCGCCGACCAGGTGCAGGCCGCGGGATTACGCCAGGCCGCCGTCATTCTGATCGGGCGGGCGCTGGCGCCCGCCCTCGAATGCGCCCAGTCCCATCTCTACGACCCCGCCCGCACCCGTCAGAAGTAGCTGAGCACCTCGGCGTCGAACTCGTCGGTGGCGGGCAGCGAGACCGGCGGCCGGTAATCGGCGGCCCGCACATGCTGAACGAACGCGTCCGGGAACGCCAGCCGATACGTGCTCAGATAGTGGATCGAATCCACCCGCCAAATCCAGTGCCCATCCGAGATCAGCGACGGCCCGCTCGGAATCATCGTCGCATTGTCGACGATATCCAGCACATCCTCGAGCACATCGAAAACCGGCGTCCCCGCCCGCATGTACTCGATGATCTCCCGCTGATCCGCCAGCGCCTGCGTAGCCTGCGACTGCCGCAACGACGGCAACCCCTCTTTCCCCCGGTACATCTCCCGATAGATCCCCACAGTGCTCAGCACGATATCCCCTTCTTACTTCCTACGTTCGGGTCGAAACTACCAGCCCGAACCTGTGTCGCCGTGCTGGAGAAAACTGCCGAATTCGACCTGGCCGTGTGCGGACGGATCAGTCGTCGGCCGCGGGCCGTGGGGCGCGGTTGAGGATGTCGGTGTAGAGCAGGCGGCCGCCGAGGAGGCGGAGGGCGGCGCGGCGGTTGTTGGTGCGGCCGAGGTCTTCTGTACGGGAGCCACGTTCGTAGTAGAAGACCTCCCACCAGCCGTTGCGGAGCTCGATGAGGCACCAGGACTGCTCCTGGAGCTTCCCCTCGGACACAAGGGATTCGGGCACGCGGACCTTGGAGAAATTGCCGAGTTGGCTGACCGGTTTCTCGTCGAAAATACCGTCGCCGAATGTCATAGCGTGATCTCCTCGATGAATCCGGCACCGACCAGGTCCACGATCGGCATCAGGGTGAAGTATTGTTCGCCGCCGCCGGGCTGACCGAACCATGGTGCGACCGGCCCCGCCCACACGGGCGTCGTCGTCCTGACCTTCCAGCGCCGGTAACCGGACCGGAGATAGTCGACGGGAAGCGAGCGAGCGCTGAACGGCGTACTGCTGTCGTAGAGCAATTTGCTGAAGGTGGTGCCGAAACTGTCGACAATCCGGCCGGGCGCGAGCCGGGCCGGGGCGCGGTCGCTGGGTGAGGCGAATCCGTCAGGGTGCTGGTTACCGTCGGGCCAAACGAGCCTGCGCCTGCCGACCGGCTCGCCCGCGTCCTCGGGGTTCACGAACTGCTGAATCCAGGTCTGCTCACTCAGTCCGCCGTAAATGTCTGTGTCGACCAGCGCCTGCACCGCTGGATGCGAATCAGGCAGTCCGTCGACAGAACCGGGTGTGCCGCGCCCTGGATCCAGGCGCTGGGTACCTTGCAGTGCTCCGCCGACCAAGCCGAGGAATCCGTAACAGGCAGCGGCCTCGCTCTTGTAGATGGACCGGTCATGCTTGTTTCCGCGCTCGTACCAGAAGACTTCGAACCTGCCGTCCTCCTCGATGAGGCAGAAGGCGTCATCGCGCCAGCGGCCGATACCGCGATCGGTCTCGGGCATCTTCAGCCCGTCGAGTATCAGCTCCAACTCGGCATAATTCACAGTTCGTATCTCCCTCGGATCATGAGAATCTTCCTCAATCGGTGTCGGAGAGTCCCGAATATATCCATTGGATAGCTTGCAGGCGTGCGGTCAGCACGGTGTCGGTATCGATGTCGGGAAATCGAAAATTGTTCGCCGCGATATGTTCCACAAAGTCCGGCTCCGGACTCATGTTTCGCACGCGCAACTGGAAGGGGACGTCTTCCGTCCAGATCCAGGTGCCGTCCGTGTAGAAGTTCGGTGGAATTATCTCCGGCTCTTCGGGATCGAGCGGATCTATCCAGGGATCATCGTCTGTATGTGCGACCGGTGCGTCGCGTAGATATGCGGCCACCTGTTCGGCGACTGCGGCAGGCAACGGCTCCCGTTCGTTCGCCTCCATTTCCCATTCATCGAGGTCGTACCTCTTCGCCTTACGCAGGCTTTGGCCGGGGAACCAATCCGGTAGTTTTT
Organism: Nocardia sp. NPDC127579; assembly: GCF_042672005.1. Taxonomy (NCBI): domain Bacteria; kingdom Bacillati; phylum Actinomycetota; class Actinomycetes; order Mycobacteriales; family Nocardiaceae; genus Nocardia; species Nocardia sp. NPDC127579. The sequence continues at coordinate 15,288 of NZ_JBHXVZ010000007.1, read as the reverse complement.
CGAGCCACTGAATCCTCTGCTCGTCCAGGAACGCCTGCGCGGGGACCGGCTTGGTGAAAGGGTCCTCGGTCCAGTTGGTTTCGATGGAAGACTCGCCCATGCGGGCATAGTGGAATCGCAGGCTGTACCAGGTGCCTTCGTGGGGTCGGCTCATCAGGTTGCGAAACACCGGGAACAACTCACGTGCTCCGGTCGGGGTTTCGATCGGAACGATTCGCTGGTCGATGGTGTGTACCACGCTGACCGTCTCGACGTGATGACCCACCTGGCGGTAGTCGATCGTTACGGCAGCCCAGCCGGCCGGGAGTTGGTGAAAGAGCGTCTCGCAGACGATATTCAGCAATTCGTGCTTGGCATTGAAACCGAGGTTGGTGAATATGAACGGTTTATATGTCATATTGTGCGCCGATTCCTTAGTCGCTGTCGGCTGTATCGATGACTATTGCCGCCAGCCAGTCCGGGATATAGCCTTCGTCTCGCGGGTAGGCCTCGAGGTCTTCACGGAAATCTGAACCAGACAGCGGGGGATACCACATCGGGTCGACATCATAATTGACCTTCAGCATGATGCGCATTTCTCTGTCGTTCGTGACCAGCGCGGAGAACCATGCACCCTTGCCGGGAATGTACTGCAGCCCTCGGAGTTCGCGAAACAACGGTTCCAGGCGTTCATCCGGTGCCAACGCCGGTGCGCTGCCATCGCGGTTGGTCACCGTGAGCGCGATATCCGAGATCCGGTTCGTCATCAGCACTTTCAAATCGAAGAATGCGAGATCGGGACCCATATCCTCCATCTGAGCCAGAACTATTTCGCAGAGCTCGGATTTCAGGTCCGCGATGCGCTGCTCGACGGAGCCGTTGTCGCCGTCGGCTTCGGCTGCCATGTCCATCCTCTCATCTTGCTTGACTGGGCAGGTTATGGAAAGTGCGGGCATGACAGGTGGTGCGAGGTGGCGGCGGATCGTCCAACGTGATCTCGTACATCACGGCCAAAGCCACGGGTGTCTCGGTCGGTGGGTCGCCGTGCATCGGCCAGACGGTCAGATTGTTCACCGTGACCCCGTCCATGCCGTGCAAAGCGGTGAGATCCGTCTCCATCCTGAACCAGGACTGCCAGTGGTTGGCGCCGTCCTGCCAGGTCCCGGAGTTCTCCGGCGCCCACTGCGGGTAGTAGTTCAGGAACTCGCTGAGCCCGCCCAGACTATTCGCGAGCTTGTGGCCGCCCGCGAACAGCGCGAACTCGCCCGCAGTGGTCTCGGGGTACTCCTTCCGGCCTATATCTCCCGATTTCTGCTGCAAGTAATCGCTGCGGTCGACGACGGCGGTCGTATCGGGGCGGCAATGTGTTACGTCTGTTCCTTCGATGCCGACGCGAGCAATGAACTGTGGCGTTTTGCCGACCGCATTCGGAAAGCGGTCCTCGCGGTCGGCACCGTACTCGACGCCGGGAATAGGAGTGCGCAGCCGGAAGTCTTCCGGCTCGAAGGACTTCGGTTCGAATGGCCTCGGTTCAAAGGTCTCGCCGGTCCGTGCGGCCTCCTTCTTTCGTTCTCTCTCTGCTGCGTTGTGTGCTTTCTTACGTTCTCTCTCTGCTGTCCTGTGTTCTTTCTTACGTTCTTTCTCTGCTGCTTTGTGGGCATCTCTGTCCGACTGGTAGGACTGCTTCGATCCCAGTTCGGGATTCAAAGCTTCGGGGTCGGTGCCGGACCAGGTGTGAACCCGCTGCACCCTACCGTCGCTCCCGGTCCAGAAGATCCCGTGCAGATTTCCATTCCGGTCGAAGACTTGGATGCGGGTATTGGCGGGTAGTGGTTCGCGGGTAGCGAACGCTTCACCTGATGTGCGGTCGTATTGACCGAGCGATCCGCCGGCTGGATGTCCCGCCGCGGGAACCGTCATCTCCCATACCTGGTCGGTCTCGTTCCATTGACGGTGGACGTTCATCGGATTGTCGTCGGTGCCCGGGCTTTCCGATGTGGGGTCGGGCGTCTGCTCACGGAGTTGCCCGTCCGGATCCCAAGGTATATCCCGGGCGTAGGCACCGTTCTGGTCGGTGTCCAGGACGATCGCGCCATGGTCGGAGACCAAGCGCACCACGGCACCGGGTGGTGGCTCGGAGATATCGCGGTTGATCGCGTTGCTCGCGAAGTTCGGGTGTCCCGGCCGATAGGCGTCTGGATCTGCCGCTTGCTTGCCCGGGTGCACGCGAGTGTTCGGGATCTGAAGCTCGGCACGGGTGATTCTGCCGGAGCTGTCGGTATAGAACGTTCCATAGGGCCGTCCCGCCGAGTCCACGACGGGAATTCGGGCATTCGCAGGCAGATCGGTACGGTCTGCGAATCGGTCACCCGGCCCGACCTGCATCGTCGGCACCGTCCGAGCGTCGGCCGGCACAGTCCATTGCCCGCTGCCGACCTCGTTGCCCGGACGTTTTGGTCGGTCGGATTCACTGTCGCTTTCCGAATCACTTGCCGGGGGGTCCTCGGCAGGTGGGGTGGAGGTCGCTGGTTCGTCGTCCCCCATGTAATCGATGGGTGTCGTCGGGTCGGTGTTGTTGGGGGACTGGGGGATTCCGGTGGTGGGTGGGGGTGTGGTGCCGTCGGGGCGGGTGGGGTGGTGGGTGGTCCAGGTGCCACCGTCGCGGACGTGGGCCGGGGAGTCGGGCTTGTTGGGGGTGCCGACCGCGTTGGTGGGGACTGTGACCGGGGAGCCGAGTTCGTTGGCTAGTCGCTGGGCGAGTTCCGGGTTGTTGGCGGCGTTGCACGCGACGAGGCGAATCGGTGTGCCCGGCTTGTAGTTCGGGTTGGAGCGGATGGCGTCGATGATCTGTTGTTCGGTGAGGCCGCCGAGCGGGCGGCCGTTGGCGTCGGCGTGCAGGATTACGTCGAAATGGCCTTCGTTGCGGAGGTTTTCGCGAACCCGGTGCGTGGCTGGATCGTCGCCGATACTCGTGCTTGTCGGGGTGTGGTGGGTGTTCGGGGGTGGAGTGGGACGGGGCGATTCCGGAGCGGAAGGTTTGTCGGTGCTCGTCGTGCCTTCAGCGGAGCGGGTGTTGGCGGGGCTGGACTCTGCTGCCGTCGACGATGTTTGAGCGAGCGGCTGATCGGTGCGAGGTGGGCCGCCGATGGGGGCGGTCGCCGCGGGTGTAGTGGGCGAGCCGGCCTGTGGCGACCCGGCCGGTGTCGTTGGGGTGGAGGCGTTTTGACTTGCGGTCGGCTCGGTGCCGGAGGGGTTGGTTGTCGGGCTTGCGGGAGAATGGGCGGCCACCGGCGACGCGGTGTCGCCGGGTGAAGAGGGCTCCGGGTTCTTGACCGCGGCAGCTGGGTCGGTTTGGCGCGTCGGGTCGGCCGTCGTCGGGTCTGCCGCTGTGGTCGGCTGCTCGGCGCGCGATGGATCGGCGGGGGGCGGTGAAGCCGCATCGGCTGCTGGGGCCGAGTCCGTCGACGTCGGATTCCGCGGTGCCGTGGTTGAGGAGTCGTCGTCGTGCGGGGTGCTGGTTGGCGCCTCGGACGCGGCGGCATCGGCCGGGCGGGATCCGTCGGGTGTCGTCGGGTCGGTGGCCGGTGTCGGCCGAACGTCGGTCTTCGGATCGACCGGTGCGGTGTCTGTGGGAGACGTTGTCGGCTTGGACGAGGGAGCGTTGTCCGTCGACGCCGGGCTCGAGGGGCTTGTGTTCGACAGGTTGCCGATGCCCGGATCGTTTGCGGGAGAGGGATTCGCAGTGGGAGCTGTGCTCGCCTGAACCTCTGGGCCCGACGTGCCCGCCGGAGCATTCGTCGTTGGGCTGGTAGGCGTGGTGTCGGCAGGTCGGTCGATGCTTGCCGCAGCTGGGGTGGGCGGAGTGGGCGAGCTGGTCGGCGGGGTGTCCGAGGTATCGCTGGTGTCCCGGGGCATCGGCGGAACCTCGCGGAGGTAGCCGCCCTCGATGAGGGCGCGCACCGGAACCGGGAGATAGTGCTGGCTACCCAGGCCCGGTTCGCCCATCTGAGGCGCGATTTCGCCCATCCATACCGGGAGCGGTCTGATCACCTCGTATTGGTGGTACTGCTCACCTTCGAGATTGGTGGGTGGGAGGGCGCGCTCAGGATAGGAGACACCCGGCGGAGAAGTGAATCTGCCGTGGTCGCCTCCGAACCGGTCGATGATTTCGCCGGGCGGGAGCACGACCGGCTCGCGAGCGCTCGGGTCGGCGAAACCCTCGGGATATGTGTCGGGGTCGGCCCAATCCAGCTTGCCGTTCGGTTTGGTGAGCTGCTTGATTCGTTCGTCGAGGTCGACGCCGTGGCACGGGTCGTAGCCGGACGGGATGAGGGCTTCGACCGCCGGATCGCCGCGGCCGACACCCGGCGCGGCGGGTGGGAAATCGCCGTTGTGGTTCCTTTTGTATTCGTCGACCGCGTTGTTGAGACTCTCCTCGATAGCTTGCAGACGCTGGAGTTCGCTGGCGTCCATATCGGGATGGACGAGGCTGTCCGTCGGGATCGTGGTGCCATCGGTGTAGTAGCCCGGGTTGTTCGGATCCGGCTGCTTCGAGTCGGCCTCGTCGTCGACTGCCGAGTCGTCGCCGGAATCGTCCTTGCCGGTGTCATCGGCTGTCGAGTTGTCGTCGGCCGAGTCGTCTTCGCGCTTGCCCGGGTCCGAATCGTCGGAGTCGCGTTGTTTCGTGCCCTCTCGGGCCGGATCGCTGTCGCTGGGCTTTTCCGAATCCGGGCGTTTCTTGTTCTCGCCCACCTGATCTGGATCCGGATTGCCCGCGTCGGGATCGGAATCGTCTTGGGGTGGGGTGTCGCCCATGAGATCGACAGGGCTGTTGTCGGTGGGCTGTTCGTTACTCGGTGCGGTGAGGTTCGGTGAGGGTTGGGGGGATGTCGTTGGGGTGGAGGAGGTTTGGGGGGTATGGGTTTGCCAGGTGCCGTTGTTGCGGATGTGGGCGGGGGAGTCGGGGCGGGCGGGGACTCCGACGGCGTCGGTAGCCGCGTGGACAGGGGAGCCGAGTTCGTTGGCTAGTCGCTGGGCCAGGTCGGGGTTGTTGCCGGCGTTGCAGGCGACCAGGCGGATGGGGGTGCCGGGGGTGAAGTTGGGGTTGGCGCGGATGGCGGCGGCGATCTGCTGTTCGGTGAGGTTGTTGAGCGGGCGGCCGTTGGTGTCGGCGTGGAAGACGACGTCGAAGTGGCCTTCGTTGCGGAGGTTTCGGGAGACGCGCCGGGTGGCCGGGTCGTCGCCGATGCTGGTGCTGGTCGCGGTGTGATGAGTATTCGGGGGCGGGGTGTCGCTCGGCGGCGTGTCCGCGGTGGGCGGCTGATCAGAGGGCGACCGGGTTTGGTCCGCCGGTGATTGCTGCTGGCCCGCTGGCGATGCGGACTGCTGCTGGTCGGCCGAGGACACGGGTTGTCCGGCCGGTGAAGTGGGTTGGCCGGATTGCGCCTGGTTGGTGGGCGATTTGGTCTGGTCTGCCGGTGATTGTGGTTGGTTCGCTGGTGTGGTGGGTTGGCCGGATTGTGGCTGGTTGGTGGGCGTTTTGGTCTGGTCTGCCGGTGATTGTGGTTGGTTCGCTGGTGTGGTGGGTTGGCCGGATTGTGGCTGGTTGGTGGGCGTTTTGGTCTGGTCCGCCGGTGGCTGTGGTTGGTTCGCCGGTGTGGTGGGGCGGCCGGACTGCGGTTGTGACTGGTGTGTGGGCGATTTCGGCTGGCTGGTCGGGGATTGGTGTGAGCCGGAAGGAGATTGGGGCTGGCTGGTGTGTGGGCGCTGGTCGGCCGAAGGCTGTGTGGTGGCGGGTGTTTGGCGACCGGGCTGTGGCTGCTGCGAAGTGGGGAGCTGTTGCGGTAGTCGCGAGGGGGAGTTCGGATCGGTGGTCGGTGATTGCTGCTGGGGGCGGGTGGACGGATCGACGGCGTCGGCGTTCCACGGGGTGGAGAAGGGGTTGGACTGGCGTTGTTTCTGGGCTAGCCAGTCGCGGAACTCCTGTCCGGTGCGGGTGTTGGCGGGGGTGGTGCGGTCGGGGTTCGGTTGAGCGGACTGTGGTGGGGTCGAGTTGTCGTTGCGGGTAGCCGGATTCGAGGGGGTGCGGGTGGGGGCGGTCGACTCGGGGGCCCGGGTGTCGGGGAGGTTGCCGAAGTTCTGGTCCTCGAAACGGCGGGGGCGCTGAGGGGTTGGCGCGCTGCGATCCGGCCGGTTCGAGCGGGAGCCGTCGGGGTCGGCCGGTGTGGATGCCGACTGCCGTGGACTGTCACTCGGACGCGATGGGGCGCTGTCGGGCCGCGGCGCGGACGAGAAGGGCTGGTTGGACCGTGGATCCGCATTCGGCGCTGACGACCGAGGGTCTTGATCCGAACGGGAGGGCCCCGCGTCGGACCGCGTCGCGGAAGTCGGGTTTTGATCAGTGCGCGTGGTGGCCGTATCGGGACGCGTTGCAGCAGATTGGGTTTGGTTCGCGCGAGTCGGATCGGTGTCGGGTCGCGTGGAAGAGGAGTGGTTTTGGCCGGGCCCAGGCCGAGCCGTATCGGGACGCGTTGCAGTGGGCGGGTTTTGGTCGGGCCGGGGTGGAGTTGTATCGGGGCGTGTTGCGGTGGCTGGGGTTTGGTCGGGCCGGGGTGGAGTTGTATCGGGGCGTGTTGCGGTAGCCGGGGTTTGGCCGGGGCTTCGGGGATCAGAGTTCGGTCGGGCTGCTGATGACGGGTTTTGATCCGCGCGGGCGGCGGCCGGGTTCTGGGCGGCGTTGGGTGCCGCGGTGGTGGGGTCGCCGACGTTCGGGGCGGCGGCGGACCGGGGGGTGTCCGCCTGAGGTGTGGTGGTGGGCGGGGTGAGTGTGGCGGTGCCGGCCGGGGCGGTGGCGGTGGACGCCGGGGCGGTTGTGGTGGATGCGGGTGAGGTGGTGCCGGGTGTGGACGGTGTTGTGGGAGACGGGTTTTGGGTGCCGGGGGATTCTGTGTTCGGTTGCGCTTGCGTGGGGTTCTGGGCTGCGGGAGCTTGGGTGCCGCTGGGGTTCTGGGTGGTGGGGGCGGGGTTTTGGGAGGCAGGCTGCTGCGGGGTGGTCGGCTGGCCCTGCTGGGGAGTGGTCGACTGCGGCTGCTGTTGAGCCGGGTTCTGCTGCGCCGGTTGGCTCTCCGGGGACTGCTGGTTCGGCTGCTGAGTGCTCGGCTGACTCGGGGATTGCTGCGCGGGTTGTTGCTGGCTCGGCTGAGCGCTGGAGGGCTGGGCGGGTTGTTGCTGGTTCGGCTGGGTGTCGCCGGGCTGGCTCGGCGATTGTTGGGCCGGGTTCTGCTGCGTCGGCTGAGTTTCGGAGGGCTGCGTCGGCTGCTGCTGGTTGGGCTGTGTATCCGACGGTGCCTGCTGTGCTGGATTCTGGTTTGTCGGTTGTGTGTCGGATGGTTGGTTGGGCGACTGCTGTGCCGGTTGCTGCTGTGCCGGTTGCTGCTGGCTGGGCTGCGTATCGGCCGGTTGGGACGGTGAATTCGGCTGGGTGTCGGCGGGGGCCTGTTGTGCGGGGTTCTGCCCGGTGGGTTGGGTGTCGGCGGGCTGGCTGGGATTCTGTTGTGCCGGTTGCGTGTCGGGGTTCTGCTGGGCGGGCTGTTGACTCTGCGGCTGGTTGTCCCCATTGCTGGGATTTGTTGTACCCGGGTTGTTGTCCGACGGGTTCGTGTTGGCCGGGGTCGTCGGGTTTTCAGCTCCCGGAGTGGTGGGGTTGGTCGTGTCCGGGTTCGACGGGTTCGTATTTGCCGGTGTGGTCGGGTTGTCGGACGGGTTCGTGTTGGCCGGGGTGGTCGGGTTGTCGGACGGATTCGTGTTGGCCGGGGTGGTGGGGTTCTCCTGGTTGTTCGGGTTCTGGTTCGCGGGGGTTCCGTCCCCGTCCCCATCCCCGTTGGCGGGAGTCCCGTCGCCGTCATTGCTCCCACCAGGATCCGTGGACGCGGGGTTGGTGTTGTTCCCCCCGTTCTCCAGCGCACTCTGCCCGGCCCCGGCTACCGACGAGGTGAGGGTGTCCAGCGTGAGTACGTCACCGAGGTTGAATTCCTGGTCGGTGAGTGCGGCGGTGGTGGCGGCCGCGGCGACTTCACCGGCCAGGCCGGCGCCGACCTCCTGGGCGCCGTCTTTCAACGCGGACGAGAGTTTGCTGCTGTTCGGGTTGCCGGAGCCGGAGGTCAGGGCGCCTTCGGTGGCGCCGGCGGCGGCCGCGGCGGCGATGGTGGCGCCGGATTCGAGCCATTCCTCTTTACTGAGCGCGTCGCGGTTGCCCGCGGCGACCTGGGCGAGTTTCAGGCCGATCTCGAGGAAGCCTTCCTCGAGCACGGCCGACCAGGCGCCTTTGAGGGCTGCGCGGGCGGCGGCTTTGAGCGCGGCCTTCGAAAGGATCCGTTTCAGCAGCGCCTTCAACGCGACCCGGATGGCGATGCGGGTGGCGACCTGGGCCGCGGCGGCGGTGGCGGCGCCGGCGGGCGCACCGACACCGGTGGCCATTTCGGCCAGGGCGACAGCCATTTCGATGGCGAAGATGACCAGCGACGCGATGATGACGAGCTTGGTGTGCTCGATGTCGGCGGCGCCGTCCCCGATTTCGTCGGCGAGGGTCTCGATGGTTTTGATCAGGCCGTCGAAGGCGCCTTGGCCGCCGCCGAGTTTGGTCCAGTGCGCGGCGAAGGCTTGACCGGTGCTGCCGTCGAGTTGGTTGATGGCCTGTTCGACGGCGTGGGTGGCTTCGTCGTCGAGGTCGGTGAGTGTGGTGGCGAGTGTGGTCCAGGCGTCTTCGACCCGGCGCATGGCGGTCTCGTCGCCTTCGGGCCAGTCGCCGGCGCCGACCACATATTTGGCGACCCACTGCAACGAGTCCGGAATCTCGATCCCCACCCGCAGTTCCCCTTCGAACCCACCCGTCGACCGGGCCTAAACATACCTATGTCCCCTTGGACGCGCACACCCGCGCTTCGGTTCCATCGATCTCACCGGCTGTGAGATCGCCTACAGCAACCCCAGCAAACTCCAGCCGCGGGACCTGCCAGTGATGATGCACTCAAGCTATGGATCTTGGTTGGTTCGAGGCGGGCGGCGACGGTAGATTGTCTCGGTGGTCTATTGCGAGGGTCCCGGCGGTGTCGGTCGGTGGGTAGTGGGCATGGTCGCGCTCATGTAACGAGAGATCGACGTTGGACAGATAGTGCCAATGAACTTTTTTGTGCCTGATTGATGATGAGAACTGAACCTGGATACGCGGGCGCCACGCTTCGATAGGTGAGCGTCCTGTCCGGGTGTCGTCGGGGAGCGCTCGCGTGGTGTTCCGGAAGTGAGGTTTCGGTTGGACCGGCTGGATGAGGGCGGGAACAGCGAGTTCGGTGTGGAGTACTTCCCACTGTCGCCCGCGCAGCTGGGTATCTGGTATGCCCAGCACGTCGATCCGCAGGTGCCGATCAATATCGCCCAGTATGTCGAGCTGCGCGGCGATCTGGATGTAGGCGCGCTGGAGCGCGCCAGCCACGACGCCGCCCTGGAGCTGGGTTCGGGCTTTGTCCGAATCGTCGAGCGCGCGGGTGAGCCGGTGCAGACGGTCGACCCGACGCTGGACGCCACCCTCGAGTACATCGATCTGCGTGCGGAGGCCGATCCGGAGGCCGCCGCGCAGGAGTGGATGCGCCGCGAGTACAGCCGCCCGCTCGACATCGTCGAGGACCGCCTGATTCGCGCGGCCGCGCTGCGCCTGGCCGACGACCACTGGTTCTGGTACTCGCGTGCCCATCACATCGTGCTCGACGGTTTCGGCGCGATGACCTTCATGACCCGCATCGCCGAGCACTACACCGCGAATGTGACCGGTGTCGAGGTCAAGCCGGCCAAGGCCACCGAGCTGCGCACGCTGTTCGACCAGGAACTCGCCTACCGTGACAGCACCCGATTCGAATCGGACCGGGCGCATTGGGCGCAGCGGGTCGAGGGCCTGGAAGAAGGCTCGAGCCTGGCGGGCCGCTCGGCGCCGCCCGCGCCGGTGAACGGCATCGCGAGCGCGGCGCTGACCACCGAGCAGGACGCGCTGCTCGCCGCGGCCGTCGCCCGCCACGACAATTCACCGGCCGGTCTGCTGATCGCCGGTTTCGCCGCCTATCTGGCTCAGCTGACCGGCGCCGAGGACGTCATCCTGAGCCTGCCGGTGACCGCCCGCACCACCGCGGCCATGCGCCGCTCGGGCGGCGTGGTGTCGAATATCGTGCCGCTGCGGCTGCGGGTCGCCCACGAGACCACGGTGGCCGAACTGCTCAAAGCGGTGACGGTGGAGGTGTCGGGCGCGCTGCGGCATCAGCGGTACCGGCACGAGGACATCCGCCGCGACGCGGCCGGCGACGGCGTGGTGACCACGGAGTTCTTCGGTCCGTGGGTCAACATCATGCTGTTCCAGAACGAGATGGTGCTCGGCCCGATGGTCGGGCAGCTGAATGTGCTGTCCACGGGCAGCATCGAGGATCTGGGCGTCAACTTCTATCAGTCGGCGGGCAACCGGTCCCACATCGATTTCGAGACCAACCCGAATCTGTACAGCGACGCCGAGGCGCACCGTCAGCACACCCGCTTCCTGGAGTTCTTCGACCGGTTCCTGGCCGCCGACGCCGAGGCGGCGGTGTGGTCGCTGCCCGTGACCACCGCGGACGAGCGCGAACTGACCCTGGTGGAGTGGAACGACTCCGAGCACGAGGTGCCGGTCACCACGCTGCCCGCGCTGCTGGACTGGCAGATCCCGCTGACGCCGGACCATATCGCCCTCGATTTCGAGGGCGAGCAGTTGACCTACGCCGAGTTCGGCGCGCGGGTCAACCGGCTGGCGCGATTCCTGATCGCCGACGGCGTCGGCCCGGAATCGCTTGTCGCCCTTGGCATGCGGCGTTCGCTGGAGCTCGTCATCGGCATGCATGCGGTGCTGCGGGCCGGTGGCGCGTATGTGCCGATCGATCCGGATCATCCGGCCGAGCGCACCGCCTACATCCTGGACTCGGCCGCACCGGTGTGCGTGCTGACCCTGTCCTACGACGAGCTCGAGCTGCCCGAGCGGATGCCCCGGGTGCCGATCGACACCCTGGACACCTCGGCCTATTCCGACGCGCCGGTGACCGATGCGGATCGCCTGGCGCCGCTGCGCCCGGACAACACCGCCTACGTCATCTATACCTCGGGTTCGACCGGACGCCCGAAGGGCGTCGCGGTCACCCATCACGCGATCGTCAACCAAGAGCTGTGGATGCTCGACGAGTACCGGTTGACGGCGTCGGATGTCTACCTGCAGAAGACCGCGACCACCTTCGACGTGTCGCTGTGGGGTTACTTCCTGCCGCTGCTGGTCGGCGCCAAGCTGGTGATCGCCAGCCCCGACGGCCACCGCGACCCGCTGTATGTGGCGGAGATGATCGAGCGCCACGGCGTTACGGTCACCGACTTCGTGCCGTCCATGCTGACGGTGTTCGTCGCGCACGCCACCCAGGCCCAATGTGCCACGCTGCGTGCGGTTTACGTGATCGGTGAGGCTTTGCCGCCGGAGACCGCCGCCGGTTTCCGTGCCATCTCCAGCGCCGGGTTGCACAACCTGTACGGCCCGACCGAGGCCGCGGTCTCGGTCACCTACTGGGAGGCGACCGCCGCCGACACGGTCACGGTGCCGATCGGCATCCCGGAGTGGAATGTCGATGTCTACGTGCTGGATTCGCGGCTGCGTCCGGCCGCGATCGGCGCGCCGGGCGAGTTGTATCTGGGTGGGCGTCAGCTCGCCCGCGGCTATCGTGGCCGCCCGGATCTGTCAGCGGACCGCTTCGTCGCTAATCCGGTGTCCGGAAACGGTTCTCGCATGTACCGCACCGGCGACCTGGTGCGCTGGACCGCCGACGGGGTACTGGAGTACATCGGGCGTACCGACTTCCAGGTGAAGTTCCGTGGTCAGCGCATCGAGCTGGGCGAGATCGAGACGGTGCTGCTGCGGCATCCGGCGGTGTCGCAGGCGGCGGCGCTGGTTGTCGATACCGCGACCGGTCAGCAGCTGGCGGCGTATGTGGTTCCCGCGCCGGGGATGACGGTCGATTCGGCGGAGTTGGCGCAGTTCGGCGCGGAGCGTCTGCCGGCGTACATGGTGCCGGCGGCCGTGGTGGTGCTGGATGCGTTCCCGTTGAACACTTCGGGAAAGCTGGATCGTAAAGCGTTGCCGGAGCCGGTGTTCGCGGCCGACCTGGCGGGCTATCGAGCCCCGCGCACGCAGGCCGAGCAGGTCGTCGCCGCGATCTTCGCCGATGTGCTGAATCTGCCGATGGTCGGCGTCGAGGACGACTTCTTCGCCCTGGGCGGCAACTCGCTGGTGGCCACCCAGGTGATGGCCCGGGTGGCGGCGGCATTCGGCACCCGGCTGGGTGTGCGGGCGCTGTTCGAGACCCCGACCGTCGCCGGGATCGCCGCGCGGGCGGAGGCCGCGGGCGGGTCCGAGGCGGCGCGGCCGCCGCTGGTGGCGTACGCGGTCGCCGAGCCGGAGCGGGTGCCGTTGTCGCTGGCACAGCAGCGGATGTGGTTCCTCAACCAGTTCGATCCGACCGTGCCGATCTACAACCTGCCCTTCGTGATGCGTCTGCACGGCGCGATCGATATCGACGCGTGCATCGCCGCGCTGTCGGATGTGATCGAGCGGCAGCAGTCGCTGCGCACGATCTTCCCGACCTGGGGTGATACCGGGTACCAGCAGGTGCTGCCGATGGATCGGGTGCACCTCGACGTCGAGGTGCAGACCGTCGACGAGGTCGAACTGCGCTTGAATCTGCTCGAATTCGCGCAGGCCGGGTTCGACGTCTCGCGGGAACTGCCGATCCGGGTCCGGATCTTCGAGATCGCCGGCAGCGACGACTACGCGGTCGCTGTCGTCACCCATCACATCGCCGTGGACGGTTTCTCCTTCGGCCCGCTCGCGCAGGACATGGCGCAGGCCTATCTGGCCCGAGCCGCCGGGCAGGCGCCGAACTGGACGCCGCTGGCCGTCAACTACCGCGACTTCACGGTGTGGCAGCGTGAGGTGTTGGGTGCTGAGGATGATCCGGAGTCGTTGATTTCGGGGCAGACTCGGTATTGGGTGTCGCAGTTGGCGGATTTGCCGGATGAGTTGGTGTTGCCGGTTGATCGGGTGCGTCCGCCGGTGGCGAGTTTCCGGGGTGGTCGGGTTTCTGTTGATGTTTCGGCGGAGATTCAGCAGCGTTTGGTGGTGTTGAGTCGTCAGCACAATGCGTCGGTGTTCATGGTTTTGCATGGTGCGCTGGCGGTGTTGTTGTCGCGGTTGTCGGGTTCTGAGGATGTGGCGATCGGTACGCCGATTGCGGGTCGTGGTGAGCAGGCTCTCGATGATTTGGTCGGGATGTTTGTGAATACGTTGGTGTTGCGTTCTCGGGTTGATGGTGGGGAGTCGTTTACCGAGTTCTTGGGTCGTGTTCGGGAGACGGATCTGGCGGCGTTCGGGCATGCGGATGTGCCGTTCGAGCGTTTGGTGGAGGTGTTGAATCCGGCGCGTTCGCAGGCTCGGCATCCGTTGTTCCAGGTGATGCTCGCGGTACAGAACCTGGACCGGGTGCGCCTGGAGCTGGAAGGGTCGAGCGTCGACGTCCAGGAACTGACGGTCGATCTGGCGCGATTCGATCTACAGTTCGTACTCTCGGAAGCCCCGGCCGGTGGCTGGACGCTCGAATTGACCTACGCCACAGACTTGTTCGAGGAGTCGACCGCCGCCGCCATCGCCGAACGGTGGGTGCGCGTGCTGGAGGGGATCGTCGCCGATCCCGTCGTGGCGGTCGGGGATCTCGATATTCTGCGTGTGGATGAGCGTGCTGAGTTGGTGGCGCGTGTGGGTGTGGCTGCTGAGCCGGTGCGGACGTTGCCGGAGTTGTTGGCCGAGGCGGTGGCTGGTGATCCGCGTGCGCCGGCGGTGGTGTTCGAGGGGACAGCTCTGTCGTATGCGGAGGTGGATGCTCGGTCGAATCGTTTGGCGCGGTTGCTGATCGAGCGTGGTGTGGGTGTCGAGGATGTGGTCGCGGTGACGGTGCCGCGGTCGGAGTTGTCGTATCTGGCGACGTGGGCGATTGCGAAGTCCGGTGGTGCGTTCTTGCCGGTGGCGTCGGATCTGCCGGGTGATCGTGTCGAGTACATGCTCGGTGATTCGGGTGCGCGTGTGGGTGTGACGGTGTCGTCGGTGCGTGCGCAGTTGCCGGGTTCGGTGGATTGGGTGGTGCTCGACGAGCTCGATGTGGATGGTTATTCCCAAGCGCCGCTTACTGATTCGGATCGTTCCCGCCCGCTGGTAGCCCAGCATCCCGCCTACGTGATCTACACCTCCGGTACGACCGGTCGTCCCAAGGGCGTCGTGGTGACTCATGCCGGTCTGGCGAATTTCCGGGCGGAGCAGAACGAGCGTTATGGGCTCGATGGTTTCACTCGCGCTTTGCATTTCGCGTCCCCGAGCTTCGACGCTTCGATCCTCGAATTCCTGCTCGCTGTCGGCGCAGGCGGCGCGCTGGTCGTGGTGCCGCCCGGGGTGTACGGCGGTGCGGAACTGGCCGAGCTGATCAGCGCCGAGCGGGTTACCCATGCGATGTTGACGCCGTCGGTGCTGGCGTCGATGGATCCGTCGGCGCTGGCCGGTCTGCGCGTGGTGATCGCCGGTGGCGAGGCGGTGTCCGCCGATCTGATCTCGAAGTTCGCGGCGGATGGCCGTCGCTTCTTCAATGCCTACGGTCCGACCGAGGCCACGATCGCCAGCAACGTCAGTGACGCGCTGTCTCCGGGCGATCGCGTGACGGTGGGTGCTCCGATTCGCGGTATGCAGGCCCTGGTACTGGACAGCCGTTTGCAGCCGGTGCCGGTGGGCGTGGCCGGTGAGCTCTACCTGTCGGGTATTCAGCTCGCGCGCGGTTATCTCGATCGCGCGGCGCTCACCGCGGATCGGTTCGTGGCCAATCCTTTCGCCGATGGTGAGCGGATGTATCGCACCGGTGATGTGGTGCGCTGGACCGCTGAGGGCACGGTCGAGTATGTGGGCCGGTCCGATTTCCAGGTGAAGGTCCGTGGTTTCCGGATCGAGCTCGGGGAGATCGATGCGGCGCTGACCGCCGATCCCGATGTCGATTTCGCTGTCACGGTCGGGCACACGGGTACCGCGGGTGTGACCGTCCTGGTCTCGTATGTGGTTGCCGTGCCTGGCCGTTTGATCGATGTCGCCGAGTTGTCGGCTGATCTCGGGCGGCGGTTGCCGAGTTATATGGTGCCGTCGTCGATCGTGGTGATCGATCAGGTTCCGTTGAC
>NZ_JBHXVZ010000006.1:440659-505852 GCF_042672005.1 Nocardia sp. NPDC127579 | reverse complement strand
CGGGGGGTATGAGGAATCGGAACCAATAATATATTGGCACTGACATTCATCGACACACTATTGAGTTCTCAAAGAACACACGCACACACATCCGCACCGGCTATCAACCGGGACTTCCGCGAGGCAACTGTTCCAGCCTAAAGCACGCACCCCACAGTGTCAAATCTCTGCTGGGTCGTGCAATCTGGCATGTCAGGCGCTCCCCGTCCTACCTCGTTTCCCAGGCCGCTAGGCTCCGGGTCGGTGTCCGTGTCGCTCTGACTCGACATAAGTTACGCGGTGCGGAACACAAGGTCAAATCGGCACTACAAGCGTGTAATTCCGCTGGTCAGACCTACCGCAGACCGCTCGGAACCGGGCTTGGGCCACCGATATGTGACCCAAGCCACGACACGATCAGGCTCCCGCGCGCCGGGCGCCGGCCAGGTTCTTCTTGCCCCGGCGCAGCACCAGCCACTGTCCGTGCAGGTAGTCGCTGTCCTCGGGCGTCCACTCGAGGTCCGAGACCTTCTCGTTGTTCACGTACGCGCCGCCCTCGTTCACCGCGCGCCGCGCCGCGCCGCGACTCTCGGCCAGACCGCTCGCCACCAGCAGATCGACGATCGTCTCGGCCGGCTTCACCTCCGCGACCACGCCGTCGGCGGCGGCCTCACGCAGCGCCGCCCCGAGCGTCGGCTCGTCCAGCTCGCGCAGCTCACCGCGCCCGAACAGCGCTTGGCTCGCCAACTGCACGGCCTCCGTATTCGCCGCACCATGCACCAGCGTGGTCATCTCGGCGGCCAACCGGCGCTGCGCCTCCCGCGCGTGCGGGCGCTCCGCGGTCGCCTGCTCCAGCTCCGCCAGCTCCTCCCGCGACAGGAAGGTGAACCAGCGCAGGTACCGGACGACATCGGCGTCCGCGGTGTTCACGAAGTACTGGTACCAGGCGTACGGGCTGGTCATCTCCGGGTCGAGCCACAGGCTGCCGCCGCCGGTGGACTTGCCGAACTTCTTGCCGTCCGATGAGGTGACCAGCGGCACGGTCAGCGCGTGCACCGAGGCACCGTCCACGCGCCGGTTCAGTTCCACGCCGGCGATGATGTTGCCCCACTGATCCGAGCCGCCGACCTGCAAGGTGCAGCCGTGCTGGCGGCGCAGCTGGAGGTAGTCGTTGGCTTGCAGGAGCATGTAGCTGAACTCGGTGTAGGAGATGCCGTCACCCTCGAGCCGGCGTTTGACGGTGTCGCGCGCCAGCATGACGTTCACCGAGAAGTGCTTGCCCACATCGCGCAGGAAGTCGACCGTCGACAGCGGACCGGTCCAGTCCATGTTGTCGACGATGATCGCGCCGGTATCGGACTCGTCGAGGTCGACGAACCGCTCCAGCTGCGACCGGATCCGCCCGGCCCAGTCGGCGACGGTATCGGTGGAGTTCATGGTGCGCTCGCCGACATCGCGGGGGTCGCCGATGAGTCCGGTGGCGCCACCGGCCAGCACGATCGGCCGGTGCCCGGCGCGCTGGAAACGCTTGAGGGCGAGCAACGGAACCAGGTGTCCGGCGTGCAGGCTGGCGGCGGTGGGATCGAAACCGGCATAGAGGGTGAGCCGACCGGCCGCCAGCGCCGCGCGCAGAGCGTCCAGGTCGGTGGACTGCGCGATCAGTCCACGCCAGGTCAGTTCATCGATGATGTCGCCGCTTCGTTCGCTCACGCCTCGTATCTTTCCGTATCCCCGTCCTGCGCCGATGCGCAGGTCTCGGCCGGAATTGTGCGGCAGGCGCACACCGCCGGGCCACCGATTTACCGCGGACATGGTGATGGCCACCTGGTACGGCGCCCGGGGCATCCGCCGACCAGATGGCCATCGGATCGATCACCGCCAACCCGACAAGTGATCGATCGCCGAAAAGCACGACGCGGCAATCGGTGACTTCCGATCGCCGGGTCGTGCTCAGGAGTGGGTCATCGCCGCAGTGCGCTGCGCAGGTCGGCGATGGTGGAGCGGCGCTCGTAGGCGATCCAGGCGAAGATCGCGGCCAGCGCCAGCGGGAAGATCGACATGTTCGGCGCGTCGGCGATGAACGCCTGGGTGGCGGCGGCGAGGATGGTCAGCACGCTCAGCCCCGCGGCGGCCAGGGCGCTCACTCGCGGCACCATCAGGCCGATGCCACCCGCGACCTCGACGACGCCGATGAAGATCAGCAGCGCCATCGGGATGGTCAGATTCGCCGGGGCGTTGTCCATGAGCAGGTGCGGGATCACCAGTTTCGGCCCACCGGAGGCGATGATGAAGAACAGACCGAGCACGATCTGCGACGTCCACAGGACGCGGTTGCGGATGGTGCCGGGGTTGTAGTGGGCGGCGGGGGCGGTGTTGGTGGTCATGTCGCTGCATTCCTTCGGGTCGTGCGCGCCGGGTTGGTAGCGCGTTCACCAGATAGGACGGAGCACCACTGCGGAATTCATCGCACCCACCGAAACTTTTCAGAACGGCTCCGCGCGCGGACTGCGGCGATAGGCCGAAACCGCTGGTGAGGACGGAATCCAGAAGCGCCAGGCGATATCGGCGGCGGTACTCACGCCCACCCGCGGACCGCTGGCGATCGCCTCCGCCGGCAGCGCGCCGCCGAGTTCCAGCCGGATCGCGGACCGCGGATCGAACAGCGGAGTTCCATAGTCGGCCAGGGTGATTCCGAGCGCACTGCCGAGATTGCCCGGGCCCCGGGCCAAGTCGGCGTCGGTGCGCGCCGTGGGCCGCCGGGCGCGCACCTGTTCCAGTCCCGCGATCACCTCCGCGGAGCGCAGCAGCACCGCGCTGGCCGTCCCGTCCGGGCCGCTGGTGACGTTCACACACCGGTGCATGCCGTAGCTGAGGTAGACATACAGCACCCCGGCCGGACCGAACATCACCGCATTGCGGGTGGTGCGCCCGCGCCCGGAATGTGAGGCGGTGTCCGGCCAGGGGCCCGCCGGGTCGCCGCCGTAGGCCTCGACCTCCACGATGCGCACGGCCACCGGCCCCGACCACAGTGTCGCGCCGAGCAATCGGCGGGCGGCGAGCGGTGGTTCTACTACCAGTTCATCGGCGGGCACGGTTCCCCATTGTTACGGACCCTCACACGTACGAACTGTGGTGGCCGGTCCGCAAGGTGACCACGTCATCGACGATCACGGCGGCATAGGCGACGGCGACCACGGCGGCCAGCTGCGCCCAGGCCACCCAGTAGACGCCGATCGGAATGGTCGCGCAGACCACGGCCGCCGAGATCAGCCTGGTCCACGGCCGGGGCAGCCCGAGTGACAGCCGGAACCCCCACTGCCCGGCGAAATAGAGTGCGACGCCCACGGACAGCGCCGACGCGGCGGCCAGACCGGCCCGTTCGTTTCCGTGCGCGATGCTCATCTGGATGCCCGCAGCGGCCAGGGTGACGCCGAGCAGCATCGGATACAGCGAGTAGCCGTAGGCGAGCACGGCGGGCCGGGATCGCTCCCGGGGCGGTATCGCGGTGAGCGCGTGTTCGCCGCGCTCGTCGTCGATGCCGAAGTAGGCCCACCACAGCACATAGGCCAGCGCCAGGCCGACCGCGACATTGGCGATCAGGCCGAGGGTGAGTTCGCTCCCGGTCAGGCCGACGCCGATGGAGACGATCGATTCGCCGATCGCGACGATGATGACCAGGCCGTGCCGTTCACTGAAATGTTTGGCCCGGACTTCGAAGTTGCTGGTGTCGATGAGATACGGGCTCAGCACCTGGCATGCGAAACCCAAGGTCCAGCACAGGTATTGGGGCCAGCCGTGCAGGCAGCCGCCGACCAGGATCAGTGCGCGGCGATCGCGTTGAACGGCGCGATCCGCTTGATCGCGATGATCGCCGACTGGCCGCCGCTGGAGGCGAACAGGGCGCCGTGGATCACGGTGACCAGGGCGTAGCCGAGACCGAACACCACGCCAGTGCCGTGGAACGCGTCGGGGATGGCCAGTGCGAGCACGAAGAATCCGAACATGCCGACCAGCAGCAGCGACCGTCGGGTACGGGAGGACGCTGCGCGGGCGGTAGGCGCGAGTCCGGTGCGCCGCACGATCATCCGAGGCTGCCGGGCTCGATGGCAAGCCCCTTCAGCTTGTGCGGGTTGACCTGGAATCGCAGGTTCTGGATGCGGCCGTCGACGAGGTCGTAGGTGAACGCGGCGACCGGCCGGCCGCCGATGTGTGCGAGCGCGCCGAGTTCGCCGTTGATGTGCGCGGGGGTGAGCTCGATGCCCGCGACCGTCGGCTTGGCCAGCACGCCGAGCACCCAGCGCGCGACGTGGTCGGGGCCGTGGAGCGGGCGCCGTGCCGCGGTGACCACGCCGCCGCCGTCGGACCACGAGGTGACCTCGGGTGCGAGCAGCCCCATCAGCGCATTGAGGTCACCGCCCGCGCAAGCGGCCATGAATTGCTCGGTGACTTGTGCGCGTTCGGCCGTGTCGGTGTCGAAGCGGGGACGTCGGGATTGCACGTGCGCGCGGGCCCGGTGCGCGATCTGGCGCACGGTCGCCTCGGATTTGTCCAGGGTGTCGGCGATTTCGGCGTGCGTGTAGCCGAACACCTCGCGCAGCACGAAGACCGCCCGTTCGACCGGGCTCAAGGTTTCCAGGACCACCAGCATCGCGGTGGAGACCGTGTCGGCCATTTCCGTCTCCTCGGCAATGTTCGGTGTGGTCAGCAGCGGCTCGGGTAGCCATGGGCCGACATAGGTTTCGCGGGTGGCCCGGGCGGAGGTGAGCCGGTTCAGCGACAGATTGGTGACCGTGCGCACCAGATACGACTTGGGGTGCTGCACGGTCGACGCGTCGATGGTGTGCCATTTGAGCCAGGTGTCCTGGAGGACGTCCTCGGCGTCGGTGACGGTGCCGAGCATCCGGTACGCGGTGGCGAACAGCAGCCGGCGGTGTTCGAGGAACGGGTCGGCCGGGGACGGGGCGGTCATGGCACTCGTACTCCTGATTGTGGTCATCGGGCGATCCGGCGGGTCACCCGATGATTCTCACGCGGCGGCACGGGTCGCCCGGCCGCCTTTGGACAACTGGACCAGAA
Source organism: Nocardia sp. NPDC127579 (assembly GCF_042672005.1). Taxonomy (NCBI): domain Bacteria; kingdom Bacillati; phylum Actinomycetota; class Actinomycetes; order Mycobacteriales; family Nocardiaceae; genus Nocardia; species Nocardia sp. NPDC127579. The sequence continues at coordinate 500,797 of NZ_JBHXVZ010000006.1, read as the reverse complement.
CGAGCATCCGCTTGCTCAGCTTGAAGGTGATCGGCGGCGAGTTGCTGACGCTCGCCTTGTAGGCGATGGCCGCGCGCCCGGTCAGGTAGTAGCGGCCGGGAGTGTCGTCGGCCTTGGTGAACTGGATGACCGCGTCCTTGCGGCCCAAGCTGACCGGCTGGTGGAAGTAGCCGAACCGGAAGGGCCGCACCGGCTTTCCACGCAGCCGGCGCGCGATGGTGTCGGCCGTGTAGGCAGCGGTGGGGATACCCGACTGGCAGGTGCCGTGAATCTGCCCCCAGGCCTGACGAACCGCGGCGGCATCACCCACGGCGTGGATGTTCGGGTGCGAGACCGACCGCAGGGTCGGGTCGACCACGATCAGACCGTGCGCGTCGGTTTCGATGCCCGCCTCGGCCGCCAGGGGCGAGACCCGCACGCCCGTGGTCCACAGTGCCAGGTCGGCCGAGATCATCTCGCCGCCTTCGAGTTCCACCGCGTCGGGCAGCACCTTGACCACCTTGCGGCCGATCCGGCGGATGATGCCGAGCCGGTCCAGCGCTTTGGTCAGGTGGGCGCGCGCCCTGTCCCCCATCATGGCGCCGGGTTCGCCGGTGCTGATCAAGGTGACGGTGAGATCCGGGTGCTGCTCGGCGATTTCGGTCGCAGCCTCGATACCGGTGAGTCCGCCACCGCAGACCACCACCGAGCCGCGGCCGATCGCCGTCAGCTGCTGGGAGATCCGGTGGGCCCGGCGGGGATCGTCGAGTGTCCACGCGTGTTCGGCGACGCCGGGGACGAGGCTGGTGTCGGTGCGACTGCCCAGTGCGTAGACCAGTTCGTCGTAGCGCAGGATCGCCTCGCCGTCGACCTGGACAGTCTGTTCGGCCGGGTCGACGGCGGTGGCCCAGCCCTGGACGAAATCGACGCCGGAGCCGTCGAGGATCGCCGGAATGTTGTGGTCGGCCAGTTCCTGGCCCGCCGCGATCTGATGCATGCGCAGCCGCTCGGTGAACCGGGCCGAGGGGTTGACCAGGGTGATGTGGGTGTTCAGCTTGCGGGTGCGGTAGGCCAGCCGCACGGCGGTCAGCATTCCGGCGTAGCCGGCGCCCAGGACGACGATGCGGTGGGTGTTGTTGGTGCTCATGGTGGTTGCTCCCGACGGTGTCGCGATGGATGACGACCATGGGACAGGCGACCGCGCGCGAACGTGACAACCCCGCTATGTGACCCGCCTCACTTGCCGAACGCCTCCTGGCGCAGCAGCTGCATCATGCTCGGATTGTCGGTCGTGGTGACCACCCCGACGACCTCGCGCACGAAGCTCCCCTGCTCGGCGAGACGCAGCAGGGCGGCCGCCAGGTCGACTCGCGCGGTGAAGCGGTGATCGGCGTGCCCGGCGACCACCGTGTAGTCGGTGACGGCCGGCAGGTCGTAGAGCCCGCTCGGGCGCACCACGGTCCAATCCAGCTCGGTGGCGGTGATCAGGGCTTCCATCCGGCGCATGTCGTCGTAGAGGGTTCTGCCGAGCACTCGGGCCACATACGGCTGCAAGACCCGGTTGAACAGGAATCCGCCGTCAGAGTACGCGTGCGGTTCGACCGCGCTGGAGGACACGACGGCCACGCGCCGCACCTCGTGGCGGCGCATGGCGGCCACGATATGCGCCGCGCCGGCGGAGTAGGTGCTTATCTCCCCCTTGCCGAACGGCACACCGAGCGCCGACAGCACCGCGTCCGCGCCCGCGATCGCGGTGTCGACCGAATCCGGTTGCAGCACATCGCCTTCGAACACGGTCAGCTGGGCGTGCCGAAGCGGGAAGTCGGCGGGCCTGCGGGTGACGGCGACGACGTCGTGGCCCGCCGCGAGGGCTTGGCCGACGAGCAGGCGGCCGGTGGGTCCGTTGGCTCCGAACACGATGATGCGCATGGGTTCCTCCTGGGTTGCGACGCCGTTCCGTCCGAGCGCCGTATCATATGAGAACCATATCATCTAATTTGAAAGTCGTAATATATGGATGACGTAAATAATCGGCGGTGGAGCAGCGAAGCCGCGCAAACCGCCCTGCGCGAGCTCAACACCCAGCTGGCCCTGCTCAATCGGCAACTGGGCAGCGCGCTCACGATCAAGGACACCGACTGGAACTGCCTGGACCTGATCAACCGGAACGGGCCGCTGAGCCCCGGCGCGCTCGCCAAGCTGGCGGGCCTGCACCCGGCCACCATGACCGGTGTCCTCGATCGCCTCCAGCGCGGCGGGTGGATCATCCGGGAACGCGACCCCGAGGCAGCCGATCGACGCGCGGTCGCGGTGCGCGCCGTCGGCGACCGCACCCCCGAACTGACCCGCGTCCTGTCCGGGATGCGAACCCGCATGGACGCGCTGTTCGAGCAGTACACCGACGACGAACTCGCGCTGATCACCGAGTTCATGCGCCGCGCGGCCAGCGCCGGGCACGACGCCGCCGCCGAACTGGCTCAGGGGTAGAACCAGGGACGATATGGGGCGGCTCCCGGATGCCGGGAGCGGGCCCGAATTCCTACCGTCGGAGAATGTCTTCGGTTTCCTCTCGGCCGCGCTGGTTGCGGCGACTGTTGTTGAGTCTTGTCGCACTCGTCGTGCTGGTGCCCGCGACGGTCGGCGGCTGCGTCACCTGGGTCTACACCGGCGCGGCGCTGTCGACGGTCGGCACGGATTTCCGCAACGAACTGGCGATCCCGCCGCTGGCCGAGGGCAGCCTCGGCCCCGACGGCACTCGCGTCTTCGACCTCGAAATGCAGTCCGGGCGAAAGGAATTCCGCCCCGGGCAGCCCACCGAGACCTGGGGATTCAACGGCGACTATCTGGGGCCGACACTGCGGGCGCGCCGCGGCGAGCGGGTCGAGGTGCGGGTGCGCAATCGACTGCCAGAGGCCTCGACCGTGCACTGGCACGGCATGCACCTGCCCGCGGCGATGGACGGCGGCCCGCATCAGATGGTCGACGCGGGCGCGGACTGGGCGCCGCACTGGACCGTGGATCAGCCCGCCGCGACCCTCTGGTACCACCCACACCCGCACGGCAAGACCGAACAGCATGTGCGGCGCGGACTCGCGGGCATGTTCCTGCTGGACGACGACATCGCCGATTCCCTCGCGCTGCCGAGCACCTACGGCGTCGACGACCTTCCGGTGATCGTGCAGGACGTGAAGTTCGACGGCTCCCGTCTGGACAACTCGCACAAGATATTTCGCAACGCCGGGTTCCTCGGTGAGCAGATTCTGGTCAACGGCACCCTCACGCCCTATCGCGAAGTCGGCGACGAACTGGTCCGGCTGCGCCTGCTCAACGCCTCCACCGCGCGGATCTACAACTTCGGCCTCGACGACAACCGCTCCTTCGCGCTGATCGGGACCGACGGCGGCCTGGTCGAACGGCCGAGCATGCTGGATCGCCTGCAACTCTCACCCGGCGAGCGCGCCGAGATCGTGGTGCGGATGCGGCCGGGCGAGCGAACGGTCTTGCGCGGCAACCCACTCGACGCCGGACTCGACTTCTGGCAACAGCGCTTCTCCGGCGGCGACGACCGCTTCGACATTCTCGAACTGCGCGCGGCGGCCGCCCTGCGCCCCTCCCCCGAACTTCCGGCGGCGCTTGTCGCACCGGAACTGCCCGACGGCGCGGATTCGGTGCGCGAGCGCCCCTTCGACCTGAGTATGGGCGGGATCAACAATGTGCCGATGGCGATGGACCGGATCGATCTGACGCTCACCCGCGGAGAAACCGAGACCTGGGTGCTGCGCAATGTCGACGGCGTGCCGCACAACTTCCATATCCACGATGTGCGCTTCCGGGTGGTCTCGGTGAACGACGCGCCGCCACCGCCACCGCTGGCCGGCGCCAAGGACACGGTGTTCGTCGGGCCGAACAGCACGGTGCGGGTGGCGGTGCGCTTCGACGGCCCCGCCGATCCGGACACGCCGTACATGTATCACTGTCATCTGCTCTGGCACGAGGACCAGGGCATGATGGGCCAATTCGTGATCGTCGAACCAGGTCAGAGCGCCGGAACGGCGCCGAAGCACGAGCACTGATCCCTTGCGCCGGGTTCCTCGGCGCGCTAAATTCATCACACAGTGAATTCAACGCTCGATGAATTGAGCGCTCCGAGGAATCGAGGCGACCATGCCCAACCCCTCCGAACCCGCCGTCCAGGTGCGCGACCTGACCGTCCGCCGCGGCAAACACGAAGTGCTGCACACTATTTCGCTGACCGTGCCGCGCGGATCGATCACCGGGCTGCTCGGCCCATCCGGCTGCGGCAAGACCACGCTCATGCGGGCCGTCGTCGGCACTCAGATCATCGAATCCGGCACGGTCCGGGCGCTCGAGCTGCCCGCCGGGTCACCGGAACTGCGCCGCCGGATCGGGTACGTGACCCAGTCGCCCAGCATTTACCCCGATATCAGCGTCCGGGAGAACATCGCCTACTTCGCCGCGCTCTACGGCCGTGACCGGGCGGCCGTGGACGCCGCGCTCGCCGCGGTCGGGCTCTCCGAACACGCCCGCCAGCGTGGCGACGAACTCTCCGGCGGTCAGAAGACCCGCGCCTCCCTGGCCTGCGCGCTGGTCGCGCGGCCCGAGCTGCTCATCCTCGACGAACCCACCGTCGGCCTGGATCCGGTGCTGCGCGTGGACCTGTGGCAGCAGTTCCGCGAATTGGCCGCGGGCGGAACGACCCTGCTCGTCTCGAGTCACGTGATGGACGAAGCCGACCACTGCGACCGGCTACTGCTCATGCGCGACGGACACGTACTGTCCGAATCGACGCCCGCCGAACTGCGCGAACGCACCGGCGAACAGAACCTGGAACGCGCCTTCCTCACCCTCATCACGATGGGATCCCCCGCATGACCGCCACCCGCACGCGGCCCACCCTGCGGCCGTATCTCGCGACCACCGAACGCATCCTGCGCCAGTTGCGCAACGACCACCGCACCGTCGCCATGATTCTCGTGGTCCCGGCCCTACTGATGACGCTGCTGTATTTCATCTACGAGGAAGCACCGCACCCACCGCACGGACCCACCCTGTTCGACAGGGTCGGCATCAGCATGCTCGGCATCCTGCCGTTCATCGTGATGTTCCTGATCACGGCGATCGCCATGCAGCGTGAACGCACCTCCGGCACACTCGAACGCCTGCTCACCACGCCGCTGTCCAAACTCGATCTGCTGGCCGGATACGGCACCGCGTTCTCGCTGGCCGCCGCCGCGCAGGCCGGGGTGGCATGTCTGGTGTCGTTCGGGCTGCTCGGGCTGGACGCGGCAGGCAATCCCGGCTGGGTCGTACTGATCGCGATGATCGACGCGGTGTGCGGTGTCGCGCTCGGGCTGCTCGCCAGCGCGTTCGCGCGCACCGAGTTCCAGGCCGTGCAGTTCATGCCGGTGGTGGTCGCACCGCAGATCTTCCTGTGCGGGTTGCTGGTCTCGCGCGATCAGCTCCCCGGCTGGTTGCAGCCGATCAGCGATCTGATGCCGCTGAGCTACGCCGTCGACGCGCTCCAGGAGGTGGCCCGGAATCCGGAAGCGACCGGGCAGATGTGGCGTGACCTGGCGGTGGTGACCGGATTCGCCGTCGTCGCGCTGTGCCTGGGCGCGGCCACCCTGCGGCGGCGCACTCCGTGACAGCGAAAGCGAACGGCACCGGGCGCTCGGGCAGACGCCCCGGGCAATCCGGTGCGCGCCAGGCGATTCTGGACGCGGCGCGGACGCGATTCTCCGAGGCCGGATTCGACAAGACCTCGATCCGGGGGGTGGCCGCGGCCGCCGGGGTGGACCCGGCGCTGGTGCACCACTATTTCGGGACCAAACAGCAGCTGTTCGCCGCGGTGGTCGACCTGCCGGTCGACCCCGAGGCGACGCTGAAGTTGATCGACGCGGCACCGCTCGACGAGCTCGGGCCGACACTGCTGCGCGCGGTGGCCACGGTGTGGGATTCCCCGGCGGGGCCCGGCCTGATCGCGGCCGTGCGCACCCTGCTGGGCGGCAACGATCCGGAATTGGCGCGCACCTTCCTGCTGGAGGTGGTGCTGGAACGGGTGCGGCTGCGGATCGCGACACCCGCCGACGACGGGCGCAAGCGGATCGCGCTGGTCGCCTCGCAGATGATCGGGGCGCTGGTGGCCCGCAAGATCGTCGGAGTGGAACCGCTGGCCTCGATGCCGATACCGGAATTGGTGGCAGCGGTGGGGCCGACGGTGCAGCGGTATCTGACCGGCGTGGTCGAGCCGGGCTAGTTCTGGCTCTGGCCGGTGAACGCGGTGTGCTCGGCGTCGGTGACGTCGCGGGCCTCATCGATCAGCAGCACCGGGATGCCATTGTCGATCGGGTAGGCACGGCGCAGTCGCGGGTTGTAGAGCAGCGATTCACCGCCGCCCGCACGGACCAGCAGCAGCGGGCCCTTGTCCTGTGGGCAGGCCAGCAGGCTCAACAGGGTGGCGTCCACAGCGGTGTGTTCAAAAGACCCGGTCTCCGGCATGACCGAAAACTTACCCGACGTCCGCGACGGCACGATCACGCTCCCGGGCTTCGCGGCGACGCTCACGCACATACATGAACTGGAGCAGCCCCAGCCCGCCCAGCCCGGCGACCGCGCACAGCACACCGATCTTCCAGCCCGGCGGACGCCAGGTCAGCACCAGCTCGGCACTGTTCGTTCCCTGCGGAAGATCCACGGCGACAAAGGATTTCGCGGTGACCGAGATCGGAACGGTGCGGCCGTCGAGGGTGGCGCGGTAGCCGGGCCAGCCCAGCCGCGCGAACACGATGCGCCCGCCCTGGGGCGCGTTCACCCGGACCCGGCTGGTGGTACCGGTCTCCGACAGCGAGGTGGCCTGCCCGCCCTTCATATCGGCGACCCGGCCGTTGCCGGTGGAGATCGGACCGTTCACGCGTTCGAGCACCCAGATGTAGTTCTCGTGCCCTGGGTAGTCGACCCACTTCCAGCCCTCGGGCGCGGGCCGCTCACGCGCGTCCGGGAACAGCGCGCGCTGCAGGACGACCCGATCCAGATTCATCAGATCGACCAACGGACGCCCGGTGGATTCCTCCGGCGCGAACAGCCGGCGATAGGCATCGGGACAGACACTGGAATCCCAGCGCATGCACAGCAGCTCACCGAAATAGAAGTGCCCGGTCGGGGTGTAGCCATTGACATAGCTGAGATCCAGCGACTTGGCGTAGTTGCCGAACACCAGCGACCCGTAGGCACCCTCGAGGCTCTTGTCACCAGGCTGCACGAGTCCGCGTTCGGCGAGCTGGATGGTGTTGCCGCCGAAATCCGGGAACGCGGCCTTGGCCTCGGAACGGTTGGTCGGGAAGTTGTAGCTCATCGGCGTCGGCTGCGCGGCCTCGACCTGCCAGAACGCGATCGGGAACATGGCCGCGATGCTCAGCGCGCAGACGGCGGCCACGCCCCGGTTCCGCCGCAGCCACACCGCGGCCGCCACCAGCCCGCCCACCACGAGCACGGCGATCACATGCCGGACGATATTGTGCGGATCCGCCGAGAACGAGCGCAACCACAGCGCCCCGATCAGCACCGCGGCCGCGATCGCCCGCGAACGCAGATCCGCCAGCGTCCCGTAGCGCGACACCAGCACACAGACCAGCACCAGCAGCCCGATCGCCAGCATCGGCAGCAACCGCACCGGCCAGCGCAGCGGGCCGACGGTGCCCGGGCCCGCACTCCACATCAGCACCATCAGCGCGAACAACGCCACCGCCGAAAGCTCACGCCACGACTCCCGCGCCCGGCGCCAGTCGACGAAGGCCAGCGCCGGAATCAGGAACCACGCGATATAGGTGACCGGCAGCGGCTGCACGTAGCCCCACCAGGAGGTGAACGCCGGCAGCGTGCTGGGCAGGCTGGCGTTCAGCGACTCCGACCACGGAATCGTCAGGAACTGGTCGTTGATCACCGCCGAGGTGCCGCGCCAGGTCACCTTCGCCGACAGGATGCTGGGCAGGAAGGTCAGCAGACCCGCCAGGCCCGCACAGCCCGACACCGCAACCAGCTTCGGCACATTCACCCATTTGCGCTGGTACAGCGTCTCGCCGACGGCGACCGCGGCCAGCATGAGCACGGCCTCGACGGCCGGGAAAATGTACTGGGTGGTGATCGTCAGATACAGGAAGACGAAAACCGGGACGGGACCGGAGGTTCCACGCACATAGCGCACCGCCGAAGCCCAGGCGTGCACCAGCCACGCCGTGCCGGTCAGCGCCGTCATCCAGCTCGCCTGGTCGAAGAACAGGAAGAACCCCGACAGCGGGAACGCCACCCCGGCCACCGCCGACCACCACGGTTTCGCACCGTAGGCCAGGCAGATCCGGTACACGCCGAGCGCGGCGACGATCGAGAAGATCAGCTTCACCGCCGTCGCATAGAGCGCCATATTGTCCACCGACGGCGCGATCAGGTCGATCAGCAGCTGCGGCGGATTGAACAGGCCGGCGTCGTCCATGGTGTTGTTGCCCGACATCCACCGTTCGGGCACCAGCACCGGGAACTCACCGTTACGCAGAGCCTGGCCGAGCCCGATCCACAGCCCCGTGTACTGGGATTCGGTGTCGTCGGTGTAGAAATGCCGGGCATTGGCCAGCAGGACCGCGAGGTAGCCGAGGACCACGCCGAGCGCGGTGACAGCGCCCCAGCGGAACACCGCACCGCGCAGGAAGTCCCAGCGGTCGACGGAAGCCGGGCCGGTCTCGAGAGCTTCGGGCTCGGGAATCCGGTCTGCCGTTGCCACTGCACTGTCCGTCACGAGTCCCGTACCCTACCGTGCACCGGTGTGTGAGCGCCGAAAGCACCGAACTCGCACCGTGTTAGAGTTCGGCCGCTCGGTCTCTACATGTCAGGCCAGGAGTACCGGCACGCACCGATAGCGAAAGTCGATTCAGCTGATGCCGCTTCCCCCCGCACGCTCCACCACCAACGGCGATGGCCGCCGCCCGGGCGCGGACCAGCCGCACACGGTGTCGGTGGTGGTGCCGATCTACCGGGGCGAGCACACCATCGGGGATCTGGTCGCCGAACTGCACCGGACGACCGAACCCGCCACCAGCCCCGGCGGGGCCGCGTATGTCGTCGAGGAGATCGTGCTGGTGCACGACCACGGCCCCGACCGCTCCGATGTGGTGCTGGCGGAACTGGAGCGGAGCTATCCCGAGGTCCGGGTGATCTGGCTCAGCCGCAACTACGGTCAGGACGCCGCGACCATCGCGGGCATGTCGGCCGCGCAGGCCGACTGGATCGTCACCATGGACGAGGACGGCCAGCACGATCCCGCCGCCATCGGCGCGTTCCTGGACGCGGCCCTGAACGAGCGCGCGGACCTGGTCTACTCCAAGCCGAGCAATACCCGCCCGCACGGATTCCTGCGCAACATCACCTCGCGCGGCGCGAAGATCGTGCTGGCCACCGTGTTCGCCTTCCCCGATTCCACCCGCTTCGAAAGCTACCGGCTGATCCGCGGCGATATCGGCCGCCAGCTCGCCGGGGTCGCCTCCAACGGCGTATACCTGGATGTCGCGCTGACCTGGGTGGTCGGCACGGTCGCCCAGGTGCCGGTGGCATTGCGCGCGGAGGGCCGCGAGGAATCCGGCTACAACTATCGGCGCCTGTTCTCGCTGTTCTGGAAGATGGTGCTGTGCAGCGGAACCCGCGGTCTGCGCGTGGTCAGCCTGCTCGGTGTCACCCTGGCGCTGATCGGTGTCGCGCTGGCCGCGGTCTTCGCCTACGAGGCGCTCACCCGGGACAACTGGGCACCCGAGGGCTGGACCTCGCTCATGGTGGTGCTGCTGCTGGTCTCCGGCGCGATCCTGTTCTCACTCGGCCTGATCGCCGAGTACCTCGGCGTCGCGCTGCACGTGCTGGTAGGCAAACCCCTGTATCTGACGGTAGATTCGCCGACACCGCGCCCGGCGCGGGACCTGTCCAGCACCGTCACCAGCAGGGGGACCGATCGTGTCGAGCACTGACCGCGTCATCTTCAGCCGCCCCTACCGCGCGCGCCGGGAGCTGGCCAATCTGGAGACGGTGCTGTCCTCCGATCACAGTCACGGTGACGGCCAGTTCACCGCCGCGGCCACAGCGAAGCTCAAGGCGATCACCGCGGCGCCGCACGCGCTGCTCACCACCTCCTGCACGTCCGCGCTCGAAATGTCCGGGCTGCTGCTCGAACTCGGACCCGACGACGAAGTGATCGTGCCCAGCTTCGCCTTCACCTCCACCGCCACCGCGATGGCCTTGCGCGGGGCCACCTGCGTATTCGCCGATATCGATCCGGCGACCGGCAATCTGGATCCCGCGTCGGTCGCCGCCGTGGTGACACCGCGCACCAAGGCGGTGGTCGTCATCCACTACGGCGGCGTCGCCGCCGACATGGCCGGTCTGCTCGAGATCGCGGGCGCGCACGGCCTGGCGATCGTGGAGGACAACGCGCACGGGCTCGGCGGCAGCTGGCAGGGCCGCAAGCTCGGCACCATCGGCACCCTGGGCACCCTGAGCTTCCACGACACCAAGAACGTGCACTGCGGCGAGGGCGGCGCGCTGCTACTCACCGACGAGATCCTGATGGCGCGCGCGGAGATCATCCGAGAGAAGGGCACCGACCGGGCCCGGTTCCTGCGCGGCGCGGTGGACAAGTACTCCTGGCAGGACATCGGATCCAGCTATCTGCCCAGCGAACTGAACGCGGCGGTGCTGGACGCGCAACTCGACGAGTTCGAGACCATCCAGGCCGGACGGCACCGGGTGTGGGACGCCTACGCGGCCGCCCTGCCGGAGTGGGCCGCCCGCAACGAGGTTCGGCTCATGGCGGTGCCCGCCGACCGCGAGCACACCGCGCACCTCTACTACCTGCGCACGCCGACCGAGGCCCGCCGCGACGATCTGATCACGCATCTGCGCGAGCGCGGCATCGTCGCGCCGTTCCACTATGTGCCGCTGGATTCCAGCCCGGCCGGGCTCAAGCTCGGCCGCACCCCGGTGCCGTGCGTGCGCAGCGCCGAATTCTCCTCGACGGTCGTGCGGCTGCCGCTGTGGCCGGATCTGGCCGACGCGCAGATCGCGCGCGTGGTCGAGGCCGTCACCGCGTTCCGGGTCTAGGGCTCGGCATGCCCGCGGGCCCTACGTGGTCAGGGCCGCCCGCTCATGCCGACAGCACGTACATCTTCTCCCGGCCGCCCGCGATCACCTCGCTGCGCACGACGCGGTCGGCGTAGCGGGCGAAGAACGCGTCCAGCGTGCTCTCGGTGAACCGGTGCGCCTGCGTGCCGGTGCCCGCGTTGGTGAACCGCTGGCCGACGGCCGCGAGCAGACGGTTGTCGCTGGTGGCCAGGTTGCGGATGGGTTCGGCCACGATCACCTGGGTGCGGGCGGCGGCCAGCATGCGGTCCAGCACGGCGGCCGGGTCGGGCAGGAAGTGGTAGAGGCTGGCCTGCATGAGCACATAGTCGGCCGCGGGCAGCGCGGCATCGGAGTTCATGTTCCAGACCAGGCCCCGCCCGCCTGCCTTGGTGAGCTCGGCGATGAACCCGTCGTTGAGGTCCAGGCCGGTGTAGTCGACGGACTTCTCGCGCAGGTACCTGGTGTACAGCGTCGCCGGGCCGCAGCACACGTCGGCCACGCTGGCGCCGGCCGGGATCGAGGCGGCCACCGCGCGATAGCGGGCCGCGTAGTACCGGCCGTACAGTCCGCGCATCAGCACCTCGTACAGGGTGCTGTTGCGGTAGATGAGGCTGGTACTCACGAGAATTCCCCTGGACGGTCATCGATCATCGGCTGCGGCATCGGTGACCACTATGCCAGGTGAATCCGGTTGATCCGCAGCGAGATCCGGCCCGCGCGCAGCGGCACGGACCGGATCGCGGCGTGCCGGGACTACTCGACCACTTCGATGATGTCGCCGGGGTTGACGTGGTTGTAGAGCGCCTCGGCGCCCTCGGGCACCATCCGGATACAGCCGTGCGACTGTTCCTCGATCGGCCCGATGTGAGTGGCGATGTCGCCGTTGAAGAACACCGCCCACTCCATGGGCGCGTTGTGCATGGTGCTCCAGTGGAACGGCTTCTTGAAGGCCACCCGGAAGACGCCGGGCGGGGTCTCGAAGCCGGGCCGCCCGTGCGAGATCGGGGTCGGGCCGTAGGTGACCCGGCCGTCCTCCATCAGCCAGGCCTGGTTCATCGATTTGCTCATACAGACCCGGGCGCCGGCCGAGGTGCAGGGCGCGAACACCGGTGGCGCCGGTGGGGGCGGGATGAGGGCCGGTACGCCCGGGACATCGGGGCCGCCAGGCCAGAGCGGGTCGGCGGCCGCGGTCGGCGCCATCCCCATTCCGGCTACCGCGATGCCCGCTAGCAGGGCATATCCGGCCGATGCTCTTCGTACACGAATACTGCTCATCATCACGCCGACCTCCTGGGCCTTGCCGCCGCGTCCGCACCGCGAACGGCGTCTGTGGCGATTCAGGGCCCCTGACCCGACCCCTCTGCGCCGTGGTTGAACGAAACAGTCGAGAGAAGTCGATGGTTACCGACACGAGGTTGCACGGTCAACGCCTCTTGCGAGTGCGTAACCGTTCTGTATCCGACGGCGTGGCGGCCGATCAGGCGGCGTCGGGTGCGGTAACGGGCTTGCGGCGGAACGAGATGTGCCGGTGCCCGAAGAAGCTGGCGATCGCGACCAGGCCCATGACCACGACCGCGGACGGAATGTCGGGCAGGTGCAGGATCGAGACGGCCAATTGCAGCAGCAGCATATTCATCAGAAGTCCACCGGAATTCACGCCGCAGAAGGCGAGGAAATCCCGGATCAGGTGTCCGCGGACCCGGAACACCAGGGTGCGATGCAGGACGAACGCGATGACGATACTGACCGCGTAGGCGGCGGCGGGCGCGGCCGCGGCGGGTACGTGATCGCCGAAGACCTTCAGCCACATCACCGTCAGGGCCATGCCGAGCCCGGTGTTGACCATGCCGACCATCGCGAACGCGATCTCCTGGCGTCGCACCAGCCGCAGCAGGGGCCCCGGATCGGGCTCTGTCGCGATCGTCTGCACGGCTCTACTCATATCATCCCGCGGGGACCGGCTCGGGCTCGGGCCGCTCGGACGGTTCCGGTGTGTTGTCGGCTCGTCGCTTGCCGCGCAGGTAGATCCATTGCAGCAGGGCCAGGTCGAGCAGGCCGAACACCGCGGCGCCCACACCGATCGGCCAGCCGGGCGGACTCCAGGACAGCACCAGTTCACCATCGTGGATGCCCGGCGGAATACGTACGGCGGCAAAGACTTTCCCGACCTGCTCGACCGGAACCTCGGTCCCGTTCAGCGTGGCGGTGTAGCCGGGCCAGGCCAGGCGCGCGAACACCACCTGACCGCCGCTGGTGGAGTCGACCCGCACCCGGCTCTCGGTATCGGATTCGAACTCCGAGGTGGCGGTGGCGCCGGAAACCGCGGACACGCGACCGTTCTCGACCGAGATGAGACCGTCGGCGCGCTCGAGTACGGCGATGTACTTCTCGTGGCCGGGGTAGTCGACCCAGCGCCACCCGGCCGGTGCGGGCTGGTCGCGCGCGCCGGGATAGAGCGCGGTGTGCAGCACCACACGGTCGACGTTCATCAGGTCGACGATGGTCTTGCCGGTGCTCGGCTCTTGCGCGAAGGCACGCCGGAAGGCATCCGGGCACACGCTGGTGTCCCAGCGCATGCACAGGGTTTCGCCGAACCAGAAGTGCCCGTTCGGGGTGTAGCCGCTGACGTAGGTCTTCTCCAGATTCTTGGCGTAGTTGCCGAATACCAGCGACCCGTAGGCGCCGGCGAGCGTGCGCTCGTCCGGGGGGATCAACGCGCGGTCCGCGAGTTGCAGTGTGGTGCCCGGGAATTCGGGGAAGGCGGCCTTCATGTCGGTGCGCTTCTCCGGCAGGTTCCAGCCCAGCGGCGTGGGCTGGGCATGCTGGACCTGCCACCAGGCGATCGGCGCGACCGAAATCATGATCAGCGCGGCCGCGGCGGTCAGTCCCCGGTTCATGCCGAGCCAGACCGCGCCCGCGCCCAGCGCCAGCACCACGACCGCGGCGGCCAGATGCCAGCCCAGCTGGTTCGGGGCGGCGGTATACGAACGCACCCACAGCAATCCGACCAGCAGTGCGGCGGCCACGGCGCGCGGACGCCAGTCGCGCGCGGTCGCGAACCGGCCGAGCAGCACGCAGACCAGGACGAGCAGGCCCAGCGCGACCATCGGCAGGACCCGCGCGGGCCAGCGCAGCGGGCCGATGGTGCCGGGCCCGGCGGTCCAGAACAGCACCAGCGCCGCGAACAGGATGGGCGCGCAGAGTTCACGCGCATGCGTGCGCGCCCGGCCCCAGTCGACGAACGCCAGTGCCGGAATCAGGAACCAGGCGATGTAGACCACCGGCATCGGCTGCACGTAACCCCACCACGAGGTGAAGGCGGGCAGCGTGCTGGGCAGGCTCGCGTTCAGCGATTCCGACCACGGCACGGTCAGCAGTTGATCGTTGTTGATCTGGGCGGTGCCGCGCCAGGTCGATGTGGCCGACAACGCACTCGGCAGGTACGTGGCCAGCCCGGCCAGCGCCGCGCACACCGCCGCGGTGGCCAGCCGCAGCGACGGCAGCCACCGCTTCTGATAGATCCACTCCCCGAGCGCGACCGCGCCGATCATGATCGCGGCCTCGACCGCCGGAAAGACGTACTGCACCGAGATGGTCAGGTACAGGAAGACGAAGGTGGGGATCGGCCCGGTGCGCCCGCGCGCGTAGCGCACGCCCGAAGCCCAGGCATGCACCAGCCAGGCGGTGCCGGTCAGCGCGGTCCACCAGGTGGAGGAGTCGAAGAACAGCATCCAGCCGGTGAACGGCATGCAGATGCCCGCGACCGCCGCCCATGGCGCTTTCGCCCCGTACACCAGGCAGACCCGGTACACGCCCAGCGCCATGATGATCGCGAAGATCAGTTTGACCAGCGTGGCGTAGAGCGCGAGGTTCGGCACCGACGGCGCGAGCAGATCGATCAGCAGCTGCGGCGGATTCAGCAGCCCCGCTTCCTCGATGGTGTAATTACCGCCCATCCAGTGCTCGGGCACCATGGTGGGCAGTTCACCCTCGCGCAACCGGCGGCCCAGCATCACCCACAGTGGGGCGTACTGGGATTCGGTGTCGTCGGTGTAGAAATGCCGGACGTTGGCCAGCAGTACCGCGAGGTAGCCCACCACGACGCCGAGCGCGGTCAGGCCGGCCCATGTGTTCACGGCTCGGGGATCGCGAGTTCCACTGTCCACCACGAGTTCCAGACCCTACACGGCTCGCCCCGATTCGCGCCGCGCGCTACGCCCGCGCGTGGTTCAGCCGAGCAGCCGCTGCCCCTCGGCCTCGTCGAGGATCTCGTAGGCGTCGGAATCCCGGTTGTACCACCAGGTGTCCGGCCCCGGCCGCGGGCCACCGGCCGCCTGCACGGCGCGGGTGGAGGGCCGGTAGGAGGAGCTGCGCGGAATCTCGTCGACGACGTAGACCAGATCGGGCCGCTGCTCGGCCGCCAGGGCGCGCAGCGCCTCGGTGACGTCCTTCGGTTCCAGCCGCAGGCCCGCGCGCACGCTGACCGCGGCCACCGCCAGCTGATTCGCACCGACCGGCAGGCCGTAGGCGACCTCCATATCGACCGCGGTGATGTCGTTGAGCGCGTCCACGATCGGCTGCGTGTAGACCGGGCCGCGGTCGGTGAGTATGACCGTGTCCTTGCGATCGATCAGCCAGTAGTCGCCGTCGCCGTCGCGACGGAACAGGTTCTCCGTCGGCATCCACGAGTCGCCGGGGCTGAACACGCCGCGCAGGCCGCCCGCCGAGATGTCCACGCCCTCGGAGGCCTTGCCGATGAGCAGGCCCACCTCGTTGTCGGCACAGCGGCGCGCGAACCCGGACTCGTCGTTGCCGATCCGGCCGGTGGCCGGATCGAAGGCGACGAGTTCGACCTTCGCGGTGCCCGGCACCGGGCGGCCCTTGCAGCCCGCTTTCGCGCCGGTCACGTTGGCCAGCACCACATCGCCCTCGATGGAGGCGTAGAACTCGAGCACGCGGGCGGGCGCGAACTGTTCGGTAGTGCGCCGCCACAGACCCGCGGGCATGCCGGAGCCGATGAACAGGCGGATCGGATGCCACTGGGGGATGGTGGTCGGCGGAGCTTGCGGAGCCGACGGGGTGGGTGAACCCTGCCCAGGGGGGAAGACGCCCGCGTCGAGGATGTCGCGCAGCATGGTCCAGGTGTAGGTGACCACGGTGACGCCGTACCGGTGCACTTCCTCGGCGAACCGCGCCGGGTCCAGCGAGCGGGCCAGCGCGATCCGGCTGCCGCCCGCGATCGCGCCGCCCAGGCTGACCAGCAGACCGGACGAATGATGCAGCGGCGCCAGGCAATACACGGTGTCACGGGCATCCAGATCGGCCGCGCTGGCGGTGCCGAACGCCGACAGCGCCCACCGGTGGTTGCTGATGTACTTGGTCTCGAGGCGGTCACCGGTGCCGGTGACCAGGACGAAGGCCAGCTCGCGGGCCAGCCCCGGATCGGGCCGGAACCAGGCGGGCAACCGCACCCGGGCCGGATCGATCTGCTCGAGGTCGATCACCCGATCGCTGAGCGGCAGGTCGAGCCGGCGGGTGTCGCCGCCGCCGAGCACCAGCACCCGCACGCCGGTGGCCCCGGCCTGGCACAGGTTCTCCGGATCCGAGACCAGCGCGGTGATGCCGGTGAGCTCGATCGCGCGTTCGACCTCCGAGCCCGGCGCGAGCAGCACCGCGACCGCACCCAGCCGCGACAGCGCGGCCACCGTGGCCAGGGCGCTGGGGCGGGTCTCCATCAGCACGCCGACCCGGTCGGCGGGCCGGATACCCACCGAGATCAATCCGCGCACCACATTGTCGATGCGCTCGTTCACCGCGGCGTTGGTGTGCATGCGGTCGTCGAAGAGGAAGCACTCGCGCTGCGGGGCGCGGCGGGCCTGCTCGGCGAGCAAGCGGCTCAACGAGACCCGAGTGCTCGGCCCGATCATGCCCAGGCGGGTCAGCCGGGGCAACGCCCGCGCCGCCTCACCGGCCAGCTCGATCGAACCGCGCACAGTGTTGTTGGCGATGCCCTCCAGCGCCTTGCCCGCTCCGGCGCCGGCCTCGGCGAGGCTGGCGACGGTGTGCACGACCCGGGTCGCGGCGGTGCGCGGACCCGTGGTCGGCACATGCTCGGCCATCCGGACGATCTCCTCCGGCAGCGGCCGGTCCCGGTCCATCCAATCCACCCACTGCCGCACCAGCGGCCAGGTGTGATTGGTCGCGGTGCTGCCGGCCACCAGGCCGAAATGCCCGGCCACCAGAGTCGCCTCGTACACCGCGGCGTTCGGGGCGGCGCGCACGATGCCGCGCACCGCGGCGGGCTGGCCGATATCGTCGACCTCGCCGACGAACGCCAGGATCGGGCACTCCAGCTGCGCCAGCGAGATCGGCTGATCGCGGATCACGAAGCCGCCCAGCATCATCCGGTTGTGCACCACGAACTGTTTGAGCAGGTCGGCGGCCGCCGGGCCCGCATAGCCGACCCAGCCGTCGCTGTTGAGGAAGCGGCGCTGGCGCTCCTTGGGCAGCAGCGCCTCGCGGTCGTGCAGCTGGCGCAGGAAATCGACGCGCGCCTTGGCGGTCTTCACCGGATCCAGCATCTGGAAGCCCAGGCGCACCATGGAGTCGGTGATCGGCAGCCGGGTCACGACGTGGTCGGCCAGGAAATCGGCGACCTCGCGGACCAGGCCGTAGGGCAGGCCGAACGGCATGCCCGCGACCACGTCGACCGGGCTGCCGAAGGTGACGATGCTGGCCACGCCCTTGCCGTAGCGGTAGGCGGCGGTCTGGTAGGCGAACATGCCGCCTTGTGAATAGCCCATCAGGTGCACCGGAGACCCGGTGGCCTCGCAGACCGTGTCGATCGCGCTGCTGACGGCCAGGACATGATCGGCCAGGTCGCGCTTCCAGCCGCCCTCCTCGGAGGCGGGTGAGCCGAAATCGACCACCCAGCAGTCGACTCCACCGCGGTGCAGGATGCCGACCGCGCCGTCCTCGGCGTTGACGTCCCAGATGTCGGCGTTGACCATGAGCGGCGGCACCAGCAGCGCCACCGGACTGCCGGAGGTGGTGTCGGCGGGGAAATAGCGGCGCAGCCGGTACATACGCCGACGCTCCACGACCTCGAACGGGGATGACTCGACATCGTGGGTGAGCCCGCCGAAACGGATCACCTCGAGACCGTTCTGCGCGGTCGCCATCAACCGCTGCACCGATCCCACCACGTCCCTCGTACTGAACATCACGCTCGCTCCTGGCCCTCACCCTGCACGCAACCCCGCTGCCACGAGCTTCCCATACCGGGTGTCGGTCATGGGCCGGCTGTGACAGGTTGCATGGGTCAGCGGCGCATCACGTTCTCGTACATGCTCTCGAACGGTTGCGGGGTCACGCTCAGATCGCCCCGGAACGGATAGTCCATCGCCGCGATGAGGAACAGCATCGCGCCGAGGAAGAAGGCGAACAGGCCGCCGAGCAGCAGGTGGGCGCCGCGCTCGAGGCTGAACAGGCACAGCAGCACCAGGTTGATCGCGGCCCCGACCAGGATGACCCACCACAGCACATTCGGTATCCCGCCCTGGCTGGCGTTGATCCGGTGGCGGCGGTCGGAGTCGAAGGCGGCGAACTGGTCGATGGTGGCGGCGTGCAGGATCTCCTGTGCGGGGGTTTCGGGCTGGAAACGCAGCAGGTCCTCCTGGAAGCGGGTGACCAGCGCGGTGCCGCCCATCGGCTCCTCGCCCGCGCGCAGCGTCGGGAACACGACGCGCAGCACATCCTCGGTGTAGAGGACCAGGTCGCGTTGCAGCACCGTGCGTTCGGGCTCCGGGTAGGCGCCGACCTCGCGGTAGAGCGTGCCGACCGCGGCGGCCTCGTCGGCGATCAAACCCTGTGCGTGGTCGTTGGACTCGTAGGTCGCGGCGGCGATGAGCCCGAGCAGCAGTCCGTAGAACACGCCACCGACGGTGAGCACCATGATTACTGTGTCGTTGTTGCCGGGCTCGGGCCCGAACAGGCGCAGCACGACCGGGCGGGCCAGCACGATGCCCGCGCAGGTCAGCACGACCGGTACGCCGGTCATGATCACGAACACCAGCCAGATGGGCAGCTCGTAGATCCAGGTGAACATGAGCGGCAAGAGTAGCTACCGACCCGCTACCGGCACCGTCACGCCACGATTTCCGCAGGTACGTTACCGAGTGGTGGCCTGATCGGTGACGTTTCGTTACCATCCGAATTCGATCTCGGCAATCTTCCAATTCCGCTGCGTACCTACGGGTTCGCGCCTATATTTCATGCCGTTCACAAGCCCTGCCGCGCAGATCGGCCGCCCCATCGCCGATCCCGCAGGCCGCGTCCTGGCCTGCCGTTCGATGTGAACCCGTGCAGCTCAGCGCCACCCGTTTCCATGCTCGACCTTCGCGTCCGCGCTGAACCGCGCAACCGTACCGAATTGCTCAGTGGAGGAAGATGTTTCGAGTAAGCCCCGCCGTGGGCCCGCAGTACCGACTATCGACCACCCGCCGTCGCGCCGTACCCCGCTCCTCGGCCGCCCGCAGTCATCGCTGCCGGTCGGGCCGCGCCAGCGGCTGGCACCTATGCAGCGCATCCTGAGCCGCCGATCAGGATGCTTCCGTACCGCACGTCCGAAATGTCCGTCCCAGCGCGACATTCCGGGCGTGCGGTTTTTTGTGTCCGAAATATTTCATT
This sequence comes from Nocardia sp. NPDC127579, assembly GCF_042672005.1. Lineage (NCBI taxonomy): Bacteria > Bacillati > Actinomycetota > Actinomycetes > Mycobacteriales > Nocardiaceae > Nocardia > Nocardia sp. NPDC127579. The sequence goes on along the minus strand of NZ_JBHXVZ010000006.1, from coordinate 480,958 downwards.
CGATCGTTCCCGTGTCGTAATCATCCACAACGGATGTCCAGCATTGTGCGCATTCCGCCACGAACCCGGCGGCTCTGCCCCTATCATCGACGGCGTATCCGAAACGCTTTGTCGCGGAAGTCAATTCGCTCTCTCAGCTACACCCCCGCAGGTATCCGGCCTGCCGCTTTGCTGTGCCCAGCACAGCGGTGATACGTCGAGATGAGGACACACGCATGACCATCGAAGAAATGCCCGCGCGTACCGTCGATCAGCCCAAGAGCCTCAGTACCCGAGCCGCCCGCCAGCTCGCGACCACCACCAAATCCGTTCCCCAGATGCAGGCCATCAGCTCCCGATGGCTCACCCGCGCCCTGCCCTGGGTGCAGGTCAACGGCGGCACCTACCGCGTCAACCGGCGCCTGAGCTACACCGTCGGCGATGGCATCATCACCTTCGCCATCAACGGCGGCAGCGCCACGGTGATCCCGTTGGAGCTCACCGAAATGCATCAACTGCGCGAATTCACCGACGAGGAAGCCCTCGCCGAACTCGGCCGCCATTTCCAACAGCAGGATCTCGACCCCGGCTCGGTCATCGCCGAATTCGGCAACCCGATGGATCAGGTCGTGCTCATCGTGCACGGCAAAGTCAACAAATACGGCAGCGGCCAATACGGCGAGCAGACCATGCTCGGACAGCTCGCCGACGGCGACTTCTTCGGCGACGACACACTCGTCGACGAATCGGCGATCTGGCCCGTCACCATCAAAACCGCCACGCCCACCACAGTTCTCACCCTCTCCCGCGCCGCGCTGAACCAGACCCTCGACCGGGTACCGAGCCTGCGCGAGCATCTCGAACAGATCGCCAACGATCCACGGCCGGCCCAGAACCGGCACGGCGAAGCCGAGATCGAGATCTCCTCCGGCCACGACGGCGAACCCGCGCTGCTGGGCACCTACGCCGACTACGAGATCACGCCCCGCGAATACGAACTCAGTCTCGCGCAGAGCGTGCTGCGTGTACACACCCGCGTCGCGGACCTGTTCAACGATCCGATGAACCAGGTCGAACAGCAGTTGCGGCTCACCGTCGAAGCCATCTACGAACGCCGCGAACACGAACTGGTCAACAACCCGGACTTCGGGCTGCTGCACAACTGCGATCTCAAACAGCGCATCTACACCGAATCCGGCGCGCCCACACCGGATGACATGGACGAACTGCTGAGTATGCGGCGCAGCACCAAACTGTTCCTGGCCCATCCCAAGGCCATCGCCGCCTTCGGCCGCGAATGCAACAAACGCGGCCTCTACCCCGACCCCGTCGAGGTCGACGGCCATCGCGTCCCCGCTTGGCGTGGCGTCCCGATCTACCCGTGCGGCAAGATCCCGGTCAGCGAGAACCAGACCACCGCGATCCTCGCCATGCGCACCGGCGAAAAGGACCAGGGCGTCATCGGGTTGCACCAGACCGGAATTCCCGACGAATACGAGCCCAGCCTCAATGTGCGATTCAAGGGCATCGACGACCAGTCGATCATGTCCTACCTGGTGAGCTGCTACTTCTCCGCGGCTGTCCTGGTACCGGACGCGCTCGGAATGCTCGACAACGTCCTCGTCGCCCGGCAGACCGACTGAGCCGACCGAGCCGATCGCAAGCGTTTCCACGTTTTACCGAGAGAGGATGATCCAGAATGACCATGCTCGATCCTGAATCGGTGCTGCGCACCCGGTATCAGAAGTCCGTCGCCGAATACTGGAACAACAACCCGAACGATGATCGGGTCAACACCAAACTCGGCGAGGTCGATGGCCTCTACCACCATCACTACGGCATCGGGGAACCCGATCTCTCGGTACTGGAGGGTCCGGAGGAAACACGACAGCAGCGCCTGGTCACCGAACTGCACCGGCTCGAAACAGCGCAGGCCGAATTCCTGCTCGACCACCTCGGCGACGTGCGCCCCGGTGACCGGCTGCTCGACGGCGGCTCCGGCCGCGGCGGCACCAGCTTCATGGCCAATCAGAGATTCGGCTGCCAGGTCGACGGCGTCACCATCTCGCAGTATCAGGTGGATTTCGCCAACGCTCAGGCCGCCGACCGCGGCGTCACCGACAAGGTGCGGTTCCATTTCCGCAATATGCTCGACACCGGTTTCGACAGCGGATCCCGGCGCGGAATCTGGACCAATGAGACCACCATGTACGTGGACCTCTTCGAGCTGTTCGCGGAATTCTCGCGCCTGCTCGAACCCGGCGGCCGCTATGTCTGCATCACCGGCTGCTCCAACGATGTCACCGGCGGCCGCTCGTCCTCGGTCAGCTGGATCGACGCCCACTACGGGTGCATGATCCATCCGCGCGGCGAGTATTTCCGCGCGCTGGCCGCGAACAATCTGGTGCCGATCGACGTGGTCGATCTCACCGCGACGACCATCCCGTACTGGGATCTGCGCACCCACTCCGAACTGGCGACCGGCGTCGAGAAGCCGTTCCTGACCGCCTACCGGGAGGGGAGCTTCCAGTACCTGATGATCGCCGCCGATAAGGTGGGCAGGTGACCGAGCAGCACACAACGACCGACCGCGAAGCCCTGCCCGTCGAGCTCGTCGACGCGGCCGGGCGCGCGGTCGGTGCGTGCCCGGTAGCCGAGGCGCACACCGCGCCCGGGCGGCTGCACCGCGCGTTCTCGGTGCTGCTGTTCGACGCCGCCGGGCGGGTGCTCCTGCAACAGCGGGCCGCGGTCAAGACCCGGTTCCCGCTGCTGTGGGCCAACACCTGCTGCGGGCATCCCGCACCGGGCGAACCGGTTCCGGCGGCGGCCGGGGTACGGCTTGCGCAGGAGCTCGGCCTGTCGACTCCGCTGCGGGAGGTGGGCGAGTTCGTCTACCAGGCGCAGGATCCGGCGACGGGTCGCGTCGAATACGAGTGGGATCACGTGCTCATCGGCACGCTCGACGGCGAAGCGCCGGCACCGGATCCCGCCGAGGTCGCTGCGGTCGCGTGGGTGACGCCGGACGAGGTCGCCAACGCCATGTCCGAGAACCCTGGTGCGTACACACCGTGGTTGGCGCCTGTTCTGAAGATCGCGACCGAGGCGAGCGCCTGACTCTCCATCCAATGCTGTTCTGTAATCCGGGCATTCGATGAATGCCCGGCACCTTCGGGTGGGCGAATAAAATGCATAAATTCGCATATCTAGATGGTGGGATGTCTGTAACAACTGCACAGTTTGATTCGACAACCAAGTGTCCGGCTCAGGGCGAACGCGCGCGACGCGTCTGAAACCTTGGGCAATTCACAGGTACGACACAGGATCCGGCCAGCCGCGCGGCGGATCCTGGTCGGTGTACAGATATTTCCCGGCGAGCGAGGTGTGCGATGGTCGAGGTCGAACTCACGCATGACAACACGGTGCGAGTGCACGTGCTCGGCGGACACCGCCTGCTCGCCCTGCGCGACGAAGTCACCCTCGAGGTCGGGGCCATCACCTCGGTCACCCGCGCCGAGGTCGATCTGCGGCCCCCGTGGATCCGCACGCCCGGCACCTTCTTCCCCGGCGCCATCGCCGCCGGCACCTTCCGCGGGAAGGGCCGAAAAGAGTTCTGGGACACCAACTTCAAAGGCCATGCCATCCGCATCGATCTCGATGGTCCCGGCTACACCCGCCTGGTCGTCGACGTCGCCGATCCCGATGCCGCCCTCGCCGAACTCAGCTCCGCCGTCGCCGCCTGATCCCCGTTCCCCAGCGTGATCTCCGCTCGCCCCGGCGGGACCTCCGCTCGCCCAGCGCTGATTTACGCTGTACGGGAGACGGAAGGGCTGATCGACGATGACCAAGCAGTTCGTGGACCGCCGATACGCGCGGCTGGTAGCCGAATTCGATCGGCTGTTCCGCCGCCCCGAGGACGGCGGCGGCGCGCTCACCGTCTATCAACACGGCGAACCCGTCGTCGATGTGTGGGCCGGGCACGCCGCGCCGGGACGCGAATGGCAGCACGACACCGTCGCCATGGCGTATTCCACCGGCAAAGGCGTCGCGTCCACGCTGCTGCATCGGCTCGCCGAACAGCACCTGCTGCACTACGATTCGCCGGTCGCGGACTACTGGCCGGAATTCGCGGCCGCCGGCAAAGCGCACATCACCGTGCGCGACCTGCTCACCCACCGCGCCGGCCTGCACCGGCTACGCGGCCTGCTGCCCGGACCGGCCGACGGTTTCCTCGACGACGCCGCCGTCACTTCGGCGCTCGCCGCCGCCACGCCCGACCCGCGGCACCGCGCGACCAGCGGCTACCACGGCATCACCTACGGGCATCTGGTCGCCGAGCTGATCCGCCGGGTCAGCGGCTCGAAGTTCACCGAACTGCTGCGCACCGAGATCGCCGAACCGCTCGGCGCCGACGAACTCTGGTTCCGGGTGCCCGACAGCGAACGGCATCGCATCGCACCGAATTTCCCGCGCCTGACCATCGCGGGCATGAGCTGGGAACGCAGCAGCGCCCTGCTCGGCCGCACCCGGTTCGCCGCGGCCGCCGACACCACACCCGTCGGATTCGCCGATCTCGTCGCCGATCCGCGGCTGCACGATTCGGTGATGCCGGGCGTCAACGGCGTCTTCTCGGCGCGCGCACTGGCCCGCCTGTATGCCGCGCTCGCCAATGGCGGCGAGCTCGACGGCTACCGGCTACTCCGGCCCGAAACCATCGAAACCGTCGGCACCCGCCAGATTTTCACCCCCGACTACGTGCTCGCCTTCCGCATCCCCTGGGCCCTCGGCTACCACGGCGTCCCCATGAAACCCTCCAAATCCGACCCCGTCTCCGCCTTCGGCCATTTCGGTCTCGGCGGCTCCGGCGCCTTCGCCGACCCCGCCACCGGCATGTCCCTCGCCTTCGTCACCAACCGCCTCGGCGGCAAACTCACCCCCCTCGGCGATGCCCGCCTGGCCCGCCTCGGCACCATCACCCACAACATCGCCAAATACAGCTGACCAGTCCTGCACCACCCGCGCCGACATCGCAACGCATCCGAACACCAGACCCCGACGGCACCGGACATGCAGCCGCTGCCAGCAGACCCGTGCGCTAATACACGCGCAGTCGTCCATCCGGGCCGCATCCCATGGAAACCGACACCCGTCCACCCGTAACGCGAAGCCCCGCAACCCGACCGGACCAGTCTGCTCGAAGCGCCCTCGTCCCAGTTGTGAACCGAGCCCTCTGCAAACCGCGTCGCGACGCCACGGCACACGAGCAGCGGCTGATTTCAGTGCGTTCGACCTGGATCGAACTCGGACCGCTCCAACAGGAACTTCGAGATCAACCCGCGCAGATCTGGAACTTGCGCACCACCCAGCTCGCGAGCATCGCATCCGCCCGCCGGACAATGCCCCGCATCCAGGCCGATACCTCGGCTGATCCCGACCACCTATCCCCAGGCAGCCGAAGCACCGCCCGCAACAGATCACCCGGATAAAGTGACCGGCGGCAAGCGGATTCACCTCCAGCTGATCCAACGCCCGAGGAAGAACTGCCCTGGTTCCAACATCCTGGCACACCATGATGCGCGGGCCCTCGATATCCAGTTCTCCGATCGGAGCCGCGTATACCGCTGAGCTGCGAAACTGGGCGGTCCGTCATCCCCAGCGCAGTCGAGCGGATCGTCGGCCGGGTCGATCTCCAGAGCCCGGAGCTGGTCGGCTCGCTGCGCACCCCGCATTTCTGCGGCTCGCCCGGATAGACCAGCGAGGTGCGGATCGCGGTGTCGACATCCCTGTGCGGATCTCAGCGCAAGCAGGTGATTCAGCCCGAGGCAACGCTGCCGGGTCAGGCGGGACACGATGTGGTTCGGGCGATGTGGTGTGCGTGGCGGTCGGCGCGATCCGGACCGGTCGAGGTGAGGACGACCGGGGTGGCGAGTTGTTCTGCGAGCCAGGTGATTCGGTTCGGTGGTCGGCGGGTGAGTCGGGGGGTGGCGGTGGCGAGGAGGGTGGTCAGGTTCTGCTGGTGGGTCAGGTCCTGCCAGGGGCCGAGGGCGAGGTCGTCGACTGTGCCGGTGGGAGTGTCGTATCCGGTTGATACATAAGGGGTTTCGACATCCACATGAGTCAGAGCGAGTGCGTCGATGCCGTCGGCGGCGGCGACGGCGTAGCGGAGTAGCGGTAGGTCGAGGTGGCCGCGGCGGAAGGGGCCCTGGTAGGGGCCGTCGATGTTGTGGGGTTCGGGGAGATCGAGGGTGGGGTCCTCGGTGGGGAACGGGCCCGCGCCGTGGCGGGTCAGGTAGGTGCGGGTGACGCCGAGGGTGGCGGCGGAGGCGCCGATGGCCGCGAGCATGGCGCGGGCGTTGCGCGGCTCCACCGTGGACCAGGTGGTGTGCGGGTGCAAGCCGCGCCATTCGTCGAGCAGGATGCCCTGTGCGCCTTCGAAGATCAGGCGGCCGCGGGCGGCGAGTGCCGCCAGTTCGCCGTCGTCCACGATACGGACGGCGGCGCCGAATTCGCTGTACATGGCGATGAGGTCGGTGATCGGCTCGTAGCGGTGCGCGCTCGGGGCGATCACCGGGCCGTAGTGCGCGGCCAGCAACTCGAGTTTCTGCCGCAGCACTCGGGGTCGTAGGCAATCCGCGACGGTCGGCGCCTCGTGTTCCAGTGCGTACGAGGCGGTTTCACCGATACCACGACCGCAGGAACCGTGCCGTGAGTAACCCCTCGCGTCCTCGCGAGCCCGGTTCGCCGCGATGTGGATCGGCGTGGTGAGCAACGCCCGGCCGTCGATCCGCAACAGCGACAACGGATCCGGCACCCCGAGCGCCGCCAGTTGCCGCGCCTCCCCCGCCAGCGCGATCGGCTCCACCAGCATGTGCCGCGACAGCAAGGTCGGTACGCCCGAGAACGTCCCCGACCCGAACTGCGCGAACGTGTGATGCCGTCCTTCTGCCACCACGTTGTGCGCCGCCTGCGCGCCACCGTTGAACCGCACGACCGCCGACACCTCCAATCCGGCTGCCGCCGAACACAACCAGTCGACGGTCGCCCCTTTCCCCGCATCGCCGAACCCCAGATCCACCACGATCACATGCCCGTCGAACATCACGACACACCCCTTTCGAATCAATTCCGTCGCCTACGCCACCAGCCGCCCGGCCCACGTTGCACCAGGGCTTGGCCCTGCTGGTGACCTCCGAGCAGCGTCCGCTGATCGCCGCGGTCATGCTCACCGCGCAGAGCTGCCCGGGGTGCACCTCGTCGTCCGAGTCACCGGACATCCCTGTCGCGCGCGGGACGGCGACTTGCCGTCACAGCCGTGCGTGTGGTCGTGCGCACCGGCGACGACCGGAGGCACGCGGGGCGTCAGTGGCCTGCGGGCAGTGCTCGTGGGCCGCTGTCCCGCAGCGCTTTTCCTACCGCGGCAACCTCCGCGGCCGATCCCAGGTCGGACAGGTCGGTGAGGCCGGTGTCGAGGTCGACGCGGTCTTCGGTGAGGCCGATGGTGAGGGCGATGAGTTCGCAGACGGCGGCCGGGTCGTCCAGGCGCAGGAAGTTCTGGCCGAGCAGGGCGCGCCAGTGTTCGGCGATCTCGGGATCGTTGTAGTAGCTGGACTGGTTGGGCAGGATGTAGTAGACGTGCCAGCGTTCGGCCAGCTGCCGGTAGATCGAATCGACCGAAATGTCCTTGCGCACATGGTCGCCGACGACGGCGCGGATGTGTCGCGAGGCCAGCTTGCGCTTGTTCAGCTCGTCACCGATGAGGAACAGGTAGCCGCGTGTGCGGCGCTTGTCCCAGGCGTCGGTGGCGATGTGGGTGGCCATGAAATAGGCGGCCAGTTCATAGCTTTCGGACTTCTGCCCGCCGCCCCCGCCTTCGAGCAGGATGTTGCGCAGTTGCTCGTCCATCCGGTTGTCGGATTCGAACTGCCCGACCTGCAACGGAACCCGATCGCAGTCGGCGTCACCGACGGCGCCGAACAGGATCTGCGGATCGTCGGCGTAGCCTTTGCGTTGCAGCAGCCCGTGGAGTTTTCCGAGCTTGCGCTGCATGATGATCGGCACCTGCCCCATCGAGCCGGTGACGTCGAACAGCACCGCGATGGGCAGCGAATTCCCATGCTCGGCCGAGTCGCGACATTCCCGCACATCGACGCCGAGCGGATCCAGGTCCGGGTGTGCCTGCCAGGTGTCGTAGGGCCGGTCGCGCAGTTCGGCGGTGTAGCCGAAATCGTCCAGTCCCCGGCTGGCACGGTAGGTCTTGGCCGCGCGGTAGGCGGTGTCGTCCCAGTGTCCGTATCCCATGGTGATCATTCCTCCCGTTCGATCTGTTTTAGTGTAGAAGACCAAAACAACGCCCGTCAAGGATCTACACTGCTGGAGTGGACCCGCTGACCCAGATCCGGGCGATCTGCCGCGCGCTACCGGAGAGCACCGAGCGACTCAGCCACGGCTGCCCCACCTTCTTCGTGCGCGGCAAAACCGTGTTCGTCACATTCACCGAGAACGCCTACGGCGAGGACGGGAACACCATCTGGTGCCCCGCCCCCGCCGGCGTGCAGGAGGAGCTGATCGACGCCGAACCCGAGCGCTTCTTCCGCCCGCCCTATGTCGGTCACCGCGGCTGGCTCGGCGTCCGCCTGACCGTCGATCCGGACTGGTCGGAGATCGCCGAGATCGTCCGCGACGCCTACCGCCAGGTCGCCCCGAAAAAGTTGCTCGCCCAGCTGGATCAGCCGGCGACCGGCTCGGCGAGCCCGTCGGAGGTGAGCTCCACCCGGCGGGTCACCCCGATCTCGTCCAGAAACCGCGGATCGTGACTGACCACGATCAGCGCCCCCTCGAATCCGGACAGCGCCTGCGTGAGATGGTGCAGGCTGGGCAGATCCAGATTGTTGGTCGGCTCATCCAGCAACAGCAGTTTCGGCGCGGGATCGGCCAGCAGCAGCATGGCCAGGGCCGCCCGTAACCGTTCCCCGCCCGACAGCGCACTCGCCGACACATCGGCGTCGGTGCCGCGGAACAGGAACCGTGCCAGCTGCGCCCGAATCTGCTGCGGCGTGGCGTGCGACGCCGCCGCCGCGACATTCTCGAAGACGGTCAGCGTCTCGTCGAAGACATCCAGGCGCTGCGGCAGCATCCGCCACGGCACCTTCGGCCCGGCCGCCGAGATATGGCGCAGCAGTGTGGTTTTGCCGGCGCCGTTGCGCCCGGTCAGGGCGATCCGCTCCGGACCCGCCACCGTCAGGCTGACCGTCGGCCCGCACGCCAGGCGCACCTCGTCCAGCTCGATGACCTCCTGGCCCGGATACAGCCGGGTGTCGGGGAGCTGGATCCGGATCTCCTTGTCCGCGCGCAGCAGTTCCTCGGCCTGATCCAGGTGCTGTTTGGCGTCCTCCAGCTTCTCCATGTGGTTGTTGCGCAATTTCCCGGCCGAGACCTGTGCCTGCCGTTTGCGTTCGCCCATCACGATTTTCGGCTCCCGCTTGGTGTCCCACATCTTCTGGCCGTAGCGTTTGCGCCGGTCCAATTTGATCCGGGCCTCCACGAGTTCCTGCGCTTGCTTGCGCACATCGCTGCGGGCGTCGCGAACCGCGGCGCGCGCCGCGTCCTGCTCGGCCTGGATGATCCGCTCGTAGGCACTGAAATTGCCTCCGAACAAACGCATTTCGCCCTGCCGGAGCTCGGCGATGGTGTCCATGCGATCCAGCAGCTCCCGGTCGTGGCTGACCGTGAGCACCGTGCCGGAGAACTGGCCGATCACCTCGTAGAGGCGCTCGCGCGCCACCTGATCCAGATTGTTGGTCGGCTCGTCCAGCAGCAGCACATCGGGTTCGGTGAGCAGCTGGGCAACCAGGCCGAGCAGCACCGTCTCACCGCCGGACAGGGTGTCCAGGCTGCGATCGAGTTGCGCGGCGGAGTCGGCCAGATAGTGCAATCCGAGCCGGCCGAGCAGGGCGACGGCGCGTTCCTCGACATCCCAGGCGGCGCCGACCGTGTCGAAGTCGGATTCGTCGCCGGTCCCGGATTCGATGCGGTGCAACGCTTTGCGGACCCCGTCGATGCCGAGCACGGCGTCCACGCGCTGCCCGTCGGTGAGCCCGAGGTCCTGGCGCAGGTAGCCGAGTCGTCCCGAGACGGTGACCGATCCGCGCATCGGGCTCAGCTCACCGGTGATCAACCGCAGCAGTGTGGATTTGCCCGCACCGTTGCTGCCGACCAGGCCGATGTGACCGGCATCGAGTACCGCCGCGAGCCCGTCGAAGACCGGGGTGCCGTCGGGCCAGGTGAAGGTGAGATCGGAAATAGACAGAAAAGACATGCGTCCTCCTGAGGTTGCGACGGTATCGCGGCGCGCACTGTGCGGGCCGCCCGAAAGCGCTACCTCAGAACTTCAACGGCATGACTCCGATCAACGGGAACAAGACTCGAATACTGTACGCAAACATCCCACGTCTACGCCAGTGAATTGGCTCACACCTTGACGATGGACGTCAGGGGGTAGACACCCTGACGCGCGCGACCGCCGAGGAACTCGAGCTCCAGAACAACTGCGGCGGAGACGATTTCGGCGCCGGCCTGGGTGAACAGATCGGCCGCGGCGGCCAGCGTGCCGCCGGTGGCGAGCACGTCGTCGAGCAGCAGCACCCGCTTGCCCGCCAGATCGAGCCCATCGGCCGGGATCTCCAGCGACGCCGACCCGTACTCCAGGCTGTATTCGCGATTCAGCACCGGCGGGGGCAGCTTGCCGGCCTTGCGCACGGCGACCACACCGGTGCCCAGGGTCGCGGCGACACCCGCGCCCAGCAAGAAGCCACGCGCGTCCACGCCCGCGACCAGATCGGCGTCGGGGGCACACGCCGCCAGGCAGTCGATGACCGTCCGGAAGCCTTCGGCATCGGCGAACACCGGGGTCAGATCCGCGAAACGCACTCCGGGTGTGGGGAAATCGTCCTGCCACCGGGTGAGGCGCTGCACCAGCCGAGCCGCCTGGGCGGTCCGCTCGGCCACGAGTTCCTCGGATTCGATCGCCGCGTGCTTGCTCATCGAGCCCTCTCCATGGTCACCTGCACTCACCGCTGCAACACCCAGCGGTCCATATTCCATCCGGTCCCCGCCTGCGCGGAACTGGCAACGCCGTTCTGCAATCCGTCGGCGAACGCGATGGTGCGGGGAGTGGCGAACAGGGGAATGCTCGGCATCTCCGCCCACAGCAGGTTCTCGCCCTCGGTGAGCAGATTCAACTGAACCGTCGAATTATCGTCGGCGGCAAGCTGATCGGTAATCGAATCGTAGCGGCCATTGCCGAATCGGCCGAAATTGAGGCCGTTTCCGGTGCGGAACGCGCTGGTGGCGAACACCGCGGACTGCGCGCCCGCCGGGCCCGGCGCCGCGGCCGTACCGCCCAGCACGGCGTCGACCTTGCCCGCGGCCAGCGCACCCGGATCGAAGTCGGCGGCCCCCGCGTCCACGACCGTGATACCCGCAGGCTTACACGCTTCGGCGATCACCGCGACGGTGCGCGCCCGCCGCTCGTCCGGCCCGAGATAGCCGATGCGGATGGTTTGCCCGGCAGCCTTTGCGGCGGTCAGCGCTGCGGTCGCGGCGGCGATATCGGTGTTCTTGTACTTCTCCGCGGCGGCGGTGACCGCCGGATAGTAGAGCGAATCCTGCTGCACCGTCCGGGAATTCAACGGGCCGGAACCGAGACCGGTCTTCGGCAGATCCTGGGCCCGGCCGAGCTGGTTGTAGAGCTCCTGGCGCGGCACACACAGGGCGAACCCGCGGCGCGCGTCCGCCGAGGCGAACACGCCCCCGGTGCCGAGCACCAACTGTTCGGCGCCGCGGCCGGGCACCGTCCGGGTCGAGAACCCGTCCAGATTCAGACCCGCGACCGAACCGCCGCCGATATCGACCACGCTGACCGAACCGTCACCGATCTTGGCGCCGAGCTCGGCCGAGCGGCCGTACACCACGATGCGCCCGGTCGCGGCCTTGTTGCCCCACCAGCGCTCGTTCGCGACGAGCACCAAACCCTCGGCGGGACCGAAGGATTCGATCCGGTAGGGCCCCGAGGACGGGAACCGGGTGACATCCAGGCCCGCGGACAGCTTCCAGCCGGTGTTCCAGAACTCGGCCAGCCGCCCGATGCCCGCGGCGTCACCGGTCTGCACGGCGGTCACCGCGTTCGGCAGATTCGCCGCCCGCGCCGCCACATGCGACGGCATCAGCTCACCGGCGGTGAACAGATTCCGCCAGTACTGGTAGTACCGATCCGGCCGGAACACCACCGTGGCGTCCTTGGAGCCGGGCTGGCACTCCACCCGTTCGATATCGGCGTAGCCCGCCGTGCTCGCCGCGTCGAACAGCGGGCCGCCGCCGGGCGCGGTGAAGCGGCCGCTGCGCGCCGCCCAGGTCAGATACAGGTCATCACACGAGGTCGGCACGCCGTCGGAGTACACACCGTCCGGGTTGAGCCGGTACTGGATGGTCTGGGTCTCGCCCGGCACCTCCTTGGCGGTGCCGACATCGGTGTCGGCGACCTGCTGGCCGTCCGGACCGGTGTAATAGAACCCGGTCAGCACCCGGCCGAACACGGCGGCCGCGCCGCTGCTCGCGCCCAGGGTGCTGCCGCCGTTGTAGCTCGCGATCACGGCGTCTACGGCGTATCCGATGGACGGCACCTGGTTCTTGCTCGAGCACCCGGCCGCCAGGGCGGCGACCGAGGCACCCGCCGCGACCACTCCGATCAATCGCACCAAGACGCGTGATCGCTGCATATGAACGAAACCCCCTGGGGTACTAGTTCCTTCGCTTGTGCCGTTTCCCGCTCGGTCGCGCGCCCGGCTCCGGAGTCTGTCCGGCGGCGCGCCGCACCTCACCACTCGACGCCGCCCGGCCGGTGGCGGCCACCGCCCGCTGCTCGGCCGCGGCCATGGCCCGCGCGCTCGCGGCGCCGGACCGCTTGGCCAGCACCTTCCTGGTGTGCGCGGCCACCGGGCCGAACCGCTCCTTGAGCGAGACCAGCAGCGGCGTCGCGAAGAAGATCGACGAGTAGGTGCCGACCAGCAGACCCACCAGCTGCACCAGCGCCAGATCCTTGAGCGTGCCGACGCCCAGCAGCCACACCGCGATCACCAGCAGGCCGACAATCGGCAGAATGCCGATCAGGGCGGTGTTGATCGAGCGCATGAGCGTCTGGTTCACCGCGAGATTGGCCTGCTCACCGTAAGTACGCCGGTTCACGTGCAGAATGCCGCGGGTGTTCTCCTCGACCTTGTCGAACACGATCACCGAGTCGTACAGCGAGAAGCCGAGAATGGTGAGAATGCCGATCACGGTGGCCGGGGAGACCTCCAGGCCGACCAGCGAGTAGATGCCCGCGGTGACCACCACGTCGAACACCATGGCGGCCAGCGCGGCGATCGCCATATCCCGTTCGAAGCGGACCGTGATGTACACCGCGACGATCGCCAGGAACACCGCGAGCGCGATCAGCGCCTTCTTGGTGATCTGGCCGCCCCAGGTCTCACTCACATCCGAGACGCTGATCGCCGCCAGACTCGCCTTGCCGCTGGAATCCTTCGGCTGGAACTCGTCGAACAGGGCGGCCTGCAACGCCTCGACCTGCCGCTGATCCAGTGCCTCGGAGCGGATCAGCATATTGCTGGTCGAGCCCGCGCCGACCTTCTGCACCGACTCCGGGTCGGTGCCGATCGCACCGCGGTAGACATCTTCGACCTGACTCTGCTCGACCGCGCCCGGGAACTGGATCCGGGTGCCGCCCTCGAAGTCGATGCCGAAGTTGAAGCCGCGCAGCAGCATGCTGCCCAGCGAGATCAGCAGGATCACGGCCGTGATCGCATACCACATCCGGCGGCGGCCGATCACGTCGATCGCGCCGGTGCCGGTGTAGAGCCGGCTGAAGAAGCCGTGCCTGGCCCGCGCGTCGTAGGTCTCGTCGTAGTCCACGGCGTCCTCGGCCTCGCGCTTGCGCATCGACGGGCTGGTCTGGTTGCTCATCGAGTCCTCACACCTTCGGAGAGTGTCGCGCCGGCGGCCCGGCGCTCCCGTGCCACCTCCTGGATCGCGCCCAGGCCGTTGACACCCGGCTTGGCCCAGAACTGCGACCGCGAGGCCAGCAGCACCAGCGGCGCGGTCACCAGGAACACCACGACGACGTCGAGGACGGTGGTGAGACCGAGCGTGAACGCGAAGCCCTTCACCTGACCGACGGCGAGGATGTACAGCACCGCGGAGGCGATCAGGCTGACCGCGTTACCGGAGAGAATGGTGCGCCGGGCCCGCTGCCAGCCGCGCGGCACCGCCGAACGGAAACTGCGGCCCTCACGCATCTCGTCCTTGATGCGCTCGAAGAAGACCACGAACGAGTCGGCGGTCATACCGATACCGATGATCAGGCCCGCGATACCGGCCAGGTCGAGAGTGAACCCGATCCAGCGGCCGAGCAGCACCATGATGCCGTAGACCGCGAGGCCCGAGGCGATCAGCGAGAGCGCGGTGAGGAAACCGAGCATCCGGTAGTAGGCCAGGCAGTACAGCAGGACCACCGCCAAGCCGATGGCACCGGCCAGCAGGCCCGCGCGCAGCGAGGACAGACCCAGTGTGGCCGAGACGGTTTCGGCCTCGGAGGTCTCGAACGACAGCGGCAGCGAACCGTACTTCAGCGTGTTGGCCAGCTCCTTGGCGCTGGCGGCGGTGAAGTTGCCGGAGATGGTGGTGCCGCCGAACTGGTTCGCGGCCTGCACGATCGGCGCGCTGACGGCTCGGGAGTCCAGCACGAAGGCGATGTACTTCTGGTAGTACTCCTGCGTGAGCTTCGCCCACACATCGGAGCCGGTCGACTTGAAGTCGAGTCGCACGACATTCTGCGACTGCGTCGTGTCGAAACTGGAGACGGCGTCCTTGATCTCCTCGCCGTCGATCCGGCTCTTGTCGAGCAGATACTTTTGCTGTCCATTCGTCGAACAGGTGACCAGCGGAAGATTCGGGTCGTCGTTGCCCGCCAGCGGATCGGTCTTCGTGCAGTCCAGGGCGGCCAGCGCCGCCTGCTGCACCGCGGGATCGGTGCTCTGCCGGGTGGCCTTCGCTTCCGCGATCTCCTTCTGAGCGGCCTGCTGCGGAGTCAGCTGGTCCGGGCTGGCGGGCGGAGTCGGGGCCTGTGCGGGGAACACTCGATTCTGCGGGGCCGGAGGCGTCGCTTCTTCGGCCGGCGGCTCGGGCTGGGCCGGCTCGACGGGCGCCCCCTCGGGGGCCGGTTCCGGTGCCGGCGCGGGTTCCGGCGCGGGTGCGGGAGCCGGCGCGGGTGCCGGTGTGGGCTGCGGGGTCAGTCCAGCGGTAGCGGGCACCGGCTGTCCGATGACCGGTCGAATGTTGAGTTTCGCGGTCGTGGCGAGCGTGCGTGCCTGCTGACCGTCGTCACCGGGCACGGTCACCACCAGGTTGTCCCCGTCGATGATCACCTCGGAGCCACCGACACCGAGCCCGTTGACCCGGGTTTCGATGATCTCCTGCGCCTTCTTCAGGCTGTCCTGGCTCGGCCTACTGCCGTCGGGCGTGCGGGCGGTCAGCGTGACCCGGGTACCACCCTGCAGGTCGATGCCGAGTTTGGGCGTCGGGGATTTGTCCCCGGTGAAGAACACCAGCGCATAGATCACGGCCAGCAGCGCGGCGAAAACGCCGAGCAGCCGGAGCGGATGTTGCGCCGATCCCTGTGAAGGTGGCACAGCAGGTATCTCCTAGGCGGAAGTCGAGTGGAACGTGGAGCAGCACACAGCGACCCGGAGGCTACCGCGTATGACGTGGAACGGATACAGCCTCAGGGTCGCGCGGGCGGAGATCAGTCCTTGGTCAGCCGAGTTTCGGGCTTGTCGGCCGGCTCGTCGGCGGCGGGAGTCTCGACGGCGGCGGCCGGGGCCTCCTCGACGGCCGGAGCCGATTCCTCCGGCTCGTCGCCGGTGGCGGCATCGGCGGCGTCCTCGGTGCGCACCTCGCGGATCGCCGAGCGCATCCAGGTGGTAACCACATCCTCGGCGATCTCCAGGTCGACGGTGTCCTCGTCGACCTCGACGACGGTGCCGTACAGGCCCGAGGTGGTGATGACACCGGCGCCGGGCACGAGGCCCGCCTGCATCTCGGCCATCTTCGCCTGGTGCTTGCGCTGGCTGCGGAACTGGAAGAACATCAGCGCGGCCAAGCCGACCGCCATGATGAGGAGAAGGTCCATCGTCGAAGTCAGTCCCTAGTGTCGTGGATGAATGGACGGATACGCCCCTAGTCTGCCAGTTCCGGTATCGGCCGCCACATCGGCACGCCTCGAGACGGCGGCGGGCCCCGCCGCGGGGCAGCGGCGGGGCCCATGGAACGCGTAGCTCAGGCGGGGGTCTTCATGCCCGCCGCGCCGAAGGTGTAGTCGGTCAGGGGGAAGCCGACGGCGTGGCGATGGGTGGTGACGGTGCTGCTCGGGCGCAGCAGCGCGGCCTCGCCGTGCTGGTTGAAGTAGTAGCTGCGGGCCGACGCGCAGTCGCCGCCGTAGAACACCGAGTCGCCGAGCTTGTCGGTGACCTCGCCGAGGAACCGGTCGTTGGCCGCCGCGGTGACCTCGAAGGTCTGTTCGCCGCGGCGGAACATCTCACCGAAGAGACGGCCCATGTGCTTCATCTGCGCCTCGATGGTGGTGAAGTAGGACAGGCCGCTGTAGGAGTACGGGCTGTTCAGGCTCAAGAAGTTGGGGAACTTCGGCACGGTGATGCCTTCGTAGGCCTGGAAGCGGTTGTCGCGCCACCACTTTCCGAGGTCGACGCCGTCACGGCCGATGATCTCGACAGCCGGGAAGTTCACGTCCCACAGGTTGAAGCCGGTGGCCAGGATCAGGGTGTCGATCTCGGTCTTGTGGCCGTCGGCGGTGACGATGCCGTCGGGCTCGATGCGCTCGATCGAATTGGTCTCGAGCCGCACATGCGGCTGATTGAAGACCTTGAAGTAGCGATTGGAGAAGGTGGGGCGCTTGCAGCCGAAGTCGTAGTGCGGTGTCAGCTGCTCGCGGGTGCGCTTGTCCCGTACCTGCGCGAACAGGTGTGCTTTGGCGAGCGCGGCCGCGCCCTTGTTCAGCAGCTTGGCCTGCTTGTAGTGCAGCACGCCGACCACCATGATCGCCTCGAGCAGGCTGGTGTTGGCCAGGCGCGCGGCCCGCTGCGCGGCCGGGACCTTGGCGAACAGCTGCTGCACCGGGGCCGGGATCGGGGTGTCGACCTTCGGGACCACCCAGATCGGGGTGCGCTGGAAGACGGTGAGCTCGGCGACCCGCTCGGCGGCCTCGGGGACCAGCTGCACGGCGGTGGCGCCGGTGCCGATCACAGCGGCCTTGCGGCCGGTGAGGTCGAAATCGTCCTCCCAGGCGGTGGTGTGCAGGATCTTGCCCGCGAAGCTGTCGATGCCGGGGAACGGCGGGGTGTAGGGCTGGGAGAGGAAACCGGTCGCCGTGAGCAGGTAGCGGCCGGTCAGCGTCTCGCCGCCCGCGAGGGAGACCGTCCAGTGCTGCGCGTGCTCGTCCCAGCGGGCGCCGTCGACGACGGTGCCGAAGCGCATGCGGCGGCGCAGGCCGTACTTGTCGGCCACGTGCCCGGCGTAGCGCTTGAGTTCGCGCCCCGGCGCGAACAGGCGCGACCAGTAGGGGTTGGGCTCGAAGGAGTACGAGTAGGTCACCGAGGCGATGTCGACGGCCAGGCCCGGGTAGTGATTGACATGCCAGGTACCGCCGAGATCGTCCTCCCGCTCCAGGATGACGTAATTGCTCAGGCCGAGCCGGTCGAGCTCGATGCCCGCTCCCATTCCGCCGAATCCCGCACCGACCACGATGGCATCGAATTGAGGCGCCACGTCGAACCTCCAAGAATATGAATCCCATGTCACGGAATGACACATCATTCCGTTTGTGACGACTGTATCATCGCTCGGGTGACCAAGCCATCGACCCGAGCCGTCGAACGCCGCAAAGCCGAACTGCGCCAGAGCATCATCGACACCGCGTTCGCCTGCTTCGCGGAGAAGGGCTATCACGCCACCGGGATCGCCGATATCGCAGGTCAGCTGGGTATCGGGCACGGAACCTTCTACCGCTACTTCGCCAACAAGCGCGACATCATCGACCACGTCATCGACGACCTGTCCGGCCGGATCGCGGAAACCCTCGGCACCGAGAACGCACCCGACGCGGCCACCAGCCTCGACGAATACCGCGCGCAGCTGGACCGGATCGGCACTTCGCTGACCCGCATCCTGATCGACGACCGCCGGATCGCGCAACTGCTGCTCTTCCACGCCACCGGCATCGACGACGAACTCACCGCGCGGCTCTACGGCCTGCTCGACACCGCCGACGCGCTGACCGCCGGCTATCTCGAGCACGGTGTCGAACTCGGCTATCTGCGCGCCGATCTCGACACCGTCCACACGGCCAAGGCCGTCACCGGCATGCTGCTCGCCGGCATCGTGCACGGGCTGCGCGATCCCGACGAGGCCGCCATCGACGCGCTCACCGAGGCCATCCGCCGCCTGCTCGTCGACGGTGTGCGCAAGGACTGAGTTCGTTTGCGCGCGTTCAGCAAAGCCCCGGCATCGCGTGTCGGACCCTGACACAATATGGCGGGTGATGACCCCCGAGGACGTCAGCAGAATCCATTTCGCCATGCCGCCGGTCGGCCATCGCGGCTACCACGCCGAGGAGGTCGACGCCTTCCTGGAATTGGTCGCCGCGACCCTGGCGGGAACCGGCGTCCTGACCGCCGACGACGTACGTCACGTGCATTTCGACGCGCCCCGCTTCGGCGGCCGCGGCTACCAGGCCGACCAGGTCGACGAATTCCTGGACCGGGTGCGGATCGAATTCGAGATCCGGCAGCGCGGAAACCGCCCGGTGCCCGCGGGAGTCACCGGATCGGTGTCCACGACCCTGCTCACCCCCGACGACGTGCGCCGGATGCGATTCACCCGGTCGCCGGTGGGGCGGCGCGGATATCACGAAGACGAGGTCGACGCGTTCCTCGATCTCGTCGCCGCCACGCTCACCCACGACGGGCCCGGCAGCCTGACCGTCGCCGATGTGCGCGACGTGCACTTCACCGATGCGCGGGTGGGAACCCGGGGATACGCCCGCGACGAGGTGGACGCGTTCCTGGATCTGGTCGTCACGGCGCTGCGGAAGAGCCAGTGAGCTCAGCCCCGGACGCTCTGTAATTCGGCCTCGGCCAGATCGTCCGGGAAGACGAAGCGCCGGAACGCCCAGAAACGGAAACCCATGGCCAGCAGCACACCCAGAATCTGGCCGGTGACGAAATTGGCCACGGCCTGGGTGAACGGGCCGACATGGGGCACCCGCAGATTCAGCACGTACAGCGAGATCGCCTGCGGCAGCACGGTGACCGCGATGCCCAGGGCGCTCACCGCGAAGAACAGGGCCGCCTCGTGATGGCGCTGCCGCCCGCCTCGCGTACGGAAGGACCACTCGCGGTTGAGGATGTAGGAGGCGATGATCGCGATCAGCACGCCGAGCAGGCGCGCCGTCAGCGGCTTGTCGCCCAGCACCGTCAGCTTCGTCGCGTAGACCACGCCGGTGTCGATGAACCAGGTGACAGCGCCGACCACCGCGAATTTCATCAGCTCACGGTGCTGAATCGCCTTGGAGCGATACGGCTCCGGCAAACGGTCGACGACTGACTGCACCACGGTCATGCGACCGACTGTAGCGGGGAGATCAGCGACGCGCCCGTCGGCCCGCGCGCCTAATACCCGTTCGGCGAACTGACCTGTGGCCGAACCTCGATCGAGCCGTACGCCAGATCGGCGGGCGGCACCAGCCCCAGGTGCTCCCACGCGGCCGCGGTCGCGACCCGCCCGCGCGGTGTCCGCGCGACCAACCCCGCCCGGACCAGGAACGGCTCACACACCTCCTCCACGGTCGCGGCCTCCTCCCCCACCGCGACCGCCAAGGTCGACACACCGACCGGTCCACCGTTGAAACCGCGGACCAGCGCGCCCAATACGGCCCGGTCGAGCCGATCCAAGCCGAGTACGTCGACGTCGTACACCTCCAGCGCCGCATGTGCGATCGGCCTGGTGATCCGGCCGTCGGCGCGGACCTCGGCGAAATCGCGCACCCGGCGCAGCAGCCGGTTGGCGATACGGGGCGTGCCCCGCGAGCGGCCCGCGATCTCCGCCGCGGCGTCCCGGTCGATCCGCACGCCGAGAATCTGGGCCGACCGCAACAGGATTCGCAGCAGCTCGTCCGGTTCGTAGAAATCCATGTGCCCGGTGAAACCGAAGCGGTCGCGCAGCGGACCGGTCAGCGCACCCGACCGGGTTGTCGCGCCCACCAGCGTGAACGGGGCGATATCCAGCGGAATCGAGGTCGCGCCGGGGCCTTTGCCGACCACCACGTCGACCCGGAAATCCTCCATCGCCAGATACAGCATCTCCTCGGCGGGCCGGGCCATGCGGTGGATCTCGTCGATGAACAGCACATCACCCTCGACCAGATTGCTGAGCATGGCCGCGAGGTCTCCGGCGCGTTCCAGGGCCGGACCCGAGGTGATGCGCAGTGCGGTACCGAGTTCGGTGGCGATGATCATGGCCATCGAGGTCTTGCCCAGCCCGGGCGGGCCCGACAGCAGCACGTGATCGGGGGTGCCGCCACGCTGTTTCGCGCCGCGCAGCACCAGGGTGAGCTGTTCCCGAACGCGCGGCTGGCCGATGAAATCGTCCAGTGATTTCGGCCGCAAGCTCGCCTCGATCTCGCCGTCGGAGGTCAAATAACCGGCGGTGACCTGGGATTCGTCCTCGTGCTCCATACGCGCCTATCGGTTCTTGCCGAGCAGGCTGAGCGCGGCGCGCAGCGCGGCGGCGGTATCGGCGGCGGGCTGATCGGCCAGCACCGCGTCCACGGCCTGCTCGGCGTGCTTGAGCGGGAAGCTGAGACCTGTCAGCGCCTCCACCACCTGATCGCGCACCGGCGTGACCGCGGCGCCACTACCGGGTGGACCGTCCTGCACCGGAATGAGATTCACCTTGTCGCGCAGTTCGACGACCATGCGTTCGGCGCCGCGCTTGCCGATGCCGGGCACCCGGGTCAGGGCGGCCACATTGCTTTCGGCGAGCGCTTTGCGCAGCGCTTCGGGTTCCAGGACGGCCAGCACCGCCATGGCCAGGCGCGGGCCGACGCCGGACACGGTTTGCAGCAGGCCGAACAGGTCGCGGGATTCGGTGTCGGCGAAGCCGAACAGGGTCTGCGAATCCTCGCGCACGATCATGGCGGTATAGAGCCGGATCTCCGCGCCGCGGGTGAGCGTGGCCAGGGTGGCCGGGGTCGCGTTCAGGCGGTAGCCGATACCGCCGGCCTCGATCACCGTGTGGTCGAGCGCGATTTCGAGCACCTCACCGCGTACCGACGCGATCACCCGCGTACCGCCTTTCGTTGTTCGGCCAGTTTCTGCTCGTACCGCTTGCGCGCCTGCGCCGCCTGCGCTTCGGCTTTCGCCATCCGGTCCAGCAGGGGCGCCCGCCAACAATGACAGATCGCCAGCGCCAGCGCATCGGCCGCGTCGGCCGGTTTCGGCGCCACCGCCAGACCCAGGATCCGGGTGACCATCGCCGTCACCTGCGCCTTGTCGGCGGTACCGTTGCCCGTCACCGCGGCTTTCACCTCGCTGGGCGTGTGGAAGGCCACCGGTATGTCGCGCCGGGCCGCCGCGAGCGCGATCACCCCGCCCGCCTGCGCGGTGCCCATCGCGGTGCGCACATTGTGCTGGGCGAAGACCCGTTCGATCGCCACCGCCTCGGGTTCGTGTGTGTCCATCCACAATTCGGCGGCGTCGGCCACCTGCATCAGCCGCTGCGCCAGGGCCATCTCCGGCGGGGTGCGCACCACGTCGACGGCGAGAGCGGTGACCTTACGGCCGTGCCCGCTCTCCACCATGCTGAGCCCGCACCGGGTGAGCCCGGGATCGACGCCCATCACCCGCACGAAAACCCCTCTCCCAGAGACGAACAACTGTTCGAGAGTCTAGTGGAAGAGGGCACGGCACTCCGCAAGGACACGAACTTCAGTTCACCCGAGCGGCGAACGCCGCGCCGAAACGAGTTCGGGGCGGTCCCGCACGATGCGGGGCCGCCCCGAATTCCGGTGCTGCCGAAAGGCTCTCAGTCCTCGAGCTGGGCCAGGACCTCGTCGGAGATGTCGACGTTGGTGTAGACGTTCTGGACGTCGTCGCTGTCTTCCAGGGCGTCGACCAGCTTGATCACCTTGCGCGCGCCGTCGACGTCCACCGCGACCGACACCGACGGCTGGAAGCCGGACTCGGCGGAGTCGTAGTCGATGCCGGCGGACTGCAGGGCCTGGCGCACGGGGATCAGATCGCCGGGCTCGCTGATCACCTCGAACGAATCACCGAGGTCGTTGACCTCCTCGGCGCCCGCGTCGAGCACGGCCATCAGCACATCGTCCTCGGACAGGCCGTTCTTCTCCAGGGTGACCACACCCTTGCGGCCGAACAGGTAGGCCACCGAGCCCGGATCGGCCATATTGCCGCCGTTGCGGGTCATCGCGACCCGGACCTCGCCCGCGGCGCGATTGCGATTGTCGGTGAGGCACTCGATCAGCACGGCGACGCCATTGGGGCCGTAGCCCTCGTACATGATGGTCTGCCAGTCCGCGCCGCCGGCCTCTTCGCCGCCGCCACGCTTGCGTGCGCGCTCGATATTGTCGTTGGGAACCGACGACTTCTTCGCCTTCTGGATGGCGTCGTACAGCGTCGGATTACCACCCGGGTCGCTGCCACCCGTGCGCGCCGCCACCTCGATGTTCTTGATCAATTTGGCGAAGAGCTTGCCGCGCTTGGCGTCGATCCCCGCCTTCTTGTGCTTGGTGGTGGCCCATTTGGAATGGCCGCTCATGCCCTACTTCCTTCAGGTCGAATTGCACGTGTGGACGTGTCTACGTTACCGGCGGGCAGCGGTGCGAAGCGTGCGGCCAGCCCGCGCCCGGCCGAGCGGACAACTTCCCCAGCTTACTCGGCCGGTCACGGACACCCCTCGAGGGCGGTCCTACAGCGTGATGCCGTATGCCTCGTCGAAGCACGCACCCGCGATGTACTCCGGTGTCGCGTAGGCGAATCCGTCGTCACCCCAGGCCGTCCCCCAGCTGTTGCGCAGGATGATCCGGCCGTTGGCCTGGTAGCCGACAGCGGCGACCGCGTGCCCGCCACGCACCGTGTTCGGCTGGAACGTGCTCAGCACACCGCCGGTGGCGGTGGCGTTGTCCCAGGTGGCGTCGACGCCGAGGCCGATCAGGATCGGGCCGTGATTGGCCAGCCACGACTTCCAGTTGTCCAGATTCAGCCGCAGGTTGAAGTAGGAGGCCACCCGGTTCTGCGCGGCCTGGGCCCAGAACACGGTCTCGGGGCCGGTGTACATCTTGGTGGCGATGTGGAACGGGAGCACCTCCTCCCGGACGACACCGTAGTTCCGGCACACATCCACCGCGGCTTTGAGCGAGGTGCCGCCACCTTCGATGAAGGTCTCCGGCCGCTGGACGAACTCGTCGGTCTCCTTGGAGCTCATCCAGATGAATCGCGGCGACACCCGGTCGGCCTTGTCCATGCGGTTCGCGGTCACCAGGTGATAGCGCATGAGGCCGTCGCCGGTCGCCCACCCGACACACGAGCCGGTGTCCTCCTGATTGCTGACGGTCCACCAGTCGCGGCGCAGGTCGACCGAGGGCGGCAGCGCGGCCACCGCTCCCAGCGTGCCGACGGCCACCGCGTCACCGAACGTCCAGTCCCGCGCGGTGTCGCGGGAGGGGACCAGATTGCACACCCGGGCTGCGGCCGGGACATATCCAGAATTCGTCATGGCAATGCGTCTTCTCATCCGAGTGGTGCGGGGACACCACCTCCGGGACTGCGGTTATGCCCGGATCGCATCATCGTCGCGCGCGAATCGGCGGCTCGCGCGAGTACCGGATACTCGTTTTCGGGCCGGTTGCCCGGCGCGGCGCTACGCGGTCGGCCGGGAACTACGCGGCGCGGACCATCGACACGAACAGCTCGTGTACGCGCAGATCGCCGGTGACCTCGGGGTGGAACGAGGTGGCCAGCACGTTGCCCTGCCGGGCGGCCACGATCCGGCCCGCGAACGGACCGCTCGGCACCGTCGCCAGCACCTCGACGCCCGCGCCCGCGCGCTCCACCCAGGGCGCGCGGATGAACACCGCGCGCACCGGGCCGTCCAGGCCGGTGAAGTCCAGATCGGTCTCGAACGAATCGACCTGGCGGCCGAAAGCGTTGCGGCGCACCGTCATATCGATACCGGACAGATGCTTGGCGTCGGCCCGGGTGTCGAGCACCTCGGAGGCCAGCAGGATCATTCCGGCACAGGAACCGAAGGCGGGCATACCCGCCCGCAGCCGGGCGCGCAGCGGCTCGAGCAGTTCGAAGGTCTCGAGCAGTTTGCTGATCGCGGTGGACTCACCACCCGGCAGGACCAGCGCGTCCACCGACTCCAGTTCGGTCAGGCGCCGCACGCTGATCGGCTCGGCGCCACAGTGCTCGAGCGCGGCGAAATGCTCACGCACATCACCCTGTAGCGCCAGTACGCCGATCCGGGGCGTACCGGACGCGCGCCGCGCCTGCTGTTCGGCGATCATCGACTGCTGACCCACGTCACCGTCCTCTCGTAATACCCCGGAACACTACGGTGACCGGCGATGTGGGCGCGCTCACGCCGTTCACTGGGCGCGCAGCGTCCGGATCAGACCCTCCTGCACGACCGCCGCGACCAGTTCACCCCGGCGGTTGAAGATCTTGCCGCCGGTGAGCGCGCGGCCGAAACCGGCCGACGGCGAGGACTGGTCGTAGAGCAGCCAATCGTCGGCGCGGAACGGGCGCAGGAACCACATGGCGTGATCCAGGGACGCGTTCTGGGTCTCCTCGTCCGGGTGGATCACCTTGGACGAGCCGAGCAGCGTCATATCGCTCATATAGGCCAGCGTGCAGACATGGAACAGCGGATCGTCGGGCAGGGCGTGCCGGTAGCGGAACCAGACCTGCTGCTGGGAGACGACGCCGTCACGCCGGGACACCTCCTCCGGCGGCACCGGGCGGATATCCCAGTGCTCCCATTCCCGCATCGCCCACAGGCGTTCCGGGCTCATGGTGGTCTTGGCGTCGGGCAGGCCCTCGGGATCCGACGCCGTCGGCATCACATCCTGATGCTCCGGGCCCTCGTCACCGGAGTGGAAGGAGGCGGACATGGTGAAGATCGCCTTGCCGTCCTGCACCCCGGTCACCCGGCGGGTGCAGAACGAGCGGCCGTCCCGGATCCGATCCACCAGGTAGACGGTCCGCTCCTCCGGGTTGCCCGGCCGCAGGAAGTAGCCGTGCAGCGAATGCACCTGGAACCGCGAATCGACGGTGCGCACCGCCGACACCAGCGCCTGCCCGGCCACCTGCCCGCCGAAGGTCCGCGGCAACTGGGTCTTGGTGGATGCCCCGCGGAAGATATCGCGTTCGAGCCGCTCGATCTCCAGCGCCTCTTCGATCGTCGCCATGGCGCAACAGTATCCGCCCGGCCCACGTCACACGCGCGCGACCGACGCTCTGAAAGCTATCGCGCCGCCGCGTCTCAGGCCGGGCAGGCGGTGGAGGTCTGGCCGGCGAGCTCGAGCATCTGGCAGACCCACTGTTTCTGGACCTTCCACTGGCCGTTCTCGGCGACGAAGGGGACGTCGGCGATGCTCTCCTGACCGTTGAACACGAGTTTCGCCTTGGCGTTGATGGTGTCGCCGAAGGGGATGACCTCGATGACCTCGACGGTGGCGTTCGCCGCGCGGTAGGCCTCGGCCAGGCGGCCCGGCAGTTCCGGGTCGGCTTCGGCGCCCTGGATCCACTGGAGTTTCTCCGCGTTCGGCACGTTCGGATCCAGCGCGCGCTGCAACTGGGCGTTCAGGTCTGCGGCGCTGGGGACAGCGGGAGTGTCCACGGCACTGGTCTGCGGACTGCTGGTCGACGTGGGCCGCGGCGCCGGTGTGTCGTCCGTGCCGCAGGCGGTGAGGCCGAGGGCCGAGACCGCGGCCAGGCCGGCCAGGGCGATACGTCCGGAATTTGGAAGCTGCAACTGCTCGTCCTTTGTTCGGTCAGCGTTGAAGCCCGAAGCTATCCAGCCGCTCTGTGGGGACCGTAAGACGGCGGTGAGCCGTCGCCAAGAGTTCGCGCATGATGAGACATCGTGGTCGCCCGGGATCAACCCGATCGTCCGACGATACGGACGGCGCGATCGAGCTGATCACCCCGGTTCAGAACGGCAGTCGCCCGATCCGGGTGTTCTGGAATGTGGTGAACAGCCAGGTTCCGTTGGTGCGCACCGCGACTCGCGTCTGCACCGAGCGCGCGTCCGGCGGCGCCGGCTCACCGGGCCGAGTCGGTTTGTCACCCACCGTCACCAACACGGCGAGGTCGGGGGCCGGGAAACGGATCGTGCGGGTGTCGGGTTCGGCCATCCGGGTGCCCTTCATGAATCCGTCCAGCCCTTCCTGCATCACGGTCGCGAGTTCAGCTCTGCCCTGGATGAATTCGCCGATCACCGAGACGAAATCGGCGTCGGGGGTGAAGGTGGCGGCGAAGGCGGCGCCGTCACCGGCGGCCCAGGCGTCCATCTGCGCGCGCAGCAGCGCGAGCACGGCGGTTTCGTCGTTCATGCCCGCTCCCGTCGCAGGCCCGCGAATTCGAGGGCGGCGCAGGTCGCGACGAAAGCCGCGCCCGCGAGCAGGAACATCCGGCCCGGCATCGTCAACGGGATGACATCGACGACGGCGAGTTCCACCAGCACCAGCCCCGACACCGCGTTCGCCGCCGCCACCGCACCGGCCGCACGCGCGGGGATCTCGGGATAGCCCGCGATCAGCAGCAGCGCCGTAGCGCCGCCCAGCATGGCCACCCCGAACGGGATCGACCAGCTGGTCGGCAGTCCGAGTGGCTCGCGCAGGACCGGCGCGGTGGCCAGCAGGAAGATGCCGAACGCGCCGGTGCTCCACCCGTCCACGCGCAGGGTGGCCCGTAACCCGGGCCCGGTATCGAGTTTCATCGAGGTCGTCATGGCGACGACGCTGCCAGCCATCGGGGCATGGTCTCAATGACCTCGGAGGTCATGGCGGCCGCGCGCCGGAGTTCGTTAGCCTGTCGAAATGACGAACGCGGTGCGGCAATCTCCGGTCGGCGGGCTGCTGCGGGAGTGGCGGCAGCGCAGGCGGCTGAGCCAGCTGGAGCTGGCCCTGGCCGCCGACAGTTCCGCGCGCCACCTGTCCTGCGTCGAGAACGGCAAGTCACAGCCGAGCCGGGCGATGGTCCTCAAACTCTGCGATGTACTGGAAGTGCCGCTGCGCGAACGCAATACGGTGCTGCTGGCGGGCGGGTTCGCCCCGGAGTACCGGGAGCGCAGCCTCGACGACGTCGAGTTGCGCTCGGCACGCACCGCGATCGAGGCCATGATCACCGCGCACGAGCCGTATCCGGCGGTGGTGGTGGACCGCTACTGGAATGTGGTCACCACCAATCGGGCGATGCGGTTGTTCGAGGGCGAGGCCGACCCCGAGCTGCTGGAGCGGCCCAATGTGTACCGCCTCGCCCTGCATCCGGGCAGCCCGGAGGCCACCACCTACCTGGTCAATTACGCCCAGGTCCGGGAGTACCTGCTGGAGCGGCTGCTCGGCCAGGTGCGCGGCACCGGCGACCCGGTGCTGCGCGAACTGTACGAGGAGGTCTCCCGATACCCGGTGCCGCCCGGCAGCCGTCCGGATCCGCAGGCGCCCAGCGGCTTCGCGGTGCCGCTGCACATCGCCACCCCGGGCGGCGACCTGCGCATGTTCAGCACCATGGTCACCTTCGGCGCGCCCTCGGACGTGACGCTCTCGGAGCTGGCCATCGAATTGTTCTATCCCCTGGACGAATTCACCGCGGCCACACTGACCCGGCTGTTCGAGGTCACCACCGCCGATGCCGGTGCAACTCGCCGATCGCGGAATCACCCGGCACGGCGTCCTGGCTCGGCCAGTACCGGCTGGGCCGGCGACGCACGAGGGGACCGGGCTCGCCGATCTCGCTGACCACCACCTGCAGCAGGGTCACCACCGTCACCATGCTGACCGCGACGATCAGCGGCGTGAGCAGCTGTCCGGCGTGCGCCCCCGAGGGCGGGTGCAGATGGTCGGCGACGTGCGCCCGCATGGAAAACATTCCGGTGTAATGCATTCCGCTGACGGCGATGCCCATGATGAGCGCCGCGCCGATGGTGGCGGCGAGGCCGCGCACGTGCAGGGTGAACCACAGCGCGGCGGTCGCGGCGACCACCGCGATCACCAGTGACAGCAGCACGATCCACGGGTCGTAGCGCACGGCGGCGTCGGTCTTCATCGCGTACATGCCCGAGTAGTGCATGGCGCCGACTCCGAGGCCGGTGATGGCGCCGCCGGTGAGCAGGGCGGGTAGGTCGCCGTTGCGGCGCACCACGATCGACAGGCCGATCCAGACGACGCCCATCGCGATGACCGCGCTGAACAGGGTGACCGGGACGTCGTAGCGAATGGTGGTGTCGCGGACCGAGAAACCGAGCATCGCGATGAAGTGCATGACCCAGATGCCGGTGCCGCCGAGCGCTATCGCGCCGGTCGCGACCCAGCCGCCGTGTCCGTCGCCGCTGCGGGCGCGAACCATGCAGCGTAGCGCCAGCAACGACCCCGTGACCGACATGACGTAGGCGAGGACAGGTGTAAGCCAGCCATAGGTGAACTGGTCGATCTCCAGCATGCGGACTCCTTGCCAGAAGCGTGTATTCGACTGTGCTCACCGGTGATTCGTCCGACAGTAGCCCGATACTCGCAGGTAGTAAATTTACCGAACGCAGCTCCTAGAAAATTAGCTGACGTTTGCTGGGCGGTATGCGCGCAGGTAGCGGGCACACCGCCGACCACCCGGGCAACCCGGAGATTTATGTATGTCCCCCTTGACATTTCGCATCCGCGCAGCAAATGCACTGGGACAGAACAAAACCGCCGGACGGTCCCGAAAGACCGTCCGGCGGTTGAGTTCTCGGCGAATTACCAGCCGCGTTCGGCGAGCCGGTGCGGCTGCGGGATCTCGTCGACATTGATGCCGACCATGGCCTCGCCCAGCCCGCGCGACACCTTTGCCAGCACGTCGGGGTCGTCGTAGAAGGTGGTGGCCTTGACGATGGCGGCCGCCCGCTCGGCCGGGTTGCCGGACTTGAAGATGCCGGAGCCGACGAACACGCCCTCGGCGCCCAGCTGCATCATCATGGCGGCGTCGGCGGGGGTGGCGATGCCAGCCCGTTGGCCACGATCATTGCCGCCCAGGGCAAACAAAAGTTCGCGTGGCGTCGGCCTCAGCGACCAGAGTCGCGAAGGCCTCTTCCGTGAGAGCTTGGAGAAGATCACACGGTGACTGGCTACGCCCCTCACCCGTCGGCGGCAGCGCGACGTTCGGCAATTGCCACCAGTCGAGCATCGCAGCCGCGAGGTCCGTCGGCTGATCACCCTTGTAACGTCCGGACAGGTCTCGGTTGATCTCGGCAAGTGCGTTGATGATCTTCCCGTCACGGAATTGGAAGCTCGGGTAGAACTTGATCCCACCGAGCTCGATCTCGATTACGACGCGATAGCGGATGTAGGTCCGCAGCAGCTGTCGCTGGGCAGCCTTCTTCGCTCGCTCTTCTTGCTCAGCGGTACGTGGCGAACTCGACTTGTCTACCTCAGCGCCGAAGAGCATTGCACGCGTATCGACCGCTGTGCGGGCCTCGGTGCGATCGAGCAGGTCAGCGGCAAGCATGGCGCGATGATCGAGCTTCATACGGCAGTCCCACATCCGGTTCGTCCGCCAGCCGTCAGGGAACCCGAGCTGACTCAGACTGAATCCGATTTCAGTGGACTGTTTTTCAATGAAGTCCGCGATGTCGACGATGGTAGAACGTTGCGGGTCGATGCTCAACAGCAGGTGTCGCATGATGACCAATACGCCATGGAGTCTGTTGCACACACCCTTGTCGACGAGGATGGAAAGCCGATCGTCCGGTTGTTTCCTCGATTGTCCGGGCGCATCGATCAGAACATCGAACACGCGGTTCCACGTGCGTCCATAGTGCGCACAGATGTTCCGCACATTTCGAAGATTGTTGAGCCAATTCGCGAAAGCACCACGGTCACCCCGGCCATCAGCGGTGTTCACCTGGAATCGAGCCGCGAGAATCTCCTGGTCCACTTGCGGCATCAACAAGTACAAGTTGCTGAGGAGGCCGAAAGACATCACCTCGGTGGCAACCCAGATCGGTAAATGCGGCCCATATTTCTCGCGAAAGTGCACAACGAAACGATCTTTCGCGCGCGATTCGTGACGATCGAACTCCTCGAGCCATTCGATATAGGATGTGATCGGCTCAGTCGAACCGTCTGGCTCCACCGCGCGCACGGCACCTAGCGCGTGCGGATCTCGATGGGCGAACCGATCGATCTTGCCTACGCGGTGCCCGATGAAGAATCGAAGCGAAACCTCAATCGTGCTGAGCGCATTACCCAAACGCGCGCGCAACTCCTGATCAAAGTTGTACAGGTCGACCACATGGCGCAGAGACGTCCCCTCGACGAAAGAGTCGAGTCGGACCTCGCGTCCCTCGCTATCGAACTCAGCTGCCGGAGGCACAGGACGCATGCGGTAGAGATGCCAGTATCCGGACAGGCGATAGTAGCCGTGACGTCCCAGAACAGCAGATGCGTAGGCATCAGTCCCGCAGTCCATGCCACGCTTCCGCAACTGGCGAATCTGCTCAGGCACCGTCAGAAACGGCTTCGCATAGCTGCTGTCTGGGGCTGTCACACTCAGCTTCCGAGTCCGTAGCAGAAGGGGTGAGATAGAGAACAAGCCCGCGTCTCATCTAGAGATGCGAGCTTGTCGTATTGAACTCAGCCTAGCGACCCCGCAAGGCGTCCGTCAATCAGCCGCTCCTGGGCCACGAAACCATCCGGCAACAAGGGTGCGGTTCCGGACTTCGGGTTTGCTCCGGTCGAGCTTCTACCAGCCGCGTTCGGCGAGCCGGTGCGGCTGCGGGATCTCGTCGACATTGATGCCGACCATGGCCTCGCCCAGCCCGCGCGACACCTTTGCCAGCACGTCGGGGTCGTCGTAGAAGGTGGTGGCCTTGACGATGGCGGCCGCCCGCTCGGCCGGGTTGCCGGACTTGAAGATGCCGGAGCCGACGAACACGCCCTCGGCGCCCAGCTGCATCATCATGGCGGCGTCGGCGGGGGTGGCGATGCCACCGGCGGTGAACAGCACGACCGGCAGCTTGCCGGTCTCGGCGACCTCACATACCAGCTCGTAGGGCGCCTGCAGCTCCTTGGCCGCCACGAACAGCTCATCCTTGGGCAGCGCCGACAGCTTGCGGATCTCCGCCCGGATCTGCCGCATGTGGGTGGTGGCATTGGAGACGTCGCCGGTACCGGCCTCGCCCTTGGAGCGGATCATGGCGGCGCCCTCGGTGATCCGGCGCAGCGCCTCACCCAGGTTGGTGGCGCCGCAGACGAAAGGCACCGTGTACTGCCACTTGTCGATGTGGTTGGCGTAGTCGGCCGGGGTCAGCACCTCGGACTCGTCGATGTAGTCGACGCCGAGGCTCTGCAGGATCTGGGCCTCCACGAAGTGGCCGATCCGGGCCTTGGCCATGACCGGGATGGAGACCGCGGAGATGATCCCGTCGATCATGTCCGGATCGCTCATCCGGGAAACGCCGCCCTGGGCGCGGATATCGGCCGGCACCCGCTCGAGCGCCATGACGGCGACGGCACCCGCGTCCTCGGCGATTTTGGCCTGCTCGGGGGTAACCACATCCATGATCACCCCACCCTTGAGCATCTCGGCCATGCCGCGCTTGACGCGCGCGGTGCCGACTGTGTTGGTGGATTCGGGCGTGGTCACGGCAGTCTCCTGAGTCATCGGTGCCTTCGGATCGCTGAAGAACTATCGACCCGATTCTAGGCCCGCCCGAAAAGCCACTTGATAGCCAGTTGGAGACCACTGGCCTGGTACCGGACCGGATCAGATCGGCGCGACCACCAGCAGTGTCGCCCAGTACTCCGCGGCCGCCGGGCCCATGAGGGGCAACAGGAAATCGTAGAGCAGGTACGACATGAGCGAACTACCTCCATAAACCGAATCGGAACCACCCCAGGGCAATTGGGGCGACGACGCCCGCGACAGGGTACGTCCCGAACGGTTTACCCAGCGGACGTCGATCCAGTCCGAAGCTAGCACGATCGTGAATCAGATCACAGCTAGCGGATGGAGGTGACCTCCAGATCGTCGGCGGTGGAGATGGCGGCCACGGCCGCGGACAGCAGCTCGTCCAGGTGATACGGGTAGACGGTCTCGCCCGAGGCGTCCAGTGCGGTGATATCGGCGGACGTGCACCATTTGTTCGCCGTGATGGACCGACGCTCGATGGTCGTGAGATTGCCCGCGTGCGGTTCGAACGCGGGCACCCGCAGCACGAAGAACAGCTCCTCGGCCCGGATCAGCTCGCGATTGAACGGAAAGACGGCCACCCGCCGCCAGATCGGCCCGCGCAGGGTGGCCGGATCGGCCTCGTAACCGGTCTCCTCCCACAGCTCACGCACCGCCGCCGCGCGCAGCGACTCCCCCGGTTCGACGCCGCCGCCGATGGTGAACCAGAACGACACTTCGGGGGTGACCGGGTCGTTGCCGCGCATGAGCAGCACGCGGTCGTTCTCGTCGAGCAGCACCACCCGGGCCGAGGTGCGCACGGTGTCGACCTCGAGGCCGGTGGCCGCCGCGGGCGTCACCCGCTCGGTGATCTCGAAGTAGGTGGGCAGCGGCGCGGTGCCCGCGATGTGCAGCAGCCGGACCGGGCGCCGGGTGCGCAGCGCGAGGGTGTCGCGGACCGCGTCGTTGTGGAAGCGCCGGGCGATGAGCACGCGCGCCTCGGCGTCGGCGAGCTCGGCGACCAGCTGCGGGCGCAACTCGGCGATGTCGACCATGGACAGCGCACCGGAGAGCTGGTTCTCCGCGGTCTCGCGATCGGTCCGGCAGGCCCGCTCGGCCTGTGCGGCCAGCGTGGACAGGCGTCTGGCCGCCTCGGTGTCGGACAGCGCCGGCGCGACCGACCGCGCCACCACCGCACGCCGCGCCAGCGCGCTGTCCAGCGCCTGCCAGGACTGATCGGAACGCACGTGCAGGCGGTCGAGCCGGTTGGCCGTGGAATAGGCCCACACACCGATCGACAGCACCACCGCCGCGACGAGCGCGAGAACGAGGACCGTGGTCGCGGAGAAGGTGATCATCCGGCGGCCCGCACCCGGGTGTGGCCGACTGTGACGGTCTCGTAGACCCGCAGGATCTGTTCGGCGACCACCGGCCAATCGTATTCGCCCACCACCTGGGTGGCGGTCTGCACCAGCGCCGCCCGGCGCGCGTCATCGGTCAACAGCTCGTCCAGGGCCGCGGCCAGGCTCTTCGAATCGCCCACCGGGATCAGTCTGCCCGCCGTGCCGTCGCGCAGCACGCGGCGGAACGCGTCCAGCTCGCTGGCCACCACCGCCGTCCCGGCCGCCATCGCCTCGATCAGGATGATGCCGAAGCTCTCCCCGCCCAGATTGGGCGCTACGTACACATCGGCGCTGCGCATGGCAGAGGCCTTCTCCTCGTCGGAGACCTGGCCGAGAAAACGCAGATGCGCGGCCAGCGGGCCCGCCTCGCGGCGCAGTTTGTCCTCGTCGCCGCGTCCGACGATCAGGACCTGCACCCGCGGATGCCGCCGCACCAGCTCCGGGAGCGCGCCGAGCAGCACCGCCATCCCCTTGCGCGGTTCGTCGTAGCGGCCGAGGAACAGCACCGTCCCGCCGGGTCTCGGATAGCCCTCCAGCATGGGCGCGCGGGCGAACGCGGGCACGTCCACACCGTTGGGAATCTCCACCGCGTCCGAGCCCAGCGCCTCCACCTGCCAGCGTCGCGCCAGCTCCGACACGGCGATCCGGCCGCTGATCTTCTCGTGGTAGGGCCGCAGCACGCCCTGGAACGTGCTGAGCACCAACGATTTCGTGGTCGAGGTGTGGAAGGTGGCGACGATCGGCCCCTCGGCGATCTTGAGCGCGAGCATGGACAGCGACGGCGCATTCGGCTCGTGGATGTGCAGCACATCGAAATCGTTGCCGTCGATCCAGCGCCGGATCCGGGTGTAGGCCATGGGCCCGAACGACAGCCGCGCCACCGACCCGTTGTACGGGATCGCGACGGCCCGCCCGGCCGATACCACGAACTCCGGCAGCGGCGTCTCCTCGGACGCGGGCGCGAGCACGCTCACCCTGTGCCCGCGTTCGATGAACACCCGCGCCAGCTCCACCACATGGGCCTGCACGCCGCCCGGCACGTCGAACGAGTACGGACAGACCATGCCGATCTTCATCGAGCGTCCCCGCCGCGCTGCTGCGCGGTCGCGATCCGCTCCAGGCGTTCGGTGGACAGGTCACCCGCCCACAGTGGTTGCAGCATGTGCCAATCCGCCGGGTGTGCGGCGATATTCGCGGCGAACCGATCGGCCAGCGCCTGCGTCGCCTCTCCTACCCCAGCCGAAACATCCAGGGGCGCTTCGGTCTTCATTCCCCAGCCCTCGCGGCCGTCGGCGGTGACGGTGAACCAGGTGTGCACCGGGATCAGCGCCGCCCCGGTCTCGATGGCGAGTTTCGCGGCGCCGGCGGGCATCCAGGTGCGCTCGCCGAAGAAGTCGACCGGCACGCCCCGGCCGGTGAGGTCGCGCTCACCCATCAGGCACACCACCTTGTTCGCCCGCAGCCGCTGCGCCAGCGCCGCGAACGGCGGCTGCTCACCACCGGTGAGCGGGAACACCTCGAAGCCCAGACTCTCCCGGTAGGCGACGAACCGCTCGAACAGCGACTCCGGCTTCAACCGCTCCGCGACCGTGGCGAACGGGCCGTTGTTCTGTACCAGCCAGACACCGGCCATATCCCAGTTGCCGGAATGCGGAAGCACCAGCACCGCACCGCGACCGCGCTCCAGCGCCTCGTACAGGTGGGTGATGCCCTGCACCGAGAGCTCGCGGCCCAGCGCCGCGTGATCCATGCCCGGCAACCGGAACGCCTCGCGCCAATACCGCGCGTAGGACCGCATACTGGCCTGCACCAGCTCGTCCGGCACCGCCGCCGCCGTCACACCGAGCACGCGGGCGAGGTTGCGCCGCAACTGCTTCGGCCCGCCGCCGGCGGCGACGCGATCCGCGCCCACGTCGAACAGCGTGCGCGCCGCGGATTCCGGCAGCCCCCGCACCAGCCGCCACCCGGCCGCGTAACCCCGGTCGGCCAGCACCGCCCGCACCTTGCTCATCCCCCGAACCCTCCTGTCGCGCTGCGCTTTCCAGCATCCCGAAACCCGGAGGCGCCGGTCACGGCGTCTCCGGGGCCTGCGGTCGCGCGGGCGCGATCACCGTGCGCGCGCCCGGCGAATTACGGACGGCCAGCACCCGCTGGAACACCGTCACGATGCTCAGCACCGCCAGCACCCACATCGCGATATGCACGGCCCAGGTCAGCCATTCGATATCCCAGTATCCGCCGATTCCGGTGAATCCGGCGCCGACCAGCACAATGATCAGCCGATCCGGACGTTCGATCCAGCCGCCGTCGGCCGAGAGCCCGCTGGCCTCGGCGCGCGCCTTCGCGTACGAGATCACCTGCGAGGTCACCAGCACCACCAGCGTGGCGAAGAACAGCCAGCGGTTCTGCTCGTGATACACCGCCCACCAGGCCAGTCCGCCGAAGATCGCGCCGTCGGCCACGCGGTCGCAGGTCGCGTCCAGCACCGCACCGTATTTCGTGCCGCCGCCCCGCGCCCGGGCCATCGCGCCGTCGAGCATGTCGAACATGACGAACAGCCAGATCACCATGGTTCCCCAGAACAGGTGACCGGACGGGAACAGGGTGACCGCGGCGGCGATCGAGGCGGCGGTACCGATGACGGTGACGGCGTCCGGGGTGAGCCCCGTGCGCACCAGCGCCTTGCCCAGCGGCGCCGTCGCTTTCGCGAACGTCTCCCGACCGAAGAAGCTCAGCACCGGGTCAGTCCATCTCTTTCCAGGCGGTGGCCAGGAGGGACCTGGTCTCCCGCAGCAGCTGCGGCATCACCTTCACCCCGCCGACGACCGTGATGAAGTTCGCGTCACCGCCCCAGCGCGGCACGATGTGCTGATGCAGGTGGTCGGCGAGCGAACCACCCGCCACCCCACCGAGATTCAGGCCGACATTGAAACCGTGCGGGCGCGAGACGTTCTTCATCACCCGGATCGCCCGCTGGGTGAACGCCATCAACTCGGCGCCCTCCGCCTCGGTGAGCGCTTCGAGGTCGGCGACGCGCCGGTACGGCACCACCATCATGTGGCCCGGGTTGTACGGGTAGAGGTTCAAGACCGCGTAGACGAGTTCACCGCGCGCGATGATGAGCCCGTCCTCGTCCGACATCGTGGGAATGTCGGTGAACGGATGCCCGGTCGCGTCCGCCGGTCGCGGCTTGCCGGCTGCCTCGGCGATGTAGGACATCCGATACGGCGTCCACAGTCGTTGCAGCCGATCGGGTTCCCCCGCGCCGCGGTCGACGATGTCGGATTCGAAATCGCTGTCGGTCATTGTCCGGCCCGGACGATCTCGAAGCCCTCGGCGGTCGGTGAGTCGTTGACCCGCCCGCGCACCCACGCCTCGATGGTGGCCACCGCGTCGGCGGTGGGCACCCCGTTGACCTGGGTGCCGTCGCGGAATCGGAAGCTGACCGCGCCCGCGTTCACGTCCCGTTCGCCGGCGAGCAGCATGAACGGGATCTTCTGCGCGGTGTTGTTGAAGATCTTCTTCTGCATCCGGTCGTCGCTGCGGTCGACCTGGGCCCGGATGCCCCGGTCCTGCAACTGCTCGATCACCGAATCCAGGTGCGGGGCAAAGGCTTCCGCGACCGGGATGCCGACCGCCTGTACCGGTGCGAGCCAGGCCGGGAACGCGCCCGCGTAATGCTCGGTGAGCACGCCGAAGAACCGTTCGATGGAGCCGAACAGCGCGCGGTGGATCATGACCGGGCGGTGCTTGGCGCCGTCGGGGCCGGTGTACTCCAGCTCGAAACGCTCGGGCAGGTTGAAGTCGAGCTGGATGGTCGACATCTGCCAGGTGCGGCCGAGCGCGTCCTTGCACTGCACGGAGATCTTCGGGCCGTAGAAGGCGGCGCCGCCCGGATCCGGGACCAGCTCCAATCCCGAGGCCGAGGCGACCTCGGACAGGGTCGCGGTGGCCTCGTCCCACAGCTCGTCGGACCCGACGAACTTCTTCGGGTCCTTGGTGGAGAGCTCCAGGTAGAAGTCGTCCAGGCCGTAGTCGGCGAGCAGGCCGAGCACGAAGTTCAGGGTGTTGGTGAGTTCCGCGTGCATCTGCTCTTTGGTGCAGTAGATGTGCGCGTCGTCCTGGGTCATGCCGCGCACCCGGGTGAGGCCGTGCACGACGCCGGACTTCTCATAGCGATACACCGAGCCGAATTCGAACATCCGCAGCGGCAGCTCGCGGTAGGACCGGCCGCGCGCCCGGAAGATCAGGTTGTGCATCGGGCAGTTCATCGGCTTGACGTAGTAGTCCTGGCCGGGCTTGCGCACGGTGCCGTCGTCGTTCAGCTCGGCGTCCAGGTGCATGGCCGGGAACATGCCGTCCCGGTACCAGTCCAGGTGACCGGAGACCTCGAACAGATGCCCCTTGGTGATGTGCGGGGTATTGACGAACTCGTAGCCGGCCGCGATATGACGGCGGCGCGAGTACTCCTCCATCTCCTTGCGGATGATGCCGCCCTTGGGGTGGAACACCGGCAGGCCGGAGCCGAGCTCGTCGGGGAAGCTGAACAGGTCCAGTTCCAGGCCGAGTTTGCGGTGGTCGCGGCGTTCGGCCTCCTCGAGCAGGCGCAGGTACTCGTCCTGGGCCTCGGTGGACTCCCAGGCGGTGCCGTAGATGCGCTGCAGATCCTCGCGGTCCTGATCGCCGCGCCAGTACGCCGCCGAGGACCGGGTCAGTTTGAACGCGGGGATGAACTTGGTGGTGGGGATGTGCGGGCCGCGGCACAGATCGCCCCAGACACGTTCGCCTGTGCGCGGATCGAGGTTGTCGTAGATGGTCAACTCGTTACCGCCGACCTCCATCACCTCGGGATCGTCGATACCGGACTTGTCGCTGATCAACTCCAGCTTGAACGGCTCCTTGGCCAGTTCGACGCGAGCGTCCTCGACCTCGATCACGCGGCGCGAAAAACGCTGTGCGCCTTTGACGATCTTCTTCATCCGGGATTCCAGCTTGGCCAGATCCTCGGGCGTGAACGGGCGCTCGACCTGGAAGTCGTAGTAGAAGCCGTCCTTGATCGGCGGGCCGATGCCGAGTTTGGCCTCGGGGAACTCCTGCTGCACCGCCTGGGCGAGCACATGCGCGGCCGAATGCCGGATCACGCTGCGGCCGTCCTCGGTGTCGGCGGCGACGGCCTGCACCTCGACATCGGTCTCGGGAGCCCAGGACAGATCCTTCAGCGCGCCCTCGGCATCGCGGACCACCACGATGGTGTCCGGGCCCTTGGTCGGCAGGCCCGCCTCCCGCACCGCAGCGCCGGCCGTGGTCCCGGCCGGCACCCGGACGAGCGCGGCGGGGGGCTTGGGGGCTGAGGTGGTCACGGCGGCCTTCTCCTTGGCGTTTCTGGTGGGCGGGCATTTCCCGCACGCGTCGGCACCGGTAAGCGGTCACTCCGGCGCGACCATGCTAGCTGGCCCGCCTCCCCCCGGCTCTGGCCAGACTCGTGTGCGACGCGATTTTCGTTGGCGGCCACCGGCCACGGAAGCGGCCGGACCGGGTCGACCTGCGTGCTCAGCTGCCGGTCGCGAGTCCTCCCAGCAGGGCTTCTCGTTCCGCGGCAGGCCTTTTCGGGCAGCTGGTGCACATCTGGCAGCCCGGCACCTCGAAGACCAGGCAGCAGGAGATGCGCCGGACGAAGGTGCGGCCGTTGATCTCGACGAAGCGCGGCACCGGCAGTTTGCCGCCCACGTCGGCGGCCAGCCGGGCACCGGCCTGCGGATCTCCCGCGTCCAGCGCTCGATTGCCGGCGGCGTCGGCGACGATCGCCCACAGCGACGGGACGCCCGCGCCGGACACGGCGGCGACCACCGGGACGAGGGCCGCGAGGGTGGCGCGCAGAGCGGCGGCGGCCTCGGCGCGATGCGACCAACCGGCGTCGTCGTCGGGCAGGTCCGCGGGCACGGCACCGGTCCGGATGTGGATGCGCTCGATGCCGCCGTCCGGCCGGACCTCGCAGTGCAGCCGGTCCAGGGCGGGCGCCGGCGCGGGCCGGTGCTGTGCGTAGGCCCGGGCCGACTGCTCGACCAGTGCCGAGGCCGCCATGCACCACCACAGGGTGCCCGCGACCCGCGGCACCGTGGTACCCCAGGATTCGCCCATCTCCGCGATCCGCGCGGCCAGCCACTCCGGCTGGGTGAGTGCGCTCCCGGGAACGGGCCCGCCCGTCGCCCGGCCGACCTCCCCCGCCGAATCGTTGCGCGAGGCATTCACCATGTCAAAGGACTGAGCAACCACTTCGATTCGACTCCGATCCAGCCGCCGACCATTCCGAATGTACCGAGCAACCACAGTGTCGCGAGCACGATCAGGCAGGTGCCGATCGCGGCGCAGGCCTGCACGAACAGCCCGCGCGCGGCGAACCAGGCCATGAACTTGTCGTACCGGTGCCGCAGCCAGCCCAATGCCTCGCGCGCCCAGGCGAATTCGGTGGCGAGAATACCGAGACCGGCGAATACGATGACCCAACCGGGGCCGGGGTAAGGGATCGCGGCGATGCCCAGAATCAAAACGGCCAGGCCCACCACGCCCACCACGATCCGATAGGCGAGATTCAGGGTAGGCCGCTCGGTGATCGCGTCGCGGAAGGCGCGCCAGCGGCTCGGCTCGGCAATTTCGGTCTGTTCCAGCTCGGTACTCACACCAGCAACAGTACGAGGCGCCCACCGAAGGGGTTCTTACGAAATCCTTGCCGTCGCGCGAACCCGCCCGGAACCCGGGGCGGGGTGGGGCGGGGTAATATAAGTATGAGGTGTGGTGGAGACTGAGACAGGATCGGCACACCCCCACCCGAGACCAACCCCACCCCCCCCCGCGCGCGA